>CAZDEY010000009.1:144551-200256 GCA_964504565.1 uncultured Roseivirgaceae bacterium
TTCTGTACGTAGCCGACAATAAAAATCAGGTTTGGAGCTACGACAGCTTGGGCCAACAACTAGCCTACTACAGCCCCGAAAGGCTACTTACTATTAAACAACTGGTACCTAAGCCCGGCCGCAAATTGGTACTGTTCGATAGAAATAACCAAAGCCTAACCACACTGGACCGGTTTCTAATTGAACGCCAAACCCAGCTTCTGCAAGAATGGCTTCCTAGTTATTTTATTGAAGCCGTAGCCGTGGCCGACGACAACCAGTGGTGGATGATTGACCTAAATAATCTACGCCTGTTAAAGATTGACGCTGAAACCGGGCAGGAGCTAACATCGGTATCGCTCTACGACGTTGAAATTGACAACCCTTTACGGGCAGATGCCTTCTGGATGAAGAATAATCGCTTGTGGTTGCTGAGCGGTAATGAACTGCTGCAGTTTGACCGGCTGGGAAATTACCAGCAAACGCAAAAACTGCCCCCCGCCCGCGTATATCAGGCCGCCGATGGGCGCTTGTATTACATTAGTGAAAATAAAGTAGGCTGGCTGGATGTGGTTTCGCAGGAAGTAAAAGAAGTTATATACCCCGACTTAACCCGCTACTCAACCCTAACCGGCGATTTAAATAAATTATGGTTGTTTGAAAGGAATAAATCTATTCCGTTCCGCATACTTCCTTCTAAATAAAAAAGCTACCTAAAAGGCAGCTTCTCTACTTTAAATATTGCTTCAGGAAGTTACTTAACTTCCATAAGTTCAATATCGAAAACCAGGTCTTTACCGGCCAACTCGTGGTTAGCATCTAAAACAACTTTTTCTTCGCTTACCTCGGCAATGGTTACCGGCATAGCCTGCCCGCCATTATTAATAGCCAATTTCATGCCTACCTGAGGAGTAATATCGGCCGGCACCTGCTCGCGCGGCACGGCAATTAACATATCCTCGCGGCGTTCACCGTAGGCTTCGGCGGCGGGTATCTCCACAGTTTTCTGGTCGCCTACTTTCATATCGTTAACCGCTTTATCAAAACCGGCAATCATTTGGCCGCCGCCCACCTGAAACTCCAGGGGCTGGCGTTCACGCGAACTATCAAAAACCTGTCCGTCTTTTAACCGGCCCGTATAATGCACGGCCACTGTATCTCCTTGTTTAGCTTGTTGACTCATCTTGTATAATTATAAATTATGAATTAGTTACTAGTATTTAGTATTAAGTACAAAGTATTAAAATTAATTCCTTCATTCCTTCATTCCTTCATTCCTTCATTCCATCAAAGGTACGGCTTTTAACCTGCCTTACCCAATTCAGCACTAATAGAGCTTCCGCTTGCACTAATTTTAGGCCGCTAGGCTAAATATTTCATGGCTTTACCCCCTTTTTCCTTACCTTTTACCTTCTTACCAACCCTAACCTGTTAACACTATGTCAACAGCACCCCCTATTTTAGAGGCTCGCCACATTACTAAGCATTATGCCAAGCATACTGCCCTTAACGATGTAAGCCTAACCATACCCACCGGAAGCATCTTTGGGCTTTTGGGTCCGAATGGAGCCGGCAAAACCACGCTAATTCGTATAATAACTCAAATTCTATTTGCCGATCAAGGAGAAATCCGCATAAAAGGCGAATTGCTTAACCCGGAGCATATACGAGCAATTGGATATTTGCCGGAAGAACGTGGCTTGTATAAAAAAATGAAGGTGGGCGAGCAACTTATGTACTTGGCTCAGCTTAAAGGTTTAACTGAGAAGGAAGCCCGCCAGCGGATAAAATTCTGGCTGGAACGCCTTAACCTGAGCCAATGGGCTGGTAAAACCATAGAAGATTTAAGCAAAGGTATGGGGCAGAAGGTACAGTTTATAGCCACCGTACTGCACGAGCCCGACCTGATTATTCTGGATGAGCCCTTTAGCGGCTTTGACCCCGTAAATGCCAACTTAATTAAAGACGAAATTATGCAATTGCGCGAGCGGGGCAGCACCATTATATTTTCTACCCACCGTATGGAAAGCGTAGAAGAACTGTGTGACCATATTGCGCTAATTCATAAGAGCCGTAAAATACTGGATGGCCGTAAGCGCGAAATAAAGAACCAATTCCGCAGCAATACCTACTGGGTAGAGCACCGGGGCCAACTGGCGGCGCACACCCTACCGGCCGGTATACAACTGGTTAATTCTGAATTATTGGAAGATGGGCTGGAGCTAAGCACCTTGCATTTGCCGGGCGGTGGCAGCCCCAATTCCCTTCTTCAGCAGTTAATTCCCTTAACCGAAATTCACCGCTTCGAAGAAAAAATACCTAGTATAAACGACATATTCATACAAATGGTTAGCGATAACCAGCCGCAGGAGGAGCTTCAGCATGCATAAGATATTACTAATAATAAAGCGCGAGTACCTAACCCGCGTAAAGAAGAAGAGTTTTTTAATAATGAGCCTTCTTGGTCCAATTTTATTTGGGGCTATGTTTGCCGTACCTATCTGGCTAGGTTTAAATGCCGAAGATGAGGTTAAGAATATAGAAATAGTAGATGAAAGCGGCCTGTTAACTACAGCCCTAGAGGATCGGGGTAACCTACAATTTACTTTGGCTGGTAAAGATCTCAGCAGTCGTAAAGAGCAAATGGGCGAATCAGGCGTATTTGGCATTCTGTATATTCCGCCCACTACCTTAGATGAGCCCAAAGGCATTACATTTTTCAGCGAGAAAAGCGCCGGAATGTCCACCATAGGCCGTATTGAAGGTTTGCTGGAAGAACGCTTTGAGAACCTTAAACTAGAGCGGAGCGAGCTAGACAAAAGTGTAATTGAAGGCTTACGTAGTAAAGTTTCGCTTAACGAAATTAAACTAGCTAACGGCGAGGAAACTTCGGCCAGTACTGGCTTATATACCGGTATTGGCTATATATCTTCCTTCCTGATCTACATCTTTATATTCATGTACGGGGTACAAATTATGAAAGGTGTAGTGGAGGAAAAAACCAGCCGAATTGTAGAAGTAATTATCTCTTCAGTAAAACCTACTCAATTAATGGTGGGTAAAATTGTGGGCGTTGCTGCGGTTGGGTTCACCCAATTCCTAATCTGGATTATCTTGTCGTTTGGTTTGTATAGTATTGGCTTAAGTACAGTTGGCCTGAATCAGGAAAGAATTGCTCAAATTCAGCAAATGACAGACGAAGAACAGGAACAAACCGAAGAGTTTACTGATACCCAAATTGCCATTAGTAACATTACTAAATCAACCGAAAGCTTATCTATTCCTTTGCTAGTAGGGTGTTTTGTGTTCTACTTTTTAGGGGGCTATCTACTTTACGGCTCGTTATTTGCCGCCGTTGGGGCCGGGGCCGATAGTGAAACTGATACTCAGCAATTTATGCTGCCGGTAACCATACCACTCATATTTTCTATAGTAATGCTGGGGCCGGTTTTAGCTAATCCTAATTCAACGCTGGCATTCTGGCTTAGTATAATTCCGCTTTTCTCACCAGTAATCATGATGATGCGCATTCCGTTTGGAGTACCCGGCTGGGAAATTGCCCTTAGTATGATACTGCTAATAATAGGCTTTTTTGCTATAGCCTGGCTAGCCGGGCGTATTTACCGCATCGGTATATTAATGCACGGTAGCAAAGTAAACTGGAAGACTCTTGGAAAATGGGTTACCATGAAAGTATAGCCGAATCCATTAGCCCGGAAAAATTTCCGGGCTTTTTTTAATCTTATACCTTATAGCTTTTATAAAATAACTATCGGAAACATCCTGAATACAAAGCTATATAACAAATTATATTGTGCCATTATCAAATTAACTCCTAATTAATTTTTACTGAAATGGTTTAGAAAAGGGCTTTTCCGTTCAGGATAAGGAAAAAAAATACTTTACTGCATTTTTCTAATGTAATATTCTGGCTGGGCTATTCATACAATTATAATATTTACAATGTGTAAATAGTACAAAACCATTAAAGAAGAACTTCTGCGAAATTGGTAACTATATTCCGTTCCTAACATTATATATTAATCATTCTTATCCTTATAAATATTACGTTACCACCTACTCTTTAGCGTTGTGTTATCATATCATAAATATGACACACCGTTCTGATTTGCAGGTTTTACCCTATAAATCACGGCTAAAATATTTCTTCCAATAAAGTAATATTGCCTACTACATATAACCCTTATAAGTTAAAAATTTCTTCTAATAACCCAATCTACATTTGTTCAGGAGAAACTTATAACGGGAGATCATGAACAAGATCATTTACTTACTTATAATAGTGAGTATTCTAAGCGGCCAAAAATTGGCTGCAGAGGGTTCCAAGAACCTGGCCCCGAATAGAAAGGGGGGTAGTGCCTCGGGCACTAATGACTATGTTGGGTATTTGCTGCACGATGCAGGAATTAACTCGAACGGATTCTTATCGCCGGGTGCCCCGGCCAATGAGCGTCTGTACGTAATCGTAAAGCCCGGCGAAACGCTGTACTTTGGCGTGCAGCGGGCTTATGCATTAGCGGCCGGTGCTGCCGGAAACGAGCACCGCTTACGCATTCGCCTAAAATACGACAACGCCGGTACCCCGGTAGCCGCTTATTCAGTAATTCTGAATAATAACACTACCAACCGAAATTTACTAGCCACCGGCCAAAACGGGGTTATTGCTACATCGGCGCAAGCTTTAGTTGGCCCCAACCGGGCTGGCGTAACTACCGGCTACAGCCCTCTAAGCTGGACGAATACTACCGGACAAACCCGCCACATTTGGGTGGAATTTACTAACCCCATCGGCGGAGCGCTCGAATCTGATAGCGACTATACTAACAACCTTTCCTACTACAACCTCTGGGACTTTACCGTAGTAGATGGTAGTAATATAGAACGTACTGGCCGTTTATACTCCAGACAGTGGGCATTTACTACTAGCAACTTTACTAACCGCTTAGCCTCCACCTTTTCGCTATTTGCCACCATGGCGGCCGATGATGGCGGCTTTTACGTGAAAAAGGTAAATTATTTTGGTGCCCAGCCCTTCGAAGCCATATTTGTGGCTAATAGCCTAGGTACTAACCCAGCGGCCCACCCGGCCGGCAGTACCTACCTCGATTACCGCAAAAGCAAAGCCCGAAGCTCCGGCTATACCTCTACCGATATATATCCGGAGTTTCCTTTATTTGTGAACGACCCAGATACTGAATTTTACGCTACGGCCACCACCCAAGCCGTAAGTACAGTTGCTACTAATGCCTTCTGCGATGCCGGGGGCAACCCTCGCCTTTCCTTAAACCTATTTAGCAGCAAAGCGGGTATAGGTACCATATTTATCGATTTGGACAATGACGGGAAATTTGATGCTGAAGACCGTCTGTTGGAAAAACCAATAATTGCTGGAAATAATTATTTCTATTGGGACGGATTAGACGGATTAGGAAATCAGGTTGCTTCAGGTACAGCTCTTACCTTTAACTTTCGCAGTAACGTTACGGCCGTTCACTTCCCTATTTGGGATGCTGAAAACAATAGCAATGGCTTAACCGTACAGCAAGTGCGCCCGGGTGTGGCCGGTGATTTTGAATATTTATACTACGATGACAGCGACCTGAACCAGGCCGAGGTAAACGTGAACCCTCTAAAGCAATTAGAGGGCAATAACAGTGCTGCCGGTGCCCATATATGGACAGACAGATCTGGTAACAACACTGGCGGCGGCGACAATCGTATACTGAATACGTTTACCTACGGTAGTATTGTAAACCAAACTATCAGCACTGTTTTCACTTACGATTGCAACCCCGACTTTGACGGCGATGGTATAACCAATAATTTGGATGCTGACGATGATAATGACGGCTTAGGTGATATTGACGAGTTAAACGGATTAGCTGACCCTTACAGTTTTAGTACACTTACTACTACCGGTTACCCAGTTTATCTAGACTACTCCTTAGCCGGTTTCATTGACTATGACAACAATGGCATTGACGATAGGTATGACGTTGACGGCGACGGCCTATTGAATATTCATGATACTGATAGCGACGGCGACGGCTTGTGGGATGCCCGAGATGCTAATAACAATTCTAATCCGCCGCATAATGGCTCTTATAGTAATACTACCGGAACCTATAGCGGAACCGATACCGATAACAATGGGATGGTTGACGCAATTGAAGGAACACCAGGTAGCGGTACTACAATTATAACCAGACGCGACTCCGATGGCGACGGCATTCCTGATTTCCAGGACGTAGACTCGGATAATGACGGCGTGTTAGATTTATACGAAGGCACGGCTAATAGCGACCCCGGCGGGGGCTTTGATTACCGCGATATAGACTCCGACGGCGACGGCATTAACGATATAATTGAAGCCGGCGGGGTAGATGCTGATAATAACGGAAGGGTAGATTCATTTAGAGACCTAAACCGGAATGGCCTGCACGATGGCTACGAAAGCCGGATGGGCGGCATTGATTTAGCAGACCCGGATGCCGATGGTGATGGCCTGCCTAACCGCATAGATTTGGATAGTGATAACGACGGTATACCTGACGCCACAGAAGGCCGGGCAGATTTTGATGGGGACTCGGTGCCTAACTTCCTGGATTTAGATAGTGACAACGATGGAATTTACGATGCAGTAGAAGCGGGCTTTATAGCCGGCAGCAATGCTCGTTTAGCCACCTTTGCTGATGCGGATAACGACGGCTTGCACGATAGCATCAATCCCGCCACCTTAGTATTACCTAATACCGATGGTACCGGAAACGCTAACTACCTAGATGCAGATAGCGATGGCGATGGCATTGCTGACTTGGTGGAAGCCGGAGGAAAAGATGCAAACGGCGACGGCCAGATTGCCGGGCCATACAACAGTAATGGCTTGGCGCAAAGCATAGACCCAACCACCGGAGGCAAAGCTTTACCAGTCCCTAATACCGATGGTGATAGTTTGCCCGATTATATGGATGTTGATAGCGACGGTGATGGATTTGCCGATAGCCTGGAAGCATTTGACGATAACTTCAATAACGCAGCCGACCGTGCCGCCTCCGGCTCCGATACTGACGGCGATGGTTTGGACAACCGCTTTGACACCAGTAATGGTGGCACAGCTTCAACCCTACCCGACCTGGATGGCGACGGCATACCTAATTATTTAGATACGGACGATGATGGTGACGGCCTGGCTTCGGCCACTGAAGGAAGTGCTGGAACTGTGCCAGCCTACTTAAATAATCCGGCTACTGCATTTGTTCGCGCCAACAACAGTAGCTCCAGCCAAACCTCAGCTACTTGCTACCAGCTTACTAACGGCAACAACCAACGGGCTGCCATGTGGCGCGCCGACCGGGTAGATGTTAATAAACCATTCATATTAGAAGCAACCCTAAACTTCGGAAACAATAATGGCGGGGGAGCCGGCATAGCGTTAGTGTTCCATAAGGCCACTGCCGGCACTAATGCCTTAGGCCAAGCCGGGGGCCAATATATAGGCTACGGCGGTAGTTCGGCCATTACCCCTTCTCGAGTATTGGAGTTTGATACTGAAAAAAGCCATACAGGTAATGGCTACGATGGAAACCCAGATAATGACCACTTCCGCTATAATGTAAACGGCGGATATAATGGTACTGCTAATCCGCTATCAACATTTACCGGCAACGCTAACCTGGAAGACGGAAGTGACTACTTATTAAAGCTTGTTCACTATCCGGTAGCTAACCGCACATACATAACATTAGTACATGTAAATAGCGGAGCCACTTACCTTTCTACCAATGTTCAGGATATCCGCAGCTTTACCGGCGGCACGCAAGTGCTTTGGGGCTTTACCGCCGCTACCGGTGGCAATGGCAATACCCAAACTGTTTGTAATGTAAAGCTTACGATGCTTAACGATTCGGATGCTGACGGGAACCCGGATATTAGTGATACTGATGATGATAATGACGGCATAACCGATGTAACCGAAGGTAGAGGTGTTGATCCTTCAGCCGATGGTGATAACGATGGTATTCCTAACTACCTAGACCCTACGTATGCCGGCTTTACGGATATGAACAACGACGGCGTTCACGATGGCTTTGATTCAGATATGGACGGCATACCTAACCATTTGGACTTGGATAGTGATAACGACGGTATACTCGATGCTACCGAACTTGCTGCCGACCGAGATTCCGACGGCGTACCTAACTATCTGGATTTAGATAGCGACAACGATGGTATTACTGATGCCATTGAAGCCGGGGGCAAAGACTCAAATGGCGATGGTTACTACGATGGCTTCTACGATTATAATAATAATGGTTTAGCCGACGCACTGGAAACCTTGCTGGGCGGCACCCCGGTAAGTATACGCAACTCCGACAATGATTCTATACCAGATTATCTGGACTTAGATAGCGATAACGACGGCATTGCCGATATAATTGAAGCCGGGGGAACCGACTCTAACCAAGACGGACGGGTAGATAGTTTTACCGACAGTAATGCTAACGGCTTAGCCGACACCTTAGAAACTACTCCGCTTAGCGTGCCCGACCACGACAGTGATGGTATAGCTAACTACCGAGATGTTGACAGCGACAATGACGGCATAACCGATATGGTTGAAAACGGCCTGACTGATACCAATAACGACGGGCGCATAGACGGGTTTGCCGATACCAACGCAAACGGATGGCACGATAGCTATCAGGGCAATAGCGTAAGAATTCGCTTTAGCGATGGGGACAGTGTACCGGATTATTTGGATTTGGACAGCGATAATGATGGTATACCTGACGTAATTGAAGCCGGTGCAACTACCGCCAGCGCGGGGCGCGTGAGTAACTTTGTGGATGCTAATAATGACGGCCGTAAAGATGGAGTAAACCCCAGTATGCCCGATACCGATGGTGATGGTATAATGGATTATCTGGATGTTGATAGTGATAACGATGGCATATCTGACACTATAGAAGCCGGCGGAGCCGATGCTGATGGTAACGGAAAAATTGATAGGTTTAATGATAATAATCCTGCCCTGAAAGATGGCTACAGTGATATACTGACCAGTACACCGTTAACCAACCCCGATACCGACGGCGACGGCATCTTTGACTTCCGCGACCGCGATAGCGACGGTGACGGCGCCCCGGACTGGATTGAGGCCTTTGATGCTGATAGCAACGGAGATGCAATGAGCGAGTATATGCAATATGCTAAAGATTATTTTGCCTACTCCGGCGATGATCAGTATAATAATATTACTGATACCGACAGCGACGGTATACCGGATTGGTTAGAAGATGACGATAGCGACGGTTACCCTAACTTTCAAGATCCGGATAGCCCATACTACCTGGACACCGACGATAATGGTATGGTTAATATATACGATGCCAGCTTTGGCGGTGTGGAAGCCAAACCTAATAACAAGGCTTTTACCCAACCAGGAAACGTTATAACGCTACCCGTAACCCTAACCTCATTCACTGCTTACCAAAAGGGGAACGTAGTAGAAATAGTGTGGGTAACTGCTCAGGAAACTAATAACAGCCATTTTATAGTTCAGCGTAGTACTGACGGAAAAACTTACCAAGATGTGGCTACAATCACTGGCGGCGGTAACGTTAACGGCACCCAGCATTACCGGGCAGAAGACGAATCGCCCTTCGCCGGCATTAGCTACTACCGCCTAGTACAAGTTGATTATGATGGTAAGTCTGAAACATTCGATCCGGTGGCAGTTAATATTTTAACTACCTGGCAGGTAAGCACTTACCCTAACCCTATCCAAGATGGTAAAGAGGTAACCATTATCATAAACTCCGAGGAAAGCCAGTACCTGGCACTGGAGCTGGTAGACATAAACGGTCAGGTTTACTGGAATTACAGCACAGAGGTTTCCAGCGGAACTAACCGATTAAAATTACCGAACCAGGCTATGCCTAAAGCAGGTATGTATTTACTAAGAATAACTAACCGACTAAACTCCCAGGTAGTAAAACTTATCAAAAACTAAGGCTAAACTACCTTTCTCCCGAGCCGGTCCTTTCTCCTAAGGATCGGCTTTTTTATGTCAAGGTATTGGTGTGGTGATTTAGCAAATTAGTGAATTGGCGAATTACCGAATTGCTGAGATAGCGAATTTGTATAGTGCTTAGTCCGGCAGTCCTGTATTAATTTATAGTAAGTGAAACTTCAAAATGAGATATTTAGGATACAGTTTTAATTTATTCGTTTGTCCTAAGTCCTATATCCTACGTCCTATATCTTGTTTCTTGGCTCCTGACTCCGCGCGGCAGCCGCTTGACTCTCAAATTCATAATCGATCGACTATCGTCCAGCTTCTACCCCACCTAAAAGTGCAGGCCTATACCATATAGGGCACCGCAAACCACGAAACTCCAGAATACTGCGCTGTAAAACATATAGGTTATAATTTTAGCCTGTCGTTTTTCCAGCATATTAGCGAGCAGGGAACCTCCGATTGGGGTAAATAAAATTGGGGTCATAAAGCTTACGCCTATCAGGCCGAACCTTTGCCAGACTCTAACAACCAGGCGATTCCGGCGGGTGAATTTGCGGCCTTCTTTTCCAATAAGCTTAACCCACAATCGCCGAATTTGGGGTCCTAATAAGGTAAGCAGCAAAACGGTAGTCATCATGCCGGCCACGGTCAGTATCAGGCTTTCCCAAAAACCCAAGCCTAATGCCAAGCCTGAAACCGGACCGGCAAAAAATTTAAGCATGCTACCTAAAAAAACAGTGAGGTATTTACCAAACATTAACTAATTACCAGATAGGTGTAAACGCAGTAACCAGTAAGCAACACTGCCCCTTCCAGCCGGGTTACTGTACGCTTGGTTAGCATTATTGGTAATATACTAAACGTAATACCTAGCATCCACCACATATCTACCCGTAAAATAAGCTCGTTAACCTCAATTTCTTTTACCAGGCTGGTAAAGCCTAAGATTGAAAAGATGTTAAAAATGTTGGAACCTAGCAGGTTACCTACAGCCAAATCGCTTTCCTTTTTGTAAGATGCTATGGCTGAAGTAACCAGTTCCGGCAGGCTGGTACCTAAGGCAACTACTGTAATACTAATTACCCTATCGGTAACTCCTAAGAACTTAGCCAGTTCGCGGGCGCTATCTACAAACCACTGCGAACCATAATATAGGCCTATTATACCCAATAGTAAAAAAAGAATATCTTTCCACAGTTTGCCGCTGGGCTCCGGCACATCCAGCACTTCTTCTAACGCTTCATTACTAATCTTGGTAGCTCTTCGGCTTTTAAAAATTAAAAAGGTTATATATATGGCTAGAATACCTAGAAAAATAGCCCCTTCTATCCAGGTAATGCTCCCGCTCATCACCACCAGATAAAGTAGCAAGGAGGCCCCCATAGTAACCGGCCAGTCAATCCTTAGGCTATCTTTATGAACCGGAATTGGGGTTATAATAGCCGTAACCCCTAATACCAGAGCCAGGTTACAAATATTGGAACCTATAACGTTGCCCATAGTAATATCCGGCGTACCTTCCAGAGCGGCCTGAATGCTTACAAAAAGCTCCGGGGCCGAGGTGCCAAACGCCACCACCGTAAGCCCAACTACTAAAGTAGAAATATTAAACCGCAGTGCTAAACTAGCCGCGCCCCGCACCAAAAAATCGCCGCTTACTATTAGGAGCGTAAGCCCCACCAGCAGCATTACGGTAGTTAAAATCATGTACGCTTATAATTTTTGCCCAAATGAAAGATCGCCGGCATCGCCTAAACCCGGCACAATATAAGCTTTGTCGTTCAAACAATCGTCAATGGCTACAGTCCAGAGTGTATACGGTACTTTCAGGTTTTCTTCCAGAAACTTTACGCCTTCCGGGGCCGCAATTACTACCGCAATATGAATATGCTGGGGTTCGTTTCCCTGGGCAATTAAGCCTTCAATACTTTGTACCATTGATTTGCCGGTGGCCAGCATAGGATCTAAAAGTATAAGGGTACGACCGGCGAGGGGCGGCAGGGTTCGGTAGGTCAGTTCTATTTCTATATCCTCGGCGGTTTGGTGCGGTGCCCTAAAAGCTCCAATAAACCCACTATCGGCTTCATCAAACATTTGAAGAAAACCCTGGTAAAACGGCAGGCCGGCCCGTAAAATTGGAATAAGTACCGGAGAATCGCAGCTCCATTCTTTGGCTAAACCCAGCGGGGTTTCTACCTCTCGCTCCTTGGCCGGCAGCTTTTTAGAAATTTCGTAAGCCAGTAACATACCCAAACGTTCCAGGTTGGCCCGGAACCGAAATCGGTCGTTCTGGTGATCTACCGAACGTAAATTAGCCAGGTACTCACCGGCTATTGAGGCTTGTTGATTTAGAATAAACATGCGAACACACAAAGAACGCTAAACTACATAAACCCTAAGCCCTCTGCAACTGCCCCCATTTCTATTATTTAATTAGTAGTTAATTTTTTATTCAGGCATCAGCCATATCTTTGCCGTTCTATGGAATTGCTTAACCAACTCTGCCAGGTACACGCCCCAGCCGGCGAAGAGGCCGCCCTGGCAGATTTTATTTTGAATTATATTAAGAAAAACCAGGCTAACTGGAAGGTAAAACCCCAAATTATACAGGGTGACCAACTTCAGGATTCCCTCTTGCTAATTTTTGGCAAACCCCGTACCGCCGTTTTTGCCCATATGGATAGCATTGGGTTTACCGTTCGCTACCACGATCAGTTAGTAGCCATTGGCGGGCCCAAGGCCGAAACCGGCTACCAACTAGTAGGCCAAGACAGCCTGGGGCCTATTGCCTGTAAACTTATAGCTAACGACGGCGATCTACACTATAAATTTGGCAGAGGCATAGAACGAGGCACCAGCCTTACGTTTAAACCCAACTGGCGCGAAACCAACGAGTATGTACAATGCTGTTATATGGATAACCGCCTGGGCATTTACAACGCCCTGAAACTATGCGAAACCCTGGAAAACGGAGCCATAGCTTTTAGCTGTTGGGAAGAGCACGGCGGCGGTTCAGTACCAATTTTAGCTAAAATTTTGTACGAAGAGTACGGCGTGCAACAAGCTCTTATTTCCGATATTACCTGGGTAACCGAGGGGGTTGAGGCCGGCGGCGGCGTAGCCATTAGCCTGCGCGACAGAAACCTGCCCCGAAAAAGCTACATCGATAGAATTAGGAAATTAGCATTGGAAAGCGGCATAGATCATCAACTGGAAGTTGAGGGTGCCGGCAGTAGCGATGGTCGCGAATTACAAATAAGCCCCTACCCCTTCGACTGGTGCTTTATTGGTGCCCCGGAACAGCATGTACACAGCCCCAACGAAAAAGTTCATAAGCACGATATTGACTGTATGCTGGAATTATACCGCTATTTAATGGATAGATTGTAGAAGCTAGCGGCCGCCACTCGGAGGCTAGAAGTTAGAGGATTGAGCCAAGAGTCAGGAATCAAGATATAAAGTATATATTGTATGTGTATTTCTGTTTTTAGTATAATTCCCTAATTCAGTAAATCACCAATTCGCTAATTTGTAGCAAGGCACCAGGCACCAAAATTAACATCACCAATTCAGTAATTCACAAACTCGCTAACTAAATATCAGTGTCAGATAAAACTGTAACCCTTCATAATAAAACTTTTTTGCCGTATATGGAACGGGCTAAAATCAATGCCCGGCTTCAGGAAATAGGCCGATTGATTAGCAAAGAATATGAAGGAAAGAAACCCTTGCTGTTAGCCGTACTTAATGGTTCATTTGTATTTGCGGCTGACCTAATGCGGGAAATAACCATTCCGGCCGAAATTTCTTTTATACGCCTAGCTTCTTACCACGGAACTCAAAGCAGTGGCCGCATACAAGAGGTGGTTGGTTTGTACGAAGATATAACCAATCGCCACGTAATTATTGTAGAAGATATTGTGGATACCGGCCGTACAATGGAACACCTGCTAAATACCCTGGCCGGTCAGGGCGCCAGCAGCGTAGAAGTTGCAACCCTACTGCACAAGCCCGAGGCTACCGAAACACCAATCAGTCTAAAGTACGTGGGTTTTAGCATTCCTCAGAAATTTGTGGTGGGCTACGGACTAGATTATGATGGATTAGGAAGAAACTTACCAGAATTATATTGTTTACAAGCGGAAGGCTAAACCTTATTTCTTTTGCCCGGTTATGTATTTCCTTCTATCTTTGGCTTTTTATAGCAGGCCGCATTGGGCCTAAACCATAGTTTTATGCTAAATATTGTACTGTTTGGCCCTCCGGGCGCCGGTAAGGGCACCCAGAGTCAAAACCTGATTAACAAATACGGACTACTGCATATTTCAACCGGTGACTTGTTTCGCCTGCACCTAAATCATGGTACCGAATTGGGTAAACTTGCCCGCTCTTATATGGATAAAGGACATTTGGTGCCCGATCAGGTGGTTATAGACATGGTTCGTGATAAAATCGAGGCTCAGCAAGATAGCAAAGGAATTATATTCGATGGCTTTCCGCGCACAGTTAAGCAAGCCGAAGAGCTGGACGAAATGCTGGAAGAACTAGACATGAGCATTAGTTGTATGGTTGCGCTAGAGGTTCCGGAAGAAGAGTTGAAAACCAGAATTCGGGAGCGGGGCAAAATCAGCGGCCGGGTAGACGACCAGGATGAAGAAAAAATTAATACCCGCCTGCAGGTTTATAAGAAAGAAACCCTTCCGGTTGCTGATTACTACCGTGGCCAAGGCAAATTCTGTAAAATAAACGGCGTAGGCACTATAGACCAGATTTTCGAGAAGATTACTAAAGAAGTAGAGGCCCACCGCTAAGCACCGGCTGATACTTGCAAAACTTGGCAAGAGCTGTCTCCGGCAAAGAGGCAGCTTTTTTATTAAGATATTATATGGCTCAGGATAATTTTATTGACCACGTACGCATGAATATGCGTTCCGGTGCCGGCGGTGCCGGTTCAGTACATTTTCGGCGCGAAAAATACGTACCCAAGGGCGGCCCCGACGGCGGCGATGGCGGGCGCGGCGGCCATATAATCCTACGGGGAAACGCCCAACTCTGGACACTGCTTCACCTAAAGTACCGCAAGCACGTAATTGCCGATAACGGCAAGCCCGGTGAAGGTGGCAACCGTAGCGGTGCCGAGGGTGCCGACGTAATTCTGGAAGTACCGCTAGGTACCGTAGCCAAAGATGCCGAAACCGGCGAAGTACGCTTTGAAATTACCCAAGACGGTGAAGAACAAATAATTACTCCGGGCGGCCGGGGTGGCCAGGGCAACAGCCATTATACCACCCCTACCAACCAGGCCCCAAGGTATGCTCAACCCGGCGAAGAAGGTATAGATGAGTGGGTAATTTTAGAATTAAAAATCCTGGCCGATGTAGGCTTAGTTGGTTTCCCCAATGCCGGAAAAAGCACTTTGCTTTCCGTAATTTCGGCCGCCAAGCCGGAAATAGCTGATTACCCCTTTACTACCATTCGGCCTAATTTAGGAGTGGTTGAGTACCGCGACTACAAAAGCTTTGTAGTAGCCGATATTCCCGGCATAATTGAAGGCGCCGCCGAAGGCAAGGGACTGGGCTTAAGGTTTCTGCGTCATATAGAACGCAATTCTATACTTCTATTTTTGGTACCGGCCGATGCTGAAAGTATTAAGGGCGAATACAATATCTTATTAGATGAGTTGCGCCGCTACAACCCGGAACTGCTAGATAAAAACCGCTTGTTGGCCATTAGCAAATCTGACATGCTGGACGAAGAAATGATGGAGCAAATGAAGGCCGATATTCCGGGAGATATACCCTATCTGTTTATTTCCAGCATAACCCAGTTCAATATTCAGCAACTAAAAGATATGCTCTGGCAGACTCTTCATAAAGAAGAAGATCAATAAGCTACTCATTTCTGCCATGCTGTCAGCCTAACCGGCTTTGGCAGCATAATTGCCTATCTGATAGCAATTAAGTTAACTATAACCTAAACCGCAGCAGAAAATGTTTTTTTTCTGCCTGCTAAGTTTACTTTATATATATGGAACAGGATAAAGAACTAACTGAAGAACAAATCACTTCGCCAGATTCCACCTCGCGCGAAACCAGTCCTGAAGAGGCAAATGCTATTGAGGAAGCTCACCTGAAAGAAGCCGGCAAAGCCGACGAGCCTTCTGAGGAAAATGGTAATTCTGAAGATAAATACGCACAGGAGCTGGCCGAGCAAAAAGATAAGTACATCCGCCTATATTCAGAATTTGAAAATTTTCGCCGCCGCACGGCTCGCGAAAAGCAGGATCTTACCAAAACTGCTACTGAAAGTATGGTGGTTGCCCTGCTCCCTATTTTAGATGATTTTGACCGTGCCTTTAAAAACCTAAATGCCGAGGATTTAGACGGTGATAGTGTTTACGAGGGCATGCTGTTAATTTACAATAAATTCAAATCTACCCTAGAACGCCAGGGTGTTAAAGCCATGGAACTGAAAGCCGGCGATGAATTCGATACCGAATTTCAGGAGGCTATTACCCAAATTCCGGCACCGGATGAAAGCTTAAAAGGCAAGGTGGTAGATGTAGTTGAAAAAGGATATATGCTAGGCGAAAAAGTAGTTCGCTTTGCAAAAGTTGTGACCGGAGCGTAAGCATAATGGCAAAACGAGATTATTACGACATACTAGGAGTTAGCAAAACCGCTACGGTAGACGAAATAAAAAAAGCCTACCGAAAAATTGCTATAAAGTACCATCCCGATAAAAACCCCGACGACCCTTCGGCCGAAGACAAGTTTAAGGAAGCGGCCGAGGCCTACGAGGTACTGAGCAATCAAGAAAAACGCCAGCGCTACGATCAGTTTGGCCACGCCGGTATGGGCAGCGGCTTTGGCGGCGGCGGGGGTGGCATGAATATGGAAGATATATTCAGCCAGTTCGGCGACATCTTCGGCGGTGGCGGCGGAGGTTTTGAGAGCTTCTTTGGCGGCGGCGGTGGTCGTGGCCGGCGCCGAAAGGGCAGCAACTTACGCATTAAGCTTAAGCTGGAACTGGAAGATATTGCTAACGGGGTAGAAAAAAAGGTGAAGGTGAAACGCCTGGTTATGGCCGATGGCGTAACTTTTAAAACCTGCCCTACCTGTCAGGGTTCCGGCCAAATTAGAAAGGTTGTTAATACCATGCTGGGTCAAATGGTATCAGCTACTACCTGTAGCCAATGCCACGGCAGCGGCAAAATTATTGACCACAAACCTACCGGCGTAGATAATACCGGCCTGGAACAGAAAGAAGAAGTAATCTCAATAAAAATACCGGCCGGCGTGCGCGATGGCATGCAGCTAAGCATGAGCGGCAAAGGTAATGAGCCCGCCGGCGGCGGCGTACCGGGCGATCTTCTTATAATTATTGAAGAAAAAGAGCACGAGCTGCTTAAGCGGGAAGGTAATAATATTGTTTACGATTTATTCCTAAACTTTGCCGATGCGGCCTTAGGCACCTCAGTAGAAGTGCCTACGCTAGATGGCAAGGTTAAAATTAAGATTGAACCTGGCACCCAATCGGGTAAAATTTTACGCCTGCGCAATAAAGGCTTACGAGATTTAAATGGCTACGAAACCGGTGATCAGCTAATTCACGTAAACATCTGGACGCCGCAGACCCTTACCCGGGAAGAAAAAGAAGCTTTAGAAACGCTACGCAACTCCAGCAACTTTATGCCCAACCCCGATGGTAAGGAAAAAGGGTTCTTCGCCAAAATGAAAGAATTCTTTTAGTAGAAAAAACCTGTAACTTGAAGCCTGCCCAACCAGCAGGCTTTTTTATTTGCTATGGCGTTAATCAGTAAGAAAAAAAAAGTATACCCAATTGGCCGCTTCCTCAGAACTTACCTAAGAGCTCAAGGTAGGGAAATTGATGTACCCATTACCTATAAAGACTTACTCCGCTACGATAACTCAATAACCCTATACGACCGCTACGGCTCCGATACGCTTTGGGAAACTGTTTTCTACCCCCAGAGCGATATGCACCAAATTAACGAAAGTCTGAAAAAGATATACGCCGAGCTTAAAACCCAGGGCGATAGCAACTTACTTCAGCATTTATACATAGAACGTATAGATTTATGTGTATACGGAAATACGAAGCCCTTTAGGGTACGCATTGTAAATAATATTAACGACAACTTCGATTACTTCTACATTAAACAAGCCGATGCCAGCCGAATATATGGCCTAGAACTAGAGCACCTGCTTTCCCCTAATAAAATTAACTACGTAGTGCGCGACCAAACCCTGATTGAGGAACATATTGCCGGTATACCGGGCGATCAGTTCATTAAGCGGCACCTCAACGATAAGTCGCTTAACGAAATCAGGTTAGCTAAAGAATTTGTTAAATTTAATGAGCGCTGCTTCGTACGCTTATTAGGCGATATGCATAGCAGCAATTTTGTGGTAGAAATAACCCCGGATTTTGAAGAGATTCACTACCGTATCCGGGCAATAGATTTTGACCAGCAGAGTTATGAAGGCCGACGGGCGGTATACATGCCGCAGTACTTCAAGCAAAATAACCCAATTATTGAAATTGGGTTACGCAACATGACGCCAACCACAGTAAAGCAGTACCAGAAAGAGGAACGATCGCTAATAGGTACCCGAATACTTTCGGCTAAGGTTACAATTAAGAAGTTACTAAAGGCTATGATGCGCGAAGAACTTGCGCCATCTGCAAATATTGAACGTTTGCGGGAGGAATTAAACGCGTATTACCAGTCCAAAGAATTTGACCGATGCAAATCGATGGGCGAGGTGGTGAAAACCAGTTTAGAGTTAGTGCTGAAAGATGAGAAATTATAAATAGTGCTGATAAATCTGACAGGCCTTTTCAAATAGGTTCTGGCTGTTTAGCCCGGTCATGAGTTTGGCATCATGTTTAGGAAACCCGCTTTTGCAGAGCTTTAAAAACCGGCCGTACGACTTTACTAAATTTAACTCCTCGCTTCTAGTTAGCTGTCCCTCTACCATACCGTCTCGTTTTGTTACTGCCATTCAGCAGGTTGTATAGTTATTAACATGCTTTTCAACACCATATACGTAATGGGTTGAAAAAATGTTTATAACTTTTTGTAAAATTAATACGGTTCACAAAAAATTAACAGTGAGCAAGTTGGGTACTCTTACCACGTAAGGTTTAGGTAAAAGAAGCAAAAGCTGTTTTAGCAGTAAAAATTTAAGCAAACCTTGCCAGCTATTTGACTAACAGCAACTTGTTATTTTTTGAAAAAAGATTTACTTGTTAGTCAGGTAAAACTCCATTGTAATGCCTGGGTAATTTTTACCCAACTTAGAAAAAGATTTACGACTTATTTGAACAAAAGACCTTAATTACTTTCCTCTTTTTCTGTTCAAAACATAGTAGTTCAGTAGGCTTTTACTAAACAAACCTTGAGGAACCGAAGCCATTATCATAAGTTCGTCTAGAAAGTTAGAGTCTTCGCTTAAAAACCGAAGCAAGCGTTCAGGAGAGTTGTTACGGAAGAGTTGGCTAAATACCTCTTCGCCGCGTTCCCCGTTATTTTTAAGCACTTCCAACAGCGCATTATCGTAAACGGTAAATCGGCTGGGCTTAAAGTACTGCTTAGGTAATCTTCCGTTAATTAATTGCTCACTTAAAAATTTAGCTTCCTTCTGAATACGTAAAAAAGTATAGCCGGTAGAAGGCTTGGAGGCACCTGCTGCCGAACCAATAGGGATTATGCGCGTCGATTTTTGCCGGAACGGGTAGGTGGTCATAGGAATTTGGCCCCACTCCTGCTCAACAATAGTATAGTTTTTAATTTTAAGCTCGCTTTGTATATAATTTACCAATGCCCGCTCATATTCTTCGGTAGTAAGCAAATTTTCCGAAAATATAGTATACTCTACTAAGGCCTTGGTTCTGGAATACGGTATCAGGTAAAAAAAGCGCAAACTGCCCTCTTGCGGGGTGTTAAAATCGAACATGCGGAAGCTATTAGTTCCAAGGTCTAGGTCTTCCGACTCAATAACCCAGCCTTTAAAGTGTTGGGTGAGTACGGTATGGGTTTTAGCCGCTTCAGTTAGCGCTTCGTTCAGAAAAAGACTGGTAAATAAGTAATCAGTTGTAAAGCTTCCACC
Organism: uncultured Roseivirgaceae bacterium; assembly: GCA_964504565.1. Lineage (GTDB taxonomy): Bacteria > Bacteroidota > Bacteroidia > Cytophagales > Cyclobacteriaceae > Cesiribacter. Next base: position 164,709 of record CAZDEY010000009.1, read on the forward strand.
ACTGGTTAGAACTGTCACCTTATCATCCGCTTGCTGGGTATAAGAAGAAACCTCCGCCTGCAGAAAGTGGACTTCCGGCCGCGAGTGTATATACTCAAACAGGTAGTTATAAAAATCTTCTCCTTGAATTACGTAGTATACATATGGGCTTAAACTCAATTTTGAAGAAAATCCGGTGCTCCTAAATTCTGCGTAATCAAATTGGTTTTTCGCCAGGTGATCAAAAGCCTGAGGGCTGGCTGACCAATAGCCCCACGTTCGATCATTGGCCTGTTTAGCGTCCATATCAATTATTAAAATTTTCAGCTTCTTACTTTCCTTATGCTGAAGAATATGCCACAGCAAACTCAGGCCGGCTGCCCCGGCACCGGCTATAATTACATCGTAGTTATTTGCTTTACCTTTCGTCAAATTACAGGCTTTATATGCTTAGTAGCCAATGTATAAAATCTTCGGAACTATAGTCGGCTATTCCCTTATAGGTAGCAACTAACTCACCCTGGCTATTGATTATATAAGTAGTAGGCACTGAAGATGACTGATACATAGCCGGGCGGCTGGCTGCTAATTGGTAAACGGGTAAGGCATATCCTTTGCGTTTCATAAACGCTTGGGCTTTGGTTATATCTTCTTCTACCGTAACTAAAACAAAATTAACTCTATTATCGGTTGCTAAGGCTGCTTCGTTTATACCTGGCATTTCGGCCAGGCAGGGGGCGCACCAACTTGCCCAAAAATTCAGAAATATAGGCTTACCCTCAAATTCCTTTAATTGAACTTCTTGCCCGTTCTGATGCCGTAGCTGTAGGCTTAAATTGGCGGTTACAGCTTCAGCTTTATTTTCAGTAGCGGGCGAAAAAATTCCGGTCTGCAAAACACCTCGCTGAATATAGCTGATAACTACCGTATGGTAGCCGCTTAGGTAGAGTGCTAAAAACAAAAGTAGCAACCACCAATCGCTGAGAAATTTTATTAACCGCTGTTTCAAAATACTAGGCATAAAGATGTCCGGCAGCGAAGGTGCAAACTATCGGACTAACTTAAAAATCACGAAGCGTATAAGTTAATGTCTAGTATTACTTCAAATGCTATATATGTTGCTTGATAACCTTTTCAAGCTGGGCAGCTTGCTGCACCCCGGATTGGCGCCACACTGCTTTGCCATTTTTAAATAATATTAGGGTAGGAACTCCCCTTACGCCAAATTGCTGGGCCAGCTTACCGTTTTTATCAACGTCTATTTTTAGAATTTTGGCCTTGCCCCCAATTCGGTCTTTCAGTTCGCTTAGTATCGGGGGCATCATTTTACAGGGACCACACCAAGTTGCGTAAAAATCCACCAAAACCGGCTTTTCTCCCTTAATCAACTCGTTAAAGCTACCTCTCATAGTATAGTTTTAAAAGTACAACTATTGGGGCTGTAGTTCAGTTTTACCAAATTACGTAAAAGAACAGTTATCAATACCATTAAATTTTCCAGTATTCGGTTATCGGTTTTCTGGGCTGCCCCCCGGTCAATCATTTAAATTAATATGATTTAATGCTGAAACGATTTACACTAGGCTAGCCATGGAATGAACCTGTCTAAGTTTTCATTTTACTTCATCCTAACCTTCTCGACTAGCCGTCCGCTTTTAAGTAGAAGAAATGCTTTCAGGTCAATATTATCTCCCCTTTGTAGAAATTGACGCAAGGGGGGTAAGCGAATTTGCATCATTAATACTGTGAACAGGTTCCATGTATAAATGTAACCTCAGCTATTCATGATAAAACATTTTTAAACGCCTATTTAATGATTTTTAAGAACTACCAAAAGTTCTTATAAAAATATGGTTTAGGCTTTAATGCTAAGGTAATTTCTGATTTGAAAACTTAAATTTATTTGCCCCCTTGGCTGTTTGCTAAACCGCGCAGGCCTAATAGATTAGAACGAGGTTGATTAAAAGCTTTATTTCCTCAGGCTTTCTTCATAAGCTATAAAGCTAGTATCTTTAGCCAATGGCAAGCCGAGTAATTACCTTATTTATTATAACCGGAATGGTAGGCGTATTGGCGTATGTATTTTTCCAATCGCCCAACCAACCCCCCGAACAAAAATTAGATACCCAAACATATATTGCTGACGTTAAAAGGGAACGTACCGAAAAAGATCTGTTCTTTAAAGCCGACCCGGAATCGCCTCTGGATAGCAACCAACGCACCTTATTTGAACAACTACAGTACTACCCAATAAACCCGCAGTTTAGAGTAGAAGCTAAGGTACAACCCGTAGGCCGTCCCGATATAATTACCCTTTCTACCAGCGACGGTCAGGTACGGCAACTTCAAAAGTGGGGCTATGCCAACTTTATGCTCAATGGAAACCAGCAACAGCTACTGCTACTAAAATCGGATGAACCGGGCGACAACCAGCTTTTTATACCCTTTGCCGATGCTACCAGTGCCCGCCAAACCTACGGTGCCGGCCGTTACCTGGATGTGCCCCTACCCCAAGGCAATACCTTATTGTTAGATTTTAATAAGGCGTACAATCCATATTGCGCGTATAGCGACAAATATAGTTGTCCGCTGCCGCCGCCGGAAAATATGTTAGGTGTACCAATTCAGGCCGGGGAAAAAACCTACCCCTTAAAGCAAGCCAAAACGCCCTAAAATACTTACTTTTGTGCTGTTTACCCGCTCAGAAGCTTTCTGTTAATGAAAATATCGTACAACTGGCTTAGCCAATATATAGACCTAACCGACCAAACCCCCGAAGCCGTAGGCGAATTGCTTACCGGCAGCGGCCTGGAAGTTGAGGGCATTGAAACCACCGAAACCCTACCCGGCGGGCTGGAGGGCATAGTTATCGGCGAGGTGCTTACCTGCACCCCTCACCCTAATGCCGACCGCTTAAAAATTACTACGGTTAACCTGGGCGAAGAAACCAAGCAAATAGTGTGCGGGGCCGAAAACGTTGCCGCAGGCCAAAAAGTAGTGGTAGCTACCGTAGGCAGCACCCTATACCCGAGCGGTGGCGAAGCCTTCAAGATAAAAAAATCGAAGATCCGGGGCGAGCTTTCCGAAGGTATGATATGTGCCGAGGATGAAATAGGTATAGGCAACTCGCACGCCGGTATTATGGTGCTGGATACTGAACTGCCCAACGGCACACCTGCTAAACAATACTTCAATAGTGAAGATGCTACCACCCTGGAAATTGGCCTTACACCCAACCGGGCCGATGCCGCCAGCCACATTGGCGTAGCCCGCGATCTGTGCGCCCTACTAAGCCGAGATTTAAACTGGCCGGATGTAAGTGCTTTTAGTGCCGGCACTAATTCTACCGAAAGCATAAAGGTTAAGGTTGAAAATACCGAAGCCTGCCCCCGCTACAGCGGCATAACGCTCACTAACGTAAGTGTTAAACCCTCACCCGATTGGCTACAGGAACGGTTACTAAGTATTGGGCTTCAACCAATAAATAATGTAGTTGACGTTACCAACTTTGTACTGCACGAAATTGGCCAGCCGCTACACGCCTTTGATGCCGAAAAAATAACTAATGGTGAAATAGTAGTGGGTACACTTAAAGAAGGTACCCCTTTTACCACGCTTGACGAAAAAGAGCGAAAGCTTTCCGGCCAAGACCTTATGATTGGTGACAGCGCCGGCAACGGCCTGTGCATAGCCGGGGTGTTTGGCGGTATAGGCAGCGGCGTTACCGAAACTACTACCCAGGTTTTTCTGGAAAGTGCTTACTTTTCGCCGGACTGGATTAGAGCCACCGCCCAACGCCACGGCCTAAAAACCGACGCCAGTTTTCGCTACGAGCGAGGCACCGACCCTAATATTACCTTATACGCCCTAAAACGGGCGGTGCTCTTACTACAAGAAGTTGCCGGGGCTAAAGTAGCTTCCGGGCTAATTGATATGTACCCTAATCCTATTGAAGCATTTCGGGTACCGTGTAGTTGGTCGGGCATAACCACACTTTTAGGCTACGAGGTGCCGGAAGAACGCCGCCGAGAAATTTTAGGGCAGCTCGATATAGAGATTACTGAAGAAGCCGGTGATAAATTTGTAGCCGTAGTGCCCCCCTACCGGGTAGATGTTCAGCGCCAAGCCGATATTGCCGAAGAAATTCTTAGAATTTGGGGATATAACAACGTGCCGTTACCCGATCATATGGGTAGCCGCTTTCTGGCGCACTTCCCTAAAACCGATCCGGACCGGCGCAAGCAGGAAGCTTCGGCCGTGCTTTCCGGCCTAGGGTTCCAAGAGATTATGACCAATAGCCTGACCAATCCGCTTTACGCTCAAAAAGCCGACTTTCTTAAGCAGGAGCATCAGGTAGAAATACTTAATAAATTAAGCGAAGACTTAGGCGTAATGCGCCAGACTATGCTTTTTGGCGGGTTAGAGGTGATTAACCATAATCTAAACCACCGCCAAAAAGACCTTAAGCTATTTGAGTTTGGCAAAACCTATCACAAATATAAGACCGGCTATAATGAGCAGCCCTGGCTAAGTATTTGGCTTACCGGCAACGTACAAGCCGAGCACTACCGCAGCCCGGCTAAAGTTAGCCAGTTTGAAGATTTGCGCGATACGCTTGAGGTGCTATTGCTTCGTTTTGGAATAAATACATACAAGAGCCAGACTATTACCGATGGGGCGTTTGCCTACGCCCTGGAAATTGTGTATACTGGTGATAAAATTCGGAGCAAAAGTCCCCTGGTTAAAATGGGTAAGGTTCAGCCAAAACTGGCCAAGCTTTGCGGGCTTAAGCAAGAAGTTTTTTGGGCCGAAGTTAACTGGAGCCTACTGTTGCAAATTAGCGGAAGCCGGCAAATTAGCTACGAGCCGGTAAGTCGCTTTCCGGAAGTACGCCGAGATTTATCGTTGGTAGTAGATAAAACGGTAAGTTTTGCCGAAATTGAGGCCCTAACCCGTAAGCTCGAGAACCGACTAATTCGCCGCATTGGTGTATTTGATGTGTACGAAGGCGATAAGGTAGAAAAAGGCAAAAAGGCTTACGCTATTAGTTTTATTATGCAAGATGCCGAACGCACGCTTACCGATAAGGTTATAGATAAAACAATGCAACGCCTGATGCAGGGATTTGAACTGGAGCTGGACGCCGTAATAAGAAAATAATGAGTAACCAACGAGAGCAACTGGAAACTAAACTTGGTACACTGGAGCGCAAGCTGCGGTTGTTGTTGACCGAACACACCAAGGTTAAAAACCAATTAAGTAGCTTACAGGCCGAAAACGCCGAACTAAAGCAAAACCTGCAGGCTAAAGACCAGCAGCTCGATGGTTTTAAAAATCGGTCAAATATTAATAATATTGTAACTACAATAACTGCCGAAGAAGGCGACTCGACGGAGTTAAAGCAAAAACTAAGCGATTATATAAAGAAAATAGATGTTTGCATAGCTCAACTAGCCGACTAATATCATCGGGTTAGGTTGATCTGGGAATAGATTGCGTATATGGCGGAACTTTCGATTAAGATAAAAATTGGTGACCGTGAGTACCCCATGAAGGTAAGCGATGCAGACGAACAAAAAGTGCGCCGCGCCGGAAAGCTTATTAACGAACGTCTGCGGACCTACAGTGCCCGCTTCGGCTTGCACGATAAGCAAGATTTACTGGCAATGGTAGCATTTGACTGTTTGGTAGATACTATGAATACAGATACCCCTTCCAGCGTACTGGACGACACTGTGGACAGTAAAATTGACCAACTGAATACCCTGTTAAATCAGGCATTACAGTAAACTCAGTACATTTTTTCTTATATATTTTGCCCCGGATGCTGTTTTAATTTTTAGCTGAGCCTCGGCGGTTGTTTTAACTATATAATAATTAAACAACCATGGAGCTAGTCATATACATTCTGGCAACGGCCTTAATTGCCATGACCGCCGGATTTTTTATAGGGCGGAATATGCTGCAGCGCATATACCAGCAGCGCGAAACCGAAGCCCGCGAAAAAGCCGAGCTAATTGTTAAAGAAGCCGAAGCTAAGGCTGAAGGCATTAAAAAAGACCGCATTTTTCAGGCTAAGGAAAAATTCTTACAGCTTAAAGAAGATTTTGAGAAAGAGTCTAACCGTAAAAAGCAAATTCTTCAGAATAACGAAAACAAGCTTAAGCAGCGCGAACAGCAATTAAAACAGCAGCAAGAAAGCAACAATCGCCTTAAAAAAGATATAGATAAGGATAGGGGCGAACTGGAGGAGCTACAGGAAAAAGTACAACGCCGCCGCGAGGAGGCCGAAAAAATGTACGAACAGCAAGTAACTATGCTGGAGAAAGCCTCTAATTTAACTGCTGAAGAAGCCCGTGCCCAGCTTATTTCTACCCTTGAAGATGAAGCCCGTAGCAAAGCCTCGGCCAGTATAAAAGACATTATTGAAGAAGCCCGTCTAACCGCTACCAAAGAGGCTAAAAAGGTGGTGCTGGAAACCATTCAGCGTACAGCTACCGAGCACGCTATTGAAAACTGCGTAAGCGTATTCAATATTGAAAGCGATGATATTAAAGGGAAAATTATTGGTCGAGAAGGCCGGAATATTCGTGCCCTGGAAGCCGCTACCGGCGTGGAAATTATAGTTGACGATACCCCGGAAGCCATTATTATTAGCGGATTTGATCCGGTCCGGCGCGAAATTACCCGTCTTTCCCTGCACCGCCTGGTGCAAGATGGCCGTATACACCCCGCCCGCATTGAGGAGGTTGTAGCCAAAACTACTAAGAATATTGAGGAAGAAATTATCGAAATCGGTGAGCGCACCGCTATTGACTTAGGCATTCACGGTTTACATCCGGAATTAATTAAAATGGTAGGGCGTATGCGCTTCCGTTCTTCCTACGGCCAAAACCTGCTTCAGCACAGCCGCGAGGTTGCTAACCTGGCCGCCACTATGGCTTCTGAGTTGGGCCTAAATGCTAAGCTGGCTAAACGGGCCGCCCTGCTGCACGATATCGGTAAGGTTTGGCCGGAAGAACCGGAATTACCGCACGCTATTTTGGGTATGCAGCTAGCCGAAAAGTATAAAGAGAACCCCGAGGTTTGTAACGCTATTGGTGCCCACCACGATGAGATAGAAATGACCTCGATGCTTTCGCCTATAATACAGGCCTGCGATGCTATTAGCGGCAGCCGCCCTGGCGCCCGCCGCGAGGTTATGGAAAGCTATATTCAGCGTCTGCGTGACCTTGAGAACCTGGCCCTGGATTTTGACGGTGTACAGAAATGCTACGCCATTCAGGCTGGCCGAGAGCTACGGGTTATGGTAGATGCTGAAAACGTGAGCGACGATAAGGCCAATCTTTTAAGCTTTGATATTAGCCAAAAGATTGAGAAAGATATGCAGTATCCGGGGCAAATTAAAGTTACTGTAATTCGGGAAATGCGCTCGGTTGCCTACGCTAAGTAAGTAGTGTAAACCAACTTAAATACGAAAAAAGCGCACCCCAATCAGGGTGCGCTTTTTTCGTATGAAGAGGATTAGATTCTACGAGGATCGTAGAAAAAAGTTTTAGCTCTTAATTATTTTTTAACTACTTCGCAAGTGTAGTTGGCAACGTCAGTGCCTTCAAATATAAGTTTGCTGGCGAAGCTGTCATTAATTTCAGTAGTATAAACTACGCTACCCATACGGTCATAAACGTTCAGGATTGAAGGCTCGGTTACATTGTTCACAATTACCTTCATAGTATTACTTTCAAGAATACCATATTTTATAAATACCGGTAAGGTTGAAGTAGTAGAAGATTCACCTATTACGATGTTTGAGGTAACCGTAGTTTCGCCTTTAACCTCTAACGTATAAGCTCCTTTGGCTAGCTGAGTAAGGTTATAAGGGCGAATAAAGCTTTCAGTCTTGCTGATTTTTTCCTGAAAAATAACTTGACCCTGGCTGTTACGAATTGAAATTTGTACCGGCTTTTGAACCTCAGCGCAACGCACGTAGGCAAACTCACCGTTTTGGTGTACAGTAACCGAAGCTTTAGAAGTACGCTCATCTTCACCGATGTTACCGGCAAATGAATTGAAAGAAGAGGCTAGCAATAATGTAGCTGCAAGTAGGTTTTTACCGAAGTTCATAATACAACAGGTTTTTTGTTTTTTCCTGCTGCAAATCAACGCAAAAACATTCAAACAAAATAATGTTCTGAATTACTAAAATATTAATCCTTTGTACAGAATATAATTTTTAATTTGAAATTTTAAGGACTAATTATTTTAAGTGGATTTTGAAATTTTAGCTGGGGCAAATTCTTATGTTAGTGCTTAATTAGGTTTACCAAATTCTATTTGCTTAAAGGCTGGACTTTCAATTTCGGCTTATGTTAAGCCAATATTAAATGGCTAAAAATACCACGTCAGATTTCCTGCGAGATTAAAGAATTTTTTGGAGGAAAAATTTTTTCGAGGTTCCATTTAGCCTGGAAATTGCTAGCTAATTAAAAATACTCTTGATCTTCCACCACCAGGTTCGGGGTGAGTACCAAGGGTAGATTACTATTTCTCCCATTACTACATCTTCTATGAGCACAATTTGAACCCCCTCAGTTAGTAGTTGCTCTTTATTTATTTTTTTGTCCAAAAAGCCTACAAAAGACACCTCAATTCCTTCGCAATTTTTCGGTATTTCAATAGAAAACTTACCATCAATGTCAGTCGAAATACCCTTTCGCTTACCAATTAGCTTGACTTCTGCTCCTGGCAAACTCTCACCATAATCAGTAACAACTTTTCCTTTGAGGATAAAGACAGTGTCTAATTTAATACTGATTTCAGGATCAATACTAGGATCTACTTTATTGGTTAACCGAGATTTATTAACGTGGTAGGTCTCAAAATTTATTAAATCACTATTCTCACTTACATTATTTTTATTTTGCCCATTGACTAGTGAGGTAGTAACCAAAGCTAGCATAGCTGCCGTAGACCATTTCCAAAAAGGCTGCGGCACCATAGGTTTGCTATACACCTTATCTACCTGAACTTCCTTAAACCTACCGCAAGTCTTCCCCTTAGCCCTATTAAAGTATTCCCGAACTTCCCTATCCGACATGTTAGTGAAATCAATCACTTCTTTTCGGCAGGAGGTACAAAATGCTCCCTTTTGGGTGGAGGTCATACTATTCCAGTCTTTGGTGCAAGGCTTGGGAACGGATAATTTGAAACGGGCTCTAACCATACTATTTGAATATTCTGTTTATAAGCCAATTAAAACTTTCATCCACCTCAACTGGTATAGCTATAACTCCCCCCAATTTTCCATGTAACGGCTGCATTAGATCATCAGGAATATTCTGTTTAGTACATACTGAATCCTCAAGCACGCTGGATGCCAGTCTTATTTTTTCCTTCTCTAAAGTAATAGTCAAGCTATCATCTTTTGAGGTAGCCTGAATTTCCAATCGTTTAGATTGATAGCCTTCTGCATATAAAATAATCATAATGTTTTGGGTTACGTTTAGCCTTGCCTCGCCCTTATAATCAGTCGAAATAGTGGTTTCTTCACTAAGTACTCGAACTCTAGCATAACTAATTGGCTTACTCTGGTTATCCACAACTCTTAGTAGGATATTAGAGTTAGAGCTTATTGTATTGCTTGCCAATGGTTGCCTTCTATCAGATCTTTCTTCCATTCCGTGCGCCGAAATGTTTGGCAAAGCTAATGGCAAACCAAGTACTGTAATTCCGGCTAAAATCCATTTCCACCAGCGATAGGTAATTAAAGGTTGAGCGTAAACCTTATTCAACTGATTATCAGAAAGTTTCCCGCAAATCTTACCCTTAGCCCTATTAAAGTATTCCCGAACTTCCCTATCCGACATTTTAGTGAAATCCACCACCTCTTTCTGACAGGAGGCGCAAAATACTCCCTTTTGGGTAGCGGTCATACTATTCCAGTCTTCGGTGCAAGGCTTGGGAACGGTTAATTGAAAACGAGCCATCTATAAAAATAACCAATAGCTCTGTAAAAACAAAAGCCCACCTTATCGGCGGGCTTTTTTAGATAAAGGCATATTGTCCTTAGTCTTTTTTAAGTTCCATAGTTGAGCCATCACCGGCTTGCAACTTTATAGTATTGTCATCTAGCTCCAATACCTGAAATACTTCTTTGGTATCCTGACGGTCATCGAATACCAATTCCATAGTTTTGGCACCGGCGTTATAATTCCAGCGGCCACCTTCAAATTGGTTATCGGCCTCAATTTTAAAAGTGCCATTGGCGTAAAACTCCATACGCTGGTCTTTTTCATCGCCGGTCATTTTATCTTTTTGGCCACTAGCGGTAATTTCCCGCTTAATTTTCCAGCTTTTACTAGATTCCCCCGCTATTTGGGCGCGCGGGTTTTCTTCGTTTTTGTTGCCACAGGCTGCTAAAATTAATAATGGCAGAATTAGGGTCAGAAAAGTTTTTAAATAGTCCTGATACGTTTTCATATAAATGTTCTGGTTGAAAAATATAGCTATTAACCTTAATTGTAAGCGTTTGTTTAATGAATAACCTTTTGCATGCTAATGCGTTAATTTAAAGGAACATCCAATTTTTTGACTCTATATGGGACTTTTTGATTTTTTTAGAAAGGGAAAAGAAGAGGAGAATAAGCCGAAAACTACTAGCGGCTCCCTTCTGGACCTAGATAAAATGAAGGACCGCCCGGCGGCTACTTCATCCACTCCTGAACTTTACGAAATTAGAAAAGGCGATTCGCTTTCGGCCATCGCCAAGCGCGAATACGGTGATGCTTCTAAATGGAGAACAATTTATGAAGCTAATCGCGATGTAATCAAAAACCCTGACCTAATTTACCCTGGTCAGAAAATTAAAATACCTAAAGAAAATAATAATACAGCAACTACTGCTAATCCGCAGAAGAGCAATAATCTGCTGTAGTATGTACCACCTCCCTCAATACAAAAAGCCTGGCGATAATCGTCAGGCTTTTTAATTTTTACAGGTCTATCGCTTTACTAAGCGTTCTCTTCCAGAAGTGCTTCAACTAATACCGAGATACGGTTATTCAGCACCTCTACCACACCCCCATCAACCATTATTGATGTAGACTTCTGATCTTGACCTACGTAAGTAATCTTACCCTTGGCCAAAGTACTGATCAGCGGCGCGTGGTTAGTCAAAACCTGAAAAGATCCTTTAGTTCCCGGAAAAGTAGCGCTAACTACCTCACCCGAAAACACCTTTTTATCTGGAGTTACTATTTCTAAATACATAAGTTTAGTCTTTAGTAGCTAGTCATTAGTCTTTAGTATATCTAATTACCTTAGAAGCTTTAGGCACTATACAATACTAATGACTAAAGACTAAAGACTAAAGACTTCTTAGGCTTCGGCCATCATTTTCTCACCTTTGGCAATAGCGTCTTCAATGGTACCTACCAAGTTGAAGGCAGCTTCGGGCAGGTGGTCCAGTTCACCGTTCATAATCATGTTGAAGCCCTTGATGGTATCTTTAATATCTACCAACACTCCTTTTAGACCGGTAAACTGCTCAGCTACGTGGAAGGGCTGGCTCAGGAAACGCTGCACGCGGCGGGCACGGTGTACTACCTGCTTATCTTCTTCGCTCAGTTCGTCCATACCCAAAATGGCAATAATATCCTGAAGCTCTTTGTAGCGCTGCAGTAGCTCCTTTACGCGCTGGGCACAACCGTAGTGCTCGTCACCCAGAATTTCCGGAGAAAGAATACGCGAGGTTGAATCTAGCGGGTCTACGGCCGGGTAAATACCTAGCTCGGCAATTTTACGGCTAAGTACGGTGGTAGCATCCAGGTGAGCAAAGGTAGTTGCCGGGGCCGGGTCAGTTAAGTCGTCAGCCGGTACGTATACTGCCTGTACCGAAGTAATTGAACCATTACGGGTAGAGGTAATCCGCTCCTGCATAGCACCCATTTCGGTAGCCAGCGTAGGCTGATACCCCACCGCCGATGGCATACGACCAAGAAGGGCCGATACCTCAGAACCTGCCTGAGTAAAGCGGAATATATTATCTACGAAGAACAGAATATCACGGCCTTGTCCGGTTCCGTCACCATCACGGTAGTATTCCGCCAGGGTAAGGCCGGAAAGGGCTACGCGGGCGCGGGCACCCGGAGGCTCGTTCATCTGACCAAATACGAAGGTTGCTTTAGATTCCTTTAAGTTCTCTACGTTTACTTTGCTAAGGTCCCAACCGCCTTCAGTTTCCAGCGAGTGAATGAAATCTTGGCCGTAATTTACAATACCGGCTTCAATCATTTCGCGAAGCAGGTCGTTACCCTCGCGGGTACGCTCACCTACGCCGGCAAATACTGATAGGCCGGCGTATGCTTTAGCAATATTATTGATAAGCTCCTGAATAAGTACGGTTTTACCTACCCCGGCACCACCGAACAAACCAATTTTACCACCCTTGGCATAGGGCTCAATCAGGTCAATTACTTTAATACCGGTGTACAGTACTTCGCTTGAGGTAGAAAGATCTTCAAACTTAGGGGCAGCGCGGTGAATTGGCAGACTTTTGCCGGTTTGCGGCTGGGGTAGACCGTCGATGGCCTCCCCTACTACGTTAAACAGACGTCCTTTAATTTCTTCACCAATAGGCATCTGGATTGGAGAGCCGTTATCAACAACTTCCATACCCCGTACCATACCTTCAGTTGAATCCATGGCGATAGCCCGCACCCGGTCTTCTCCTAAGTGCTGCTGCACTTCCATAACTACTTTCTGACCGTTAGGACGAGTTACCGTAAGGGCATCAAGAATGTTAGGTAGGCGGGCACCCTCGGCTTCGAAGCTTACATCGACTACCGGGCCGATTACCTGTGTAATTCTGCCAATATTTGCCATTTTGTTTATTTAGAAAAGATTTCAGCTAAGTTTTCAGTGCGCAAAACTACACCAATTTGCGGGTAAAGCCAAATCAGATATATACTTTCTGCCAGTTGCCTAGCGAACCGCTTTAGCCGTATCCACTACTATGGTTTCACTATCGAAAGAAGATACCTGAAAATAGCCCAGCGGCGGCTCCTGCGGATTGGTTAAATTCTGGATATTGGAAGTTGGATTCTGCGGCGGCGGGCTAAATAATCCACCATCGTTAAACAGCAAGCTACGCAGCTCCACGTAGTACTCGTACATATCCTGATTGAGTACGTATAGTTCAACGCGTACGGTATCGTCCTGCACAAATTGATAACCCAGCTCAATAGAATCTAACTGGCTGGGCACAAACTGAAAGTCCGGAATTATAAGATCTACCCGGTCGTTGTAGAGCGAATCGTTCTCGTATACCTTTACGCGAAAAAATTTAGGTGTTTCTTGGGGTATACGGCCGTAGAAGCGTAGGTAATAGCCTTCTTCCAAAACACCCCCACCCCGCTCCGGAAAATACTTTACATCCAGCGAATCTAATAGGGGCGAAGGAAATAAGGTCCCCTGGCTCAGGTATTGCGCTTCCGCAGTTTCAATATGGAGTGTATAGGTCTGATTTATTTGACCGGCAAACTTGGGGCTTAGGTAGTAACCGTTTTCCGTATAGGTATAGTCAAACCGGTTATTTTCTTCATCTTCTACCCAAACCTGCGCGTTGGTAACCAGAGGCGCCTCATCCTGGTTAAAGTAGTCCTGCGTTAAGCTTAACCGTATCCAGTGGGCAGTATCCTGATTGGTAAGCAGGCCTTCCACCACCAAGCGGGGCTTACCCTGCGGCAGGTCAATTTCGGTAAGCTCCTGACAGGCCGCCAAACCCAGCAATAACCCCGCCGCCACTACGTATTGCTTCAGCACTTGTATATTTTGACTAGACATAAGTATCAAAAAATTTCTTGGTTAGCTCCAAACATCCATCTCTTCACCACATTTCCACTTCGCTAATTCACAACTTCACCACATCACTACTTATTAGGTTGCCACCTAAAATTATAAGTAACCGAAGGGATTAGGCTGAATAGATACGTTTTAACCGCCCCGGCCTCTACTGAGGTCACGGGTTCTTCCTGCGGATCTACGCCGGGCTGCCCGTTGTATACCTGTTCAAAAGTTATAGTAAATGGATTTTTTCGCGCATAAGCATTGTATACCGAAAAAACCCAGTCGCCACTCCAGTTGCGGCCGGGCACATCTTTACCTTTTAGGGTAGCGGCCAAATCCAGCCGGTGGTAGTCGGGCATTCGGTAGTTATTACGTTTGGTATCATCATATACGGGTACTATAAAACCGTTAAGCGTAGTACGGCCGTTGGGCAGGCTTACCGCCTGGCCGGTGCTGTATACAAAGTTGGCCGATACCTCCCAGCGCGGGCTTAGTTCGCGGCTTACCACCAGGGCAATATCGTGAATGCGGTCGTAGCGGGCGGGGTACGGGTTGCCGCCGCTTATACCCGGCACCTGCCTGAAGGAACGGCTAAGCGTATAGGCCAGCCAGCCGGTAGTTTTACCGGTATTTCTTTTTAGAAGAAACTCGGCCCCGTAGGCCCAACCCCTACCTTCCAGCAATTCGGTTTCTAAATAATTATTAAATAGAATTTCCCCCTGATCACCTAACTTAAAATCAATTAAGCGGCCCATATTCTTATAAAATCCTTCCAAGCTAAACTCGTAACGGTTATTCCCAAAATTTCGGAAATACCCGGCGGCTACTTGGTCCCCTATAAGCGGCCTTACGTAGGGATCAACCGGAATCCAGCGTTCAATCGGCAGGCCGGCGGTAGCGTTACTGGCTACCTGTAAGTACTGGCGCGTGCGCATATAGCTGGCTTTAACCGAGCTTTCGCTATTTAAGATATACCGAAGCCCAAGCCGGGGTTCCAGCCCGTGGTAAAACTGTATGGTTTCTCCGGTGGCGTAGAAGGTGCTATCGCTAAGGGTTTCTAGCGTACGCTCCTGGCCTTCTTCGTACTCGTACACCCACCCATTGCCTAAGGTATGGTGCATAGAGTAGCGCAAACCAAACTCGGCAGTTAGTTTATTATTCACTTTCCACTGATCGCCTACGTACAGGGCGTTTTCCCAACCATACTTATCTTGCTGGTAGGGTTCGTCAAACTGCTCAAATTCAACATCGGGCTTACCAAAAGTTCGGCGTGTGCTGTGCCAGCCAAAGCTGAGCGTGTGGTCGCTGCTGGGGTAGTAGGTAAAGTCGGCTTTCAGGGCGCGTTCGGCTAAGCGAGAGGTCCAAGTGAATTCTGAAGAGCCGGCATCTCCTTCAAAGCCGTAATCGAAGCTGCTGGCCACTAAGGTAGTATTCAAGAAAAGCCGTTGGTTAAACAGGTGGTTCCAGCGGGCGGTAAAGGTGCTATTGCCCCAATCCAAGCCAAAAAGATCGTCCAGCCCCAATACATCGCGCCCAAAGTAGCCCGATATATAAACCCGGTTGTTTTCGTCTAGAATCAGGTTGGCTTTGGCGTTCAGATCGTAGAAATATAAGGTGTTGCTGTTCAGGTTTTCGTTATTGCTCAGACGCAGGAACATATCGGCGTAAGTTCTTCGTCCGCTTACTATAAACGACGATTTATTTTTTTGCAGCGGCCCTTCTACCGTTAACCGACTGGCAATTAGCCCTACCCCACCGCTTACAGCATAGTTGCGGTTGTTTCCTTCCTTCATCTGTATTTCAAGTATTGAGGAAATGCGCCCACCAAAACGGGCCGGGATACCGCCCTTATAAATTTCCAGGTTTTTAATAGCATCGGGGTTAAACACCGAGAAAAAACCGAACAAATGGCTGGCATTGTATACTGTGGCCTCATCCAGAAGTACCAGGTTTTGATCGGCCGCCCCGCCGCGCACAAACAATCCGGTAGTACCCTCGCCGGCACTTTGCACGCCGGGCAGCAGTTGCAGGGTTTTAATTACATCAACTTCGCCCAGCAAGGCGGGTATTTTTTGTATCGTTTCAATAGGAAGGTTTTCCCGGCTCATGGCTACCTCGGTAACATTGGCATCTTCACGCCGTCCGGTTACAACCACTTCTTGCAGCACAGCATCGGTCTCCTGCAGTTCAAAATTGAGCCGGGTATCGGCCTGCAGGTTTATTGGCTGCTCAACCGTTTCGTAGCCTAAGTACTGAATTTTCAGGCTATATTCACCTTGGCCCAGGGGCAGGGCGTAATAACCGTAGATATTAGTGGTAGCTCCAGTGCCGGGCAACTCCAGCACCTGCACAGTTGCCCCAATAAGCTCTTCGCCGGTTGCGGCATCTCGTACGTAGCCGCTTATGGTACTTTGCTGGGCCTGCCCGCTAAGCGGCAACCAAAAAGTCAGAACTAATAGTAAAAAATATCTCATTTCGCCGCTAAAATTCAAGCTAAAGGGCTTAACCTTATATCCTTTTTCCACAAGTGGTTATGTAGCCTGATTGATGGAATGTTCAATTAAATAATGAATAATTATATGTGCTGAAACATAAAATAAACCCCGGAATAATTATTCATGGCTTCAGCGAGCTTGCAAAAAATTATTTTAATTATTAAACGGAGCATTCAACCATATCTGATACGCCCGTTTCTCATCCGCCTCCTGCCAGTTGGGGTAGGTTTCTGTATTGGCAACCCGGGTATTGGTACGCTGCAAATCCAGATAAAGCAAAGGGCGGTAGTGCAGTAGGTTTGGCCGGGCATCCCAATCTCCGGAAAGTAAGGTTGCAGCCTGATCGGCACTAGAGGTTATAAGCAAGCCGTTGTTAACAGCATCGTTGTTCATCCAGCTTTGCACTACCTCCGGGTTTAGGTAGATAGCTACTACGCCGGCCATTGACGTTCCTATTCGGGTATAGCCAATGAGGGATGCCGCATCAATAGCCTCGCCGGCCCCTGGTTCTTCCCAGGCAGTGTTTGTACTGGCGTTGGCCCAGGTAGCACTGCTGATATTAACATCTTCTTCAGCCAGCATATCGTATACCGAAAATTCGGCAGCGGCTGGCACATCTAGGTACAAATACAATATAGCTTCGTTTACTGAAAAGCTGTTTGCCCTTACTTGGGCATTAGCAGGTAATGCATCCAACAAATCACCGAACCTAATCACCGCCCGTTCAGTTGTGGATAGTGTAAGGGTATCGGCAGTACTATAGGTTTCGTTAGCCGGTGCGCTTTGGCGTAAATTCGTATCAGAATAATCGCCGTAGGTAATTGAACCACCACCCCGTTGCAGGTAATAGCGCAGCGTATTGGCAGCATCGCCCCGGGGGCCTTGCGGACCGGGGGAGCCCCCATCGCCCTGAGGGCCTTCGCAAGAAGAAATAAGTAGCGTTACTATTGAGAAAAGGGTGAATAATACTCGGTTCATAGCTTAGAATTAAACGCTGCAAGTTAATGCATATTTTACCCGCTACCTAGCCTTTATACGTCTACCGGCAGGTAGGTTATCAGGCTTTCAAAAAAAGCCGCTACTCCCAAACACACCCCAAAACCCATACCCCAACCGGCCCAAACCTGCTCGGGCGTATGGTGGTTCAGGTACAGGCGAGCCCACATAACCACCCCGCTAATTATTAAAAATATAATAACCAATGGCAGAAGCAAAGGGGCAACAAAAAATATCATCAGCCCGGCTAAACCACCAGTAGCCCCGCCAATACCCGCTCCATGGGCACTAATCTTCCAGCTACGACTGATTATAGTAACCATCATAATTACCAGGGTTATACCAATCAGCATCATGTTTACCAAGGGCAATTGCGGAAATTTAAAGGTGAAAAAGCCGGTGAGTACAGCATATAGAATACTTACCCAGGCGAAGGGTTGGCGGCGTTCTTCCAGCCGGTTCATGTGTAAATTTGGCAATTGCCCTAACCACCGCAGACTAAGTATGCTAAGGGCCGGCAGCACAAAGGTGGCTAAAAATATAAGGCTCAGCAATGGCCACTGAATTTGGGTATTACCAGGCAGTAAAGTTTGGGGGCTTAGCCAAAGTATGGCCAAAAACACATAACTCGGTACCAAAAGCGGATGAAATACTATAGATAAGAGCCAGGCTACTTTTTCCCAAGCCGAAAGCGTAGGGCTATACCTCAGCTCACTGAAGCTATAGCCGTTTTCACTACCATCAGCTAAGGTAGGCTCCATTTTCTGCTGCTCTTCCACCTTAAAGTTCTTTTCTGAGGCGGGCTACCGGCAAGCCCAGTTGTTCCCGGTATTTGGCTACGGTACGGCGCGCTATCTGGTATCCCTTCTCTTTTAACAGCTTTTCCAGCTTATCATCCGAAAGGGGCTTTTTCTTATTTTCGGCCTCAATTAGTTCCTTTAGCACCTGCTTAACCTCGCGGCTGCTTACATCTTCGCCACTTTCAGTAGCTATACCTTCCGAGAAAAAATATTTGAGCGGAAATATGCCAAACTCGGTCTGCACCGATTTACTATTGGCTACACGTGAAATAGTGCTTATATCCATCTGGACCTTATCAGCAATATCTTTAAGTATCATGGGCCTGAGGGAGGTTTCATCACCAGTTAAGAAGTATTCTTTCTGATATTCCAGAATAGCCCCCATTACGTTCATAAGCGTTTGCTGGCGCTGACGAATAGCATCAATAAACCATTTGGCAGCATCCAGCTTTTGCTTTACAAAACTTACGGTTTCCTTCAGCTTTTTATCCTTCTTATCGCTCTTATCGTAGGCATCCATCATATCGGCGTAGGAGCTGCTTACCCTCAATTGCGGGGCATTGCGGCTGTTCAGGCTCAGGTTTAGCTCGCCGTTATCCTCGATTATGGTAAAGTCCGGAATTAAATACTGCACCCGTGAGCCGCCAGTATTTACTGCTCCGCCGGGTTTAGGGTTAAGCCTTACAATAACCTCCAGGGCATCTTTTAGCTGTTCTTCATCCTCCAGGCCCAGGCGCTTTATAACTTTTTTGTAATGCTTTTTGGTGAACTCTTCAAAGTACTTGTCAATAAGCTCAGTAGCCAGCAAAACTTCCTCCGTAGGCTCTTTTCTTCTAAGTTGAAGTAGCAAGCATTCCTGCAAATCGCGGGCAGCTATGCCGGGCGGGTCAAACTCCTGTACTAAAAACAACAAGTGTTCCAGTTCATCCCTATCGGTTTTAATTCCCTGAAGAAATTCCAGGTCATTCACTATAGCATCTAAATCGCGGCGAATATAACCATCCGGCTCAACGCTGCCTATAAGTTGCATGGCAACTGCTTCCTGCCGTTCATCTAACCGTAGAAAACCTAGCTGAGAAACCAGAAAATCGTTTAGGGAACTACCCGCTGTTATCGGCGTTTCCCTTTCATCCTCATCGCGCGAGGGGCCATCGCCCTGCATCTTATACCCGGAATAGTCATCGTTCAGGTAGTCGCTAACATCTAGCTCCGAGCCTGATGCGTAGTCGTCTTCAAACTCATTTTCCCGCTCTCGTTCCGATTCCTCATTTCCTTCTTCCAGCGCCGGATTAACCTCCAATTCTTCCTCAATACGGGCGTCTAGTTCGGCTGTAGGCACCTGCAACAGCTTTATAAACTGTATCTGCTGGGGCGAGAGTTTTTGTTGTAAGGACTGACTAAGGTTTAACTTCTGCATAAATATTCCTTCCGGAGAAAGCCCAAATTAACCTACCCACATCCTGTATGGCGATAGTAGGGCAAAATCCAGAGCACTAAAATAGCGGGTTTATTATGAAAGTACCGCGCTACACCCGTTTTTTCTCCACTAATATAAGAGGAATAGCCGCCCGGAAGTTTTCTGAAAAGTAATAGCCTTTGTAATATTGCAGAAATTCAATACTAAACCTTTATAGTTTTGGCTGAAAAGATTATTCCGATTAAGCAGTTGCTAAAGCAGGCTGCTGATACTACGGCTACCGCCTACGGCTGGGTACGCAATAAGCGTGAAAACAAAAATGTGGTGTTCTTCACCCTAAACGATGGCTCAGGTCTGAATAATTTGCAGGTAGTACTGAATCCGGAGGATTTTTCGGCCGACACCATCCGCAAAATTACTACCGGGGCAGCCATTAAAGCCGGCGGCAAACTGGTGACCTCGCAGGGTTCCGGCCAGGATGTAGAGTTGCAGGCAGATACACTGGAGGTATTGGGCGAAGCAGCGGCCGATAAGTACCCGCTTCAACCTAAAAAACACAGCCTGGAGTTCCTACGCGAAATTGCCCACCTACGGATCCGAACCAATACCTTTGGGGCGGTATTCCGTATTCGGCACCACCTGCAGTTTGCCGTTCACAATTTCTTTAACGAAGAAGGCTTTTTTAACCTGCACTCACCAATTATTACCGGCTCCGATGCCGAGGGGGCCGGCGAAATGTTTCAGGTTACTACGCTGAATTTAAAGAAGCCGCCACTAAATGAGGAAGGCGAAATAGATTTTAAGGAGGATTTCTTTGAGAAGCCTACCAACTTAACCGTAAGCGGCCAGTTAGAGGGTGAATTAGCGGCCCTGGCCCTGAGCAAAATATATACTTTTGGCCCTACCTTCCGGGCCGAAAACAGCAACACCAGCCGCCACCTGGCCGAGTTCTGGATGATTGAGCCGGAAGTTGCTTTTATGGATTTGGAAGGCAATATGGAACTGGCCGAGAAGCTGCTACAGTACGTAATTAAGTACGCACTAGAAAACTGCCGCGAAGATTTGGAATTTTTGGCCCAGCGCGCGGCCGACGAGGAAAAAACCAAACCCCAAACCGAACGCAACGAGCTGGGCCTGCTGGAGCGGCTGCAGTTTGTGCTGGACAATCAATTTGAGCGCGTAAGCTATACCGAGGCTATCGAAATTCTGCGCAACAGTAAACCTAATAAAAAGAAAAAATTTAACTATATAATTGAAGAATGGGGGGCTGATTTGCAGAGCGAGCACGAGCGTTACCTGGTAGAAAAGCATTTTAAAAAGCCGGTGATCCTATTTGACTACCCGGCCAATATTAAGGCTTTTTATATGCGCCGCAACGAGGACGGTAAAACCGTACGGGCAATGGATATCCTCTTTCCCGGCATAGGCGAAATTGTGGGCGGCAGCCAGCGCGAGGAGCGCTACGACCAGTTAAAGGAGCGCGCCGAGGCAATGGGTATTCACGCCCAAGATATTTGGTGGTACTTGGAAACCCGCCAGTTCGGTACCGTACCCCACAGCGGCTTCGGCCTTGGCTTCGAGCGGCTGATGCTGTTCGTTACCGGCATGACCAACATTCGGGACGTGATTCCCTTCCCAAGGACTCCGGGTAATGCGGAGTTTTAGATTTAGATAAGAGACTGGAGATATTAGAAAGCCCCGACTTTGAATTGAGTTGGGGCTTTTTTTTTATGATAACTTATTTTGCACCACCAGCGGATCCTGTTTCGTACATGCGCTTACCATATTCATACATAGCATCATTCATTGCTTCATATGCATAACCAGCGCCATAAATCATCCATTCAAATGGTGTATAACCACCATTTAGACCCTCTAGCTCAGCAATGCTTAACTCGGCCAATTCTATTTGATTAGTATCCATTTTTCAATTTTTATTAATAAATAGTAAGTAATTAGTTATTATTGTACGCATCACGTCCTGCATTCCAAGCATCAACCATGTCGTCAGTATCTGTGGTCATCGCAGCTCCAACAACGGCTCCTAGTAGAAATAAAGCTACTCCTACCCAACCACCATCAACCTCAGTCATCTCGGTTGTGTTTAGTTCTTGAACATCTAATTCTTGTAAATTCATCTTGATTAAGAATATATATTTTTAAGCCTACTCTCAAATCGGTTTTCGGCTAACCCGAAACTAAAAGCTCAAGACCGGTCAATTGGGCTTTAGTTCAGCAGTAAATTTCGCCCGCCTCACTCTAAAAACTCTGGAGTGATGTTAAGAAATTAAACTTTTTTCGCCGGGCATTTGTTGGGCCCAGAAGTTGTAGTACTTCCCCTCCCTCTGCATAAGCGCGGTATGACTGCCTTCTTCTACCAGCTCACCTTTTTCCAGCACACATATTTTGTCGGCGCGCATTACGGTGCTAAGGCGGTGGGCAATTACTATAATGGTTTTGCCCTGCTGCTGCAAATGCGCAATAGTGCGCTGAATATGGTTCTCCGAGGCGGAATCCAGCGCCGAGGTGGCCTCGTCTAGGATCAGGATTTCGGGTTGGCGGTACAGGGCGCGGGCAATAGCCAGTTTTTGCCGCTGCCCGCCGGAAAGGCTGGCACCCCGCTCGCCCAATTGGGTAGCCAGGCCACTAGGCAAACCTTCTATAAATTCTATCATGCCCAGGGCTTTGCATAGGGCTACTATGCGTTGCAGGTCGGGCTCGTACTCGCCTACCGCAATGTTCTCAATTACGGTACCGTCAAACAAATGAATATCCTGCGGTACTACGCCCACCAACCGCCGCAGCGAGCTTTCTTCAATATGGCTGATATTTAAATCGCCAATTTTCACCGCTCCACCATTAACCGGGTAAATTTTCTGCAAAAGCGAAATTAGAGTAGTTTTGCCGGAGCCGCTTTCGCCAACTATAGCCGTAAATTCACCCTGCAGGATGCTAAGGTTCAGGTTCTTGAATACCTCTTTGCGGCTGCCGTAGCGGAAGCTCACCCCTTCTAAATGAATATCGCCCAGCATTTCGCGGGTAAGCGGCACCTTGCCTTCAGTTTTTTCGCGCTCCAGATCAATCAATTCAAATAAGCGGTCGGCGGCAATTAGCGCATCCTGTACGGTTTTGTTCATCCCAATCAGGCTGGAAACCGGCCCGGTTAAGTAGCCAATTAGGGCGTAAAACGAGAGCAGCTCGCCGGGCGTTATTTCCCGGTCAATTACAAAGTAGGAACCTACCCACAGGAGAATAATGGTAAACAGGCGCGAAACCAACTCGGTAGCGTTGCCGGAAAAGATACTATTTCGCCCGGAAGTGTATATGGTATCCAGTAGCTTTACAAAGCGGGTTTCGGTTTTGAGGCCGGCATGCCCTTCCAGCCCAAAGCGTTTAATGGTAGCCATAGCCCCTACTGATTCTACCAAGTGCGATTCCAGATCGGCCGCTTTCTCCATAATGCCCCGCTGGGTTTGGCGATTAACCCGGTTAGTAATCCAGTAAATAAGGCTATACAACGGAATAACCAAGAGCATAATCAGAGCCAGTTTCCAGTGGTATAGGCTCATGAGTCCGAAGGAAAAAAGGACCACCAGTACATTTACCAGTACGGAAATAGATACATCGTTAATAAAGGCTCTGATTTTTACCGCATCGTTTATACGCGAAATAATTTCGCCCACCCGCATAGTATCGAAGAACGATTGGGGTAAGCGCATTAGGTGTTTGTAATACCCCAGTATCAGGCGGGCATCTATTAACTGCCCCGACTTAAGCGTGAGTATTGATTTACTACTGCCCAAAAATATCTGAAAGGCCAGAATAATCAGCATCAGTATACTGAGCAAATTCAGCAGGTTTTCGTTACCGGAAACCAACACGTGGTCTACAATTTTCTGCACGTAAATAGAAACCGAGAGGCCTAATATTGTATACAATACCGCCCCAACAGATGCCTGAATAAGGGTGCTGCGGTGGGGTTTCATTAGGTAAAAAAACCGGCGAAGAACGGGGATACGCTCGTTCTTTTGCTCGAATTGTTCCGAGGGTGCCAGTAGCACTAGCACCCCCGTCCACTGCTCTTTGAACTTCTCCAGGCTGAGCTTGTGGTAGCGGCCATCAGCCGGATCCATAATCTGCACCCATTGGTCGGTTACCTTATATAGCACTACAAAGTGGTGGAGCGTTTTATTTACGATAACGTGGGCAATCGCCGGTTTCGGTATTTTAGACAAGCTGCCTATTTCGCCCTTTACCCCCTTGGCGGTAAAGCCTAATTTCTCGGCCGCATTTAGCATGCCAAGTATGTTAGTGCCCTTTTGGTCGGTGGTAGCGTACTGCCTTATTTTAGAAATAGGCACCCGCGATTTATAATAGGCTAAAACCGAAGCCAAGCAGGCCGCCCCGCAGTCCGTAATATCGTGCTGCTTAATCTTAGTTCTGCGCATAACTGGTTAGGGTTTATAGTGAAGGATTTAGCCAATCGTCGGCTTGGTCGTATAACAGGTTGAAGAGGCTCCGCTCCTTTAACTGGAAATCTACCTGGCACGTCATGCCTTTCTTAATAGTACCGGCTATGCCCTCCTGCATTTTCAGCTTAGTAGCAGCCAGTGAGCAGTTTACCAGAAATACCGGTTGGTTATCTACTAACTGAATGTCCTTGCCAATTTCAATAACTTTACCAGCTACCGTTCCCCATTGGTTATAATTGAACGCATCCACCCGAATATTTACCGGCATACCGGGGTATAGGTAACCTACATCTTTAGGATTTATAAAGCACTGTACCAGCGTGGTAGTATCCGGCGATATTTGGGCTAGTGTTTGATTAGCCACTACAAAACTGTTAGGCTGAAGTGCCGCTAAGTTACTAACCGAGCCGGTGAGGGGGCTTGTAATCACCCCCTCTTTGCTTTTGGTTTCAAGCTCCTGTAATTCATAAGTTAGCCGCTCAGCCTGCTGCCGGTAATCAAATAGCTGTAACTGCCACTGTTCTAGCTGGCTGCTTACCATGGTTTTAAAGGCAGCCGTAGCTTGATCTAGTTTGTAATTAGCCTCTTCAAATTCTGCTTTAGCTATTACGCCCGTTTCATGCAGGCCTTTAGCCCGATCGAACACTTTTTTGGCGGCGATGTAGTCACTATTATACTTATTAACTTTTTGCTTGAATAATGCATAACTGTCATAAAGCTTGGGCGTGCGTAGGTTTTGTACCGGCAAAAATGCTGATTGTTCAATGGTTCTCACTAATTGTTGCAAATCATCAATTAGTTGCTGTTGGTCAGCTTGTTCCTTCTCCAAGCGGGCTTCTTGCTCGGCCCACTGCGGAGAAGATATAATAAACAGCTCGTCTCCTTGTTGTATATCCTGATTTAGCTTGACGAATAATGTTTGGATATACCCGTTTAGCGGAGCTTTAACTTCCACATTCTCTACCGCCGGGCGTACTATTCCAGCCTGGTTAATCTGCACCGGAACATGAATAAAAGGTAAGGCGCTTAGAGCTAATATTACCGCTATTAAGGCTGCTACGTAAACTACCGGAAATTTGTGTGAGTGCCGAACAATTACCTGCTCATGCGAGAACTCGGCAATTTCAGATGGAAATAATTGCATACTTATGCGGCTTTAAACAGGTAGAGCTTAACATCATCCGAAGAATAGCCTCCTAACAAGCTCTTCTCTTCTTGTGTACTAAGGGGAACGAAACCAAAGTTAAAAGTACCTTCCAAATCATACACGTAGCTACGGCGGTTATTGCAGTAGCGAATGGGAGCATCCAGGCTTTTCATCAAGTTGATGTGGTTATAAACGGTACTTTCCGACACGTTTAGCCTGTTCGCCAACTCTTTAGGCGTACCAGTAGCTTTTCTTTTTACGAGACTGTCAATATATTTCAAAACTTCAGCAAACTTATAAACAGACATATTATGAGTATTAATTGGTTAATTGAACTCTAAATCTAAGGCCTGGATCTTTATAATAAAACATTAAAACATAAAATTATTTAATTAAATTTATTTGTTAAAACATCGTTTAATGTTTGGTACATGCTATATTTATATTGTTAAACACTTTACAGAATTGAATACATAGTCGATTCGTAGCACCATTTCACAGTCCTGCTATAACTTTAACTTCCTCAAAAAAACTAAACAAACGCACTGAAAAGACCTCTCTGTTGGTTATAACCATTTTAAAATTAAAGTTTAGCCATTAATTTTTGAGTGCTATTCCCGCCAAATTGTACTTTATTTAATATATTAAGGCCGTACTGAGTTTTAGACCAACCAAAAGTTTATTTAATAGTGAAGAGGAACCAAATATTAGTATTAGCCTGCTTGGCCTCCTTTAGCCTGGCGGGTTGCGCTACGCAGAAGGCGCCCCCCACTGCCGCCACCGAAAGCCCTAAAAAAGACGAAAAGCTTAAACCTTACAACAAGGTAATTACCGCCGAAGCCCAAACCGACCAAGGCCTGTTTTACAGCCACCGGGTAGAGGGCAAGCACTACCTGGAAATACCCGACAGCCTGCTGAACAAGGAAATTCTGCTGGTAAGCCGCATTGCCGGCCTGCCCCAAAACATGAGCTTTGGCGGGGCTGGTATGAAAGCCCGCAGCCAACAGGTAATCCGCTTCGAGAAGGTGGGCGACCGCCTGATGATGCGCCACGTTAGCTTCCAGAGCGTGGCCGGACCCGACCAGCCTATTTACGAGTCGGTACGCAACAATAACTTTGAGCCGGTAGTGCAGGCCTTCGACATTAAAACCATGTCGGCCGATTCCGGCAGCTACGTTATTCAGGTCGATGAGTTCTTTTCTACCGATATTCCGCTCATTAGCGGCCTCAGTTCCGACCAACGCGAACGCTTTAAGGTAAAGGGTCTGGATAAAGACCGCAGCTTCGTAGAAAAAATTAGCGCCTACCCCGAAAACGTAGAGGTTCGGCATATACTTACCTATAATTCATCTAACCCGCCCGACGACCAGGAAACCGGTACTATTTCGCTGGCTATGAACCAGTCTATGATTTTGCTGCCGGCCGAGCCAATGCGCCCCCGCCTGGCCGACCCGCGCGTTGGCTTCTTCAGCATTGAGCAGTACGACTATGGTACCGACCGCCAGAAAGCCTTTCAGCGCGAGTACATTACTAAATGGAAGTTGGTACCTAAAGATAAGGAGGCATACTTCCGGGGCGAATTGGTAGAACCCGAGCAACCCATAGTGTACTACATCGATCCGGCCACGCCCGAAAAGTGGCGCCGCTACATTAAGCAAGGTATTGAAGATTGGCAAATAGCATTTGAAGAAGCCGGTTTCAAGAACGCTATCATTGCTAAAGACCCGCCTACGGCCGAAGAGGCCCCCGATTTTACTCCGGAAAATGTAAAGTACAGCACCGTTCGCTACATAACCAACCCCATACAAAACGCCCAGGGCCCCCACGTACACGACCCCCGCACCGGCCAGATTCTGGAGAGCGATATTCTTTGGTACCACAATGTTATGAACCTGCTACGCAACTGGTTCTACGTGCAAACGGCGGCCGTAAACCCCGAGGCGCGCACCAGTCAGTTTAAAGACGAAACCATGGGCGAACTAATCCGCTTTGTATCGGCGCACGAGGTAGGTCATACGCTGGGTTTTCCGCATAACTGGGGCAGCAGCTTTGCCTATTCGGTAGATTCCCTGCGCTCGCGCACCTTCACCGATAACCACGGCACCGCCCCCTCCATTATGGACTACGCCCGCTTCAACTATATTGCCCAGCCCGAAGACAACATTCAGAACCTGTACCCGCGCATTGGCGAGTACGATAAATGGGCTACCAAGTGGGGTTATACCTACTTTCCAGAAGATATGACGCCGGAGCAAATAAAGGAGCAACTGAACGCTTGGGTGAAAGAAAAAGCCGCCGATCCGGCCTTCTTTTACGGCCGCCAGACCGGCTCTAAAATTGACCCCCGGGCGCAAAACGAAGACCTGGGTAACGATGCTGTACGGGCCAGTGAGTACGGCTTAGCCAATTTAAAGCGTATACTGCCTAACTTAGGCGAGTGGCTGTACGAAGAAGGCGAAACCTACCAGGAGCTGGAAGAACTGTACGGCCAGGTGGTAGGCCAGTGGAACCGCTACCTGGGTCACGTTACCTCGAACATCGGCGGCATATACGTTACGCCCAAAACCTTCGATCAGGAAGGCAGCATCTACCAGCCCGTGCCCGAAGCGGTGCAGCGTAAGGCAGTTAACTTTTTGCTGGCGGAAGGCTTTAGCACCCCGGACTGGATCATTAACAGCGACATTATTACCCGTATTGAGCCTACCGGCGTAACCGAGCGCATTCGTAGTCTGCAGGAAAATTTGCTGGAAAATGTACTGAATACCCAGCGCATTGCCCGCATGCTGGAGGCCGAAGCAGTTGAAAGCGGCAACGTGTATACCTATCTGGAACTGATGGACGACCTGCGCAGCGGCATCTGGCGCGAGGTGTACCGCACCGCTACCACCGACCCCTACCGCCGCAACCTGCAGCGCGCCTACCTGGACCATATGAACCACCTGCTGAACGAGGCCAAGGATGTAAGCAGCAGCGGCAGCAGCTATAACCCCCAAACCGAGGTCAGCATTAGCCAGTCGGATATACGGCCCGTGGTGCGCGAGCAATTGCTTAGCCTGCAGCGCGACATCCGTAACCACCTCAGCCGCTTCGGCGACCGCACCACCCGCATCCACTACCAGGATGTGCTGGAACGGATCGACGATATCCTAAATCCGGAGAGTTAGGCTGGACTGGATTGGTAAATGAAAAGCGCGAGTGACCAGGGTTGCTCGCGCTTTTTAGATTATAACCAACCCAACAGTTCAATTAGTACAAACCCAATAAGATTGTAGATGGCGTGTATAGCAGCCGTACACCAATAGGCTGGCAGGTGAACTAATTTAGCTTTATAATAACCTAGCGCCAATAATAGCCCACCAAAAGTAGTTGCCAACACATAAATAGGGTTGTAAGTATGAAGCGCGCCAAATGCTACTGCACTTAGTATTAAAATAAAGGCTACCGGAATACGACCGTAAAGTAATTTAAATGGGATGTACTGAACTAGAGTTTCTATGCTTGGGGCAAGCAGAACTACCAGAAAAAATTTTGACGGTAAGGAAAATTCATTTTGAGAGTCGGTATTTTCTCCCATACTAATTCCAACTATGTTACCAATAACATTAAATATGATAACTAGAAGTATCTTCAATATAATTATAACAACTGCTATTTTATAAAAGGACAGCCTTAGAAACCAGGTTTTTAAGCCAACTCCATTCATTAGCGCATTTATCAAAATAAACCAGCCCCGTTTACAGAAGCTGGTGTCAAAATTAAATTGGCGACTGAATCTTACTTCTTTACAAACCTATAGGTTCGTTTGTATGGACTATCCTGGTCTTTAATAGTCAGAAAGTAATACCCGGCCCTAAGGTCTTTTACGTAAATTTTGTAGTGCGTATCGCTTACCTGCTCGGCTTTTAAAGCAAACTGGTTACCAATTATATTATTCAACTCAAAATCTACGTTTCTTAAACTGCTATCGGTAAGCTCAATATAGAGGTATTCCGTAGCCGGATTGGGAAACATCCGGATTTCGCTGCGAGGGTCTATGGCGACATTAGCATTACGACCAAACTCCATAGTACTTTTCAACTGAAAAGAACTGCTTGGTGGGGTTTGTCCCTGTTGAGGTTGCCTCTGCTGGGCAAACGCTTGCGGACTGCTAATAAATAGCAATACCAAACCTAAAATAAATAAAAGAGTATAGCGCTTCCCCATAGTATCAAAGTTAATTCTCCTTACTTTTCCCTGCAACCAAATGTAACAAATATTGCGCCAGATTCATTCAAAATTTATATCAGCGGTTTTTTTCTGTAATTAATCGATAATTTCAGTCATACTACAAGTAATTAGTACAGTAAGGTTAGCTGTAGGTTCATCTACGTATTTCGCACCCGTTTAGATATAAGGATGCCAACTTTTGCTAAAAGGTTGCGTAGACTAACTAAGCTTTTTAACCTAAAATCGACGATTATGAGTTTATTACAAATGATTCTCGCTATATTCTTTCCACCGCTGGCAGTAGCTTTGCGTTATGGTATCAGCGGTACATTCTTCTTAAATTTACTACTAACCATGCTGGGGGGCATTCCTGGTATTATTCATGCCTTTATTGTTCTTAGCCGCCCTCAGGTAGCCTAGACAAATTTATAAAAATAAAAAAAGCGCTGATCAGGCGCTTTTTTTATGGTCAATAAGTTCAATTTCCGGCAGTTCTTCTTTTTCCCGCTTTAATATTTTCAGGGTAATTTGCTCTTCCGGCCTCAAACCGTAAGGCCCCCGGTCTACTGTTTTAAATCGCCTTATGCTGCTTTTTAAGCTACCATCTTCCACACAGCCCAATATACAAGGGTGAATGTAATGGCTACGGCAAACGGCCACAGTATTCCCTAATCGTTTAGCTACCCTTTTCACCAATGCTACCGATATATCTTTTCGGGGGTTTTCTTCGCATTCCTTTAGGGCTTCTTCAAAAGCCTCCACTGCCGATACCGTTCCGCCCCAGGTTCTAAAGTTTTTGCTGGTGAAATTACTGCCGCTTATCTCCTTTAAATAGGCGTTTACATCGGCACTATCAATACTTTCGCCGGTCTTTTCACCCTTCTCAAAATATTTAAACAACTTATGGCCCGGCAACTCGCTGCACTGTTTTACCAATTTTTTAAGCCGTTTACTTTCTATAGGAATATTTTGTTTAACGCCACTCTTAGCAGTATAATCAAAGGTTAATCTACCCTGGTCTTCTTTAATATGCCGGCGGCGCAGAGTTGTAAGTCCATAGGTGTTGTTTTGCTTCTCGTATTCCTGGTTGCCAATACGAACGTAGGTTTCATCAAGCAACGAGATTATAAGGGCTAGTACCCGTTCTTTAGGCCAGCCCCGCTTGCGCAGGTCCCTATCCAGATGCTCCCGAATTTTAGGTAGGGCACCGCCAAATTCTATTAGCTTATCAAACTTATTCCGGCTTTGCCGTTCCTGCCATAACGTATGGTAGATATACTGCTTTCTACCTTTCTCATCGCGGCCGGTAGCTTGCAGATGTCCGTTAGGTTTAGTACAAATCCATACATCCTCCCACATAGGCGGAATTACTAATTGCTTAAGCCGCTCGGCCAAAACTTTCTTACTTATTGATTTTCCTTCCGGAGAGAAGTATCGGTGGCCTCTGCCCCATTTTTTGCGCTGGTAGCCGGGTTCATCATCGGTTACATATATAAGGTGTTCTTGTCCTGCCATTTTATACCTAAAAAGTACCAGAGTTTACGCTAGTGGTACCCGGCAGGTTCTATATTCATTGTATTAAAAAAAACTCCTTGCCGGCAGCCCCGTTAGGTATATCAGAGGCTAAAGCATTTGCAGTGGCCTATTTTTAATGATAATTATTTTTTAGATATGGAAAAGTTAAAAGGAAAAAAGGTAGCCATTTTGGTGGCTAACGGATTTGAACAGAGTGAGTACGTAAAACCCCTGGAGGCATTAAAAAATGCCGGAGCCGAGGTACATACCGTAAGCCCGGAAGAAGGTAAAGTTAAAGGCTGGAATCAGGATAACTGGGGTAAAGAATTTAGTGTGGATAAAAAGCTGAATGAAGTTAAAGCCGAGCAGTACGATGCCCTGGTTTTACCCGGTGGGCAAATGAATCCCGATAACCTACGTATGGAAGATAAGGCAGTACAGCTGGTTAAGGATTTTTCCAGCCAGAAAAAGCCCATCGCCGCCATTTGCCACGGGCCGTGGTTGTTGGTAGAAGCCGATATTGTAGAAGGCCGTACCATAACCTCTTGGCCGTCAGTTAAAACCGACCTGATTAATGCCGGTGCCATTTGGAAAGACCAGGAAGTGGTGGAAGATAGCGGAATTATAACCAGCCGCAACCCGGATGACCTGCCGGCATTCTGCCAGAAAATTATAGAAGTCTTTTCTCAGGATCAGGAAAGCAAGAAGCAGCAATCGGCCAATAAAATGAATGCCTAAGCCGATTTGGCAACATATATTAAACAAGAAAAGCCGCTATATGCGGCTTTTCTTATTAACATCCAAAAGCATTAAGCCTCTGGCAACTAATCAGTTTCTACTCTTAACCGGCACCGGCACTAACTCCGGCTGCGGATTTAACTTTTCCTGTAATGCTGATAACAGGTCGTTAACTAAATCTATAAGTTTATCTATCCCTTTATTCATTATCTTATTCTTCTTCCTTACTGTTAATCTAACGAAACTTCAGTAGTTTATCGTTCTACCAAAGTTAATTTTATTTAGATAACGAGCTAAACTCATGTATGGTTATTAGGGAAATTGAATTTTTTCCAGATTTTCTAATTTCGAACCTATGTTAACTCAACCGCTCCTAAGTTCATTTATTTACCTGTCAGGCTAAATAAATTAGTATATGTTCAGCAGAGTTCTTACCTATTAATTCGAATTTTTTTAGGCAGCCGGGGTATTTTGTATGTACTTTTCAGACCTAAATTAAGTGCCCTCAACTTGAACTGGGGCCGGTAGTTAAGCCCGGAATCGGTACCTCATCCCGAAAGTATAGATAAGATTTACCTTGTCTTTTCAGGCTATACCGTTAACTTTGTTTCCCGATTGCAACCCAGCTAGTTCTCTAAACATGCCGAAAAACCCCCAAATCAAGTCCGTCCTGATTATCGGAAGCGGACCTATTGTAATCGGACAAGCCTGTGAATTTGATTATTCCGGTACGCAGGCTGCCCGTTCTTTAAAGGAAGAAGGAATTGAGGTTACCCTCATCAACTCCAACCCAGCCACCATTATGACCGATCCTAAAACGGCCGATAATGTGTACCTACTGCCGCTGGAGAAAAAATCCATTATTAAAATACTAAAGGAACACCCGCAAATTGATGCGGTACTCCCTACTATGGGTGGCCAAACTGCCCTTAACTTGGCTATTGACTGCGATAAGGCCGGAATTTGGGATAAGTTCGGCATAAAGGTTATCGGGGTAGATTTTGATGCCATTGAAACTACCGAGAACCGCGAGAAATTTCGCCTGCGCATGCAGGAGCTTAACGTTGGCGTTTGCGAAGGCCGTACAGCCACCTCTTTTCTGCAGGGTAAAGAAATAGCTCAAGAAATTGGCTTTCCCCTGGTTATTCGCCCTAGCTATACCCTGGGCGGTAGCGGTGGCGGTTTTGTAGAAAAACCCGAGGATTTTGACAAAGCCCTGACTGCCGGCCTGCACGCCAGCCCCATTCACGAAGTACTGGTTGAGCAAAGTATTTTAGGCTGGAAGGAGTACGAACTGGAACTGCTACGCGACAGCATCGGCAACGTCATTATTATCTGTTCTATAGAGAACTTTGACCCAATGGGCGTACATACGGGAGACTCGATAACAGTAGCCCCGGCCCAAACCCTGCCCGATACGGTGTACCAGGAAATGCGCAACCAAGCCATTAAAATGATGAATGGCATTGGGCAGTTTGCCGGTGGCTGTAACGTACAGTTTGCCGTTAACCCCGCCGATGATAGCATAATCGGCATTGAAATTAATCCGCGCGTTAGCCGTTCTTCGGCCCTGGCCTCTAAAGCTACCGGTTACCCAATTGCTAAAATTGCCGCTAAACTGGCTATTGGCTATAATTTAGATGAGCTAAAAAACCAGATTACCAAAACCACCTCGGCTTGCTTTGAGCCCGCGCTGGACTACGTAATTGTAAAAATTCCGCGCTGGAACTTCGATAAGTTTGAAGGCAGCGACCGCAAGCTGGGCCTCAGCATGAAATCGGTTGGCGAGGTTATGGGCATTGGCCGTAATTTTCAGGAAGCCCTGCAAAAAGCTGCCCAAAGCCTAGAAATTAAACGTAATGGCCTGGGTGCCGATGCTAAAGAACTTACCGATCAGGATAAAATTCTGCATAGCCTGAAAAACCCGAGCTGGAACCGCCTGTGGCATATCTATGATGCCTTAAAACTAGGCATACCCATGCGCCGGGTTCACGAGCTTACTAAAATAGATCCGTGGTTCCTTAACCAAATTGACGAACTGGTTACCCTGGAACGGGAAATAAAAAAGTATACGCTGACCGATATTCCGGCTGCCCTACTTAAGGAAGCCAAAAGCCGGGGCTACGCCGACAGGCAAATTGCCCATATTGTCGGCTGCCTGGAAAGCGAGGTTCACAAGAAACGAACCGACCTAGGCATTAAGCGGGTGTACAAAATGGTGGATACCTGCGCCGCCGAGTTTGAAGCCCAAACCCCCTACTACTATAGTACCTTTGAAGAAGAGAACGAGAGTGAAGTTTCGGATAAGAAAAAGGTAATTATACTGGGTAGCGGCCCCAACCGTATTGGCCAAGGTATTGAGTTTGACTACAGTTGTGTACACGGGGTGCTAGCGGCTAAAGAATGTGGCTACGAAACCATTATGATTAACTGTAACCCGGAAACCGTTAGTACCGATTTCGATATTGCCGATAAATTGTACTTTGAGCCGGTATTTTGGGAGCACATTTATGATATTATTCTGCACGAAAAACCCGAAGGGGTAATTGTACAGCTGGGGGGGCAAACCGCCCTTAAGCTGGCAGAAAAGCTGGATCGTTACGGAATTAAAATTTTCGGTACTAGCTTTAAATCCTTAGACTTAGCAGAAGATCGCGGTAGTTTTTCTACGCTCTTGAAAGACAATGATATTCCTTACCCGGAATTTGGTACAATTGAAGATGCTGACCAAGCATTAGAACTTTGCAAGAAAATAGGTTTTCCATTACTGGTGCGCCCCAGCTATGTGCTCGGCGGCCAGCGTATGAAAATCGTTATTAACGAGAACGAGCTGGAACGCCACGTGATTGACCTGCTGCACGATATACCCGGTAACAAAGTTCTACTTGACCATTTCTTAGAAGGGGCAATGGAGGCCGAAGCCGATGCTATATGCGACGGCGAAAACGTGATGATTATTGGCGTAATGCAGCATATTGAGCCGGCCGGTATTCATAGTGGCGACAGCTACGCCGTACTTCCCCCCTACAATCTAGGCGATTTTGTGATGCAGCAGATCGAGATGTATACCAAAAAAATTGCGCTGGCGTTAGGCACTAAAGGCTTAATTAATATTCAGTTTGCTATAAAAGACGATAAGGTTTATATAATTGAAGCCAACCCGCGCGCCAGCCGTACGGTGCCGTTTATTTGTAAAGCTTACCGCCAGCCTTACGTAAATTGGGCTACTAAGGTAATGTTGGGAGAAAACAAGGTGACTGATTTTGAATATAGCCCCCACCGCCACGGCTACGCTATAAAGGTACCGGTATTTTCTTTCCATAAATTTCCGAACGTTAATAAAGAGCTTGGCCCAGAAATGAAGAGTACCGGCGAGGCTATTTACTTTATTGATGACCTGATGGACGATTACTTCCTGGAAATTTATAGTGAGCGAAACTTGTACCTAAGCAAATAGGTTAAAATAGTATGCTACTTAAGTTTTTAGTTTTTTGTCTGATTGCATATATTATTTTCAGGGTTCTAAGCTTTATTTTGCGCTTAGGGCGGGTGGTTAGCACCCAAAAGCAAACCTTCCAGAATATGCAAAACCATGCCCGGCAAGCTCAGCGCGAAGCCCAACGCAGAAAGGTAAACGACGATGTATATATAGACCATATGCCCCCTAAATCGAAAGCCTCTTCAGCTAATAAAAGCGGAGGCTACGATGCCGGTGAATATGTTGATTACGAAGAAGTAAAGGAATAGATTAATACTATACTGTCAGTATTATAGTAGCGTTGCTCATTAAGGGTAACGCTTTTTTTTGTTACTGACCGATATACTTTATTAGAAGCCATCTCATAAATGCTTATTCAGTTACTCCGTCGCTCGCCTGTGGGCTGGGCCGCGTAGGCCGGGCCGCGTAGGCCGGGCCGCGTAGGCCGGGCCGCGTAGGC
>CAZDEY010000010.1:0-176914 GCA_964504565.1 uncultured Roseivirgaceae bacterium
GTCATCATCGTCATCATCGTCATCATCGTCATCTAATGGCTGAACTACCGTGAAAGGTTTAAGTTCTAGATATAAGTTGGATGATACCGGTGTTTTCAGATCATTATCCTGACAAGTAGTTAGGATAAGCAAGAACAGAAAAAACAGTATTATTTTAGGTTGTGTCTGGAATTTCATAGAATGAGGAAGTTCCGCCCTAAAGACGAAAACTATTATAGTAGGGTTGTATTGCAATATAAATAGCGATATTTACCCAATGAACACACTTTATCGTCTTTTAGCAGCATATAATAACTTCAGTAAGGTTGTAGATGAAATTACACCGATTGCCCGCTTGGATTTATCCCCTACCAGCCCGGTTTGGCTACCGCACGCCACTTATACTTCTGAAGAATTAAATAAAATAATTGCCAGCGAATACCGGCGACAAAATGCTAGTACTTTATGGGGCGGCTACTTTGAACGACGTGAGATGTACCGTCGTAGCGAGGTGTTTACTCAAGGTGAAATTAGAAGTATTCATTTAGGCGTTGATGTGTGGCGGGAAGCCGGGGCAAAAGTGTATACGCCCTTGGCCGGCAAAATTCATAGCCAGCAGGATAATGCCGGCTATGGTAATTATGGGCCTACCATAATTATTGAACATACATTAGCAGGCACTAAATTCTATACATTGTACGGTCATTTAAGCCAAGATAGCCTGAATGTATACGAAGACGGGGCTGAAGTTGAGCCGGGGCAATTTATTGGCAAATTGGGCAACGAGGCAGAAAACGGAAATTGGCCTCCTCACTTACACTTTCAAATTATAGAAAACTTGGAAGGTAACTACGGTGATTACCCCGGAGTGGCCCCGCCCAGCCAACACGAACACTTCCGCCAAAACTGCCCTGATCCTAATCTAATTTTAGGCTTTTAATAAGTTTTTTCGAGGATAAATTAAGGAGGCTGCTCCAAGTTACTTCCTTAATATAAATGCCTAAATTTTTATGATTAACCCATTAAAGCTCCGGCTATGGTTGCCGTCATCATACAGGCTAAGGTGGCAGCTAAAAGAGCCCGCATACCTAGTTTGCTGAGGGTACCCTGCTGGTTAGGAGCCATGCCCCCTATACCCCCAACTTGTATAGCAATAGAGCTAAAGTTAGAAAAGCCACAAAGGGCGTAGGTAGCAATAATTATAGATTTAGAGCTTAATGCACCATCGGCTTTCAGGTCAGCCAAGCTCAAGTAGGCTACAAATTCATTAATTACCGTTTTTTGGCCTAAAAGGCTGCCAACTTCAAGAGTGTCATTCCATTCAACTCCCATTACCCAGGCGAAGACCCTAAAAATTTGTCCTAGTATATATTCCAGCGAAAGGCCTTTAAACTGACCATCAGTAGAACCGATAATAATATCATTCACTCCTATCCAGCCACCTATAGCAGTCAGGAAATAATTTAGTGCCGCTATAATTGCTATAAAGGCCAGCAACATACCCCCTACATTTAGGGCAAGCTTTAAGCCATCGGCAGCTCCACGGGATAGGGCATCAATAAGGTTTTCGCCCAGGGTTTCCGAATTGACTTTAAGCTCAGTGTCTATTTCATCGTGGTTGGCCTCAGGAACTATAATTTTACTAATTACAATGGCCGCCGGGGCGTTCATAATTGAAGCACTCAGTAGATAAGTAGCAAATTTAGTTTGTTGTTCAATATCGTCACCCCCCAAAAATGCCACATAGCCTGCTAAAACACCCCCGGCAATAGTAGCCATTCCCCCGGTCATTAAACACATCAACTCAGAACGGGTCATATTGGGCACAAACGGGCGCACCAATAATGGAGCCTCCGTCTGCCCCAGAAAAATATTACCAGCGGCCGAGAGGCTTTCTGCCCCACTTAACCGCATGGTACGGGCCATAATCCAGGCAATTACATATACTATTTTTTGAAGGATACCTAAATAATATAGCCCGGCCGTAACAGTTGAGAAAAAGATAATGGTTGGCAGTACTTTAAAGGCAAAAATGAAACCCCAACCGCCGGATGGGTTAACTAATTCGCCAAACAAAAATCGAGCCCCATCTTCACTAAAATTTAAAAATATTACAAATGCTTCACTAACACGGGCAAACACTGAGGCTACTGCATCAACCTTAGTAATTAATAGCCCAAAAGTTATTTGGAGTAGTAAGCCTATGCCTACTAGCCTCCAGTCAATTTTCCTTTTATTATTAGAAAACAGAAAGGCAAATGCTACCAGAATTAATAGACCAAGAAGTGCGCGCAGTATATCCACCGTTAAATTTTTAAGCAGTGCCAAAAATAACAGATTTAGCCGGAATATGAAACCTGTGCGGCCGGGCACTAAATAAAAGAGCCTCACCCTTTTTCGGTGAGGCCCTTAAATAACCAGGTAAATACTAGTTACGCCTGTTCATTTCGTCGCGAATTTTTGCGGCCTTCTCGTAATCTTCTTTTTGTAAAGCATCGTCCAGCAGTTTTTTAAGTTTATCACTGCTGGCATCTTTTAACTGTTCAGTATACGGCTTTTTACTAGCCGCTACTTCTGAGCTTTTCCCGGCAGAAGTTTCGGTACTTTCAGATTCATCAGTTAGCACTATACCCGCTTCGCTCATTACACTTTCCGAAGTATAAATTGGTACCCCAAACCGTAAACCTACGGCTATAGCGTCGGAGGGGCGGGCATCAATTTCAACCTGCTTAATACCGCTATTACAAACAATTTTAGCAAAGAATACTCCTTCCTTTAAATCTGAAATTAAAATTTCCTGAACTTCCACATCAAAATTTTGCGCAAACGATTTGAACAAATCGTGCGTCATCGGTCGGTTAGGAACTATTTTTTCAATTTCAATGGCTATTGCCTGAGCCTCAAACATTCCAATGATGATAGGTAGGCGCCGTTTGCCGTCGGCTTCGCCTAATACCAGGGCAAAGGAACCGGATTGTGACTGGCTGCTTGATAGACCGAGTATTTCTAGCTTTATCTTTTCCACAAACTAATTATTTAGCAGCGCGAATTGCCTCGGTAAGTTTA
Organism: uncultured Roseivirgaceae bacterium; assembly: GCA_964504565.1. Classification (GTDB taxonomy): domain Bacteria; phylum Bacteroidota; class Bacteroidia; order Cytophagales; family Cyclobacteriaceae; genus Cesiribacter. Next base: position 3,046 of record CAZDEY010000010.1, read on the forward strand.
GGCACTACCTCAAAAGCATCACCCACTACACCGTAGTCGGCCGCTTTGAAGAAAGGAGCTTCCGGATCTTTGTTAATTACAACTATAGTTTTGCTGGAGTTTACACCCGCCAGGTGCTGAATAGCCCCGCTAATACCTACAGCAATGTAAAGATTCGGGCTCACTTTAATACCCGTTTGTCCTACGTGCTCGTGGTGCGGTCTCCAGCCAATATCCGATACGGGTTTGCTGCATCCGGTAGCGGCACCCAATACGTTAGCTAGTTCTTCCAGCATTCCCCAATTCTCAGGGCCTTTCATGCCCCGGCCACCGGAAACCACCACCTCGGCTTCAGGTAAAAGTATGTCACCTTCCTGCTTTTCGGTTTTAGTAATGTTCACCCCAAAATCGGCATCCGATAAATTGGGCGAGAATGATTCTACGCTTGCAGCGCTACCCGATTCGCTTAGGTCAATAGCATTTTTCTTAATTGCAATAATTTTAACGTCGCTGGTCATTTCAACCTGGGCAAATGCCTTACCGGTATAAATGCTGCGGGTAACGTGGAAGCCACCATCGGTAGAAGGAAGGTCGGTAACGTTGCTTACAAAAGAAGCGCCCATTTTTACTGCAATACGGGCCGCCATAGGATCGCCTAAGGCAGATTTAGCCAATATGAGGAATTTAGCACCATTTTGTTCCATAGCCTGGGCTACGGCTGAAGCTGAGGCTTGAATAACGCCGTGGTTAAGGCGCTCATCGTTTACGTGAAGAACTGAACCGGCACCGTAAGTACCAACTTTTTCCAGTTCAGCAGCTTCAATCTGGCCAAGGTAAATGGCTGAAACCTCGCCTTGATTCATGGCTGCAGCGTAAGAAACCGCTTCCAGTGAAGATTTTTTTATTGCGCCATCAGCGCTTTCTATAAATACTAATACTGACATGTTATTCTTATTTAAGGCTGATGATTAAAATACTTTAGCTTCGGTTTTCAACAGGTTAACCAGCTCCGTCATATTATCTGGTTCCACCATTTTTACGGCACCTTTGGGTTCCGGCATTTTATATTGCTCCAATTCCGATTTCTTATCGGCATCAACCGGCTCCCGAACGTCAAGCTTTTTGGTGCGGGCGGTCATAATTCCGCGCATGTTAGGAATTTTCCACTCCGCAATCGGCTCCTGGCAACCGGCCACAAAGGGCAGGCTTAGTTCTAAATATTCCTTTCCACCCTCAATTTCACGAGCCAGTTTAGCATTCTGCCCATCAATATCTAACTTCATAACTGGTGAAATCGATGGCATACCCAGCAATTCGCCTACCATACCGTGCACCATACCGCCGTTAAAATCAATTGACTCGCGGCCCATTAAAATTAGGTCGTAGCTGCGTTCTTTGGCAACTTCAGCAATTTGCTTAGCTACAAAGAAGCTATCGGTTGGCTCAACGTTTATACGTATGGCATCGTCGGCCCCAATAGCTAAGGCTTTACGAATAGTAGGTTCAGTTTCGGCAGTACCCACATTTAAAACGGTAACACTACCGCCTGACTGCTCTTTAAGCTCAACCGCCCTAGCCAGTGCGTAATCATCATATGGTCCAATTATATACTGAACACCAGCTTTATTAAAAGACTTGTTGTCGTCAGTAAATGAAATTTTTGAAGTGGTATCCGGAACGTGCGTGATACAAACTAGTATTTTCATTATATAAATTTTAAGATTGGCGAAGGAATTCCCCTAAATTTGCCCGAAAATAAGCCATTCGGCTCTAAATAAAAAACTCATTGAATTATGGCTGCCGAACGCCTAGCCCAGTTACAAGCCTTATTGGCAGAACAACCCAACGATCCTTTCCTACTTTATGCCGTGGCTATAGAAATAGTATCTAAGCAACCATATGAGGCGGGGGCGTTGTTTGAAAATTTGCTAAAAAATCACCCAAATTATTTGGCTACCTATTATATGGCTGCCCAGTACTACGCCGAAACCAACCAAAATGAAAAGGCCGAACAGACCTACAAACAAGGCATTGAACTGGCTCAGCAGCAGGGTGAACTTAAGACCTTAGCCGAATTAAAGAACGCTTATCAGAACTGGCAACTTGAATTGGACTGAAATTGATAATTAACGAGGTTACTTAGAGTAACCTCGTTAATGCATAATCTTTAATCAAATGTCACTACCAATTTTCCAAACTGGCGGCCTTCTTTCATTAGATTAAAGGCGTCAATAATGTTTTCGAAGGGAATTGGCTCCTCAATTATTGGCTTAATATGGTGTTGGTTTACCATAGCCACCATATCCTGAAATTCCTGATCGCTGCCCATAGTTGAGCCTTGCAGGCGTATTTGCTGCCAGAAAATTTTGTGCAAGTTCAGGTTTTTGGGTACGCCGGTTGTAGCTCCGTAAAATACAATTGTACCCCCGGGGCATACTGCATCTAATAGGCTGTTTAAGCCATCGCCGCCGGCACTGTCAATTATAAGATGAAAGCCACCACTTTCTTTGCCGGCATTTTTAGCCCAATGATCTTCCCGGTAATTAAAGCCGCCGTTTGCCCCCTGTCGCTGGGCTTCGGCAATTTTTTCGGATTGGCTGCTGGTAACCCATACTTTGGCCCCGGCTGCCTTGGCTAGTTTAAACGCCCATTGCGCAACCCCTCCGCCAATACCATTTATAAGTACCCGCTGCCCGGCCTCTACCTTACCTTGGGTTACCACCGCCCGGTAAGCAGTTAAGCCCCCTAGCGGTAAAGCGGCAGCTTCTGCCCAACTTAAATGCTCCGGCTTGGGCGCTAAACGGTTGGCTTTAACTTTAACGTATTCGGCTAAGGTGCCGTCTACCGGCATACCTAAAATTGTATAATCCCGGCCCTGAACTTCCCCTTCGCCCCAATTGATGTTGGGGTTAATAATTACCTCTTGCCCTTCTTGAACCCCATTAACTCCTACGCCAATTTTATATACTGTGCCCGCCCCGTCGGAGCCTAAGGTAACTCCGGCCTCAATACCTGGGTATTTGCCTTCCCTAATCCACTGATCGCGGTGGTTGAGGGCGGCAGCTTTAAGTTTTACTATCACCTCCCCGGCCCCGGCTTCGGGTATAGGCTTAGTAGTGATTTCAATGTGCTTGGGTTGGGTTAGAACAAGTGCTTTCATTGCTTAAAAAATAGTGCTTGAGTAAACCCTAAACTAGCAATAAATCTTAAGAAGCCAAGTTAGGTTTAGGCAGTAGCAACCTTCAATTTAAAGTTAGTAAGCACTAAGCCTCGGTTATAATAACCCCAGGCTAAAAGTTGCGGCACCCAGCACAGCCAAGAGACTACATTGTATACGCCCGCCGGGCTTTCCGGAAATAGGGCGTGGCCAATAGGCAATATTAGGCGGAGAATAAGCGCTGCCAGGGTCATCAGGAAGCTTAATTGCATATATGCTTGGTGCCTGCCAATTTCTCCTGATTTAGCAGACTGTACCGCCTTTAGGGTACTAACTATCCAGATTATTGATAGTAGGATAAAGCTAAGTCCGGATGGCCAGCCGGTTATTGTTTTAAGGCTCATAAGCAGACCGCCAGGTGCAGCAATGCCAACCAGTAGTATGGTATAGAAGTAACCCAGTATCCTATGGAGTTTTTTATTTCTTCCCTTATTGATTAGCGTTAGGTAGGCTCCAATAACTAAAACGGGCGGGGCGGCAATTACGTGAGCATATAGTCCCCAAGAGTACCAGCCGTGATAGTATGCCTCTCTACCTCTTAAAAAACCTTGGGTGAAATCGGGCGAAAAGAAGGAAAAGCCTTTAGCGGCTATAACCAAACTAAACGCCAGACAAATTGCCAGCAATATATACCTAATTGCAAATTTAATAGCTGACCCTTTCAATTGCTTTTGGCTCCGCTTTTTCATTCACCATTGAGTTCTTTGCTGTCAATATCACCTCAATATTGTGCTTATCTATATCGGTTAGTAAGCTATCAACATTATCGAGAGTAGGTTTATACCATTTAAATTGAGAGAAGAACTCATTCCATTCTTCACTTTTAAATTTATACCCATAGTCAGCGAAAATTTCATTTCGCATAATGTCTAGGTCGTAAGCATTTAGCTTATTAAATACAACTTCTCTATTATCTTTATCATAGCCTTTAAAATAACATCCTTCAAAATATGTGGAGTTGATTTTAATCCATTTAGTGAAGCTGAAGTTTCTATTTGAATTTAACTGCTCAATATCGCCACTAGGCTTTATATAAACATATGAATATTTCGTACCGCAATAGAGACCGTATTCATAATCACTCCCTATACCTTTGAACTGAAATAAAGAGTCCTGAATTATAGACCGCTCTGTAGTTAAATCGCATGCACACTCAGCATAAGATTCTCCGTCTGGAAATTCAATTATCGCAAAATTTGTATCCGTATTTTTATTTTTATGGTTTACCAAGAATAGCTGGTCATTTGTATATCCCCGTCCGTCACCAATTAATTCATAAAGCTTAACTAAATTAATTTTAATATTATCCCAGAAAGTAAGTTGTTCCTGAACTTCGGCTTCCAACTCTTCAGTACCGAAGGCATACATCTTCTCATCGCTAATACATAAATTAGCTATATTTATTCTATTAATACTTAATTGCCAATATTTAGGAAATATATAAAAATACGGACATTCATTAGCATCATCTAAGTTATACTCAACTCTAGGTGAGATCATAACCTCTCCATCTAAATCAGAGGTAGAAACCTTCCAATCCTGAACAGCATACCTTTCTACTCTATCAGCTTGAGCCTTATCTACTAGTTGGGTTGACATATTACTGTTGATAGACTCTAACGTATTACCAGTCCTTCCGTAGGCTATAAATTTGGAGTCCTGAGATGGAATTAAATAATCATATTTTGGGCTGAGGTAGGTTCCGCTTTTTATATTATATAAGCCAACCTTATCATCCTGATACACTTCCACACAGTTGGGTGCTAAAGCTCCGATAGAGCCTATAAGATCAAATTTAGCGGGAAGAAGATTTTCTCCTACACTGCTTACCAAGCCTACCTTATAGTCACCTTCAGTAAAAGGAAAATCGGCTGCATGCTCTGGTAGGCTTAATTCACCTCTAACTACGTAATAAAACACATCGCGACCTATTCGGCTGTAAGCGGCAACTTCTGAATAAATATTCCTCAGACTATCAATTTGCTTGAGCTCCAAAGAATCTAGATAAGAAACTTTCTCATTGCTCTCATCCGGAGGAGTATAAACCGATAGTTGGTCTTGTTTAACTAGAGAAGATTTTCTGGTTTGAACTTCATTCTCTTCAGAAACAGACTCCTCAACTAGGTTTTCACCTTGCACCACCCGACCCTCGGAGCAGGCAAATAGAGTAACCAAAGCGCAGATTGCAACTATTTGATTAAGGGTATACTTAGCCATAATGGCTAAAATACATCCTTCCATATTTCTAAATAAGAATTTGTAAGAAAATCAGCTATTGTTCAGCTTTTAAAACGGAGCCTCTTCATCCGGGAAATCAGTATAGCCGAAACCGGGTTTCTTTTTCTCCGGCTTTTCGTCGCCCTCGTTTGCTTTGCTGCTGAAGGTTACCGTATTGCCACTCATGGTTTTTATAGGGCTAAGGTTGCCTTGCCCTAGCGCCGGGTTGGCAAAACCGGGGCTGTCCAAATCGGTGAAGCGGGTGTACTTGCCAATGAATTTAAGCTGCACGTTTTCCAGCGAGCCGTTCCGGTGCTTGGCTATAATTACCTCGCCCACGCCCTGGGTTGGTTGCCCGTTTTCATCCTGCAAAATACCGTAATACTCCGGACGGTAGAGGAACATAACCATATCGGCGTCCTGCTCAATTGAACCCGATTCCCGAAGGTCACTCAGCATCGGGCGTTTATCGCCACCGCGGGTTTCTACCGCCCGGCTTAGCTGAGAAAGGGCAATTACCGGTACATTTAGTTCCTTGGCAATTTGCTTGAGGCCCCGGCTAATAGATGCAATTTCCTGTTCCCGGTTACCTTTGCCGCCCCCGCCCTTGCTGCTATCACCACTCATTAGCTGCAGGTAGTCAATAATAATTAGCTGCACATCGTGCTGGGCCTTTAGGCGGCGGCACTTGGCTCTGAGCTCCAGTATGGAAAGCGCCGGCGTATCATCAATAAAAATGGGCGATTGGTTAAGGCGGGCAGTTTTATGAATTAGCTGCTCCCACTCATAATCCGCCAAATTGCCTTTTTTGATCTTCTCACTTTCTAATTCTGCCTCGGAAGATATTAGGCGGTTAACCAACTGCACCGCCGACATCTCTAGAGAGAATATTGCAGTGGGCATGTTGAAGTCTACTGAGGCATTACGCAGGGCACTAAGCACAAAGGCCGTTTTACCCATAGCCGGACGGGCCGCAATAATAACCAAATCGCTTTTCTGCCAGCCGCTGGTAACCCTATCCAATCGGGTGAAACCGCTAGGCACCCCGGTAAGGCCATCCTTATGGTTTTTACGGGCTTCCAGTTCCTGCAAGGCTTCCCGCATAATATTTTTCATATCCCCAACATTCTTGCTAATGTTGTTTTGGGTAACTTCAAATAAGGAAGCTTCAGTCCTATCCAGCAGATCAAATACGTCCACCGAATCTTCGTAGCAATCGCGCTGAATTTCACCGGAAATGGTAATTAGCCGGCGCTTGATAGCCATTTCGGCCACTATCCGGGCGTGAAATTCAATATTGGCCGCGGAGTTTACGCGGTTGGTAAGCTCGGTTATATAAAACGCCCCGCCGGCTACCTCCAGCGTGCCCGCCTTACGCATTTGGTTAGTTACGGTAAGCAGGTCAATAGGCTGGCTTTCGTTAAAAAGGTCAACTACCGCTTCGTATATGAGTTTGTGCGCTTGCTTATAGAAGCTTTCCGATTTTAGGATATCAATAACCGTATTGATAGCTTCCTTCTCCAACATTAGGGCTCCCAAAACTGCCTCTTCCAAATCTACTGCCTGGGGTGGCATTTTGCCATTTAAAGCCCCTGGCTCATTGTCGGTTAGCATCAATTTCTTCTTCAGGGCTTGGTCTTTGGCACTACTCATAAGTACAAATATAGCGGTAATCTCAGCAAGCTTGTCCACTAAATATGAACAATTTGGCGGTTGGTAAGCTATTCTATTTTATCCTACCTTTGGAATTTACGAACTACCTATGAGCCAAACAACCTCTAAAGCATATCATTTTATAGCCGTAGGCGGGGCAGTTATGCATCAACTGGCACTAGCACTGCACCATATGGGCCACACCATCACCGGTTCCGACGATGGTTTCTTCGACCCCTCAAAAACCAATTTGGCCCAGGCCGGAATTTTACCGGAGCAAGAAGGATGGTTCCCCGATAAAGTAACCGATAAGCTGGACGGAGTTGTACTGGGTATGCACGCTAAAGCGGATAACCCGGAACTGCTTAAAGCCCAGCAACTGGGCTTACCGGTATATTCGTTTCCGGAATTTATTTTTCAGAATTCAATTAATAAGCAGCGGGTAGTTATTGCCGGTAGTCATGGAAAAACCACCATTACCAGCATGGTAGCCCACGTGCTTAAGCAAAACGGTCGCGATTTCGATTACCTTATAGGAGCCCAGGTTGAAGGTTTTGAGGGAATGGTTAAAATTACCGATGCTCCGGTTATAGTGCTGGAAGGCGATGAGTACCTAACCAGTCCGTTAGATTTGACCCCTAAATTCCTTCATTACAATCACCATATTGCCCTAATCAGTGGCATAGCCTGGGATCACGCCAACGTGTTCCCGACTGAGGAAGATTACGTACGCCAGTTTGAACTATTGGCCGACCAAACCCCCAAAGCCGGTACGCTTATAATCTGCGAAGAAGACCCCATTGCCAGCATTATCGGCAACAAAAATCGCGAAGATGTAACCACCATTACTTACTCTACCCACAAAACCAAGGAGAAAGACGGCGAGGTATATTTAAAAGGCCCGGATGGCAGGGTGCCGATAAAAGTATTTGGCCGCCATAATTTGCAAAATATTCAGGGAGCCTACCACGTATGCCAGCGATTAGGTATTACGGATGAAGAGTTTTATTCAGCTATTCAGAGCTTTAAGGGGGCGGCCAAACGTTTGCAATTGTTGGCCGAAAACGATAGTACTACGGTTTACCGCGATTTTGCCCACGCCCCTTCTAAATTGCAGGCCAGCGTAACCGCTATGAAGGAGCGTTACCCTAAGCGCACACTGGTAGGTGTACTGGAACTTCATACCTTCAGTAGCCTTAACCAGGATTTTCTGCCCCAGTACAATGGAACCTTTTCCAATGCCGATGTGCCGGTAGTGTTCTACAATCCGGAAGTGGTACAGAAAAAAGGCTTGGCCTCGTTGGATGAATCAGCCATTCGGAAGGCTTTCGGCCAGAATAACATCCAGATTTTTACTGAAGCAGAAGAATTACAGGCTTTTCTGAACCAGCAAATTGGTACTAATACAAACTTTTTACTGATGAGTTCGGCCAACTTCGGAGGAATTGACCTTCAGGAAGTGGCCGGACAACTTACTTCTAACTAATGACTTTACTAAAGCTAAAGCAGCCGCTGGCAATTTTTGATGTTGAAGCTACCGGCACCAATGTTTGCAGCGATCGCATAGTTGAAATTTTTGTACTAAAAATTTTACCCGATGGCACGGAAGAAAAATTTCATAGCCGCTACAACCCGGAAATACCTATTCCCCCGGAGGTTACCTTAATCCACGGCCTATCCGATGCCGATGTAAAGAATGAACCAAAATTCAGCGAAAAGGCGGTAGAGCTTCAGAAGTTTCTTAAGAAATGCGACCTGGCCGGCTTCAACCATATCAAATTCGATATACCTATTCTGGTAGAAGAATTTTTACGTTGTGATATTGAGTTTGAGCTGGGTAGCCGTAAGCTGTTAGATGCGCAGAAAATTTTTCACTTAATGGAGAAGCGTACCCTTTCGGCCGCTTACCAATTTTACTGCCAAAAGGAATTGGTAGATGCTCATAGCGCGGAGGCCGACACCCGGGCTACGCTGGAAGTTCTGGAGGCCCAGCTACGCAAGTACGATGGCCAGGATGTAGAAGATGCCGGCGGCAACGTAATTGGCCAGGTTAAGCCCGATGCCGAAGCTATTCACAATGTTTTTAATCAGCAGATGGTAGATTTAGCGGGTCGGTTCGTTTATAATCAGGATGGTGTAGAAGTACTCAACTTCGGCAAACACCGCTTTAAACCGGTCTCCGAAGTGCTAAAACGCGAGCCCGGTTTTTACGACTGGATGATGCGCGGCGAGTTTCCTTTAGACACCAAGCGTAAGCTGACCGAAATTAGGCTGCGACATTTTAATAATCGTTGAGCTAACCTTTGACATTGATTGCTGGTTATTGTAATATAATAGGGAATATCTTAATTATCTTTTTCACCTATGTCTAAAACAATAATCGTTTCCAACCGCCTACCGGTAAAAATTAAGCGTATTGGCGATGATTATGAGTACCAAACTAGCGAAGGCGGTCTGGCCACGGGATTAGGCTCAGTATATAAAGAAGGCGATAATGTATGGGTGGGCTGGCCGGGTACGTACATTAATAAAAAATCTGAAAAGAAAGATATTACCTCCTACCTTCAGGATAATAACATGAGCCCGGTCTTCTTGACCGAAGAAGAAATTAGCGATTATTACGAAGGTTTCAGCAACGAAACCCTTTGGCCTACATTTCATTATTTTACTAATTACGCCAAGCACGAAAACCGGCTTTGGGATGCCTACGTTCGCGTTAATGCCAAATTTGCCGATGCCGTAATTGCATTGGCTGAGCCCGGGGATACTATTTGGGTTCATGATTACCAGTTACTGCTACTACCTAAAATGATCCGGGAAAATTTGCCGGATAGCACCATAGGCTTTTTTCAGCATATACCTTTTCCCTCCTACGAGGTATTTCGATTGCTGCCCTGGCGCCGCAAGCTACTTAAAGGTATGCTGGGGGCCGATCTTATCGGCTTTCATACCTACGACGATATGCGCCACTTTTTAAGCAGCGTTAACCGAATTGTAATGCTAACCCATACCAACGGCCAGGTAGAAGTAGGCAGCCGCCGGGTGGTGGTAGATGCATTTCCTATGGGCATCGATTACGAGAAATTTCGCTCTACCGCCAGCCAACCCGAAACCCTAAAAAAGGAGGTAAAATACCGCACGGCCCTGGGCGATGTAAAAACAATTTTAACTATTGACCGGCTCGATTACAGCAAAGGTATACCCTGCCGTTTACAGGCTTTTGAAAATTTTCTAGCCAGAAATTCGGATTGGCACGACAAAGTATCGATGGTTATGGTTCTGGTGCCCAGTCGGGATACCGTAGGGCGCTACAAAGCCCTTAAAACCGATGTAGATGAGCGAGTAGGCCGGATTAATAGTAAATATGGCAATTTAGGCTGGACACCTATTCACTATTTCTACCGATCTTTCCCGTTTACTTCACTTTCAGCATTTTACCGGCTGGCCGATGTTGCTTTGGTAACCCCTATGCGCGACGGCATGAACCTGGTAGCTAAAGAATATATTGCCAGCAAATTAGACCGGCGTGGCGTGTTGGTTCTAAGTGAAATGGCCGGTGCAAGTAAAGAATTGCTGGATAGCCTAGTAATTAATCCTAATGATGTTGACGGTATTGCCGATGCTGTAAAAGCTGCGTTAATTATGCCGGAAGCTGAGCAGGAACGGCGAATGCGCAACATGCAAAAAACTATCAGCAAATACGATATCTTCCATTGGGTTAAAGTATTTATTGATAGACTGAACTTCGTTAAGGAAAAGCAAAAATCGCTCAACACCCACCTGATTGACCAAACTGATGCTCAGGAAATTATCAAGGCTTATTCTACCGCCAAACACCGGCTAATTATAGCGGATTACGACGGTACATTAATGCCCCACGAAGATGATCCCCTCATTAGCTCGCCTGACAATGAATTACTGGAGTTGCTTCAAAATCTAGCTGGTCAGGAGTCTACCGATATTGCCATAATCAGTAGCCGTACGGCTGAGAACCTACTAGAATGGCTTGGGCACATTCCTCTTTATATGGTAGGCGAACACGGGGTGTATATTAGGGGAAAGACCGGAGACTTTAGGCCGATTGTACAACCGGACAATAGCTGGAAAGATGAAATCAGGCCTATCCTGGAAGATTATGTAGGCCGGACCCCGGGTGCCTTCCTGGAAGAAAAAGAATATAGCCTGGTTTGGCATTACCGCCGGGTACAAACCGGTTTGGGCGAACTACGCATGCGCGAACTAACCAGCCATCTACGCTATCTGGCTGCTAACCTTAATCTGCAGGTAGTAGACGGGGAAAATGTGGTGGAAATAAAATCACTTACCGTATCTAAGGGCAAAGCCGCTAGAACTATTTTGGAAGAAACCAGCACCCCGGACTTTATTCTGTGCTTTGGCGATGACTGGACGGATGAGGATACCTTTAAGGCAATGCCGGAGCATGCCTTTACCGTGCGCATTGGTACCAGTGCTAGTGTAGCCCGCTACAAGCTGCTAAACAGTGAAGACGCCCGCAGACTGCTTAGTCAGTTATTAAGATCAAAATCCAAGGCCATTGCTTCCCAAAGCCTATCCTAGCTATTTTCTGAAACCTTAACGGCCGCCTATAAGTTAATAGAAGGAATGAATTCAGGCTTAGATTTTTTATTGAGCGTGGACAAATTTTTTATCTATGAAACTTAAAAACACTTTTTATTCTGCCGCATTGGTGGCAGCATGTTTACCTGTAAGTGTACAGGCGCAAAAAGCTACGGTGATTCCCAAACCATTGGAGGTTCACGGTGATAGCGTGGTAATTAAGGCGGATATTAAAGTTCCGGCTGATAAGGTTATGAAAAAGACCGGGTATTACCGTATTATGCCGGAACTGGGCCAGGCTAAATTTCCGGAAAGCCACATCCAGTCCAGCCAGCTAAACGATCCGGGTCGCAATGGTGTTCAAGTACAAATCAGAAGTGCCGTTCCTTTTGATGAGGATATGATTGGCAATGACCTAGAAATTGAACACGAGTATGTTTATAAGGATGGCAAGCGGAATAAAGAATTTTCCGATATGGATGATTTGGCCGAGTGCTGCGTAATGACCGGCCGCCTGTTCCTATTCAATAGCCAGTATAACATGCAGGCGTATGAGTATACTCCGGCGGAATCGGCACCGCTTAAAATAGTTGCTCAGTTCAATTTTCCGCAGGATATTTCTAAACTTAGTAAAGATGCCTACGCCCCGCAAATTTCAGCTATTGGCGAATACCTGAAAGAATATTCCGATGCTAATATTACCGTTAAAGGCTACGCCTCGCCGGAAGGTACCGAAGAGCGTAACCGAACACTGGCAATGGAACGCGCCAACGAGGTTAAAAACTGGCTTACCAATCAATTAAATAATTCAGGCTACAAAAGAAACTTTAAGGCCGGCAATATTAAAGTTGAAACCACTACAGAAGACTGGGAAGGTTTAAAAGAACGCTTAAAATCCAGTGGCCTATCTCAGGAAAAACAAAATCAGGTAGCTCAGGCTATATCCTCGGGTAAACCCGCTGCTGAAATTGAAAATACGGTAATCGAATTATGGGGGGCATGAAGCAGGCCGAACCCTACCTCATGCCGCTTCGCCGTTCTACCATTGTAGTTTACTCCCCCACTGCCAAACGCCAGGGCTATACGGCTACTCAAATTGATTCGGTAATGAGCCAGTATAACCGTCAGGAGGTACCATCATCTTCCCTATCCGAAATTTTTAGTGAGGAAGAATATTTAGCTGCCAGCCAAAGAACCAATGCTAAGGAAGGCAAGCTTTCTCTTTTAGCGGCATACTACCAAACCAAACCTGCCGACTTCCGGCTTTATTCCGATTTGGGTGCCATGACAATGGTAAACGGTAATACGGTAGATATTGTAGGCGGCGATGATGCAATTGTGGCCACCGGCTATAACCGCGACAATTACGATATTGACAATGAAGTAGATATTGACGAAGGCAAGTGGAAAATTAAAATGAAGGCTAAACGTGAGGACGTGGACGCTGAAAAAATCAAAAAGAAGTTTAAGGTAGATTTTGAGGACGGGGAAGAGCTTATTATGAAAGCTTACGCTATGAATGCTGAAAATCCGGTTGTACTCAATAACGTAGCAGCCCTTTACATAAGCAACGGGCAGTTTAAAGAAGCCCTGCCTATGCTACAAAAGTCAATTAAAGCCGAAGATAGCCAAGGTGCCAACTATAATATGGGATTATATTATGCGCGAATGGGTAACTACCCAATGGCTTTAAACCACTTTAATAAAGCTAAAGAGGTTAAAGGTATTGAATATAACCGGGCCGTAGCAAAAATTATGACCGGTGACTACCAAGGTGCCAAGGAAGACATCCGCAAGTTTACCAAGGCCAATCCCGATCACATGCTTGGCCATTACGTAGCGGCTATAGTAGGTGCTCGTATGGATGACCTTACTATGCTGACTGTTAACCTTAGAAAGGCTATAGATTTAAGTGAGAATAAAAATCTAGCCGATGCCTCAGCCGAAGATCTGGAATTCGTTAAATATTGGGATAACCCAGAGTTTAAAGACGCTTCGGATGATGATTAGAGTATAAATACTATACTTAAGCCCTGCCCTACGGTAGGGCTTTTTTATTGCCTCGGCGTTAAGTCATTTTTTTGTTTTGGCGCCTCATTTTTTGTAATTAGCGTACCAAAATAGCCTACTGTATTTTAGCATGAAGATTTTTGGTATCGGCCGTAATTATGCGGCCCACATTTCGGAATTGGGCAACGAACGGCCGGATGAACCGGTAATCTTTACTAAGCCGGATACGGCCCTGCTAAAGAACAACGAACCTTTCTTCTACCCTTCCTTCTCTCAGGATATTCACCACGAAGTAGAATTAGTTATTAAAATTGAAAGGGAAGGAAAATTTATTGAAGAAAAATTTGCCCACAAATACTTTAGCGAAATTTCGGTAGGCATAGATTTTACCGCGCGCGATATTCAGGCTAAAGCCAAGGCCAAAGGCTTACCCTGGGCAATTGCCAAAGGCTTCAATGGCTCGGCCCCGGTAGGCGAGTTTATACCAATTGAGGGTTTAAACCTGGACGAGCTAAATTTTAGCCTTAAGGTTAATAATGAAGTAAAGCAACTGGGCCAAACCCAGCATATGATTTTCAGTTTTGCTTATCAAATAGCATACTTAAGCCGCTTCTTTACGTTAAAACAGGGAGACCTCATTTTTACCGGAACCCCGGAAGGTGTAGCCGCCGTAAAACCCGGCGATCGTCTGGAAGCATTTATTGAATCGCAAAGCTTACTGAATTTTGAAGTTAAATAAGATAGCCATAGCAGTTTTAGGGCTGCTGATTCCCGTATTAGCCCTAGCTCAATCAAATTCCCAAAATAAACCCGTCTATTATAAATTCCCGGTTAAGCCCGGCGAGCGTAATTTTCTTTCTGGTACAATGGGCGAGCTACGACCCGGCCACTTTCACGGCGGCATCGATATTAAAACCGATGGAGTAACCGGCCTACCCATTTACGCGGCGGCCCCTGGCTATATAAGCCGAATTAAAATAAGTACCGGAGGTTACGGAAATGCGCTATATCTGGCCCATCCCAATGGCCATACTACGGTATACGGTCACCTGGAAAAATTTGAGCCAAAACTATGGAAGTGGGTTAAAGAGCAGCAGTACAAAAACCAGTCCTTCGAAATTGAGCTATTTCCGGATAAGGACCAATTTGGGTACGAAGCCGGTGAAATTATAGCCTACGGAGGTAATACCGGCGGCTCGGGCGGCCCGCACCTGCACTTTGAAGTTAGAGATGCCAGCCAGGACGTTCTTAACCCACTTGACTGGCGATTTGAAGAAATAAAAGACACCCAAGCCCCGCTTATTTATAAAGTTGCCCTACAGGCTATGGATATCCAGAGCCGGGTAAAAAATGAATTCGGAAGGTTTGAATTTAAGCCGGTCTATACCAATTCTAACTACAATTTAACCGGAAGTCCCATCAAAGTTTGGGGTAACATAGGCATAGAATTACTGGGTTACGATAAACTGGATGGAGCTTCTAACAACAATGGGTTTCCTAAAATTGAGGTAAGCTCTAACGGAAAACTGGTCTATAGTCATGATGTTAGTAAATTCAGCTTCTCCACCACCCGTCATATTGAAGTTCATACGCATTACGAAGTAAGAAAGCGTACCGGCAATAAATTTATGCGATTGTACAAAGCCGACGGTAATGAATTGGAATTCTACCGAACCAATAATAACCGCGGATTGCTTACGGTAGATGCAAAGGACAGCGTTCAGAACATTGAAATTAAGCTGGAAGATAGCTACGGCAATTTGCGGACGTTAAATTTTGTATTGGAAGCCAGCCGGCCCGATGCCAACCTATCTAGTATAAGCAATACCAGTCGCCAGCCCGAACTCTACGAAAACATCCTGAAGTTTGATGTGCCCTTTACCGAGGGGATAGCTAAAAACGCCCTGGTGTATGCTAACCGCCAGCGCTACGAAATCAGCCCGTCGTACCAAACCAAAAGCACGGCAGTGTACCTTTGGGATATGCGGGTAGCTTTACCCGACTCGGCCGATGCCTGCGGGCAAAAAATTATCTTTAACTTTGATGCTGCCGTGCCTAGCCAGCGCGAGTTCAATCTATATCTTCCCGATCTGGATTTAAGCTTCCCAAAAGCTGCCTTATTTGATACCTTGTATTTGGAAACCAATTATATTACCCAGGGTGGTAAGGAAGTATTTGCAATAAGTGAGGATATTTACCCTATGAATACCAGCATTGGTATAACGCTTAAACCCAAACAAACCTACGCCGATAAGGCGAAAACCCACGTGTACCAGGTGCACGGTCGCAACAGCTACGGTTGGGAAGGTGGCGAGTGGCAGGGCAATAAAATCTCGTTCCGCACCCGCGATTTGGGTGAATATACCATATTAACCGACGACGCCCCGCCGGCCATTCGTCCGGTACGGGTAAATAGTAAAAGCCTGGCCTTCCGGATAAGTGATGCCCTAAGCGGTATTAATAGTTACGAAGTAAAGGTTAACGGAGAATGGCTTCTTATGCACTACGACTATAAGCGTGCCCTGATTTGGTCGGAGTTATTATACGAAAACGAAGCGCTAAAAGGCCCGGTAGAAGTAAAAGTTACTGATAATGCCGGCAATGTAGCTACCTATTCAACTAAATTATAAAGTAAGATATGAGTTTGGAAAAAGGCCAAAAGGCCCCCTCCTTTACTACTAAAGACCAAAACGGAAACTCGGTAAGCCTGGAAGATTTTGAAGGTAAGAAAGTAGTTCTTTACTTCTACCCTAAAGATGATACCCCGGGCTGTACTGCCCAAGCCTGCAACCTGCGCGATAATTACGAAAACCTTAAAAGCAAAGGCTACGAAATTCTGGGTATGAGTTCCGACGGTGAAGCCTCGCACCAAAAGTTTCAGAATAAATACGAGCTGCCCTTCACGCTGCTAACTGATGAAGACCACTCTATTCAGGAAAAGTACGGCGTCTGGAAAGAAAAAAATATGTACGGCCGTAAATATATGGGCACCGTGCGAACCACCTTTATTATTGATGAAAACGGAAACATCGAAGACATCATTAAAAAGGTTAAAACCAAGGAACACACCGACCAAATTTTAAAGTAAAATCATGACCTCTCAACCCGACTACGAGAAGCTAACTAAATTAGCTACCCAAATACGAAGGGATATTGTACGGATGGTTCACGCCGTACAAAGTGGCCACCCGGGCGGCTCCCTGGGCTGCACCGATTACCTGGTAGCCCTCTACTTTCATACTATGAAGCTTAAAGATGGCTTTGATATGACCGGAAAGGATGAGGATATATTCTTCCTAAGCAACGGCCATATTAGTCCGGTATGGTACGCTACCCTGGCGCGCAAAGGCTATTTTCCGGTAGATGAGTTAGCTACATTTCGGAAAATTGACAGCCGTTTGCAAGGCCACCCAGCTACTGAGGAAGGCTTGCCCGGCATACGTGTAGCCAGTGGATCACTAGGCCAGGGATTATCTGTAGCGTTGGGGGCGGCTCAGTCCAAAAAATTATCGGGCGACCCTAGCCATGTGTACGTTCTGATGGGTGACGGCGAGCAGCAGGAAGGCCAGGTATGGGAAGCAGCAATGTATGCTGCCCACCACCAGGTTGATAATATTATTGCGGCCATAGATTGCAACAACCAGCAGATTGACGGAACAGTACGCGACGTAATGAACCTGATTGACCTTTCGGCCAAGTGGAAAGCTTTTGGCTGGGAAATAGTGGAGTGCAACGGTAACGATATGCAGGATGTGGTGCACAAACTAGACTATGCCAAAACGCTTACCGGTAAAGGTAAACCCGTAGTTATAATGTTGCAGACAGTTATGGGCAGCGGCGTAGATTATATGGAAGGAACCCATAAATGGCACGGCGTAGCTCCTAACGATGGTGAATTGGATAAAGCCTTAAACCAGTTGCCTGAGACCTTAGGCGATTATTAGTTCAAAACCAGATAATTTAAACATGAGTACAAAATATTCTTATACCGAGAAGAAGGATACCCGTTCTGGTTTTGGAGCAGGTTTGCTGGAAGTAGCCAAAGAAAATAGTAATGTGGTAGGCCTGTGCGCCGACCTCACCGGATCATTGAAAATGGATGCCTTTAAAAAGGAGTTTCCGGAGCGTTTTTATCAAGTTGGTATTGCCGAAGCTAATATGATGGGCCTGGCCGCTGGTATGGCTATCGGGGGTCAAATACCGTATACCGGAACGTTTGCTAATTTTTCAACTGGCCGGGTGTACGACCAAATTCGCCAATCAATAGCGTATAGCGGTAAAAATGTAAAAATTTGCGCCTCTCACGCCGGTTTAACGCTGGGCGAAGACGGAGCCACCCACCAGATACTGGAAGACCTGGGCATGATGCGTATGCTGCCGCACATGACAGTAATTAACCCCTGCGATTATAACCAAACCAAAGCCGCTACCATTGCCATAGCCGAGCACGAGGGTCCGGTATACCTACGCTTTGGGCGCCCTAAGGTGCCGGTATTTATGCCGGAAGACAAACCCTTTGTAATTGGAAAAGCAATTAATTTGGTAGAAGGTAGCGATGTAACCATTTTTGCGACCGGCCATTTGGTTTGGGAGGCAATTGAAGCCGAAGCTAAATTACGTAGCGAGGGTATTTCGGTAGAAGTGATTAACATTCATACCATAAAGCCGCTAGATGTTGAGGCTGTAATTGCCAGTGCCAAGAAAACCGGCTGCGTAGTTACGGCGGAAGAGCACCAGCGCAACGGCGGCCTGGGCGATGCTGTAGCACAGGTATTAGCCCAGCATCAGCCTACGCCTCAAGAATACGTAGCCGTTAACGATTCGTTCGGTGAGAGTGGCGTTCCGGAAGAACTTATGGCCAAATATGGTTTGGATGCCGATCATATAGTTAAGGCAGTAAAAAAGGTTATTACTAGAAAATAAAGTATATAGGCCTCTTTATAAAAAAATACCCGATCTAATCCAGATCGGGTATTTTTTTGGGGTTTAAAATTGCTACTTGGCAAATTCCAATACTGTTTCAACCCTACGGTTTCTCTTTAAATCATCGGAGTTTCCATCTGGGTTTACTAAAGGCTCCCGATCACCGGCACCTATTACCTCAATCCGGCTATCGGCAATTCCTCTACGGCGCAAGTAGTAAGCTATATTATTTACCCGTTGCATAGCTACCCTATCGTTAGCTTCCGGCGAACCAACATTGTCCGTATGGCCTATTAAAGAAATAGAAAGTTCAGGTTCTTTATTCATTATCATAGCCGTTTGGCGCAGCCTATCTAAGCTTTCGCGGCTTACATACACCCCATTAAAGTCATACTCCAAGTTCTGCACAATCTTAAATTCAACATTATCAGAAGTCTCATTCACTAAGAAATCTAAATCAGGAAAGGCTTCTTTCAAACTAGCATACATGGCCTGGGCTTTCCGTGATAGGGTTGAAGATGCTACGTTGGCAAAACCAGCATAACGACTTCCGGCAGCAGCACTGGTATTGGGGGCGGAACTACTTGGGTTAGCAGTTTCCCCGGTTGACGGTTCGGAGTTTTGCGCCACCGCTGCACCAGTAATATCGCTTACAGATGTTGAGTCATTGGAATCAATGGTTGCTACTACAACAGGTTCCTCATCACTTGGCCAGCCTTCAAAAGCTATTCCTTGCAGGTTTCTGCGGTAGCCCTCGGTATTTATTTCGTAATTTCCGCTGAGCATTATTTGCTGAATGCCGGCGCTATCTAACTGAACCAAAACTGGTCCGTTTATAGCAGTAAAATCTTCCGGCAGGCGTACCCTAACTATATTTCTATCAGTTTGGCGGGGGGTGTATTGAGTATAATATAAATACTCAAAATTATTGTCTATTGAAAAGTATGACTCTTCTTGTCGGGAATTTATTGAAGACCCTAGGTTAACCGGGGTAGACCATTTCTTCCAGCTTTCATCTAACCGAACGGTTAGGTAAATATCAGAACCTCCGTAGCCGCCGTGGCCGTAGGAGCTAAAGAATAATGAACGCCCGTCGGCACCCATAAAAGGGGCAAACTCCGAAAGTTCAGTGTTAATTTCCGGCCCTAAATTTATTGGTTCTTTATACCCTCCTTGCCCATTAGGAAAGCTCACGTACAAATCCTGCTCTCCCAAGGTACTGTCCGACTCAATAGCCAAAAACAGCACACCGCTATCATAATCCAGATAAAAATCCGAATACGGGTTTACGTTGGCGTAATTCTCTATAAATATGGCCCGGGGGTCGGTCCAGCTATCGGCAGTTTTGCGCATTTTAACCAGAGGCATCTCTTTGCTACGTTTATACATATTGAAGAAAACCCCTTCATTACCGTCTGGCGAAATGGTAGCAATAGCATTACGGCGCTTATTATTTACCTTACTACCCAAGCTTTGTCCCGAGCTCCACCTTCCGCTAACGGTGTCTCTAGTAGCTACATAAATATCTTGGAAGTCCTTTACCCCTCTAAAATTATCCGGGTGGTAGCGGCGTACAAAATACAGGGTATTTCCGTCTTGGCCAATCAACGGCCGCGCTTCTATATAAGAAGTATTAACTCCGGTTAGCTCCTCTTTAGGAAATTGGGGCAGTTCTTGTTCCTGTTCTTGGGCTAAGAGGGGCAGTTCTAAGAAAAATAAAAATACCAGAGTAAAAATGGTATAACGCTGATTCATATGCTGAAAATGCAAAAGTTTGGTCAAAATAGTTAATTCGCTCGGCCAATACCAAGTTTTTCAACTTCAACTTGAATTGATAAGCTATAAAGAGCTAATTTTGTTGCTTCTATCAAATTTTCTACTGGTAAAAGTACTATTTCATGTTCCAAAATACCTCTCAGCGCCAATTATTTTTGGCACACCAGGCTCAAACTTCCGATTTTCCGCTTATGCTGGAAATTGAGAGGGCCGAAGGGGTGCATATGTACGGCCCAAATGGGGAGAAATTTATTGATTTGATCAGCGGGATTGGGGTTAGCAATGTAGGCCACCGCCATCCAAAAGTTATATCGGCTATACAGGAGCAACTAAATAAGTACCTTCACCTGATGGTGTACGGTGAGTTTGTTCAGTCGCCCCAAACCCAATTGGCTCAGGCGCTGGCTAATACCTTGCCTGCGCCACTAGCGGTTAGTTATTTTGTGAACAGTGGTAGCGAGGCGGTGGAAGGCGCACTTAAACTAGCTAAACGATATACCGGCCGTACCGAGCTAATCAGTTGCTATAATGCCTACCACGGCAGTAGCCACGGTGCTCTTTCAGTAGGCGGTAACGAATTATTTAAGAACGCGTACCGGCCGCTTTTGCCCGATACCCGGCAAATAAATTTTGGTTCGGTAGAAGATTTAAGCCGAATAACTGAAAGAACAGCGGCCTTTATAATTGAAACCGTACAGGGTGAAGCCGGTATAAGAACAGCTAATGAGGAATATTGGCAACAGGTTCGGCAACGCTGCACCGATACCGGAACTATGCTAATTTTAGATGAAATACAGTGTGGATTTGGCCGAACCGGAACGTTTTGGGCTTTTGAGCAATATAAAATTCAACCCGATATTTTAGTTTGCGCCAAGGGCATGGGCGGCGGTATGCCTATCGGGGCATTTATATCCAGCCCGGAAACCATGTCGGGTTTAAGAAATAACCCAATTTTAGGTCATATCACTACCTTTGGCGGCCATCCGCTAAGTTGCGTAGCCTCACTGGCTACCCTGCAGCTTATTTTTTCCGAAGGTTTGCTTAAGGAAGTTGAAAACAAAGCCCTCAGATTTAAGGAACTGTTGGTTCACCCTAAAATAAAGAGTATAAGGAACAACGGCCTAATGATGGCAATAGAATTTAAAAGCTTTGAGGTTCTAAAGCCTATAATTGACCGGGCTATAACCAGCGGTGTTCTTACCGATTGGTTTTTATTTTGTGACAATAGTATGCGAATAGCCCCGCCCTTAACTATCACGTTTCAAGAAATTGAGCAAGCCTGCGCAATAATATTAAAAGCTATCGAAGCTGTAAATTAACTGACCCAACCAGTAAGCCGGAATCTATCCGGGGTAATTAGGCGAGCTTCTTTAATAATAATTTTTTTAGTGCCTGGCTGTTGCTGCATAGCCTTACTAATCAGTTCCTGAGCCGCTTGTAACCACCCTAGTTCGCTGCTGGCTTTTACGTAATTATTTTTCATAAGGAGTAGAATTTTTCTACAAAAAGTTACGGAAAAAGCACTAAACAGTTGACTTAATTGTAATATTTAATATATAATTCATACAATTTTAATATAACTCTCTATTTATAAGTTCTTTGCCGCTCCAAACTTTTTAATAATTATGGGTTTAATGTAAGTATGGAAAGTTGGAAAGACTGGCTACTACAAAAGGCCTCGGAATTAGAGCATAAGTTCGACGAACAGAAACTTAAGATAAAACATAACCTAAATCTGATTGACCCTCTAAAAATTCAAGCGTATCGCGGTTACGGTAATCAGGAAAAAATGGTAATCCTGGGCAGACTGGTGGAAGAATCGGGCATAGATACGCCAAAGGCTGATGATAGTTATCTGCAGAATGCAGTTACCTTATTTCATAGGTACGAAAGTGACGAAATTCCGGGGGCGGAGATTTTAGTTGAGGCAGCCGGATACCAAAAGCGCGGAATTACCAGTCAGGAAGGATACTTCCAAATTGAAATTGAAGGTGATTTCGCCAATCAGGAAAATTTACTGCCCTACACGGCTACTTTGACTAAAAGCGAGTATGCCGAAGATGCGCGCAAAGTTGAAGCCAAAGGCCATGTAGTCCTTCCTACAAAAAATAAGCAAGGAATTATTAGTGATTTGGACGATACGGTGGTAGTTAGTCAGGCCACTAATTTTCTGGAGAAGAGTAAAATTTTGCTAATTAATAATGAACATACGCGCAAGCCGTTTGCCGGCGTGGGGGCATTTTATCGGGCACTAACCGGCAACAATTGGGAGCAGCCCAACAAACCCGTTTTTTATGTAAGTAGCTCCAGCTGGAATTTATACGATATGTTCTACTCGTTTTGTAAGGTAAATAAACTTCCTCAAGGTTGCTTTTTGCTACGCGATGTGGGGCTTGATGAAAATAAGTTCTACCGAAGCAGTCACGGCTCGCACAAACTGGAAAAAATTAAAGATGTGCTGAAAACATTTCACGATACGTCATTCATATTTATTGGAGATAGTGGGCAGCACGATCCGGAAATTTACCGGGACCTGAGCAAAGAGTACGCCAACCAAATGGACGTAATCTACATTCGGGATGTTAAACCTGATGTTGATGATAAACGTGATAGAGAGGTAAAAGAAATTGCTAAAGAATGTGAAGCCGCCGGAGTGCCTATGATACTCGTTAGTGATAGCCTACAAGCAGCTCAGGATGCGGTTAGCCGTGGTTATATGGCCGAGCAAAGCTTACCGGAAATTAGGCAGGAGGTAAAACAAGACGAGTCCGAAGCAGAACAGCAAGGTTCCGATATACTAAGTTTCTTAGGTATCAAATCTTAAAAGTATCGTCGCCACGCCCATAGCTTACGGGCTTTTAAATAGTGGCGGTTGTAATCATTAAAGTAAGCCTCGCGTTCGAAGCTAATGTTTAAGTAAGCTTTATTCCTGTCTTTCAATTTAATCAGCTTAACTACATACTCAAGTAAATACATTAGGTAAAACGGCAGAATCAACAGCTCAAGTTGTTGGCGTAAATGTATTCTTTCGTGAACCACCAGCCTACAAGTTAGTTGAGTATCCGTAGCAATTAATACAAACGGGTATAGGGTAATGGCCGAGGCAAAGCCTCCGGTAATATAGTGAACCAAGCCTGTTCTAATAAACATAGAAGCTAAAATATACTATCTATGCTTAAAACCATACTAAAAGGAATGGCGTTTGCCGAACGCAAAATTGATACGCTTCGATGGCATTATATGCGCAAGCAAGAACGCCTAGGTCCGCTTAGGATAATTCCGTACCGGGGCTTCGGCAACCGGCAGGAGGCACTGATAACCGGCCGCTTACTGGAATGTAAAGATATACAACCGGCCCGCCAGCAAGACAGCATCTGGAAAAACCTAAAAGCAATGGGTAAGCGCTTTCTTTCTACCGAAATACCCAACGCCCGCATTCAGGCCGAATTTTTAGGTAAAACCTATCAGGTAAGTACCGATGAAGAAGGGTACTTTAGTTTCACTATGCAGGTAAATGAAAAGCTGGACGATGAATTGCTTTGGCATCCTGTAAAACTGATTTTGCTGGACAAAATAGGGAACAACGAAAGTACTGTTGAGGCTGAAGGCCACGTACTGATAGCCACACCGGAAGCTGAATTTGGGGTAATTAGCGATGTTGATGATACCGTACTTAAAACCAATGCGACCAGTTTTATCAGAATGATGAAGGAAACCTTTCTGATGAATGCCAGTACCCGCCTGCCGTTCAAAGGGGTGGCCGGATTTTACCGGGCCTTGCATATGGGGGGACACAAGGACAAATATAAAAACCCCTTATATTTTGTAAGTAGCAGCCCTTGGAATCTGTACGATATGCTGGAAGAGTTTTGGGAGATCAACAAAATACCGGCCGGGCCCTTCCTGCTGCGAGACTTAGGATTAGACGAAAATAAATTTATAAAATCGGGTCATCTGGAGCATAAACTTAAGCAGGTTGAAAGCGTATTTGCCTACACCAAAAACCTACCCTTTATCCTTATTGGAGATAGCGGTCAGCATGATCCGGAAATTTACCGCCAGGTAGTACACGATTTCCCCGGTCGTGTAATTGCTATTTACATACGAGATGTTACCATGGATGAACGCGACGCCCAAGTGGTGGAAATTATTGAACATATGGCCGGCCACCAAGAGGAGGTAGAAATGCTGTTGGTAAAGGATACCGAAATGGCCGCCCGCCACGCACTATCCAAGGGCCTTATTCTGGAAGAGAACCTTATAGATGTGCTGAAGGAGAAAAGTAAAGATGAAAGCCCTACCCCGGCTGATGTTAAATAAACTTTTTATATAGTGAATAGCAGATGTGCCATTCACTAATTTTATCTAACGGTTAAAATTAAGCTACGTATATCATACGCTTTGTCATACCGCCATCTATTACCAGGTTGTGCCCGGTTATAAAGCCGGCTTCCCCAGAACATAAAAATACGGTGGCCCGGCCAATATCTTCCGGGTCGCCTACCCTACCCACCGGATGTTGCGCTTTCTGCTCTTTACTGTGGTTTACCTTTTGGTTCTCACTACTTTTTTGCCAGTCCCTAACTTCAATCCAGCCCGGGCTAATGGAATTAACCCTGATATCTGATCCTAAACTAATGGCCATAGCCTGAGTAAGTGAAATTAGCCCGCCCTTAGATGCCGAATAAGCCTCATTGCCTGCCTCCGACTGCATTGCCCGAGTTGAGGCTATATTAATTATACAACCATTATTATGAGCCTTAAGATGTGGTACGGCCAGTTTGGAGCAGAGAAAAGCTCCGCGCAAATTCGTATTGATTACTTTATCCCAATCTTCTATTGATAATTCTTCAAACTTAGTAAACTCCGAAATTCCGGCGTTATTTACCAGTATATCAATTCGACCGTATTTGGCTTTAGCTTCTTCAATCAACTTTTCTACCTGACTTTGTTCGGCAACATTGGTAGCGCAAAAATGGACTTTGTCGGCACTCGCACCTTTTTTGACCAACCAGTCCTTAGTTTCCCGGCCGGCCTCTTCATCGGTATCGGCTATAACTACAGCTGCCCCCTGGTGAGAAAAAGCCTGAACAATCGCCCGCCCTATGCCTTGTCCGCCCCCGGTTACTATGGCTACTTTATCCTTAAAACTTATCATATTGCACTAAATTTTTACTTCCAACCTCTACCAAAAAATATTGTTTATGAAGATTGGCTTGCTCAGCGATACCCACAGTTATCTAGACGAGCGCATAGCACATCACCTAACTGGTTGTGATGAAATTTGGCATGCCGGGGACATTGGTAATTTACAGGTAACTGATAAGCTGCAGGAAATTGCGCCTCTACGGGCGGTTTGGGGCAATATTGATGGTCAAGATGCCCGAGCCAGGTTCCCCGAACACCAGCGGTTTATTATGGAAGGGTTTACAATCTGGATGACCCATATTACCGGCCGGCCAGGGAGATACAATCCGGCAATTCGAACTCAGCTGGCTTTTAAAGCTCCGGATATTTTAATTGGCGGTCATTCGCACATCCTGCAGGTTCAGCGCGACCAGAAATATAAAACCTTGTACCTGAACCCAGGGGCGGCTGGGCGGCACGGCTTTCATAAAAAGCGCAGCTTGCTTCTATTTAACCTAGAAAACAAATCAATAAAAAACATGCAGGCGGTGGAACTTGGTCCCCGTTCCAGCCTGCACGAATAAAAAAAGCAGGCGGTTAGCCTGCTCAATATATTATACCCAATGTAGGAGTAACTATTCTTTATCGGTAGCACCGTTTTTAAGCGGCTCTTCCTGCTCAACAGCATCAGCTTCTGCGGCAGTTTCCTTCTTAGCTTTAGGAGCTTTTTTTTCGGCTTTAGGCTCTTCTTGTTTTTCAACCTTTGCTTCAGTTGCCGGCTCAATACCTGGTTTGGCAGCTTCCGCGCCCTCGGTTACTTTACCGTTTTCTACAACAACCTTTTTAATAACCGGCGTAGCAGTCAGGCGTTTAATTGCGCTGGTACGCTTTCTGGAAACGGTTTTATTTCTTCTTGCTTTACGTCTTAGTGAAGTTACAGCCATGGGTTCTCTTATTTCTATTGAGGCGCAAATTTACGCAATCGCGGCAATTCACCAAAAAAAATTTCTATAAGCTCAGGGTTAAAAGCCAAAAGAAGCTATTTTTTTTACCTTTGCCTTTAATTATGGCACAAAAACCTACTTTACCCAAAGGAACCCGCGATTTTGGACCGGCCGAAATGAGCCGCCGCACTTATTTATTAAATACCATTCAGCAGGTGTTTGAAAAGTACGGATTTGCGCCTTTACAAACCCCGGCCCTGGAAAACCTTAAGGTACTTACCGGAAAGTACGGCGACGAAGGCGACCAACTGCTCTTTAAAATATTGAATAACGGCCTTGGCGACCCTAAAAATAAAGATAAAGCCCAGCGGGCATTTTCCAACGTACTATCGGGGGTTGATGATGCCAACTTAACCGAACGAGCCCTGCGTTACGACCTTACCGTACCATTTGCGCGCTACGTGGTTATGAACCAGCAGCAGATTACATTTCCGTTCCGGCGCTATCAGGTGCAGCCGGTGTGGCGGGCCGATAGACCCCAAAAAGGTAGGTACCGCGAGTTTTACCAGTGTGATGCCGACGTAATCGGTACTGAAAGCCTGCAGTGCGAAGCCGAAAT
This sequence comes from uncultured Roseivirgaceae bacterium, assembly GCA_964504565.1. Classification (GTDB taxonomy): domain Bacteria; phylum Bacteroidota; class Bacteroidia; order Cytophagales; family Cyclobacteriaceae; genus Cesiribacter. Next base: position 30,089 of record CAZDEY010000010.1, read on the forward strand.
TATTTTGATGATATCCGAGGTGTTTAGCAAACTGGGCCTGGCCGATTATTCCATTAAGATTAATAACCGAAAAATATTAGCCGGCTTAGCAAAGCTTATTGGCGCTAATAATCCGGCCGATTTTTATGTAGCAATAGATAAGCTAGATAAAATTGGTGAAGAAGGTGTTTTAAATGAACTTAGGAGCAAGGATGTCAGCGATGGAAACTTAGCGAAGTTGACACCACTGCTGGAGGCTCAAGAAAAAGGAAAAGTAACTATCAGTTTCCTTAAAGATGTGCTAAACGAACAGGAAGAAGGCCTAAAGGGAGTTGAAGAATTAGAAGAGGTGCTTCGGATTACCGAACTTATGAGTGCATTGCCTTCTCAGCTAGAATTAGACCTGACCCTTGCCCGCGGGCTTAGCTACTACACCGGAGCTATTTTTGAGGTTAAGCCAACCAGAGTTCAGATGGGCTCTATTTGCGGGGGCGGCCGCTACGATGATTTAACCGGAATTTTCGGTCTAAAGAATATGAGCGGTGTGGGTATATCGTTTGGAGTGGATAGAATTTACGATGTATTAACTGAACTAAATTTATTTCCTGCCGAAGCCCAAAACGCTACCCAGGTGCTTATCTGCCAATTTAATGCGGAAACCTACCCGGCAAGTTTACAGCTAGTTTCCCAACTAAGAGGTGCGGGTTTAAGAACTGAATTATACCCGGATGCGGTTAAAATGAAAAAGCAACTAGATTACGCCAACAAAAAATCAGTACCCTACGTAATAATTCCCGGCCAGGATGAACTAAGTAACGGTCAGGTTACGTTAAAGAATATGGTTTCCGGCGAGCAGCAGCGGGTAGAAATTGATAAGCTCGCGAATGTTTTAAGTGAGGTAGATAAATAATTTTCTTATTTGTGTGAGAGCAATTCCCTATTTTTTTAGCTGCTTATTTTATCTAATAGTTAGTTTAGCTTTTAGTACGGAGGTAAATGCGCAGACATCCAGCCCGTATTCCAGCGAAAAAGGCTATTTCACTGCTAACTTTTCTAAAATTTGTGATGGTGGGGAAGTTACCTTTAATATTCAAGGTTGTAATGACGCAGGGGCCAGAGTAGAATTAAGCTGGAAATATGCTTCTAATACCAATGCCGCGCCAATTTCTATTTCTAATGATGTAGGTATTTTAGAAGATTTAACTTACATAATTCCTGAGGTAAGCTCAGACAGTTTAAATCCAAAAATTATAATTTATGCTGACTTTAATACCAATTGCTTTGGCGAAGGAAATCAGGATGATTATATGGAGTTTCAAATAATTAATCAACCAATATTTGAAATACAAAATTGTGATGATAATAAAGTTCAATTTAACATTATCGAACCAAGAAATACTGAATATGAGAGCTTCAGATTTCAGGTAGAAAGTTCAGGTATTCCCGGCGGTTTCGTAACCCTTCCAAGTAATCCTCATACGGTTACCTTTAATTCTGGCGGCCCTTACTCTACAACTATTAAAATTGCCAGTATTACTTCAAAAGTACCTTCAGGCCAACCATCAGTTAGCTGCGGTATAATTTCATCAGCATTTGATGTAACTCCGCGCCAATTAATATCTAAACCTTCCAATCTTGTATTTGAAAATACCAACCCAGCAATAATTAACGATGAAGTGATAATTTCAGGCCTATTTGAATTGGGAACCAATTATGCAGTTACTTACCCGGATCAAGGGGGGCAACAAGATATATTAATTGGAGATGGCACCAGTGATCAGGCACACGTATTCGCCCCAATCGAAAATAATTATTCTAGAATAAAAGTATTTGCAAAAAGTCCTTGCGCACCAAGCGACGATAGTAGGGTTTCAGGATATTTATATCCAATACCCATAGAAAGCGGCGGTAACCAATCCGGCGGGCAAGGTATTCAATTTAAAATTTCCAGTGCTTTTGAGGGGGACTTGTACTTAATTAAAAACGGAACTCAGTATAAGCAACTAGATTTTCAGGCTGGCAGCGACATATTTACTACCTCTTTGGCAATTGACGAATCGGTGAGCTGTGGCGAGGAAAACACATATCAAATTAAGGCTGTAACTGAAGGTACCGGCGAAATTTCTCTCTCTGCTCCTCTGTCAATTACCGCTGGCCCCTCTTCCACCGCCCGCCCGATTGACGATATTACAACCGCCTGGGAGGGAATGACCGTAAAAGCCTACGCGGTGCCGGCTCTAAATGAGCAGACCCTAACGGTTTATAATTCCCAGGGGAATCAAATTGCCCAAGCTAAAGCCGATACCATTAGTTTCCGCTACGATACCACTATTGGCACCTACTTTATGAGCCGCACTGATAATTGCGGAAATAATACTGCCACCCCAAAAGAATTTACCCCCATTTATCTACAAAATACCAGCAACCAACTGCAAACTGTAAGCCTTCTGTGGAATGAGTATGTAGGATTTAATGAAGGTGTGGCTCAATATACGGTTCAGCAAAATTTAGGGAATGGCTGGGTTGATCTTCACTCATCTAACAGTACGCTTACTACCTATATCGTAAATAAGGAGTTTGGGGTAGAGGACATCGGAACCCAGTTCAGGATTTTAATTAAGTCTGAAGGCTCGCCAAGCTATGAATCCTATTCTTACATTTACACCTACGAACCGGAAATTGTCGGCTACTTTCCAAATGCGTTTAGCCCTAACTTTGACGGTAAAAACGATACGTTCGGCATTATTGGCCGCTTTGTAACCTCTTGCGAGCTTACTATATTTGACCGCTGGGGCTCGCCTATATATAGTGGCAGTAAAGAAGGTATCACGTTTAAAGAAGGTACCGATATTCAGGATGAGGTAGTTTGGGATGGGATGATACGGAGTGGCCAGCCCGCCCCGCCCGGTACATATTCATACAAAGCCGTATACACTACAGTAGACAATAAACAACACCACGCGCACGGCTACGTGCTGTTAACTAAATAATTTTTTTATGTTCGATATGATGAAAATGATGGGCAAGATGAAGGAAGTTCAGGCCCGTCTGAAGGAAGCCCAAGATAACTTGGTAAATATAACTGCCCATGCCGAAGCCGGTGCTGGTCTGGTAAAAGCTACTGCCAATGGTAAACGCCAGTTGGTTAAACTGGAAATTGATAAAGATTTGGTAAAGCCGGAAGATGCTGAAATGCTGGCCGATTTAGTAGTGGCAGCCGCTAATAAAGCCTTGGCCGAGGTAGACGAAAAGGCTAAGGAAGAAATGAAAAAAAGCACCGAAGGCGTGATCCCGAACATACCGGGTATGGACCTTGGTGGAATGTTTCAGTAAAGTGTTCTTATGCCCCTAAGCCTGGCAATAGTTATTCTAAATTTTAACGGAGAAAAATTTCTTCGTCAATTTTTAGCTCAGGTTGTATCGTACTCCCTACCCCATCGGGTAATAGTTGCCGATAACGCCTCTACCGACCAATCGGAATTGGTTGTAAAGTCGGTGGTAGGTGCTGAATGGCTACCGCTACCCCAAAACAATGGTTATGCTGGAGGATATAATTTGGCACTTAAAAAAGTAGAGGCCGATATATTTATTCTGTTAAATTCGGATGTAGAAGTTACCGCAAATTGGCTGGAGCCCATTATAAACCTTTTCAATAATAATGAAAGAATTGCGGCTTGTCAGCCTAAGGTTTTGAGCTTTTACGATAAAACCAAGTTTGAGTATGCCGGTGCTGCCGGTGGCTACCTAGACTTTATGGGTGTGCCATTTTGCCGAGGCAGACTCTTCGATACACTGGAAACTGACAAAAATCAATACGATTATCCGGCCGAGGTGTTTTGGGCAACTGGAGCGTGTTTAGCCATTCGCTCTAAAATTTTTTGGGAAGTCGGGGGCTTTGACGAACGCTTTTTTGCCCATATGGAAGAAATTGACCTCTGTTGGCGTATCCAGAAACTTGGATATTCTATATGGTGCCAACCCAAATCAGTAGTATACCATGTAGGCGGCGGTACTTTAAGCGCGGAGAGTCCCAGAAAGCTATTTTTAAATTACCGCAATGGCTGGTGGATGATGATGAAAAATATGAGCCCCCAGCAGTACCAGCGAATGAAATACCGAAGACTGTTGGCTGACAGTCTGGCCATGCTTAACTGGCTAATCAAGGGCCGACCGCTGTTCGCCAGGGCAATACTAACGGCGCTTACAGAAGCTTTTCGCAACAGTAAAAATTATAACCAAAATAATAATACACCGGTAGCTAATTCAAACAATCTTTACCCCCGATCGGTTATATGGGAATATTTTATAAAACAACGCAAAACCTTCGATCAACTTCCTTAGACTACGGGTTTATCCTTAAATAATCCAATGCACAACATTAACTTCTAAAAATACATTTTCCCGGAAATTTTTAATTCCAGATAGCTTGCCTGCGACGTCTGATAGTTCGGCGAATGTTCAACCAGAAAGCCAGGGCCAGGTAAAGGATTACCGGGGAACCAAACGTAAAAAATGAGGAATAGATGAAATAAAGGCGAATTGTGCTAATAGACATTCCTAAACGGTCACCAATTGCAGTGCAAACCCCAAACGCTTTCTTTTCAACAAAATTAGTTATCCGATTCATGGCATTTTTATATATATAAACCCAGTAGGCTTAATATTAGTTATTGACCTATTACTAAATTTACGGGTATTTTTCCTAACATTGCAAGAGAATTACCCAACAACTAAAACTGAATTCAACCAAAACTTGAAAAATCTATGATGCGAATGAAGCGCTTGACTTCTGCGATTGCTCTATTGGGGCTGTTTGCCTTATCAGGGTGTTCGCTGAATCAAATGGTTAAAATGGCTAAAGAACAACAACTTACTGTTGAGCCAAGCCCATTAGAATTGCACGGTGACTCCGTAACTTTTACTATGACCGCTACTTTACCGGTAAAAATGCTTAAAAAGGGTAAAGAGTATATAGTTAAACCGTTTTACGTGTACAACGGCCAAGAAATAGAACTACGCAACCTAACCTTCCGTGCGGAAGATTTCCCTAACGCTGACGACCAGCAGCCTAGAGTAAGCGAAACTATTTCGTTCTTCTATGAGCCGGATATGAGACGTGGCGAGCTATTCGTTCAAGGTGTTGCCCGCAACCCGGAGAATGATAAAACCAAAGAAACCGACCGCATGAAGGTGGCTGAGGGTATAATTACTACCTCTCAGCTGGCTCAGGAAGGTTACTACGCGGCTTACGCTGCCCACGGTTACAACAACCAGGAAGAGCTTGAGCCTACTCAAATTGGTTTCTTCTTTCAGCAAGGTAGCTCTTACCTGCGCCCTAGCGAGGTTCGCAGTGAGCGTGGCAGCTATATGAAGAATTTCATTGCTGACAAGAACGTAACTCGTTCAGTTACTATTACCGGTACTCACTCACCGGAAGGTGCAGAGCGTATCAACAGCCGTTTATCTGAAGATCGGGCTGCGGCAATTGAAAAGTACTACCGCCAAAACATGCAGCGTTACGATTACAAAGGCATGGCGGATAGCATTGAGTTTATTCTTAAGCCGGTAATTGAAGATTGGGAAGCTTTAAAAGTTGCACTTAATGAGTACGAAGGCGTAGATGCTTCGGCCAAGCAGCAAATGCTTAACATTGTAAACGGTAGCGGTACTTTCGAAGAGAAAGAAGACCAACTTCAGAAAGTTGATGGCTACCGTAAAGTATTTAATGATATCTACCCGCTTCTTCGTACGGCTAAGGCTGAAATCTTAACTGTTAAAGAAAAGAAAACTGATGCCGAAATAGCTACGCTAGCCCGTCAGATATCAGAAGGAACCGTTTCTGCCGATACCCTTTCTGACGAAGAACTAGGTTATGCGGCTACCCTAACTCCTAACCTTCAGGAGCGTGAGCAAATATATACAGCAGCTACTAAGAAAAATGATAGCTACGCGTCTCACAACAACTTAGGTAGCGTTTACCTTGAAATGGCTGCTGATGCCAGCAACGAGAGCCAGCGTAACGAATACCTAGAGCGGGCGGTAACTCAGTTTGAGCTTTCTAACCGTAAGCAAGAAAACGCAGAAGCTTATATAAACCTGGCGGATGCTTACATTATGCAAGGTAACAACCAGCGCGCTAACGAGGCAATTGCCAAAGCTGCTGGAATGCAAACTTCGCAGGAAAGGGTTACTTGCAAATGCGTGCCGGCAACTACGACGCGGCTATCCAAAGCTTAAGCCAGGCAAGCGAATCGGCTGAAAACCTTTATAATCTAGGTCTTGCTTACCTTTTAAATAAAGATTACCAAAACGCGCTTACTCGCTTTAACGAGGCTGTACAGATGGATAGCCAAATGGCTAAAGCCTACTATGCTTCTGCTATTGCTAATGCCCGTTTAGGCCGCGAGGATGCTTCTTACACTGCCCTTGAGCAAGCAGTTAGACTAGATCCGGAAATGAAGCGTGAGGCTTTAGACGATCTTGAATTTACTGACTATCAGGATAACGAGCGTTTCCGTAATACGCTACGCTAATAAATTAGCTTATTCTGAGAACTAACTTATAAAAGCCCCAAATTGGGGCTTTTTTTATGCTCTTGAAAGTCCGTCTAAATTGTATATACGCGGGCTAATACCTATTTTTACCCGCAGTCGAATTTTTGACACGAACTATACTATGAGAGAAATACAGTTCCGGGAAGCCCTACGTGAGGCTATGTCTGAAGAAATGCGTAGAGATGCTTCCGTGTTTTTAATGGGCGAGGAAGTTGCCGAATATAATGGAGCCTATAAAGTAAGTCAGGGAATGCTGGACGAATTTGGCCCGGAACGTATTATTGATACCCCAATAGCCGAACTAGGTTTTGCCGGTTTGGGCGTTGGTGCAGCAATGAACGGTCTGCGTCCAATAATTGAATTTATGACCTTTAATTTTTCATTAGTAGCTATTGATCAGGTTATAAATAGTGCGGCTAAAATGCTTTCAATGTCGGGCGGCCAATTTAAAATACCAATGGTTTTTAGAGGGCCAACCGGTAATGCCGGACAACTGGCAGCGCAACACTCGCAAAATTTTGAGAATTGGTACGCCAATACCCCAGGTTTAAAAGTTGTGGTTCCTAGTAATCCTTACGATGCCAAGGGTTTGCTAAAAACATCAATTAGAGATGAAAACCCGGTTATTTTTATGGAATCGGAATTGATGTACGGCGATAAAGGCGAGGTGCCGGAAGAAGAGTATTTAATTAATATTGGTGAGGCTAAAGTAGTACGGGAAGGCTCGGATGTAACCTTAGTTTCTTTTGGTAAGATGATGAAGGTGGCCATTGAAGCAGCCGACGAGTTAGCTAAAGATGGCACTGAGGCAGAAGTAATTGACCTTCGTAGTGTACGACCTATTGACTATGCGGCTATTGTAAATTCAGTTAAAAAGACCAACCGCCTGGTAGTAGTAGAAGAAGCCTGGCCATTAGCCTCCATATCTTCTGAAATTGCCTTTCATGTGCAGAAGAATGCATTTGATTATCTGGATGCTCCAGTTCAAAGAATTACCAATAAAGATGTGCCTTTAGGCTACGCTCCTACCCTTATTGAAGCAACTCTACCTAATGCTGCGTTAACTATTGAGGCTATTAAGAAGGTTACCTATCAAGGATAATACAAGTTTAACATTCATAAAAGGAAAAAGGTCAGCGTATTGCTGACCTTTTTCCTTTTATGAAGATTCTGAAATTAACCCAAACCTCCTAAGTTGGGCATTTTCTTTCCTCCCAAATTCATTTTGTTCATCTTTTTCATCAGCTTTCGCATATCGCCAAACTGCTTCATAAGGTTGTTTACTTGCTGAATAGAAGTACCGGAACCATTGGCTATGCGCTTACGCCGATTGCCGTTAATTAAGTCCGGGTTCGCGCGTTCCGTAGGGGTCATGGAGCGAATAATGGCTTCAATAGGCTTAAACGAGTCATCATCAATGTCGATATTCTTTAGAGCCTTACCCATGCCCGGTATCATACCGACCAAGTCTTTAAGGCTACCCATTTTCTTAATCTGCTCCAGTTGGCTCAAGAAGTCATCAAAATCAAACTGGTTTTTTCGAATTTTCTTGCTTAGGCGGCGGGCTTCTTCTTCATCGAAGGCTTGCTGAGCGCGCTCAACTAATGAAACCACGTCGCCCATGCCCAAAATCCGCTGGGCCATACGGTCCGGATAGAAGGCATCAATCGCATCCATTTTCTCGCCGGTAGAAATGAATTTGATTGGCTTTTCCACTACAGTGCGGATAGACAGTGCGGCACCACCCCGGGTATCACCATCCAACTTGGTTAGCACTACACCATCGTAATCTAAGCGCTCGTTGAACGTCTTAGCCGTGTTTACTGCATCCTGTCCAGTCATAGAGTCAACTACGAACAGGGTTTCAGAGGGAGAAAGTGCTTTCTTAAGAGCAGCTATCTCCTGCATCATTTCCTCATCTACGGCTAAACGACCAGCGGTATCTACAATCAGCACGCTCTTACCGGCTTCTTTAGCTTTTGTAATAGCGTGTTGGGCAATCTCTACAGCATTTTTATTCTCAGGTTCAGCGTATACCTCAACCCCAACTTGTTCGCCTAACACTTTTAGCTGGTCAATGGCAGCCGGACGGTAGATATCGCAAGCGGCCAGCATTACCTGTTTGCCGCTCTTTTTCAAATGCCGGGCCAGCTTACCGGAGAAGGTTGTCTTACCTGAACCCTGTAAGCCGGCAATCAGGATGATTGAAGGATTGCCCTGAAGCGTGAGGTCTTCCTTTTTACCTCCCATAAGCTTGGTTAGCTCATCGTTGGTAATTTTTATGAATAATTGACCGGGAGATACGCTGGTTAGAACATCCTGACCTAGAGCTTCCTGCTTAATGCTATCAGTAACCTCTTTAGCAACTTTATAGTTAACGTCAGCATCTACCAAGGCTCTTCTAATTTCCTTGAGGGTGGTAGCTACGTTAATATCGGTAATTTTGCCTTCACCCTTTAGGTTCTGAAAGGCTTTATCTAATTTATAACTTAAACTATCGAACATGCGAATGGGGCTTATTTAGCACCACAAAAATAAGATTCTTTTGCTGCTAATTAAATTTATAAACAAAAAAGCCCGGCAAAAGCCAGGCTTTACATTTAATATTTTTCAACTTTTCTATTTAGCCTTTCCAAATGCCTCAACATTATTATCCATATCGGTACTATACATCGGGAATGTAATCTTTAATAAAGCGTAAAATCCCTTTGTCTTCATGCCTGGGCGCATACCGATTTCCCCGTTATACCCCCAACCCAAAGTGCGGTTAAACCTACCGTCAACCCCGGCCCGAAACCCGAACATTGATTTTCCCAGGTCGGCAACGCTATATTCGGCACCTCGGTAAAATACATTTTCCATTTCCATTGAACCTGCTATAAGCACGTCGGCGTAGGCAGTAAACATAAGGTCCTTCACCAAATCGTCATAATTACGATCGGGGTCAATAGCAAAATTCTTTATCCAGGCGTAGCTGGCTCCTAAGTAACCTCCGGTGGCTCTTACATTGGTAAAGGGGTAAATTTCGTTGGCTTCTAGGTGAGCCGCATCTATAACCTGCGGTGCCGGCATATCCGGATCGGTAGTACCTACAATTCCTACTTGCGGTAAGCTTAAACCATCAGACTTTATTTGTCTGGAAAGCTCTATCGCCGACTGATATCGCCAACCACCGGCCCGGCCTCCAATAATTTTTCTAACCTTAGCCTGAACTTTACTTTTATCGGGGTTCATAGAAGCCCATTTAGAGCCGGCGTATCGTTTACTGTATAGGTAGATAAACGTTTCGGTTTCTTCCTCGGCATCCTGAATATGATACGTTCCACCGGCTTCTATATAATTAAATACCACCGGGCTGTTATCCATATCCAGTCCGTTTTTCAGGGAAAGATAACGTTGCTGATCTAGGTGCTGGTTGTAAGGTTTTCGGAAATGAAAACGAAAATCGGCTTTCTGCTGCCAGTAATAAGCGGCATCCACGCCAAACCCGGCGTTTATATTTTGGGTAAATACATCGGTATACAGAGGCTGAAAGCCAATCCACAACTTATTAATATCCATCGGATCATCATAAATTGTTTCGTAGGTCATGGATTTCTTTTCGCTACGGCGGCCCTGAGCCAACAATTCGTGACCAAAGGTGGTGCTTATCAGAATTCCTAAAAGTAAAAATTTCTTCACAGTTAAGGCTTTATTTTAAACAGTAGGGTTCAACTCATTGAAAGTTAAAGATATAAAAGCCTCTGTCAGTAAGCGATAGCATGCAATATTTTAGCCGGAATTACATATTAATGATATGTTGTAGTTGTCTGCGCAAGGTGTTTAATTTACATAATGAAAATAGAACGGCGCAAAACTTATTGCCAGAATTGCGAGCGACCCCTTACCCTATCAGATAACTATTGCCCTAATTGTGGGCAGGAAAACCTGACCACTCACATTGGAGTAGGAACTTTAATTCACGATTTCTTCGCTAATTACTTCTCGTTCGATAGCCGTTTGGGCCGTAGTATATGGCCGTTCCTTAGCAAGCCGGGGTACCTTACCAATCGCTTTATAGAAGGGAAGCGGGTTAGCTATATAAATCCGTTGCGGTTTTATATAATCCTGAGCTTTATCTTCTTTTTTATATTAGGTTACCTAGCCTCGCAGGTTGATACGGGTAAGCAGGAAGAGTTGGTTAAAGTTAATGACAATAATGTTGATGTTGTGGTTGACCTCCCTTTTGGCCATCGTGATACAGTAACTTCTATTCAAGCTAATCCTGTACCAGATTCTACCTATGAAAATGCTGGTGAAATAGCCTTGTTAACGTGGCTAAAGGATGACAGTATGACGCCAGAGCAGATTCTGGACAGTTTAGACGTAAAAGACAACCGAGAATTTGGTGCCTATGTAGTGAAGCAGGGCAAACGAGTTATGAAAAAAGGTGCTGATTCGTTTGCCCCTTATGTAGTAAGCAATATAAGCATTGCATTATTTATAATGCTGCCCGTATATGCGCTACTGCTTTATCTCTTTTTTAGGAAAAGTATAAAGCTCTACATAAACCACCTGATCCACGCCCTTCACCTTCACTGCTTCGCACTACTTTTGTATTTACTGGCCTTGCTGGAAGCGGTAATATGGCGTACTTCCCATGCTTTACCATATTTGCTGTTTATAGCTTTGCTGTATGTTACGCTTTCTGCTAAGCGGGTCTATAACCAATCGATAGCTAAAACTTTTTTCAAAGTATTTTTTATTGGAATGCTTTACAGTGGATTAATTGTACTTGCCCTTGGAGTGGAAGTAATAGCCTCGTTTATGCTATTTTAAAGATTTAAGACCTCAATCAAGCTTTTGCGGGTGGCGTCTTTAATTGTTTCTATTTCTTCCTCGCCCAAAGCAGCCGAAACGAATAGCGTTTCAAATTGCGACGGCGCCAGATAAACGCCGTTTTTCAGCATAGCCTGAAAAAACTTTCCGAATAGCGTAGTATCGCAGGTTTGAGCGGAAGTAAGGTCGGTTACGGTGGCAGTAGTAAAGAACATATTATACATACTACCCACGTGGTTTACGGTATACTTCAAATCCAACTCAGTTAAAACCGCCTGCAAATCGCTAACTAGTCTATCCGAAGTTTCTTCTAGTTTAGTGTACACTTCCGGGTGGTAATGTAAATAACTTAGCATAGCCATACCCGCGGCCATAGCTATTGGGTTGCCGGAAAGGGTACCCGCCTGGTATACCGGCCCCACCGGCGAAACACAATCCATTATCTCCTTTTTACCCCCGTAAGCCCCTACCGGCATGCCGCCACCAATAATTTTACCTAAAGTAGTTATATCAGCCTCTACACCGTAGCGTTCCTGGGCTCCGCCCTTATCCAGGCGGAAACCAGTCATTACCTCATCAAAAATAAGTACTATGCCATGCTGGTCGCAGAGCTTACGCAAGCCTTCCAGATAACCTTCGTTGGGCGGTACGCAACCCATATTTCCAGCTACCGGCTCTAAAATTATAGCCGCCACCTGATCCTTATTTTCCGCAGTCAGATCTTCTATAGCCTGCAAGTTATTAAACGGAGCCAAAAGGGTATCTGCCGCAGTTCCGGGTGTAACCCCGGGGCTGTTAGGGGTACCCATGGTCATAGCCCCGCTGCCGGCAGCTATCAAAAATGAATCGCCGTGGCCGTGATAGCAACCTTCAAACTTTATTACTTTATCTCGGCCGGTATACCCCCTGGCCAAACGCACTGCCGACATGGTAGCCTCGGTACCACTATTTACCATGCGTACCTTTTCTATTGAAGGCACCATTTGACAAATAAGCTCGGCTATTTCAATTTCGCGTTCGGTTGGGGCACCAAACGATAGCGATGATGGTAAGGCTTGCATAATGGCTTCCTGAACTTCAGCATTGGCATGGCCTAAAATCATTGGTCCCCAGCTATTAATCATATCAATATAGCGGTTACCGTCAGCATCGTACAAATAAGCACCCTTAGCCTTATGTATAAATAAGGGGTTTCCGCCTACTGCTTTAAATGCCCTAACCGGACTATTTACCCCACCGGGAATTACGTGTTGGGCACGATTAAAAAGTGACTGACTCTGATCTGTAATAAGCATATTTAATGATATTTGAGATCCTAGATACGGGACGTAAGATTATCGCTACCTTAAACACCCTCAAGCAATCTCTTATATTTTAATATTGATAAAATCTTAGCGTGAGAACTTCTACCTTCTACCTTCTACCTTCTACCTTCTACCTTCTACCTTCTACCTTCTAACTTCTAACTTCTAACTTCTAACTTCTAACTTCTAAAAAATAACTACTGAAACACAACTTCTAAAGCTGAATTTCTGAACTGCACTACCGGAACACACTGATTATCTTGCTTGCCAGCGTAATCAAATCCGGCGCATAACTGGCCTTTAGTAAATGGCTCTTTATCTAAACTATTTTGAAAAATAGTGCCGTGTTTTTTAAGCAAATTTCCGAAGTACATCATCAGGTCGTAGCCCTGGTAAGCATATTCGCTGGGCATAGCGTGAACTTCCTCAACGTATTTATCCCTAAAGGTAAAGAAGTTAGGATTGCTGTAATCTACATATTCGGGAGCTAATAAATAAGCTCCTAAACGCTCAGCTTGGGTGTACGAAACTAAACTTTCGCCCTTGCTGGAACTGGCAATCCAGCTGCCTAGCCCAATTAAGGGTACTTGGTTACTACGACCGGTAAGCGCACTAATCGTACTACTTACAACTAGCCTATCTTCCGACGCTACAAAAATGTGGCCTATACTATCCGCCGAAAATCTACCACCATTTTCAGAATCTGAGGGTGTGCTTGAGCTTAGGTAATCGGCTACCGTACGCTCTTCGCCTTTTTTTAAACCCACCATTTTAATACGCTCAAAGCCCTGCCCTCTTAACCGATCGTAGTACGAAGCGGCCATTAAGGAATCGCGTTTATTGCTGGCCCCGTATACTACCACGGCCCTGCGGCTGGGGAACGTTCGGGCAGCAAAATCAGCAGCTTTTTCAGCCTGTGTTACCAAGCTGGGCTTATATAAAAACACATAGGGGTTATTCCGTACGTAATCCGGGTTCATAGAAAGCGGATTAACCACATTAATCTGGTTTTTCAAAGCCCATTCGCCGGCTGCCTGGGATGGGCCTGGGTACAGAGGCCCAATCACCAAATCCATAGATTTAAGTTCCGGACTGGCCAATAAGCGTAGGGTGGCAATACTGTCACGATTGGTATCGTAGGCATTCAATGTAATATTTATTCCCTGTTCAGCCAGTTGCTTTTGGGCTAGTTGAATGCCAGTATATAAATCTAACGGAAAATATAAATCGCGAATGTTTTTTTCGGGTTGAAGGCGGTTTGCCATAAACGGCAGCATTACCGCCACATTATATACACGCTTATATTCGGTTTCAGCAAGTTTTTCCTGCTTAAGCATACTCCTGTCCAGGTTATGCCTTTTAATTAGGTAAGAAAGCAATTCCTGATCTTGGCTCATAAGCGGCTGGCGGCTAATTTTTTGGGCCAAAACTTCCGCTATATACTTATTTTCAGGGCGCCGCTGGTTGAGCAGTTTTAGTTCAGTTAAGCCAACTGAGCGGCTTAGGTTAGATGCCATAACCGTCCAGGCGTCGGTTTCAACAGCTTTATTCCTTATTAAATCAATTTCCGCGAAAGCAGAATCCCAATTTTTTTCACCGGCGTATACCCTGCTTAGCCAATAATGTACCTCATCCTTTTTGTTCCAGTTAGGGTACTTAGCTAAAACCTGCCGGAACATAGCCTTAGCTTCCTCTGGTCGGCCGGCATATAGTGCTGAAACCCCAAAGTAGAAAGAAGCATACTCAACAAATGTTGAATTATTATCTGCCGCAATAGCCTGCCGAAAAGAAGCCATGGCCGCTGTCCAGTTTCGTTGCTGAAACAGGGCCTTTCCTTTCAAATATTCTTGCTGAACATCACCACTAGACGAACGTTGAGCATAGGCTAAGTTGGTAGTAAAAAATACGGCTAATGCCAGAAGTAGTTTTTGCATATTATTCCCATTCTATAGTTGCGGGCGGTTTGGAGCTGATATCATAAACTACCCGGTTTACACCTTTAACGGAATTTATAATCTGGTTAGATATAGATTGCATAAAATCGTAAGGAAGCGGGTACCAATCGGCAGTCATACCGTCCAGACTAGTAACTGCTCGTAGCGCCACTACCGATTCGTAGGTACGCTCATCCCCCATCACTCCTACGGAATTTACCGGCAGAAGGATAGCCCCTGCTTGCCAAATCTCATCGTAAAGTCCGTATTCTTTTAGGCCTTTAACGTAGATATGGTCTACCTCCTGCAGTATGGCAATTCGTTCCGGACTTACTTCACCTAAAATTCTGATAGCCAAACCCGGACCCGGAAATGGATGGCGACGCAATATATTAGGATCCAGGCCCAGAGTTTTGCCTACCAAACGCACCTCATCTTTAAATAAACTACGCAGTGGCTCCACTACTTGCAGTTTCATAGTTTCGGGTAGGCCGCCCACGTTGTGGTGGCTTTTTATGGTAACCGAAGGGCCGTTTACTGAAACCGACTCGATAACGTCGGGGTAAATGGTACCCTGCCCCAACCACTTAACATCTTCAATAGTATGAGCTTCCTGATCAAAAACTTCTATGAAAACCCTACCGATAGCTTTACGCTTAATCTCCGGGTCGCTATGGCCGCTAAGGGCTGTATAAAACTGCTGGCTGGCATCAACCCCTTTTACGTTCAACCCTAAGCCTTTGTACTGTTCTAGAACTTCTTCATACTCGTGCTTTCTTAATAGGCCATTATTTACAAATATGCAGTACAGGTTAGCACCAATAGCTTTATGGATTAGCATGGCTGCTACGCTGCTATCAACCCCGCCGCTTAAGCCTAGTACCACTTTATCATTACCTAATTGTTGTTTTAGGCCCTCTACGGTTTCCTCAATATAGGCCGAAGGGGTCCAGTCTTGGGCACAATCGCATATATGTACCACAAAGTTTCTTAGCAGGGTTTTACCCTCGGTGCTATGGGTAACTTCCGGGTGAAACTGAATGCCGAAAGTTTGTTCACCGCTAACTTTATAGGCCGCTACTTCTACTGCCGGAGTACTGGCAATTACCTCAAAACCGTTGGGTAGCCGCTGAATGGTATCGCCGTGCGACATCCAAACCTGTGAATTTACGGTAAGCTCTTTAAGCAGTTCTTGCCGATCATCCACCTTGGTAAGGTGGGCACGGCCGTACTCCCTTATTTTAGAAGGTTCAACGTAGCCAGCAGCTTTATGAACCATTAGCTGAGCCCCGTAGCATACACCTAAAACCGGCACTTTGCCCCGGTAACCGCTTAAATCTAAGTCGGGAGAGGAACCTTGGGTTACCGAGCAGGGGCTACCACTTAGTATAACACCCTTAATTTCAGGAGTTAATTCGGGGGCGTCGGAAAAAGGTTTTATTTCGCAGTAAACGTTTAACTCGCGAACCCGGCGGGCTATTAGCTGGGTATACTGCGAGCCAAAATCAAGGATGAGGATTTGCTCTTGCATGCGGACAAAAATAAGAGGATAGCCCTCTTAATACTAATTCTGCAAGCATTTTATTCTGCTTAATCCGGCATACTATTTTTTTGGCACACTATTTGGATATATCCAGTCAAAACCAAATACTCATTGAATTTAATGGCGTTGGATTATCCTAAAGTTCTGTTTGTGGCAAGTATTGTGGTTCTTACTACTTGGGCTACTTCTAGTGCTTTAGCTCAGGAAAAAAGTAGTCATTCTAAAATAGCATACAAAATGACTGAGCCGCCGCCCACCGCACCAGCGTTGGACTACCGCAAAAACTTAGATGCCGGTAAGCCAAATAGTAAAGAACGTGGCGAGCACGAAGATTTAGAAAGAATACGCGAAAAGAGGCAGCGACGAGAGGTTAAAATTAGAAGCAGGGATCCTATAGAATAGGTGATTGAACTTTAGAAAATAGAATTATACAAACTACTGGACATTATCTGATAAAACTATAATTGGAATTGCTTGGGTAAGGTGTCCTAGACGAAACTTAATGAAACTTGGCGCATCATTGGTTGGCAAGCCAACATGACGATCAGGACAAGAAATTAGATATATCATAGGTTGATAGGTGAAGGAGAGGAAAAGGCCCTACCATTTTGGTAGGGCTTTTTTATTCTTATTCAATGTGCCAGATAATCTCTACGCTATCATTGATTTTTAAGTCTTTAATATCGGTGGCCGGAAAGTCACCTCCATCGGAAGATTTCATCATGGCTGCTTCTTGCATCTGGGAGCGATAGACCGGCTGATAATTATTCTCAGGGTTACCGTAACGGATATTAGCTATACTTCCTAATTGTATGCCAGCCGAACGAGCAATAACCGCAGCTTTTTCCCGGGCGTCCTGAATAGCCTTTCGGATGGCTTCTTCCCTAACCTCTTTTTGTTTTTTTTCACTTAAGCTAAATGAAAATGAAAATGAAATCCCTTCAGTAAAATTGCTTATTACTTTGGTTGCCTTACCCATACGTTCCCGGTTACTGGCAAAGGTAATTTCCAAGTTTTGCGAGGCGCGGTAGCCTTCCCGAATCATTTCTCCGTTGCGCCATTGCGTATTCTCCTGTAAGCTGTACTGGCTAATTTTTATTTCGTCCCGCTTAAACCCGGCATCATTTAGCTTTTTAACCATATCATCAACTTTTTTGGTTACCGCCTCGGCTGCTTTGCCGGGCACCTCATTTTCGTTCCAGGCTTGCACATAAAGTACGGTTTGATCAGGCTGGGTTTTAACCTCGCCGTTACCGGTAACCTCCAGGGTTGCTGCATTAGGCTTATTTTTACTTTGGGATTGGGCTAAGGCCATTTGGCTGATAATTAAGCTAAAAAAAAGTACGGATAATGCTTTCATATAAAAATTGAGTAGTGGTTTATAACTAACGGATTTTGAGCGTAAAATCAAAGAATACCTTTGGTGCTGGGTAGTTGGTTAATACTTTCCGCATCTTGTTTAATCGCCATTCTGATAGCTCGCGCCAGTCCTTTGAATATGGCTTCTATTTTATGGTGTTCATTCTGTCCTTCGCATTTAATAAACAGGTTACAAGCGGCAGCATCGGCAAACGACTTAAAAAAGTGGTAAAACATTTCAGTAGGCATATCCCCTACTTTTTCGCGCTTAAATTCAGCCTGCCACACTAACCAAGGCCGGCCACCAAAATCCAGGGCAACTTGTGCTAGTGCATCGTCCATAACCAATGCAAATCCGTAGCGTTCCATACCCCGCTTATCAAACAAAGCCTTTTTAAATCCCTCGCCTAAAGCTAAGGCCGTATCTTCAATTGTATGGTGCTCATCAACCTGTAAATCTCCCGTAGTACGCAGAGAAATGCTGCATCCGCTATGCCGGGCCAACTGGTCTAGCATGTGGTCAAAAAAATGGAGTCCGGTTTTAATGTCGGCTTTACCCTGACCGTCCAAATCAATTTTTAGGCTGATTTGGGTTTCCTTAGTATTACGGGTGATTTCAGCACTTCGCTGTGGCAAAATCAGGAAATCGGCTATAGCATTCCAACCTGTAGTACTAAGAGCACTATCGCCATTTTGTTCATCGCCTATATAAATGGCTTGAGTGCCCAAATTCATAGCCAGCTCTACATCAGTCAGTCTATCGCCAATAACGTAGGAATTAGCTAAGTCATACTCATGGGTCCGAAATTTTTCTACTAAACCTATACCAGGCTTGCGGGTTGGTTTATTTTCGTGAGGGAAGCTTCTGTCGATCAGTACCTCAGAAAAGTGTACACCCTCATTCTCCAGAATGTTTAGCATTAAGTTGTGGACTGGCCAGAAGGTGTTTTCCGGAAAGCTTTCAGTACCTAACCCATCTTGATTAGTCACCATCACCAGTTCGTAGTCGGTGCTTTCTACAATTTTTTTTAAAGAAGAAATTGCCCCGGGCAAAAATTCCAGCTTCTCAAAGCTATCTACTTGCTGCGAGGGCTGGGGTTCAACAATAATGGTACCGTCCCTATCTATAAAAAGTACTTTCTTAGCCATAGTTTAGTTTTCATTAGCCCAATTTTGCAGGGCAGTTAGCAGCTCCTTGTTTTCCGATGGGGTGCCTACGGTTATCCTGATGCAATTATCACAAAGTATAACCCGCGACCGGTTACGCACTACTATTCCTTTTTCAATCAGAAAGTGGTATAACTGGGTTGCCCGGCCAACTTTCACCATTATAAAATTAGCCTCGGAAGGGTACACCTTTTCTACCGTAGCAATGCTTTGAAGCTGTTTGGCCAAAGCGGCTCTTTCGTTCAATGTAGCCTCAATTTTTTCCTGAAGTTTATCGTGCTTTTCCAGGGCTCTTAAAGCTTCTTGCTGGGTAAACTCATTAACATTATAGGGCGGTTTTATACTGTTAAGTACCGAAATTATTTCTTCCGAGGCAAAAGCCATACCTAAGCGAAGTGCCGCCATTCCCCAGGCTTTGCTAAAGGTTTGCAACACTACCAGGTTAGGGTATTTATCTAGTTTTTTTGTCCAACTTTCGGTTTTGGTGTAATCTATATAGGCTTCATCCACTACCACCAGCCCATCAAACCCTTCCAAAACTTCAATAATATTTTCTTCGGCAATCAGGTTGCCACTAGGATTGTTGGGGCTGCATATAAAAATTATTTTGGTATGCTCCTCAACTGATTTCAGTATAGACTTAGGCCGCAACTCAAAGGTTTCGGTAAGTAGTACCTCAATAATATTAACATTATTAATGGCCGCACTTACGTTATACATTCCGTAGGTGGGCACATTAGTTAAAATTTTATCTTGACCTGGTTCACAAAATGCTCTAATCAGCAAATCAATTGCTTCGTCGCTACCATTACCTAGGAATATTTGAGCGGGCTGTACACCTTTTAGTTCAGCTAGTTTAGCTTTTAACTGCTTCTGATGCGGGTCGGGATATCGATTCCAGTTGCCACCTACCATATCGCCGTAGGGGTTTTCATTAGCATCGAGGTATACATGAGCCGTACCGCTAAACTCATCGCGAGCTGATGAGTAGGGTGCTAACTTGTCCAAATGCGGTCGAACCAGACTGCTGATACTATTTTTCATTAGCTCCTAAAGTTTTTAACCGTATATCTACAGCATTGGCGTGGGCTTGCAAGTGCTCGGCTTCCGCCATAATTTTAACCGTATCACCAATATTTTTGAGGCCTTGGGCTGTAAGCTGCTGAAAGGTAATTTTCTTGACAAAACTATCTAGGGAAACTCCACTGTAAGACCGGGCGAATCCGGTGGTAGGCAGGGTATGGTTAGTGCCGCTGGCGTAGTCGCCTACCGATTCCGGGGAGTAGTGGCCTAAAAATACCGACCCGGCATTGGTAACTTTCTCAGCCAACCTTTCCGCATCGTCAGTGGCAATAATCAGGTGTTCAGCAGCATACTCATTTATAAATTCCATAGCCAGCGATTTATACTCCAACAATATAAACCTGCTGGATTCCAGCGCCTGTAGAGCTTGTTCTTTACGATCCAACACTTCTAGCTGTTTTTCCAACTCAGTTTTTACCTGATCAATGAGGCTTTCTTCGGTAGTAACTAGAATGGCTTGGCTATCTGCGCCGTGCTCGGCCTGGCTCAACAAATCTGAGGCTATAAAGGCCGGATTGGCCGAGCTATCTGCGTATACGGCTACTTCCGAAGGCCCGGCGGGCATATCAATGGCTATTCCGCGCTTGGCAGCTTCTAGCTTTGCCGCCGTTACGTACTGGTTACCCGGTCCAAAAATTTTATCAACTTTAGGTATACTTTCTGTACCGTACATAAAGGCAGCTATGGCCTGCGCACCGCCGGTTTTATATATTTTGGTAATGCCTAGCAAATCGGCAGTATACAAAATTGCCGGATCTACATCCCCGGTTCTATTAGGTGGGGTACAGAGTATTATATGCTGACAACCCGCCAGACGGGCCGGAACCCCTAACATTAAAACCGTACTGAACAGCGGCGCCGTGCCCCCCGGAATATACAGGCCTACACGCTCTATTGGTACACTGCGGCGGCGGCACGTAATACCCGGCATAGTTTCCAGTTCTAATACCTCCTGCCGCTGAGCCATATGAAATGCCTCAATATTATGCCGAGCCTGCTGAATAGCATTTTTTAGTTCGGAACTAACATGTTGGGCGGCACTTACCCGTTCTTGCTCGGTCACGGCCAGGTCTTCTAAGTGAACTAAATCAAACTCCAGGGCAAATTTTATTAAAGCCGAATCGCCATTGCGCTTAACCTTTTTCATTATCGGTTTCACAATTTTGCGGGTCTTTTTCAGGCGGGTAGCCGAGCGTTCAATATACTTGGGCCAATCTTGCCGGGGCGGATATTTAATTACCTGCATATAAATGTAAGGACTGAATGAGTGACTTGGTGGGTTAGCGAGTTAGTCTTATTTTTAATCCAAGAAGAATAAACTGTAAACGTACATTCTAACTAAAATACCTAATTAAAAAGCTCTGGCTATACTAATATTTAACCAGTAATTTAATATAGGGGGTAATAGTTACATTATCATTTTTTCAATTGGTACAACCAGTATACCTTCGGCCCCGGCTTCTTTAAGCTGGTCTATAACTTCCCAGAAAATTTCTTCCTGAATAACCGAATGTACGCTATGCCAGCCACTTTCGGCTAATGGTAAAACCGTAGGGCTGCGCATACCCGGTAGCAGTCTGATTATCTGATCCAGGCTTTTGTCCGGCGCATTAAGTAGTATGTATTTGTTCTTTTTCCCTTTCTGTACCGATTCTATCCTAAATATAAGTTTTTGCAGCAGGGATTCTTTATCGGCGGATAAGTTAGGTTGCCTTATTAATACGGCCTCGCTGGAGAATATTTTCTCAACTTCTTTCAAACCGTTCATAAATAGTGTGCTACCGGAACTTACAATATCGCAGATAGCACCGGCCAAACCTATACCTGGGGCAATTTCAACCGAGCCGCTAATTTCGTGGATACTCGCGCTAACCCCTTGTTCTTTAAGAAAATCGCCCAGTATTTTAGGGTACGAGGTTGCAATATTGGCCCCCTCTAGATCTTGTATACCCTGATAGCTGGCCTCTTTAGGTACTGCAATACTCAATCGGCATTTAGAAAATCCCAAACGGTGGGCAATTGGCAGGCCTCCGTTCTTCTCGTACCAAACATTTTCGCCAACAATTCCTAAGTCGGCCACTCCGTCGGCTACATAGCCCGGAATATCGTCATCTCGTAAGAATAAAAATTCCAGCGGAAAGTTAGTGGCCTGACTGCGTAATTTTCGCATACCGTTAGTAACCGATATGCCGCATTCTTTAAACAGGTTTAGGGAATCTTCGCTTAAACGACCGCTCTTTTGAACCGCAATGCGTAATTTTTCCATGAGGAAAAGATTTTTTCCGGACTAAGCCGGTAGGTGATAAAATGTTAAAAAAGGGAATTGTCAGTTCTGACAAAAAAAGGAATTGACTTAGGCCTGATGGAGATGGACTAAGCAATGATGGTGGTGACGATGATGGAATAAATTCGCCATGAGTTGGCAAATATAGGAAGTAAAAAGTTTTTAACAAGAAAAAAGCACCTTAAGTAAGGTGCTTCCTAAATAGCTTCTAGGCTGTTTCTTTTTCTTTCTTGGAGTTTTTGGAAGGATGAGCCTCTTCCAGATCGAATGCTTTGGGCTTATTCTTCTCCAGATAACTACTTAGCATCCAGCAGTTTTTCTCAAGTTCACCAATAAAACCGCCCATCATATCAATTGTACCTTCATCTTCAGCATCGTCGGCAACTTTAATAACCTGACGTCCTATTTTAATTAAAACCGAAAAGTCATTGAGAACCTCAGTAGTCATTTTTAAGTATCCTAAGTCTTCAGAGCACTCTTTGATCTGAGATATTTTTAAGTATTCTGACAATTGACTAACCGGCTGAACGCGAAGGGTTAAAATTCGCTCGGCAATATCATCAATCTTAACTGATGCATCGTTGTAAAACTCTTCGAAGCGTTCGTGTAAGGTAAAAAATTCCTGGCTTTTAAGGTTCCAGTGAAAGTTTCGAAGCTTTTGGTAGTGAAGGTGATAACTCGCAAGCAGCTCATTAAGGTGCTTGGCCACAGTTTCAACTTTCTTTTTATCTAAATGCAGATAATCCATAGGTTTCTAAAAAAATTGTTTGCCTATACAACAGGCAAAACCTTTAAAAGTTTAACCATTAACCGCCGGCTTTTTTGGCTTTGTAGTTCAATTCGGTAAGGGTCTTTAGTACCATATCGCGCTTGTCGCCCTGAATGAGAATTTCCCCGTCTTTTACGCTGCCGCCCGTGCCGCACTTGGTTTTAAGGGTTTTTCCTAACATCGCTAAATCCAACTCGTTTCCTGCAAAATCGGTAACCCGGGTAACCAATTTGGAGCCTCCCTTCCGATCCAGATAAATTTTTAAATTTTGCTGCTGAGGTGGTAAGGTATCTAAATTACCCTCTGGTTCTACCTTGTACTCAAAATCCGGGTTGGTAGAATACACTACGCCCTCTCTGCGCTTATTTTTATTGGACATATGAAATTCTAATTTAGTTATAGTTATCAACTAATGGCTCATGGGGTAGTTAACCGCCAAAACGTGACCAATTCCAAATAGCAATACAAAAAGTAAAGTACTAACCGCCAATTGGCGTAGATAAGGATCTAAACTATGCGGTTCGGAATTGCTAATAACTGCCGATTGGTTTCTTATAAAGAACGGCACGCTGGCCAAAAAAAGCAATTGCCATAAGCTAAGCCAGGTAAGTACAACGAAGACTACGGCCGAAAGCATACCGATCAGTAGCAGAAAGGCGTGGTACTTAACCGCTCGTTCCCGCCCAATTCGTACCGGAATAGAACGTTTACCAGCCAGGGTATCCGAACTTATATCCCGAATATTATTAAGATTCAGTACGGCTACCGAGAACAAACCAACCGCACTAGCCGGGAGAATTACCGCCCAATTTACTATATGAGTATGCAGATAGAAAGTACCAATAACCCCCAGCCAACCAAAGAAAATAAACACGCTAAAATCGCCTAGGCCGGCGTAGCCATAAGGTCGGGCGCCGGCGGTATAGGTAATGGCCGCTAAAATGGCAGCTACCCCCAACGTTAGAAAAAACGCAAATATCCGCCACTGAAAGCCTAACGATACATACAGCAGACCAATACCTGCGGCCAAGGATAGCAATACAAACACCCCAATTGCCACCCGCATAGCTGCGGCCGTAACCTGGCCCGACTGTACCGCCCGTTGCGGACCCTGACGATCTTTACTATCGGCTCCGTGTACACTATCGCCGTAATCGTTAGCCAGGTTAGATAGAATTTGTAGGAAAATGGTAGTAAGTGAAGCCAGCAACACTACATCCCACCGAAAACTTCCGAAGAAGTAGGCCAAAAAACTCCCCAACCAAATACTGGAAAGCGCTAGAGGCAAGGTTCGAGGTCGGGCCGCTTCAATCCAAACGCGCATTTTTTAATTATGAATTAGAAATTATGAATTAGAAATTAAAAAATCAGAATTGCCTTTAATTTGGTATTAAGATCAATTCATAATTTTTAACTCTTAACTATATCAATTACATTCTTTCCGGCACCTGTATTCCCAGCATTCGCATACCCTCTTTAATAGTTTGGGCAGTGAGGCCAGATAGGGCTACCCGAACGTCGCGAATTGTATCGCTTTCGGCGCTGAATACGGAAAGTTCGGTATAGAAGCGGTTAAACTCCTTTGCCAAATCGTAAACATACTGGCTAATTATTGACGGGGCGTACTCGCGTCCGGCCAATTGTACTTTGTCCCTAAATTGGCTTAAAAGATTAACTAGTTCGCGCTCGGCGGGCTGCAGTGCCTCTACTTTATGGGTATCGGCCTGGTGCCAGTCAATTTCTAGTTGCTCGGCCCGGCGTAGCAAGGAGGCTATACGCGCGTGGGTGTACTGAATAAACGGCCCGGTATTTCCCTGAAAATCAATAGATTCTTCCGGATTAAATAACATGCGCTTTTTAGGGTCTACCCGCAGCAAATAATACTTTAGTGCACCCATCCCCAGCATATGGTATAACTCACTTAGCTGCTCGGGGTCAAAGTCCTCAATTTTACCTACCTCCTGAGTTCGCTGGGCGGCAGTTTCTTGCATTTCGCGGATTAAATCATCCGCATCCACTACTGTACCTTCCCGACTTTTCATTTTTCCGCTGGGCAAATCTACCATTCCGTAGCTTAAGTGATAATTACCCCCGGCATAGGGCCTATCCAGCTTTTCTAAAATTTTAAACAGAACCTTAAAGTGATAATCCTGCTCATTGCCTACAACAATAATTGAGCGGTCCATTTTCCACTCTTCGTACTTTAAGTCGGCAGTGCCCATATCTTGGGTTATATAAACCGAGGTACCATCAGCCCGCTGCACCAACTTATGGTCTAGGCCGTCAGCGGTCAGGTCTATCCATACTGAGCCATCATCCTTTTTATAGAAAACACCCTTATCTAAACCTTCCTGAACCATATCTTTACCTAGCAGATAAGTATTCGATTCATAGTAAAACTTATCGAACTCCACTCCCATTGCGGTATAAGTTTTCTGGAACCCGTCGTATACCCAGCCGTTCATTTTTTCCCACAGGGCTCTAACCTCTTCATCTCCAGCCTCCCAGTTTTGCAGCATTTGCTGGGCTTGCTGCATTAGCGGTGCTTCCTTTTCGGCCTGTTCCTTTAGTTTTTTAAGTTCGGTAAGCTGCTGCTTTTCGTTGGCGTTAAGCTCTTTGCCCTTAGCCTGCAGGTTTTTAAGGCTTTCGTTTGCTGAATCTTGGTTAATTAGGCTGACATCGGCGGCTTTCCGGTTCCAAAGCTGGTCGGCTTCTTTTTTGTAGTGCTTATCAAACTCTACATAATATTTACCTATAAGATGATCGCCTTTAAGTCCGCTGCTTTCGGGGGTTTCGCCCTTACCGAATTTTTGGTAGGCCAACATGCTTTTGCAAATATGGATACCCCGGTCGTTTACTAAATTCACCAACTTAACATCGTGACCATTGGCTTTTAGTATTTGGCCAACACTGTAACCCAGAAAATTATTTCTCATATGGCCCAGATGAAGCGGCTTATTGGTATTAGGCGAGCTATACTCAATTACAATTTTTTGCCGATCGTTTTCGGGCAACCGTAGGTCGTTTTCATCCAGCAGCGAACGTAGTAGAGACAACCAAGTTTCATCGTTTAAAGCCAGGTTCAAAAATCCTTTTACTACATTATATTCGCTAACGTAGGCGCTGTGTTCAACCAGATACTGGCCAATTTGAGCGGCCGTTTCATCGGGGCGGGTTCCAGAGATTTTTCCGTAAGAAAAGGTAACTAGCGTATAGGTACCCTCAAAATCTTTACGGGTAGGCTGAAGCAAGATGTCATTTTCAGCTATTTGGTGCTTATATAACTCGTTAAATGCTTGCTGAATATCAGTTACTAATGCCTGCTCTAAGTTCATGGCTAAAAATTTCCGGATGATTATATGAGTTGTAAAATTAAAAAAAAGCACCAGAATGCAGTTTATAACCGGCAAATCTGGTGCTAAATGCTAAATTTTATAATCGTTTCAGACTGAAGCCTCGGCCTCGCGCTGATTATATTCGGCTACTACTGCTTCTAGAATACCAAAAGCAGTATCGGCCATGCGGTTGTTCTGATCGAGGGTTGGATTAATTTCTACCATTTCCCAGGCTACCACTTTCTTTTCTCTAATGAAATGTAGGTTAAGCTCCCGGGCTTCCTGCACCGAGAAACCGTGGGGCACCGGCGTACCAGTTCCGGAGCTAATTTCCGGGTCCATGCTATCTACGTCAAACGATACATATATAAAGTCGCAATCTTTTAGAAGGTCCAGGGCTTCGGCCACAGTATCGTCAGTGCCTCTTCGCCGTACTTCATCTACCGTAAAATTGCGTATGTTGTGGCGGCGCATAAGGTCTTCTTCCGGCGATTCGGTATCGCGCACGCCAAAGAAAACTATATCTTCCAGCTTTATTTTAGGCTCCTCGCCTCCAATTAGTTTAATTTTAGACCACTCGGAAAGGGTTTCTTCCTTAGGGTTATTGATCTGGCTTTCCAAATTATCAATACTGGCTGCCATAGCCAGCGGCATACCGTGCATGTTTCCGCTTGGGGTAGTAAAGGGGGTGTGCAAATCGGCGTGGGCGTCAATCCAAGCCGCGCCTATGCGGGCTTCCGGGTATTTAGCCTTAATTCCGGCAATAGTTCCGGCGGCAGTTGAGTGGTCGCCCCCCAGCACTAGCGGAAAGTAATCTTCCTGCAGGGTTTCGGTCAGGCAATCGGCAGTGCTTTCCAGCACTTTTCTTACGCTTACAATACGCTTAGCGTACGGATTCTGAACATCTTCCAGTAAGCCGTCGTTATGAGTAGTCACGGAACAAACTGGAAATTGCGCAAAGAATTTAGATTTTTTATTGAATGAAGCGGTTTTTAGCGCCCCTATTCCCAGGCTTGCCCCTCTGGTTCCGGCGGCAAGTTCGGAGGCAACTTCTACCAGTTTAATTTTTTTCATATTGATAAACCCGATTTAATCTGTAATTTTTGCCCGCTAAAAGCAGGACTAACCCAACATACATGAGAAGCTACGCTGACTTAATACATCAGACTTTTTACTTTCCGACCCCGGAATTCAAGGTGGAGAACGGGGAATTATACTTTAATGAAGTTCCCCTAATGGATGTGATTCGCGAGTACGGCACACCCATGCGTATTTCGTACCTACCAAAAATCAGTACAAATATACGGCAGGCTAAAGACTTGTTTGCGAAGGCTTTTTCTAAGCATGGCTATAAGGGCAGTTATACTTACTGTTACTGCACAAAGTCTTCTCATTTTAGCTTTGTGGTTGAAGAAGCCCTAAAGAATGATATTCACCTGGAAACTTCCTCAACATTTGATATGCCCATCATTCGTAGCTTATACGAGCGGGGCAAGATTAGCAAAGATACAATAATAGTTTGTAACGGCTTCAAGAAGGAACGTTATCGCGAATATATTTCTGAATTTATCAACGATGGATTCCAAAACTGTATACCCGTACTGGATAATTTAATGGAATTGGCCCACTACGAAGAACACGTGAACGGCGAGTACCAGGTAGGTATACGGGTGGCGGCCGACGAAGAGCCCAATTTCGATTTTTATACCAGCCGCCTGGGCGTTCGGTACAACGATGTTATTTCATATTATGAAAATAACATTAAGCCTAGCAAAAAAGCTAAGCTTAAAATGTTGCACTATTTTATTAATACCGGTATTAAGGATACGGTTTACTATTGGAGTGAACTGAGCAAGTTCGTACAGATGTACTGCGAACTGAAAAAGCTATGCCCCGAACTGGACACAATTGATATTGGCGGCGGCTTTCCGATTAAAACCTCTTTACACTTCGATTACGACTACGAATACATGATCGATCAGATTGTGATTAACGTGCTGGAAATGTGTAAAGAAATGGGCGTGCCGGAGCCTAACATAATTACCGAATTTGGTAGCTATACGGTAGGCGAAAGCGGGGCTACTATTTATAGTGTAATTGGCCAAAAGCTACAGAACGATAAGGAGTTATGGTACATGATTGACGGCTCGTTTATTACCCAACTACCCGATGTTTGGGGGTTGAACCAAAAATTCTTGATGCTATCAGTTAATGGCTGGAACGAGCGCTTTCAGAAGGTGAACTTAGGCGGCCTTACCTGCGACAGTCAGGATTATTATAACAGCGAGGCCCATACCTCCGAGGTATATTTACCTAAGATAGAAGATGATCAGAAATTATATATAGGAATGTTTCATACCGGGGCTTACCAAGATTCTTTGGGCGGTATTGGCGGCATTCAGCACTGCCTTATACCAGCCATGAAGCATGTACTGATCGATAAAGACGAAAATGGTAAGATCAGTACCCGCTTGTTCAGAGATGAGCAAAATTTTGAAACAATGATGCAGGTTCTGGGCTATTCTAATTAAAATTTGCGTTAGCTGTTCAATAATTTAAGGAATTCAGTTGGTGCTCAGGCTTGCGTATAGTAAGTGAAATGCTCACAAGATTACTGACTATAACGCAAGCCTGAGCCTTCGCCATAAAAAGAACTATTCATTTTTGGTTATTCATAGCCGCAGTTGGCTGAACCTAATTCTATATAAATGTTATCTCAATGTTTAGAACCTTAATATCGCTAACAAATAATAACTAATTCATATATAATGAAGCACAACAGGTCATGCCTGCCTGATCAAATCTAGGCCTAGGTAGCTAATCCATATAAAAAACCAATCCGAAAATTATGCCGTTAGCAGCAATTGACGGGGCGGTTGTAGCACTTTTAGGCGAGAGGCAGTTTTGCCCTGCAGCGAATAGCGTTGCACTATCCAGTACTTAAAGGCTGCCGACTCCGATTTAGTCAAATGATTAAAGCTTTTGCGGTACTCTTTCCAGAACAGGCGCTTATCAAAGCTTACCTTTTCCAGTATTAACTTACTGTATTCCAGATAACATCTCTTATTCTTTCCCATAGCTAAAAAATTTATATACAAGGTCAGGATAGTGCTAAGCTAGCGGTTAAATAGGGTATCTATGCGGGTGGCGTTGGAGTCAATTATAGAGTCCAGCCGGCCAATTTTTTCCATTTCGTGCTGAGCTAGTGAGTCTAGTTTTTCAATTTTGGTAATTTCCTTATTGAGCAAGGAGTTTACCTGGTCTACCTTTTCGTTCAGCAGTCTTAACTTTTCGTCGGCTTTTTCGGTAGCCTCGGAGCAGGCAATAAGAAAAAATACGCTAATGGATAATACCAAAGCACTTTTGTACTGGATCGGGGATTTTATGGCACGGATATTTGGGAGATTCTTCATACTAAGCTGCATTAAAGGTCAGCGGTTTATAGTACAAATAAAGAGCTGCCGGCTTAGAAGCGTATTAAGGTAATATTAGAATTAGCTTAGAATTTAGCCAGATTTAGAAAATAATTGGCTGAGCGGTGTGGTATCCATCTTCCACGATGGCCGGTAACGTAATTCCTACCTCAAAATGAATGGAATTACACAAACTTTTCTACCTGTTGACAGCGTAAGCCTAAACCGGCACCAATATTAAGTTGTCACCGGCAGCTTAAGTTCAAATGTGGTACCGCTACCCGTTTCCGTATGAATTTCTATACTACCCTGATGCAAAAGGATAATGCGCTGGGTTAGCGATAGGCCAATACCGTGTCCGGCGGTAGTTTTAGCGTTAGTTGCCCGGTAAAACGGCTCGAAGATGCGCGCCAGATCTTCCGGCGGAATTCC
Source organism: uncultured Roseivirgaceae bacterium (assembly GCA_964504565.1). GTDB lineage: Bacteria > Bacteroidota > Bacteroidia > Cytophagales > Cyclobacteriaceae > Cesiribacter. The sequence goes on from CAZDEY010000010.1 coordinate 60,063, forward strand.
GATTCCCTTATCCGTAAAGGTTAGTACGAAAAAATTTTTCTGACGCGAAAGCCCAACGGTTATGGCCGGCGGCTCAGAGAATTTGCAGCCGTTCTCCATCAGGTTTAAAAAAGCAGTTTTTAGCAAAACGGCGTTACCCATTATATAAAGTTCAGCCTCATCGTCGGGCATTTCCTGCATATGGATACGAATGCTGTAGTTGGGGTGCCCGGCCAATAAATCGGAGCGGGCCTGCCAGAGCAGTTCGTCTAGCCGCAGCGGCGCCAGGCGCAAGGCCGAGCTTTCGGTGCTGATGCCGGCCAGATTGAGTAAGCCGTTGGATAGCTTAATTAGTTCCTTTACGTCGTCGTGTAGCGAAACCAGTACGCTTTTGTACTCCTCAGCCGGCTGCTCTTCTAGCAGGGCTACCTCAATCTGTCCGCTTATGGCGGTAAGGGGCGTACGCAACTCGTGCGAGGCGTGCGAAATAAACTGGCGTTGCAGCCGAAACGATTCCTCCAGCCGGTCCAGCATTTTATTAAAGGTATGGCTTAGTTCGGCAATTTCGTCTTTATTGGTGCCCTCCTCTACCCGCAAACTTAGACTGGAGGCCCGAATGTTCTTAACCTGCTTAACCACGCGCGACATAGGCTTAAGCGCATTGTAGGCAAAAATATGGCCGGCGTAGGCCACCGCCCCAACCATAACCAACCAGCCCAACGACAAAATTAGCGCCAGGTTAGCTTGTTTACTAAACCCGTACTTATCGATTGCCGAAACAAATACTACTAAATTGCTGCCCCGGTCGGTATACGACAGGCCGATAACCTCCCGATCGCCGCGGCGAAAGTACACTTCTTGTTCGCGACGAATCTCATCGAACAATCGCTGGTCAACATCCAGGTAGTCGGTGCCGCTTTCGTATATAATCTGGTTCTGGTTATCGTATATAATTATCTCCTCCTCGTACAGTACAGTAATTTCGTTAAGGTCCAGCAGCTTAAATAATTCGGGGCTTATGGTTTGCGAACCGAACAAGAGTTCGACCGAAGCATAGGCTTCCGAGCGCAGCCGGTTGGCAAATTCGGTTTTGCGGTGCAGCGAAGAAAAAAAGTATATAGCCAAACAAAAACCCAGCAGCAGGGCCGCCGCCAGGGTAGTAAACAAAAGCGTAAGCCGGGTCCGAATCTTCATTCTGTAAACATTGGAGGCCGACCGCCTACTTCTCCTTCATCATATACCCCATGCCCACCACAGTATGAATTAGTTTAGAGTCGAAACCGCGATCTACTTTATTGCGCAGGTAGTTTACGTACACCTCAATAATATTAGTACCGGTATCAAAATCAATTTCCCACACCTTTTCGGCAATATCGGTTTTAGATACCACCTTTCCGCGGTTGCGCATCAGGTATTCCAGCAACGAAAACTCCCGGGCCGTCAGCTCAATTTCCTGCCCGGCCCGGCGGGCTACCTTTTCATTCATATCCAGTTCCAGATCGCCCAGCTTCAGGGTAGATGCGGGTTGTTTTACCTGCTTTACATTATGGTTGTTGTGCAGGGCTTTCAGGCGGGCTACCAGCTCTTTAAACTCAAAGGGTTTTACCAGATAGTCGTAGGCGCCGGCATCAAACCCCATCAGTTTGTCGTCCAAGGTGCCCAAAGCGGTCAGCATAAGTATCGGCACATCTACCTTCTCATGACGGATAATTCGGCACAGTTCAAAACCGTTTATATACGGAATGTTCACATCCAGCACAATTACATCATAGTAGTTGCCCAGAGCCATGTTCTTGCCAATTTGGCCGTCGAAGGCAGTTTCTACCTGGCAGGTTTGGCTTTCCAGCCCCTTTTTAATAAAGGATGAAACTTTGGGCTCGTCTTCTACCAACAGAATTTTCATAAGTATTTAACGTATAGGGTCAGGCAGTTGGTTAGCTTTAAGCACTTGGCCAAGATAGCACTTGCCGCCGAATTAGGTACAATAGGTTTGCGAACGATTTTGAAAAGTGAACCTTACAGTACACGCATCGGCCGCCGAAACCTTATCTTTTAATTTTATTAAATAAAGTAGAAAGTGAAAAGCGCACGAAAACAAAGTCAGCACTTTTAACCCAGGGGGGTTCGTACTCCTGCCATCCGCGGCCGGTAGCTAAGTCTCTATTTATTACTAAGTCCGCACAGTCAAGGCACCATACTTCCGGCTGGCCCAGGAGCAGGCTGGAGCTAAACAATGTGCCCGGTTGCCCTAAATTTAGCTTTTTTACCGGATGAATATGCGTAGTAGGACTGCTTACCGCAAGCGGATTATTAATTATTGAAGTAGCGTATACTAGCGGGCTTAGCATGGTTAGCAGCAAGCTTAGCAACAAAATTTTATGCATTAGTTTCATATCGGTTCAATGTTAGTAAATTGATAAGGCTTTACGGATTACCAGGTTATCGGATACTACGGTTAAGTAGTAACTTCCGGCACTTAGGGTCGGCAGGTGCTGCCCAAAATATAGGGAGTTCAGCATTCCAGCGGCATAGGTAGCTTTGTACTGCAATCGGCCCTGATCATTGTGAATCAATATTTCTACCTGATTAGCGATAGGCTGGTTAAAGCTCAGGAGAAGCCTGCCGTTGTAACCGTTGGCCGGCTGTGGTTTAATTTCAACCGTAAGTCTTTGCGGCTCCGAGCTTAGGTTACGGTAGTTATTTGCGTGGACCGGCAATAGCGTTAGTAGCGTAAGGCTAATCATAATCAGCACTACTAATGTGAGAATGCGGATTTGGTTAATTCTCATAATGGTAAAATTTAATGTCTACTTCCTATACCGACTGCCCCTGCCGTCTTCGAATCAGTCTTTAGCTAAATCTGAGCTATATCGCGTCGGCACCGTTTCAGCAGCTCTTTTTCAACTGTTGAAATTCCATTGGCCGCTTGGGCTACCTGCTTCAGAATCGATGTAAAATTTCTCCGGGTTTGTTTATCAAATTCGGTTCGGTTTCTAACCAATCGCTTTAGGGCAGTTCCGTATGACTCTTCCGGCTCGCGGTTGAGAGCCTCCTGAACAGTAAAGGCGTTAAGTGCCAGGTTTCCGTGGGTTTGGCGGCTCAATAACTCCTTAATGGTAATTCGCTCTTCAGGCTGCAGGTATCCATCGGCTTTGGCTACCGAGTATACCAGGCAACCCAAACCCACATATAAATCTTGCTGAGGCATAGTATTTTGATTATATAGCATGGTTAGTTTTAATGACAGTTTGATACTTCTTAGGCTACTGTTCCGGGGTTATCATAACCGGCACCTGACCGTTGGTGATAATAATTTTGCTATTGGGTGAGGTAGACAGCTTTTTAAAGGCTTCTATTGACTCAAACTGAATTAGCATAGGCGTAAGACCTTCATTTATGATTTTTTGGGAATCGCGTACGCCCTCGGCTTCAATAATCATCCGTTCTACCTCCTGTCGCTGCTTAGCCAGTACAAACTCCATCCGCTGAGAATCCTGCTCGGCCGCCAGCTTTTCTTCAATAGCCCGGGTTAGGCCCGGCGGCAGGGAAATACTTTTCAGCAGTACCGATTCAATGGTGAAGCCGCGGTCTTGCAAGCGTTCAGTCATAAGTTCGCGGATAGAATTTTCAATAGCGGCGCGTTGGCCGGTATGCATATCCTTGGCGTAGTAGCGGGCGGCAATATCGGCGGCCGCCGAGCGAAATACCGGCAGTATAACCACCTGCTCGTAATCGCGGCCAATGTTTTCTACAATTTGGGGTACCTGCTGCCCATCTACGTGGTACAGGATAGACACATCGGACATAATGGTAAGCCCCTCCTTGGTGGGCAAATCCATGCGCACCTCAATATTTATGGTGCGGGTAGGTATTTTAATTACGGTAGTAGTGAGGGGGTTAAAACCTACAACCCCCGGTCCTACTACGCGTGGGTTTATTTTACCCAGCCTACGTTTAGCGCCAACCTCGCCCTGCCTTACCACTGTGCAACTGGTAACCAGCATTACCACCAACAGACCTATACTTAACATTCGGAAATTTTTCATGCCAGTAAATTTTAAGAGTTAATTTGGTGAGTGTTTTTAGCGGTTTAGCAGGTAAAGGTTGGTGGGCTAAAATCTAGTTATATAAATAGTTGCCGGTTCTCACTTTGGTTGTTTGAGCTTAATCGCTGGGCCGATTTCAGTAGCTTGTTTTTCCACCGCTCGGCAATCGCCTCAAACCATAAGCTTCTGGGTATGCTGTGTAGGTACGTTGGGGTAGATCTTCTTTCGCGCCTAAAAAAATTCATGTTAGTGCTTCTAAAATATGCCATGACAAATGGTGATTATGTGATTGTTGTGTTTGATTACACTACAAATATTGGGCGGCTACCTTAGAAGGAAATTAAGAGCATATTAGAATTACCTTAGAAATTGAGATAGGTATTCACCTTACTAGTTAGAATACCGGCCCAATAGCCTTATTAGCCCTTGTAAACCCAGTTAATCCACATTAAAATTTGAATATTAATTGAAGCAGTTAGCTGGTAAAACCTGGCCATTGGGTCGCAATAATATGGTGCACCCAATCTGAACATCAGATGACCTAAGCACTTTCTTCGGTAGGCAATTATTTACAAATAGGTGGAGCTATCAAAAAATTTGAGTTAGCCAAAACTTATTGGGAATAATTGAAATTTCCCTTAAACCAAAAGAAGAAGCTCTTATGGCTTCTTCTTTTGGTTTATTTTATCTTCCTGGTTCTTTAGTTTAAGAAAATCGTTGTACTTATAATTTCGGCGGGGAAGCCGGTAGGTTACTCGGGCATTAAATAGGGCAAACCGGTCATTTCGGTCGTTCCCGTTTATATTAGGGCCTTCTTTACCATCAATAAAGTCGCTGCCGGTAAAATGGTAACTGGCTTCCAAGGCCATACTAAAAAAATTGCTCAGGTGATATTCGGTACCAATACCCACCGGAACGGTAGTTGTCCATTGGTCAAAACTTTCAGTTTCGGCAAATGCCTCCGAGGTTTCGGCATCTTTAGGATTAAAATATAGGGCACCAATTCCGCCGAAACCATAATAATTAAATTTTCTCAAGTACTCATCGTACTGTTTCTGGCTGAACAAATAATGCCGCAGGATAACCATCCCTTCGTAATTATTAGCACTAACTGCCCGGTCTCCCTCTCTATCACTCGTTACGTTCAGCCTAATATAATTAGCTCTGCCAATAACGGCTATGTAGTTGGTAAGCTGATAGCCTGCATCTAACGAGATTTGCGGGTTCAGGTATCGGTTTTGGTTATCGTTATCGGAAATAATTGCCAATGTGCCATCAAAACCGGAAAAACCTACCCCAATAGCAGTAAAAACATTAGACTTTTGCGGATGGGCGTAGCCTTCCAGGTAACTAGTTTTATCGGAAGGTTGGGCAACGCCAGATAGGTGCATTAAAGAAAAAACCGAAAAAATGGCTAAGCATAGGCTAGCTCGGTGCATACTAAAAGTGAGTTGGGTAAAACAAATTTTAATGATATACGCTGTCGGCTCTAAATAGATATGTTATACTTCCAATTATATATTTCTTAGGAATTACCCCACAATTACTATTTTTGCCGGACAGACTAATTAGTAACCCGTGCCGAGCAGCTTAGTTATAATTCCTACCTATAACGAAATAGAAAACATTGAGGCTATGATTCGCCGGGTGTTTACGCTGCCTAAGGCTTTTCACCTACTAATTATTGATGATGGCAGCCCGGATGGCACCGCTCAACGGGTTAAGGAGCTACAGGAAGAATACCTGGGCAAGCTGCATTTATTGGAGCGGAAAGGTAAACTTGGGCTGGGAACGGCCTATATTTTAGGTTTTAAGTGGGCTATTGAGCGGGGCTACGAGTATATTTTTGAAATGGATGCCGACTTTAGCCATAACCCATTAGACCTATTACGCCTGCACGATGCTTGCGCCAACGAGGGCTACGATTTGGCTATCGGTTCGCGCTACGTTAAAGGCGTTAATGTAGTAAACTGGCCCATGTCGCGCGTGTTAATGAGTTACTTTGCCAGCCACTACGTTAGGTTTATAACTGGTTTGCCCATTGCCGACAGCACTGCCGGCTTTAAATGCTACCGCCGCCGGGTGCTCGAAACTATCCAGTTAGATAAAGTTCGCTTTGTAGGCTACGCCTTTCAGATTGAAATGAAGTTTGCAACCTGGAAATGGGGTTTTCGAATTAAGGAAGTACCCATCATATTCACCGATCGTGACAAAGGTGTAAGCAAAATGTCCCGAAATATCTTTAAAGAAGCCATATTCGGTATTATCTGGATGAAGATTAAAAGCATCTTCCAACCCTACCAACCGGGGGAAATAGCAAATTCGTGAATTGGTGCTTGACCTAGGCGGACCCGTGCTTGATGCTTGGCCTAGGCGGCCCCATGCTTGGTGCTTGGTAAAGCAATGCAAACTAAGGTTGATTTACCTTATGGGGCGACTTTATTTAGTTTTAACTTCTCCAATCTCAAGTCTCCAATCTCCAATCTCCAGTCTACCCTAATCAAACTTAATAGCTTTAATAGGTTGAATGCGGCTGATGATGGTTGCGGGAACTAGCAGTACCAGCAGTACGATAACGAATATTAAAATATTAAGGCCGATAATGATTTGCCAATCCCACAAGATCGGCACATATTCCATATAGTAATTAGCCCGATCTAATGGAATTAGCTTATAGTAATATTGCAGGGCTGCTAAAGTTAGGGCTATACCATTACCAAAAAGCATACCTTTAGCTACCATTCGCATTCCACTACTCAGGAATATTCGCCTAATTTGCCTATTGGTAGCCCCCATCGCCATAAAGGAACCAATCATGGGGGTACGCTCCATTATAAGTATCAGCAGAATACTGATCATATTCATACTCACTATTATTAGGATGATAGTAAGTATAATTACTACGTTCTTGTCCAACAGGCTTAACCAGTCAAAAATCTGGACGTTGCGGTCGGTTACCTTATCAACAAAGTATTTATAGTCCGTATCAACGTAAAGCTGTTCCTGTAGGGTGTTCAGTTGCTTAAAGTCCTGTACAAAAACCTCTATACCCCCGGCAAGGGTATCGGCCCAGCCATTTAACTGCCTAACCATATTGAGGTCGCCAATAATTATACGCTCATCAAAATCTTCCATGCCGGTTGCGTAAATACCGCTTACCGTGAGGCGCCTAAACTTAGGCGGATTCTGAACAAAATACATTATTACATCATCGCCAATATCCACAATTAACTGGTCGGCTATAGTCTGGCTAACTACAACGTGAGTAGTAGCAGCAGTATCGCTCAACGGAATAAACTTTCCTTTTAGTAGGTTAGCTTTAAAGCGGGCACTGTCGTAGTCGGTACTAACGCCTTTCAACATAACGCCTAATACTTCGGCTTTGGATTTTAACAGGCCGGGCTTAAAAGCATACTGCTGAACGTGCGAGAACTGCGGATAATCTTCCGGATTCTGTACAAAGTCCAGTTGGTTGGTTATGGGGTTTTCAGTATACACCTGGCCTAAACTCTGGCGGGTAACCTGCAGATCGCCCCCAAAACTTACCACTTTTTCAGTAATTGTAGATTGAAACCCTTTAAGTATAAGGAATGATATAATCATAACCGCTAGGCCCAAGGCAATGCTTAGAACCGCGATTTTGTGGATGATTGAGGAAAATGCGTGCCGGGAACCTTTCTGTAGCCGACGGGATATATATAATGGAAAATTCAAACGTTTATCGGATATTAGGCTTTAAAGCGCGCAACTCCCGCAGGAGTGCAACAAATAAACAAAAGAATATGGTGTATAAGAAAGTAATTTTAGCATTCCTGTGTTTAAGTTTTTTCTCCTGCCGCTCGGCCCCTGAGCAAAATAGCAAGTCTACCCAGTCACCCCCACCTGATAGCCCAACCGAAGAAATGCTTGATTTGGCTGAAGACCAACTGTTGCTGGGAATAGAACAACCCGAAAAATACATCAGCTTATTACAGAACAAGCGGGTAGGCTTAATTGTAAACCATACCAGCATTTTTCCTAATACCCCGGAACAAACCCACTTAGTTGATTTCTTGCTAAGCGAAAAAATAAACGTGGTTAAAGTATTTGCGCCCGAACACGGTTTTAGGGGCAAAGCTGATGCCGGGGCTCACGTAAGCAACGAGAAAGACACTAAAACCGGCCTGCCCATAATTTCGCTCTACGGCAAAAACAAGAAGCCTACCCAAGAACAGCTGAAAGATGTTGATATTTTGATATTTGACATACAAGATGTTGGCGTGCGGTTTTATACCTACATAAGCACCATGCATTACGCTATGGAAGCGGCGGCGGAAAATAAGCTACCATTTATAGTGCTGGATCGGCCAAACCCCAATGCGCATATTGTAGACGGGCCTGTATTGGAAGAAGAACATAAATCTTTTGTAGGAATGCACCCCATTCCGGTCATTCACGGCCTCACGGTTGGCGAATTGGCCCGGATGATCAATGGTGAAGGATGGCTGGCTGGAGAAAAAACCTGCGAATTAACCGTAATTCCTAACCAAAACTATACGCATACTACTGCCTATACGCTTCCGGTAAAACCTTCGCCTAATTTACCTAATCAGCAATCTATTTTATTATATCCTAGCCTATGCTTTTTTGAAGGAACTCCCTTGAGTATCGGTCGCGGTACGCCGTTTCCGTTTCAGGTAGTAGGCTACCCCAACCCGGCATTTGGAAAGTTTACTTTTACCCCGAAGCCTACCGATGGAGCTAATAACCCTAAACTAAACGGCCAAACCTGTTACGGATTAGATCTTAGGGAAATAACCCCACCAAACCGCCTGGATATTGGCTTTCTATTGCTGTTTTACAACCTATATCCCCAAAAGGACGAATTTTTCACCTCGTTCTTTACCCTGTTGGCCGGAACCGAAAAGCTGGAAGCTCAGATTAAAGCCGGTAAAACCGAGGAAGAAATACGCGCCGGCTGGGCCGATGAATTAGAACTGTATAAGCTAAGCCGAGCCGATTATTTACTTTACGATGATACACCCTAAGGTTTACGGCGAACCCGGATCAAACAAAGTCTGGCTAAAGCGTCACACCGAGTTGGATATGGCACAGCATACGCGCAAGGATGCCAACCCGGCAGTTATGAAATTCATAACCGGGCGGCCGCGTATTGGGCAGGAAAACCGAAAACGCTACTTTGGCAAAATCCGGAATTATAAGAAGGAAAATTACCCGGGCGGCGATTGGTTTATCATGTACGGCCATTTAATTGCCGGCGGCGGAGCCATAGTACCCATACCCGGCACCGGCGATTGGCAAATTGGCTACGCTTTAAATCTGGAATTTCACGGAAGAGGCATAGCCTCTAAAGCCGCCAAACTTTTGGTACATCTGGCATTTACTCACTATAAACACTCGGTACTTTACGGGCTCACGCACGTAAAACATCAGGTAAGCAAGCGGGTACTACGGAATTGTGGCTTCCGGCCCTACGGACAACTTTACGTAGACGCTTATCATGATTTATGCGACCGCTTTATATTAAGCCGAGTGCAGTACTTTAGCCAATTAAGAAAATTAGGCTAATTTAGCCCCTGCATGAATAGAGAGTTAAGAATTGTCTATATGGGAACGCCGGATTTTGCGGTCCCTTCTTTAAGAATTCTGGTTGAACAGGGTTATAATGTAGTTGGGGTAATTACCGCGCCGGATAAACCTAAAGGACGGGGTCAAAAAGTTATACCTAGCCCCGTAAAAGAATACGCGCTGGAGGCCGGCCTCACTATACTTCAGCCAACCAACCTAAAAAGCGGGGAGTTTCTTCAGGAATTACAAGCTTTGCAAGCTAACCTGCAGGTGGTAGTTGCCTTTAGAATGCTACCGGAAGCCGTTTGGGCTATGCCGCAATACGGTACCTTTAACCTGCACGCTTCACTACTGCCTAATTACCGGGGTGCGGCACCAATAAATTGGGCAGTTATTAATGGTGAAAAGAAAACCGGGCTTACTACCTTTTTCCTCCAGCACGAAATTGATACCGGCGAACTAATTTTTCAGGAAGAAGAACCTATAGCTAGTGATGATACTGCGGGCAGCCTTTACACCCGGCTTATGCACAAGGGAAGCCATTTGGTTTTAAAAACAGTAAAAGCGGTTGAGGCCGGAAATGCCCCCAGCCAACCGCAACCTCAAGGTGGCAATTTTCCTCATGCTCCTAAAATTTTTAAAGAAACCTGCCAAATAAATTGGAACCAGCCGGCCGAAAAAATTTATAACTTCATTAGAGGCTTAAGCCCCTACCCAGCCGCCTGGACTATGCTAGATGGAAAAACCCTGAAAATTTTTAGCGTTACCATTTCCAGCGACGCTAATGTTCCAGCCGGTGAATTTAAATTTTCGGATTCAGCTATTGAAATAGGTACCGAAACCAATAATCTGGCTGTTCAATCGCTTCAGTTAGAAGGCAAAAAAAGAATGGAAACCACCGAATTTTTAAGAGGATTCAGAAGATGATAAAAAGTATAATTGTAGCCAAAGCCAAGAATAACGTAATAGGTAAAGACAATAGCCTTATCTGGCACATGCCGCATGATTTAAAACATTTCAAAACCACTACCAGCGGCCACTATGTACTTATGGGGCGTAAGAGTTTTGAATCGCTGGGTAAGCCTTTACCCAACCGATTAAATGTAATTATTACCCGCAACCGGCAGTACAGCGCCGAAGCCTGCATAGTTGAGCATAGCCTGGCCGATGCCTTACAGTTAGCCAAAGACCAGAAGCAGGAGGAAGTTTTTATTTTAGGAGGGGGCGAAATTTACAAACAAGCGCTGGAAGAAGGTTTGGTAGATAAAATATACCTGACCGAAATCCACCATGAATTTGAGGGTGATACCTACTTTCCGGAATTAAAAGAGAATACTTGGAATGAGGTAGAAAGAACGGATTATGAGGCTGACGATGAAAATCCTTACCCCTATTCTTTCGTAACTTTGATGCGCCGTTAATTATTGAAAAATCAAAATTTAGTATTGTACATCAAGCTCGCTTCAAAACTTATATGTAATACTAAACCGGTATTACAGTATAAAATTAATATAGAATAGCGTTTTAAGTATGGGTTAATTATAGAACTTACACCTGATTATCCATCGAGAAGTAAGTTTACCCGAAGTATAACTGGTGAAGAATCTATATGAAGCTAATCTTTAGCATACATTGGTCTACTGTATAAAAATCAATGGGTTAGGCAATTATTTTCCATCTTAAAAAAACCAAAACTAACCTAAAATTAATTTAATTATTTAGTTTAAATTATCACCTGCAACATATCTAGGCCATCTAAACTAAGCTAACGGTTGGGGTATAGTATACCTTAGGGTTTAAGAATTGGGCGCGATTACAATTGCTCTAATTCCACATCAATTAAAACCTATTACGTATGAACAAGCCTACTCTAATTACCAAAGAGGAACTTCACTCAATAGCCTTCGGCGAACAAGATGTATTGCGCACCGAAGAAGAACGCTCTGACCGGCGGTGGCAGTTAAACCGGGCGGTAATATTAGGCAACCTATATCGTAATAAAGTTAAGCTCACCTTCAAAAATTCAGCGGGTTATACCCAAGAGGTTGAAACTACCCTATGGTCCGTTACCGAGGAATACGTTGTGCTTAAAGGTGGCCGCTATATACCTATAAAGGCAATAGAGGCAATATTTTAGTCATATCAAATTCATACAGTACAGCCCCGGAGAAATTCGGGGCTTATTTTTTGGCCCAAAGCTTATGTAAGCTCGCACGAAATAATTTGGCAAATAAGGCAGCAAATCTACTAGTACACTACATCCTTACATAGAGCAAAACTACCCGGTTTTCAATTCACCATCGCACCTGGTATTTTCATAAGAGTAGTTTAATAATTAAGGTAGATGAGAGTAGTATTAGCATTTCTGGCACTTGTATTTGTAGCATACTCCGCAATTGCGCAGAATAATAAAAGCAGTGCTAATGCAGCTGAATCGCATATTTTGGTTGTTAAATTTAAAGAAAACAATCATTCTTCGCCTAACCAACGAGCCCAGGCAGCTAACCAGATACTTTCTTCTACCCTGCAAACCGTACCATCTAATTACTCGCTAAGCGCCGCCTTCCCCCAGCATCAGGTATTAAATTCTTCCTATAAATTACAAGGGCAAGCAAGTTTAGGCTTAAATAGAATTTACAAGCTGGAATTCCCTTCCGCAATTGATGCCCAAAACGCACTAAAAGAATTACGAGTAGCTAACTCCACCCTCGAATATGCCGAACTGCTTCCCGAGCCTAAACTACTGGAGGAGGTAGGCGACGAATTAGAAGGTAACCAACATTACTTACCCATAATTAAAGCAGCCCAAGCTTGGGCCACTCAGAAAGGTAGCAGCGATATGGTAATCGGTATTCTGGATACCGGCACAGATATGGATCATCCTGATTTGGTGAACAACATTCATACTAACGATGACGAAATACCTAATAATGGAATTGATGATGATCAAGATGGGTACGTAGATAATTACCAGGGTTGGGATTTTGCCAATAACGATAATGACCCTTCAGCCGACCGAAATGAGCACGGGGTGAAAGTTAGTGGAATTATTAGCGCAGTTCGCGGCAATGGCGGAATGGCCGGACTTTCCAACAACTGCAAATTTATGCCTATTAAAATATTTAGCAGCCACAACAATCGCTTTATTAACGGCTACGAGGCAATTGTATACGCTGCTGACCAAGGGTGTAAGGTTATTAACCTGAGCTGGGGGGCGCCCGGCAGCCCTAGTAAGTATATCCAGGATATAATTGACTACGCAACCTTAGAAAAAGATGCAGTAGTTATTGCCGCAGCCGGTAACACAAATGTCGAGCTGGACTTTTATCCGGCCTCGTGCAGCAACGTAATTAGCGTAACGGCAACCAAGGGCGGCAATTCATCGGAAGCCCCGGATGCCCGCGCTGCCTGGAGTACCTATAGCCGGTTTGTAGATATAGCTGCCCCTGGCGAAGCCATCTACAGCACGGCCAATAACGGCAAGTATAAGCAAGATGGAGGAACCAGTTATTCCTCACCTATGGTAGCCGCCACGGCAGCACTAATCAGGTTGAAATACCCGGAACTCAATGCCCTGCAGGTAATGGAAATTATCCGTCAGTCGGCCGATGATTTCAGCCAGATTGCTGAAAACCTAAATTATGAATTTAGGATTGGCAAGGGCCGACTTAATATGGAAAATGCTCTGCTGGGCATTCAAAAGCCCTCGGTACGGGTTAGTGAATATAACTATACCAGTGAAATAGAAGGGTTTATTATGCGGGGAGAGCTCATAGAGTTAAACTTAAAACTTACTAACTACCTCGCTCCTATTTCCGCATTCAATGTAAACGTAGTTAGCGAATCGGACTACGCTCAGGTGGTTAGTTACCAAGCTAAGGTTGGCGGACTCAATACCCTAGAAACCACCGAAAACCCTCTAGTGTATACGCTACAGGTCAGCGAAGATATTCCGGCTAACCATCCTATTTCAATTAGGGTAGAGGTAACCAACGGCACGTATACCGATTATGAATATATAGAAATATACAGCGGGAGTGATTACCTGAATGTTCAGGCCGATAAGTTTAAACTGACTTTAGGAGCTAACGGAAATTTGGGTTACAATATGGACTATAACCTGCAAGGCTTAGGCCTACATTTGAATGAAGCTAAAATTGCCGACCAAATTGGCCTATTGGTAAGTGCTGGAAATGGTACCCTAGCCAGCAATGTATTTCATACCAGCGTACCCAATCAGCGCGATAAAGACTTTACCTACGCCCGAGGCCTGAAAATATACGGCCAGACTGATACCAGCGATGTGCGCAGTGCTTTTAAAATTAGTCCAGAGGCAAATACTGGCCTTAATTTACTATTTGAACAGCAATTATTAGGCTGGAATACCAATGAGGAATCTTCATCGGCTATACTGGAGTACCGCATCTTTAACCAGGCGGACACCGCCTATACTAATATAAGCCTAGGCCTGTTTACCGATTTCAATATTGGAACTTCTACTCAAAACCGCACCGCTTGGAACAATGAGTTAGCCCTGGGCTATACATATACGCACTCCGAAGATAATTATATGGGTGTATTAATTCTAGGGGAAGGCAGCCCACTATTTTCCGGAATTAACCTAGCTGATCATAACGGCAATATTGCCGATATAGCGGGCAAGTTTAGCAAAGCGCAAAAGTTACAATGGCTGGCTAAGGAAACTACTCTGACAATAGCCGGTAGCGCCGGAAATGGCAACGATGTAGCCCAGCTAAGCGGCCTTAGATTACCAACTTTATCTGCGGGTGCTGAAGGTAGAGTGGCCTTTGGTTTAGTATATGCTGCCAGCCTGGAAGAACTAGAAGCAACCGCAATAAACCTACGCGAAAGGTACCTTCAGTATTTACAAAACTTGCCGATTATGTACGAGTCCGAATTATGCGGACCGACCAAAAACCTTCAAATTGACTTAGGTGACGGTGTGTATAAACTATGGCCGGAGGCTACTTCAAGCATCCAGCGAATTAACCACCAATTAACTGTTAATATTCAGAAAGATACCAGCATTTACCTACAACGATACAACGGGCTGTATTACGATGAACCGGAACAGGTATTGGTTAATATTAGCCCGATAGAAGCTTCATTTATTGGTATTTACAGTACGCTGGAACTTGAGAACAATCTGGTAAGTGTACCACTAAGTATACGGACTACCGCTACGGATTCAATTGCCTGGTTGGTGAATGGCACTTTTGTAGGTAATGGATTAAGTCAAACTCTTCAGCTAATAGAAGCCGGAACCTACCAAGTTTCGGCCATCTGCTATAATAAGCTTGGTTGCAATACCACCCTAAGCCAACTTATTACCGTTGAGCCGGAGCCTTTTGCGCCAGAAGTTAGATTTTACCCAAACCCGGCTACTGACATACTTACCGTGGAACTCACCGAAGAATTTGCCAGCAACTCAATTATTAGCCTGACTACCCTTCAGGGCGTAGAAATTCTAAAGCAGTTCAGTAGTGGCCAAAGTGCAAATTCAATTAAACTTCATAATTTAAAAACGGGCTACTACATATTAAATGTAATAAGCCCGACTGAAGTCTTCAGAAGCAAAATTTTAAAGAAATAGCTATTGACGAGAAAAAACCCGGCGCAATAATTCAGTAGTTCGGGCAATTGGGTTTTCGCGTATGTTTTTTTCTTCCTGAGCAACCAGGGTAAATAACCCTTCTATTGCCCTATCGGTTGCGTAGCTATCTAAATCCGGATCTACTTTTTGCACCAGCGGTATTTTATTGTAGGTATTTATTATATCGCCGTAATAGCGGGTTGCATTAACCTGGTTTAATGATTGGGAAATTATAGGTTGAAATTTAGCTTTAAGCTGATCACTGGTAACCCGCTTCAGGTATTGAGTTGCGGCGTCGTCTTCACCCCTTAGTATATTCCAGGCATCCTGAATTGTCATGCTTTTAATGGCAGAAATGAATATGGGCTTGGCTTCATCAGCTGCTTTTTCGGCTCCGCGGTTTAGCGAAAGAATAAACTTATCCACTTCGTTACCCAGTCCTATTTGCCTAAGGCGGGTTTCTACTCGTTCCACATCGGGCGGAAAAGGTATTCTGATAAGGGAATTACCGTAGTACCCATCTTCCTGGCTGGCTTGCGCAGCTCCTTTGCTAATACCCTGGGTAAGTGCTTCCTTTAGTCCCAGGGCAACTTCGGTAGTGGTAGGCTCGGCCGAGGTGCCATCCAGTACAGTGCCCAAGGTCTGGTTAATTTGCTGCGTAGTACAGGCAGTACCCAGGCTAAGAGAAATTCCTAAAATTATAGCGCTTCGCTTAATCATATCAAATGCTTTAGTAGTTTACAGGCTGATGTACACAAAAACCTGTCCAGTTTTACATGCAACAACTCAAAGCTGAAATCCTCACTATCGGAGATGAAATTTTATACGGCCAGATCCACGACACTAACGCTACCTGGCTCAGCCAACAACTGACCGACGCCGGTTTCAAAGTTCAGTATCGAAGCACAATTGGCGATGATCGGGAAGATATTCTGGCGGCCTTTGCTACCGCCGAAGCACATTCCCAAATAGTTATTATAACCGGCGGCCTGGGCCCTACTGCCGATGACTTAACTAAACCGGTTTTAACAGAATATTTTAACACCCGGTTAGTTAGAAACCAAGAAGTATTAAATCATTTAGAGGAACTGTTTGACCGCCGGGGCCGCGAGCTTTTGGAGCTAAATAAACAGCAGGCCGATGTGCCGGAAGCCGGAAAAGTGGTATTTAACGAGAAAGGAACCGCCCCCGGAATGTGGTTAGAACGCAACGGCCGGGTATTTGTATCGTTGCCGGGCGTGCCCTTCGAAATGAAGAATATGGTTTCAACCATCGTACTACCCTGGCTGATACAAAAATTTAAGCCCGAAGTAATATATCACCGAAAAATAAGGACGGCCGGAGTTCCGGAAAGTTATTTAGCCAGCCAGATTGCTGACTGGGAAACCTCCTTACCCAACCATATAAAGCTGGCGTATTTGCCGCACCACGGTATGGTTGACCTTAGAATGACAGCCTTCGGAAATAATTTGGATAAAATTAAACTGGAAGTAGCCGAGCAAGAGGCCAAGGTACTACCGCTAATACAAAAGTCAGTATACGGTTACGATGCGGATGAGCTTTCACAGGTGGTTGGAGATATTCTTCTCCGAAAAAACCTGAAATTAGCTACTGCCGAAAGTTGTACCGGAGGTTCTATAGCCCAAACCATTGTTAGCCGAGCCGGAAGTTCAAGGTACTTCAATGGGTCTATTATAGCTTATCAGAATGAACTAAAAAACAGTGTATTAGAGGTACCATTTGAGTACTTCCGCAAGTACGGTGCCGTAAGTGAAGAAGTTGTGCTGGCGATGGCCCAAACCGCTAGGCGTAAATTAGATAGCCACGTAGCAATTTCAACCAGCGGCGTTGCCGGACCAGGGGGCGGAACCGACGATAAACCGGTAGGCACGGTATGGATTGGTATAAGCGTGGGAGACAAATCTTTTGCTAAAAAATTTACTTTCACCAAAGACCGAGGCTTAAATATTCACCTAACTACCGTGGCCGCCTTAAACCTCTTACGCCAAACTTTGATCGAAAACGATTGAGAAAGCCAGTTAAAATTATAATTTTGTAAGGCCAAGGCCAAGCCTAAATAGTTGTCATTATATAGAATAAGCACAATTTTGCAAATTGAAAGGTGCTTTGTTTGGCAACCTACTGCTTAGGCAAAATTTGAAACAAGTATTTGTAAATAAAACCAACTCAATGGCACAAGTCGAAATGGTTATGCCCAAAATGGGCGAAAGCATCATGGAAGGCACCATACTTTCCTGGTTAAAAAAGGAAGGTGACCGAATTGAACAAGACGAATCTGTACTGGAAGTAGCCACCGACAAGGTTGATACTGAGGTGCCGGCTATCCACGAGGGTGTACTGGAAAAGATATTGGTACAAGAAGGCGATGTTGTTGCCGTAGGTGCCCCTATTGCTATAATTAATACCAACGGAGAAGCTACTGCATCCGCTCCGACGGCCTCGGCTTCTGCCGCCCCTAAAGCCGAAGCGATAGCTGGCGAGCCAAGCAGTAATGAAACCCAGCCGGCTACTGCTAAACTAGATACTAGCGAATCTAACCGCTTCTATTCTCCCCTAGTGCTAAATATTGCCCGCCAGGAAGGAGTTAGCATGAACGAACTGGAAAATATTTCCGGTTCCGGCCGCGATGGCCGGGTTACTAAAAAGGATATGCTAGGCTACGTTAATAACCGCCAGGCAGCTCCAGCCCAGAATTCCAAGCCGGCCGCCGCGCCGACATCAGCCAGTCCGGCTGCTGCTAACGCCCCTAAAGTTTCGGTTTCAGTTAATGCTGAAGATGAAATTATTGAAATGGACCGTATGCGCAAAATGATTGCCGAGCGTATGGTTGATTCCAAACGAATTTCGCCGCACGTAACCTCATTTGTTGAAGCCGATGTTAGCAATATTGTAAGTTGGAGAAACCGTAACAAGAACGAATTTAAGCGTCGCGAAGGTGGTAACCTTACATTTACCCCAATCTTTATAGAAGCGGTTACTAAGGCTATTAAAGATTACCCTATGATCAACGTATCGGTTGATGGGGATAGAATTATTAAGCGTAAGCACATAAATATCGGAATTGCCGTAGCTCTGCCCAGTGGTAACCTAATTGTTCCGGTAATTCACCAGGCCGATCAGCTAAATTTAACCGGCCTTAGCCTAAAAGTAAATGACCTGGCCAAGCGGGCCCGCGACAATAAGTTGAAACCCGATGAATTGAGCGGCGGCACCTATACGGTAAGTAATGTTGGCTCGTTCGGCAACGTTATGGGTACGCCGATTATTATGCAGCCGCAGGTTGGTATTTTAGCCTTGGGGGCTATAGTTAAAAAACCGGCAGTTGTAGAAACTGAATACGGCGATGTAATAGCTATCCGCCACAAAATGTTCTTAAGCCACAGCTACGATCACCGGGTAGTAGATGGCTCATTGGGAGGCATGTTTGTGCGGCGCGTGGCCGATTATCTGGAAAGATTTGACATTAACCGCAGCTTATAAATGAAAAAGGCTTCCTGATTTGGAAGCCTTTTTCATTTATTATCTTTACAGGTAGTTGAAAATGCTTAGAAAATTATCAACCCAATCTTGTGCCTAAGACCTAACTAAGGTAGAGTTTCTACTGAAACGAAAAATACGCAAATGGAAGATATCCTTGTTAACCATATTTATTGCTAAAGCATTCATTATTAACCACTACCCAAGTTTAATATTCTTTCAAGAAATCTTCAATTGCCGAGTATACCTGGCCTAAGTCTTCTTCCGTAATAACGTAAGGTGGCATAATATAAATTGTGTTTCCTAAGGGCCTTAAAAGTATATTCTTATTAAGAAAGAAATTGTATAACCTTTTACGTAAAGTGCTAAAGTAGCCGCTTCCCTCTTCCACTTTTAATTCTATTGATAGTATAGTTCCGCAGCTACCGGCCAGTTCTATATTTTGGTAGGTTGAAATTCTACCTATAAATTGCCGATGGTTACGTTCAATCATTGCAATTTGCTCCTGTGTTTCCGGTCTCAGCAATATATCTAAACTGGCGTTAGCCGCCGCGCAGGCTATGGGGTTTGCGGTATAGCTGTGGCCATGATATAGGGCCTTGCGGCTTTCGCTACTCATAAAAGCCGCTTCAACCTTGGCGTTGCCAACCGTTAATCCCATAGGCAAATAGCCCCCGGTAATGCCTTTGCTCAGGCATATTATATCCGGAACTTCTTGGCAATGCATACTTGCCATAAGTTTACCGGTTCGCCCAAAGCCAGTCATTACCTCATCGGCAATGCACAGCACTCCTTGGCTTTTAGCCAGCCGTATCATCCTGTCCAGAATTTCCGGAGAATATATTCGCATGCCCCCCGCGCCCTGGACCAAAGGCTCGTATATAAACCCGGCTATATCATCTTGCGCCAGTACTTTTTCTAAGGCAGCCAATGTAGCCTCCGTATTATTGTTTGTTGGGAACGGAATAAATTCTACTTCAAACAGATTATTATGAAACGGCTTAGTGAAATCACTCCGGTCACCTACCGACATAGCTCCGAAGGTATCGCCGTGGTAGGCGCCTTCCAGGGCTATAAGCTTATTCTTTTCCTGACCCTGATTATACCAATACTGGATAGAAATTTTAATAGCAACTTCCACCGCCGTGCTTCCATCGTCACTAAAAAAAGCGCGCCGCATGTTGCCGGGTAGCAATTCAATTAATCGCTGGGCAATATCTACGGCCGGTTGGTGGGTAAAGCCGGAAAATATAACCTGTTCCAGGGTAGCTGTCTGCTTACGTATAGCTTCTACCATCTCGGGGTTGGCGTGGCCGTGCAGGTTGACCCACCAACTGCTAATGGCATCCAAAATAGTGCGCCCGTCCTCCAGGGCTAAGTAGGCTCCTTTACCGCTTATAACCGGCAGAACTTCCCAATCGCTTTTAAGTGCCCCAAAAGGATGCCATATATAGCGGCTATCCCTGCTTAGTAAAGAAGTTTCGGAGTTCCTGGACATAGGGTTTGGTGGTTTCGCTGGAAATATCTTTTAACTGGGGTATATGGCAAATAATTGGCCAAGGTGAGTGC
Organism: uncultured Roseivirgaceae bacterium; assembly: GCA_964504565.1. Taxonomy (GTDB): domain Bacteria; phylum Bacteroidota; class Bacteroidia; order Cytophagales; family Cyclobacteriaceae; genus Cesiribacter. The sequence continues at coordinate 80,337 of CAZDEY010000010.1, forward strand.
CGGGCAATTATAGACTGACTATCCGCCTCGGCCTCGCCGTTGAAAATAATTCCCAAAACCTTAGTCTTTTTCTGCTTTAAAAATTCGATAGTCAGGAGCGTATGATTGATACTTCCCAAATACAAATTTGCTACTAATACTACTGGCAAATTATTTTTAAGGGCAATATCAATTACAAATTCTTCATTATTCAACGGCACCAAACAACCCCCGGCCCCTTCAATAAGTAGGTCCACCTCATTAGGGATTTGGATATCATCTACCCTGAGTTCAACCCTGTCAATACGCGCGGCTTTATGCGGTGAGGCTGGGGTATTTAAAACCCACTTTTCTGGCAAAACCCGCCCGGCGCCTAATTTGCTTTTAATATTTTCCGAGTCGGTAGGAAAACCGGCTTGAACCGGCTTCCAATATTTGCTACCCAGTGCTTCGGCTAACAGATAGCTTACAAAAGTTTTGCCGCTATCCGTGCCAATGGCTGTTACAAAAATTTGCATTATAAAAATGTACCTATAGTACTTACCAAGTTTTTTAGTTCATTTTCGGTATTGAAGGCATGCAGACATATTCGCAGCCGTTCAGACCCCTGAGGCACAGTTGGTGGCAATATAGGGCGCACATCGAACCCGTTGGCATTGAGCGTTTGGGTAGCTGCTCTCAGGTTTTCTACTCCTTCAATTTTAATTATCTGAATTGGCGAATTATTCACCTCAACATCTAAACCGGCCTCAACTATATAGTTATGATATAAGGCTATATTCTTCAGTAATACATTAAATTCCTGAGGATTAGCTTGTCGGTAGGCTACCCGCTCGCTTATAGTCTGATAAAACTCTCTAGGCTGGCCGGTGGTATAGATAAAGGGTCGGGCGTAATTTACCAGGTAGTCAATCAGAATTTTGCTGCCGGCAATACACGCCCCGTGGTAGCCCATAGCCTTACCAAAGGTATATACCCGGGCAAAACAGTCGGCCTGAATATTGTCGGCTATTGCCAAACCGGCACCGTTAGGGCCCCAAAGCCCGGTACTGTGGGCTTCATCAAGTACTAAGGCCGCATCGTATTGCCGGCAAATTGCGGCCAATTCTTTCAGGGGTGCCCGGTCACCATCCATACTGTAAACCGATTCAACCACTATCCATTTTTTACCTTTACTTCCCGAAAGTTTTTTTTCCAGATCAGCTAAATCGTTGTGCCGGAACGCACGGTGAACTGCCCCTAATTGTAGGCGGTAACCATCTTTAACCGAAGCGTGAATCAGGCTATCGTATAGTATAGTATCGCCTTTACTGGGCAGGCAACTTAGTAAGGCAATATTGGCTAAGTACCCAGAGGGGAATATAAGGCAGGCTTCAGCCTGAAAATAATCGGCTAAAAGGCATTCGGCAGTATCTGCATCATCGCAGTTTCCGGTAAGCAAGCGCGAACCTCCGGCACCCTGCCCTAATGCGCCGATCAGCTTACTATATTCCCAATTTTTAGAGGTATAGCCTAGGTAGTCATTCGAGGCAAAGTCGGTAAGCCCCTTAGTGGTAGTAAGTGTTCTGAGTGTGCCAGTGGCAATCCGTTCTGAAAGCTTGGTGCTAATGTATTCTAAATGCTGACGCATATTGTACAAAGGTTGTAACGAATAGGGTTTTTGGCAAGTTTATTGCAACTAGAAAATGTAGAGTATCAAAAATTTCTAAACCCTTATGAAAACATCAGTATTATTTTTAGCCTTGGCGCTCTTATTACCCATCAGCGCATTTTCTCAACTTGGATTAAAGGCCGGTTTAGGTGCCGCTAAAGCCGAAGTTAACGGCGGCGATATTAATTGGGAAAGTGACGGCCTCACCGCCAGCGTGCATGCCGGTTTGTTTGGCCGGATTAACGTGAAGAAATTCTATCTGCAACCCGAAGCTTACTATACTTTTACTGAAGCTAAGTTTAAAAACTCCGGAGTATCAACTGAAAAAATTGATGTGCAGTTTCATCGCCTGGATGTGCCGGTTTTATTAGGCTACCGTATTAGCAATAAACTACGAGTAAACGCCGGTCCGTTCGCTTCGGCTTTTATCAATACCGGCGGTAACGAAACCTCGGAAACTATAGACGATCGATTGGATAATTATTATCAAAACTCCAGCTACGGTTGGCAAGCGGGCTTAGGTATAGACTTAGGCCGCCTCACCGCCGACCTTCGCTACGAAACCACCGTAGGCAACCTTCGCGATTTTGACTTCGATAATATGACCGCCCAAGATTACCTGCCGGACGACCAAAAGCAGCAACAGTGGTTGTTTAGCCTGGGTTGGAAGTTGGGTAAAAAGAGGTAATTAATTAAATCACTAATATGGATTAACGAGGTTACTTATAGTAACCTCGTTAATCTGTTATTAAACTTCCTGCGCGGAAGGTATTTGCTCAAACTTTACCGGGGCCTCCCCTTCTTTAAATGCAGCCCTTGGCTTAAGGTTCAAGGTCTGGAATAGTTCCTGATCGGAAATTACATCCGGGTTAGGCGTGGTAAGTAATTTATCGCCGGCAAATATGGAATTAGCCCCGGCCATAAAACATATTGCCTGCTCTTCTAGGGTCATCCGTACCCGGCCGGCCGATAGGCGAACCATGGCTTTGGGCATAATAATCCGGGCCGTAGCAATCATGCGCACCATATCCCAAACCGGAACTTTCGGCTGGGCTTCCAGCGGTGTACCTTCAACCGGAACTAAGGCATTTACCGGAACGCTCTCGGGTTGCTCAGGAAGGTTGGCTAAGGTAAACAACATGCCTATCCTATCCTTTACCGATTCGCCCATACCAATAATTCCCCCGCTACATACACTAATCCCGCTTTTGCGCACATTATCCAGGGTTTCTAACCGATCGTTGTACGTACGGGTGCTTATAATTTCGTCGTAGTGCTCTTCGCTTGTATCTAGATTATGGTTGTAAGCGTAAAGGCCGGCTTCGTGCAATTTTTTGGCTTGTTCTTCGGTTAGCATACCTAAGGTACAGCAAACTTCCATACCCATAGAGTTTACGCCTTTCACCATATCCAGTACTTTATCAAAGTCGCGGTTATTACGAACTTCGCGCCAGGCAGCCCCCATACAGAAACGGGTACTTCCGGCATCTTTAGCTTCTTTAGCCTTGCCCAGTACTTCCTCTACCTCCAGTAATTTATGAACTTTAACATCGGTATGGTAGCGGGCCGCCTGCGGGCAGTAAGCACAATCTTCCGGGCAACCGCCGGTCTTTATTGATAGCAGCGTGCATACCTGCACTTCCTGCGCGTCGTTATGTTCACGGTGAACGGTAGCGGCGCGGTATACCAAATCCAGAAAGGGCGAGTTGTATATGTCCAGAATTTCTTCTTTAGACCAGAATTTATTATTCATCAGGTAATAAGTTAAATCGTCTTAGCTAAGGTTTGAAGTAAATAGAAGCCTGCCTGATTTCAAAATTAAATATAAAAAAGCCTGCAGTTAGCAGGCTTAGTTTTTAGTGAATATCCAGTTCGTAGGGCATTCGGGCCTGAATGCCCCGGTAATTATTTATTTGCCGTAGCTGGTTTACGTAAGGATAAAGCGGCCCAAACTGAGCCTGCATACTTTTAGCCTCCATATCGTCTTCCAACTTGCCAACTATTTCTTCCAAGAAATTTTTCTGTTTGGGATAGTAGCGCACCGAGTAATCGTCTTTTTCCAGCCCGGCTTTTTGGGCGGCAATTTGTATGGCATCATCAAAATCGCCTAATATATCTACCAAGCCGCGGTCTTTGGCTTCAATACCTGACCAAACCCGGCCGGAGGCAACCTCCCTCAGAGCTTCTACTGTCATGCTTCTACCTTCGGCTGCTTTGCGGGTAAAATCGTCGTAACCCTCTTCTACTGATTGCTGAACAATGCTTTTTTCGTATTCGGTAAGGGGCTTACTTACCTTAAATAAGTTTGAAAGCTCACCGGTTTCTACCGATTCGGTGGTAATACCCAGTTTATCGTTTAGGAATTCCTGCATATTCGGTATCATACCAAAAATACCAATGCTACCGGTTATAGTAGTTGGCTCAGCTACTATGGTATCGCAAGCCATAGATATATAGTACCCACCGGATGCGGCTAAGTCGCCCATGCTGGCAATTATTGGTTTGGTTTGGGCAGCTAGCTGTACTTCGCGCCAAATAACATCTGAGGCCAAAGCACTACCACCCGGGGAGTTTACCCGCAATACTATCGCTTTAACCTTATCATCTTCCCGGGCTTTACGAATTTCCTTGGCAAACACATCGGAACCAATACTGGTGCGGTCACCTTCGCCGCTTACAATTTCGCCCTGGGCAACTATTACTGCTATGCGGTTATTGCGGTTGCCGGCGGCGGGTTTTATAGCCTTGCGGTATTTTTTATACGAGATAAAGTCAATTTCATCGTCCTGGTCAATTTCCAATTGGTCTTTAATGGAACTTAACACCTCATCTTCGTAAGCCAACTGATCAACTATGTTAAGCTTCACTGCATCCTCAGGCCTTCTGATCGACATTTCATCGGATATTCTTTCCAAATCTTCCAGAGCTATATTACGGGTTTGGCTTATATCGGCCAGCATACTGTTGTATATGCTATTTAGAAAGGAGGTGATTTGCTCGCGGCTGGCCTCACTCATATCTTTGCGCATAAATGGCTCCACCGCCGATTTATAATCGCCTACCCGAAAAATTTGGGGTTCAATTCCCAGCTTTTCTAGCGTACCTTTAAAGAAGATTACATCTGAAACCAAACCGTTAAACTCCAGTTCGCCGGAGGGATTAAGGTATAATCTATCGGCTACCGACGCCAGGTAAAAATCCTTTTCGGTGTAAAGTTCGCTGTAGGCTACTACCCACTTGCCCGAGGCCTTAAACTCCTGTAGTTGGTCTCGGATTTCTTTAATTGAAGCAAAACCCCCGCTTAGGAATAACGGTTCTAGGTAAATACCTTCAATGTTATCATCTTCTTGGGCGTGCCGAATAGCTTCCAGAAGTTCTACCAGCCCAATACTGCCTCCGTCGGCACCAGGAAATAATTCAGCCGCCGTAAGCGGATCGTCCGCCGCCCGTTCAACTATAGGTTTATCAATTCTAAGATGAAGAACCGAGTTGTTTTTTACTTCAACTTCATCGTCCGAAGCCAAAGCTCCGATAATGGCGGCTCCAATAAAAACCAACAGTACTCCAAAAATGAAAATACCAACTATGGTGGATGCAACGCCTCTAAGAAATGCTATCATTCTGTTTTAAGTAGTTTTTAGTAGTTTGCAAAGTAGTTAACATTGCTTTAGTTACTAAGTAATTTCTTATGAGCGGCATATATATCTTGTACGGAAGCAATTTACCCCAGCGAGAGGCTTGGCTTAAGCGGGCCAGCCAGTTACTAGGCCAAAAAGAGGTTGCTATAATCCAAAAGAGTAAAATATACGAAACTGCCGCCTGGGGCCTCACTAATCAGCCCGCTTTCTTAAACCAAGCCCTGGAAGTAGAAACTAACCTATCAGTTCAAGAACTTTTAGTTTTATGCCAGGAAGTAGAGCAGCTTTGTGACCGGACCCGAACTACCCACTGGGGCGCCCGTACGCTAGACCTGGATATTATTTATTACGGAAATCAGGTTATTCAGGAAGAAGGTTTAGTTGTACCTCACCCCCGGCTTCAGGATAGGCGCTTTGTGTTAGTGCCGCTTTGCGAGATAGCTCCTGAGTTTATTCATCCCATCCTAAATAAAAATAACCGGCAACTCCTGGCCGAATGCCGCGATGAGTTACCGGTTAAACTATACTTAAGTAAGTAATTATAAGGCTGCGCCGGCGGTTTCCTTACTTCTATCAATTTTCTTTACCAAGCCTTGCAGCACATTGCCCGGGCCGCACTCTATATACTTTTCTGCGCCATCAGCTATCATATTTTGTACAGTTTGGGTCCAGCGTACCGGAGCGGTTAACTGCGCAATCAAATTAGCTTTAATAGTATTAATATCGGTAGCTGGTTTAGCGTTAACATTTTGGTAAATTGGGCAGGAAGGGGTTTTAAAATTAGTTTGCTCAATTGCCTTTTGAAGTTCTTCCTGAGCCGGTTGCATTAGAGGCGAATGGAACGCCCCTCCAACCTGTAACGGAAGTACTCGCTTAGCACCTTTCTGCTTTAAAATTTCCGAGGCTTTTTCAATTCCGGCGAAACTACCGCTTATAACCAACTGGCCAGGGCAATTATAATTAGCAGCAACTACCACTTCTCCGCTCACCTCGGCGCAGGCAGATTCAACTTCCTCGTCCGATAAGCCTAGCACGGCTGCCATAGTACTAGGATTTTGCTCACAAGCCCGTTGCATAGCCATAGCTCGTTTGTAAACCAATTGCAGACCATCGCTAAACTCCAGGGCCCCGCTGGCAACCAAAGCCGAAAATTCTCCCAGTGAATGTCCGGCAACCATATCGGGCTTAAAGTCAGGCTGAACTTTTGCCAGAGCAACGCTGTGCAAGAATACGGCTGGCTGGGTAACCTGGGTCTCTTTAAGGTCTTCGGCACTGCCTTCAAACATTATTTTGGGAAGATCGAAACCTAATATTTCTTTGGCCTGTTGAAACAACTTTTTGATCTGTTCGCTTTGCTCGTACAGGTCTTTACCCATACCGGTAAATTGTGCGCCCTGACCGGGGAATACGTATGCCGTTTTCATATAAAAATTTATACTAGTAAAGTTAAGGAAGCAAAATGGCCCCAATAAGGTTAAAATTCAACTTTGAATAAACCGTGCCTTTTCTTCCGGGCTGGGCAGGCGGCAGGTTTCGCGTTGGCCAAAAAAAGTGTAGCGGTTATTAGCTATGAGGTTATAGGCCGAATCGCGAATGAATTTTGGTAGGATTTTAAATATGCCCAGAACCGGCCAGAGCCCATCTAATCTCTCCGCTATACGCAGAGCCGCCGAGCTTCTATCGTATACTTTTCCGTCTTGAACCAGAATAATTGTATCCAGGTTATCCACTGAATAACCCAATTTTTCCTGAAACGCCCGGCCAATATCTGATTGCAGGGAAGCAAACAGAAAATACCCTTCCTTATCGCGGTTAATAATAAAATCTACTGCCCCGTTACATAAATTACATACTCCATCAAATAACACCAGCGCATTATCGGCCGGAATTACTGAAAGTTGATTATTACTGAGATTCTCCATTAGTCCGATGTATATCTACCCAACCATTGCGAGTTTCATGTTGTTTATCGGGGTCCAGAACATCATAGTAAATATCCAGCGAATAATAGTAGGTGCCGGGGCTAACAGTTTTGCCATCGTTGGTTTGGCCATTCCACTCAATAAATATCCCGGCCGGGTTAGGTATAGGTTCGCCCTGCGAGTTAGTTGTAATACCTTCCGAATCGTAACTGTATACTTCCTTACCCCAGCGGTTGTAAATAGATATAATTACCCTATCAACAAAGCGAGGACAGCGTTCAGGAATGTTGTTTTTTACTACGCCAGCAAACCGCTCATCACCACCTTTAGGCGGACGTAATGCTTCGTTACCAATTTGGGAGTTAGCCACTACAAAGTTAGGTAACCAGTAATTTGGGCAATTATCACGCTGAATAATTTGGCTTCGTTCGCTACGGTTGCCACTTCCGTCAACAGCTACTACATAATAATAACGAGCAAATGTTTGGGCTGAGGTAAGGATATCAGTATAACTAGTTTCCGCTGCAGATTCAGTTGTGCGAATGATGTTGAAGTTGATTCCATCAGTGCTCGAGTATACTTCATAATAAGCAACATCAAATCCACACTCCGGATCGGTAGAGTATTCCCAAGTTATAGTATTTTCGAACCTTTCATTACCACATTCAACAGTTTGTATATATTCCTCACAAGAAATTAAATTGGCAATTGTCACTGCAAAGGGCGCACAAGGTGGTATACTGTCGCTAGTAAATGAGCTAGCAATTTGGCTAGAATTTAACAGAGGTTCAACCGTTATTTCATCATTTTGGTAACTGCCAACGGTATTTACGTAGTAGAAATATTCGGTAGCGTCGTCTAGCGGACCATCTTCTTTTCCATTATCTATATACCTAAAGCCACTCTGAACCACATTAGCCGTATCGTAAAACACAAATTCCGACTTTAGAGGCAACTCAGTGCTGCCTAATGGCCTACTGGCCCTAAATATCGAGTCAACTGGGTATTCCGGAGCCTGGTTATTCCACGGCACCTGGGCTTGCCAGTTTAATTCAATGGCCCCCTGCCTAGGCGCCAGGCTCAGCCGTACCGAAGAGGCTGTGGCCGAGCTATCCAGTAAGCCATTGGTATCGGTTAGTCGTACCTTATAGGTATAGGGGAAGTTGCGGGTATTTAAGGTTTCGTCCACGAAGGTGTATTCAAAATCGGCCGGGGCTGAACCATCGTCTACAACTGTGCTAACTCTAACGTAGGCGGCTGGGGAAGGACTGAACCCTTCACCCCTCAGTAGTTCGTAGGTATACGGCAGTACACCCTCCGGTTCGGGCGGTCTTATCCAGTTAACAGTAATCTGACCGTTTTCGGTATCGGTGGAATCCACCGATACTTTGGTTATAACCGGGGCGGCGGCCGGTACGGTTATGCAGGTATCTTTTCCTACCAAACTTAAGCCGCCCTCAATGGGAGGAAATTCAGCTACCAAGGTATAACAGTAAGTTACTCCCGGCTCCAGGCTGCTATCAGTATATGGGAATTGGGTAGGGTTAAACAATCCAATCTGGTTGAAACCAAAACCTTCGGGCATACCGCCGGTACACGTATCGGCCACCAAAGGCGGCCCCTCGCCTACCCTTCGCCACAACTGAAGCTGTATGCTGGTAGTTTTATTTATTTCGTCAATGCATTCCTGGTAATTATCCAAATCAAAATTTACCGAGGCACTGCGCTGGCCGGCTTCGGAGGAAAGCTCGGCAGTAACTGTAGGCGGTGGCCCCACTACGTTAATAATAACCGAAGCCACATCGGTAAGCACCGGTATTTTTCCTGAGTCCCGGGCATAGAAATTTATCTGCCAAGGCTGATCCCGGACATCGTCACAAGTAGTAATCCACTTATAGGTAGCCTTAAGTCTTCCATTTTCTCCGTTTACACTATCAGCAATTGTAAGCACCCCACCTGCACCATTGGGGCCGCCTTCGGCTTCTAAGAAAATTTGTTGCCGTACTCCACCAATCAGGTCATTATCAACTACCGAAATACCAAACTCAACCGTATCGCCGGCTACCACGCAAATTTCGTCGGGAACAGTTATTTCCGGGGGATTATTATCACTTTCGAAAACCGTAATCTGCATATCGCGGGTAACGTAGCCTATACGGTAGTAGGTACCTTGCACCTTTCGCCATTCCTCTACAATAAAGGCGGCATTGTATTCAGCCGGGGCAGAGGGCGGGCCGCCAAAACCCGGGGTATTCCATTTTAAATCGCCCCGTATTGAATCTATTGTAAAGGTGGGCGGGCCGCCGTCTAAGCTGGTACCGTTGCGGGCATCGCCCGGAGGAAAAGTTTCGTTAGGGTACCGATAGCCGTTAGCTATAACGCCTCGGGCCTCTTTGTTGGGTACTATACGATAGGCCAGGCTATCGCCGTCCGCGTCAAAGGCTGCCGGGTTATGGATATAGAGCTCACCCACGGCAGCTTCTTCTATAGGTGGGGCAAAAAGTTCCGGAGTATCATTACTACCGAAGGCCGGATCGATTATAATCTGAGTTTCTACGTAGAATGGAGTATTTACACTGTTATTGATATTCAAAACCCCATCATTTCGAAACAACTCGTAAAATGAAATAATATAAGTGCCCGGACCAGGATAAGTATGGACGAAGCGGGCCTCGTAGAAGCGGGTGGTATTATTTAAATTTGGGCAGGAAACAAATGGGGCATCGCAGCCGGTATTGTTTATTTGCTCAACCCGGCCATCGCCAAAAACCATGGTACCGTTAGAACCGAAAATTACCGTACTACCCAAATCGGTATATCCGCGGAGAATGATCTCGTAGGTAAGGGAATTACTGCCTAAACGACGGGCAATAATTTCCCCGGCCCGGATGTGGGTAGCCCAGACAGAAGAAATTGGCAGTACGGAAAATACGAGTAGCAGGTATAAAAATCTAAGCATTCGCTTTTTATAATTCAGCCTAAGGTATATACGAAACGTTAATTGTAAAAAAGCTGATCACAATTATATAAATATAACCACAAAATATGCAAAATGATATATAAGTACCCATTTAATATGATTATAAATTGGCGTGGCAACGGAGAAATATTTCGCAATTATTGTTTAGCAGGTAATCCGGCTTTATTTTTGGCAAGCTCAAATTTACAGATTAGCAAACCCTCATGAATTGGTTTACACAAACGTTTACGAGCTCGATAGGCCGCAAAATTGTAGTGGCGTTAACGGGGCTCTTTCTCATTGTTTTTCTTATCGGTCATGTTTCCGGCAACTTCCTTCTATTCAAAGATGACGGAGGACAATCATTCAACGAATATACCGAATTTATGACCCACAACCAGTTAATTCTGGTAGTTCGGTATTTATTGTACATCTCAATTATTGTACACGTTTTACAAACACTAATTCTAACCATCCATAACCGCAAAGCCCGCCCGGTAGGTTATACTGTTAACAACCGTCAGGAGAATAGCACCTGGGCCAGCCGTAATATGGGTATTTTAGGAACCTTGGTGCTGGTTTTCATTGTTCTGCACATGAGCAATTTTTGGTGGAAAGTAAAGTTTGGTGATATACCTATGGTTAATTACGAAAGCCGAGGCGAGATTAAAGATTTATATTCCGTAGTACAGGCATCCTTCTCTGAACCACTTCTGGTGGCGGTCTACGTAATTATGATGATTTTTTTAGCTCTTCACTTGGCCCACGGCTTCCAAAGTGCATTTCAGACTTTGGGCTGGAGGCATCCTAAGTACACTCCATTAGTAAAAAAAGCGGGATTAGCCTTCGCGATTATTGTTCCCATACTTTTCGCATCTTTCCCAATTTTTATTTACCTGTTTAGAAACATAAATGCTTAACCCATGAATTTTGATTTAGATTCACACTCTCCCGAAGGCCCATTAGCCGAGAAATGGGCTAAGCACAAGTTCAACGTAAAACTGGTTAACCCAGCCAATAAGCGTAAATTTGATATAATTGTGGTGGGTAGCGGCCTGGCCGGTTCATCGGCTGCGGCTTCGCTGGCCGAGCTTGGGTACAACGTAAAAGTATTTACCTACCACGATAGCCCCCGCCGGGCGCACTCTATAGCGGCTCAGGGGGGTATTAATGCTGCTAAAAACTATCAGAATGACGGCGACTCGGTTTACCGCCTGTTCTACGATACTATAAAAGGTGGCGACTACCGCAGCCGCGAGGCCAACGTTTATCGCCTCGCCGAGGTATCGGTTAATATTATTGACCAGTGCGTAGCCCAGGGAGTCCCCTTTGCCCGCGAGTACGGTGGTTTACTGGATAACCGTTCTTTCGGTGGTGCCCAGGTAAGCCGTACCTTCTACGCCAAAGGTCAAACCGGCCAGCAGTTATTATTAGGTGCGTATAGTGCTCTTAGCCGTCAGGTATCTACCGGAAAAATTAAGCTATACACCCGCAGCGAAATGCTGGATTTGGTTACCATTGACGGTCACGCCCGCGGTATCATTACTCGTAATTTAATTACCGGTAAAATTGAACGCCACACCGCCCACGCTGTACTGCTTTGTACTGGTGGTTATGGTAACGTTTTCTACCTAAGTACTAATGCCAAGGCGTCCAATGCTTCGGCTGCCTGGAGAGCTCATAGAAAAGGGGCCCTTTTTGCCAACCCGTGCTTTACCCAAATTCACCCAACCTGTATTCCGGTATCCGGCGACTACCAGTCAAAGCTGACGTTAATGTCGGAATCATTGCGGAACGATGGCCGAGTGTGGGTGCCTAAAACCCAGGAAATGGCCGAACAGGTGCGCCAAGGCAAGCTATCACCTACCGATATTACTGAGGATGACCGCGACTATTATTTAGAGCGCCGCTACCCATCGTTTGGTAACCTGGTACCGCGCGACGTAGCCAGCCGTAACGCGAAGTACGTATGCGACGAAGGCCGGGGCGTTAGCCCAACTGGTTTAGCGGTATATCTTGATTTTGCCGATGCTATTCGCCGCGATGGCCGCGATGCCATTGAAGCCCGCTACGGCAACCTATTTGAGATGTACGAGAAAATTACCGGTGAAAATCCGTACGAAAGACCCATGATGATTTACCCAGCGGTGCACTACACAATGGGTGGCCTATGGGTTGATTATAATTTAATGACTACCGTACCGGGGCTTTACGCCTTAGGCGAAGCCAACTTCTCCGACCATGGAGCCAACCGCTTAGGTGCTTCGGCGCTTATGCAAGGTTTGGCCGACGGGTACTTTGTTATTCCTTATACCTTAGGTAATTATATAGCTTCTCTACCCTTCCAGAAAGTTGATGCCAACCATAAGGCATTTGATGAAGCTGAGCAGAAGGTAAAAGATTTAAACCAGAAGCTCATGTCAATAAAAGGTAAGCGCACGGTTGACGACTTTCACCGGGAGCTGGGCCATATTATGTGGGAGTATTGCGGCATGAGCCGTAATGCCGAAGGTTTGAATAAGGCTATTGGTCTAATTCAGAACCTGAGAGCAGAATTCTGGAAAGATGTAAAGGTGCTGGGCACGGCCGATGAACTAAATATGAGCCTGGAAAAAGCCGGCCGGGTCGCCGACTTTATGGAACTGGGCGAGCTTATGGTGCGCGATGCCCTAAACCGCGAAGAAAGCTGCGGTGGCCACTTCCGCGAAGAGTACCAAACCCCGGAAGGTGAAGCCTTGCGTAACGACGAGGACTTTACCTACGCTGCCGCTTGGGAGTATACCGGACCTAATGCCGAGCCTACCCTACATAAGGAGCAGCTACACTTTGAAAATGTTAAACTGACCCAACGAAGCTACAAATAGTCATGAATATTACGTTGAAAGTTTGGCGCCAGAAAGGCCCACACGATAAAGGAGGCTTCAAAACCTATACCTTAGATAATGTAAATGAGCATATGTCATTTCTGGAAATGATGGATGTGCTTAATGAAAAACTAGTGGGCCAGAACGAAGAGCCGGTACACTTTGACCATGACTGCCGCGAAGGTATTTGTGGTAGCTGCGCGATGTACATTGACGGCCGAGCCCACGGACCCCAAAAACTTACTGCTTCCTGCCAGCTTCATATGCGTCACTATAAAGATGGTGATACTATTACGGTTGAACCTTGGCGGGCTAAGGCCTTTCCAGTGGTAAAAGACTTGGTAGTTGACCGTAGTTCATTTGATCGGATTATTCAGGCGGGAGGCTACGTATCGGTAAATACCGGCGGGGTACCCGATGCTAACGAAATTCCGGTGCCTAAAAAAATTGCCGATGAGGCCTTTAACGCGGCTACCTGCATTGGCTGCGGAGCCTGCGTGGCCGCATGTAAAAATGCTTCAGCTATGCTATTTGTTTCGGCTAAGGTTGCCCAGCTAAGCCTACTGCCGCAAGGCCAGGTTGAACGTAAGAATCGAGCCGAGAAAATGATTGCTCAAATGGATGCCGAAGGTTTTGGTAACTGCACCAATACCAAGGCTTGCTCGGCCGAGTGTCCAAAAGGTATTAGCCAGGACTGGATTGCTAAATTGAACCGGGAATATATTACCGCTAAATTGACTTCGGACAATTTGTAAAATAATTTAATTAATTTTAAAAAGGGAAGTAATTTAGTTTACTTCCCTTTTTTTATCTGTTAACCTATTAGGCTAATATCTCAACAAAATTTTTATCAACTCAAACCTTCTATTATTTAAATATCTTTCTTATCTGAATTTCTAAGGTATACAAGGTTATATTTTCTGACGGTATGGGAAGCTATAGAGTTTAGAAAAATTTGTAGTTGGCTTATTTCAGTGAGAATTTAACTTCATTCGCGTCTGTAAGATTTGTATATCCGGCTTTCTTATTTCAAGAAATTAAGGTTAGAATTTCCTTCTTTTAGGGATAACGCAATGTATGCCGTATCTTAAGGGTTAACCTTATTTTATTAATGCACTGGATTGATCTGCTAATCTTCCTGGCCTATATGCTGGCAATGCTGGGTGTAGGATTTTATTTTCTGAAAAAGAATAAAACCGCTGACGATTACTACGTGGGCGGCCGCTCTATGGGTAGTCTGCATATCGGCCTGTCGGTGGTGGCAACTGATGTGGGCGGCGGTTTTTCTATAGGCTTGGGCGGCTTAGGTTTTGCTATGGGTTTGTCTGGCTCCTGGATGTTATTTACCGGTTTACTTGGGGCCTGGCTGGCAGCGGTAGTACTAATTCCTAAGGTGCGAAGCCATCCGGCTATGCAAAATTTTACTACCCTGCCGCAGATTTACGGCTATTTTTTTAATAAAAAGGTAGCTTTAGCAGCCGGGCTTATATCAGCCATTGGTTATATAGGTTTCACTAGTAGCCAGTTACTAGCCGGGGCTAAATTAGCCAGTGGTACGTTTGCCGATTTAGGTTTAAATAGTGCCCTGCTTATCATGGGAGTATTAGCCGTAGTGTATACCGCAATTGGTGGCATAAAGGCAGTAATATATACCGACACCGTGCAGTGGATAATCCTTATGTCCGGCTTAATATTTATTGGGTTACCCATTAGTTACTACGCGGTAGGTGGTTGGGCATCAATCGAGGCAACCGTATCCCCAGAAATGCTGGAGCTAACCAATATAGACTGGGTAACAATTGTAAACTGGGCAATAACTATTATACCTATCTGGTTTGTAGGCATGACGCTTTACCAACGTATTTTCGCCTGTAAAGACGTTAAAACCGCTAAACGTGCCTGGTATATTGCCGGTTTGTTTGAATGGCCAATTATGGCCTTTATGGGCATTGCCCTGGGTTTGCTGGCCCGCGTGGCCGCCGAGCAAGGTATGTTTGCATCTTTAGGCTATGCCAGTGCTGAGGCAGTGGATGCTGAAACCGGTTTAGCGATGCTATTGCGGATAACCCTGCCCGTGGGCCTTATGGGTTTAATGCTTTCATCTTACTTTTCGGCCATATTAAGTACCGCCGATAGTTGCCTGATGGCGGCATCCGGAAATGTGTTAACCGACTTAATTGAACCCTTACGAGGCAAATCCTTTGAACTGGGCAAAGCCCTTAAAATTTCCCAAATACTTACCCTGGCTATCGGTGGTTTAGCCCTCTGCCTAGCCTCAGGTATGAGTAATGTGCTTAGCCTAATGCTATATTCCTACGCATTTATGGTTAGTGGACTACTGGTACCCTTACTCGCTGCCCTGTTTTTAGGTAGCCGGAACTCTTTAGCGGCCTTAATTGCTATGATTGCGGGCGGCTCGGTTACATTATTTCTAACTATTCAACAAATACCGTTGCCTTACGGTTTAGATGCTAATATATTTGGTTTATCTGCTTCGGCAGCCACATTTGGTCTTATCTCTGTTCTATATCAGCCTAATAAAAAAATAAAAGAAATAGCATAATGTTCAATTATCAAGTATTATCAGCAATTGACTCCCCTACTCTACTCCAAAAGGATGAAATTGCTAATTTCCTTTTCACTCACCTTGATCAGTACGGCGATCCCAAAACTGATATTATGAAGTGCCTGGACTATTCGCTAAGCAATTACGCCCACCAGGGAGGTTTTGTGGTATTGGCCCGCGATGAATCAGGGAAAATTGCCGGTGCGGTTGTTATGAATAAAACCGGTATGGAAAGCTATATACCCGAAAACATACTGGTTTATATAGCGGTAGATAAGCAATTTAGAGGGAAAGGCTTAGGCAAGAACCTTATGCAGCGCGCAATTGAATTTGCGTCCGGCTCTATAGCCTTGCACGTTGAGCCAGATAACCCCGCCAAAAAACTTTACGAGAAACTAGGCTTTACCAACAAATATCTGGAAATGCGTTTACAACGCTAAGCTAATTATGGCTTTTTTAAACCTATATAAAGACCGGCTGTATCATAACTATCAGTTTCTGCAGAAGCTGTTTGATGAGCATGATATGGAGTGGGGTGTAGTTTCTAAGTTACTGTGTGGTAATACTAAATACTTGAAACTGCTCATTGATTTCGGTATTAGGGAAATTCACGATAGCCGGATTAGTAACCTTAAAAAGATAAAAGAACTCTGCCCCGATGTTCAAACCGTATACATAAAACCTCCGGCGCGGCAAATTATACCTAATATTATTAAGTATGCCGATGTAAGTATGAACACGGAATTCTTTACACTTCAGCAACTTAGTGATGAAGCCGTAAAGCAGAATAAAAACCATAAGGTTATTATTATGGTGGAAACCGGCGATTTGCGCGAGGGGGTTATGGGCGATAACCTGGTAAATTTCTATTCCCGGGTTTTTGAGTTGCCCAATATTGAAATTATAGGCTTGGGTACTAATTTAAATTGCCTGCATGGGGTAATGCCATCACCCGATAAACTTATTCAGCTAAGCCTTTATCGCCAGATTATCGAACTGAAATTTAACCGCAAGATTCCGTGGATTAGCGGTGGCACTAGCGTAACCGTGCCACTACTTTTCAATAACCAAATTCCTAAAGGCATCAACCATTTTCGCATGGGCGAGATTTTATTTTTTGGTTTAGATTTATTTAAGGATGAAACCGTACCCGGTATGATGGATAATGTATTTGAGCTGTACGCCCAAATTATCGAAATTACCGAAAAACCTATGGTTCCAATTGGCGAACTAGCCGCTAACCCTCAGGGCGAAATACTACAAATTGATCAGGAACTTTACGGTCGAACCTCGTACCGGGCTATTTTAGATATTGGCCTTCTGGATGTGGATCCTAAATACTTAATTCCACTCAATGAAAATTTTGAATTAAATGTAGTAGGCGCCAGTTCCGATATGTTAGTGTTAGACTTGGGCACCAATGTGAATAAATGTAAGGTTGGCGATATGATTGGGTTCAGGTTACGTTACATGGGGGCTTTGAGCCTGCTCAATTCCAATTATATAGAAAAACGGGTAGAGAATAATGGATAACATTCAACCGGTCTATATTCAGAAAGCAATACGGGCCCGGCACTACCTACACCAAAACCCGGAAATTTCAGGTCAGGAAAAGCAAACCCACAACTGGCTGGTTCAGTTTCTGGCAAGTTTAGCCAAACCGCCGATACTATATAAAAACCTAGGAAAGTTTAAAACCGGGCTGGTAGCTGAATTTAGGAGTGAATTGGCCGGTCCAACTATAATGCTTCGGGCGGATAGTGATGCTTTGCCTATAATGGAAGAGCCTAGCAACCTGGCTTATGCCTCAGAAAAGCCGGGATATATGCACGCCTGCGGGCACGATGGGCACAGTTCATTACTTTTAGGAATAGCCCAATGGCTTCAGACTGAACCTTTAAAAAAAGGAAGGCTACAATTGCTGTTTCAGCCGGCGGAGGAAACCGGTGAGGGGGCTGTAAGCTTACTGGAAGATGAAACATTCAGTCGTTTGAGGCCTGATTTTATTTATGGATTGCACAACATTCCGGGTGAAGCAGTAGGATCCTTACTTATTAAACCTGATACTTTTTGCTTTGCTTCCACCGGTATAAAGATATTACTACACGGTGCCAGTAGCCACGCGGCCGAACCGGAAAAAGCCATTAGTCCGGCACTGGCCCTAACTGAATTAGTAAAGTTCGGCCAATCATACGCTAATTCTGAACAAAAAAAGTTAGCGGTAACCTACGCTGGCTTGGGTGAACCCAGCTTTGGTATATGCCCCGGTCAGGCAACCATTCATTTTACCGCCCGAGCCATAACTGATTCTATATTAGCTGGTATAGTTGACGAAATCCATCAGCAACTTACCACTTTAGCTTTGGCGAACACCCTTAGGTATACCCTTCATAAAGTTGAACCGTTCTCAGCTACAGTTAATCACCAATCGGCGTTTAAGGAGCTACAGAACATTATATCCGCAAATGCATTTAGCGCAACTGAATTGGAAAGACCCTACTTTTGGTCAGAAGATTTTGGGCAGTACAGTAGGTTAGCGCCAACATGTTTCTTCGGAATTGGTTCTGGTGAGAATATCAAACCCTTGCACCATCCGGCCTATAATTTTCCTGATGAATTGGTTGCTGAAGGAATTAGCGTATGGAAGGCCGTAGTCAAACATTTTCTATTCTAACATGCAATTTAAAGATTTCCCCCCGGAGGCGCATACTTCAGTAATTACACTCAGCCGGCAGGCACTAAAAAATAATATAACCTACGTTAAAGAAAGAATTAAAGGTAATACTGAACTAGCCGCCGTACTGAAGGGCAATGCTTATGGCCACGGCATAGAACCTATGACGGAACTTTGCCTGAAAGAAGGAATAACTACTTTCTGCGTATTTAGTGCTTACGAAGCCTACCGGGTTCAACAAGCTGCCGAGCCTCATAATGCGGCGGCCCGCATAATTATTATGGGCTATATAAGCCCGGATGTTATTAGCTGGGCAATAGAATCGGGTATAGAAATGTTTGTGTTTAACCTCACCCGATTGCAGGAAATTGCCGCCGTAGCGGGACAAAGTTCCCGCGCTGCCAAAATTCATATTGAGGTAGAAACAGGTATGAACCGTACTGGTTTTGAAAAATGCAAATTAGAGGAATTAGCCCGCCAGCTAACTACCGAAGCCAATAACATTGAGGTGGTAGGATTATGCACCCACTTTGCTGGCGCTGAAGAAATGGCTAACCACCTACGCATTAAGCACCAGCACAAAACTTTAAAGTGGTGGGAAGCTAGTTTGCAGGAAAAAGGAGTTACAATTGAGCAGACCCACGCGGTATGTTCCGCCGGATTACTAAACTACCCTAAAGCTCAGTACGATTTGGTAAGGGTAGGTATAATACTATACGGTTTTTGGCCGAGCCTTGAAACCCGCATTTTACAACTTCGTTCAAAACCCGATCCGTTGCGCCGGCTGATGCGCTGGACTACCTCAGTAATGAGTATTAAGCAGGTTAAACTGGGCGAATATATAGGCTACGGAACCTCGTTCTTGGCCACCAGCGATATGACAATTGCCCTGATTCCGGTTGGTTACGCCTACGGATTTTCCCGCAGTTTAAGCAACAATGGCCGGGTGTTGGTACAAGGTAAACCGGCGCAGGTAATCGGCGTGGTCAATATGAACTTACTAATTGTTAATGTTACTGACTCCCCGGAAGTAGGTATTGGCGATGAAGTTGTACTGATTGGAACGCAGGGTCAACAAGAAATATCCGTAGCTTCGTTTAGTGAAATGAGCCAGCAGCTTAACTACGAAATGCTGACCCGTCTGCCTACGGATATACCTCGTTTAATTCAAGAAGAGTACTCCTAAGATTCGGAATAGGCTCGTTCCTCAACTTCTTCGTACTCACTAAGCTTGCGGTATAAGGTAGAAAGCCCAATATTTAGCATGTTTGCGGCTTTGCTTTTATTGCCCTTGGTTATATGCATTACGTGCCGAATATGATTTTTCTCAACTGTGGTTAAATCGAATTGGCTAGTTTTTTTATTATGGCTATTTAACCCGTACCTAATTTCGTAAGGCAATGAGTCGGATTTTAAGGTTCCTTTAGATAGGATTATAGCGCGTTCAATTACATTTCGTAGTTCCCGGATATTTCCCTTCCAGTCAAACTTCTGTAAGTACTTATAAAAATCCGGCTCAATTATTGGAACCGGCCTTTGCATAGTCTGGCTAAATTTAGCTATAAAAAAATCGGCCAGTAAAGGTATATCTTCACTCCGGTCCCTAAGCGGCGGCAGCTCAATCTGAAAAACCGAAAGCCGGTAGTAAAGGTCGGATCGGAAGGAATTGCTGTTGGCCTCAGCCAAATGACGATTGGTAGCCGCAATTATGCGTACATCTACCGAAGTGGTTTTAGTTTCTCCTACCCGCATAAATGTGCCTGATTCCAGTACCCTCAGCAATTTAGCCTGCAAATCAATAGCCATTTCACCAATCTCATCCAAGAAGAGGGTTCCACCATTAGCTTCCTCAAATAATCCCTTCTTATCGTAGGTAGCCCCGGTGAATGATCCGGCTTTATGACCAAACAGCTCGCTTTCCAGCAAATCTTTGCTGAACGCACTACAATTGACCGCTACAAAATTACCCTTGGAGCGCGGACTACTTTGATGGATTGCGCGGGCAAACACTTCTTTACCGGTACCGGTTTCCCCTAGCAGTAAAACAGTGGCATTAGTTATCGCTACCTGTTTGGCTAAATCTGTAGCCTGCACTATAGCCGGCGATTTTCCAATAACACTTTCAAAGCCGTAACTGACATCAACTAACTTTTCCAGTTCGTCTACTTTCTTGTTTAGCTTGGCTTTTTCTAAGGCTTTTTCAACCAGGGGCAAAAGTCGGGTTTGGTCGCTGCTTTTTTCCAAGTAATCGTACGCGCCGTTTTTAATGGCTTTAACTCCATCTTTAACTCTACCGTAGGCAGTAAGAATGATTACTTCAGCATGCGCTTGAAATTCTTTAAACTTTGGCAGGAAGTCTATAGCGTTGGCATCGCCCAGGTTTACATCGCTTAGTATTAAATCAACCGATTTGGTTTTGAGAATCTTAAGGGCCTCGTTAGCTGAATGAGCCTGGCAGACTAAATACCCTTCTTGCTTCAGGACTCTCGATAGCAGAAAAATAAATTCCCTATCATCCTCAATTAAGAGTATCTCCTGATTTTTCATAAACCCGATCCCGCCGTTATGAGTAGTTTAGAAAATGGAAAAAACATTTTGCTAATCCTCAATAAATATAGAGAAATTTTCCTATCAAATCCACATCAAAATAAAACCGATGGGTATTCAATAAAAAAATAATACCCAATAATTGTGTTTGATTAACAACTATTGGGTAAACATAAAACAAATTTTTAGGTGCGAACTTAAACTGTCTCGGCCTCCTGTTCGCTTAGTTCATTTTCCTCCTGGGTAGTTTCCGGAACGGCCACTGCCTGGGGCTCTTCCTCCCTATCATCTTCTATGTAAGGAAAAATTTCAACAATTGGGCTTTCCTGAATTTTGGCAATTTTGTAGGTAACCAGCAAATTACCCAAGCTTTCAATTAAACGTTCGCAGGCCTGCTGAAGCTCATTGGCAGTAATCAGCATTTGGTTAGTAACCTTCTTTTCTTTTCCACTCACATCATCAACAGCCATGTAGGTTACAAAACAATGGTACCATTGGTCGGCATCATCATAGTGAAAAATGTCGGTAATCTTACTTTTATTAATACTGGTTACTTCAAATTCGCCGCGGATGATTGAACCTAGTTCCTGGTAAATTCGGGCTTCGGCTTCAGTATAACTTACCGCATCCACCAAGTACGGCTCATTTTGGGTTTTAAGCCTGCCGTTTTCATCCTCTTTCTGGTATTTAATTTTGCACTGAAACCAAATTTTCATAGTTCTAGCTGAATCTATAGTGTAGTGTAATAAATAATCCGACCCGAAATTTATGGCTTTTAAATCCAAAATCGTTCACAGTTAGGCTAAAGTTTTCCACATATAGCTTTGCCTGCTTAGGCTACTGCTTACCTTTGTAGCCTTATGCAAAATTTCCGCCCTATACTAATACGCTGTGTGCCGGGTGCCACCCGTTGGATAAAAACCGAATTGCAGGCCCTACGCTACCCGGTGGTAGCCGAAAGCCCGGCCAGTATAGAAACCAAAGGTACGCTGGAAGACTGCCAATGGTTAAATTTGCAGCTACGTACTGCCAATAGTGTGCTTTGGCATATGGCGGAATTTAAGGCTAAAAATGCCGATGAACTGTATAGAGAAGCCCGAAAATTACCCTGGGAAAAATATATAGGCCCGGATGGCTACCTCAGTATTGACGCTTTTGTGCGAAACCCCACCATTAAAGATTTTAGATTTGCCAGCCTTAGGTTAAAGGATGCCCTGGTTGATCGCATGCAGGCCCTATATAACCGCCGCCCCGACAGCGGAAAGGAAAAGGACCGGAGCGTAATTTTTCTGTACTGGACTAATGATAAAGTTCAGCTTTGGTGGGATACTAGCGGTGAAACCTTAGCTAAGCGAGGCTACCGACTGAACCCTTGGAAAGCCCCCTTGATGGAAAATACGGCCGCCGGAATAGTACAAGATACTGGTTGGGACGGTCGAATGCCGCTAGTAAATCCGATGTGTGGAAGTGGTACCTTAGCTATAGAAGCAGCCTTATTAGCTACCAATACCGCGCCAGGTATTTTTCGCGAAAATTATGGTTTTATGCACCTGCTGCCTTACCGCAAATCGGAGTGGACTAAACAATTAGGTGTGGCCCGCCGGCAGCGTCAACCTCTAAAGTACCAAATTTGGGCTAGTGATATTGAAGGTGGAGCTCTAAAGGCCAGCCGGCAAAATGCCGAGGCGGCCGGGGTTTCCGGCAATATCCAGCTTGAACAGGCTGACTATAGTAAAGTACAGCTTCCTAAAGCTCCGGCCAAGTTAATAATGAACCCGGAATGGGGCGCACGCTTGGGAGACACCGAAGAACTTAAAAGCACATATAAAGAAATAGGCGACTTTATGAAAAGCCGTCTGGCAGGCTATTCTGCGTATTTGGTACTAGGCAACCCGGCCTTGGGTAAAGAAATTGGGTTACGTACTAAACATAAAATTGAGGTTCCGCTTAGCCAATTGGATGGCAGGTTATACGAATACGAATTGTATGCCGGCTCAAAAAAGGACAAAAATTAGCAAAAACTTATACGCCACCGGTTAGTGGCATAAGTTAACGTTCTTTTCGCCGTTTACTTCGTATACTTATAGTAGTTATAAATTTTACTGCCGAAGTATTTCATGAGCATTTTAAGGTACGCGTTTCATAGTTTTCCGGTACAGTTGCTGGTATTGCACCTGCGGAAAAACTTCATGCTTTTACTGCTGTGGCTAATACTTTTTGCAATAATCTTCCAGAATTTCGGAAAAGTTTTAGGCATCCCGTTTTTATTTCTGGACGCGGAGTATTTAGGCCGGGTAAATTTCTGGAGTTACTTTTCAATAGGCGTGACATTAGGGCTGTTCACTATGGCGTTTCACATGACAGCCTATATTTTGGATAGTGCCGGTTTTTCTTTTCTAGCCCTAACCCGACGACCTTTCCTTAATTTTTGTATAAATAACAGCATTTTACCGCTGGCATTTTTGCTGGCTGCCACAATTCAAATTTACCGGTTTCAGGTTAGTTACGAAACTAATACCTGGCTAAATATTACCGGGCATATTAGTGGGTTAATAATTGGTTTTGGCTTGGTATCTGCGCTTACTATTCTCTATTTCAACTTAACGAATAAAAACAGCCTCTTTAATTTAGCTAAAAAGGTTGACCGCAACCTAAGAAAGATTAAGGTGAGCCGCATAAATATGGCCAATCGGCTGCGGTCAGCCAAAAGCAAAAAAAGTCAGGTAGAGTGGTATATTTCTACTAACCTAAAACCCCAGGCGGTTTTCACCAGCCCAACCTACTACAGCAAAACCGCCATTCTAAAGGTATTCGACCAGCACCATTTAAACTCAGTTTTGTTGCAGGCTGGGCTGCTGGTTATCGTATTTTGCTTAGGCTTCTTTCAGCAATACGAATGGGCCCAATTACCGGCGGCCGCCAGTTGCATACTCTTGTTCACCCTAATATTAATGGTGGTTGGAGCAATATCATTTTGGTTAAGAAGCTGGGCATTTACAGCTTTCTTAGGCATATTTATTATCCTGAATATTTTTAGTGGGTTTGTAAAAGATGAGTATAGCCACCCAGCCTACGGTCTCAATTATGACGGACCTAAAGCTAAATATACACCGGAAGCTCTTGAACAGTTATTAAGTCCGGAAATTGTAGAAAGTGACTGGCTAAATACCAAGAAGATACTTGATAACTGGCGCAGCGGCTTTGCCCCGGACCAGGCGCCGGTAATGGTACTAATCTGTACCAGCGGTGGTGGTCAGCGATCAGCTTTATGGACAATGCGGTGCCTTCAGGCCGCTGATAGTTCAACTAACGGCCAACTACTGAACCATACGACTTTAATGACCGGGGCTTCCGGGGGTATGGTAGGTGCCGCCTACTTTCGAGAACTAATTCTTCAAAATAAAATAAACAACAGCACCAGCCCCTATGATGCCCACCACTTGGCCAAAATAAGCCGGGACAATCTAAACCCAATAATCTTTAGCCTGGTGGTCAACGATTTGCTGATGCAAACTAAAACCTTTACGTGGGCCGGGAATGAATACATTACTGACCGCGGCTTTGCTTTTGAGCAACAGCTAAACCAAAATACTGACGGTGTACTGAATAAAAGCCTAGGAGATTATAGGGAGGCCGAAGCTTCCAACTTAGTACCGATGCTAGTATTAGCTCCTAATATAACTAATGATGGTCGTAAACTCTATATAAGCTCGCAGGGGGTTAGCTATTTGGCTCAGGCCCACTCCGACTCCGAGTTTACGTTAAACACCGGCAGCCGAATAGCCGGGGTAGATTTTCGGGCGCTCTTCAAGAATCAGCAGGCTGATAGCTTAAGGTTTTTAAGTGCGCTCAGAATGAATGCTACTTTTCCGTATATCACCCCCAATCAGGTGTTACCTACCGATCCGCCAATTGAAACTATGGATAGCGGTATTGCCGATAACTTTGGTATGGAGGATGCCTTGCGTTTTGCCTACAGCTACAAAGATTGGATAGCCGAAAATACGTCCGGGCTGCTGCTACTTTGTATAAGGGATTCGGAAAAAAACCGGCCGGCCGAACCCTTGGAAACCAGCCAGATAGTTGACCAATTATTTAACCCACTAGAAAATATTTACCGAAACTGGACCTCAATTCAGGATGCTAAAAATGATAACCTGGTTAAATATGCCGAAAGCTGGCTGGATGTGCCCCTGCACCGGGTTGAATTGCAGTATATTCCCCGCACACTAAAAAAAGGAAATGGCGAGCCTGCCCTGGATATTGAACGAGCCTCTCTGAACTGGCGTTTGACCAGTCGTGAAAAATCTAACATACTGGAAAATATTTACCTGCCGGAAAATCAGGAGGCAATTAATCAGCTAAAAGGAATACTGAATAAATCCACGTACCCTAGCCTTATAACCCAAAACTCCAATTAACTATCACCCTATATAATCGTTATAAACCTATGAAATCATACTTGTTACTTCTGCTTATAGGGATATTGGTATCAGGCTGCTCTAAAGATGAAGATCAAAAGGCCGGTACCCTACCGCTAATAACTATTAATTCACCTCAGGATGGAGCTACCATCAGTAGTGGCCAAAGTGTCCTTATTGATGCATCCGTTCAGGTTCACCAGGAGCGCACGTTAACCAGCCTCGAAGTATCGGTTAGAGCTTATGGCCTTACGTTCTATAATGAAACTCTCTCCAACAAAGATTTCCCTGAACCGATAAATGGCAAGTACAGCATTAGCGAAACAGTAGAGGTTGCCGATACCCAAGGTTTTGGAGGAAACGCAACTATACGAATTGTAGCTACCGACAGTGCCGGTGAAAAGGATGCTGAAGAACTATCTATTGAAGTAAGATAGCGCAACTTTTCATCTTACAAGATACGTTATAAGCGTACCTTAAACAGTAACTTCTAAACATCGTCCATCTTTGTTGCCGGTATAAGGTATATACCGGCATTTTCTTGCCTTTAAAGAAGGTATTTCCTTTGAAATAAATAAGTAATGATTTCTTATTAAGAAATGATCAATACCTATGACTTCATATCGACTGGTTTATAATTTTATTGCCAGATACTGTATTCAATAAGAGTTAGGCTGTATAAGGTTCGGTCAAGTTTAAATCAGCGGTTGAACATTCAACTTGGCTTTAGGTTAGCTAGTATATCTACCAACTTCCTATGCTATGCGCTACTTAATAAAGTCTGTAACCGGACTTAGCCTTATAATTATTCTTAGCTGGCTTAATCCAGCCTGCGGCCAAAAGAGTAATATTCTCACGGATACCTACTCTATAAAGGTCAAAACTGTAGCTAAGGAGCTAAAGTACCCCTGGGGTATGACCTTTCTGCCCGACGGTCGCCTGCTGGTAACCGAGCGTTCCGGTAATCTTTATATTCTTAATAAAGACTCTACCCTATCCAAACCCCTAAGCGGTACACCCAAGGTATTCGCTAAGGGCCAGGGCGGGCTTATGGATTTAGCCCTGCACCCCAACTTTGCCCAGAATCAGTACGTTTACCTGAGCTTTGCCGAACCCGGCCCGAACGGCACTGCCTCTACCGCCCTAGGCCGCGGTCGGTTGGAAGGTATGGCAATTAAAGATTTTACAGTTATTTACAGCCAGAAGCCTAAGGTTGAGGGGCCTAATCACTTTGGTAACCGCATTGTGTTTTCACCAGAGGGGTATATATATTTAGCCTTAGGCGAGCGGTTCAAGTTCGATCCGGCGCAGGACCTGAGCAATAGTTTAGGTACTATAATCCGGATTAAGGATGACGGCAGCGTGCCGGACGATAATCCCTTTGTAAATCAGAAAAACGCGGAACCAACCATCTGGTCGTACGGCCACCGTAATATTGAAAGTGCGGCTATTGATCCGGCTACCGGCAATTTATGGGTAGCCGAAATGGGCCCGATGGGCGGGGATGAATTTAACCAGCCGCAGCGCGGCAAAAATTACGGCTGGCCGGTAGTGAGCTGGGGTAAAAACTACGACGGCACCGATATCCCCAACCCGCCAACCCGCCCCGAGTTTGCCGATGCTGCCATCCACTGGACACCCACCATATCGCCCAGCGGCCTAATTTTTTATACCGGCACTATGTTTCCGGAGTGGCAGGGCAGCGCTC
This sequence comes from uncultured Roseivirgaceae bacterium, assembly GCA_964504565.1. Taxonomy (GTDB): domain Bacteria; phylum Bacteroidota; class Bacteroidia; order Cytophagales; family Cyclobacteriaceae; genus Cesiribacter. The sequence continues at coordinate 107,266 of CAZDEY010000010.1, forward strand.
TAATTGGAGGGCTTACAGCCAGCGGTATAGTAAGAGTACAAGTTGATGGTCAGAAGGCAAATGAAGTGGAACGCCTGCCCCTGGCCGTACGCGTTCGCGACGTAGAACAAGCCCCGGACGGCTCAATTTACGTACTGACGGATGAAGATAACGGTAAGATTCTTCAGCTTATTAATATGGAAGGCATGAAGAAATAGTGAATGATGAACAATCACACTAACCCTAAGCACGGCCCTGATGTCGTGCTTTTTTTTCGGTAAGGTTTTGCTTTAGAAAGCTGGGGCGCAGAACCGTACTAAATATAATGGAAGCGAATTATTACTATTGCCGAGAGTAGACTGGGATCACAAATGCTGCTGAGCCTTAATTATTAAAAAATACACTTTACAAAGGTGCGCTAAAAGGTTACTCGTATTCAACATAGTTTAACACATCCGGTAAAAAAATTATATACCGGCAATAATCTCCGGACATACTTAATCCCTCGGGCTATCGTCACATAACCATAGAAAAATTTTAGTAGTGCCCCATCTGCTTAACATTAAATTTAAGCAAACCCCTCAATTCCGTGAAGCTGTAAAGTTTTCTTTGTTAACAATTTAAAAAAGACTTTATTTGTGCAATCAAATAATTTCTTAACCTAATATTATGATGAATTTGAGAACGATAAGCCAGATAGGCTTATTAGCAATATCTATTGTCTTTTTTGCGTGCGGTGATGATGAGGCCACTGATAGTGTTGCTCCCACGCTCACGTTAACCAATCCTACTGAAGAGCAATTGAGCGAAGGCTTTACTAAAGGAGACGATATAGTAATCACTGGCGCTCTAGCTGACGAACAAGGCGTGAATTTTGTAGGCCTGTATATTACCTCCCCTGCAGCCCAGCAAGATACACTCCTTGAAAGATCAGATTTGGAAGAATCTACCTATGCTCTGAATTTTTCCATTAATACTGAGAATGCAGCTGTAGGTGAACATAAGCTTTTACTAGTTGCTAAAGATGGACAGGGCGCTACTCTTAACAAAGATTGGACTATCATCATCAAGGAGGCTCCAGATAGTGAGGGTCCGGGCTTTATCCTTTCAACCCCTACCAGTACCGAATTAGCTGCCGGCTTCGCTAAGGAGAACGACGTTACCATGACCGGTACTGTTACTGATCCTAGCGGAATTTTATCTCTAGCCCTAACTATGACTCCCCCCGCTGGGGATCAGCAAGTACGGGAAGTGAAAAACAACATCTCAGGAACTAGCTATAACCTTACTGAAACTTTATACGGAAGCGAAAACGCTACTCCTGGAAATTATATATATAATTTAACAGTCGTGGACAAAAAATACAACTCTAAAAATTATAGCTGGACTATAAAGCTAAACTAGTAAGTTAACGTACCCTATTTGATAAGAGCCTGGCCTTTGGTCGGGCTCTTTTATTTAAAGTGGTTTCGAAGCTAAACTATCAACTACCGAACGCCCGTTAGCAAATCCGGCCGGCTATTTGTATTTTCGCAGAACGACTTACCTAAGGCCGCGTTAAATACCCTAGGCCTCAACCGTATACTAAATTTTTAAGCTATGTCCACGTCTGCCGTTGCCGATAAACCTAAAACCTACTCGCAGGAACCCTATAAGCCTAAGCACCACATCCGCATTGTAACTGCGGCCAGCCTTTTCGACGGCCACGATGCAGCCATCAACATTATGCGCCGTATTATCCAGAGCACCGGATGCGAAGTTATTCACCTGGGCCACAACCGCTCGGTACAGGAAATTGTGGATTGCGCTATTCAGGAAGATGCCCAGGCTATTGCCCTTACCAGCTACCAGGGCGGCCACGTGGAGTACCTTAAGTATATGTATGATTTGCTTAAGGAACGAGGAGCCGACAACATTAAAATATTTGGCGGCGGAGGCGGCACCATCCTCCCCACCGAAATTGAAGAACTGCACGCCTACGGCATCGACCGCATCTACTCGCCCGATGATGGCCGCGAAATGGGCTTGCAGGGTATGATTAACGATATGGTGCAGCAGTGCGACTTTCCCACCGGCGAAAATGTTGACGCCGGCACTGTTAAAGAACTACCCCGGAAAGACCCCCAAACCATAGCCAAACTAATCAGCGCCGCCGAAAACTTCCCCGAAAAATTCAGCGACTTGCGCGAGAAACTAACAACCAACAACCGCAGCGGCGGCCGCCAACAACCAACAACCCCAATATTAGGTATAACCGGCACCGGCGGCGCGGGTAAAAGCTCGCTGGTAGACGAACTGGTGCGCCGCTTTCTGCTTGATTTTCTGGAGAAAAAGATAGCCGTAATTTCGGTAGACCCTTCTAAACGGAAGACCGGTGGGGCGCTGCTGGGCGATCGTATCCGCATGAATGCCATCAGCAACGAGCGGGTGTATATGCGTTCGTTGGCTACGCGCCAGAGCAACCTGGCCCTAAGCAAGTACGTGCAGGATGCTGTAGATGTGGTACAAGCCGCTCAGTTCGATCTAATTATTTTGGAAACCTCGGGCATTGGTCAGAGCGATACCGAAATTATTGAACACAGCAACACCAGCCTCTACGTAATGACGCCCGAATACGGCGCCGCTACCCAGCTGGAAAAAATCGATATGCTGGACTTTGCCGACCTGATTGCAATAAATAAGTTCGATAAGCGCGGCGCTATGGATGCCCTGCGAGATGTAAAGAAACAGTATAAGCGCAACCATCAACTTTGGGAAACGCCCGACGAGGAAATTCCGGTATATGGTACCATTGCCAGCCAGTTTAACGACCCCGGCATGAACAGCCTGTATAAGGCCGTTATGGAGAAACTGGTGGAACGCACCGGCGCCGAACTGAAAAGCACCTTTATGGCCAGCGGCGAAATGAGCGAGAAAATCTTTATCATTCCGCCCAAGCGTACCCGTTACCTAAGCGAAATTTCGGAGAACAACCGCGGTTTTGACGATTGGGTGGACAAACAAGCTCAGGTTGCCCAAAAATTATACGGCTTGCAGCTTTCAATTGATAGCCTGAAGGAAAGCGCTATTGACGATAAGGACCGTTTGGTTAAGGGTTTGCAGGAAGAACTGGAGCGCGTAAAGCTGGACTTGGACCCGCACAACTGGAAGCTGGTTGAAGAATGGGAAAGCAAACTGGCCCGCTACCAGGCCGATGAATTTGTGTACCAGGTTCGCGGTAAAGATATAAAAGTGCAAACCTATACCGAAACCCTAGCCGGCACGCACGTACCCAAGGTGGCCTTGCCCCGCTACAAAGCCTGGGGCGATGTGCTGAAGTGGCAACTACAGGAAAACGTACCGGGTGAGTTCCCCTATACCGCCGGGGTATTCCCCTTTAAGCGGCAGGGCGAGGACCCAACCCGGATGTTCGCTGGCGAGGGTGGCCCCGAGCGTACCAACCGCCGCTTCCACTACGTAAGCCTGGGCATGCCCGCCGCCCGCCTCTCCACCGCCTTCGATTCGGTTACCCTCTACGGCAACGACCCCGACTGGCGCCCCGACATTTATGGCAAAATTGGTAACTCCGGCGTAAGCATCTGCTGCCTGGACGATGCCAAGAAACTGTATTCCGGCTTTAACCTGGCCGATCCGAAAACCTCGGTTTCCATGACCATTAACGGCCCGGCGGCTATGCTTACCGGTTTCTTTATGAACGCCGCTATTGACCAGCAGTGCGAATTGTACATAAAGGAAAACGGCCTGGAAGAAGAAGTTCAGCAGAAAATTACCCAAATTTATAAGGAATTGGGTGCCGAACGGCCGCGCTACCACGGGGTAAACGGCGACGGCGATTTGCCGGAAGGCAATAACGGACTGGGCCTGATGCTGCTGGGTGTAACCGGCGACCAGGTGCTGCCGGCCAACGTGTACCAGGATATTAAAACCCGTACCCTGGCAGCCGTACGCGGTACCGTTCAGGCCGATATTCTAAAGGAAGACCAGGCCCAGAATACCTGTATTTTCTCTACCGAATTCTCGCTGCGCCTGATGGGCGACGTGCAGCAGTACTTTATCGATAAGAACGTTCGCAATTTCTACTCGGTATCCATTAGCGGTTACCATATTGCCGAGGCGGGCGCTAACCCCATTTCGCAACTGGCCTTTACACTGGCGAACGGTTTTACCTTTGTGGAGTACTACCTGAGCCGCGGCATGGATATTAATAAGTTTGCGCCGAACCTGAGCTTCTTCTTCAGCAACGGGGTAGATGCCGAGTACAGCGTTATTGGTCGGGTGGCGCGCCGTATTTGGGCCAAAGCCCTTAAGCAAAAGTACGGCGCCGACGAGCGTAGCCAAATGCTGAAGTATCACATCCAGACCAGCGGCCGCTCGCTGCACGCGCAAGAGATTGACTTTAACGACATCCGTACTACGCTGCAGGCGCTCTATGCCATATACGACAACTGCAACAGCCTGCACACCAACGCCTACGACGAGGCCATTACCACGCCTACCGAAGCCAGCGTACGCCGCGCTATGGCAATTCAGCTGATTATTAACCGCGAGTTGGGCTTAGCTAAGAACGAGAACCCTATACAAGGCAGCTTTATTATTGAAGAGCTTACCGATTTGGTAGAAGAAGCCGTACTAACCGAGTTTGACCGTCTGACCGAGCGGGGTGGCGTGCTGGGCGCTATGGAAACCATGTACCAGCGCAGCAAAATACAGGAGGAAAGCCTGTACTACGAAACCCTCAAGCATACCGGCGAACTGCCTATTATTGGAGTAAATACCTTTTTAAGCTCTCAGGGCAGCCCTACCGTTATTCCAGGCGAGGTTATTCGTGCTACCGAAGAAGAAAAGCACCAGCAAATCCGCACCAAGGAACTGCAGCAGAAGCGCTACAGCGAAAAAGGCGCCACCCTCCTCCGCGACCTACAGCAAGTAGCCATCCAAAACGGCAACCTCTTCGAAGCCCTAATGGAAACTACTAAATACTGTACGCTGGGTCAGATTACGAATGCGCTGTTTGAGGTAGGTGGGCAGTATAGGAGGAATATGTAGGTTATATTGTTATTATCTCTTATTTTAGGCAGACTTAATAGTCTGCCAATTTTATGCTAGATATTGATTCTTTCAAAATGGTTTTTCCAAAAAGTTTTGTCAAAAAACTGAAGGAAAGCCTTGTTCCTTTCGACAAACCGTTAAATAAACAGGAAATTGTTGAATCTTTATATCAAGAAATAACAAAGTTTAGTTATAACCCACAACATCCTAGAGCATACTTGATGTTAAGTAAAAATAATCACGTAGCTAGAATCACAACTACTTTTTCTCCAAAGGATCATTTTTTATACTACTTCTGTACTAAAATGATTGAAGAGCACATTGCTGAAAACAGAGTTGAATGAACTTTCGGGGGCTGGCAATTAGGTAATACGATAAGGCTTGAAGAAGAGATAGAAAGCGAATACAGCAAAATTATCGAGTATCCAGGATTAAATAGTTTTAATCCATTTAAGTGGAGTGAAAATTGGAAAGATTTTCAAAAGAAAGCTTTTGAGTTTAGTAGAAGTGAAGATTACAAATGTGCTGTAAAATTAGATATCGCCACTTCTATGATAATATAAATCTTGATAGGCTAATCAAAAAAATTCATCTACAGACGCCGTCTTCAAAAGCTTTTTATGTGGATCTCTTATGTCACTTTTTGCGAAATTAGAATAAGAAAATTGATGGATACGGAACTAAATACATTGGCTTACCTCAAGATGAGGTTGCAGACTGTTCTAGGATTTTAGCTAATTTTTATCTTCAAGATTTCGATAAATCAATAAACGACTATTGTGAGTCTAATAATTTTGGCTATTTAAGATTTGCAGACGATATGGTAATTTTTACCAGAAATAGACAGGAATCGCAAACAGCCATATACCAGTCTTCAATTTATTTATCCAAAATAGGTCTCAATATCAATAGTGGAAAAGTAAAATATTTCGATGATTTAGAATCTTTCGATCGCTATTGGGCTTTCTATATGTTTGAACTGATCGGGAATGGTAAAAACGTTACCTCATTAGAATACGCTATTGAGAAATACCTGGAATTAGTTAATTCTCCTTACGATGATTTTAGGAAAGAATCTGTACTTAAAAGAATTGTCACAGTTGGCTTCAAAAAAATTCGACCATACTTAAGACACAGGTTAATATCACATTTTTTTGAGGAAGAATTTTTGATTTCAGCTGGATATTGGCATTTAAATAGGTTGTGGCTAGAGTTTAATGAAATTGAAAGGCAAGAATTATTAGGTGCTTTGGAAGATTTACTACCAGTATGTAACTTCAATTCCTATCACTACAATTTCATAAAGTTTGCAAAGTCAAATTTGCCAGATTATTCATTAAAGGACTGGGAAGAAAAAATTGAAAGGTTGAAAATATAAAGTTCTCCTTGGTCTGTGTCCCCACAGACCAATTACCTCATGCCGTTACGGTCTGTGAGGACACAGACCGTAAGATTATAAAATTGAGAACCTTCCCTTACTCAAAATCACTTCCCTAACCCACCAAACACTTATTCCCTATTTCTTTGTAGTTTTGTAACTGAAAATACCCTTAGCTCATGTACAAAGTTATTTTAATCAGCCTATTGGGCTTATTGTCTTTTGGTTTTGGCAAATACCCTAAGCAATTACCAGGCTACGCAATTGATCGGGAAACCCGCGATACACTGCAGATAACCTTTAAGGTACATATCACCAAGAAAAAGCTGGAGTTTGTCCGCAACCTGGAAAGCCTGGAAATTATCAGCCCTACGGAAGGTAAACCTATTTGGAGCCAAAGGCCGTCACCGAGGTGGGTATTAGTTACGAGGGGCGCACTACCAAACTATATTCCCAGGAGAACACGGTCGATATCCATCCCCTATCGCTGGACTTTGATGGCTACCTATTCTTTGATGTGGAAGAAGATGGTCCGGTGAAACTTAGCTTCCGGAAGGAACCAATACCGCTTCCGGAGCGGGTGCAGGTGGGGCTGAGGTTGGATTAGCCATTACTGAACGCACCCAATTTCTGCAGCATCAAAACTACCCCTTAGTTAGGGTAAAGCGGCTCCACTATAAGCGCGATATGGTATATTTCTTCGCTGAGATGCCGGAGCTGGCAGCAAAAATTGAAGCAAACCAGCTAAGCTATAAGGATCTGCCTCAGCTAGTTCAACGCTATAATAAATACCTCAATAGCCGAAATTTCGAACCCAGTCCACAAGTGATGGAAGGCTTCTGAATGTAAATTTACTTATTAGAGTTTCACCTCCTGTTCGACATTTGTAATAGCCTAGCTGGCCGCGTCAAACTTCTACCGGAAGGTTTTAAATCCTGTGTTTTAGCATCCTAATTCGCATTAATTCAAGATCATAGATCCTGAGATAATGCTTCTGCGTTATAAATTTCCAAGAATAACTAATGCCGCCCGTAATTACCCGGATACCAATCGTAAGGATAATCGTTAAATTTAAATCTAAAAAAGGCTGCACTGAGCAGCCTTTTTTAGATTTATGTTGCAAATGTATTTCAGTATTTTTTACGCAAAGCCGCGCTTTGTCTAAGTTGACACAAATCAATTGGTCACGACGCATACATCCAAATTACGGTAATCAATATTAGTAGCATTGTCTTTCTTAAGCCTTCTACTGCTCGCAGACCAGTATGGTGCATAATAATCTTATACATAACAGTACCTCTGCCACTAGTAGCTAGAAATTTTCAATTCCTCTTACCCCTCCTAATTCTACTGGCGCGTTCCTGTTCGCGTTCTTTAATCTTTTCCGGCCGGCCAGGTATTTCATCCACGCTTTCAAATAGCATATCCAGGGCCTCCTGCATGGCTTCCTTTTGGGTATAGTAGCTATCTTCGGTTACCCGCTTCAGGTGAACAAAATCTTTTAGTTTTTCCAGGTAGTCTTCCCTGATCACGAACGTCTGGCGTATATCTTTAGCCGGCTCCGACTCCTCGTGGATAGGCTGAGGTTCCGGTTTAGTAGGAGCCGGATTGCCTACCAGACTTTTTATACCTCCGCGCTCACTTAAATTTGTTTTATCTATTGCCGTTTTAAAACTCTTCCGTTGTTGAGCCATTATCTATCTTATCTGTGTTTCTTTTTACTAAGGTTATTTAAGAGTATAGCCTAAGCGATAACCCGCTCGTTGCGCTCTAAAATTTCGTCTACCAAAGCACCGTAATCCTGCGCGCCATTGCTCTTAGGGCTATAGCTAAAGATATCCTGCCAATGGCTGGGCGCCTCGGCTAAGGTTACATTATCGCGGATTATACTCTTAAATACTTTATCTTTAAAATGCTCATTTACCAGGTCGGCAATGTCGCGGTTTAGTACTTTACGGCCATCAAACTGGGTGGTAAACACACCACTAATGTGCAGATCGGGATTAATGTTTTCCCGTACTAGCTCTACTATATCCATTAGCTTATCCAGGCCGTGCAGCGCCAAAAACTGCGCTTGCAGCGGAATATAGATTTCATCGGTAGCAGCAAAGGCATTAATGGTAATTAAACCTAACGATGGGGCGCAGTCCAGCAGGATATAGTCATACTGATCCCGTACTTTATCTACCAGTTTTTTTAAGATGGTTTCCCGGGCAATTTTAGAAGCTAGTTCTACCTCGGCCCCGGCCAGGTCAAGTGTGCTGGGCACTACGTGTAAATTTTCCCGAACTTCGTAAGGCCTAAGCTCATACTCCCCTATTAGACTGCCGTATACGGTATATTCCGGTTCTTGTATACCGAAGCATTGGCTAAGATTGGCCTGGGGGTCCATGTCAATGAGTAACACTTTTTTACCCTTCATGCTTAACCCGGCACCAATATTAACGGTTGAGGTAGTTTTACCCACTCCACCCTTGTGATTGCTAAGCGCAATAACCTTTGTCATATTGTATTATTAGTGTTAATAGTCTTCATTATGAAGCTTACAAACATAACCAGAGTGGCTATTTTTTGCCAACTTCAACCTTATTTTTGTAACTTTATTGTTATTTAGTAGCTTCTAAGGGTAATTCTTATACATTTAACGGTATCTTTGGCAGATTCCGGCCGGCACTTATTTATTTATGACTATGCGTAAACTTGTACTTTTTATATTATTTTTTACGATGATGGCCGAAATAGCTGATGCCCAAATACGTAGGCGCTCCAGCTTTAAGCGAGCCAGCGGCCGTATAGGTCAGCTTGCTTATACCGGCGGCATTGGCCTGACCAGCTACTACGGCGACCTCAAAGAGTCTATACCGCTGTACCCCCGATACTCGTTAAGCGGCGGGGTTTTGTACCGGGTTCATAAGCACGTTAACCTTAGGGCCGAGCTAAATTATTACCAGATTGCCGGTGATGACCAGGAGAATGATCCGGAATCACCTATCTACGATCGGGGGTTAAATTTCAGGGCCAATAACTTTGAATTTGGTGTTCACGCCCTGGGCTACGTATTTGATAAATACAGTCGTTTTAATCGCTCGGTAGTTAACCCCTATGTTTTCGCTGGTATTGGTTTTACCACGGTAGCTCCCAAAGGGGAATATCAGGGTGATTGGGTTCCGTTGCGGCCTCTGGCTACCGAACGCGATAGCCGTAGTTCCGATCCGGTTTACGCCCCGGTGGCATTAGCAGTTCCCTTTGGAGCCGGGGTAAGCGTATACGCCTTGCGGGCAGTAGACTTAAGTGTAGAAATGGGCCTTCGTTATACCAGTACTGATTACCTGGATGATGTTTCGACAGATTATGCTGAGCCATTCGGTACTAGTTTAGCTAACTCGCAGGTATTTGCTCCCGACGAAATTATTGCCCACACGCTAGCTGATAAACGTAGAGTTAGTAATACTGAAGAAGGAATAAAATACCGGGGCAACCCTACCGATAACGATTGGTATATGATCTTAAGTATTAAGGCAGTGTATACACCGGGAGCAACCAGCGGGGGGATACGGAGAAAAAACATTCGCCGGCCTAAATTTATGCCTTAGCAGAATAAATAATACCACTAACTTTAAGTTTGGTGCTTTGCCAAACTTTTTTTTGTGCGTCTTAGGGCGGTTTCTTATTACACTTTCTTGATTCAAATAGTAGGGATAAGAGTCTGCCTATACTAAAACTGGGTATACCCAAACCTTATCGCTTGCCTTCATCTACCTAAATATAAACTGATGTAATTTACGCAGTGGTTTTAGTATACGTGTATAAAAGTAAGGCCGAAGCTTATTCTTTTTCCAGGCCTGATGATCTTCCTTATTAGCTCGCAACCTATTGGCTATAGACCGATTACTTTCGCCCCCCACCCGCATTTTTACTAAGGTATCGGGCAAGTAGTGGGTGCTAATACCGATTTTGTACAGGTAGCGCAGCATTAGCTCGTAGTCGGCGGCACTTTTGAAACTGGTATCGTATAGACCATGCCGCTGGTATACCTCTTTTTTTACGTAGAAAGTCGGGTGCGGGGGCATCCAGCCGCGCTCAAACTTTTGCTTTTTGTATTCGCCGCTGCGCCAATTACGGACAATTTTGCTGGTGTTGCGTTTATCTACGTAGTGCAAGTCGGCGTAAATAGAGTCTACTTCGCGTTCCTTAAATGCTTGGGCAACTTTGCTCACGCTATCGTGGCTGTAGAAGAGGTCATCGCTGTGTAGTAGTCCTATAACCTCACCGGTAGCTAACTGAATGCCTTTATTAATAGCGTCGTATAGGCCATTATCGGGTTCGCTTACAAAAATATCAATAGCATTGCCGTAGTTTTTTATCAGCTCTACGGTACCATCGGTACTGCCGCCATCTACTATAATATATTCTATGCCAGGGTAATCCTGCGCCAGTACCGATTCTATAGTATCCGGAAGCGTAGTGCGATTATTAAATACAACGGTTATTATTGAGACCTTCAAAAGAAAAAAATTAAACTCAAAGGTAAGAACTGTTAGGTATAAAAAGCTAACTACCGGGTTATTTTACGTTCTCTAACCGCCCGGGCCGGGTTACCCTGGTAAATTGTATAAGGCTCTAAGTTGGCCGTAGCCACACTACCGGCCGCCAACACCGCATGGCTGCCCACAACTACGCCCGGGCACACCAGGCTTTTAGCCCCAACCCAACTACCTTCTTCCAGGGTTATGGGGCCGGTTATTAAACTAAAGTTGGTTGATTTGTAATTATGGTTGCCGGTAAGCAGCATAGCCCCCTGGCTCAGGCATACGTTATTGTGCAGGCTAACGGTTACTAAATTATCAATCCAGACCCGCTCGCCCAGCCAGCAGTGGTTGCCAACGGTTAATAGCCAGGGATATTTAATATTTACCGAAGGCTTGATTACTACGCCCTGGCCTACCTTAGCCCCAAACCAGCGGAGCAGCCAAACCTTAAGGCTACTTATGGGGTTTAGTGGATTTATAAAGAAAACTACATTTACAAAATACCACAGTATAAGCTTTAGAGTACCGGCCCCGGCAGAGTACTCCGGGTTAGAAAATTGGGCTAAGTTAACTTTTTTAGAATCCGGGATATATTCTGCTGAGGTAGCCATATAGAAATCGGGAACTTTTGCAGTATGGAATAAATTATAGCCAAGGCTAGGTACACCCTCTAACCTAGGTTTAAATTTGGTACAAAATTACATTAGCAAGCAATTAACGAAACTATAGCGTAACTTGCTTACATATTTGTATTTTTACCTTTTGAGTTAAAGTGAACGTATAACTAAGCATGAAACTATACCTCTACGCATTATTATTTTTTAGCTTGCTGTATTCGCCGGAATTGTTAGGCCAAACTACTAACGATTACCGGGCTACCACTTCGGGCGAATGGAGCAATGCCTCTATATGGCAGCGATATAACGGAAGTGCCTGGGTTGGTGCTGCTAATGCCCCGGGCACGGATGCTTCTACTGTTTATATTGGAGCTAACCGGGCCGTAACAATCTCATCAGGCACTGTTACCTCTAACAATATTAAGGTGGTGGGTGGAGCGCAGTTAACAATCGCTTCTTCGGCGTCACTAATTGTAAATGCCGGTAGCTTGGAATTAAGGCGGGCAACTACCGCAGAGTTCGGAAGTTTAGGATTTGCTACTGTGGGTTCTCCGGGTGCTTTAAACCAGAGACTTAATGTGAATGGGCGGATAATGATCTTAGAAGGAGCGAGTGTTAACAGAGGTACGAACGGTACCCCTATTACAAACCTTAATTTTTATAACGGAAGTGTTTATGAAATCGGCACTACTAGCTCCGCCGGCAATATCCCTTCAGCCACTTGGGATAACAATTCTACAATATTAGTTTCAGGTTATACTACAAATGGTAGTGTTCCTACCGGCCTAGATCAGCAGTCAATAGGAGATTTAGAATGGAATACTCCAAACTGGGTTGCTGGTTTTTTTGACCTGCTGGGTGTAAACTTTATTTTAAATGGAGATCTTAGAATTGTAGATACTAATACTACTATTTGGGGGCTGAGCCTTTTTGATACTCAAAATTATACAATTGGTCAAGACTTTATTATTGGCCCTGATGCTTTAGTTGCTTTAGCTTATTTGGAAGGTACTACGGTGGGAGTTTCAGTAGGTGGCAATTTAATCATGAACAATACGGAGAACATTGTTCTTAACGGTTCAGCAACTTTAAACATCGATATTACCGGTAACCTAGAGTTTCTTCAAGGTACGGTAGATTTTACCAATGATGTATTTGGTGGTGGTGGTATTTCACCGGCAGGAACTACTAATATTGATCTTAGTGGTAATCTGGTAGTTGGTAATGCAACTTTGGACAATACATCGAATGGCGACGTAAACTTCAATTTCGTAAATACTTCTTCGGTACAACAAATTATTGCTCAGGGCTCCCCATCAAATAATGCCGGTATAGATTACACAGTAAATAGTAATGTAACGTTGGAGTTCGTGGGCGAGGCGCAACTCACTGGTTCCGGTAGCTTCACTGCTCAAGATTTTTCTACCCTGAACTTCCAATCGGCAGCTGTAACCGGCGCGGCAGATTACGCTATTCAAATTCCTTCGGCCAACCAAACCTGGGAGTACCCGGTTTCGATTGTCTATAACGGAACTACTCGGCAGCATATTGAAGACGGGCTACCCCCCACCCTGGCGGTCGGTACGCTTACTATTAATAACCCTGCCGGTGTTGAACTACTACAAGACGTAATTTTTGGGGTTGAGAACGGCAGTGATTACGACCTGATATTAACCCAGGGTAATCTGGAGCTGGCCGACCAAACCTTTACCCTGCGCGGCGATATACTAGCTAACGGCGGTGCATTTGGTACTACTGCTAATTCCACCTTAATTATTCAGGGTTCGGGCAATATAGCCGCCCTGCCTGTTGCCGGTACCAATCCACAGGTAGGTACCTTGGTGGTTGATCGCGACGGTGCCGGTATTTCAATAGCCAATAATTTAACTATAGCTAATGAATTAACTCTGACCGATGGGTTATTGAACGTAGGGGCTAACACGCTTAGCTTAGCTGGGGCATTTACCGCAACTGTTGGGCAACTGCTTACCAGCGCCAATAGCCGACTAGTAATTGAAGGTTCCGGCAATATGGACCTGTCATTTGCAAGCGGCAGCCAGCTTCAGTATCTGGGCCTTAACCGGGCCGAAGCTACGCCCGGTAATTTTGATTTTAACGTAACCTTGGGTTCTGATATCTTAGTAACGGACACCATCTATAATCTTAGTGGTACAATTTCTGACGGTGGCAATACTATTATCTTAGCCAACGGAGGCTTATACTACCGGCAGAACCCTAACCCTTTAAATACGTCAATCGCCGCCCAAATTACTTATGATATAATTTACAATAGCAGCCTTAATGGTGTTTTATTTGGAACGTTTGGTGAACTAAACTTTGATGATACTGATGTTAGGAACTTTACAGTTCAGGTTCCGAATGGCTCGGTAGATTTTGGGGATGCTGACTTTCAGGTAAATGGTATATTTGATATACAGAGTGGAGAAGCCAATTTTGGTAATGCCACAGTTAGAATTGCCAATGTGCTTAACGTTGACGGAGATTTGGCAGGCTTGCCCAATACATTCCGGTTTGTAGATAACAGCATTCTGTCCGGCACTCCCGGCCTTACCCAGTTTGGTACAATAATAGTAGATGCCGGAAACTCGCTGGATGTTGAATTGGCTACCCTGGAACTGTATAACAATTTGGTAGTAAACGGCAATATCCAAGTAAATGATGGTACACTTCTGCTTTACGGCGATGATCAGACTATTGAATTAAACGGAACCGGCTCGTTCAACAATGTAGTATTGAGAGGTAATACCATTGCTGGAGGTGTGACCAAAACCGTAACTGACAACTTTGACGTTAACGGTGATTTCACCCTTATTGATGAAGCTGAGCTAGCCTTAAGCACTAACGTTCTAACGGTGGCTGGCGATTTTACCGTTGTTAGCGGTTCCATACTAAACAGTGCCACCTCCAACATTACTCTTGATGGTGACGAGGCTCAAGCCTTAACCTCAAACGGTTTGGAATTTGGCGATTTGCTTTTAAGTGGGGTAGGAATTACAACCCTACAGGACTCTCTAACGGTTGCTGCTAATCTAACCTTAGATGCCCCACTGAATGTAGGAAGCAATAACTATAGTATTAACCTGCGCGGCAACCTAGTTAATAACAGTATACTATCGGCAAATGCGGGTACATTATACTTAACCGGTGATGGCCAGCAGAGTATTAGCGGTTCGGCTGTTAGCGAGCTCTACAGCCTAACCGTAACGAACGGCTCCGCTGCTACCGATGCTACCCTTACTGCTACCGAAGTTAGACTTAACGGAATTTTACAATTAGCCTCAGGTGCCGTGTTTGATGCTGATGGTAGTGGTGCCAGCACCTTTCGCTTAGAGTCCACCTCAGCCGAAGCTACCGCTTTAATTGCTCCGCTGGTAGGTGGTGCCGCAGTTACCGGTAATGTGGTAGTGGAACGTTTTATGGATGCTCAGGGAGCATCGTACCGGTATATTGCAAGCCCGGTTATTGGAGCAACTACGGATAGTGTGGCTAACGATAATATTAATATGTCTTTTACATACGTGTATACCGAAAGTGAACCGGGTGATTTGGATTTTGGCTGGGGCGATCCGTATAGTGGTAGCATGGCTCCCGGTATTGGAGTAAGCTCGTATATATTTAGAAATAGAAACCAGAATGTTACTTTTGATGTAACTGGACCGGTAAACCAAGGTGATTTTACCTACAGCAATATTACTTATACTAATACAGGTGATTTTACATCAGATGATTACGGCTGGAATTTAATTGGCAACCCCTACCCGGCTCCCCTAGATTGGAATTCTGTTTGGAACACTACTGATGGTAATGTATCTAATATAAGTTCAACCGCCTATATTGCTGATAATAGTAGTGGTAGCTTAAACTTTACCAGCTTTACCGCCGCAGATGCCCAAGTACCTCCCGCTAACGGAGATGGTTCAATGACTATTGCCAGCGGACAATCTTTTTGGATAAAAGCAACTGCCGAAAATCCTTCACTAACAGTTCGTGAAACCGATAAAGCTACTCAGGTTAATGCAACTTTTTATCGTCGGGGTAATGAGCCTGACGTAAGAGATGCTTTTATTGTAGCCCTGAATAGGGATAAGTTACGCGATGAAGCAATTATTGCTTTAAGGAATGATGCTAAACCTGAATTTGAAGAGTTAAAAGATGGGCTAAAGCGCCTTAATCAGTACAACCCTAAAAAGGCAAAGCTATTCAGCATTTCTACGCAAAGTTCTGATGGCAAAGACTTGGTCTTCAATTTCGTTCCAGAGCAGAAATGTTCTCAACAGTTGCCCCTTTCAATTGAATCTGCTGAACCTGGAGAATATACTTTAGACTTTAAGTATCTCAATAGCTTTACGTCTCCTACTTCGGTTGAGCTCACTGATAAATTAAACAAACAGCACATAGAGATTACACCGGGGGTTGAGTACAAGTTTAATGTAGAGTACGATAGTCAAAATGCATCTGCTGAGGACTCCGCCAAAGTAGTGGGTGATCGTTTTTACATTACTTTAAATGGCCGAACCCCGGCAATCCAGGCTGAAGGTTCCAAACTTATTGCCACCAGAACCGAAGGTCCATATCAATGGTATTTTGAAGGAACTCCGATTGAAGGTGCTACTTCAGGAAGCCTTATTGCTACAAGAATAGGGAATTACTCTGTTGCTTCCTTAAGTAGTGGATGTGCAGTAGAATCATTTGCTTATAATAATTCGGTACTAGGTATAGAGAACCTTGCAGAATTAGGAATTAAGGTTTGGCCAAATCCAACTAATGGCCAACTTTCGTATACCTATAAACCAGGTGTTAAAAGCTTCAAGGTTACAGTCAGTAATCTTGCTGGACAAATACTCTTACTTGAAAACATTTCCAACTATACAGGAAATCAATTAACTTTGAATTTGGAGGACTTTAAAGCTGGTATGTATATTATTGAACTTTCTGACGACACAGCGGCTTATCAATATCGCGTGGTAAGAAAATAATTCCTAAATTATGATTAAGAAATTTTCAACGGCCTTGCTTTTTGTACTTATTGCCTCAAGCGTACCTGTGTTTAGCCAGCCTGATAATCCACCGGATCCAGGGGTAATACCAATTGACGGGGGGCTAGGCATTGCTATTGCTGCTGGTGCTGCTTACGGGATCAGTAAATTTAGAAACAGAAATAAGCAAATTGATTAACACCAAAATAGAACGTATAAACAGAATAGCAGCGAATAATAAAACGTTGCTATTTTTTTTGTTTAAGCTGGTGCTATTTGCTTTTATATGGTTTATAGGATACGAAAACTACCTGAAGCCAGCAGGCACAATAGACTCTTTGCTTACAAAATTAACAGCCAATGCTACCAGTCTATTTCTTTCTCCTTGGTTTGAACTCGAAGTAACTCCTTACCGCAACCTACAGATACTAGTATTAAATAGTGTTCCGCAACTTGGTATCGCTAAAAATTGCAACGGTTTAGGGGTATTCTTTTTGTTTATAGCATTTATGATTTCATTTCCCGGCCCTTTAACCAAAAAACTTCTGTATACAATTGTAGGCTTATTAGTTTTATTTAATTTAAATATTCTAAGAGCCTCTGCTCTAACGGTTATTCAAATATACGCTCCTCAGTATTTGGATTTTAATCATAAGTATACCTTCATAGTAATTGTATATGGGTCTATGTTCTACTTGTGGCATATTTGGGTTACCCGATTTGCCAATCAATAGGCAATAAGTCAAATGAAGAGGATTTGTTTACTAATAATAATTTTGGGGTTTGTCTTATTGGGGTATTATCACTATAGCTATATTTTTACAGTAAGTTTAAACGGATTAACGCTAATTCCCCGGTCATCAACCGATGTAACTGTGCCTATAGTAGACAAACTAGCAGGTATAATTTTTCTATTTACTGCTTATACTATACTTAATTACGGATTGGCTCGAACTTGGTGTGGATTATTTTGTACTAAATATTTAATTCTTGCATATCTCCTTATCGTTAGCGTTAGTCTTCCGGTAACCTTAGTATTGTGGGCTGTAGGTAGTCCTTTGGTCTTTTTAAATTTTATTAAGGAAATATTATTATCTCCAATTACAGGAGTTGGTGCAATTTTACTTTCAAGCTATGCCGAAGATCTACAGTTTAGACAGTAGAGTAAACTTCTTTATATTTTTCAATGAGTCTGGGATTCGATATGTGCCTCTGAGCGTAACTAAATGCTCCTCTACAATATTTATTGAATGTGGCATTCTCCCAACTTACAGCAGCTAAAATAGCTCTATTGAATTCATCAATATTTAGTTCTATGTTCCAGCCGGCTTCAGCTTCTTGCAGGTTCTTCCAGGGTGTTGAATTAGATAGTAGTACTGGTCGACCGCATATTAAGCTTTCTACAATGCTGTGACCAAAATTCTCACCCAAGGAAGGCATAAAAAGAATGTGACTTGTTTGAATAACAGCCGAGACTTCCTTATTATTTACGCTCCCTTTGTAAACAACTTTTATGTTTTCTGGAAGCGTATCAATTACCTGCTGGCATTCGCCCCAATATTTTTCATCATTTATAGGGCCATAAATAAAGAGAAAAATACTAGACTGTTCTGGAAGCTTAATTGCTTGCAGACAGTTAAGCATAAACAGGGAATTTTTCTCAGGAGATATTCGGGCTACCGATACCATTTTAAGGCTACCCGAAACTTTAGGGATAGGTTCAGGTAAAGTTTTGGGTAGAGGCTTTGCCAAATTTGACATGGTGTAAATTGGTGAGCTAGGCTTTAGCACTTTTACTATTTGATCTGCTTCTTTAGCATTGGTAGCATGAAAACCTATTCCCTTGAAAAGCCCAATTAGTTTACCCCCTTGTAAAAATGCTTTTTTCTTAGCAGCCTTTTCCTGCAAAGCTGAAGGTGCGAGCATTCCTCTCGTGGAAACTATAGTCTGTGCCTGCAATCCGCTTAGCTTTACCGCCAATAGGGGTAAAATTGAGAACTTTAGTGAAAATACTCCGTTGATAAGAATTTTATTATATGCGGCTTCTTTAAGCAGTTGCTTGTATACAGATAATCTTTGCTGCTTAGGACTTAAGTATTTTACAAACAAATACTCATTTAACTCTATCCATTGATTTGTCTTGATATTCTCATAAGGCTTAAGATCATGATAGTCCCTATCAGAGGTCACAATGTGAAATTCAAAATCCCCAGCCAATGAGCTCACCAAATTTTTAACGGACTGAATAGGTCCGCCTGCTTTATACCCAGGTTCGTACCAATCTATGAAAATTAAAATTTTTACCATGGATACTTATTTAGCTAGAAGCCATGGTTTTATATAATTCTGCATATTGATCAGCAATAGTTTGTGCTGAAAACCTCTTGACATTTTTATAACCTAGCTGAACTAGATTATCCCGTAACTCTTTGTTATTTATTAGTGATATTAGCCCCTTTCGTATCTCCTGAACATTATAGGGGTCTACGTATAGGGCTCCGTCACCTCCAACCTCTGGCATAGATGAGCAGTTAGACGTTAGTACTGGCCTACCAGTTGCTTGAGCCTCAACTATAGGCATCCCAAAACCTTCTTTGAGAGACACAAAGCTCAGTAAGTCACAATATTTGTAGAGTTCAACTATACGACTATGGCTAACGTCAACTTCATTTTGTATGTCCAAATTGAGCTTGACAGCAAGATCTCGTTGATATGTTGTAAGCTGACCTACTATAACTATTTTGCAAGCCAGTTTATCCATCGCTTGAAATACCCGTTCCACATTTTTATTCTCTTTCGTTCCTATCAGCAAAATTATAGGCTTCTGAGGGAAACTAAATTTTGGCTCAAATGTAAAGTCTGAAGAGATGCAGTTGGGTATTACTCTGGTTTTATTCCTTGATATTGGAAATTGAGCTATTAGTTCTTGTCGGGTTACTTCACTAATACAAGTTATCTGATTTGCCCGCATAATTGGCCAGTGAAAGTACAGCAGCTTAAAAATTTTACCTTTCAATCCTTTAAGGGTTTCAAGCAATCTTAAGTCATGATATGTTAGCAATAATGACTTTTTTTGCAGGAAAAGAGCTAAATAATATACCTCACCAGAAATATGATTGATTTCAGTTTGATTTCTTAGTGCAAATAGGCCGTTTAATAGAATTTTTCTAGGGCTAGCTCCTTCTAATGGTAAATATTTAAGTTTATAGTTTAAACTTTCTGGAAATTTATCAGTAAAATTTTTGAAAAGATTTTCAATACTAAATGCGCCTTTTCTAGCTTTCCTAAAGAATATAGTGATCAATTTACAAGTGTTTATCGGTGACAGCCTTCAACAAAAATGAGTCAATTTTAGGAACTAAAAATTTATTAATTAAATAAACCACTATCAGATACATGATCAGCTGGCTCACTAACTTTATAGAGTTTTTACCATATACACTTATAAGCCCAAAAATAGGGGTTGATAGAGCTATGCCATATAGGATATTATAAGTGCTGTATAATGCTCGCGAATAAGAAACACCACTTAAGATTGCGAAAATAATTATGGGTAATACCATAAATATGGGTCCAAAATCAACAAAAGCATCCGCCATGTATCCTATACTATGCGAGGCTCCCTGAGAACCAGTTGCAACCATAACTCCTGCGTATTTCCTAGTATGCTCGCTATCATCAATAGCTGGTTTATCCGGAAAAAATATTCGGGGTGTAATAATATGTACAAAGGAAGCGAACCAAATTTCGCCTTCGGTATGATTTACATAGGTTGGAACATTCCGAATAACCAATGCGAAAAAGTCTAAATACCCCAATCTATCTATTAAAGCTTCAGTACTTTGCTCTATTACTTCGCTATTAGTATTCTCGTATAATTCAATTAATTTATTAAATGCTTCTTCTGAGCTAACACTCACTTTTTGCACCCGTTCACCTTGCGATAGAAATTCTCTGTAATCTCCTTTAACTGTTGTCCAGAATAAACCGATTTGAATGAGGAAAAATCCGCTTAAGACTCCGACCAGTAAATATTTAATTTTAATTCTATCAGTAAGTATAAGTGTTGAGCCAATTAAAAAGTAAAAAACCACCGATTTAAATTCTGAGAAGTATGAATAAAAACCAGATATAAATTCGAATATTGACAACAGAATAGCTATAGTAACATACTTCTTATCCACCAAAAATGCATAAGCAATTATTACTGCAAATATTCCCCATTTTAGTAAACCCAATGAAAAAATAACTTGGAACAAACCAGGGACAACATTTCTTAATTGGTATAAAGTTTCTATTAAAAAAACATATGTTATGTAGAAAATTAAAATTTTATAAAAGGAATATTTAGAAAATACTTTTACTAATTCATCCTTTTTAATCGGCCTTCTAAAACTAAAAAATATAAAGATGATTAAGGCAATAAAACCTACCGAGCTATATAAAAATGCTTGATCTAGATATTCAGGAGCTGTATAATAACTGAAAACATCTTTATGATCTATATCAATTGCATTAGCGTACAACACTTTAATGTTTATAGAAAGCCATTGGGAAAATGAGGCTAAAAACAGAAAGGTGGATGGTTTATATACTACAAATAGTAAATATGCTATAAATAAAGTAGCTGTTCCTAAAACACCTTCTAATACATTATAGGCCAGGAGGCTCCAGACCAACATCAGGGTAAGCAAAATTCCAGCTAGTATATCACGATTTATCTGCACAATTAATCAAAAAGAAATCGGTTATCGGAGTAAACTTTAGGTACAGAAAGCTTTTGCTTAAGACTGGCAACTGCAACTGATAGTAAATTTTTTCGCCGGTGAATTGCTCTCATAAGACTTAAACCTAACTTAATTTCTCCCTGCTGCAGTAGCCTGACTGCTAAGTAAAAATAGTAGTTCAGCTTTATTTTATAAAAGTATTGCTTCCCCCATAGTTTAGTCTCATTATTGAGTCTGGCCAACAATCTGTCGTAAATGTATAAATCCTCAAGAGAAGAATAATATTTCTTTTTTACCTGACGGCTTAATTGGTTATTATGATTACGTAAAGAAATTAATTTTCTATTAATACGGCCGATGCTATGGTGCGCTGTTAACTTTATCCAAAGATCAAAATCGCCCGACATCTTCATGGTTTCATCAAAATTACCTACCTCGGCAACTTTAGCCCGGCTTAGTGTAACGTTACAAATATTGCCGGTAATAGAGCCGGTAAATAATGCTATTTTATCATGTAAATCCTTAGAAATTAGTTCTGGTGTATAATCTATAAAAGAATTTGTGATTTTATTACCCTTATCATCTATTATTTGAGTTGCGCAATATGAAAATGCTATCTTGGGATAGTCGTGATGAAACTGGACAGCAGTTTTAAGAAAAGCCGGATGCATTATATCATCCTGGGCCCAAAGATGAAATAATGGAGCAGATGAAGCGACAATTAGCTTATTTAATGTGGGAAATAAGCCATAATTTCGTTCATTATTTATAATTGTCACCCGACTGTCATTACTATATTCGGCCAATATAGATGCGCTATTGTCCGTAGAACAATCATTACAAATATAGAGCTTAAACTCTATATCCTCTTGAGCCAACACAGATTCAATTGATTCTTTCAAAAACTGTTGGCCATTGTATACTGGCAGAAGTACGTCAATTTTATTCATTATCAAGTACAGCTTGCTCTAGCGCCAAGCAGAGCTCAGCAATTTCGTCTTTTACTGGTCTGTGGTTGAGTTTGCCCTTTTGAACTTGATTTTTCAGGACATTGACAAGTTCGCTCTCATCATTATATCTAAAAACCACATCGTGGTACGCTGGTTGTATCATATCAGGTGCACAGCCGACTTTATCAGATATTATGGTGGATAGGCCACATGCTTGTGCTTCATTAACCACTAAGCCCCAAGTTTCACCAGGCCCTTTAGAGGGTAATACCAAACAATCTCCTAAACGATACACCAAGGGTAAGATTTTTTGATTTTGGAATGGCAAAAATATTATATTTTTCAATTGTTTACTCTCAGCTTTGAGCTCCTCTTCTAACTCTCCATTCCCTACGTATAGCAATTTAACATGGTCCGGGAAATTGGCGGCTTTGAAAGCTGAAAGTAGTAACTTAGGATTTTTCTTCTTAATAAATTTCCCTATGTAAATGAACACGAAATCACTTTTCTTTAAACCAGCTTGATCTCGTAAGCGTTCCAGCGACTGCTCATCAGCTTTAGAGAAGGTTTGGAACCTATTAGTATCTATTGCGTGCGGCACTTTAAGTAGTTGCCTATTAGTTAAGCCATGAGCTTTGTAGTACTCTTTATTGTGCTCACCTACGTATAGCGCTTTATCTACGTTAGTATACAGCCATTTTAAAAATGAGCGCCGAGCTACCTGCTTCCAGCCTGGGTACTCATCCAGTAAGGTTGAATCGCCTCTGAAATATATTGGAATCTTACCTTTGAAGTATCGCATGGTACCTAAATGGCTGCGAAAATTCCAGCCATTTATCAAAATTGCACTGGGTCGGTATGCTTTTATTTTATCAATCAATTTGGGATTATGGATACCTAAAAAGCTTTTTAGGGAGGGTTTTTTAGCAGAATTCTCTATAAACTCAAAATTGTATCCTTCCAATAACGGGATATCCCATTCAATTCTCTTACCAAATTCTACGTCGGCATATTCATTCTGTGCCTGGGGGTAAGTATAGAAAACCTTAAGATTAATGTTACCTCTTTCAGTCAGCCTTACGTAATAGGGCACATTGTATTGAATAGGGTGAGTAGCTATCAGCGCAATTCTCGGTTTCATTAACTTGTTACCTCATCTAATTTTTCAGCCAGTAATTTAGCGTAATGTTTACTGTTATACTTTTCTAAACCCTTAAGATTTGGCTGCCAATTATCTGCAAATAGTGTTTGTTGAAGTTTCAATCTTATATTTTCGGAAAGAGCAGTATCGGTCATGGTGGGTGAATATGGAACTGTATACTGAGCCGTATTAGTATCAGAAAAGGCAGTAAAGGCAGAGCTTTGCCTGTGAGTTACCGCAAAGATAGGTTTATTACTTAAAATTGCCTGATAGGTTTTACTGGCAGTATAGTGTTCCTCAGTACTCCCAATTACCATAACTGCTTTAGATCGGGATAGCCACTGTAATATATGGAGAAACGGATGCCTCTCCCGCTCCTCAAGGACTATATCTTCTATGCCGGCTATCTTAGCGTGTTCTGCGATAGTTTTGCCTGCATAGTAGCTTGTGCCTATAAAAACTAATTTCAACCCTGATTTCCACTTATCTGCGAGACGTAGCTGAGCAATTTGCTCAAATAAAATTTTTAAAAATTTGCGACTGTTAGGTAGAAACGCCCCAGCGTAAATTAGGTAATTATTATCTTCAATTTCGTCAGAAATTCTAAAGGGTAACGGAACTCGATCAATTTTTACCTGATGGTCATTAGGGTCGAAACCGTAGGGAAAAGCCAAATTGGGAATATCCTTGATTTCTGGGTTACGGTCGTAAACCGGAGTAAAATAGCCTTCACTTACGCCAGTTATTAAGCTTGCATATTTAACTGCATACGGCTCCAAAGCCTCAGCAATTTTAACACTTAATACCGAACGCCAGTTTCTTCGCCCGCTGATATCTCTTACCCAAGGATCTATATAATCAATACCGTATGGTACTCCGGTAGCAGAATTTAACCGTCTCCCCATTACTGCCATGTAAAATGACGGTATGGGTATCCATATGAAATCTATTTCTCTCTTTTTAATTATCTCTAGAGCCTTTTTCTTTATCTGGCTCCATCCTCTAAGTCCAATATCCCCAATAATTCTTAAACCTTTATTTATTGAACGTGCATCCACTGAGTGAACTTCAATCTTATCCGAAACCAGAAGATTCATGTTTTCATCTAAAGGCTCTTCGTAATATTCTGGTTTAACTGTAATCACTATCGGATGCCAACCAAACTGATGTATATAGTTAGCTATTAAACGGGGACGGTGTATGCCAGCCAAATTAGAAGGTGGCCAGTGAGGATAAATAATCAAAAGATTCTTCATACTAGGTTCCTATTTAAAGGGTAAATAGGCTTTATGAGTAATGCTAAAAAATTTCCGAGACTTTTGATAAACCTTAAGCTGAAAGTCACATATGTTGTTGTCAATTTTGTACTTATCATAGCATTCATCATACAATTTTATATCTCTTTGATTGGTTTCTTCTAGATACTGAAAATGACCTATAAAAATTTTAACCTTTTTTCAGCTAGCTGATTTAAAAGACTAGCATTGAAATTCTTGATCAGTTCAGAGAAGGTTATATTATTGCAAAGGCAAATCTCTTCCTTAGCATATTGAAGTTTGGTTGGCACATAAATAGTGATGCCACCCGTTTTAGGCAGGCGAATAAAAAAAACTATCTTTTTCATGCAGGCAAGATACTTAGTAGCTTACTCTTTTCTCTTTCCCAGCTAAAATTGATACCGCTTTGAAACCTTGTAGGAGCTTGGGCTCTGATAACAGATTTTTTTGCAAGCAAATCCCTGATAGTAAAGTTTAATTCATCACTATTCTCCGGATTCACAGCAATTCCTACCCCAGGATTTTCAGCAAGAAATGCGTGTTGAGCCTTAGTTATTGTAGCAAAGATATACAAACCTGCTTGACGATACGTGATAATCTTATTTGTAAGTGCTAATTCACGATTATAATCGGCATGAGCTATGTCTATAGCTAACCCTACATCATAGTATTGTAAGCTACTATGCAATTTATCTTGAGATAAAGGTGGAAGGATAGTAACACAATTAAATCTATTTAGGTATTCTGAAAAGTTTGGGTTTAGCTTACCTATTAGGGTAACTTCCAATTCATCGCTAAATTTTTCTAAAGCAGGTAGAAAGTATTCAAGCCCCCGCCCTGCTGCTATATTTTGAGAGAACCATACAAGCCTTAATTTGTAATTTGTTGATGCTTCTGGAACTTTAAACTCG
This sequence comes from uncultured Roseivirgaceae bacterium, assembly GCA_964504565.1. GTDB lineage: Bacteria > Bacteroidota > Bacteroidia > Cytophagales > Cyclobacteriaceae > Cesiribacter. Next base: position 132,821 of record CAZDEY010000010.1, read on the forward strand.
GTAGCAGAAAAGCTATTGTATATAACAATTGGATTTTTTAAATCATGGCTGCCGCATAGCCGAATAGTCTCCTTCATAATAAGAGGGCTGGCAAATGACACATAGCTCGCTTTTGGTAGCAGTGACTTCATGAGGATTTCGCGACGAAGCTTTTCGTTGTAGGAATCAACTGAAATAGATTCTCCCGGGTGATAATCTTCAACATCAAAGCCAAAAGGTATATTCCATTTTTTTGCAAAACGTTGCGCTACTTCCAAAGCTCCAAGATTATGACCAATTATAAAGTCGTAATCAGGTTTAAATTTTTTTAAATATGCCGACAACAAAATTGCCCGCTTATTACTAGCATAAGCCTGTAGCTTAAGGTTGTTTCTTATAGGTAATCTTCTTAATGCAAACTCGGCAACTGTACTCTTAAGCCAAGGTATAAATGGTTTGCGGGTAGCTGAAAGAAAATGATAATTTACAGAAGGATATTTACTGATAAATTGATTATCTAATTTATCGCTCCAATTTCCCAGTTTAAATGCCACAACGGTAAGACTGAAGCCTTTATGGCTAAGCAGTGCTATCTCCTTTTTTAGTCGGGGATTAGAACTTAAGTTCAGTGTAGTTAATAAAAGAATATTCTTCAAAGCCGACCTAGTTTATACTTAAGCCATGAAACATTCTTCCAACCGAAGAACTTACTAAGTATTTTGTAAAACTTTCCACCCGGAACAGGCTTAGAACTACCTCCATAATAAGCTACTTTTACTTTAGCCTCACGAATCAAATCTTGTTCTTTAGGGTAATAGCTATATATAAAGTCCTGATATAAGTCGGCCATAAGTTTATTTCTTCTAACACCATTCTGAGTATTTGCGAGAAGCTCTTCCAACAACTTTATGGTTTTAAATCGTGACCTAATTGCCTCTGGTTGTTGGATAGCTGAAGATATGGAACCGGGAACGTTAGAGCGATAGTAAACCTTAGCTTCCGGTGTAAATAGTACTTCTTGACTTTGCAAAATAACCCTTGAAAAAAATTCGCCATCTTGATTGATCAGCAAATCTTCTCGCCATAACCCGGCTGACTCAATTAACTTCCTGGGGCATAACCAACAAGCAGTCTGAGACATGTGGTTTCTAAATATCCACTCTTCAGGCTCTAAATCCATATGTATGTTGGGGTGGGGCATCCACTTTATAGGCTCCTGGATACTCTGGTAAAACCTACCCCACATACCATTTGCAACGCAATTATGCTTACCCTCAAGAGCTTTTAACTGAACTTCAATTTTGTTTAATGAAAGAATATCGTCTGCATCCAGAAACTGTATAAACTCTCCTTTAGAATTTTTGAAACCTAGATTTCTGGCAACGCAAGCACCTGAATTAGACTGGGAAATTACTTTCAAACGCGGATCAGTAACTGCTGATAGTAATGAAAGCGTTTTGTCTGTACTTCCGTCATCAACAACTACCACTTCCAGGTTTTTGTATGACTGGAAGAAAACAGAATCCAGCGTTTGGACTATATATCTTTCGGAATTATATGTGGGAATAATTACTGAAACTAAAATCATTAGTTTATAACTTCTTAATTATTTTAGCCGGTGCTAATCTTAGTTTATAAAACTATATTACAATATCAGACATTTTAAAACATAAATCATATCTGACTTCTATCATTGCTTTTTAAACCTTGTCTATGCAAATAATTATTTGATATTAATATTACCTATAGCTTTAGATAAATTCAGGAGGTTAACATTTCCATTAGTTAAGTACTGAAGTCGTTTAACAAGAGAAAAATTCATAGGGTTTTTAATAACTTTCACAAATTTATGTCTATTTATTTTGCAATCTAGCTTGAACTTAATAAGATCAGGTAAAGAACTTATTTTTATATAATGCTCGGAAATTTCTAAATATTTCATTAAGAATTTAGCATGAGACTTCATCTCTTGACCTGCATGTCGACGATACCAAATAATTCCCTGCGGCATTAAAACAACATTGAAGCTTAGCGATAATTTGTGCCATAACTCATAATCACCAACCATTCTACTATTAGCAAACCCGTTTACCGAAACAAATGCCTCTTTCTTAATAATTGCTGAAAGAGGGGCTCTTAAAAATATTCCTGAATTTTTTATGTAGTGGGAAATGTATGCATCAGTTGGTGATAATGAGTAAGGAAACATCTGGTCATCGTCTTGGGGTATTGTACACAAACCATATCCTGCCTCCGGAAACTGTTCCATCATACTTACTAATACCGCGAGACCATGCGGGTAAATCTTATCATCGGCATCTACATATTTAATATATTTACCTCTGGCATACGAAGCTGCCTGGTTTCTATTGCCATAGTCTCCCAGGTTTTTTTCGTTCAAATAAACTTTGACCCTATCATCTTGCTCCGCAAATCTTCGGGCAATTTTCAAGGAATCATCACTGGACCGATCATCGGTAATAATTAGTTCCCAGTTTGTATAGGTAGAGTTGAGTACACTTTCTATAGCCTCTGCCAGAAAATCTTCCCTATTATAAACCGTCATTAAAACGCTAACCAGCGGATTGCTCATAGCCATTATAAATACTTGTGTAGGTAGGTTCCTTGCAGAAACAATTCTACTTCATTGTAATTTGTAATATTTTCTTGCAGACTACTACTGGTCATTTTCTTTAAAGAGGTAGTAACCCGGTAATCAGCAGCTCCTAAAAAGTTAAAAATTTTATTGCAACCAGCAATTTGACTTTCAACATTTGCCAAGTCTTGCTCGTAAGAAATTCTGATATGGGGAAAAGCTTCAACTATAGGCGCGTCAAGCTTATGCTGCTCAATCCGCCAGTCAGCAATTTCTTTTAATCGGTGGCAATTAACCGTAATTGGTTGTGGTGTGTAGCTTCCCTTTATCGTCCAAGCCTTAACATGTTCAGCCATTAGGCTAGAAAACGCGTGTTGTAGAATGTTTTCTCTAACCAAATAAATCATTTTCCAACCCTTATTGATAAGCTGCTCTATCAATATTTCCGGCCTTTCTATTGCTTGGTCTTTTCTTAATTGATACCCTTTCACTTTAAACCCATAGAAATCTTTTTCAGCAGCCTCCTGCTTTCTGCTGCAATGTCTGATGTATAGGTAGGGTGATAAAAACTTACCAGAAGCAGGGCTACCGAAAATTTCTGAATCGCAGTATATATCTGGGTGTGAACCTAGCAGGCTAACCAGTAATGAACTACCGCTACGCCCCTGCCCAAAAATAAAAAATTTATTGGCTGGAGAATCTCTGAAAATATTAAAGTTATGGCGATAGAAATAAAAGTTTTTTAATTTAAGGCTATAGTCTTCTTTATCGCGTAAGGTCTTATACCTGGCAAGTATATCCATAATACGTTAGTTTGAAGTGTTTTTATTGATCGGAGTTCTATAGTTGCTGCGTCGGTTAAATAAATAGTCCGATCCGGCTATTTTTGCTAGTTTATATAGCACGCGATACCCAAAGTAAAATTTCCTTACAAAAAATTCTGCTAGTCTTAAATACAGATTAGCCTGAAGCTTGAGGGTAAATGAAACTGGTAAGGAAGCTATGGCCGTTCTACTTTTGGTAGTAGTAAATTGCTGGTCTTTTAGTACACCAGTTAATGCATCCTGAAAGTAAAGCCCGGCAAATAAATTGAGGTATTCAGCAGAACAGTTCTGGGCAACCAATCTGTTTTTCAGTCTATTTAGCACCTTAACCCTATTGTGAATTTTCTTTGACAAGAAGTGATTGGTACTGATTGAACTAGCCTTATTTGCTACACTTCTACGTACAAAATAATCCGGGCCTATATCCAGTTTTTTGTAATTAGGAGTAGTGAGCAAGGCTCTAATATGATAATCAAGATCCTGAGAGGAGAGTGCTTCTTCATTCCAATACAAACTATTACTTTGCAAGAAAGACTTTCTCCAGGTAGGGCCCGGGGTTGGCCAAACCACATCGCCCCGCAGAAACCTTTTTAAATCATCCTCCTCGGTAAAGATATTCCAGTAAGCCTTAGCATCGGAGTAAGAGTTTTCGAAAAAAACCCCTTTGGTAACAATGAAATCTAAACTAGAATTTCTTATATTATCCAATCGATTCTCCAGACAATTAGGTCCTAGTTCATCGTCCGAATCATTGAAGATTATAAACGCTCCCCGTGAATGCTGAATACCAATATTTCTACAGGTTGGTGCTCCCTTCGGATTTCTACCTCTTTGTACCAGACGGATTCGTGAGTCTTCAAGTGAATAGGCTAATACACTCTTTACTGATTCATCGGTTGACCCATCATCAACTACTATAGCCTCCCAATTAGTAAAAGTCTGTAATCGCAATGATTGCAAGCACTCACCCACTAAATCGGCTCTATTATATAATGGTATTATTACAGAAACTTCTGGAGTCACGTGATATAAAAATTTAACTCTTTAGAGCTTCTAGTAATTGTTTTTGCTCATTAACTTCTGAAAACTTCTGAAGTACGCGATTTCTACCATTTATACCCAGTTTGCCAAGAAGATTTCTATCTTTTTCTAATTGAAGAAACAGATTCGCCTGGGCCACAACATCACCAGGTGCAAATAAATATCCGGTTTCTCCGTGCTTTACCGTTTCGGCAACCCCCCCACTGTTTCCGGTTACTACCGCTAAGCTATGAGCCATTGCCTCAATTATTGAAACACCATAAGCCTCTTCCTGCTTAGTGAGCGGTCCGGTGCAATTATGGGCTGCATACAGATGGGCTTCCGATAGAAGCTCTTTTACCTGGTTTTCAGAAGCTGAACCCACAATTTTAATTTTTTCTTTGTGACTAGATCGTGCTCTTAGGAGTTCGCAAGTGGTTCGTAAATTTCCATCTCCTGCTAAGGTTAAGGTGGCATTGGGCAAGCCTAAATCACACGCTAGTTCAAAACTTTTTATAAGTAAATCCGGGCCTTTAAAATCGACAAGTCTACCAACCGAAACAATTTTAAAATTTTTTAAATCTTTCGATTTAACAGTATCAACAGGAGGAGCACTAAAATAAACTAAATTAATACGTTCCTGATTAATTCCTAAATCGGTAAGTTTAGCGATAGTTGCTCTGGAATTAGCTATAAAACTAGCAAATGTGGCTAACTCTTTAACCTGGTCTATATAATCATCGGGATGTTTACGTTGATTTGGATTATTAGCAAGCCTTAAATCCCAGGTCACATCGAAGCCATGACAGTAAACAAAAACTTTTCTCCCGGTATTTTTCAAAACTGGCATTAACCGGAGAGCTAATTCTATATAATGTACAATAATGGGTCCACCTGACTTTGAAAGTTTTTTGGCAAACGTTCGGAGAAGTTCTTTTTCAGGCTGTACTAGTCCAAGTTTGTTCATTATGGCAAAACTCTTTCTAAAATGAGGGTTTAAACTTAACACTGGTACGTCAGATACCGAATTTATATCATGGGTTCCACCTACTGTTAATACACAATCTATTTGGTTTGATAGTAAACCAATTTGACGTTTGAGCCATACTTCAGAATAAGCACCAACTGAAGGAGCTACTACAGTAATAGCCATTATATATAATTATTAATAAATTTGCGTAGCCACTTAATATTTAAGAACCTAGCACTGATATTTTTAAATTTTGGGTTAATTATGAACCTACGGATATATTTTTGAGCAGTCGGACCATAGTACTTGTTCCTGATTTTTGGAATTTCTTTAGCACTATAGGTATTATAATAGGTATCGCTGAGACCACCTAAGGCATAATAGGCAATATCTAAGTTAACTTTATGAGTAGTTGCACCATTTGCCAGGGCCCGGAGAAGCCACTCATAATCAGCCTTAATTCTGTACGCCAAATCAAACCCACCTATAGTTTTATAGATCTGGGTTTTAGTTAACATAGCCTGATGACAGATCATTTTTTGGTATAAGGAGATTTTATCTACTATCGGGGTAAGGCGTCTTTTCTCACTACCATCAGTATATATATCTATTACATTACCATAGATTATTCCGGCATCTTTAAACTTACCGGCAACTTCAGCTAGTTTACTTACAACTTCCTGGTTCACAAAAATGTCACCTGCATTCAGAAAGTAAAAATAATCGCCCGTTACCTTATCTAAGGCTTTATTCATAGCATCATACACGCCTTGGTCAGGCTCCGACATAAAGTATGAGATGCATTTTCTAAATGGTTCAATTTTTTTCAGGGTAGAATCTGAGGAGGCGCCATCTATAACTATATACTCTATATTACTATAAGTCTGCTGAAGTACGCTCTTGATGGTAGGTTCAATCACCTCTTCTGCATTATAGCATACGGTAATTATCGAAATTTTTGGATTACTGAGCATTTACCGAGGTATTGAGGGTAAAAAGTAAGATACACCCGAAAGTTTATATAATTTGTATAGCAAGATTTTTCTCAAAGGCAAATAGTTAGCCTTATCAAGGCGATACAAAAACTCAAACTCTTTAAATTCAGTAGTAGACTTGCTATCTTCTTTATAACCACCGTAGTTTTTCAGAAATTCTGCACCTAAATAATGAGCGTAGCCTTTTAGTAAGGGATCCCAATAATTATCCAGTGTCTTTTCAGCGGTTTGCTTTTTACCTTCAGGGGCTGATCGGTGGTGAACCCCGGTTGGGTCCCCATATTTACCTTTAAATGTGTTATTATTGCTGTAATCAAGATAATTATCGGAGTAAGGTATACCCAACCACTCGTAAATTTTCTTAATAGTTACATCTGGCTTTTCCACTATATCTTCGTAGCGCACCGTAATACAGTTATTGTCATGCGTAAACTTTTCACTTAAATCCTCAATTATAAAGGGTGCCTCTAACAGATCGCGGGCGAAGCTTTTCAGTTTAAAAAAATTCTTAGCGGGTATCCACGTCTTTATTATTGACTTTAGTATATCAAGTGGATTGCGTTTAAGTATTATAACTTTAGCATCTGGAAATACCGATCTAATTTGTGGTAAGATTTCGTAGTACCGGGGGGTTTTGTCTAAAATATACTTAGTATTAGCTTTCATTAACGCTGCATAGGCAGGTAAAATTAACTTTTGAATGGAATTTTCCGGCCTATCAACATATACCTTACTCAGAAAGTCTAGACTAGCTTTAGAGGCTAAATTATAATTGTATTGAGCATTTATTAGCGTAGGCTTCAAAATTGATAGATAAGGCAACAAAATCCAAGGTTCGCTCGCCGTTTCTACTTCGTTATTATTTGATAGTACAGCTTGAAGTAAGGTACTGCCACTTCTAGGCTGAGATATAATAAACACCAAATTTGAGCTATCCATACTTAGTGAGTCAATTTGTACTTCGCAAGACGCAACAAATCAGAGAATTTTAGTACTGAGTTATTATTTGCGTGTTTTAATACCTCTAAAAATACTTTTTTCTTAGATTCCCGGCTTTCACGAAGAATATTAAAATAGAATCCCATTGAGGCGGCACGCGCAGTGGTTCTGTATTTATTATTATAATGAAGATTTGCCTGTTCCCAAATTGTGAGATATTTGAACATATGCTCTTTTACCCATTCGTCTCCCAAGTCAGCCTTATCACCTCTGGAAGCCCCAACTTCGGTAATCCGATAAACCGCCATATCATTATTCAGGAAATGAAAGTTTCCGTAGCCCGCAAGTAAAAAGCTTAAACTAACATCACCAAAGGGCATTTTATAAAACCAATTAGGGAAAAAATTCTTGTCAATAATGTTTCTGAAGCAAGTTGTTCTAGTTTTTAACCGAACCTCATTAGCAAATAATTCTTGTATTCCTGTAATTTCTTTCGCATTATAACCTACACCTTTAGTAGGGCTTTTTTTCTCAATACCTTCGCCTTCAACTAATATCTTTTGCCAGTGGTGTGATGCTATAATTGTTTCGTCCGACTCCAGAATATCTACCTGCTTTTGTAGCTTGGACATATCAGTCCAATAATCATCTCCATCCAAAAGTGCTATATATTTACCACGGCAATTAGCAATGATATCTGTGAAGTTAAACAATCTGCCTAATTCAGCCCTCTTAGATCGATAAGCTTCGTCTTTCCTGCTTAAATTTACTATAAGATTAGGGTACAATGCAGCATACTTTTCTACAATTTGGGATGTCCCGTCGGTAGAATTATCATCACCAACTACTATTTCAAAAGGAAAATTGGTTTTTTGATTAATGCAGCTTAACAGGGCATTTTCTATATAATCTTTATGATTGTAGGTCATTAACCTGACACTACATAAGGGAATCTCCATTCTATTAACAGAATTCTACTTCAAATATTTGTATTTACTTAACATGTTACCGGCAAGATCTTCAAATTCCTGCAAATCAGATGGGGAAAGCTCTGTTACGTACCTATTTATACTATTGTCCATTAGTGGTTTCGTAACATTTCCCTTCCAGTTTTTATATTCATCAGGTTCTTTTGTTTCTAAGTTAGTATGATATTCTAGCATTGAATTGGAGAACCTAAGTTGAAGGAATTCACAAATATCAGACAAAACTAATTTGGGATTTACTACCAAGTCTTCATACCGAACTAAAATAGAATTATTTTCAGATACAAATTTTTGTAAGTCATGTTCAATTTTTAAATTATTATTAAGCCACTCAGTAGCTATATCTCTAATAGCAGTAGGCAATTTTGGGGCAACAGCTGATTGCAGCTGTTTCTTAGTTAACTCTCTATATGAACATGCCACATCCCGTCCATCCCTTATTATATGGATAAATTTAGCATTTGGATATAATTCAATTAAATCCAGAATATGATTTAGATAATAATTATTTTTATCTCCGATATATTCGGAATTTCGACCTAAGCTTTTTACATAAAATTGATAAACAGCATTTACCAATTGGGCGTAAGAAGGAGGTTTAACATCCTTTAAATAAATCAGAAGTTTATTAAAATCCAGATTCCAATTTTCAACTTTTTTAGAGTTTGATAGATCTGCGATAAATGCCTCTAACTTACTGGTAATTGAGGACTGAGAATCCCAGTTGGAATACAATGATTTTAACCATACACCAAACCCAAACTCGGGTGGAACGGTTATATTAGGATGGGAATCCAGCATTAACCTTAATAGAGTAGTTCCGGACCTTGGGTTTCCAAGTATAAAAAAACGCAAATCCATTCTAGTAATTTTGAGCTCGAAGAATTATCCGACAGACTAGGTCTTGCTCTTCTTTACTAAGACTATGATACAAAGGTAAGCACATAACTCTTTTGGCTATATCACTGCAAATTGGAGTAGCATCGTGGTTAGGGAAAATCGATAACTCATTTAATGCGGGGTAGAAATATCTACGTGGAAATATCTTATTCCTCTCTAGTAATGCTATAGACTTTAATAAATCTGCTTCAGATTGAAATATGATAGGCAAATACGAGAAGTTATATTCCGAATCAGGCGGAATAGCTAAAAATTTTCCTTGAAAATTTTTTAGCTTTTTCAAGTAGTATTGATACTGCTCCTTTCTAATATTTAATATTTCTTCTATATAGCTAAGATTGACCAAACCAAATCCTGCATGAAGCTCTGAGTTTTTACCATTAATACCTACTTCATCAAACTTATCGGGACCTGCATGGCCGAAATTTCTCAATGAAGCCAATTTAGCGATTAATTTAGGATCATTAGCAAAAATACCACCACCTTCTACAGTATGGAATATTTTAGTAGCATGTGTGCTTAGTGTAGAAATATCACCGTATGATAGTAAGGATTTGCCTTTATAGGTTGATCCAAATGCATGAGCGCCATCGTAAATAACTTTTAAATTATTTTTTTTTGCTATTGCTTCAATTTTATCTATATCACAAGCGATGCCATAAACATGAGTAGCTAAAATTGCTACTGTCTTATCACTTATAATTGATTCAATGCTATCTGGGTCAATAGTTAAATTATCGGGTTTTATGTCGGCAAACCTGATAGTGCAACCCTCCCATCTTATGGTGCTGGAGGTAGCTATATAAGAAAAGGGAGTAGTAATTATTTCACCCTGCAAGTTGAGCGCCTTAATGGCTAACTGTATGGCAACTGTACCGTTAGAGGTGAATAAAAAGTGCCTGGTATCTAGGTATTCTTTAAGCCTTAACTCCAACTCATTAACTAGCGGTCCGTTATTGGTTAGCCAATTTCTAGACCATATTCCGTTTAATATGTTATCGTAAGCCTCTTTGGGCGGCAGAAAAGGTTTAGTTACGGGTATCATTTTAATGTTTCAAAATTTTTTATCGACCAGTCAAAATGAGGCTTTAGAGCTCCTGGTGTCTTACCCATCCATTGCCCAATTGCTCGTGAGTTTTCACCCACGGTAAAGGCTACAGCATCCATTACTTTTGCTACTGACTTTTTCTTATTTCTTACAAAATATATATCAACATAAAAGGTGCCTGAGTTAAAAAAGTTTGCCGGGAACTTACAGCTGAATAAGTTTGATCCGGCACTTTTTACCTCACTCAGTTCAGTCTTACTTCGAATAGAACTTGTTGTAAATATAACCTGACCTTGATCATCCTTCACGTGTAGAGTTACATCTAGTTTATCATTTTCTCTTAACAATATTGATGTTTCAATCTTAATTTCCTGATCAATAAATATAACTTCATCCACCGACCTGTGAGAATTACTTACAGAAATTTCCTCCAACACAATGTTGGCCTCAACAGCATCACTGAATTTACTATAGTTTGCCCTGCCGGTATCACCGGAGAGATAACGAGAAACTACTGAATCCACATCAGAATTCATGGTAAGTTTACCATTTTCTAGCAACACAGCCCTTGTACACAAACTTTTAACTGCTGCCATATTATGGCTAACGAACAGAACTGTTCTACCTCCACCCTTAGCAACGTCCTGCATTTTACCAATAGCCTTTTTTTGAAACTCAGCATCACCCACCGCAAGTACTTCATCAACTATTAAGATTTCCGGTTCCAAATGAGCGGCAACTGCAAAGGCAAGCCGAACCCGCATTCCACTACTGTAGCGTTTTACTGGCGTATCTATATAACGGGCTGTTCCGCTAAATTCAATAATTTCATCAAGCTTATCATTAATCTCCCGTTTAGTCATTCCCAGAATTGCACCGTTAAGGAAAATATTATCTTTACCGGTTAATTCAGGATGAAAACCTGTACCTACTTCAAGTAAGGAGGCAATTCTTCCCTTAATTTTTATCTGCCCAACTGTGGGTGAGGTAACCCTGGAAAGCAATTTGAGTAAGGTGCTCTTACCAGCCCCGTTCTTACCGATTATTCCTAATACCTCTCCCTTATTTACACTAAAATTTATATCCTTTATTGCCCACACATATTTACTTTCACCTGCTGTGGCTCTATTATTTTCCTCACCCACCTTTAAATACGGATCATCTTTACCTCTAATAGTGTGCCACCACCTATTAAGGTCGTGAGAAAGGGTACCCGTACCTACTAGTCCTAATCTATATTGCTTAGAAAGATTTTCGACCTCTATTGAAACTGAAGACATACTACACTTATGAATTTAATAATGGAAGGTAGATTGATCGATTAAATTTTCTAAAACTACCTGGGCTTCGTTTAATAACTTAGAATTATTAATCTTAATAACTAATTTATCTTCATTAATTAATTTAGGATCGTAAACATCTTTAAAGGACACAAAACTTTCTTGCAGAATATTCCAGTTGGACAGCTTGCGGTAAATTTCTTCGTCGTAATAGATGAGCTTATCAACATCTATACATATATAGTTTCCGGAATTCCGTTGCATTAAATAGATCAAATTACTGTTATACTTAACCCAGGCTGATAGGTAATTTTTGCTTCTTCTGGTATAGGTTAAGTAATATCTAAGTTTTTGGGCAGCATTAGCCAGTCCATTGAATTTCTCCAGTTTTTTAGCATCCCGTCGCATTAAGGAGTCCACTACCCTATTATAATCTCTGTAAACTATTAAGTATTTTACCGGAGTATTTAATCTTTTAAATACCTCCTCGTAGGCATTTACAAATAAACAGGTACGCGGTTCCTTCCAGCTCCAAATATTTCTTTCTAGGTTTTTATTATGAACTAGCTTGGTTACTTTTTTTAATTCATTTTCATTTAATGAGATATCTGTGGAGATAAAGCCACCGTATTCTGCCCCTCTAGCATTCAGAAATTCTTCGTGAAGGTCATGAAATTCCATATCCTCAAAATGGCCTTGGACGTTACCAATACCACCCCCCATAAGTTTATTACCTAAATGGAGGTTCATCTTATGAAGCCATTGAGCTGTCAAGGAAGTGCCTGACCTATGCATGCCGAGAATACAAAGTATCATTTTTGCTTAAACAAGTTAAACAGTGTCCATAAACGATCTTTGAATTCTATTAAATATAATAGTGCCCAACGATAACAGTATTATACAGACTATAGCACTATACGCTAAATTAAACCAATTTAGCTGGCCACCACTTCCCAAAAACCCATATCTAAAAGTTTCAATTATACCCGTCATAGGATTGGCCAATACCACGTATTTAATAGCACTGTCTCCCACCCGTGAAAGGGGATAAATTACAGGAGATGCATACATTGCTAGTTGTATACCAAAGGTCACTAAAAATGTCAGATCCCGGTATTTGGTTGTCAGTGAGGATATAATCATGCCAATACCCAGGCCCAGCCCTGCCATTAAAAACAATAGAACCGGAAATAAAGTAGCGTATATGTTTGGGTTAAGCTTATCGGTGGTAAACAGAAAATACAACCAGGTACCTAGTAATAAAAATAGCTGAACACCAAACCGAAGCATATTGCTAACAATAATTGATAGAGGCATAATTATGCGGGGAAAATATACCTTACCAAATATATTGGCATTTTGAATAAATATTGTAGAGGTTTTATTTACGCACTCGGCAAAATAATTCCAAAGCACAATGCCACTGAGGTAAAAAACAACATCAGGCACGCCCCCGGTACCAATTTTAGCTATACGGCCGAATATAAATGTGAATATTATAGTGGTAAGAACTGGTTGAAGAAAAAACCATAGAGGTCCGAGTACGGTCTGTTTGTAAAACGTAATAAAATCTCGTCGCACCAATAAAGTTAGCAGGTCGCGATAGCGCCACACTTCCCGTAACTCCAGGTTTAACAGGCCACTTTTTGGTTCTATAATTAAGTCCCAATCGGAACTGGTACTGGCTAAGGCGCTTTGTCTTGAATCTTTGCCCATTTATAAATTTTTTTTGGCATCAGCCCGGTACCACTCAATTGTATTAGCTAAACCTTTTTTTAGCCCTATCTGGGGTTCGTAACCTAGTAACTGTTTTGCTTTACTTATGTCGGCCAAACTGTCTTTAACATCACCGGCCCGTGCTTCCGAGAAGGTTGGAACAGCTTTGCTATCAGTAATTTCGACAATATAATCCCATAACTGAATTAATGAAGTTCTGTCACCGTAGGCTACATTGTATACCTGATTGAGTGCATTAGAATTTTTGGAGGTCATAGCAAGATGGTTCGCCTGAACTACATTTTCTATGTAAGTGAAATCCCTTGTCTGGGAACCATCACCGTGAATAATAGGTGATTTTCCCTCTAATGCCGCCGTTACGAACAATGGAATAACTGCAGCATAGGCCCCATTAGGGTTTTGGCGAGCACCGAAAACATTGAAGTAACGTAATCCAATTAAATCTATACCGTAAACTTTATGAAAAACGTCTGCATATAGTTCGTTAACCAATTTGGTTACTGCGTAAGGGCTTAGCGGTTTTCCAATATTATCTTCAGTTTTTGGTAGAGCTTTGCTATCTCCGTAAGTAGATGAAGAAGCTGCATATACTATCCTCTCTACTCTGTTTATTTTGCCTGCCTGCAATACGTTCAAAAATCCGGAAATATTAACATCATTTGTTGTAATAGGGTCTTCAACTGAGCGGGGCACCGAACCCAAAGCAGCCTGATGCAAAATGTATTTACAACCCTTACTTGCCTCAATACAATCCTGCAAAGATCTTATATCACCCTTAATCAATGAAAAGTTTGGATTTTTTCGCAAGAAGCTAACATTTTCCGCAAAGCCCGTAGCGAAATTATCAAGTCCAATTACCTGATACTGTTTCTTTATTAGATACTCACATAGATGAGACCCAATAAAACCCGCAGCCCCGGTTACTAAAACTTTATCATTCATAAAAAATCAATTTTGGAAGATCAACTTTTTGATCTGCTAAACTTATTAAACAGCCCCCTTATACCGCCTACTCGATCATTGTCATTTTCATAGTAGCCGTATCCGTATCCGTATCCATAGCCGTAGCCCTCCATGTAAACCGATATGCCGTTCTTGCGTCTTGTATCATTTACAACAAATCCTAAGTTGCTTATTTTGCCGCTTGAAATATCGTTTTGAATAGGTTGCAGTCGAGATAGTTGAGTGTAATTTTGCCTCACTATATACAAAGAATAGTCGCTGTATTTAAGCAGTATTTGAGCGTCTGTTACTAATCCAATTGGGGGACTATCAATAATAACGATATCGTAAGCAGCTTTAGAAGCTGCAATAAACTCTTCCATTTTCAACGATAATAATAATTCAGAAGGATTCGGGGGAATAATTCCGCCACTTACAATATCCAGATTATTAAATTTGGTTGATTGAATTATATCATTGAAGCCAGCATTACCTGATAAAAAACTACTCAAACCTATTTCGTTCGATAATTCAAAATCCTGGAATATTTTAGGTTTTCGTAAATCTGCACCAACCAACAATGTTTTAAAATTTGCTAAGGCATATACCGAGGCTAAGTTTATAGAGCAGAAAGTTTTACCCTCGCCAGATATAGTTGAAGTAATCAAATAAACCTTACTGGAAGAACTCTCAATTTGAGAGGTGAGAAAATTAAGATTAGTTCTTAATGATCTAAAGGATTCAGCCAAAGCCGAGCGCGGACTGTTATAAAGTGCTAAATTGGAATCAGTAGTGTTGTGACCAACTATTCCTACTAATTTCACATCCTGAAAACGATCTAAATCTTTAGGGGATTGAACTTTATCATTGAAGTAAGCTATAAGAAACATTACCAACAATGGCGCAAGCAAGCCCAAGCCAATATACCTTATGTAGTTAGATCGTATATCGGGTGAGATAGCACCTCCTAGTTGCTTAGGAGGATTTACTATACTAATGTCTGGTGTATTGGATGCTTTGCTAATGCTGGATTCAGCTCTTTTTTCAAGCAGATAATTATATAGGCTTTCGCTTATCTTATAGAATCTTTCAATATTAATTAGCTCACGCTCAGTGCTTGGTAATAATCGAAGCTTTTGTTCAAGTTCTGCCAACTGCTGATCAATACGCTGCTTAGCTATACTTAGACTATTCTTTTGATTATTCAGGTTTTCTAATATTCTCTCTCGCAACTGGTTAATTCCCACCTCATAATCAGGTAAGAAGGGGTGATTAGGATTTCCCGTATTGAGTATTAACTCATCTCGTTGCGCTTGCAAGCTTATTAGTTGGCTAACTAATCCATCTAGTATCGGATCCGTTAAACCTAAACTAGCAGGAATTATCGGCACATTATCGTTCTGGTCGCTACTCACATAATTTTCTATGTATTCGTAGTACTTACCTTGCAAAATCTGATCGTTTCGCGTTTTCTCTAGCCCTTGAAGCTGAGTAAATAAGGCACTTGCCTGAACGGATATATTACCCCCCAGATTCTCTGCCTTAAAATTTTGAAGTTCATCTTCTATTGTATTTAAAGAATCTCCAATCTGACTCAATTGGTAGGAAATAAACTCTATAGTATTGGTTGCATTCTGATTTTTTTCCCTAAGGTTCCTATTAATGTATGTTCTGGCCAGGGTGTTTAGAAAATCGCTTCCCTTAGCTGTATTATTAATAGTCAAAATTAGGTTCAAAATTCCAGAACCGGGTGCTTGCCAATCTACCCGTAACTTTCCCTGAAATGATGAGGCAACCGCTTCTTTAGAGGCAAACCTCAAAATATAAGGCTTTGTAAGATCGCTGTAGGGTGTAAAGTTTCTTTTCTTACTAATTAAATAGTTACCTGACTTAAAAGTGAATGGAACGCCAAAAGAATACAAATTCTTTTTTCCTACAAATGTAGGCTCATCTTCAGTGTATGGATATAAATAAAAATTATTGTTGTCCGCTATCTTAAACCAATACCTACCTTTAAAGTCATTTAGGTTTTCGTTAGTTGAATCGCCAAAGGTCAATGGTGGACCAGGGTAAATTTCAGTAGTTTTAATACTTCCCTGCCTAAAGAATGATACCGTAAAATCTAGCTTCTCCACCACATCTTGTAATAATGGATCAGCCTTTAACATGTATGGATCGTTAAAGAAATTACGGCCGGCTTTGCCACTGCTAAATAACAAAGCTGCCGCATTATCCTGACTCTGATTTTCCTTAACTATCAAACTCATTGTTACGCGATAAACCTCGTCGCTATATTTATTTTGATAGTAAGCAAATAGTGCACCTGCTGCTAATGATAATAATACAATATACCAGTATCTGAGTATAACAGCTAGGTACCTCCTAATTACAAAGGAATCAAATATATTATTGTTCTGATGATCGCTCACGATAGATTATTCGTGGTACTGGTAAGTTTGAAATCCTCCTCGCTGAATATGCTGTTCCTTTTGCATTAACTGCAGGTCAGCATGAGTCATATCCTTTATTAAAGCCTCTAGGTCATATTTGGGTTCCCAGCCCAGCTGTTCCCGAGCTTTAGTTGAATCTCCAATCAGTAAATCTACTTCAGTAGGTCGATAATACCGCTCATCTATACCTACTATTTCCTGCCCTACCTTTACCTTAACATCGGGTCGGTGACTTTTGACAACTGCTACTTCGTTTGCTTCTGAACCTTTAAATTCTAACTCTATACCTAATAGTTCAAATACTTTAGATACAAAATCTCGAACTTTTGTGGTTATGCCAGTTGAAATAACAAAATCGTCGGGCTTTGAGTGTTGTAGAACCAGATACATAGCCTCAACGTAATCTTTAGCATGCCCCCAGTCTCGTTGAGCGTCCAGATTGCCTAGGTACATTTTATCCTGCATACCTAACGCTATTTTAGCGGCAGCCCGTGTAATTTTTCGGGTTACAAATGTCTCGCCGCGCAGTGGGCTCTCATGATTGAATAAAATTCCATTACTAGCGAACATACCATAAGCCTCACGATAGTTCACTGTAATCCAATATGCATACATTTTAGCCACTGCATAAGGCGAACGTGGATAAAATGGGGTAGATTCAGACTGCGGTACGGCCTGAACTAACCCGTATAGTTCTGAGGTTGAAGCCTGGTATATTTTAGTTTTATTAACCAAACCCAATATTCTTACAGCCTCTAAAATTCTTAAAGTGCCTATACCGTCGGCATTTGCGGTGTACTCAGGAGTATCAAAACTTACCCTGACGTGACTCATGGCTGCCAGGTTGTATATTTCGTCAGGCTGGGTTTCCTGAATAACCCTAATTAAGTTGGTAGAATCTGTAAGGTCACCGTAGTGAAGCTTCATCCTTACATTATTCTCATGCGGATCTTGGTACAGATGGTCAATTCGATCAGTATTAAATAAGGAGCTTCTTCTTTTTAAGCCATGAACGAAGTAACCTTTATTTAATAATAGCTCAGCCAAATAGGCTCCATCCTGGCCAGTAATTCCGGTAATCAGGGCTGTTTTCATAAGTACAGATAGAAATCAAAAAATCAACGTCAAAGGTAAGGAATTCTTTTAGGCTTCCCACCAAATCCAGTTTTAAACAGTTAATTATAAAGAAACTTCTTCAGCAAACTTTAAGTGCATTTTTTTCGAGTTAAGCAAGAAAGGTTTCTAGCTCAAAAACTAATTGTATGCTACTTAAATGCTTCAAGCCTAAATTCTAGGTCTATAGATTAATCGGGACTACGAATTGACCGCCTCTGATTCTATTTTCTTCAAAAAATCATGGTAAGCCAAAACCAGACCGTCATCCAAACTGGTAGATGCTGTATAGCCTAGTCTGCTTAGTTTATCAATGTTCATCAATTTACGGGGTGTACCGTCGGGTTTGGATGAATCAAAAACTATTTCACCTTCGTAGCCAACTACATTCTTTATTTTTTCGGCTAGTTGTTTGATAGTTAGATCTTTGCCTACTCCAACATTTACTAATTCTTTACCATCGTAATTTTGCATTAGATGTACGCAAGCCTCCGCCAGATCTTCAGAAAACATAAATTCCCTTAGTGGCGAGCCGGTGCCCCAAACTACAACTTCAGGTAGGTTGGCTAATTTAGCCTCATGAAACCTTCTGATTAACGCTGGCAATACATGACTGTTTTCAGGATGATAGTTATCTCCTATCCCGTATAAATTGGTCGGCATGGCGGATATATAATTACATCCGTATTGATCGCGATAGGCTTCGCATAATTTTATGCCTGCTATTTTAGCAATTGCATAAGGTTCGTTGGTGTGTTCTAAAGGCCCGGTTAATAAATATTCCTCTCGTAAAGGCTGTTGTGCCATTTTAGGGTAAATACAACTAGAACCTAAAAACAGCAGTTTTTTAACCCCCGAAGTATATGAGGCATTAATGATATTTAGTTCAATCATTAAATTATCGTACAGAAAATCCGCCCGGTATGTATTATTGGCGTATATCCCACCTACTTTAGCTGCTGCCAAGAAAACATATTCTGGTTGCTCACTTTTAAAGAAATTTTCTACATCTATCTGATTGCGTAAATCAAGTTCCGCTGACGTTCTGACTATAATATTACTATACCCATTATTTTCTAGGTACCGCTTAATAGCACCACCCACCATTCCCCGGTGACCAGCAATATATATTCTGTCTTCTTTATTCATGAATGGTTAATTACTTATTCTTAGAAATAATAGGGTAGCGGCAGTTACAATTGAAATTCCGAAGCCAATATTTTTAACAATAAAATTGTTAAACGTTTTAACCTTTAATGGGCGTACAATAATTTGATCGTTAGGCTGAAGATAGTAATAGGGAGATTCTATAAGGTTAATATCAAGAAGGTTTACAAATGCTATCTCCACCTTTCCGCCCGTATTTCTAACTATTTTAACGTTAGCCCTATCAGCCAACTCATTGACTCCTCCAGCTTTGGCAATAGCTTCTAGAACTGTAATTTGAGGATTATAGCTATAGAACGATGTTTGGCTACCTACTTCACCTAATACAGTAATTTTAAAATTTAAAAGTTTGAGGTGTACAACCGGAGATTTTAGGTAACCACTCAATTGCTTAGCTATTGTGTTTCTAGCCTCATTAATAGTCAATCCTTCTACAACTATCTCTCCTACAAAAGGTAACTCTAAAGTTCCATTTTGGCCTATCTCATATCCACTAAGCAAGGGGTCTTGGTTAGAGCTAGAACCACCGGGCGCAGTAGATTTTAAAAAATCAAACTCTTCGCTAGTCAAACTCTTTACCTGAAGCATAATTACATCTCCACTTTGCAGCTTATACTGGTAAGGCTCAATGCTGAACTCTTTTACTACCGAATCCTTAGGATAATTTTTAAGCTCCTTCTCCCGCTCCTGCAGGTAAGTTTGTTTATGCACCGGTACGCAGGCGGCAAATCCTATTCCTAGGGCCAAAATTAGAAATAGTATAAAGCGACCTTTATTAAATAAATTCATGCGGGGGCAAATATAATAGATTAACCCCTAACTGTCGTATTTACTTTCCGAAGTTGAAACTAACCACATATATTAGGTGGCATTTTGCTCACGCTGATAACCAAACCTAAGGTTTTTAGTTAGTTAGGGTGAATAGCAAAATCGGGGTCAGATATCTTCTGCACACGTATGCATGCATAAAATATGGCTTCCTCAATTTTTGTACTATATTCGCTCCTAAATAACTTTTTTAGACCTTTTAATACCCTATAACTATGGCGAACCAATCAACAGCTACGCTTCAATACGACGGACAAACTTACGATTTGCCAGTGGTTGAAGGTACTGAAAACGAACGCGCTATTGATATAAGCAGCCTGCGAGCAAAAAGTGGGCTGATAACCCTGGACCCGGGTTATAAAAATACCGGTGCTACTACCAGTGCCATAACCTTTCTGGATGGTGAGCAAGGTATTCTTCGCTACCGAGGCTACAGCATTGAAGACCTGGCGGAAAAATCTTCCTTCTTAGAAGTTGCCTACCTGCTTATTTATGGCGAGCTGCCTAAGCAAGATGAATTTGAGGAGTTTAAGCAGGAAATTACCTACCATACACTAGTACACGAGGATATTAAGAAAATTTTAGATGGTTTTCCGAGTAATGCCCACCCCATGGGTGTTTTATCATCTTTAGTTTGTACGCTTACTGCTTTTTACCCCCGCTCGTTAGATCCCAACCGCAGCCGCGATGAGGTTAACCTAAGCATAATTCGAATACTGGCTAAAATGCCGACTTTCGCGGCCTGGAGCTATAAAAACGAAATGGGGCACCCGGTAATTTATCCGGATAATAAGCTGGACTACTGCTCTAACTTCCTGAGGATGATGTTTGCCCTACCAGCCGAAGACTATGTTCCGGATCCGGTGGTAGCTGATGCATTGGATAAACTGTTAATTCTACACGCTGATCACGAGCAAAACTGCTCTACTTCTACCGTACGAATTGTAGGATCTTCTCAAGCTAGTTTGTATTCTTCAATATCGGCTGGTATAAATGCCCTTTGGGGGCCACTTCACGGTGGTGCTAACCAGGCAGTTATTGAGATGCTGGAAAAAATTAAAGCTGACGGTGGCGATGCCAATAAGTATCTGAACAAAGCCAAAGACAAAGACGATCCTTTCCGTTTAATGGGCTTTGGCCACCGGGTATACAAGAACTTTGACCCACGGGCCAAAATTATTAAGAAGGCTGCCGACGATGTACTAAATAAATTAGGTGTTAACGACCCGATTCTGGACATCGCCAAACAGTTAGAAGAAGCTGCCCTTAAGGATGATTACTTTATTGAGCGTAAATTATACCCTAACGTAGACTTCTACAGCGGCATCATCTACCGGGCCATTGGTATTCCTACCGAAATGTTTACGGTAATGTTTGCCTTAGGCCGCCTGCCGGGTTGGATTGCCCAGTGGAAAGAAATGCGCGAAAATCGGGAGCCAATCGGTCGTCCGCGCCAGGTATACACCGGAGAAACTGCCCAACCATATACTGATATCAAATCCAGGTAGTCTATCCACCCATTTTGTAGTAAGGCCAAACATTGAGGTTTGGCCTTTTTTCATTAAACAAACATTAGACCCTATGGTAACCGAACAAGAATTTAACCAAGCCCAACAAGACGTTCAGAACCTGAACGAACGCCCTTCTAATGATGACCTTTTACTATTATATGCTCTTTACAAACAGGCTACCGATGGTGATGTAAGTGGCGAACGCCCTGGCGGCTTTGATTTTAAGGCTATGGCCAAATATGATGCCTGGAAAAAACAAGCCGGTAAAAGCCCGGAAGAGGCCCGTACCGAATATGTAGCGACCGTAAAGCGACTACAGGGCTAAATCCTTTAAATAGAATAATTTTTACTTATACAGCTTGCTTAATTTGGCAGGCTGTATTTTTTTATTCAATTTTTGGCATGCAACTGTTCTATCAGCCCGAACCCAACGCTAATTTTCTGCCCGATGAGGAATGTCGGCACTGCGCTAAAGTGCTACGGCATAAAGAAGGAGATACTGTAAATTTGATAGATGGTTTAGGCAATCGTTACGCGGTCCGGCTAACTAAAGTCGGGAAAACTTGTGAGTACGTAATCCTAGAAAAGTACAGTCAACCGGCATTTGAAAGCAAGGTAACTGTGTGCCTAGCTCCCACTAAAAACGCCGACAGAATTGAGTGGTTTATTGAAAAAGCTACTGAATTGGGTGTTGACCGGGTGGTTTGGCTTACTACTCACCATAGCGAACGAGCCCGCTTAAACTCGGAAAGGCTGTTAAAAAAATCGGTAAGTGCGCTTAAGCAAAGTGGGAATTTGGTATTGCCG
This sequence comes from uncultured Roseivirgaceae bacterium, assembly GCA_964504565.1. Lineage (GTDB taxonomy): Bacteria > Bacteroidota > Bacteroidia > Cytophagales > Cyclobacteriaceae > Cesiribacter. The sequence goes on from CAZDEY010000010.1 coordinate 154,913, forward strand.
GAACAATCTGAATTGGTAGGGTTCAATACGCATATAGCTACTAGCCAGAGCCCGGAAAAATTTATAGCCTACGTAGATGAAACTCCACGCCCCCACTTATTTGAAGCTGCCAGCGGAAGTAATTCGGTAGAAATTTTAATTGGGCCGGAAGGTGATTTTAGTTCAGAGGAAATTAAATTAGCCCTGCAACATGGCTATAAGCCAGTAAATTTAGGCCCTACCCGCCTGCGCACCGAAACCGCAGCACTGGCCGCTGCCCATACCCTTACCCTAAAACGTCAGCTTAGCTCATTATAAAATGGTACTCAACCGCATCTGGATATTCTTTTTTCTTTCGGCTTTTGTAATAGGACTGATAAAGCTTATTGGCTTTGCCGATTATGAAATATTTCCGGCTATGGTAGAAGCTACCTTTACCATGGCTAAAACCGGCTTTGAGCTAGCGTTATTTTTAACCGGAGTATTAGCCCTCTGGATGGGTATAATGAAAGTAGGCGAGGCAGGTGGTATTGTAAACGGAATCTACAAAATCATAGGGCCATTTTTTAGAAGGATATTCCCCAACATTCCTGCTAATCACCCGGTTTTTGGACCTATGGTTATGAATATATCAGCCAATATGCTAGGGCTAGATAATGCGGCTACCCCACTAGGCCTTAAAACCATGAACCAGCTTCAGGAACTTAATCCTAGTGATGATACGGCCAGCAATGCCCAAATTATGTTTTTAGTTCTTAATACATCGGGCTTAACCCTTATTCCGGTTAGCATTATGGCTTATAGGGCGCAGCAGGGCGCTGCCAACCCGGCCGATATTTTTATCCCTACTCTGCTGGCAACCTACTTTTCTACTATTTCCGGTTTAATAGCAGTTTCAATTTTTCAGAAAATTAACCTGTTCAATAAAGTTGTCTTAGGCTATTTGCTAACGCTTACTGCTGCCATTGCCGCTATGATTTTCTACTTCAGTACGCTGAGCGATACGGAAATCGAACGTATATCCAGCGTAGCCAGTAGCCTTATTATCTTTTCAATAATTGTACTTTTTATTATGCTGGCGATGCTCAAGGGCAGCAACGTATACGACAACTTTATAGAAGGGGCAAAAGAAGGCTTTGCAATTGCAATAAAAATTATACCCTATTTGGTAGCAATTTTAGTAGCTATCGGGGTTTTCCGGGCCAGTGGCGCATTAGACTATTTACTTTCCGGCGTGGCCTTTTTATTTGAACAGTTGGGCACCGATACCCGCTTTGTACCCGCCCTGCCTACGGCCTTTATAAAGCCCTTTAGTGGAAGCGGCGCGCGGGGTATGATGTTGGAGGCAATGGATAATTACGGGGTAGAAAGCTTTCCGGCCCTTTGCGCCAGTATAATGCAGGGCAGCACCGAAACTACATTTTACGTGCTGGCAGTATATTTTGGTTCAGTAAATATTAAACATACCCGCCACGCGGTAGTTTGTGGATTAATAGCTGATATTACGGGAGTTATAGCCGCAATACTATTGTGCTACCTATTTTTCCCGGATGCACCGCTCAGCACGCTTTAACCTAAAATATTACATATTCTTCTTATTTTCCGATAATTTCTTGAATTTGGAATCATAAATTTAGCTGTAACTTAATAATAACCGGCCCTACATGGAAGCATTACCCTTAGGAGGATATAACCCACTAGATAAAAACATATACGATAGCGCCCGCAATCACTTTCTGGGAAACTTTCCGGAATCACTACCGATTGAGCAAGCCTACGTACATATTGGATTTTATCTGAGCTGGATTGTGATGAATGATTTGTATTCCGAATTCTTTGAAGATGAGGCAGCGGGTCAAATGATTAAATTAAAACACAAGGACATAAGCTGTACTATTCTGAGCGAACTGTGGGATGGATACTTAGGCCACGAGCTATTTAACCGAACCGGCAATATCTTTACTTACTACTACTATGCCGGTGGTATTTACCGTAAAGATTACAATGATATTCTGGCCTCTGATTTACCCTCGTTGTACCATGTTAAAGATTCGTGGGAAAACTTTGAGAAGATTTCTAAAAAAATAGACGAGCGGTTTATTGAGTGGAAAGAACTTATAGGAGTAAGATAAAAAAGGGCCTCACTTGAGGCCCTTTTTTATTATCGTTGGTTGAATTTATTCTTTAGCATTGCCAGCATATCCTCCGGCTTGCTTTCTGCTTGTTTAGAGTTCTTATTTCCCCGTTTTTCGTTTCTCGCATTACTCCCTTGGCTTTCAATCATGCTTAGGGCTATTCGCTTGCGGTCAATATCAACTTCGGTTACGGTAACTTCCACCTTCTGCTGAACGCTTACCACTTCGTTAGGATCACTAATGAATTTATTAGAAAGCTGACTGATATGAACCAGCCCGTCCTGATGCACGCCAATATCTACGAAAGCCCCAAACTTGGTTACATTCGTAACAATTCCTGGCAACTTCATGCCAATTTTTAAATCGCTGATTTCGTGTACATCTTCGGCAAAGTTAAATACTTCAAACTTTTCCCGAGGGTCGCGACCGGGCTTTTCCAGTTCTTGCATAATATCGTGCAAGGTTGGCAAACCTACTTCTTCCGAAACGTATTGTTGAAGTTTAATTTTCTTACGGTTTTCCGAAAATTTTATAAGTTCAGCTACACTGCACCCGGCATCCTTGGCCATTACTTTTATTAATTCATAACGCTCCGGATGAACGGCACTTTCATCCAGAGGGTTTTTAGCACCCTGTATCCGCAAAAAACCAGCCGCTTGTTCGTAAGCTTTTGGCCCCAGGCGGGGTACTTTCCTCAATTCCTCCCGGCTGGAAAACGGACCGTTTTCGTTTCGAAAATTAATGATATTTTGAGCAATCTGATTGCCTAAGCCCGATACGTAGCCTAGCAATTCTTTACTAGCCGTATTTACTTCCACCCCTACGGTATTTACGCAACTCATCACCGTATCGTCCAGAGATTTCTTAAGCAGACCCTGGTCAACATCGTGCTGGTACTGCCCTACCCCTATGGACTTAGGGTCAATTTTAACCAATTCGGCTAGTGGGTCCATTAAACGACGCCCAATACTTACCGACCCTCTTACCGTTACGTCTTCGTTCGGGAATTCCTCGCGGGCAACTTCGGAAGCCGAATAAATTGAAGCTCCGCTTTCATTCACCATAACTATCATAGGGTTTCCCGGCAGGCTAATCGATTTTACAAACTGCTCGGTTTCCCGGCTAGCGGTTCCGTTACCAATTGCTACAGCTTCAATTTTATGCTTTTCGCACAAGGCATGCAGCACATTGGCTGATTCACCAATTTTACGCTGCGGCGGATTAGGGTAAATAGCAGTATGTTCCAACAATTTACCCTGCTGATTCAAACATACTACTTTACAACCGGTGCGGAAGCCGGGGTCCAAGGCTAAAACCCGCTTAGTACCCAGGGGTGAGGCTAAGAGCAGTTCGCGTAAATTTTTGGCAAATACGGCTACGGCGGCCTCGTCAGCAGCCTGTTTGCTATTTAACCTTAGTTCGGTTTCCAAGGAAGGTTTAAGCAATCGCTTATAAGCGTCCGTAATACTTTCTTCTATTTGGTGGCTATTACCTTTTTGGGTATTAATTACGATCCTCTTAATAATATTTAAGGCATCATCAGTTTCTGGGGCAATAGTTAGACTTAGAATAAGTTCTTTCTCTCCCCGCCTAAGCGCTAACATACGGTGGCTGGGAATATCCTTTACCGCTTCCGACCAATCGAAGTAATTTTGAAATTTCTCGCCTTCTTCCTCTTTTCCACTTATAACCTTGGATGTTATCACCGCCTTGTCGGCAAACAGTTTTCTTAATTTTTGCCGAACTTCACTATTCTCGTTAATCCACTCGGCAATTATATGGCGGGCCCCTTCCAGCGCTTCCTCTACCGAATTAACCCCTTTTTCTTCGGAAACAAACTTAAGTGCTTCTGCCTGCGGATCTTTAACCTCCTGATCATACAAGCTTTTAGCCAAAGGCTCCAGGTCTTTCTCGCGAGCCATTTGGGCTTTAGTTCTACGCTTAGGTTTATAAGGAAGGTAGATGTCTTCGAGTACGGCCAGGGTTTCGGCTTCCGTTACCGCTTTTTCCAGTTCAGGAGTTAGCTTTTCCTGGCTTTCCAGCGATTTCAAAATTGCTTCCCGTCGTTTATCCAGTTCACTTAGCTGCTCGGCTCTATCGCGAATAGAGGCAATGGCTACTTCATCCAAGCTTTGGGTTACCTCTTTCCGGTATCGGGCAATGAACGGTACTGTTGCTCCTTCCTGCAGTAAAGCTAGCGTGGCGGCTACCTGTTTTATTGTAAGACCCAGTTCTTGGGCAATGCGGTTGGCGTAGTTTGTGTTTTCCATAATTGCTCCGCAAAGGTAGCAAATGGACATAAAAAAACCGGGTAAGCCTTTACCCGGTTTGCTATAAAAATAACCTAAACCTATATATCGTAGGTGTCAATAGCCAGATCTACTTCCTGAGTAAGAGCTCGTAAATCCTGAATTTTATCCTGGCTTTTTTTAGTAATTAAGGTTTGAATAAATTCCTGGCGAACATAGTCATCCTTCAGTAAGGCCAAAAGTTTGTTCTGCTTATTGTTCAGCATATTCAATTCCATACTTTTTAAAACTAGTATTTTACGGCAATTCAGCACATCTGCCCGGCTCTTTAGCCCATCATTTATTAACCTATCCAGGGTTTCGCGGTAACTGCTCCGGCCTTCCTCCACGGTCTGGCGTACTACGCGCAGGCTCCTGATTCCTTCCAGCTGCTTTACGTAGGCTTCCACCTCCTTATCATCCGATTTTATCAACTTCATCTGATCCTTATCTAAAGTAATCAAATAAAGATCCATTCGCTCCTCCAGAAACTGCATAAGGCGTTCGGTTTCTCTTATAGAGCTTTTATTACTATTATAAAAGGTATAAAGGTAACGCTCCACTCGCTGGTGGCTTTCTGTTTGAGCCTGTAGATCTACGCTCAGAATTGATAACTGAAGAAGGATAAGAAGGAGAGAGAAATTCTTCATAATCGGTAAGTCAGGGTTACAATTGCTATATGATGGGAATTCCCAGCCTTACAAACCTATAAAGAATATAATTAACATCCAACTAAATATACAAATTTTATAATTAGGTTAGATAATTCACACCATGCACTCCTTTTCACTACACCAAACTTACCATTAAATCTTATTTAACATTCCTTGGGACAAACCGGTATAAGCACATAAATTATATAGTACCCGGGCCCCTACATTACCATTCCACTCGCCCTCACCCGGCGCTACTTCACACAAATCAAAACCTATAATTTGGCGACCACTTTCCACAACTTCGGAAATTAGAAAGATAGCTTCGAAGTATTCTAAACCGCCTGGTACCGGAGTACCGGTTGCGGGGCATAACTTAGGGTCAAGTCCATCTATATCAAAACTTATATAAACTTTGTCTGGCAGTCGACTAACGATTTCCTTACAAATGTCTTTCCACGATTTTCCGCTATACAAATCCGTTTTAAGGTCGATATCGAAGTAGGTATTTACCCTGCCTGTTTCATTTTTAGCTACCTGCTGTTCCTGTTGACATATATCGCGTATGCCAACCTGCACCAAATTTTTAACCTGTTTAATTTTTAGTGCATTAAACATTATGGAAGCATGACTGTACTCAAAACCTTCGTAAGCTATACGTAAATCGGCGTGAGCATCAATTTGAAGTATACCGTACTCCTGATGCTGCTCAGCCAATGCCTGTAAAAGACCGTAGGGCGAACTATGATCGCCTCCTAACACAGCTGGTATTTTACCTTGCTGCAGTATCTTTTCCGCTTCAGTGCGTACCCAGTCTATCATTTTTTGGGAACCGGCATTAACCTTATCTATAACTTCTCTACTTTCCTCATCACTAATTTCTACCCCTTCTTCTAAGCGGGTTATATAGTCAGCGGCAGTATTTCTAAGATCATAGCTAAGCTGAAGCAGATTGGTAGGAATAGGCAACATAGATACTCCCAGCTTCCAAGCATCTTTAATATGGGGCAATTGTAAATCTAGCTGAGGGCTCGCGTGTAAAATTGCCTCCGGGCCCTGGGCCGTACCTTGTCCGTAGCTAACCGTAACCTCCCAAGGAACCGGAATTAGTACTATACGGGCATTTTCCGGAGTAAATGGTAGGCCAAATAAACTACCTAAAACCCCTACCCCGTTCTCATCAAATGAATTTATTGCTTCTTCTCTGGTCATATTATACAATAGCGTAGGTTGCGGGGGTTACGGTTGCTTCAAATTTCAGGCTACCTTGGCTTACTTCTTCCCAATTTTTACCATTAAGGCTCAAGGTATAGTAGCCGCCCGGTTCCAGCGTATCTAACGATTCGCCACTTAAGTACTCGCCTACGTATTGAAGAATAGGGTTATGGCCAACTATAAACACTGTTTTTTGCCCTGCCGGAAGTTTAGTTATCAAACCTACCATTATTCTAACTGAACTTTCGTAAATATCTTCACTTACCTGTAATGACTGATGGGCCGAAAGAAGTTTTTCAGCCAGATAATTAGAAGTTTGTAGTGCCCGAATGGCTTCACTCGTATAAATAGCATCGGGAATCAGGTTGGAATTTTTAAAGAAATTGGCAAGCTGCATGGCCCGTACTGCACCGCCTTCGGTAAGCTCCCGTTCAATATCGCGCTGCTCGCGGTAGGCCGGGTTGGCTACCGAATGCCTGATTAATAGCAGTTTTTTCATAAATTAATTGCCCAAATAAGTGTTTAAAGGCTTAACCAGATGGCACCTTAGCTTGTTGGCTGAAACGGCACCTTATAGTAAAGCCGGTTAATTTTTATATTTTTGAGTTTTCCTGAACGTCACTAAACTTTTATATGTCCAAGAATCTAGTAATCGTAGAATCGCCCGCCAAAGCTAAAACAATTGAGGGTTATCTGGGAAAAGATTATAAGGTAGCTTCCAGTTACGGCCACGTGCGCGATTTGCCAAAGGGCGATAAAGCTATTGACGTAGCCAACGGTTTTCAGCCAACTTACGAAATAAGCGCTGATAAGAAAGAAGTTATCCGACAACTTAAAAAATTGGCTAAAGATGCCGATCTAATTTACTTGGCTTCGGACGATGACCGCGAAGGAGAAGCTATTAGCTGGCATTTAAAAGAAACATTAAAGCTTAACGATAGCAATACTAAACGAATAGTCTTCCACGAGATTACCAAGAAGGCTATTCAACAAGCTCTACAAAACCCCCGAACCATCGATCAGGACTTGGTTAATGCGCAGCAAGCCCGCCGTATACTGGACAGATTAGTTGGTTTTGAGCTTTCGCCCGTGCTATGGAAAAAAGTTAAGCGTGGTTTATCGGCCGGCAGGGTACAATCAGTAGCAGTACGCCTGGTGGTAGATCGGGAACGCGAAATTGATCAGTTTCAGGCCGAGAGCAGCTATAAAATTACGGCGATCTTTAATTTAGAAGGGGGCAAAACCCTTACTGCCGATCTGAATAAAAAGTTTAGCACTGCCGAGGAAGCCGAAAAATTTCTAAATGATAGCTTACCGGCAACCTATACTATAAATAGCCTGGAGAAAAAACCGGCTAAAAAATCTCCAGCACCCCCGTTTACTACCTCTACCCTGCAGCAAGAAGCCGGGCGCAAATTAGGCTTTAGTGTTAGCCGAACCATGACGGTAGCTCAGAAGCTGTACGAATCGGGCAAGATCAGTTATATGCGGACGGATAGCACTAACTTATCAGATGATGCCCGCAACCAAGCCGCCCAGGTTATAAGTAGCCAATATGGGGCTGAATATGCCCACAACCGTCAATTTAAAACCAAAAGCCAATCGGCTCAGGAGGCGCACGAAGCTATTCGGCCTACTGATTTCACCCAGCAGAAGGTTAGTGGCGATTCTTCGGAACAGCGCTTGTATGATTTGATCTGGAAAAGAGCTTTAGCCTCACAAATGGCCGAGGCCCAACTTGAGCGTACTACCGTTAAAGTAGGGATTTCTACTGTAGACAACAGCCTCTACTACTCAGCTACCGGCGAGGTTATTACTTTTGAAGGTTTTCTAAAAGTTTATATAGAAAGCTCGGACGATGAAAATGAGGAGGGCGAACAAAAAGGTATGCTCCCGCCTATGAAGGAAGGTCAGGACCTACCGGTTAATGCTATAAGTGGCCGCGAAACCTTTACCCGCCCTGCTGCCCGCTATACGGAAGCCTCCCTAGTTAAAAAACTGGAGGCCGAAGGTATCGGACGACCTTCAACCTACGCCCCTACTATTTCTACCATTCAGAAGCGGAACTATATAATTAAAGAAGAACGCCCTGGTAAGGAAAGAAATTATCTGGAATTTAGGGTTGAAAAAGGTGCGGTAAAAAAAGAAATTAAAACCGAAGTAACGGGCGCCGAACGCAATAAGTTATTTCCTACTAATTTAGCTATGGTAGTTAATGACTTTTTAGTTGAACACTTCCCTAATGTAGTAGACTATAGTTTTACCGCCCGGGTTGAAAAAGAGTTTGACGAAATTGCTTCAGGCGAACAGGTCTGGAACGAAATGATAGATCGCTTCTATCAAAAATTCCACCCTAAGGTAGAGCAAACCGAAAATATTGAACGTGCCAGCCTTGGTACCAGCCGGGAGCTAGGAATTGACCCTAAAACTAATAAACCCGTAATTGCCCGCCTAGGTAAATTCGGCCCTATAGTTCAGTTGGGCGAAACTGAAGGCGATGAAAAGCCCCAGTACGCCAGCCTAAGAAAAGGTCAGTATCTGGAAAGTATTTCGCTAGATGAAGCCCTGGAACTCTTTAAACTGCCCCGTCAGGTAGGCGAGTTTGAGAATAAGGTAATGACCGCAGCTATTGGGCGTTTTGGACCTTATATTCGTCACGATGGTAAATTTTATTCCCTGGGTAAGGAATATGACCCACTAACTGTTGACAGCGACACGGCAGTGGAGTTAATAAAAGCCAAGCGGGAAGCTGACGCGAAAAAGATTATTAAAGAATTTCCGGAAAACTCGGAAGTGAGCGTGCTCAACGGCCGTTGGGGACCCTATATTAAAGTAGGTTCTAAGAATGTAAAAATTCCTAAAGATATAGAACCTGAAGATTTGACTTTGGAAAAATGTTTGGAGTTGGCGGAGAAAACACCCGAAAAGAAAGGCAAAAGATTCGCTAAGAAAAAATAGAAAAATGGCTTCCCTATAATTTGGAAGCCATTTTCATTTCAATTAGTTATTTAAACTATAACTTTAAGTAGTATAAATTTTTTATAATTAATGTAATAATTTTTTTTGTTTTTCAAATAAAACCTTACCTTAGTGATATAAGCAGTCAGAAGTCAGAATATACAGTTTTCATATTACTTACCTTAGATTAAAATTACCACTATGGCGCGGGTAGGCAAACCATTATTTGGCTTCAACAGTATTAAGCAAAACATTATTTTCGCTCTTATAGCGTCAGGTAGTGTCACGTTTTTGGTAGCTTTCGCTATTTTCTGGCAGGTAAATTCTCTGGAAAATCAGTACGTAAATAGTCAAGAGCAGGCAGAAACAATTCACAACTCAGCTCTTGATATTTCTTCTGCAATCCAGGAAAGCTCTTTGCTGTTATTATCTTATGCAGAAAGCAACAATGTGGAACACCGTAAAGAATGGCAGCGCTTGTGGGAGGATGTTCTTAATCCCGCAGGTGAATCATTAGCCCAATTTAACGCCGCTGAAAATAACGCTAAATTAAAGACAGTTCTAAATCAGCTAGGCCCGATCAAAATCCTTCAAACTTCTATATTTGAAGCTATACCAAACGGCGGGGCACCAATTCAAACTGAGCAATTAGTAGCCAAAAACCTGGAACTTCAGCTTAGCCTAGAGCAGGTGATTCTGGACCAGCGCCGCAAAATAGATGCTATTAAGGCGAGTACGAGCAGCTCTTATACCTTTTTAAAGGCAATTGGCATTGCCGGTATGGTAATTGGCCTGATGGTAGGTATAATCCTAGGCACTCTGCTGATAGGCCAAATTATTCGTAGCCTATACCACATAAAACAAGTTGTAAAGGAACTCAGCAATGGCAATTTGCCCGAGAAAATCTGGCAGAGCAAAAACGAAGCTGGTTACATTACCCGCGAGTTAGATCGCCTGGTTGCTAACTTAAAAAATGTGCAAGAATTTGCCTTGCAGGTTGGCGGCGGCAAATTTGATAACAAAATTGACGTATTCAATGGTGAAGGTGACTTGGGAAGCAGCCTGTTGGAAATGCGCCAAAGTCTGGCTAAAGTAGCTGAGGAAGATCAGCAACGTAATTGGATCAACGAAGGCTTTGCTAAGTTTGCCGATATTCTGCGCAATAATAATAGTGATATTGCCACCCTGAGCGACATTACCATTTCCAACTTGGTACGCTACCTAAACGCTAATCAGGGAGCTATCTTTCTGGTAAACGATAAGGATGATGAAGACCCTACCCTTTCACTGGCCGCATGTTATGCCTACGACCGTAAGAAATATTTAAACAAAGAAATTTTTAAGGGGGAAGGACTATGCGGCCAGGCATGGCAAGAAAACGACCTCATACTGATAAATGATGTTCCTGACGATTATGTACAAATAAGGTCCGGATTAGGCAAAGCCAACCCCAGGTCAATTTTAGTAATGCCATTGAGCGTAAACGATAAAACTCAGGGCATACTGGAGGTAGCCTCATTTAATGAATTTAAACCTTACCAGGTAGAATTTGTAAAGAAAATTGCCGAAAATTTTGCCTCGGCAATAAGTACCGCCCGCAACAACGAACATACCAAATCTCTGCTGGCTGAATTTCAGGAAATGACTGAGGAACTCCGCGCCCAGGAGGAAGAAATGCGCCAGAATATGGAAGAGCTTAAAGCTACCCAGGAAGAAATGGAACGAGCGCGTACAGAAACCGAGCTGAAAGAACAAAACCTTAATAGTGTAATAAACAATACTACCGATACCATTTTTGCAATTGATTGCGACTACAAAATTTTGGTTGCTAATAAAGTACTTAGCGATAAGTACAGCAAAATGGGGGTGAGCCTCCAAATTGGAACCTGTATTAAGGATATATTACCAAAAGCAGCCTGGGATAAGTGGAAACAACGCTACGACCGAGCCTTGGCAGGTGAACAGTATTCGCTTATTGAGGAAAGCAGCGGAAGCAACGGCAGCCGCTTTAGCCAGACCTATCACAATCCCATTCGCGATGAATCCGGAACTGTAATTGGCGTATCGGTTATTAGCCGCGACGTTACGGAAATTGAGATGGCCCGCCGAGAGGTTGAGAACCGTAGAGCTACGTTGCGCAGCTTTATAGATAATACTACGGATACCTTCTTTGCGATTGATACCGAATACAAAATTTTATTGGCTAATAGTGTACTTAAAGATAGGTTTGCCTCCAGCAATATAACCTTAGATGAAGGCGAGAATATTTTTGACAAACTACCAAAAGCTCAGCATACCCTTTGGAAGGAACGCTACGACCGGGCGTTAGCGGGTGAAAGCTTTATGTTGGAAGAAGAACGAAAGGTTAAAGACGATACCTTATATATTGAAGTCCATGTAAACCCCATTACTGATGAAAACGGCCAAGTGCTGGGTGTAACGGTAATCAGCAAAGATATAACCCGCTGGAAAAGAGCTCTGGATATGCAGGAGCAAAAAGAGAATGAACTTAACAAGCTTAAAACCTCATTAGGAATGGCCGATCCAAAAGAATTGCTACTTAGAAAAGCGGCAAACCGCCGGCCAGTTTCTAAATCGTAAAGTAAAAATTGTACAACTTGTAAAAACCTCAGCCTTAGGCTGGGGTTTTTCTTTTTATGAAAGATCTAAAAATTGTGGTGCTTACCGGAGCTGGGGTTAGTGCTGAAAGCGGAGTTCCTACCTTTAGAGATGCAAATGGCTTGTGGGAGGGTCATAGATTTGAGGATGTCGCTACGCCGGAAGCTTGGTCCCGAGACCCTGAACTGGTTCTAGAATTTTACAACCAACGCCGACGAGCCGCCCGCCAGGTAAAACCCAATGCCGCTCATTTGGCTTTGGCTGATCTGGAAAATGAATTTGATGTACATATCATTACCCAAAATATTGATAATCTTCATGAGCAGGCCGGCAGCACCAAGGTACTGCACCTGCACGGAGAATTATTTAAAAGCCGTAGCACAAACAATCAGAAGCTTCTGTACGAATTGGGAGATAAGGATATCAATATGGGTGATTTATGTGAGAAAGGTAGTCAGCTGCGACCGCATGTGGTTTGGTTTGGGGAGGCAGTTCCGGCCATGGAACCGGCAATTGCAATTACCTCCCAAGCCGATGTACTAATGGTAGTAGGAACTAGTTTACAGGTATATCCGGCGGCCAGCCTATTGCACTACGCACCAGGCCACGCTAAGCTTTTTCTGGTAGACCCTAAAATACCGGAACATATAAGGGAACAAGATATTACTATAATTGAAGAAGCGGCCACCACCGGAGTGCCTAAAGCTATTTCCAAGATTAAATCGCTTTTTGGCTAACCAGTTGCCAATTCAGTTCCTCGAAGTTCCAATTTTTATTAGGCCTAAAGTGTAAATTCTCACCTATAATACTTAGGGGCGAACTTATATTATTGGTATATAACTGACCTGTTCCTAACCCCTGAGGCAAAGTTAACGGGTAATTGGCAGCAAACTGAGCAATTGTGTTAAGGCCAACATTAGACTCTAAGGCTGAGGTAAGCCACCACCCTATGTTAAGTTGCTCCGCAGCTTCAATCCAACGTTCAGTATTGGCTAAACCTCCAACCAATGTAGGCTTCAATATTATGTACTGAGGATTAATATAGCTTAACCAATCAGATATAGAATTATTTATTCGGGGTGTAATTAGTTCTTCGTCTAAGGCAATCGGCAAGTGGCTCTCCTGACATAGCCTACGCATAGCCTCAAGTTGGCCGGCCTTTATGGGTTGTTCAATTGAATGAATGTGAAGCTTGGCCAGTTGGTTAAGTGCTACTAAAGCTTCTTCTGGCGAGAATGCACCATTGGCATCAACTCGTAGCGTTAGTTGCTCAGCACTAAATCTGTTTCTAATTGACTTTAAAATATCTAACTCCTCCTGAAAATCTATGGCCCCAACTTTCATTTTCAGGCATTTAAACCCAGCCTCAATTTTTTCCTCAATGCGCTTAAGCATTAATTTCCTATCCCCCATCCAGATAAGCCCATTGATAAGTATAGACTTATTGCCAGTGGAAAAATCATTAACGAAATGAAGCTGCTGATTCCTTTCCGAACTATGCAGCAAACCCAATAAACAGGTTTCTAAAGCAAACTGTACGGATTTTATTCCCTCAGCAAGCTGGGCAGCTAACTGGTAGGCTTCGTTCTTGCTACGGGCAATTAATTGGTTTTCTTGAATTTTTTGGGCTGCTTTCGTCAGTTGTTTAACCGCTTCCGCAAAACTTTCCGGACTAAGCCCAAGCAGCGGTGCGGCCTCACCTACCGAAATAATACCTTTGTAATTTAATCGTATGTAGGCTGCATTATGGGTGGTATACACGCCGCGGGAAGTACCGGCCGGAAAGGAAAAATTAAGCTGATGATTTGCTAGCGAAACTATAACCATAGAGTAAAGGTAAAAAAACTTAACTTTGCCCAACCTAATTACCTATGTTGGGTTACCATACAAACCATATTTATACATGAACGAGAATCAGGAATATACTATAGATGTAATTGTTGAAATACCTAAAGGGAGCCGCAACAAATACGAATTTGACGAGAAACGAGGTATGATCCGTTACGACCGGATGATTTTTTCTTCCATGCACTACCCTAGCGATTACGGCTTTGTACCCGACACTTTGGGTGAAGATGGTGACCCGCTGGATGCTTTGGTTCTAGTAACTGAACCTACCTTTCCCGGCTGTTTAATTGAAGTGCGGCCCATAGGGTTATTTCGGATGCGAGATGAAAAAGGAAATGATGAAAAGATACTGTGTGTACCAATTTCGGATCCGATATGGAATAAGTACTTCGATTTGAACGAAGTAAATGAGCATTTAATGCAAGAAATTGAGCACTTTTTTCAGGTTTACAAAGATTTAGAAAAGAAAAAAGTGGGTATTGAAGGCTGGGGCAGCAAGCAAGAAGCACTGGATATTATTAAAGCCAGTCAGGAACGCTTTAGTGCTCAACCTGCCAATGCTTGATTTTATAACCGAATAAGCCAACCTTTGCCGGATGGTTCAAAAATCTGCTCTGCCGTTTAATCAGCTAAACCTGGCTGATTATACCTATCATTTGCCTACCGAAAAAATTGCTGAGTATCCGTTACCGGAGCGCGATGCTAGCAAATTACTGATTTACAGAAAAGGGAATATCAGCCATAAACGCTTTAGCCACGTGCCGGAAGCATTGCCGGCGGAAAGCCTGCTGGTATTAAATAACACGCGAGTGCTGCCGGCCCGCTTGTTTTTTAAAAAGGATTCCGGAGCAATAATAGAAATCTTCCTGATGGAGCCGGTGGCCCCCAGTCGGGATATGGCCACGGCTATGCTGGCGACTAAGAATTGTACCTGGAAGTGTATAATAGGTAATAAAAAAAGGTGGAAGGATAATTCCCAGTTAAGCCTACAAAATTCGGGTGAGGTTGACATAAAGGCTGTTTTGGTAGATCGGGATGCTAATCTTGTAGAGTTTACCTTCGGGGATATAGCCTTTAGCGAAGTTATTGAGCATATTGGCAGTATGCCACTGCCCCCCTACATGAACCGTAAGGCCAACGAAGCTGACAGCGAAAGATACCAAACCGTATTTAGCAAGGTTAAAGGTGCAGTAGCAGCTCCTACGGCCAGCCTTCACTTTACCGAAAAAGTTCTAAACTCTATACAACAAATTGGTCATAAAACCACGGAAGTTACTCTTCACGTAGGAGCCGGTACATTTCAGCCTATAAAGGATAACGATATAGCCAACCACCCAATGCACCACGAGTGGTTTCAAATAAATATAGCCACGCTCCAACAGTTATACGATCATAGCGGACCAATAATTCCGGTAGGAACTACAACCTGCCGAACCCTGGAAAGTGTTTATTGGCTTGGAATTACTTTATTGTTGGAAGGGAAACTACCGGATGAGCTTCCTAAAGATATAGGATTTAGATATTCGGAGGATGAGTTGCCTGATAGAAGAGAATGTCTGCTAGCCCTAATTGAATACGTAACCGAAAAGCAAATGGAAAGCCTGCAGTGTTCAACCGGAATTTTTATTGTACCGGGTTATTCATTTAGAATGTGCGACGGATTAATTACCAATTTTCATCAGCCGGGTAGTACACTAATTTTACTAGTTGCCGCTTTGGTAGGTAGTGATTGGCAAAGAATTTATCAGCAGGCTCTGGAAAATGATTATCGCTTTCTTAGTTACGGGGATTCGTCTATCTTACTTCCTTAACCCGAATTAAAAAACCTGATGAATAAGCTCTGGGAAGATATAAAATCGAGGGCTATACAAGTTTTTGAGTTGCTCGATTACCCGTTTACCCATATTGGGGAAACGGAAATCAGCATCAATTTTATACTCTATATTTCGCTTAGCATAATAGCGTTGCTATTTGTGGCGCGTAAGTTCAAGCAGTTTCTGGTAAATAAAATACTGGTTCGCAGTAACCTGGATAGTGGAGTTAGCCAATCCATCGGCACAATTGTACGCTACCTGATTATTATTTTAGGGCTGGTCATTATCTTCCAGTCTGCCGGATTAAACCTAAGTGCAATTGGGGTATTGGCGGGGGCCTTGGGTGTAGGTATCGGGTTTGGCCTCCAAAACATATTCAATAATTTTATTTCCGGCTTAATAATTCTTTTTGAACGGCCTATTAAAATTGGCGACCGGGTTGATGTGGGCGGGATTAGCGGCGATGTTATTAAGATAGAGGCCCGCGCCACTACAGTGCTGACCAACGATAACATTGCTATAATTATTCCTAATTCCGAATTTATAAGCAGCCGGGTTACCAACTGGAGCTACACTGACCGAATGGTTAGATTTCATATACCGGTGGGGGTAGCCTATAAAGAAGACCCCGAAAATATTAAGGCTATACTCTTAGAAGTTGCCAAGACTAACGAAAACGTGCTACAAAGCCCTGCGCCAGACGTTATATTTAGTGAGTTTGGCGATAGTTCACTTAATTTTGAGTTATGGGTCTGGACGATCAAGCTGATAAACCGTCCCAAGATCTTGCAGAGCCAGCTTAACTATCAAATATACCGCAAATTTAAAGAGAGAGGCGTAGAGATACCCTTTCCCCAACGCGATCTTCATATCCGAAGCGGCTTCGTCCAAAGCGGCTTCAACCAAAAAGATTCTTAAAAAAAATTTTCAGTTTTCAAAACCCTTCACTAATGATCTCGTTATTATAATCAGAAAGTAAATTAAAGATTAATAACTATATCTTTAAATAAGCTATAAAATCTATTAAATATAGAGCTTTAGCTTATTGTGTTTTAAATGAATATATCGTTATACGATTATATTTGAGTATTTTATAGATATTACTTTTTAATTTACTTTCTTTTAAATTTTTAATTGACAAACAATTTTTTCATGGAACCTACTAATAAGAAAGCTGTAGAATTACTTAATGAACTATTAGAGAAGAATTATGATGCCGAGAAAGGTTATCAAAAAGCAGCGGAAGATACCAAAGCTTCTACTCTAAAAGAATTTTGCCGCGATTATGCCAGTCAGCGCTACAACTTTGGTCATGAGATAAAAGACGAAATTCGCCGCCTAGGTGGTGAGCCGGAAAAAGGTACCAGTGTAGCCAGCAATTTGCACAGAACCTGGATTGATATCAAAACTGCCCTTTCGAGCGATAAAGACGAAAGCGTAGTTGAAGAATGTATCCGTGGTGAAAAAGCTGCCCTAGAAGACTACGAAGATGTATTAGGTAATAGTACCTTGCCGTCAAGCAGCCGCGAAGTTGTGCAACGTCAGCATGATCAAATTCAAGCTGCAGTAAATCGCTTGAACCAACTAGAAAGATCGTTGTAATTAATAGCAACCGAGTATATATTCAAGAGCCAGTACCTTATGTACTGGCTTTTTTTATGTTCTGACGAATATGATTTAAGCTTTTTGGCATAAGGCTGTATATTTGCTTTAATGAAAGATTTGATAGCTGAATTACAATGGCGGGGCATGCTGCACGATATGACCCCTGGCACCCAAGAACAACTCAATAAAGAATCAACCAAGGCATATATTGGCTTTGATCCAACTGCCTCCTCATTACACATTGGCAATTTGGCAACTATAATGTTGCTGGTTCATTTGCAACGCGCTGGGCACCAGCCGTATGCTTTAGTAGGTGGCGCTACCGGCATGGTAGGCGACCCTAGCGGTAAAAGTGCCGAACGCAATCTGCTTGATGAAGATACCCTCAGGGCTAATCAGGAAGGTATACGTAACCAGTTAGAATTATTCCTTGATTTCAGTGGTGAAAACAAGGCAGTAATGGTAAACAATTACGATTGGTTTAAAGAATTTGGCTTTCTGCAATTTCTGAGAGATGTAGGCAAACACCTTACGGTTAACTACATGATGTCTAAAGACTCAGTAAAAAACCGACTAGAAACCGGTATTTCTTTCACTGAATTTAGTTACCAATTGCTACAAGGCTACGATTTCTATTACCTGAATAAAAACAACAATGTAAAGTTACAAATGGGTGGTTCCGATCAATGGGGAAATATCACCACCGGCACTGAGCTAATTCGGAGAATGGGTGGCGGTGATGCATATGCTCTAACTGCTCCATTAGTTACGAAAGCCGACGGCACTAAATTTGGCAAAAGTGAAGCCGGGAACGTTTGGCTAGACCCTGAGCTTACCAGTCCGTACAAGTTTTATCAGTTCTGGAGAAACGTACCGGACTCTGAATTAGCACGTTTATTACGAGTATATACCCTGCTTACCCAACAAGAAATAGAGGAACTGGAGTGTAATCCTAACCCTAATGTGGCTAAAATGGCTCTTGCTGATGAAGTTACTACTCGGGTTCACGGCAAAGATGCGGTAGAGCGAGCCATAGGTGCCAGTAATATTCTTTTTGGCAAAGATGCTTCTAACGATATTATTGAAGCTGACGAAAGAACCCTGCTTGAGGTAGTAGAAACTCTTCCGAAAGTAATAGTAGCTTCCGCAGCCTATAGTAATACAGCCGATATAGAGGATTTGCTGACTTCAGTTACGAATAATGAAATTTTTAGTAGTAAGGGAGAAATGAAGCGGCTGGTTAAAAATGGTGGGCTAAGCATTAATAAGGCTAAGGTAGAAGAAGGATTTAATAAGGACCAGCTTCAACTTCTACATAATAAATACTTACTAGTTCAAAAGGGGAAGAAACAGCATTACTTCCTAATAATTGAGTAGATATAACTCTTTTTATCCTTTACGGTTTATTAAGGCAGATATTAGAACTATCTGCCTTTTTTTACTCTATGGCCAAGCGCAAAAATATTAAAAATTTAAAGCGATTTCTATTTGTAATTAATCCTATTGCCGGAACGGTGGATAAATCTAACCTTTCGGCATTATTAGAACGCTATACAACTAATTACAAATGGAAATCTAAAGTTTACCGTACTAGTGGTCAGGAGGATCGAAAAAATATTAAAGCCATTATTGAAAACTTTGGACCGGAGGTAGTTATTGCAGCCGGCGGTGACGGCACTGTAAGCATGGTAGCCGAATTACTTGATGGCACAGATATAGTGCTTGGAATATTGCCGGCCGGCAGCGGTAATGGGTTGAGTAAGGATTTAGGAATACCGCAAAACAACTTTAGCCAGGCTCTGGATTGTTTGGTACATGGGCGGATAAAAAAAATGGACACCCTCAGAGCAAATAACCATTTTTTTATGCATTTGGCCGATTTAGGGTTTAATGCCCATATAGTTAAACTTTTTAATAAGAGTGAGAGCCGAGGGTTATTTACCTACGCGAAGCACGTAACCCGGGAATTTTTTAACTACCCTACCCAAAATTTTTCCGTTAAAACTGATAACGGCGATTTTGAAGGCAATGCTTTCATGATTACTATAGCCAACAGCAATCAGTTTGGAAGTAATTTAATGATAAACCCTGAGGGTAAATGGAATGATGGAAAATTTGAAATAATCATCATCAAAAAATTTCCTAAGAAGGAAGCTTTCAAACTATTCTTTAGGCTTTTGACCAAAAAAATTAAATTTAGCCCCCACTGCATTATAATTAAATGCACCAAAGCTTCAATAACTTGCGAGAAGAAAAAAACCCTTCAGTTTGATGGGGAATTGGGTAAGAAGGTTAAAAATGTAAGTATTGAAATTAAACCTAAGAATCTGTTGGTGGTGACTCCTTAATCGGCAGGCTATCAGCTTGGTAATCAAATGACATCTTAGAAAGAATTACTCCCTTTAAAGGATGGCGAGGAATAATTTTAGAATAGAAATTTAGAATTCTTTCCATATCGCCCTGAATGTCGCCACTAGGGTAGACCACCTCTCCTATTCCTGCATGCTTTTTATCATAATCCAAATAACCTAACACAATAGGAACCCCTCCGGCAACTGCGGTGTGATAAAAGCCGGTTCTCCACTTAGGCACAAATTTTCTGGTTCCTTCCGGCGTTACCATTATGGCTAATTCATGGTATTGATTAAAGAGTTTGGCCATTGCCTGCACCATACCGCCCTTCTGTTTAGTTCGTTCAATAGGTATTGCTCCAAACGCCTTTAACATTGGCCCCATTATCGGCTTATCCATCCACTCTTTTTTAATGGTGTATTTCAGGGGTACATCCATTATGTAAAATGCAGCTCGGGCAAAAACCAAATCCCAGTTACTGGTATGGGGGGCGGCAATCATTACACATTTCTTGGCCTCGGGTGGAATTTTGCCTACCACTTGCCAGCCTGATATTTTAAATAATAAGCGTGCTAAAAATCCCAGCATAGAAAATAAACTAATCCTATTAAATATAACAGAAAACTAGCCAGTTTGTGACATTTGCTGTTCTATATCCTGTAAGAGGGTTGGTAGCCTTTCATTAATCCATTTCTGGCTTCTCTGGTAAATCTCCCTAACTTTTTTAAAATCAAATACCCGATATTCTCCTAAAAATTGAGGTTCCAGATAGATATGACACCGATCGCGCCTAAGCTTTACATTTCCGTTAATAGCCAATAGAAAGCTTCGTTCCAGCATACCCCGGGTTCCTAACTTGGTATACCCGCTCTGAATTGGATTAGTATGGATACCTACTATGCACTTGCAATCCAAAATTGGCTCCACCGGCAAGTTATTCACCAAGCCGGCATCAATATAGTATTCACCATTTACAAATACCGGGGTAAAAATAACCGGCATACAGCACGAAGCTAAAACAGCCAGGTGTAAATTACCCTCATCAAATATTTGGTAACGGCCATCAGCAACATTGGTAGCCGCAATATGCATATCGGCTTTTAAACCGGAAAAGGTTTTAGGTAACCGTTGGGTAAAAACATTTAGTGCTGCTTCAATATTAAGAAATCCCGGGTTTAACCACACCGGTTTTAGCTGTTTGTATAGAGCTACATTTTCAACCAAGTTTATGATATCATCGGTTTTTATACCCGACAATACCAATGCGCCAACTAATGCCCCACCGCTGGAGCCTGATATGGCATCAGGGATAATTCCCCTTTCGGCCAGTGCGTCTAATATAGCCAACTGAGCCACACAGCGTATTCCGCCGCCTGATAGCACTATACCTAAGCCCCGCATTTACAATTCGTTAATTTTTAACGTACGCTTTAACCTAACTCCTTTTTCGGTATGCTGTAGCGTACAACCTTCATTAGTACTATCATGCTCAAATAGTATAACCCAATTTTCTTCTGCAGCCTGGTTTAGTATTCTTTCTTTTTCTTCAAGTGTTAGTAGTGGCCGGGTATCATAACCCATAACGTAAGGCAATGGTATATGGCCAACCGAGGGTAAAAGATCAGCAGCGTATAGAATAGTGTGGCCTTTGTACTGGAATTTAGGCAGCATTTGCTTCTCGGTATGCCCATCCACAAATACAAAATCGATATTCGGGAGTGGAGACTTACCTTCGGTATCTATAAAATTTAGCTGCCCGCTTTCCTGCATTGGCAGTAAGTTTTCTTTAAGAAAGGAGGCTTTTTCTCGACTATTCGGTGTTATGGCCCAATTCCAGTGGCTGGCGTTAGTCCAGTACTTGGCATTTTTAAATGTAAGCTCTGTAGTACCCTTATCACAATCTTTCCATTTAACCCCGCCCCCACAATGGTCAAAGTGCAGGTGGGTTAGCACCATATCGGTAATATCATCCGGTGAAAATCCCAATTCATGTAATGATTTTTCCAATGAATAATCTCCGTGTAAATAGTAATGGCTAAAAAACTTGTCGCTTTGCTTATCTCCAATACCGTTATCTACCAATATCAGCCTTTCACCATCCTGAATTAGTAGGCAGCGCATAGCCCAGGTACACATATTATTGTCGTCGGCTGGGTTGGTTCGTTGCCAGATGGCTTTAGGCACTACGCCAAACATAGCCCCGCCGTCTAATTTAAAAAGTCCGGTATGTAGTGGGTAAATCTCCATAAACAAAAAACCACATAGCTAAACTATGTGGCTAATTTAAGTTTAGTAAACTTATTCGTGCACAACTCCCATAGACGAGAATTTCTCAATTCTCTGTTCTATTAGGGCGTCTGTATCAATTTCTTTAATTTCTTTGTAATGCTTCATAACCTCTTTGGTTAAGTTTGCATACATAAGTTCTGTATCGGCGTGGGCCCCGCCCAAAGGTTCAGGAATAATACCATCCACTAAGCCAAAGCCCTGCATATCGTCCGCAGTTAGTTTTAAGGCTTCGGCCGCTTGCTCTTTA
>CAZDEY010000010.1:176937-178132 GCA_964504565.1 uncultured Roseivirgaceae bacterium
CAGCTACGCCAAAGAATAGATGAGCAACTTTCCGGGCTAATAACGGAATACCACGTGTTTTCTAACATTAGAACTCTATCACCAATGGCAATTCCCAAAGCACCGCCGCTGGCCCCTTCACCAATTATTACGCAAATAACCGGTACTTTAAGCATAAACATATCCCGAATATTCCGGGCTATAGCTTCACCCTGCCCTCTCTCCTCCGCTTCTAGCCCTGGAAATGCTCCCGGGGTATCTATAAAGATCAGGATAGGTTTATTGAACTTCTCGGCAAGTCGCATTAGGCGTAATGCCTTCCGGTATCCTTCCGGGTTAGCCATACCAAAGTTCCGCATCTGCCTCTGTTTGGTATTCCTGCCCTTCTGCTGGCCAATAATCATGAAGGTTTGATCCTCAATTGTGCCAAAGCCGCCAACCATAGCTTTATCATCGCCAAAGTTACGGTCGCCGTGAAGTTCTATAAAATCGTCGGTAAGGTTATATATATAATCAAGCGTATAGGGTCTTTCGGCGTGCCGGCTTAGCTGAACCCTTTGCCAGCGGGTAAGATTGTTGAAGGTTTCAATCTTCAACTGCTCTATTTTATCTTCCAGGCTGGTTATAGCGTCCGAAACGTCAACGTTGCTTTCCGAGGCCAAATTCTTCATTTCCTGAAGTTTGGCTTCTAATTCGGCTATTGGTTTTTCAAATTCGAGCAACATATTATAAATTAATTATCTGGAACGGGTAAAGTTAGAAAAAAGGTGTAAAATTTCAGGACTAGCGGCTGATAAGATTTTAAATCACTATTTCCGACTTCATTATCAAAGCTTTATCTAATTATTCTGAAAATGTTGCTTCAAACTATTGCGTAGTGAAATTAAAGCTATTACTTTTGCCATGCATTTGAGGAAAACGTCTTCAAAAAAGAAATTGGAGCGGTAGTTCAGTTGGTTAGAATACCTGCCTGTCACGCAGGGGGTCGCGGGTTCGAGTCCCGTCCGTTCCGCAATTTATTGTATACTACCTCATTGGAGCGGTAGTTCAGCCTGCGCGGCCCGGTTGGTTAGAATACCTGCCTCTCACGCAGGGGGTCGCGGCCGGGTCGCCGGTGCGATTCGAGTCCCGTCCGTTCCGCATTTTATTGTATACTACCTCATTGGAGCGGTAGTTCAGTTGGTTAGAATACCTGCCTGTCACGCAGGGGGTCGCG
>CAZDEY010000011.1:0-7883 GCA_964504565.1 uncultured Roseivirgaceae bacterium
CTGTATTGAAACCAGTGCGGCCATAACTATTGGTGAGCCGGCGGGCATCACCAGCCTGACCGCAGATGTAACCGATGTGCTGTGCTTTGGCCAGGCTACCGGAGCTATTGACCTGACCGTTAACGGCGGCACGGCCCCGTATACCTACGAGTGGAGCAACGGCGAAACCACCGAAGATTTAGCTGATCTACTGGCTGGAACCTACAGCGTAAGGGTAACCGATGCTAACGATTGTCAGCTAAACCAGAGCTTTACTATAGGTGAGCCTACCGAAGCCCTAAGTGCTAATGGTGATGTATCAGCTGAAACATCTTGCCAGGCCGGCGATGGAGCCATTGACCTGACGGTAAGCGGCGGCACCGCCCCGTACACCTACGAGTGGGCCGGTGGCGAAACTACTGAAGACCTTACCGGCCTAACGCCCGGAGCTTACTCAGTAAGAATTACTGATGCTAACGGTTGCGAGCTAATCCAAGAATTTACTGTACCGGCCGGCGGAGACCTTCTTCTTGCTATTGATGAAGTAATTAATGTAGCCTGTAACGGCCAAGCAACCGGTGCTATTAGTGTAACCATCACTAACGGACAAGCTCCGTTTACCTATAGCTGGAACGGTGGTGCGTATACTACCGAAGACCTTACCAACCTGCCAGCGGGTTCCTATACCCTAAACGTGACCGATGCCAATGGTTGCGGAGTAGCTACTGATGAGCCAATAGTAATAACCGAACCGGCCGCTATTGAAATAACTTCTACCGTACAACAAATTACCTGCTCTGGAGCCGCTAATGGGCAAATTACCGTAGCCGCCACCGGCGGTACCGGTAGCCTAAGCTATAGCTGGAACGACGGATCTACTGCGGAAAACCGTACTGAGTTGACAGCCGGAACCTATACGGTTACTGTTCGCGATGAGAATGGCTGTGAGCTTACCCAAAGCTTTGAAATAACCGAACCGGCGCAGATTGTTGCCACGCCAACCCTAGTAGAACCTACTTGTAACGGCGGCGCTAACGGACAGATAAGTGTAGCGTTAAGCGGCGGTACCGGCGAACTATCGATAGAATGGGCCGACGGTAGCTTTGACAATACTATAGAAAACCTATCTGCCGGTACTTATACCGCTATTATTACCGATGGTAACGGCTGCCAGTTACCGGTAAGCTATACCTTAAACCAGCCGGACGTAATTACCTTCACGGCTACGGCTACGGACCAAACTTCTTGCGATACCCCTAATGGCAGCATTGAATTTAGCGCGGTTAGCGGTGGAAGTGGTTCGTACGCCTATAACATTTTGGAAGGTAACCTAAGCGAAACTGAAACCACTACTTTTACCGGACTTGCTGCCGGAACGTATAACGTATTCGTTCTTGATGTTAACGGCTGTAGCTCCGATACCGTAGAGGTGCAGGTTGGCGGTACCAGCTTTAGCGTTTCGTTAGACGACCAAGCAGTTTGTAGCCCGAACACGGTTACCCTAAACACCGGCCTTTCGGCCGATGATTATACCTTCGTGTGGAACACCGGCGAAACTACTGCTTCAATTGAAGTTTCAGTAAGCGGAACCTACAGTGTAGAAGTAACCGAGATAGCTACCGGATGTACTGCCTTTGATGATGCTGAAGTTACCATAACTGATAGCTTCGATCCGATAATTGTTTCAATTGAACCATTGGAAGATATCAATTGCGCAACTACTGAAATTAATCTAGCCGCTACGTTTGATGGTTTTTATGAAAACTTTACGTCTACCTGGACCAGAAATGGTGAGGTGTTAAGTCAAATTGACATTATGGGGGCTACAAATGGCGATACGCTAGTGCTTACCTCATTCGCGCAAGACGATATAATTGAGTTAACTGTCGTTTCTAACGAAGACTGCGGTGGGCAAGCTTCATTAAGCTACATCATTGACCTACCGGCTACCGAAGCTCCGGATGCCCAGTTAACCAGTGCGGCTACTATATGTATTGGGGAGTCAATTACTGCCGAAGCTACTGGTGCTAATATTGAATGGACGTTGACGCTGGACGGAACAACTATTGAAGTTCGGAACAGCAATGTATTTGATTATATAACTACGGAGGCTGGAAACTACCAGTTGTCCGCAACCCAAACGCCGGAAGGCTGTAGCGCCGGACCGGCCGTAAGCTTTGCGGTTGCCATTAACCAGACCGAGGCTCCGGATTTAGCTATTAATAATATCAGTTTCTGCGAGGGCGAAACTGCAGTAGCCAGCGCTACCGGCAGTAACTTAGTATGGTACGAGGCCGACCAAACCACACAGGTAGAAACCGGCGATTCGTTTGATTTATCTAGCCTGACTGCGGGTACCTATACCTTCTACGTACAAGCTACCGAAGGCGGATGTGCCAGCGAGTTCGAGGAACTGATCGTAACCGTAAACGCCGGCTTTACCTTTAGCCTGGGCCCGGATGTACAAGTTTGTACACCGAGCACCGTACGCTTAGATACCGAGCTTTCCTCGGCGGACTATACCTTTGCGTGGAGTGCAATTGGTGGGGCTAATGATTCGTTTATTGAAGTAACTGAATCCGGTATATACAGCGTAACCGCTACCAATGCCGCCGGCTGTACCTTTACCGAATTAGTGGAAGTAACTATTGAAAACAGCATAGAACCTACGCTGTCTATTACTGCTACGCCTTCGGTAGACGATATAAACTGCGAAACCACCAATATTCTGCTATCTGCCGACTTTACCGGCGGCGGCGATAACCCAAGCTTTGTGTGGACGCGGAATGGTACAGAAGAAGTTTCAACCGAAAGCACCCTGAATATTTCGGGAATTAATTCGGGCGATACGTACCAACTTCTATTTACCAGCAACTTGGCGTGTGCCGCTACTACGGAGCTTACCGCTGAGTTTACGGTGCCTAACCTAGAGCCGGTACAACCAATTATTGCCGGTGATGCTGAGCTACGCGTTTGCGTAGGTGATGCAGCTCCGGAACTAACGGCCAGTGGCATCGGAAACTTGGTTTGGTACGAAAACGGCCAGCCAACTGGCATTACTGGTGAAACGTTCACACCAAGCTTTACCGCCGAAGGAGAATACACCTACTACGTGGTTTCCGAAACGGCTAATTGTGGTGATGCTCGAAGTGAAGAAGTACGCATAACCTACACTTCGGTAGACTGTGAGCCGGCTTGTCCGTTTAGTCCGCAGCTTAGCATTGCCAAAACGCCGGGCGGGTCTATATGTGCCGATCTGGATAGAATTATAGTGGAAGCCGATACTGCCCAGGTAGGTAGAAACGCGGTAATAACCTGGTTCTATAATAGTGTACTGGTGCAAACCGGCGATACCCTGCTAAACTACACCCCGGAAAGCGGTATGTTTACCAACGGCGATATTGTAACCGTAGTAGTAACTATAAATGACGAGGCTTTAAGCTGTACTAATACTAATAGACTAGAAGAAAGCTTAGTGCTGGAAGTAACCGATGAAGTTACCCCAAGCCTGGAGATACTTTCCAGCGTAGAAACTGCTTGCTACGGCACGGATAACCTGATTACCCTACAAGCCAATGGCGAGTACGTTGACCTGCGCGGTTTAGGCTTAACCACTACATTTACGTGGTACTATACTAAAGATGGCGTAGAGTACCTGGTGAAAACCGGGGAGCTTAGCCCAAGCAGCGACGAAGGCTACCAGCTTCAGGTAAACGCCGATACCTTAGTTGCCGGCCACCAGTTCCGCCTGGAGCAAACTGTTCCGGAAAGCCTGGAGTGTGTGCAGAACCCGGAACCGGCTATCTATACCATTCCAGCTTCGGCTACCGTAACTCCGGTAGTAACCTTAAGTGCCGCACCAATTTGTAGTGGCGATGCGGCCTTATTTGTAGCCGGTTCACCTAATACCGAGCTAAGCTTTACCTACGAATTTAGCCTGAACGGAGAAGTGCAGAGCACCGGAACTACCCCGAACTTCTCAGTAGCTAATGCCCAGCCTACCGATGTAGTATCGGTACGCGCTACGGTTACCAATGCTAACGGGCAATGTTTGGCTACCGATGTGGCTACAACCCAAGCCAGCCCGCAATTTAGACCAACCAGCGAGTGCCAGGGTGTACCTACTAATTGTGGTCCGTTTACTATTGAGGTGGTAAGCCTAATCCGCCCAAGCTGTAACGATGAAAACGGTTTCATTGAGTTTGAAATTACCAGTACGGTAAGTCCGTACGATGTAACCTATACGTTAGGCGACAGAACCGTTCCTCAGCGAGTTAATAATGCTCAGCCCCTTCGCTTGCCGGTAGCCAACTTGGCCGATGGCGATTCGCTAAGAGTATTCTTAGGAAGTGGCGACTGCGAGTTCTTATACGTAATTGAGGCAGCTTCTAACCTGCTAGTAAGTTTAGAAAAGAACCCGAGCGGAGATGTGAAGTGCTTCGGCGACAATACTGGCTCAGCGCGACTTACTGTAACCGGAGGCTTAGCGCCATACCAGATCAGAATTAACGATTCGGAGCAGTGGATTACTATGCCGGGCAACATTCTGGATATAGATACACTTTCAGCCGGAATAGTATCGGTAGCCGTACGTCAAAGCGAAAGCGATGCCTGCTTTACCACTGCCGATGTAGAAATCCTAACCACTAACCCGCGTCTGCAATTAGTTGATTACACTGTAGTGCAAGAAGCTACCTGTAACGGCGACGATGGTATAGTAAGAATAACCGAATTGGCCGGGGGCAACGGTGGTCCGTACCAGGTTAAGTTACTAGACGATAACAACTGGACTGATTTTGATGCCTCCACCGGCCTAGAGCTAAGCGGTTTACCGCGCGGCCGTCAGGCTATCCAAATTCGCGACGGGGTGTGTGAGATTAGTACTTCAATTCTGGTGCCTTCGCCGGGAGCTATTGTTCTAGCTGCACCGCAGGTTATTCCGTATAGCTGCGAGAATCCTGAACTAAAAAATCAATTGGTGCTGGATATTAATGAGCTTACAACTGAAGTAGAGGGTCCGTATAAGGCCGATGTATACTGGATGAATGAAGAAGGTGAACCAGGCGAATTGTATTTCACAGTTACCTTTGAGCGCACCATAACTATACCAGGCTTCGATAGGGGTAACTACCAGATAAATGTTAGCAGTACCCGTAATGAGGGCTGCCCCGAAACTGTAAATATAGAAGTAAACGGAAACCAAACCCCGTATATAGTTTCGGCGGAAGTAGAGCCTATTCAGATTAGTTGTGCTAGTGATATTGGTGGGTTCCGATTGGTTAACCTGCAAAGGTTAGATGAGCAACCAGTAGAGTTTGTGGTAGAAAAATACAACAGCACCAGCCGAGTATTTGAACCATTCAATACGTATACGCTAGAGGCTTACGCTAATACCCCTGAGGATATGGAATTCAGGGTGCTGGAACCAGGCCGATATACTATTAAAATGGTTCAGCAGCAGCCCGGTATAGAATGTGCTATAGAGTACAACCTGTACACTTCGGCAAACATTCTACAAATTAACGAAGCACCTAATGCTATTGTGATTCGGGAGGATAACATTGAAATTGTGGCTTCGCAGCCGTACCCGGCCGTAGCCGATGGTTCAGTATCCTTCCGCATAGAAATGGGTAGCGGTACCGGGCCGTACGTAGCCTCGCTGCTGTACCTGGATCCGGTAGACGGCCACCGCCGCGAAGACTTCAACGTGTACGATGAGGTAATTGAAATTGATAATACTACCAATGAGTACGACTATACTTTCACCAACGTACCGGCCGGTAAGTATGTGCTGGAAGTTGTAGACGCCAACGGTTGCCCTATGAGCTACGACATAACCGTAGACTTCGATCGTAGCCTGTTTGTGCCGAATATTATAACGCCAAACGGCGACGGCTACAACGATGCCTTCGTAATTAGGAACCGTCCGGAGCGTACGCAGGTAACCATTACCAACCGCTGGGGTAAAATTGTATACGCTAACGAAAACTATCAGA
This sequence comes from uncultured Roseivirgaceae bacterium, assembly GCA_964504565.1. Classification (GTDB taxonomy): domain Bacteria; phylum Bacteroidota; class Bacteroidia; order Cytophagales; family Cyclobacteriaceae; genus Cesiribacter. Next base: position 5,976 of record CAZDEY010000011.1, read on the forward strand.
ACGATTGGGATGGTGGCAACCTACCGGAGGGCGTGTACTTCTACCAGGTTGGCGGACCGGGCATCAACAGCGAGTCGGCCCAGGGCTGGATTGAGATTAAGCGCGGAGCTACTCCTAACTAAATAAGCATACTCTTAATTCTACATTATAATAAACGCCGCTCAAGATTTGAGTGGCGTTTTTACTTTAGCCTATGCCTAAACGTAAACCCCGAAACAGCCCAATTACCAGAAGAAAAAAAGCTAGGGGAAAACTGCGCCTTCGCTTATTTATAGCCGGCATGATTACTCAAGTTCTTTATCAATTGAACGCCCCAATTTATTTAGCTGGAAACGGTATATACTTTTGGTGTTTTACCATTGTACCAATTTTAACTGGCGTAATATTTTTATTCGTCTACAATCGTAAAACTGTCTGGAAAGAGTTAAAAGAAATACAAGAGTGGTATCTTAAACCTCTGAAAGTCTTGGTGCAACTGCTTGTTTATTCAATGGCATCCTGGTTCTCTATAGGATTACTGGCCAACTTAGTTTTTCATATAATTCAGTTTAACGCAACCAATGAGCAATCAGCTTATATGAAGTTTGTAGAGATTAAAGGAGTTACCGGAGGGAATAAAGCACTACAGATTTTAATATTTGACTATGAGGGGCGCGTTGAAAATATCAGAATTTCCAGGAGTATCCGTGACAGGATTACAGCGAATAGTGCCGATCAATACATTCTACTACTTACGACAAAAGAAGGAATTTGGGACTACGATAAGCTTATCGATTATAGAATAAAAGAAAAGCCTGAGTGAAACCAGCAGCGAAAGAGTGATTCAACCTGAATTACAAAAACAGCCAAATACCCACCGAATACAGTATAAAACCAGCCAGGAAAATGTATGCGCAGTAAGCAGCAATATCTTTAGCCTCCAATTTAGTGATGCCCAGCAGAGGTAAGGCCCAAAAGGGTTGCAGCATATTAGTTAAACCATCGCCGTAGGCCAAAGCCATAATTACCTTTTGTACCGGTACCCCTAACTGTAGTGCAGCTTCGGTAACTACCGGCCCCTGCACCGCCCATTGGCCGCCCCCGCTAGGCACCAGTAGGTTAAGCAAGCCGGCACTTATAAACGTCAGGTAGGGTAGGCTGCCGGCCGAAGCACTAGCAATTAAGGTAGTAGATAAACTAGCCAGCGTGCCGCTGTACTTTACCAACCCCATTATTCCGGCATAGAGCGGAAACTGGATAACTATACCCGATGCCCCAGCGGTAGCCAATTGTACCGCCCCGCTGAAACTGTTCAGGTTAGAGTGTAGCAGCAGGGCCAGACCAAATAGAACAAAGTTTATAAAGTTTAAGTCTACCACTGCCCAAGCGCTGGAATCCGGAGTAAATAGCTGTATACCGGCCACCCCAATCAACCCTAGCCCAAAAAGTCGGCTAAACCAATTTGTACGGGGGTTTTCAAAATTTTTCTCTGGCTTTACTGGTATTGCAATAGCCTGAACTCCAGGTTTTTTGGTGCTGAGCCAGTATAGTGTTAACAAAGTTCCGACTATAGTTAATCCGCTTATTAACCCGTTAAATTGGGTGAATAGGGTTTGATTTACCGAAATAGTGCCTATTTGTTCCACCAGAAAGTGTTGGGTATCGGCTACTTTTAGCGGAGCCGAACCGCTTAATCCTCCGTGCCAAACCATCATGCCGGTATAACCCGCTGCGCCTACCAGCGGGTAATTAATTACTGTGGTATTGGCCTGGTTAGTTTCACCAATTTTTCTGGCTAGAATTGCCCCCAAAATTAAACCTAAGCCCCAATTTAACATACCGGCCAGCATAGCCGCTGCAGCAGTAATTATAACGGCCTTAGCTGAAGTATTAGCCCGCTTAGCTAAGTTGTTTATTAAGTAGCTTACG
>CAZDEY010000011.1:7893-21772 GCA_964504565.1 uncultured Roseivirgaceae bacterium
AGGTATGACCCAGTACTAAAATTAGTACCATCTGCATGGCAAATGCCAGCAACTCCCAAACACCTTTATACCAAAAATTACCTAGCTCTATAATACTGGGGCTATCCGGGCCAAGCAAGGCAACCAGCCCAAATGTGAATACGGTAAGCCCTAACGCAATAGCCAGCGGCGAAGGTATATAGTGGTGCCAATGCATTGCCTCTACAGCTTCCGCAAAAATTCTATCGTATCCACTCCATCCGCATAATCGCTTAGGCGGGGCCGCTGCGCCTGGCCAAATGCTACCGTAGCTGGCGGTGCACTGCCTACTACGCACTGCAAATTCTTCCGGTTTTCGCTAAGCCAGATATCGAGTTCTTCCTCTGAGGAATACTCTTGATAAAACACAACCGAGACCGGCCCGCCCAACTGTTCACTTTCCTTCAGCAAAAGAAAGCCATTATCAAGGTGAGGTTCTTTATTTACCAGGAAAATGCTTTTATGATAATCGTAGTTATTTACCCATTTATGGTTGTGGGTAATGGTATTGTAAGGTTCAATTGCTTCGAAAAAGGGTGTGAGATTGTAGCCTTCAGGCACCAATAACTTACTTACGCTGCGGCAGCCTAAACCGTAGTACTGCAGCATATCCAGCCCCAGCCTCTCCAGTTCTTTAGCGCTTTCTTTACCAGTTAATATTGCGCAAGAGCTGCGGTTGCTGCGAATAATATGGGGTTTCTTTCCGAAGTAATACTGAAAGTAGCGGGCCGAGTTATTGCTACCGGTAGCTATTACGGCATCTGCCTCATTTAACTTATCCACTACGTTAATCTGGCCGGCCATCTGCGGCTCCAGTTCAATAAGCTTATCAATTAAATGCTTAGGCAAAAACGGGTCTTGCGAGCTAAGTTTACAGTGGGCAATGTGGCCGGTCAGGAGTACGCAAACTAAATCGTGCAGGCCAACCAGCGGAATATTGCCGGCCATTATAATCCCTACCTTTTGCGGTGAAGCCGGCTCCGTAATCTGATAATTATTTAGCCAATTGGTTAAACTGTTTTCGCTCAGGGCGTTGCTCCATTCTTCCAGCGTAAATTTCACCTGCTGGGGGGTAAACCAGCCGTTGCAGCGGTTTGCCATTTCGCCCAATTCAAGTGCTTCTTCTTCGGTTAAACTTTTAAGGTAAGAACCTAGGTAAATTAGGGCGTTAAGGGCAATTTCAGTATTCATTTGAAAAAAGGAATATGCAGGTTTTGGGCTACAAACATAAACTAATTAAGTTTGTTGCGTTAAAAGAATACTAAAGAATTAGCAAACATATACGATTATGGCAATAATGATCACCGATGAGTGTATCAACTGCGGAGCCTGTGAGCCGGAATGCCCCAACACTGCCATTTACGAAGGCGGCGTAGAGTGGACCTGGTCCGGAGGAACCGATTTGGATGCGGTAGAACTGGAAGATGGTACAGAAGTAGATGCAAAAGAACCGCAGGAACCAATTTCCGATGAATTTTACTATATAGTTTCCGGTAAGTGTACCGAGTGTATGGGCTTTCACGAAGAACCCCAGTGTGCGGCCGTATGCCCGGTAGACTGCTGCGTACCCGATCCCGATTACGTAGAAACCGAAGAAGAATTATTGGCCAAAAAGGACTGGCTACACCCGGAAGAAGCTTAGGTTATATTATAATAAATATAAATGGTAGCCTATGGAAGGCTTAAATAGAATTACGATAAACCCGGAAATATGCCACGGCAAGCCCTGTATTCGCAATATGCGGTGGCCGGTAGAGGTTATTCTAGATATGTTGGGCTCAGGGATGTCGGTCAATGAAATTATTGAAGATCACCCGGAGCTGGAGAAAGAAGATATTGTTGCTAGTATAAACTTTGTAAAGCTATATATACAAGGGCAAACTGTGAAAAATGTAGCATAATGCGGTTTCTATGCGATGTTCATATATCTTATAAAATAGTAAAACACTTAAAAGAAATAGGCTTAGAAACCTACCATGTTAACAGCCTGCCAAATAAATCGGAAACTACTGATTCAGATATCTGTAATTACGCCGATAAGCATAATCTTATACTCATTACCAAGGATTCAGACTTTAAGGAGTTTTACTTTGTGAGAGGTAAGCCAAAAAAGGTAATTCGTATTATGTTGGGAAATATTTCTAACGTTGCTCTTATTTCATTACTGAGCCAGTATATAGAAGCTATAAAAAATTTTGAGAGCAGAGAAACCTTTTACCTTGAGCTCGGCATTGATGGTCTAACTGTATGGAACTAATTGTGAAATTACTGAAAAAAACCTATCCAATTTGGATGGGTTTTTTTATCGCATCTTGCTTCGCTTTTGCAGATAAGCTACAAATAATTGGTAAATATCCTGGTTTATATCGGCTTCAATAAAATCAACTTTAAGCTGTAGACATTTAATTTTGAGTTCGTTATAGTACGCAGTCATGCTTTTGGCGTAGTGCTCCCGTATATCGGCTGGGTTAAGCTTTAACTTTTCGCCGCTTTCCATATCAATAAATTCGTGCGGCCGGTCATCAAACTGAAACTCGCGCTCGGTTTGGGGCTCGGTAATATGGAATACCAGAACTTCGTGCTGGTTATGGCGCAGGTGCTGCAAGGCACCAATTAGGGCTTCGGTCTGGTCGGGCCGGGCAAACATATCGGAGAATAATACTACCAGCGAACGCTTGGGTATAGTAGCCGCAATGTGGTGAATGGTTTCCGGTAGCGAGGTTCCGCTGTTTTCGGTAGTGCTATCTAGTAGCTGCTGTAGTTGCACCAGTACTTTTTGCAGGTGCGAAGCCGAGCTTTTAACCTCGGTTTGCAGTTCTAAGCCTTCGTTAAACACATTGAGCCCAAAGGCATCGCGTTGGCGCTGCAGCAAGTAAGCCAGGCAGGCCGCCAGCGTTACGGCAAACGTAAGCTTGCCCTTATTTTGAGTAGGGTAAAACATGCTGGAGGAATTGTCAAGCAGCAGATGGCAGCGCAGGTTGGTTTCTTCTTCGTAGCGCTTGGTAAATAGCTTATCGGTGCGGGCGTATACCTTCCAGTCAATATGGCGGGTACTTTCCCCGGCATTATATAGGCGGTGTTCGGCAAACTCTACGGAAAAACCGTGGTAGGGCGAGCGGTGCAAACCGGTAATGAACCCTTCTACCAACTGGCGTGCCAGCAAGTCTAGCGAGGAGGTCTGACGAACTTGTTGTAAATCTAACTGAGGCATATTAAGTTGGTGAGTTGGTGAGTTGGTGAGTTGATGATGTGGTGCCTTAATTCTTGACTCTTGATTCTATAGTCCATTGTCAACTGTCCATTTCCTAATTCTCAAATTATCACATTACCACATTATCTAATTTTCTTCCACGTAGGCTTCTAGTTTAACCGGTGCGGTGCCGCGGTCTATTATGTTGAGTTGCTTGGCGGCGGCGCGGCTAAGGTCTATAATTCTTTTAGGATGAAACGGGCCCCGGTCATTAATCTCTACTTCTACGGTAGAGTCGTTTCTTAAATTAGTAACTACTACGCAGGTGCCGAAAGGTAAGCTGCGATGCGCGGCAGTTAGTTGAGTACGGTTGTATGTATCGCCGCTTGCTGTAGGCATACCGTGCAGGCTATTAGCGTAGTACGAAGCCCGCCCCACTACTTCGTAATTATAAATTGGTGTGTAAACTTCAATGTCAGTTTTTTCAGAAAATTGCGCATTTTCCGGTTTATTGGACGGTTCATTAAAGCCACAACCTAAGAATAGTATTGTATTAAGCAGGCAAATTAACGTTCTAACAAGCATAATATTGTTATTAAATTGACAATAAAGTTTTGAATATTTTTTATTCTCTCTATCTTTAAGCGTCGTATACGGCTAATTTGTTTTGCTAACATAAATAAGAAAAGATCGTGGAAGAGCAAAAGGAAACCGAAAAAGCGGAACTTTACAGCCAGCGGGTACGCGCGGGTAAGCGCACGTACTTTTTTGATGTAAAATCCACCCGGTCCAATGACTATTACTTAACTATTACCGAAAGTAAGCGTCGCCCTAAGGATGATGGCTTCACCTATGAGAAGCACAAAATTTTCCTTTACAAAGAAGACTTTGAGAAATTTGTAATGGCCCTGAACGGTGCAGTGGACCATGTTAAAACCGAGCTTATGCCGGAGTACGATTTCTCGCAGTTTACCCGGGATACAGTAGAAGAACCACTGGATACCGATTTAAGCTGGGACTAATTTACCGAAAATAAAAAAGCCTCCTCTGCCAAGAGGGTAACTCTCGCCTCACCATTTTTATTGATGAGGCTTTTTTTTGCCCGGCTATTTTATCTGCCGTCAAGTAGGGCTTGGCTTTTTATAAGCTAAAAATTAACTATAATTTAGCCGCAAAGTACCGGCACTGCCCGGCTAATATTTGTATTGCCTGCCATGAATACCTATAACCCAAAAATTGCACTGATTAAAGGCTCTCTGCTGGTATTGGCCGTGGTGCTGGTTTTGCTTTTGTTGGGTATATGGCTGTTCAGCAATATTATGTTGTACCTGCTTATATCGCTGGTGCTTACTACCATATTAAGGCCCTTGGTCAACAGCCTTAGCCGGTCGCAGGTATGGGGTGTAAATATGCCCCGTTCGCTGGCTATACTTTTAGCATTTTTAATAGTGATTTTTGTGTTGGTATTGTTTATAGTCCAGTTTGTTCCGCTGGTATCCGACCAAATTGACCTGCTAAGTACCTTAAACTTTGATAGCCTGTACGAGCAAGCAACCCAGCCGTTGCTCCGCTTCGAAGAGTTCCTGATAAAATACGAACTGACCCAGCACGAACCCGGCTATATAATTGCTAACCTAAAAGATTATATCCAGGAAGGCTTATCACACCTAGATGTGCGTCGGGTAGTTTCCGGTATTGTTAACGTTACCGGTAGTGTACTGATAGGCCTTATGGCGGTGCTGTTTATTACGTTCTTTCTTTTGCAGGAAAAAGGCTTACTACGCCGCAACTTTATTTCGCTGATACCTAATCCGTACTTTGAGGTAAGCATAGCTGCTATTTATAAAATTGAAAAACTGCTGAGTAACTACTTGTTAGCCCTGCTTCTGCAAATGTTTGCCGTATTCAGTATATCATCTTTAGGGTTAAGTTTATTAGGAATAAAGTACGCACTTACCATCGGGGTTTTTGCGGCCGTAGCAAATTTAATACCCTACGCCGGGCCGTTTTTAGGGGCCAGTTTCGGAATTTTGGTGGCCGTAAGTACTACCCACGTTTTGCCTAGTTGGAACGACTACGCCTGGCTGATGCTGAAAATTGTAGCGGTATTCAGCTTAGTTCAACTAATTGATAACCTGCTGGTGCAGCCTTTGGTGTTTTCTAAAAGCGTAAAAGCCCATCCGTTAGAGATATTTTTGGTTATATTTGCGGGCGCATCCATAGGCGAGGCCATGGGTAGCGGGGTAGGAGGAATGATTTTGGCCGTACCGGCCTATACGGTAGTCAGGGTATCCTTCCTAGAATTTTACAAAGGCTATAGCCAATACAAAGTATTTAGAAAGTAATAATTATGGGTTTGCAGGTTGGAATCGTTGGATTGCCTAACGTAGGAAAATCAACGCTTTTTAGTGCCCTTAGCAGTGCTAAAGCCGAAGCGGCTAATTATCCGTTTTGTACCATTGAGCCAAACGTGGGCGTAATTTCCGTACCCGATGAGCGCCTTAAAGTGTTGGAAGGCTTGGTTAGTCCCGAAAAAGTTATTCCGACGGTAATTGAATTTGTGGATATTGCCGGTCTGGTTAAAGGTGCCAGTAAAGGCGAAGGCCTGGGTAATAAATTCCTAGGCAACATCCGCACTGTTGATGCTATAGTACACGTAGTTCGCTGCTTTGAAAATGAAAATATAGTTCACGTAGACGGCCGCGTGGACCCGGTTACCGATAAGGAGGTAATTGATACCGAGCTTCAGCTTAAAGACTTGGAATCAATTGATAAAAAAATCCAGAAAGTTCAGAAAGTAGCTAAGGTAGGCGATGCCACCGCTAAAAAAGAACTGGCTAGCTTGGAAAAAATAAAAACCGAGGTAGAATCGGGCAAGAACGTTAGGGGCATTGACCTTACGGACGATGATTTAGCCGTGATTGAGGATTTGCAGCTGCTAACGGTTAAGCCGGTAATTTACGTAGCCAATGTGGAGGAGGAAAGCCTGCACGAGGACAATCAGCACGTTAAAGCACTAAAAGAGTCCGTAGCCCACGAAAACGCTCAAGTAATTAGGGTTAGTGCAGCCCTAGAATCGCAAATTGCCGAATTAGAGCAGGAAGAGCGCGAAATGTTTCTGGAAGAATACGGACTTGCCGAGCCGGGCCTGCACAAGCTTATCCGGGCCAGCTACGATATTCTAAACCTGATAACCTACTTTACTGCCGGCAAAAAAGAAGTACGCGCCTGGACCATCCGCAAGGGTTGGAAAGCGCCGCAAGCTGCCGGCGTAATCCATACCGATTTTGAACGGGGTTTTATTAGGGCTGAAGTTATAAAGTTAGACGACTACCAGCACTATAAAACTGAGGCAGCCATTAAAGAGGCCGGCAAAATGGGGGTTGAAGGGAAAGAATACATAGTAAAAGACGGGGATATTATGCATTTCCGCTTCAATGTTTAGGGAATTTGAATTCTAAACTCTAGATTAAGCGTTTAATATTACGGACAGCGGGGCAGGATCCGGCTGTTTGAGTATACAGCCGGGTGGGTTGAACAATGCAGCCAATATAGGGTTAATCCACCAAAAGCTGATTTTTTAAGGTGTACTTTAGTTATGCCATTGGTTAACATATAATTTTTCAGCCTTGTGAGGGTACGTATAATTTTTATTCTGAAAAATAAGGGAGGGTATGTTCCCTTTCACCACCAGTATTTGCTGGCTCACTTACTAAAGGGTATAGTAATGAAGGGCGGCGATGAGCGGTATAAATCGTTTACCGACTACAATTTTAGTGGGCTTAAGGGCCAGACTAAAATAAGCCGTACCGGTTTGCACTACTATAGCAGCCGGGTTACCCTGGTGTTAGCCAGCCCCGATCAGGATTTTATAGATTACGTTATTCGTACCCTGTTCATCTTTCCTCAGGTAGAGGTTGGCAACCTTATGATGGTTCCGGAATACGTTGAATTGGAAAAACAGCCGGAACTGAGCGAGGTTAGCAAATACATTTGTATTTCGCCCATAGTAATTTTAAAGCCAGAGTTTAACGATGCTGCCGCCAAGCAGTTTATCGATCCGACCAAGGATGAATTTTCGGACATTCTGTATGAAAATACGATAACCCGCATGGCTAAAACTAACCGCTACAGCGATGATGACCTAAAGCGGTTCAATAAATTTCAAGTAGTGCCGGATAGAAACTACCTAAGCCGGATACGCGAGGGCCAAAAGAAATTTGCCCGAATTTACCCCTTGTTCGATCAGGATATAAAATACGAAGTACGCGGCTATACTTTCCCTTTTACTTTATATGCTGAAAGGGAAGTTCAGGAATTTGTGTTTAACAGTGGTTTTGGATTCTGCTCGCACAAAGGTTTCGGTATGCTGGATATCGCCAACGCCGACCCTACCAGCCGTACTGCCCGCTACGAGGTAGAAGGGGTTGAGATGAAATATCCGAATGAAAACGTATTAGCGGAGCGTTCTCAGCCGCGTGTATCCTACGAGTAAATCGGCCGGATTAGCCCTTGGGCTGTAGTAAACAAAAACTTCGTAGTCATTTTCTGCATTCGCAAAGGAGCCTTCTAACTGAAGGCTTTCTTTTTTATCGCCCAGGGTTAAATATTCATAGTTATAGTATCCTTGCTTTAAGCGTAGCGTAAGCACGTAGCCCCCCTGCACAGCATCGTAATCCATTTGGTATTCCCGGCTTTTATTATACTTGGTAAACTCCCCGGCTACGTAAACCGGGGAAGCTAGTGGGACCTCAGCCTGTAAAAAGAAATTGGTAACCACATATTCACCGCTTAGGGTGCCGTTAGGAGCTTCGTTGTTGGCAATTACGTATTGGCCATTCAAATCATCGCGCTGGCCGTAGGAGCGTTCGGCGCGGGGCTTATCGGTTACTAGGTAAGCATACGCATTTTCATCGGTAACTTCCACCGACTGCACATTAGCCCCCCGGGCGCGTATAGTTCTAATATCGAAAAACCTGAACTGGTTACCGCCGGCAAATACGTTGCTGCCGTCAAATAGCTGGTACTCCAAGGTTTTGCGGGGAATGAAATCGCCGCTGGGCGTTAAACCGGTGATGGCATTATCCCACCGCTGGTTCTGGCGGATAACTATTCTGATCTGATTGGCTGGGTCTACTATATCAGTAAAATTTCCGTAAGAAACTTTTAGGTCGAGTTGCTGCCCCCACTGCCGGGCCGGGCCGGAAGGAAACAACCACTCTGCCGCAACCGGGGCGGTACGGTCATACACCATAAAGCGGTGGCTTAGTATAATATCTTTAGAATTACTGCGGTCGTAAACCGTAAGCACATAGTTGCCCGGAATCTTTACCGGTGGTAGTTGTAATTGGTAATGAACATAAGGTTGGCGGGTATTTATACTAAATTCATAGTCTAAAATCGGAAATTCGTTATAACTATCCAGATACTCTAAGGTACTCAGCCTACTAGGCTTCCAGTCCCAGGTACAATGCTGAATTTTTACGGCGTATTCCTCGGCATCGTAAGCCAGATCATCGAAGTGCAAGAACAGTGCCCGGCTACCCAAAGGCATAACTGCCGGTAGTAACTGGCTATTGGTAGTGCCGTCATCGGGATACAACTGAACAGTCTTGATGCGTTCCTTGTACACTACATTTTCGTACAGTAGAGTAGGAGAAGTGGTAGGTTCCGCATTTTTGTTAGAAGAGGAAGTGCCGGAGCTTTCAGAATTAGCGTTAGAAGAATTCTTACTACCAGAAGCACAAGCAAAGAATATAATTGTTGAAAGAGATAAGAGAAAAGCGCGCATAAAAATAAAAACGTTCAAAGCTTCAAGATAGGTATTTTTTAGAAGTTAGACATTGGAAGCTAGAAGCTAGTACCCGGACTATGGACAATAGACTTTGAGTCAAGAATTAAGCGGCAGCCGCGCGGAGCCATGAATCAGGAGGTAATGCCTAACCATATACATTATACCAACTACAAACAACTAACAACTAACAACTAACAACTAAAAACCAAGCACCAGGCACTAGGCATACCTGTCCTGAACTTGTTTCAGGAAGGCACTAAAAATTACTACCTTTGCGCCATGATATCCATCAATAATTTAAGCTACTTTTTGGGCGACCGGGCCCTGTACGATGAAGCTAACCTTCATATTAAACCTAAGGAAAGAATTGGGTTAGTAGGTCTTAATGGTACCGGTAAAAGTACCTTGCTTAGGTTAATTGATGGTGAATATCAGGCCGATGGCGGCTCTATTGAAATGAGTAAGGATACCACCTTGGGCTTTCTTAACCAGGACTTACTTAGCTACCAAACCGACGATAGCATACTTACCGTAGCCATGCAGGCCTTTGGCGAAGCAGTGGAAATTCAGCGAAAGATTGAGAAAGTCCTTCACCAAATGGAAGTGGCCTATGAGGATAAGCTGGTAGACAAACTTACCCGCCTGCAAGAAGAATTTGAGCGGCTGGACGGCTACACCATGCAGGCTAAAGCCGAGGCCGTACTGGAAGGTATAGGGTTCAGGACCGAAGATTTGCACCGCCCGCTTCGGCAATTCAGTGGCGGGTGGCGTATGCGGGTTATGCTAACAAAATTGCTTCTTCAGCAGCCTAATTTATTAATGCTGGATGAGCCCACCAACCACCTTGACCTTCCCTCTATTCAGTGGCTGGAGAACTACCTGAAAACCTACGAAGGCGCTTATATTGTGGTATCGCACGACCAGGAGTTTCTGGATAACACGGTGAGTACGGTGGTAGAAGTTAGCGGGGCCCAACTTAACCAGTACACCGGCAATTACACCCAGTATCTGGAAGAAAAAGCCCAGCGCAATGAAATACAGAAAAACGCTTATGAAAACCAGCAGCAGGCTATAAAGCAGACGGAACGTTTTATTGAGCGCTTCCGAAGTAAAGCCAGTAAGTCGCGTCAGGTACAAAGCCGGGTAAAAGCACTAGAGAAAATGGATGTTATCGATGATGTGATGGAAGAGAACCGTCGTATGAACTTCCAGTTTAGGTTGGCCAAGCCCAGCGGTAAATCGGTAGTGCATTTGAAGGATATAGACAAAGCCTACGGCGATCTGCAAATCTTAAATGCAGCCACTGCTGAAATTCGTCGCGGCGATAAAATTGCCTTAATCGGCGCTAATGGTAAAGGTAAAAGTACGCTGCTGCGCATAATAGATGGCTCCGAAAAACTTCAGGGCGGGGAACGTACCGAGGGCTACAATGTAATGAAGGCCTTTTACGCCCAGCACCAGTTAGAAAGTTTGGGTATGGACAATGACCTGCTGGGCGAGCTAAAAATGGCCGGTAGCGATAAGACGGAAGGTGAACTCCGGGCCCTACTGGGCTGCTTTTTGTTCACCAACGATGAGGTATACAAAAAAATAAAGGTATTGAGCGGGGGCGAAAAAAGCCGGGTTGCCTTAGCCAAAACCCTGTTGAGCGAAGCCAACTTTTTACTACTTGACGAACCTACCAACCACCTTGATCTTCAGAGTGTAAATATTCTAATTCAGGCACTGCAGCAGTATGAAGGCAGCTTTATAACTGTAAGCCACAACCGCCACTTTATACAGGAAATTGCCAATAAAATCTGGTGGATAGAAGGGCAGGAAATTAAGGAGTACCCGGGCACCTATCAGGAATATAAGTGGTGGCGCGCCAAACAAGATGCCGAGCAGGAAACTCAAGCTAAAACCAATGCTGTACAAGGCAAAGAAAAGCCTAAGCCCGAAAAAAAGGAGCGAACCCCCCGCGCCGATGCGGAGATAAAGCAGCTATACAAGCAACTGGAAATGGCCGAAAAAGCGGTAGTGGATGCTGAGGCCGAAGTTGCCCGTTTAGAACACGAATTGGCCCAGCCAGTCGTTTACGGCGACCCTGACCGCATGCTGGAAGTAAACACCCAGTTTAACACCGCCCAAAAAACGCTGGAAGATGCCCAGGCCGATTGGGATAAACTAGCCGGTGATATTGAGAAGCTGGAGCAGGAGTAACTATTTAGGATATCAACAATATCATGAAATTTTTAGCTCATAGTAAAATTACCTCATGGCCTTTCATAGGGGCCTTGATGTTACTACTAGCTAATGATTTTGTTCTAAAATATCATTTTCCCGGGCTGATTACAGGAAAGTTATCCGATATATCAGGGTTATTTGTATTTATAATATTTTTTAGATCAATTCTTCCCGAAAGATTTAAAATAGAGCTTTATGTCTCAATTGCAATTTTATTTCTTCTTTGGAAAAGTCCGTTCTCTCAAACCTTTATAGAAGCCTTTAGTAGAAATTTTTATTCTATTGATAGGGTAGTAGATATTACTGATTTGCTGGTGCTTTTATTACTTCCGGCATACTTTAGATTCGAGACTTTTGAATGGAAGAAAATTTCAATAAGCCCAGTGTTGATAGGTTCTATTGCAATTTTTGCGTTTTGCTCTACCAGTATAGCACGCCCCTATCTTACTTTTGAATATCCTCAATATCTACTCTTGAAATATTTAAAGGATGGGGAACAGCCACGCCCTGACATAACAACTATAATAGATTCGGTCAATTCAGATACGTTGGCGTTACAAAGATTTGATGGTATACCTATTAATAAGTATCCTCTTATTAAAGATGACTACGCTACAAATCAGGTTAGAGATCAGTTGTTGTGGTTTGCGTTAGAAGAGCTAACCAAATCACACCCCGTAGATTCATTGAAAATAGATGATTTCCTGGTTAAGGGCGAAAAGAATATAGTATTTACTACAGACTCAACAATTGAAAATTTATCATTCCTAAATTCTCGTCTGAATGGTAGCTATAGCAAGTTTAATTTGGATGGAGAATTGTTAGTGACAGGCTTCTATAATCTAGGTGCCCCAGACTCTATATGGAATTATTTTACCGCCAGTGGTGAGGTATTAAAGAAAGAAGTTTTTGAAAATAGGGAATTAGCAAGCCGGTCGGTTTATAGTTCAGCTCCGGTTCAAACGGAGTCATTTCTAGCTAGGCGGGGAAAGATAAAGGTACTATACGCTATACTTATCGTGATGGTAACTTTAATGCTAGGTACCATCTATTGGATTTATATAGGACGGAACAAGTCAAAGAATGTATATGATTTTTCGTGGGTATTCACTATTGTTTATCCAGTTGCAGTTAGTGCTTTAGCATTTAGTCTTCTATTAGTTATACCTTATTTTACCTTTACAGATTTCTTTCCTCTTAGCGGAATCCTTAACCTGATTATCTATTTCATAATTTCTTTGCTAGTATATATTGTGCTCTTAATTATAAAGCCGCTACGGGTTAAGCAATTTTACATACAATATATGCTTATAAATGCTTTCGTATTATGCCTTTATGAGCTTATTCACTTTATTTTCAAACTAGAAAATGAGGTGCTAACCCTAGATTTTTGATATTTGTCAAACAAAAATTTGCGTTTCTCGAAAATTTTGCTTATAATAAGGAGTATGCAGTAGCGCGCTAATCACTTTCAAGATTGGCAGTTTTTGAAGCCCCCCGCTACATTTCTTCGCTTGAGTATTCACCAGTTAACAGGCTGTTACCCTCTAGCTTTCGCCGCTGCTTCGTAAATAATTTATATAACCAAACCCAATAATATGCTTTATAGCCGTAAAGAAACCCGTGAGTATGATAACGTTGCCGAAAGAATTGTAAACTACGCCCGCCAGACCGGCTTCCAAAATATCAAAGCCGACTTTGATGGCTACGAAAGCCCCGCTTCGCTTTCAATGGTGAATAGCGACATTAGCTATACCCCCGATTTTACCGCCGTGCGCGGCGATAAAAAACATTACTTTGAACTGGTAGTGAAAAACACCAACGAAGATGACGTACAGAGCCTAATCAGCAAATGGAAAGCCCTGGAAATGATTGCCGGGCTAAAAGGTGGTAAATTACACCTAATTATACCAAATGGTAGCTACAAATTTGCCAGCCAGGTTAAAAAAGACCACAACCTGGATGTGGAACTAACCAAGCTTAAAGACCTACCGAAAGTAGAGCTAGAAGCTGAACTAGCTTAAAAAATTTATCCTTCCTCAATAAAAAGGCCAGTGAAAATAATTTCACTGGCCTTTTCTTCTTATCAACCTATATGGTCTTTAGTCTCTAGTCTCAAATCTAACTTCTAACATCTAGCTTCTAATATCTACTTAAACGCCGGAATACCGGTAATTTCGTTTCCTAAAATTAGTAGATGAATATCGTGGGTGCCTTCGTAAGTAACCACACTTTCCAAGTTAGCCATATGGCGCATTACGGGGTACTCTCCGGTAATACCCATACCGCCCAACATTTGGCGGGCCTCACGGGCAATATTTAGGGCAATTTCCACACTATTGCGCTTAGCTAATGAAATCTGTGGAGTTGTTGCTTTGCCTTCGTTGAACAATGAACCTAACCGCCAGCAAATTAATTGAGCCTTAGTAATTTCAGTCAACATCTCCGAAAGCTTTTTCTGCTGAAGCTGGAAAGAAGCAATAGGCTTATCGAACTGGTGGCGCTCCAGTGCGTAGCGGCGGGCCGTATCGTAACAGTCCATGGCCGCACCCAAAGCACCCCAGCTAATGCCGTAGCGGGCACTATCCAGGCACATAAGTGGCGCGCCTAAGCCACTTTTATTCGGCAGTAAATTTTCTTTCGGCACTTTT
>CAZDEY010000011.1:21782-51687 GCA_964504565.1 uncultured Roseivirgaceae bacterium
CAGGCCCCGGATGTCGGGAAATACATTCTCCTTGGGTACCCGCACGTTTTCGAATACCAGTTCCCCGGTGATGCTGGCGCGTAGGCTCCACTTATTGTGGGTAGTAGGGGTAGAGAAACCTTCCATTCCGCGCTCCACCACTAGTCCGTGAATGCGGCCTTCTTCGTTCTTGGCCCAAACTACGGCCACATCAGCAAAGGGGGCGTTGCTAATCCACATTTTGCTACCGTTCAAAAGATAATGGTCGCCCTTATCCTTAAAGTTGGGGAGCATACCGCTGGGGTTACTGCCGTGATTGGGTTCAGTTAGGCCAAAACACCCCAGCCACTCACCGCTGGCCAGTTTAGGGAGGTATTTTTTGCGTTGCTCCTCATTGCCAAATTTATAAATCGGGTACATTACCAACGAACCCTGAACGCTGGCCGTAGAACGCATACCGCTATCGCCGCGCTCAATTTCCTGCATAATAAGGCCGTAGCTTATATAGTCCATTCCGCCGCCGCCGTACTCCTGCGGAATGGTAGGGCCAAAGGCGCCTACATCACCAAACTTTTTAACTATTTCGCGCGGAAAATAGGCTTCTTGGGCCCATTCTTCAATGTGCGGGGTAATTTCTTTTTTTACAAAATCGCGAACACTCCGGCGTACCAGTTTGTGCTCCTCGGTCAATAAATCGTCAATCTGGTAAAAATCCGGTGACTCAAACTGATCGACAAACGCCCGCTTTTGCGGAGCTTCTGTGGCCTGAACTGACATAAAACTTTTTTTAATTCGGGTAGAATACTCAATTTTACAACCGCAACGCAAACGTATTAGTGCGCTATGGAACGGGAATTAGACACGAATATAGTAGAAAAAATCAGGAAACTGGAAGCCAAGTACGCCGCTATGGGTCAAGACCTTGGCTCTTACCTGGAAGGCTTACTTCAGGCCGATTACCTTAATTACTGGGAATATATTAATCTGGATACTATGCTGACCCTTCAGCAGCCTAAAACGCCTTATCCGGATGAGATGATTTTCATCTGCTACCACCAGATTACTGAATTGTACTTTAAACTTATTCTGCACGAGCTGGAGCAAATTACCCAGTCAGAAGCAGTAGGCCCAGAATTTTTCCTAGAAAGAGTTAACCGATGTAACCGTTACTTCGAGAATCTGGCGCATAGCTTCGAGATAATGGTTGAAGGCATGGAGCCGGCTCAGTTTATGCAATTCCGTATGAGTTTGCTGCCGGCCAGCGGTTTCCAAAGTGCCCAGTACCGCATGATTGAGCTGCATTGTACGGATTTAACGAATCTACTGCCGGAAGAAAAGCGCGCCGATGTGCCGGAAGACTACTCGGCTGAGGAACTAATTAAGGGTATTTATTGGCAAAGCGGGGCCACCGAACTGGAAAGCGGAAAAAAAACGCTTACCCTGCGGCAGTTTGAACATAAGTACACCGATACCTTTCTGAAAATTATTCATAGAAAGAAGAAAACTAACCTTCGCCAACAATTTTTAAACTACTACCAGGATGCCCCCAACCGCTTGGAAATTGTAGATGCCCTGCGCCGGTTCGATTTATTGGTGAACGTGTACTGGAGGTTGGCTCACTATAAAAGTGCTGTACGCTACCTGCAGGCCGCAGAAGGCGATGCCCCGGCCACCGGTGGGACTAACTGGCAAAAATATTTGCCGCCCCGTTTTCAAAAAGTGCGTTTCTTTCCGGAATTGTGGAACGAAGAAGAGATTCAGGATTGGGGGAAAAGTTGGGTTTTGAAAGAAATCTTTCATCAGCAATAGAGCACTGCGTACCTAAGCCGTTAATTTAGTAACTTGCGTACTATCCGGAATTGGGTGTTAAGGGTGTCAAAACTTGCTTTACATAGGTTCTTTCTTTTCGTCGCACTGAGTTGCGGGTTAACTAGCTACGCCCAAAATAAGCGGGTAGAAGTATTTTATGATGCCCGCCAGAAAATACCCAAGCAAATATTCTACGTTTCCGATACCCTTAGTATGGAGTTAGACGGGCCGTATTCAGCCTACTACATGAATGGCAAGCTAAAGGAAAAGGGACAGTACCAGCGCGATACAGCCACTGGCTACTGGGAGTACTTTTATGAAAATGGCGAGCCTAAAATGAAGGGCGAACTAAAAAACGGTTCAAACTGGGGTACCTGGACCTACTATTTTGAAAGCGGATCGCCCAGTATGGAAGGACCAATTTTTGATGGTATGCGCCAGGGCGATTGGGTACATTACTACGAGAGCGGAAGCGTAAAGCGTAAAGGCCGCTATCTGGATAACAAAACCGTAGGAATCTGGAATTATTTTTACGAAAGTCCTACCGAAAAATATGGTTCGCTAAAAGCCCAAGCCTTCTACGAAAACGGTATAGGCTCATACAAAGAGTTTTACCCGGATGAAGGCGTAAAAGCGGAAGGCTTGTATATAGATGGGAAAAGCGAAGGCAATTGGACCTATTACTATAAAGACGGTACAGTTGAAGCCTCCGGGGAGTTTCGCGATGGGCTACGCAATGGAATCTGGAAGTTTTACCACGAAAACGGTGAGCTTTCTGCTACCGGAAAATACCGTGAAGGTATACGCCAGGGAGACTGGAAATTTTACAACGACAACGGTACGCTCAGTAGCGAAGGCAAAATTTTAAACGGAGAAAAAGAAGGTTTTTGGCAGGTTTACGATCAGTTCGGAGAGTTTAAAGGTGAGGGCAATTTTGTAAAAGGCGAGGGTCAATACAAAGAATTTTACGAAAGCGGTAAAATAAAAACCGTAGGTACTATTCAGAACGATAAGTTTGAAGGGGAGTGGGAGTACTATTACGAAAACGGCCGCCTGGAAGGAAAAGCCCATTTTAAAGATGGAAAAGGGTATTACTACGGCTACTACCCCGATGGCACCCTAAATATGGAAGGCGAGGTTGAGAACGGAAAGCGAGTAGGTACCTGGAAAATGTATAAACCCGGCGGAGAGCTAAGTGGTTATTATAAAGTTTTCTATGAAGAAAACCAGCCGGTATACCGTATTGTAGAAGAAAAAGAGCCGCCTAAAGAAGATAAATCCAATTACGATTTGCCGGGCTACCGCTTCCCAACCCGGGGCTTTCGCTACTTTCGTCCTCAAATAAACGAATTTAAGGCCATGATCGTAGGCACTAACCCCTTCGGTAGTTTGCTGGGTAATTGGCCGCTAAACGTAGAGTATTACATTCAGGAGCGCTTAGGCTACGAGTTGCAAGTTTCTTATTTGCGCAGCCCATTCTACCACCGCCATTCTCCAATGGTTATTGGCGATACATATTACCAGGGAATTTCGGTAGCCATGCGGCAAAAATTTTACCAACCGGATAATAAGTTAGGTATGGTTTGGTTTGGGCACGAACTTCGGGCATCGCCGGTTCAGTATGCCTCGGCTTATCAGGCCGGCAACGGAAACTATAGCAAAGCTGAAGTAGAATCGATAAAAATGGAATATAGCCTGCTGATTGGCGACAGGATTAGTGAAAACTCGGCCGGTAAAGGCTGGACGGTAGATGTATTTGCCGGCATAGGAATTGGGTATCAGTTTGTAGGTAGTATAAGTAATAACGCGCCGGACGGAGTGCTTTCCGAGGTTCGGGACAAAAACCTGACCCTGCCGATACGAGTAGGTTTTACCATAGGCTACGCCTTCGATAGAATTAAATAGTATGAGCCAGCCTAAAGAAGTTCAACTACGGCTTAGCCCTAACGAAGCCTATACACGAGACCTGCTGGAAAGTATAGTACGGGATAAATTCAGCTTAAAGCCGGAAGAAGGCTTTCGCGTACACCGCCGCAGTATTGATGCCCGCGGCCGTAAGGTAATGATAAATTTGGGCATTCAAATTGCTAGTAAGCAAGAGCTTAACCAATTAGGTATTAGCTGGAGCAAAGATAACCTACCCCAGGTTGAAAGGGCGGCTCCGGTAATTGTAGTTGGTGCCGGCCCGGCTGGGTTATTTGCGGCAATTCAGTTAATTGAAGCCGGATTAAAACCAATTGTTCTGGAAAGGGGCAAGGATGTGCAGGCTCGTCGGCGCGATTTAGCGGCAATAAATAAAGAACATATAGTTAACCCGGAAAGTAATTACTGCTTTGGTGAAGGCGGGGCCGGCACCTACTCCGATGGTAAACTGTATACCCGCAGCATTAAACGCGGCAACGTAACACGGGTACTGGAAATTCTGGTAGATCACGGGGCAACCACCGATATTCTGGTAGATGCTCACCCGCATATTGGCACCAACAAACTGCCTAAAATTATTGCTGCCATGCGCCAGACAATTCTGGAACACGGCGGCGAGGTACGCTTTGATAGCAAGGTTGTCGATTTTCTTCTGGCGGATAATAAAATGACCGGGGTAGTGCTTCAAACCGGTGAGAAGCTGGAAGGAAAAGGGGTGATTTTAGCTACCGGCCACTCTGCCCGCGATATATTTTACCTTCTGCAGGAAAAAGAGATTGAAATTGAAGCCAAGCCATTTGCTTTAGGGGTGCGCATTGAGCACCAGCAACAATTAATTGACCAGATTCAGTACAGTTGCGAACTGCGGCCCGATGTATTGCCTGCGGCTAGTTATAGCTTAGTAAGCCAGACGCTCTACAAAGGAATACAGCGCGGGGTGTTTAGTTTTTGCATGTGTCCCGGCGGGTTTATAGTACCGGCGGCCACCGCCCCCGGTGAGGTGGTAGTTAACGGCATGAGCCCCAGCCGCCGCGATAGTAAATTTGCCAATAGTGGTATAGTGGTAGCCGTAGAACCGGAGGATTTACAGCCGTACCGTCAGTATGGAAATTTGGCCGGTTTGCGCTTTCAGCAGGTGGTAGAACAGCAAGCGTGTAAAGTGGCTGGCGGCACCCAATTAGCCCCGGCTCAGCGTTTGGCCGATTTCGTGAATAAAAAGGTTAGCGCCGACCTTTTACCCACCAGCTATCAGCCCGGCTTAAGCTCGGTGGCTATGGATGAGGTGTTGCCGGACGATGTAAGCTTTAGGCTACGCGAAGGATTTAGAGCTTTTGGTAAGAAAATGAGAGGTTACCTAACCAATGAAGCTCAGATAGTCGGCGTTGAAAGCCGAACCTCATCGCCGGTGCGTATACCCCGCAATAATGAAACCCTTCAGCACCCGCAAATTAACGGGCTATACCCTTGTGGGGAAGGGGCCGGGTACGCTGGGGGCATAGTATCGGCGGCTATGGATGGCGAGCGTTGCGCCCTGGCAGTTGCGGCTCAGGTAAAAATTTAGCTAACTAAAGAAAGGCTTTCCTAGTATATATACCTATGAATAAGAAGAAAACGGTAATTCTGGGAGCTACTCCAAACCCCTCGCGCTACGCTTTTATGGCCGCTAATATGCTGAAGCAGTACGGTCACCCTATAGTGCCGGTAGGTATTAAGCAGGGCAACGTTGCTGGAGAGGCAATTCAGGATCTGCGCCAAAAGCCCGAACTGCCCGACGTACATACGGTAACCCTATACCTTGGCCCGCAAAACCAACCCGAGTGGTACGACTATATTTTGAGCCTAAAGCCCGAACGCATCATTTTTAACCCCGGCACCGAAAACACTGAATTGGCCAGTAAAGCCAAGGAAGAAGGAATAGAAAGCACCTACGGTTGTACGTTGGTAATGCTTAGGGCAAGTACATATTAGTTTTGGTAGTTGGTAGTTAGAATCAAGAACCAAGAACCAAGATTCATACTGCCGCGCGGATTCAAGATTATCTAATCAACTCCTTATACCATATACTTAATACCAATTTCCAAATTACCACATTATTCCACTAACTCACTAACCCACTAATTCGCCACCTTAAGTGTCCCTGATTTCGCCTAAAAATTCGTATCTTTGCCTATTAGGATAATTCGATTTCATGAGCGAACAACAATCAGCGGCAAATAACGAATACGGCGCCAGTAATATTCAGGTACTGGAAGGTTTGGAAGCGGTGCGCAAGCGCCCGGCAATGTACATTGGCGATGTGGGGGTTAAGGGTCTGCACCACCTGGTTTGGGAGGTGGTAGATAACTCGATTGATGAGGCCCTGGCCGGCCACTGCGATAAAATTTTGGTAGAAATAATGCCCGACAACAGCATTAAAGTAACCGATAACGGCCGAGGCATTCCTACCGATATTCACCAAAAAGAGAAACGTTCGGCCCTGGAAGTAGTAATGACTGTGCTTCACGCCGGGGGTAAGTTCGATAAAAATACCTATAAAGTTTCCGGTGGTTTGCACGGGGTAGGGGTTAGCTGTGTTAACGCCCTTTCAACCGACCTTCGCGCCGAGGTTCACCGTAAAGGCAAGGTATACGAGCAGGAATATAAAATTGGGGTTCCCCAGTACCCGGTTCGGGAAATAGGCGAAACCGATATTACCGGTACTATAGTTCGCTTTAAGCCGGACGAAAGCATATTCACGGCTTCGGTTTATAACTACGAAACCATTGCTAGCCGTTTGCGCGAACTGGCGTTCTTAAATGCGGGTATAACCCTTCTGTTAAAGGATCATCGTGATTTAAATGAGGAAGGAGAGCCAAATTCAAGTGAATTCCATTCTGAAGGAGGCCTTAAAGAGTTCGTTCAGTACCTAGACAGCAGCCGCGAGCAAATTCTTCCGGAACCTATTTATATTAACAACGATAAGGGTGAAATTCCTGTAGAAGTATCGCTGAGCTACAATAATTCGTATTCGGAAAATGTAGTTAGCTACGTAAATAACATTAATACTATTGAAGGAGGTACTCACGTAGCTGGTTTTCGCCGTGCACTCACCCGTACTTTAAAAAGCTACGCCGATAAAAGCGGTATGCTAGATAAGGTTAAAGTTGATATTACCGGTGATGACTTTCGAGAAGGCTTAACTGCAGTTATTTCGGTTAAGGTAGCTGAGCCTCAGTTTGAAGGCCAAACCAAAACTAAGTTAGGTAATAATGATGCTTCCGGAGCGGTTGATAGTGCCGTTTCAGAGGTGCTAAATTACTGGCTGGAAGAACACCCGAAAGAATCTAAATTAATTGTACAAAAGGTAATATTAGCCGCTCAGGCCCGCCACGCCGCTCGCAAAGCGCGCGAAATGGTGCAGCGTAAAAACGTATTGGGTAGCAACAGCTTACCCGGTAAACTAGCCGACTGTTCCGATAGCGACCCGGCGATCGCTGAATTATACCTTGTGGAAGGTGACTCCGCCGGTGGATCGGCTAAGCAAGGGCGAGATCGTGGTTTTCAGGCGATTCTTCCACTAAGAGGTAAAATTCTTAACGTAGAAAAAGCCCAGGAACACAAAATTTACGACAACGAGGAGATAAAGAATATTATCACCGCCATGGGCGTGAGCTTTGGTACCGAAGACGACGACAAGGCTTTAAACATGGCCAAGCTTCGCTACCACAAAATCATCATCATGACGGATGCCGATATTGACGGTTCGCATATTCGTACCCTTATTCTTACCTTCTTCTTCCGGTATATGAAGGACCTGATTGATAAAGGCTACCTGTACATTGCCCAGCCGCCGCTTTATCTCCTCAAAAAAGGAAAAACCGAGCGCTACGCCTGGAGCGAAGATGACCGCATGCGCATAATTCAGGAAATTGCCCCGGAAGGTAAAGAAGAAAGTGTAGGCGTGCAGCGCTACAAAGGTTTGGGTGAAATGAATCCCGAGCAGCTCTGGACAACCACCATGGATCCGGAAAAGCGTACGCTTAAGCGCGTAACTATTGAAAGTGCCGCCGAGGCCGACCACTTGTTTAGTATGCTGATGGGCGATGAGGTGCCGCCCCGCCGCGATTTTATTGAACGCAATGCTAAATACGCTAAAGTTGACGTTTAAAGTTTAAGCCCCTTTAGTAGGGGCTTTTTTTATCAACGTTATTCCTGTTTTTTCGTAAATTCCTGTAAAATTTTTTGCAATGCTTCGTCCCGACCGCATATCTACTTACATACAGAATAGCCCGTTTATTAGCCGCGATTTAAGCTGGATAAAATTTAACGAACGGGTACTGGATCAGGCTCGCCACGCCAGTCGTACCATTTTCGAAAAGCTTAAGTTTCTGGCTATTACCTCCTCTAACCAGGATGAATTTTTTATGATTAGGGTAGGTAGCCTCTATAATTATATTGACTACGGCCGCGAGCGGGTAGATTATTCCGGACTTCGGGAAATACCCTTTAAACGAAAGCTATTCACCGATCTGCAACGGTTTCATAGGGAACAGCATAAACTGTTTTTAGATAAGCTAAAACCCAAGTTTGCTGAAAACGGCTTTTGGCTGGCCGCGCTGGATGAACTGGATGAAGCCGAAGTTAAGGAGGTTAAGCGGTACTTCAAAAAAACTATCTTTCCCATGATTACGCCCATGGTGTACGATAGTTACCATACTTTTCCAATCCTGATGAATAAGCTTCTGATGTACGGGGTAGTAACTAAAAGTACCCAGGATATTAAGGAGCAGCGTAAACTTTCATTTATCCAAATTCCGCAAAACCTGCCTCGCTTCTACGAAATTGAACGGGAGGATATGGTACTATTTGTACCGATTGAAAATATAATCTGCCGTTTCATCAATAAGTTTTTCCGCAATGTTGAAATCCTGTCGGTAAACCTGTTCCGCATTACCCGTAACGGAGATTTTACACTGGAAGAAAGCGAAGATATTGATACCAACTTCCTGGAAGAAATTAAACAGAAGCTTAAAACCCGCAAAACCGGCCGCGTAACCCGTATGGAGGTTGAGCAGGAATGTGACCCCTGGATGCTAAAGCTGCTAATGAAGCGCTGGGAGCTGGAAGAGGATAATATATTTGAGGTTAACAAGGCCAGCCTAATGGACTTTACCGGCTTGTGGCAGGTAATTAATCACCACGAGTTTTCGGAAGCGGCCCCGCCACTGCCGCCCCCGGTGCCGCCGCTAAATTTTTCCGTAGCTAACCGGCAGGAAAGTATTTTTGAAGTACTTACCGATAAGGATATACTTTTGCACCATCCCTACAATAGTATTGATCCGTTGCTATTGTTGCTGGAGCAATCGGCCGAAGACCCGGATGTGCTGGCCATTAAAATAACTATTTATCGCCTGGCTAATGACTCGCGGGTTACCAATGCCTTACTTAAAGCAGCCGAAAACGGCAAGCACGTATCGGTACTATTTGAACTGAAAGCTCGCTTTGACGAAGAAAACAACATGCGGGAAGCTAAGCGCCTGCAGCAGGCCGGTTGCTTTGTAATTTATGGCATTAATAGCTTTAAAACCCATACCAAACTGCTATTGGTAGTAAGGAAAGAGGGGCATAAGGTGCGGCGCTACGTGCATATGAGCAGTGGTAACTACAACGAAAAAACCGCCCGCCTCTACACCGACTTAGGCTTGCTTACCGCCCGCGATGAGTATGCTAACGATATTTCGGAGTTCTTTAATGTAATTACCGGCCATAGCAACCCGGAGTCGTACCAGTACCTGATTACCGCCCCGCGCGATATGCGCCAGCAGCTTATTGAGCTTATTCGGCAGGAAGCAGCCAACGCCCAGTCGGGCAAAAGCAGTGGTATAATTATCAAAGTAAACTCGCTGGAAGACCGGGAGATTACCCAGGAACTATACCAAGCCTCCGATGCCGGGGTGCCTATACGACTGATTATTAGGGGTATATGCTGCCTACGGCCCGGGCGCAATGCCTTAAGCGAAAATATTATGGTGCGTTCCATAGTAGGCAATTATCTGGAACACTCCCGAATTTACTATTTCCATAATAATGATGACCCAATGGTATACAGCGGCAGTGCCGATATGATGGTGCGTAGCTTCGATCGCCGCTTGGAATCACTGTTCCTGATTCTGGACCCGGTGGTAAAGAAAGAAGTAATGACCATTCTGGATTACAACCTGCGCGATACGGTTAATAGCTACCGTCTGATGGAAAACGGGAATTATACCAAGTTAAAAGCGGCCGACCGCAAGAGCCAGTTTAACGTACATAAGGAGTTCTTCAATATTACCCTGGAAGATATTCATAAAGTAGATTTGTATACCGATCACCTGAAGCCCGTGCTAGAAGCCCATTTGGCCAAAATAGCAGCTCAGGCTAAAGAAGAAGATTATGACCCGGATGCCGAGGAGGAAGAAGTGGAAGAAACTTCGGTAGAAGAAAATAAATAATAGTAAGGCTCTCAATTGGGAGCCTTTTTTAGTACGGCGTATCCTGCGGGTTGGCAACAAATTCTTTATACAATTGTAAAATTAACCCTTCCTTTAACCCAATATTCGGTACTATTACCGAGGTACATCTTGCCCATTGCATTATTCGAATGTATATATCCGATGCCGGCACTATTACATCGGCCCGGTCGGGGTTAAGCCGTAGTATGCGCAGGCGGTCCTGCATGGACATGTTTGCTACCCGGTTGCGGGTTTCCACTAGGGTAGGCATGCCTAAACGCTGCGGCGCTTTTTTGCCGGCTAATGAATACAACTTATTTATGTTGCCCCCAGTGCCTAAAGCAACCAGCTTGGCCTTAGCCGGTATATGAGCAGTAAGCCAGGCTTCAACCTGTCGCCATACTTCCGGCATAGCCTCGGCCTGCATATTCCGGACTGAGCCTAACAGAAAAGATTCCTGAGCTAGTTTCTCGCGCTGGTTATATAAATTAAGTTCGGTGCTGCCGCCGCCCACATCAATATGCAAACAGTAGCCTTCGGGTAGGTAGGGATGAAGTGCCGAGGAGATTAATTCCGCTTCCTGTTCGCCTTCAATAAGCTTTATATTGATACCCGTATTCTGGGCAATTTGGTTGGCTACCGCCTGGCCGTTTTCCGAATTGCGCATGGCTGAGGTAGCGCAGGCAGCGTAGGCTTCTACCTGAAATAAGCGCATCAGGGTTTTATAGGCCTCAATAAGCTGCTGAAGTTTTTTAGCCGATGCCTGGCTTATAAATCCGGTAGAAAATACATCTTCGCCTAGCCGAAGGGGAACCCTAACATATTCCAGTTTTTTGAAAAACGGCCCGTCTTCACTTTCGTAAACCGAGCTAATTTGCAGTCTAACAGCATTAGAACCTATATCGATAGCCCCGTAGCGGTGGCTGATGGCAGAGTCGTTTAGCATAGAGGAAAGTAAATTACAACATTTTAGGCGAAGCGCCCATTGGTTAGGCATTTCTAATAAAAAGAATTATAGAGCAGTTTCTGTTTAGAACCCTTTGGACTTTACTTATGGTATAGGGTCTGTCGGCTTTTTAATTACGGCTCAATAAAATAATTAAGCTGCATAAAAATCACAAAATCAGAAGGTTAAATAAATATGTTGTTTATTAACCTAATTATTTCCGGAGCTTTCCAACCCTTATACAGCAATTGCTATCATATAGATATAAAATCTTATTTGTAATAAGGTTGCATTTATTTCACTCTTACCTTTTTAATTATGAAACATACCCTAGGTATTGCCTTCATTGCTGGCTTAGCCTTACTCTGTAGCAGTTGCTACGATGACGGCGGTTGGTTTGCCCCGCCGCTAACGGCCTATTATGAACCTATTTACGGAAATGTAAATATGGATTTAAGTATTAGTACCGAGGCTGCTCAAACCCTAAAGCAGCCGGGCCGCATTTACGTAAAAGGAGATGTGCTGCTAATAGTTGAGCAGCATCAGGGTATACATATAATAGACAACAGCAATCCCGCCGAACCACGCAATATTTCCTTTATTCGAGTACCCGGCGCTACTAACCTGGCAGTATATAACAACCATTTGTATACCAATAATCTCACCGATTTAGTAACCCTGGATATTCAGAACCTGGCCGATGTAAAGGAAGTAAGCCGGGTTAGCAATGCATTGGAGCCCTTTGCTGAGTACCCGCCCTTTACTAACGTAGCTTTTGAGTGTGTAGATAATACCAAAGGCGTGATAGTTGGCTGGCGATCTGCCGCCTGGCCCGATGAAGACCCCGAATGTCGTAGATTTTAATTCTCTATTCCTATGAATAATATTTATAACTTAGGTTTAATGCTGCTTACCGCGCTTATTTTTAGTGCTTGTAGCGATGATAGTGCCTCGCCTAATAGCGGAGGAGAAGGGGCCGGCGTAGGCGGAAGCATGGCTCAGTACACCATTTTAAATGGTACGCTTTACACCTTAGATGCCGGTGAACTTACTGCTTACGATATAGCTACTAATTCGGCTAAGCCTACAAAAATAGGCTCTAAGCAGGTAGGCACTGATGCCGAAACTCTTTTTCCGTACCGGGGCAACCTCTACGTAGGCGCGCAAAACGGAATGTCCATTTATAATGTAAGCAAACCGGGTAGCCCGGAATTACTTTCAACCTATACCCATATAACATCTTGCGACCCGGTAGTAGTACAGGGTAATTTTGCCTACGTAACCCTTAGGCAGGGAACAGGCTGCCAGTGGGGCCGGAACGAACTGCAGGTGCTGGACGTAGGTAATGAATTCAACCCATTTCTGGCAGCACGTTACCTAGAACTGTACAATCCTCATGGCTTAGCCATACGCAACAACACACTTTACGTATGCGACGGCTCCGATGGCTTGGAATTAGTAGATGTAAGCGATAAGGAAAACCCTACCCGCATTACCGAATACGAAGGCTTTTTTGCCTACGATGCTATAGCGCTGGATGATGAACTGATTGTGACCGGCAAAGACGGCATATACCAGTTCGCTTACGACGGCGAGCAAGCCCTGACCCTTCTTAGTAAAATACCTGTACAATACGCCAATTAATTCTTCACCATGAAACCAATTGTATATTTATTATTCCCCCTACTGCTGGGGAGCCGGTTAGCTTTTGCCCAGGCTGCAGAAGATAAAAGTTCTATAGGATTAGAGCCGGTAAGCACCATAAAAATTCTGCCTATGTATGCCTTAGTGTACGATGTTCCTAGTATCCGCCTTGGCTATCAATGGGGTACCCGGGCCGATGGCTGGCAGGCCGAAGCCGGTTATGTTCCTAATATTAGGGAGGCGGTTACAACTTCGGAGTATGAAAATAGTCGGTTTCCGAACTCACGAGGGTTTGCTTTACAGTTAGGAAAATACTGGGCGCTAAATCCGGAAAGCCTAACCTACTTTATGCTTACCGGCGAATACCGTCGATTCACCTACGATTACACTGGTTGGGTAGGTCAAGACTGCAGCGACGGCCAGTGTAACTATGAGCGGTTAGTCACAAATAGGGAACCGGTGGTTAGCCCAACCGTACACGCTATGTTCGGAAAAAGCTTTCTAACTAATAATGATCGCTTACAAATTGATATGGAAATGGGCATTGGGTATAAATGGGCCTTCGGTAATAGTTACGCTATCGATGATATTTTTCTGCTGGACTTTGAAGGAGATAACGGAGAAATACGCCGAAAAATGAGTTTCCGCCTGAACCTCAATATAGGCTTTCGAACAAAATAGTGGCTCAGCAATCAATTTAATATCCAGATATTACTATATTTGCATTGCTTATCCAGAAAGACGGAGGGACGGGCCCTACGAAGTCTTGGCAACCTGAGAACAGGCTTGATGGTGCCAAATCCCGACTTGGTTTTTAACTAAGTGAAGATGAGTTAGCAGATCCGGCTAATCACTCCTGAGCTTTCGGGCTAAGCATAACCAGAGTGATATTTTTTTATGATGCAAGCCGAACGTACTACACTACTCCGTAATCATTTAGCATCCCGTATTTTAGTTTTAGATGGGGCCATGGGTACCCAAATTCAGCAGTATAAACTTACTGAAGAAGACTACCGGGGCGAGCTGTTTAAAAGTCATGCCTCCGACCTAAAGGGAAACAATGATTTGCTCAGCCTTACCCAGCCTCATATAATCCAGAAAATTCATGAAGCGTACCTAGAGGCTGGCGCTGATATTTTAGAAACCAATACCTTTAGCGGAACCTCTATTGCCCAGGCCGACTATGCATTGGAAGATCAGGTGTACGAACTAAATAGAAAAAGCGCCGAAATAGCCCGACAGGCGGCCGATAAATACACCCAGCAAAACCCGGATAAACCTCGCTTTGTAGCCGGTTCAATTGGCCCTACCAACCGTACGGCCAGCATGAGTCCCGATGTAAACGACCCGGCTTACCGCGCTGTAACCTTCGATGGCCTGGTAGAAGCCTATACCGAGCAGATAAAGGGCTTAACTGATGGCGGCGCAGATATTCTATTAATTGAAACCGTATTTGATACCCTAAATTGTAAGGCTGCCCTGTTTGCCGCCGCCGAATACGCCCAAGCATCCGGGATTGAACTGCCCATAATGATTAGCGGTACCATTACCGACGCCAGCGGCCGTACCCTAAGCGGACAAACCCCCACTGCCTTTTGGGCCAGCGTAAGCCACGCACCTATCCTCAGTATAGGCCTAAATTGCGCGCTGGGTGCCCGCCAACTAAAACCCTATATGCAGGAACTGCACCGCCAGGCCGATTGCCTGCTGAGTGCCCACCCCAACGCTGGCTTACCTAATGAGTTTGGTGGCTACGACCAAAGTGCCGAAGAGATGGCCGGTATCATTGAAGAGTTTTGTCAACAAGGCTTATTGAATATAATTGGCGGGTGTTGTGGAACCGGTCCCGAGCATATACAAGCTATTGCGGAAGTAGCTCAAAAGTATAAACCTCGTACCCCGGCCAAACCGGAGCCTCGCAGTTACTTCAGCGGTTTGGAGATGCTGAAGATTACCAAGGATATTAACTTTGTGAATATTGGGGAACGTACCAACGTAACTGGTTCTCGCAAATTTGCCCGGCTAATTAAAGAAGAAAAATTTGATGAAGCCCTTTCTGTTGCCGAAGATCAGGTAGAAGGCGGGGCCCAGATACTGGACGTTAATATGGACGAAGGCATGCTGGATAGTGAAAAGGCTATGCAGCACTTCCTGAACCTGATAGCCGCTGAGCCCAGCATTAGCCGCCTGCCGGTTATGATTGACAGCAGTAAATGGACTGTGCTGGAAGCGGGCCTAAAGTGCATTCAGGGCAAAGGTATAGTTAACTCTGTCAGCTTAAAGAACGGCGAAGCAGAATTTCTACACCAGGCCCGGCTGGTTAAGCAGTACGGGGCGGCCGTAGTAGTTATGGCCTTTGATGAGGAAGGCCAGGCCGTAACCTTCGAAGATAAAATCCGGATATGTGAACGCAGCTACCGGCTGTTAACCGAACAGGTCGGCTTCCGCCCGCAGGATATTATTTTTGATCCTAATATTCTTACCGTGGCTACCGGCATTGAAGAGCACAATAACTACGCCGTAGACTTTATAAACGCCGCGCGTTGGATTAAAGAAAACCTGCCCGGAGCTATGGTTAGCGGCGGTATCAGTAATATTTCATTCTCATTTAGGGGCAATGATGTAGTACGGGAGGCTATGCACAGTGCCTTTCTGTACCACGCCATAAAGGCCGGCCTGGATATGGGCATAGTAAATGCCGGCCAACTGGCGGTGTACGAAGAAATTGAGCCGGAACTTAAGCAAAGGGTAGAAGATGTACTGCTAAACCGCCGCCCCGATGCA
Source organism: uncultured Roseivirgaceae bacterium (assembly GCA_964504565.1). Taxonomy (GTDB): domain Bacteria; phylum Bacteroidota; class Bacteroidia; order Cytophagales; family Cyclobacteriaceae; genus Cesiribacter. The sequence goes on from CAZDEY010000011.1 coordinate 37,338, forward strand.
ACGGAAAGGTTAGTAGACCTGGCCGAAAAACTTAAGGAGCAAGGTTCTGAAAAAGGAGAAGTTCAGCAGCAGGAATGGCGAACCCAAACCGTGCAGGAAAGATTAAAACACGCCCTGATTAAAGGGATAACCGAATATATTGAAGAAGACGTAGAAGAGGCCCGGCAGCAGGCCGAGAAGCCACTACACGTTATTGAAGGCCCACTAATGGACGGTATGAACGTAGTGGGCGACTTGTTTGGCGAGGGTAAGATGTTCTTGCCACAGGTAGTGAAGAGTGCCCGGGTAATGAAGAAAGCAGTAGCCTACTTACTGCCGTTTATGGAGGCTGAAAAATCGGAGCAAGCGCGGAGTGCTGGTAAAATTTTATTGGCTACCGTTAAGGGCGATGTTCACGATATTGGTAAAAATATAGTAGGGGTAGTACTGGCGTGCAATAATTACGAAATTGTTGACTTAGGCGTAATGGTGCCCCTGCAGAAAATTTTAGATGAGGCCGAAAAAACCGGCGCCGATATTATTGGGCTGAGCGGACTAATTACCCCCTCGCTGGATGAAATGATTTACGTAGCCGAAGAAATGAAGGCTAGGAAGATGAGCCAACCGCTACTGATTGGCGGGGCAACCACCAGTCGAATTCATACTGCCGTAAAAATTGCCCCGGCATTAGATAGCTCAGTAGTGCATGTTCTGGATGCCAGCAAAGCGGTAGGAGTGGCTTCTAAACTTCTTGGCTCTGAGAAAGAAGCATTTCAGAAGGAAATTAGGGAAGAATACGACCGTATGCGTAGCGGCCACGAGCAGCGCCAGCGCGATAAAAATTATCTGGCTATTGAAGAAGCCCGGGCTAATCGCTACCCAATTGATTGGTCGGGCTATACTCCCCCTAAGCCAAAATTTATTGGTCAGGAAAAGTTCATTAATTACCCTCTGGAAAAGATTGCTAAGTATATTGACTGGACGCCCTTCTTCCATGCCTGGGAATTAAGCGGGCGCTACCCTAAAATTTTCGACGATCCGGAAAAGGGCGAACAAGCTAAAAGCCTGTTTGCAGATGCTCAGAAAATGCTGCAGCAAATTATTGATGGCAAGTTGCTGCAAGCCAATGCGGTAATTGGCTTCTGGCCGGCGCATACTAAGGATGCCGATACTATTCAGGTTTTTGAAAACGGCCAGCGCCAAATGCCATATAAAGAATTGCATACCCTTAGGCAGCAAGGCCAAAAAGCTAAGCAATTACCCAATATGAGCTTTGCCGATTTTATTGCCCCAGCGGAGCTAAATAAGGAAGATTACATTGGCGGCTTTGTAGTTACCGCCGGAATTGGTTTAGATAAATTAGTGGCTAAGTATGAGGCCGCGCATGACGATTACAGCTCCATTATGGCCAAAGCCCTGGCCGATCGTTTGGCCGAAGCCTTTGCCGAACTTATGCACCAGCGCGTACGGCAAGATTTTTGGGGCTATGCTGAAGATGAAAATCTGGATAACGATTCCCTTATCCAGGAAAAATATAGAGGAATACGACCGGCCCCGGGCTACCCTGGCTGCCCCGACCATACCGAGAAAATTACCCTGTTCGAGTTACTGAATGCCGAAGATATAAACGTAAGCCTAACCGAGAACCTGGCGATGACCCCGGCTTCGTCGGTTAGTGGCTTCTACTATAGCCACCCCGATAGTAAATATTTTGGCTTAGGCAAAATAGGCAAAGACCAAGTAGCCGATATTGCAAACCGCAAAGGCATTCCCTTCAAAGAAATGGAACGCTGGCTAAAACCCAATTTGAACTATGATTAAAGAGTAGATTGGAGACGTTAGACATGAGATTGGAGATAGTCTCAGCCTTTGATCATCCTACTCAATACTCATGACTCAAGACTCACTACTAACCAAAAATGAAAATAACCGAACACCTAAATAAAGCTGATAAAACGCTATTCTCCTTTGAAGTGCTGCCGCCTTTGCGCGGGCAAAGTATTCAGAGCCTGTTCGACCATATGGACCCGCTTATGGAGTTTAATCCTCCGTTTGTGGATGTTACCTACCATAGAGAAGAGTACATCTATAAAAAGCGGCCGGATGGGTTTCACGAGAAAGTAAGCATACGGAAACGCCCGGGTACCGTAGGCATTTGTGCGGCTATTAACCATCGCTACCAGGTTGATACCGTACCCCACATAATTTGCGGAGGGTTTAGCCGGAGTGAAACCGAAAATGCCCTTATAGACCTGGATTATCTGGGAATTCAGAATGTTTTGCTACTGCGGGGCGATGGTATTAAAAGTGAGCCGAGCTTTAAGCCGGAGCCGGATGGCCATGCCTACGCTATTGATTTAGTAAAGCAAGTATCTGAAATGAATAACGGGGTGTACCTACACGAAGAAATGGAAAATGCCTCGCCTACTACCTTTTGTATAGGAGTGGCCGGCTACCCCGAAAAGCATGAGGAAGCCGCCAACTTACAACTAGATATAAGAAGGCTGAAGGAAAAAGTAGACGCCGGGGCCGACTATATTGTAACTCAAATGTTCTACGACAACCAGAAGTTTTTCAGGTTTGTGGAAGCTTGTCGCAACAATGGTATTGATGTGCCCATTATACCGGGCCTAAAACCTATAACAGCTCTCTCACAACTTACAATTCTGCCTAAAATATTTCATATTGATATCCCTGACGCTCTAGTAAATGATTTGCTGAAGTGCAAGGATAATAGCGACGCTAAGGAAGTAGGCGTAGCCTGGGCTATTGAACAAAGTAAAGAACTTATTAAAGCAGGAATTCCTTGCCTGCATTATTATAGTATGGGCAAAAGCGAAAGTGTATACCGGGTTGCTAAAGAAATATTCTAATTAAAAAGGCTTCCGGATAAGGGAAGCCTTTTTAGTATTTTTTAGCTGCGATGTTCCACTAAGAGATAAACCCAAGCGTGTTTTATCGCTTTTTGCTAAACTTTCTATCAGATTTTTTACCGTTAGGTTTAGCCCAACCAGCACCGTGTTTAACACTCTTCTTCTGGTTTTTCTTTTCCCTTCTTTCGCCTACCGATTTGCCTCGGCCCCCGGCTAATTGCGCTATAGGGTCTTCTTTACCGAAACGCTGCTCCAGTTTCTTAACTATTGTCCGGGCATCTTCCTCGCTGGCAGTTAAAAAAGAATGGCGATCGTGGATATCGATACGGCCAATGAAACTGCCTTTAACACCGGTTTCTTCGTGAATGAACGAAAGTAGTTGCGCGGGAGTAACGTTATCGTGCTTGCCGAATGCCAGCTTAAAGCGGGCCTCGTCGGTGCTAAGGTTGGTCCTACTTTCGTTGCGGCCGTTATCCTGCCGGTCAGAATTTCTTTCTTTTTTATCTTTTAGCTTAGCCGATGGGCCAGGTTCTGGTAAGCGTACCACCTGGCTTAATAGAGTAGCTACTAACTGTTGCGGATCTTGGCTGGTAAGTAACTCGGCAGCTAATTTAGTGTAGGTATCAGCGTCGGGCTGGGCTTCAAACTCGCTAACCTGACGGTATACTACTTTTAACCGGGCCGTTAGTACTTCCTCGCGGGTTGGCAAAGTGCCTTTCTCAATGTCAGCTTTAGTTATGCGTTTAATCTGGTCCAGCTTGCGGCGGTCGCCGGGCGAAACCAGTGAAATTGCAATCCCCTCTTTACCCGCTCTACCAGTACGGCCAATCCGGTGTACGTAACTTTCCGGGTCGTTCGGAAGGCTGTAATTAACCACGTGGGTTAGGTCTTGCACATCAATACCCCGGGCAGCCACATCAGTAGCAACCAATATTTTGGTTTGGCCGCTGCGGAATTTACTTAATATACGCTCCCGTTGATTTTGGGCAATATCACCGTTAAGGGCTTCGGCGCTAAAGCCTTTGCGTTCAAGTTCAGTAGCCAACTCGCCGGTTTCTACTTTAGTACGGCAAAATACAACTCCGTAAAAGTTAGGGTTTCCGTCCAGAATACGACACAGGGCAGCTGGTTTATCGCTTACGTGCACCATAAAGTACTCCTGCTTAACTGATGATGCAGTTTCCTGAGGCTGCTCCGCCGCCAATACTTCATACTCGCCCATATATGATTCGGCCAGCCTTAGTATGGCCTTAGGCATAGTTGCCGAGAACAGAAGCATTTGGCGGTCAGTGTTGGCCTGCTTCATAATTTCTTCTACCTCTTCGGCAAAGCCCATGTTCAGCATTTCGTCGGCTTCATCCAGCACCACAAAGCGAACCTGGTCTAATTGCAGCACGTTTCTGCCTAGCATATCAATAACGCGGCCGGGCGTACCAACCACAATATCGGCTCCTTTTTTTAGGGCTTTAATTTGGGTTTGGATAGGCTGACCACCGTATACGCTACAAACTTTTAACGCTCTATCTGGCGCTAGTGAAGTTATTTCGTCACAAACCTGCAAGCAAAGCTCGCGGGTTGGGGTAAGCACTATAGCCTGAACGTAGCCTTTAGGGCTAATTTTTTCTAAGATAGGAATACCAAAGGCAGCAGTTTTGCCGGTACCGGTTTGGGCTTTTGCCACTAAATCGGTAGAACCAGCTAATAAATGCGGTATGGTTAAGGACTGGATGGGAGTAGGGTTTACAAAGCCCTTGCGTTCCAGGGCGGCCAGAATGGCATCCGAAACTCCCAGATTTTTGAAATTTTCCAATATTTTTTACGAATAAGAATGCAAAGCTACTGCTTTTACAGCACAATCTTCACCATAATGTAAATTATCTCAATTTAATTCAGTATTAATAATATATTCTTTTATACTAGAATCCATCGATACCTTATTTTTATATGCCCAGAAAATTTCTTCCTATGCTCCCAACACTATTGGTCTACAAGTATAGTAGATCGGAATAATCTAAAATTGTAGATTGCGACATGAGCAAAATTCCGTACCTGGTTGAGTGCCCAAGGGATGCTATGCAGGGTATTCCCCAATTTATTGATACCGATAAGAAAGTAGCCTACCTCAATACCTTACTAAAGGTTGGGTTTTCCGTTTTGGACTGCGGTAGTTTTGTATCGCCAAAAGCTATTCCCCAGATGGCCGATACGGCTCAAGTGCTTCCCCAACTAGAGCATTCGGATACTGAGTTGCTGGTAATAGTAGCTAATACCCGAGGTGCCGAAGATGCGGTTAAATTTCCCCGGGTCGACTGGCTAGGCTTTCCGCTAAGTATAAGCGAAACTTTTCAGCAGCGAAATACTAATAAAAGCATTAAAGAAGCCTTGCAAAGCCTGGCTACTATACAAAGCATAGCTCAGCAGGCAAATAAAAGAGTAGTCTGTTACCTAAGTATGGCGTTTGGTAACCCTTATAACGATAGCTACAGCCCAGCACTTATAGGGGAATTTAGTAAAAAGGTAACCGACTTAGGCATTACCTCTATAAGCTTGGCCGATACTATTGGCTCGGCAACAACCGAAAATATTGGAACAGTTTATAAGGCGGCTACCGAAAGTAATCCTGAAACTAAAGTAGGCCTGCACCTCCACAGCCGGCCGGAGGATGTATACCGCAAAACCCTGGCAGCCTGGCAGGCCGGTTGCCATTGGCTAGACGGAGCAATTAATGGCTACGGCGGATGCCCTATGGCTAAAGATGACCTTACCGGAAATATGGCTACTGAAGAAATAGTACGCGCCCTGAATGATGAGCAAGTGGCAACCTCAATTAACCAGGAAGCGTTTGCCCAAGCCATTAGCATGGCAGGCCAAATTTTCCCAAACCATTAAAGCCACATTTTGGGGTAATTCTTACATAGAACAGATAAGCCCTACTTTGGGTTAGATAAGGCTTTAGTAAGTGTATACTTTAGCACTATGGAAATGAGGTTACAGTTCCGACTTAGCCTCGCCTTTATCTGTAGTATTATGAAGAAAGTCTTAATTATAGCCTCATTTGCACTGGCTGCTGTATTTCAGGCCCAAGCCCAGAAGGTAGATGGAGCCATTGCTTATTTAGAGCAAGGAAGCCAACAGTACGAAAATAAAAACTACCGCGAGGCGTTTTTAAGCTTTAATCAGGCTATTGAAGCCCGGCCCAATTTTGCCGAGGCGTACTATATGCGCGGAAATGCCAAGAAGGCTTTTGAAGATTTGCACGGGGCTATGAAGGATTTCAACCATGCGTTGGAATTAAACGAAAACCTGGCCGATGCGTATTTTCAGCGAGGAAATCTGAAGTTCAATCTTCAGGACTACTACGGTGCCATTGCCGATTTTACTAAAACTATAGAAAAAGACGGTGACCACCAGGAGGCTTACTACTGGCGTGGCATGGCCAAGCAGCAAATTGAGGCCTACGAAGATGCGATCAACGATTGCTCTAAAATCATAGAAATGAATCCTAAAAATATTGATGCCTTCTTTCTTCGCGGCTTACTAAGAATTGAACACGGGCAAACCGAACAGGGCTGTCTGGATTTAAGTAAGGCCGGTGAATTAGGCGACATAAAAGCTTACGAGGTAATTCGTGAGAAGTGTAACCAAAAGTGTTTTGTACGAGAGGCTTATTAGTGCCTACTAGCTAGTTAACAGGTGATTATGAACGTGTGCTCTGGGGTGATGTCCAGAGCATTTTTTTTGCCTTAAATTCTCCCGTCATTCTCCGAGTTAAATAAAACTCTAGAAGAATCTGTTAATTTACTACCATTTAGGTTTGTGTAATGAAGAAGTGGGTTAATAGTAGACACCAACAACAAAGTAATTATTGTGCTACGTGGTCCGGCTACAGCTTAAAAAAATAAAATTCTACTTTCTAACTAATTGATACTTTTTACCTGGAAGGGCCCTAACCCAGCCGGTAAACTCCAGTTCTAGCAATAAGGCCGGAATTTCGGAGTACGGTAGTCCGCATTTATGAACCAGCGTGTCAATATGAATGCCTTCGGGTTGGGTGCGCAACACATTGGCTACCGTTTTCTGGTTTTCGTTCAATTCTGAAAAGTCCGGTTCGGAATAGCTTGGGCCTTCGCCCTGCAATTTCCAGTTTAGATCTTCAATAAGCTGTTCCGGCTTATATAAAATTTGGGCTATTTGTTGGCGGATTATCTGGTGGCAACCGGCCGATACTTCGTTCTGAAGGCTGCCGGGCACCGCAAAAACTTCCCGGTCGTAATCACGGGCTAGGTGGGCAGTAATTAGGGCGCCACCTTTTTCAGCCGCTTCAATTACTACGGTAGCCTGGGACATACCGGCAATAATCCGGTTTCGGCTAGGAAAGTGAAACGCATCGGGCTTTACACCAAACGGATGTTCGGTAAGCAGCCCGCCTTGGTGTAGCATTTCCTGAGCGTATTTTTGGTGAGCCGGCGGGTATACTATATCAATTCCGCTAGCCATAACCCCAATGGTGGGTAAACCTAAGTTTAAGGCTGTCCGGTGGGCGGCAACATCTATTCCGTAGGCTAAGCCACTTACAATTATTGGCTGGTACGGAGCCCAAGCCTGCAGAAACTGTTCGGTTATTGCTCTGCCATAGGCACTAGCTTTACGGGTACCTACGATAGCCAGACAGTGCTTTTGCTGTAAATCGGCAGTGCCTTTATAATATAGAATGTTGGGCGCGTCGGCAATTTGCTTTAAACGGTAAGGGTAACCGGCCTGGGTATAGCATAAAATGTTAACCGACCTTTTTTCGGCTTCTTTAGCAATAGTTTCCGCTTCGGATAAGGCTAAAGATGAATTTTTTAAAGAGCTTAGAAGCTTAGGGCCAATACCCGGGATTTTATCCAGTTTACCCAGCGGAGATGTAAGCGCGGTTTTAGCCGAGCCGGTGTAACTGACCAGGGTTTTGGCAACCGTAGCGCCTATGCCGGAAATTCGACTTAATGCTAGTTGGTATAGGGTTTCTTCGTTCACTCGCTTTTACGGCAAGTTTTCTTTCAGGTCGTTTAAAAATGCCCTAAGCTCGCGCAGGGAATCAATAAGTTTAATACGTTCTTTTAGGTTGCCCTGGCCGTTTTTTAATACATCTTTAGCGCCCTGAAGGGTAAAGCCCTTTTCTTTAACTAAATGGTAAATTAGTTTAACGTTCTCAATATCTTCTACCGTAAACTGGCGGTTGCCTTTACGGTTTTTCTTAGGCTTAATGGTATCGAATTCATTTTCCCAGAAGCGTATTAACGAGGTGCTAACGCCTAGTTGGGTTGCAACTTCACCAATAGAATAATACTTCTTTTCAATTTTCTTCTCCTTGTAGGCCACGTCGTATAGATTTATTCAATCAGCAAAGAAACTTTTCCGTTTTCGCTTATCTGCAAAGGTACTTCAGGAAAGTCATCCTTGGTTAATTGTTGTAAGGTTTTTATTACTTCTTTGTCCGGGTCAATAGTGGGTATGCCCTCGCCAATTTGTTTAACCGGAATAATTTCGGCGCTGAAAAATTTGCCTTTATTGGAGGTATATACCTTTAGCATAGGGGCAATGCCGTTCTCGCCCCGCAGGTTAAAGCGGGCGTAGGTGGCAAAATTACCCAGGCTGTAAGCAATCAAGCGGTTGTTATATACCTCAATCGCCCGGGTTACATGCGGCCCGTGGCCAAAAATAACATCGGCCCCGGCATCTACTAACCTATGAGAAAACTCGTATACGTTCCCCCGGTCTTCTCCGTAGTACTCCTCGGTTTGGCGGGTTATGTGCTGATGTTTACTGCCCTCGGCCCCGCCGTGAAAGCTAACCAGAACAATATCAACTTTGCGGTCTAGTTCGCTTACCATTTGCTCGGCGGTTTCAATATCGGTAATGCTGAGCGTGCCCGTATTGGGCGAAAAGGCAATGAAACCCCATTTTATACCCCTATGGTCAAATACCGATACCGGGTGCATTAGCTGACCGGCGTGCTGTATGCCTAACGAATCCAGAACCTTTAGCGTGCTTACCCGCCCTTCATCGCCAAAGTCGCCGGCATGGTTATTGGCGGTACTAAGCGCATCAAAGCCGGCATCTTTTAGGTTGCCGGCTAAATACCGGGGCATCCGGAACAGGTAACAAAGTGAAGGATCGGAACAGGTTTTTTGTACCCCGCCGCTATCCAGCACTATGCCTTCCAAGTTACCAAAGGTTAGATCGGCATTACGGAGTTGCGGGGCCACATTAGCCAATAAAAACCGGCCGCTATCCGGTGGCAGGTACGAGCTGTCCGGAAAATTGGTGCCGAGCATTATATCGCCAACCCCAATTATAGATACCGTATCGCGGGGTACTTCGTAAATATCCAGGTTTACCTCAGTAGTTAAGTTACGGAGCGTATCGCCGGCCTGGGTAATAAGGTATGTTGAATCTGTAGTAGATTGGGGGGTAGCCACGGGTTGCCTTCTACAACTAGCAAATGCCAATAGGCATAGAAAAGCGTAAATAGATACACTGGCAGTTTTCATTAATACAGTAAATTAACAAATTTTCGGGCGGGTAAGTAAAGATTTATCAACATTAGTTTTCCACAGTTTTTATTTTTGAATCTATGGTAGAACAACTAAAAAGCCGTTTAGCCCCTACACCTTCTGGTTTTTTGCACATTGGCAATGCTTTCTCATTTGTACTAACGTGGGTTATTGTGAAAAGCCGGGGCGGTAAGCTGCATTTGCGAATTGATGATGGCGATTCAGCCCGGTTTAGGCCGGAGTACCTAGACGATATTTTCGAAACTTTGCATTGGCTGGGCATCAATTGGGATAGCGGGGCTACTAATTCCGAAGATTTTATAGAGAATTACTCCCAGCAAAGCCGCCAGGCCGAGTTTGCAGAGCTGGGAAACGAGTTAGAGCAAGTTGCGGAAGTTTATACATGTAGTTGTAGCCGAAAAGAAATTAAGCAATACTGGCCCGGCGGGCTTCATCTTGATAGGTGCAATTCCTTTACTGAAACCAGTAAGAAAAAGTACGCCCGCCGTTTATCCGTAGAGCCAAGTAGGATAAATATACCAGATATAGTCAATCCAATTGAGATTAGCCCGGCCGCAGCAATGGGCGATGTGGTAATCCGTAAGAAGGACGGTGCCTGGGCGTATCAGGTATGTTCGCTAGCCGAAGATTTTAACTCCGAAATTAACTTAATAGTAAGAGGAGAGGATTTGCTCAATAGTACGGCCCTGCAATTGTATATGGCCGACAAATTATCCAACTCAAATAAGCCCGATATTGCCGCAAAAGCCGCCAGATTTCTGCAAGCCAGTTACCTGCACCACCCTTTGCTACTGGATACGGACGGGAACAAGCTTTCTAAATCGGCGGGCAGCACCTCTATTCGGCACTTAAGAATAGCTGGAGCAACGCCTGATATAGTATATGCCCAGGTAGCCAGATATCTGAACGTGCCACTAAGTCAGCCTAATTCTATAATCCATTTGTTGCAAGCAGCTCAAGAAAGTCAGTTAATTAACCTATTGCCCGCTTAAAGTAAAACAATCGGCCTTAACTGAATTTTTGCCAATAGTTTTAGCGTTATCCGGGGTATCGTACAATACCAATAACGATTTGTCTTTGAGTATAGCCAGACCTTCAGCCTTATCTACGTTGTATTTGTCCGGGTCAGTGGGTATGTCCATCAGACGGGTAATTTCGTTTTTGGCTATCAGCCGATCGGGCTGAGGGGTACTGCCGCCCTTCCAATTATATATAGACATAGTGCCATCTAAATCCATAGTAGGCCCGGCCAGAATTAGCATATCGTCACCATCGGCGGCCAACTCTCTAACGCCCATTCCTTTTAAATCCAGAAAGAATTTGCGGTAGTGCCGGCCGTTATCTAGTTTCTTCAGCTTAAGGCACTGCTTCTTTTTGCTGTGTTCTTTAAGTTTTAATTCTAAAATGGTAGCCCAACCTCTCAGCACCGGGCCTCTTAGCCCTAAAAATATTTTATCCTGATAGGCTGCCAAGCCCTCTATATCCAGCCCATTATCTTTGCCGGGTATTTTTATAAAATTGCCCAGGTGGATATCTTTTTTAAGTTTTTTGGTAAGCTGGCTTTTGGTTTTCTTATGCTTTAACGTTGCCGCCCACAGCGTTTTACTATCATCCGCCGGGTCCGGGCATTCCTTATGGAGTTCATACTCACCTTCTTTGTTTTTTACACACGGAATACGAGCCAGGATGCAGCGGTTTTTATCTATACTAACTTCGCAAAGCTTTTTAGCTTCTTCCTCCTGATCTTCGGCTTCACCATCAATATTTTCCCTAACCCAACTGTGCGAGCCCACTACCCACAAGTATTTTCCGTCGTAGTCCATGCCTTCAATATCCATTTCATCTTTCTGGCTGGGCAAGTCAATAAAATCAATCAGATGGTAGGTTTTGCACTCGCCGTACTTATTGCCTCTTAGTTTTTTTAGGCGCTGTACGCTAATATGCTCATCGCTGCCCACCCAAAGGTAGTTTTCGGTAATTATCGCTGCCGAAGCCCCACTGCGGATGTCGTCATCCAAAACATCTAAGTCCGCCCCGGAAAAATCGAGGATATACTGGGTATGCTTCATAAAAAAACTGGTCTGTGAAAAGTAGACCAGTTTTCTGTATAAAAGTTTATTACCAATTACAAGCCTCGGAACAAGCGAGCTGACTCATGCCACGGAATACGGGACAGGATTAGAACCATAGATATGGTAAACCAGATAGCCGTAATTTTATGCTTTTGCCAATCTGTAGTAGCTTTCTTGGCCTTAATACGACCTATTTGAGCTACAGCTACCGCCAATATATTAACGGCAATATGCTCTACTGCCCAAAAGCGCAGGGAAGCGTCTTTCATGGCGGCCCCAAAATCATTAAAGGCTTGCTGTACGTATGGGCTGAATATAAAGTACAACAGCAATCCTAGCAGTAGGTTTAGGTGCATAAAGCCTACCCAGCCGGCGCTCATGCCGTTATCGCCTTTGGTATAAGGTTTCTTGCCCAGCCAACCACTGTACGCTTTAATTAGTACTACCAGGCCCAGAATTAAAATAATCCAGCGGACCCAGCTATGAAGAAAGAGAGTTATGCTATATCCTGACATATTTTATGTTTTGCGGAAAATTACGCGCTGAATAGTTGGGTCGCAAACATTTATTGCGGTAATAGGGGTTATTTGTGAATAAACTTACGAAACAATGCTAGATCAGCTATTAAACGAAATAAGAAATAAGGCCTCGGAAGGGGTTAAACGCGAAGCTCAACTGGACGATGAAGGGGTGGAAAAGGTGCTTCATTTAACCAAGGATAGCGCCCAGGAAGTAGCCCAACGCGAAATATCCGATGGCAATATGCAATCGCTTATGGGGTTGTTCGGGAAAGACCAGGTTCCCGACCATTCTAACCCGGTAGTTAGTAAAATTGGGGCATCTCTTATTGATAAGCTGGTGAGCCAGATGGGGCTAAAGCCCGAAGTTGCCCGCTCGGTGGAACAAATTGTGGTGCCGCTACTTATGCAGGTACTTAACGGTAAAGTAAAGAAAGATGGTTTAGGAAGCCTGATTTCGGTATTTACCGGCGGGAAGGGCGGGGGCATTTTAGGGAAGCTCGGCGGCCTTTTTGGCTAAGAAAAAAGCCGGATCGTATTATGAACCGGCTTTCAATTCTTTAATATTTTCCGCTAGTATACTCTACTTTCAATGCTTGCCTGTATGGTAGTGCTAACGTTAGAGAAAAAGTTTAAGCCGGTCTGAGCCTCAATATCATCAACCGTAGTTTTAAAAGATGTCCAGCTATAGCTGCGGATACCCTGCGAGTTTGGCATATCGATAGCAATTACCGGGGTTGAGCTGGTTACCCGGTTCAAATCATTACTACCCTGATCCAGAACTAGGACCACTTTAAAGGTACGGCTGGGCACGCGAACCCGCCCGCTATTAATAGTGGTAGCATAGCCATTAGAGCCACTGCCCCCCTGACCGTAGCCCCCAGAAATTATATATAGTTCTTTACCACTGGCAAGCAGGGTGCGTAAATAGTTCTCAAATGAAGCCCACGGACCCTGGTTGTTGTCCGGTGCCTGGGGTATCATATTAGTCATTAAGAAAGTTGAGGAATTATCGGTAGCAGAGGCGGTACGGTCGGCGGAAGGGCACATGTGGCCGCGATCGAAGCCACTGCCGCTGTAGCTGCTACCGCCCACCCGGTACCAACCGCTAGGTAAAGCCGTATCCGTACGGAAATCATCCTGGCGGGGGGCACTGCCAATCCAGTCATTGCTTAAGTGCCAGCTAGTCCAGCGGGGTATGCCCCAATCGCGATGGTAGGCTAGGGAATACTGATCTTTGTCCATTAAGTAGTTAGAGTAACTAGCAGCGCTGGCAGTAGCACTAGATGGGTTGCCCATAGTTAAATGTACTACCTGCGAGCCGCCACCGGCGCCGTAACTAATTTTTACATCGTCAATATTAATACGGTTACTTCCGCCGCTAACCTTTCTTATCTCGAAACGGGTTGGAACGCTGCTGTTTACACTAAAATTAGCGGTATACAAACTGGTTGACGTAGTATTGATAGTACTGCCAACTTTAATGTAGCTGCTGCCTCCGTTTGTGCTTTTCCATAGCTCCCAGGCACTGTTGCCATCGGAACCAAATTTAGCGTGGCGAATGCTTACGGTAGTTACTCCGGTAATGTCAAATAGCATAGTTAACCTACCGGAATTTCTGATTCGGGCCGAACGATAGCCTGATTTCCGATCTGAAGATAATGTTCCTACTAAGGCATCGGATAGGTACCAAGTTCCGGTTGCGGGATAAATGTACCCCCCGCTATAGCTGGTTTTGGTCACCGACTCAAAGGTTTCGGTTATGGTAGATAAGGAAGCACTGGCAAATTCTTCTGAGGAAAGGTTCGTATGGATCGGCTCAATAAAATCTTCCTGACACGAGGCGAAAAAAAGTGTGCTAAATAGCATGATAAGTAAGCGAAAAAACTTCCCCTTACCCATTGAAAAATGTGTAAACATGTTGGTTTGGTTGAGTTAAAAGTTTGCGATTTTACACACTTACTATTAACTCAATATTGCTAAATAGTAACCTAAACGTTAGCTTACAACATTACTTATATATAATTTGTGTAAATTACTGTATACCAGGTAAATATATATAATTAGAAATAAATAGGCAGGTATAAGTATGGAGAAGAAATATTCGATTTTGTTTCGGTAAAATTTCAGATTATATCCCCTGTGATTTTTAATGTTGTTACTTTGTCCTAAACTAAGCTTATTTCCTTACTAAAAACCTATAAAAAAAGGAGCAGAAATCAATTCCTGCTCCTTTACTTATAAAATATAGATCTGATTAAAAGAAACTGGTTTTTTCTAACGCAGCTACACCAGGCAACTCTTTGCCTTCAAAATACTCCAGCAATGCTCCGCCGCCTGTACTTACGTAG
>CAZDEY010000011.1:51697-134881 GCA_964504565.1 uncultured Roseivirgaceae bacterium
CTTACATCATCGCCAAAGCCTAACTGGTTAACCGCGGCGGCCGAATCTCCGCCGCCAATTAGGCTAAATGCCCCCTGGCGGGTAGCTGCTACTACCGATTTGGCAATGGCTCGGGTACCTTCGGCAAACTTGTCCATTTCAAACACTCCCATAGGGCCGTTCCACAGAATAGTTTTCGACTTGGCAACTACTCCGGTGAAAATCTGGCGGGCTTCCGGCCCAATATCCAGACCCATCCAGCCCTGGGGTATGGCGTGGTTATTCGCTATCTGGGTTTGAGCTTCCGCATCAAATTTATCGGCAATAACGCTATCAATCGGCAGGTGAAGCTCAACATTTTTTTCTTTAGCTTTCTGGATCAGCTTTTTGGCTAAATCCAATTTATCTTCTTCTACCAACGAATTGCCAATTTGGCCGCCCATTGCTTTAAAAAAGGTATACGCCATGCCGCCGCCAATAATCAGGTGGTCAATTTGGCCTAGCAGCTTTTCAATTACTTCTATTTTATCCGAAATTTTGGCGCCGCCCATAATAGCGGTAAAGGGGCGCTCAGCTTCTTTAAGTACCTTGTGGGCGTTATCCAACTCAGCCTGCATTACAAAGCCGGCAACTTTATCATCCAGGTAAGAGCCTACTACTGCGGTAGAAGCATGTTCGCGGTGGGCGGTACCAAAGGCATCCATAACCCATACATCGCCTAGCTTAGCAAGTTTTTTGGCGAAATCTTTATTGCCTTCGGTTTCTTCCTTATAGAACCTTAAGTTTTCTAATAGCAGAATATCGCCGGGTTTTAGGGCTTGGGCTTTTTGTTCTGCTTCTTCACCTACACAGTCCGCCGCAAACTGAATATCGCGCTTAAACGCATCTTTCAAATACGGTATCAGGTGTTTTAGGCTATATTTTTCTTCCGGCCCACCCTTAGGGCGGCCCAAGTGTGACATTAGGATAACCGAACCGCCATCTTCCAGAATTTTATTAACGCTGGGAATAGCTGCCCGCAGCCGGGTATCATCGGTTACGGTATGGTCTTTATCTAGCGGCACATTAAAGTCAACGCGCATAAGCGCTTTCTTGCCGGAAAAATCGTAGTTATCGAGGGTTTTCATAAGGGTAAAAATAGTTTTTTCGTCGAAAAGTAGATTGAGAAAGCTTTTCTGAAATATTATTAGGTATTAGCCAGAAAAGGAGCGGAGGCCCGCCGGAGCCTGTCGTTTACTGCCCGGCCGAGTCCGTAGTCAGGAACCGGTTCGGCCAAAATAAGTTCAGCCTCCGAATTATCTAGCTTGCGCAGGGCCCCAAATAAATTACGGGCTGCCTCGTTTATATCCCCGGCCGGGGAAAGAGTAACCTGAATTGGCACCTGGTAAGTATCTTTAAATGAAAGTACGGCCAGTTTTTTATTTTTATGCTGCAACAGCAAGTCTTCAAGGGTGCCTAAGCACAGGGGCGTACGCGGGGAGTAGTGGCTACTGAGCTGCCCCGGGCTTTGGGGGTTAGAAGTGGAGTAAGGCCTTACCTCAATATTTTTAATGTACTGCTTTAGATTTTCTAGGGTTAAACCTCCCATCCTATACACTATGGCTTTATCTCCTTCAAAACCGATAACCGTACTTTCCATACCAATTTCAGCCCCGCCGCCATCTAGAATATAGGGTATTTCATCGCCCAACTGGTCGGCCACGTGCTGGGCCTGCGTAGGCGATATATACCCGAAGGGGTTGGCGCTAGGTGCGGCCAGCGGAAAATCAAGACTGTTAAGTAATTTTAAAGTTAGGGTATGCTTAGGCATACGAACCCCAACCTGGGCCGAGCCGGCAGTTACCAGGTGGGAGATTTTAGCAGATTTGGGCAGAAGTAGGGTTAACGGGCCAGGCCAGAAAACCTCGGCTAACCGCCGGGCCGGGCGGGGTATTTCGGTGGTAATTTCCTCTACACCATCCATATCCTTTACATGCACAATTAGCGGATCGAAGCTGGGGCGGCGTTTGGTCTCAAAAATTTTTAGTACCGCAGCATCCGATAGGGCATTGCCGGCTAGTCCGTATACAGTTTCGGTTGGGATACCCACCAAATCGTCTTTTCGGAGAAAGCTTGCGGCCTGGGCAATATCGGTTCCAATTTGGGCCATAGGCTATAATGTAGTAGTAGGTTTGCAGCTCAAATTAATCATTGCCTGGGCTTTGGGGTGCCCCGCTTTGGAGGCTTGTTTAAATAGCGTACAGGCCTCTTCTGGCTGGCTTTGTTTCAGCTTTATCTGGCCCAATAGATAATAAGCATCCGGGTGGTTACGATCAATTTTTAGCAAGCTGGTCAGACTTTTTTCGGCCTCCGTTAGGCTATCGGCTTTTATAAAAATTTTAGCTGAATTTAGCAAAATAAGCGAATCGCCGGAGTTTAGCCGTAGCGCTTGTTGCATATCGTAGTACGCGGCGGGCAAGTTATCCATTCCGTATAAAATAATGGAACGGTCCAGGTAAGCATCAGCTAGTTGAGGCTGGCGGCTTATCACTTCGTTGTAGTCCTGAAGGGCGGCAGCCAAATCGTCGGTAGCCCGGTAGGCTTTGGCCCGGTTAAAATACGGCCGGTAATCTTCGGGGTTTACCCGTATAGATTGGCCAAACTCCGAAATAGCCTCTTTGTGCTGTTCTAAATTATAGTAGGCTACCCCCCGCAGGTTGTAGGCTTCAGCCTTATCGGGGTTCTCTACTAATAGGTCATCCAGAATAGAAATAGCTTCGGTGAACTCTCCGGCCTGTACTTTATCACGAGCTGTTTCGTACTCCTGTTCCGGCGTAGGGCCGCAACTAGCAGTTAGAATCAATAAGCTGAGAGCCAAGCCTTCAAATACGTACTTCATAGCGCAAAGATAGGAGGGGCTTTTATATTGTAAAACGGATTAGTCGGAGATTACCAGCTTTTGGCTAAGTATCTGGTTGCCGTAATCCAGTCGAATTATATAAACGCCTGGCGGCAGGTTTTGGCCGGTAAAGGTTTTGGCGTTAAAAAATAATACATTTTCACCGGCTATCTGGCGATTAAGCAGAGGTTCGCTAACCAGTTGGCCACTAGCATTATAAAGCCGGATTCTGACCAAGCCGTTGGCAGGCAACGTATATTCTAAGGTAAGTATATCGTTGCTGCTTTGTCGGTAGGGGTTAGGGTATACCGGGCCAAACTTTATAGGCTTCCCCTCCAGATTACGCGAAAGCGGAATAATTTCCGGCATAGTAGCCGTATAGACCCCGTTGCCGTGGGTAGCTATCGCTATTTTTCCATCGAGCGAACGGTAGGTAAGTTGGGGTACTACAATGCGGCCTATTCCGTCCGGGCTTTCCATTTGCCAGCTAGTATTTTGGTTTAGCTGATTGGTGCTGTAAAGGCCGGCGCTGGTTCCGGCCAGGTAAAAGCTACTAGTATCAGTTTCTTCCAAAACCGGAATAATTTCTACGTGCCTGATGGAAGGGCCGCTTCCGCTGCCGTCCGGGTTTTCTTCTAGATTGCCGCTGACGTTACTGAACGTTAAGCCGCCGTCGGTGCTGTAAAAAATGCTCCGTATTTCGTAGTTAGAAAAGCAGATTAGTACTTCATTGCCATTTAGTGGATTTACGTCAATATCGGCAACATAGCCTCCGTCTTTCGGAAATTCATCGTGGTTCAGTGCGGTAACTTTGGCTTGGGTATGGGCACTATCAATTCTTAATAGCTGGCCGGAACTGGTTCCGTAGTATACCCGGTTGGCAGGTTTTTGGTAGCTAACGGCAATCGCGCTTATTGAGCCGGAATCTACTTTGGTTTGAGGTAAGTTTTCCCAATTGAGGGTAGCGGGTTGCTGGCTGCCGTTCGGTATCTGGCTCACGTTTAGGTTTCGGTACAAACGGTCGCCACCGGCAAAGTACATTCGGTTGGGTGCTTGCGGATCGAAGGCGTAGGGGTTTACGAAAAGATATTCCTGCCCCTGCACCCGGCCGGCCCCGGCAGGGTCAATACGGGCAAAATTCTGAATGTCTAAGTTTTCATCTAGTTGCAAGCGGTATACCTGGGCATTCTGAAACGAAGTATAAATGAATGCTCCCAGGTAGGCTACGTGCGTATACCCGCCATCGCCGCCAATTACCCGTTTCCAGGAAGAGTTTGCGCCGTTGGCATTTACCAAAGCCTGGGTTCCGTTATCCTGCAATCCGCCAATAAGTAAGTTGTTTACCTGGCTCTCATCTAAACCAATGGTGTAGAACTGCGAGGTGCGGTAGCGGTTGTTTTTACTCAGCCAGCTAACGGTCTCCGCAAAGATGTTCTCGGTGTAACTTAGGCCACCATCGTGCGCCGATATAACCGCTTGGGGGTTGCTGGGTAGAAAAAGTAAATTATGTTGATCGGGGTGATGGTTAGGGTAGGGAGAGGCATCTCCGGCTTCGGTAACGTAGCCGCCAATATGCACGGCATCATCAGTAGTAAAGCCGCTAACCGAACGGTGCAGATTGGTGCCGCCTATAAGGACTGTGGGGGAGTTGGGGTCGGCTTTTACAACCATATTGTAGCCTCCCTGTAAGTCAAGGTCCTGAGGCTCGGTGCCGGTAGCGGGTAAGTACTGGGTTAAGTTTCGGTAATTATTTTCGTTAAGACGAAGCAGAAACGGTTGTTCCTCGGTATGGATGAAAAAATAAGGACTGTTTCCTTCGTTAGGCCGGCTATCTATTACTACCCGGCCAAAAGCGCTTAATCCGCTAGGGGAAATATTTAGCCAATCCGATCCGTTATCCGACCTGAATATTGCGCTATTAAAGTTTGATTCATCTGGAAAAACGGGTGACAGAGTTGCGTAAAACTGACCCTGCATGGTGATATGAACTTCTGACCAGGCGGCAAGGATGTTTCTGTTTTCCGAATCGGTGGGGGGCGTCAGGGTGGGGGTAAATGAATTTCCGCCGTCAGCACTCCGGTATATTCCGCCTATGGTAGCTACATAAAGTTGCCCATCGGCAGGGCTTTGGTTAATTGAATAGATATAATCAAACGGGTTGTTAAATTTTTCCGGTTCATTGGTTTGGGTGGCGGGTAGTGGTAACCAGCTTTGACCACCGTCGGTGCTTTTATACAGGCCATCGCCCCGGTAGGGGGCGTTGCCACCGCGTGCCGAATTACCCACTAATTCCCCGGTTCCGTAGTACCAAGTATCTTCTTTGCCGGGCCGCATATCTTGCCAAATGCACGTTACGCTCTGTAACTGCTGCGGGCTGCTGGTTTTAACCCAGGTTTCCCCAAAATCAGTAGATCGCCACATGCCGCCGGATACGCCGCCCGCCAGCCAAATATTTTCGTTGGTACGGTCAATAGCCAATGCCCGGGTGCGCCCCCCAACGTTGCCCGGCCCGGTCGATTGCCAGTTTAAAGCCTGCTTTTGCAAGGTTCTAGCTTCCTGAAGTAGCTTTTGGGTAAACTGTAGTTGTTTCTGTTCAATTTGGTCGGGTATTTGGTTAGTGGCCGGGTTGCGGAGCATCCGCCACTGCCAGTTAGCACGGGCTGCGGGGTCTTCTTCCCCCAAATAGCTCATGGGCACCTGCGTAAGACCAGAATTCTTCGGCTCGGTTAATTGAATATTAGCTGGAAAAAAGTGGCCGAAGTAGAGCAGGCCTGCCAATAGCAGAATGTAAACAAACGGGTTTTCACTGAGCTTCT
Source organism: uncultured Roseivirgaceae bacterium (assembly GCA_964504565.1). GTDB lineage: Bacteria > Bacteroidota > Bacteroidia > Cytophagales > Cyclobacteriaceae > Cesiribacter. The sequence goes on from CAZDEY010000011.1 coordinate 57,371, forward strand.
TCATAAGCTGGCTTTTGGCCAAAATTAACTAAGGAGCAGTTCGCCCCCGCCGTAGGCATAATATACGTATAACAGAAAGGCGGCCAGCAGTACAAAAGCTTCCCAGCGATCTAAACTGTGCTTGCCCCCGGTAAACATAGCTATAAATAGTATGGCAGTACCGCCAAATAGCAAGTACATTTCGCGGTTGTAACTTGGCGAAAATGCCAGAGGACTTATAGTTGAGCTTATACCTAAAATAAGCAGGATATTAAAAATATTGCTACCTATAATATTGCCTACGGCTAAATCAGCTTTGTTACGAAGGGCGGCTACCAGGGTTGTAGCCAACTCCGGCAGGCTGGTACCTACGGCCACTATGGTCAAACCAATAATACCTTCTTCAATATTTAATTCGGTAGCCAGTTTCATGGCCTTGCTAACTACCAAATCGCCGCCGCCCACCAAGGTTGCTAAGCCCACTATAATTCTAATCAGCGACCACTTTACGCTTCGTACCACCTCTTTTTCACTTGGCTCGGTTTCCAAGGGCTGGTTTTGGTCTTTAATTAGCGACTGCCGGATATAACATATGAACCCTGCGAAGAATACGAGTAATACTATTCCTTCAAACCTATCTAATGTAGGGCTGGAGGTAGGCGATTGAAAATAGTTATTACCAAACACCCACAGGGCCAGGGCAGCCAGTATGCTAAAGGGAATTTCTTTCCAGACCGTACTATGCTGGACCTTTATTGGCTGAAGAATTGCCGCTAGACCTAATATAAGAAATAAATTAAAGTTGTTGCTGCCGATTACATTACCAAGAGCAACATCCGGGTGAGCCTGGGCCGCGCCAATTATACTTACTACCAATTCCGGTGTTGAGGTACCAAAGGCTACAATGGTGAGGCCTACGGTTAGCTCAGGAACCTTATAGATTCGGGCCAGGTTAACCGAGCCGGAAACCAGCCACTCGGCACCGAAAATCAGCAGGCCAAACCCTATAATAAGCAAAAAAATACTTATGACCATACAGTATAAAAATTAGGCGTACAATTAGCTAGGCTTTGTTGTTTGGGTTGTTATTGCGGCGGCGGTTTCCTCCTCGGGAGTTGCCACTCCGGGAGCTACCACTCCGAGAAATATTACCCGAAGAGTTAGAGTTTTTATTTCGGGAATTTCCATTCCGGGAATCTCCATTCCGAGGCCGGTTATTTCGTTTTTTCTTAAAACTACCAACTTCCTGCCAGGCGGGGGCGGTACCTAAACTTTCCGGTAGAGCCGGCTTTTCAATATCCAGTCCCGTAAGTTTTTCTATCTTGAATAAATACCGCTGGTCGCGGGGGTTTACAAAGGTAATAGCCTCCCCGGTGGCTTTGGCCCGGGCCGTTCGCCCTACCCGGTGTACGTAGTCTTCCGCATCGCGTGGCACATCGTAATTTACCACCATATCTAAGTCGGCAATATCTATACCCCGGCTTACTACATCGGTAGCTACCAGTACCGGAAAAGTGCGGTGTTTAAACTGCCTTAGTACCTCCTCGCGCTCTTTCTGCTCAAAATCAGAGCTCATGCTTTTGGCGTTAATGCCTTTTTTTCGAAGACCTCGCTCAATTTCGCGCACGGTGGTTTTGCGGCTGCTAAATACTATTACCGAATCCAGGCCGTCGCGGTCCAGAATCTGCGCTAGTAAAGGAATTTTATCCTCATCCTGAACGGAATAGGCTGCCTGATGAACCCCTTCGGCAGTTTTAGAAATAGCAATGTTTATTTGTTTAGGGTTTTGCAGGAGTTTACCCGCCAACTGCCTTATTTTATTAGGCATGGTAGCCGAAAATAGCAGGGTTTGGCGCTGGGTTGGCAGTTGCTTCACAATACGCATTATATCATCGTGAAAGCCCATATCTAGCATACGATCGGCTTCGTCCAGCACTAAAAACTTAAGGTCAGAAGTTTTTACGTAGCCCATATTCAGGTGCTGAATAAGCTTGCCGGGCGTGGCTACCACTATATCGGCCCCTTGCTTAAAGGCTTGCTTTTCACGGTCAAACTCCTGCCCGCTGCCCCCACCGTATACTGCTATTGAGGAAGCCGAGGTATAGTAACTCAGGCCGGTAATTTGTTGGTCAATTTGCTGGGCCAGCTCCCGGGTTGGGGAAATAATGATGGCGGTTAACCCCTTACCGTGGCCGTGCTCTTCTACATAATTGAGAATAGGCAGCAGGTAGGCTGCGGTTTTGCCGGTGCCGGTTTGGGCGCAGGCAATTAAATCGTGCCCTTCTAGGGCTAAGGGTATTGATTGGGCTTGCACCGGCGTAGCTTCCCTAAACCCCATAATATCGATTCCGTCTAGTAGGGTATCGGTTAGGTCTAAGTCAGAAAAGTAGGTGGTGGTTTCTTGCTCTTGCATGAACGATTAATTTGGGAAATACGGGAACTAGCCGGGAAACGGATTTATAATTGAGATACCAAATATAACTAAAAAGTGGGGCTAACGCATAAGCACCAAAATATTTGAATTATTCCTCAGTTTATTCAACTATAGCTTAAACATAACTAATTGATTTACACATTTTTCTTAAATAGCTGAACAATTTCTGAGAATATCGTTTAAACAAATAGCTGCTAATAAAATCCAAATTGACTCCAACGTACGTACCTGTATCGTAAGCAGGTATCTATTTTTTGGTCTAATGCCTTTTTTAGTTGCCTGAAGAGATTTTTTGAGAATTAATTTTATTTAACCCCTATGGAACATTCGAATGAAGTTGCCGAGAAAAACGGCAAATTATTTGCGCCCACTTCGCGGCGAAATTTTCTGCGTTATACCGGTGCCGGTATAATTACTACCGGCCTGGTGCTTACCGGTTGCGATGATGACGTGGACCCGGTGCCTACTACCTCGTTAGGTGCACCTACTAATTTAATGGTAAAATCTACTGCCAACGGTTCAGTAACGCTTACCTGGACGGACAACTCTAACGATGAGGAAGGTTTCCGTATTCTCCGCAGTACGCAAGCGGGTGCCGGTTTTACAGAAATTGGTGAGGTTGGAGCCGATGTTACAACTTTTACAGTTCCTAGTACTGTTCAAACCACTATGGGTACCGACTATTATTACAGAGTGGTAGCCTTTAGAGGAGATGATGATTCAGACCCGGCCGACAATAACACAGCTGTTAAAGGTGGTACTGTAAATTTAGGTAGTGGTGACTTAGGCATATTAAATTATGCGTATGCGTTAGAGCAATTGGAAGCAGCCTTTTATGTAAAGGTGATGGACGAAAGTGCGTTTGACAACATGTCTACACCTCAGAAGCGTATATTTACTGACCTAATGAAGCATGAGGTTGCTCATAAAGACTTCTTTAAAGCAGCCATTACCAGTGTGGCCCCTAATGACATTATACCAGGATTAACGCCTGACTTTAGCAATATTCAATTTGATAACCTTGAAAATGTACTGGCTACAGCCAAAACATTTGAGAACTTGGGGGTAGGTGCCTACAATGGTGCTGGTAAATTGTTGCAAACTCCTGAATATCTAGTTTTAGCGGGTAAAATTGTATCAGTTGAGGCTCGTCATGCCTCTATTTTAAATTATTTGGTTGCCCCTTCATCAACTGATTTTGGCATGAACCCTCTAGCCGAAGGTGATGAAAATATGAATGGTTTAGATGCTGCCTTAATGCCAATGGAGGTGTTGCAGCAAGCTCAACCATTTATATCTAACCCAATTAGCGGTTCTGACCTACCATCCGATAACTAAGATAATCCCTACTATGAATTTTATAAAATTATTAGATTCGTTTTCATTAGACGGACTAAACAAGGAAGAAAAAGATACATTCCTTTCTCGTAAAGAAGCATTCAGTAAAATGGGCGGCTTTATAAAAAAAGCTTCTTTGGCTAGCGTGCCGGCCAGCTTAATTGCAGCCGTTTCTAACCCGGCTATGGCTCAGGGTGGCACCTCGGCTTTAGATGTTTTAGAGTTTGCCTATCTGCTGGAAAACTTAGAATATTATTTCTACCATCATGCTCTTGTACATCCCGAAGCCGAACCGCTGCGGGCTATGCTTTCAACGGAAGAGCTGGCAGGTATAACCCTAATACGCGATCACGAAGAGGCTCACGTAGACCTTCTAGCTGGCGCTATTGAAGCCAATAATGGTACCCCGGCTACGTATACTTACGATTCGTTTGATTATACAGCTGGTGGTACGTTCCCTACGGTTTATACTTCGCCGGCTATATTCCTAGCGGTTTCTCAGGCGTTTGAAGATACCGGTGTGCGTGCTTACAAGGGCCAAGCCGGAAACTTGATGGGAAATGACTTATTGACTACCGCACTTCAAATACACTCAATTGAAGCTAGACATGCCGCATATATACGCCACCTGCGTATTATGAAGGATTTTGCTAACGATGATGAAAAAGAGTGGGTGACAACTCCAGACTATGACGGTCTAGATGGTGCAGAAGCGGCAACCGCACCGGTATATGAAAATGAAGAGAATGTTACTCAGTTAGATGTAGATGCTACCTCAGTTACCGACGTAGAACGTGTGTACGTAGAAGAAGCATACGACGAACCTCTAAGCAAGGAAAAGGTAACGGCTATAGCCAGTAACTTTATTAAATCTTAAGTACATTAGTAACTGAAATAAAAAAACCCGACCGTAAGGCCGGGTTTTTTTATGCTTTCAATACGTTTCAGCCTTTCTCCTCGTAGCGATCGTGCAAATCTACCGTGCGGGCGGCAGCTTTCTTGCGCATTTTAATATTTAAAAACTCTACAAATAAAGAGAAGAAAATTGCGGCGTAGATAGCAAACTTCGGTATGTGAACATCTACCCCTTCCAGTACCAGCATTACGCCAATAAGAATAAGGAAGGATAGCGCAAGCATTTTTACCGTAGGGTGCTTTTCAATAAAATTGGCAATGGTTTTAGCGGCTAACAGCATAACACCAATCGATATAACTACGGCCCCCACCATAATCCAGATGTTATCTACTAGGCCAATAGCAGTTAGTATAGAATCGAAGCTGAATACAATATCCAGCAGGATGATTTGGGTTATAATAGAAGTAAAAGTTGCCCCCCGCTTGGTGGTTCCTTCTTCTTCGTAGCCTTCCAGCTTATGGTGTATTTCGGTAGTGGCTTTGTAAAGTAAGAATATACCGCCGGCCAATAGTATCATATCGCGGATGCTTATACCCTGGCCTAATACGGAAAATTTATCGTCGGAAGCGCCAATTAGCCAGCTAATGCCAAATAGCAAGGCAATACGAACCACCAGGGCCAGTACCAACCCAATAGTGCGGGCCTTGCCTTGGTGTTCGGGCGGCAGGCGGGTAACTAGTATGGAAATGAATACAATATTGTCAATACCCAATACTATCTCCATCAGGGTAAGCGAAAGAAAGGAAACCAGCCCTTCTGCCGAAAAAATATCAGCCATAAAATCTTAAAAAATTATAATTAAAGTAAACGCCAAATTAGCTAAAGAGTTAAATACCGGCAAATAGTACCCAGGGAAAATAAACATCCGGATACTTCAGTTAGCTGAACAAGTGCAAAAGGTTACCCGGTTTTCAGAAAAATTGTGTACTTTTGCAGCCTGCTAAGTAGCAGAACCTGAGAACCTTTGGCTTTCAGGAACTTAAATAATAAAATTGCCGGTCAGGTGCTCGTGGGCCGGTAAGTAACCAGAGCGTAAATTAATTATGGCAAACACTCCTGAAGAGTTTGACTGGGATAGTTTTGAAACCAAAGGTTTTGGTGAAGGCTATTCAAAAGCAAAAAAGGCCGAACTGGCCCAAATGTACGAAGATACCCTTACTTCGGTAACTGAGAAAGAAGTAGTAAAGGGTACCGTAGTAGGTATTAACGACCGCGATGTAATCCTGAACATAGGATTTAAATCGGACGGTTTGGTGCCGGTAAACGAATTCCGCGACCTGCCCGATTTAGCATTAGGCGATGAGGTTGAGGTTTTTGTTGAAGAGCAGGAAAATGCTCAGGGTCAGCTTATCCTTTCCCGTAAAAAAGCAAAAATTGTACGTGCCTGGGAGCTTATTCAAGAAGCTCTGGACGAGGACAACATTATTGAAGGTACCGTTAAGCGCCGTACTAAAGGTGGTCTCATTGTAGATATCTACGGAGTGGAAGCCTTCTTGCCAGGTTCGCAGATTGATGTGAAGCCGATCCGCGACTTCGATGTGTACGTGGGCAAGAAAATGGAAGTGAAGGTTATTAAAATCAACAATGCCAACGATAACGTAGTAGTTTCGCACAAGGTATTGATTGAGAAAGACCTAGAGAAGCAGAAAGCTCAGATCCTGGAGAACCTAGAGAAAGGTCAGGTACTGGAAGGTATCATCAAAAACATGACCAACTTCGGGGTATTTATCGATCTTGGTGGTGTAGACGGTCTACTTCACATTACTGATATTAGCTGGGGACGTATTAACCACCCAGAGGAAGTTCTGAACCTTGACGAGAAAGTACAAATTGTAGTACTTGACTTTGACGAGGATAAAAAGCGTATCAGCCTGGGTATGAAGCAGCTTACGGCTCATCCGTGGGATGCTCTGGCTGAAACTATCCAGCCTAACTCAACTGTTAAGGGCAAAGTTGTTAATGTTGCCGACTACGGCGCATTCCTGGAAATTGAACCGGGAGTTGAAGGCCTGATTCACGTTAGTGAAATGAGCTGGAGCCAGCACTTGCGTAACCCGGCTGACTTTGTTCAGGTAGGTGAGGAGCGCGAAGCCGTGGTGCTAACCATTGACCGCGAGGAGCGCAAAATGTCGCTAGGTATTAAGCAGCTTACCGATGACCCTTGGACTAAGAATGATATTCTTACTAAATACGGCGTAGGTACCAAGCATACCGGCGTAGTACGTAACCTTACCAACTTCGGCTTATTCCTAGAGCTGGAAGAAGGCATTGACGGTTTAGTACACGTTAGCGACCTGAGCTGGACTAAGAAAATTAAGCACCCAAGCGAGTTTGTTAAAGTAGGTGACGAACTGGAAGTTCAGGTTCTTGAGCTTGATGTTGAAAACCGCCGCTTAGCTTTAGGCCATAAGCAGCTTGAAGAAAACCCGTGGGATACATTTGAGTCTATCTTTACGCCAGGCTCAGTGCACAAGTGTACCATTATCAGCAAAAATGATAAAGGTGCCGTGCTTGAGCTACCGTACGGCATTGAAGGGTTTGCCCTTAGCAAGAGCCTGCAGAAGGAAGACGGCAGCAAGCCGGAAGCCGGCGAAACGCTAGATTTCCGCGTAATGGAATTCTCTAAAGACGATAAGCGCATTGTATTAAGCCACACTGCTACTTACCGTGAGGAAGAGGAGAAAAACGTAGTGAAGAAGAAAGCTTCTTCTACTAAGAAAAGCACCGGTTCTTCTACCAGCACCTCATCAGATGCTGAAAAAGCTACCTTGGGCGACCTTGATGCCCTGGCCAGCCTAAAAGAGCAAATGCTTTCCGGCGAATCTAAGTCTGGTAAGAAAACCGCTAAGAAATCCGACTCTACCCCTAAAGTGAGCGATGATTCTGAGCTGGTACGTAAACCAACTACGGACGATGCTAAAAAAATAGCCGAGAACGCTGAGGATGAGGCCGAAGAGAAATCTGACGCTGATAACCAGTAGCACTTAGCTGTACCTATAAGAGCGCTGCCTACGGGTAGCGCTTTTTTTATGCGCAAAAAAGTGGCTATAAGCTTGGCAGATGAAATGGATTGTATAAATTTGCAATCCCAACGAACAGTATAGGCATACTAAAGTTGGTATACTATAATTGGTCTCGTGGCCGAGTGGCTAGGCAGAGCTCTGCAAAAGCTCCCACAGCGGTTCGAATCCGCTCGAGACCTCAACTAAGGCTTCTGGACTACAGAAGCCTTTTTTGTGGCATGAAACAAAGACTGTACTATTTAGATTTTGCGCGTAGCATATTAATAGTCCTGGTGGTCTACGTTCATTGCACCTATTTATTTTTGCCCGATAAACAGTGGTTTTTGCTGCTAAGTGACCATAAGCCTTTCTGGCTAGATTTTATTGAAAGGTTTCTAGGGGGCTTTAGGTTGCAGACTTTCTTTATTATAGCCGGATTTTTCTGTGCTTTTACCTTTACCAAACACCTGCCAGAAAAAAATTTAAAGATTAGGGCCAAACGCTTGCTGGTTCCTTCGCTCTTTGCCGGTCTTACAATACAGTTTATTCATCCGGCGGCAATTTATTTGGTTGAACAGGGTAGCCTAAACGGCTTTTTAAGCAATTTCCCCTACCAAAACTATTTTCTGCAGGGTGGCTGGATTGAACACCTCTGGTTCCTGAATAACTTATTTGTATATTATACTATATACTACTTGGCCCTTAAGGCTTTCAAAAATTTTACTGTCAAACCGATTGGCCTAAATAACCTTTGGTGGCTTTTTGGGCTATTCTTCGGGCTGGTGTTTGTTTCTCAGTTGGTAATTATGGCCATAGCCGAAAAATTGCCGGTGTACATTTTTTCGTTTATAGCCACGTATAAGTTTCTTCTTTACCTGCCTTATTTTGTTGTAGGGCTGCTGTTATTCTCTAACAAGGAACTACTTAACAAAGTGGTCTCAATCAGTATAAAATGGGCAGTTGCAATTTTACTACTTTACACCACATTTGAACTGGTGTATACCTTGGTTAAACCAGAGTACGAAAATTTTATAGTGCGAAACCTGTTCAGAGAAGCTGAGATAGTATTTTCAGCACTTATGGCCGTGGTAGTATTTGTGTTTGGCCACCGATATTTTAATGTTAGGAACGAAAAAATTCTTGCTATATCAGATTCGGCTTATACCATATATATCCTGCATCAGCCATTGCTCCTGGCTATAGTTTTATATGGCTACGTATTTTTTCGTAATGCCAATGAGTATGGAGTGTATGGTTTTTTAAGCACCTTAGTTGTTGTAATAACTTATATAAGCCATATTTATATAATTAGAAAAAGTAAAATACTGTCGTTTTTGCTTAACGGAAAAGATTTTTAATTCGTGAGTAGCTTATGAAAAGGCTTGATATTATTGATTTTTTAAAGGGCTATTCAATATTTACTATTATACTCTTCCACTATCTTCAGTTTCTTCCTTTAGAGTTTCCGTTCAACCACTTGGTTTATTTTGGCGGCACGGGCATCCATTTGTTTATTCTGTTATCCGGATTTGGCTTATACTTATCTAGTTCCAGAAAATCGTTATCGTATATCGCTTTCCTGAAAAAGAGGTTTACCAAAATTTATTTACCCTATATACCCGTAGTACTAATTTCGTTTGCCATTTCCTTGGTACTTCCAATATACGAACCATCGCTTTACGCACTGGCCGGCCATATTTTTTTATATAAAATGTTCGACGAGTCAATAATTGGTTCCTACGGATATGCTTTGTGGTTTGTATCTATGATTATCCAGTTTTACCTGGTGTATCCCTTTCTGAAAGGACTCTTCGATAAATTCGGTATCCTATTGTTATTAATATCAGTAGTTATATCTATTCTGTGGGCTACCCTAATAGTATACTTGGGGGTACAGGATGATCGGGTGTGGAATAGTTTCTTTTTACAGTATTTATGGGAGTTTGTGCTGGGTATGTATCTGGCTAAAAAGCTTACGGAAAAGCCCGAATTTTACAGTCGGTTTAGTATTTATAAATTGCTGTTGCTTGCTGTGCTATTTTTAGCAGGAAGTTTGCTGATAACCTTTTACGGTGGGCCAACCATCCGGGTGTATAACGACTTTCTGTTGTTGCCGGCCTACGGGTTTCTGGCCGTATTTGTATATAAGCTGATGCTAAAGCCGGTGAATTGGTTTTTTAATTTTACCGGTGAAATTTCGTATAGTCTGTTTCTCTGGCATATGTTATTTCTTAACCTAACTGTATACCTGTTAGGTAAGTCCCTTGTTTTCCTTCTAATTTCATTACTGCTTACCTACCTAGTAAGTTATGCGTATAACCGCTGGTTTGTAGGTAAAGTATTAGCGTAAAAAAAATCCCCTTTGTTCTAAAGAGGATTTCTTATATCTGATAATAAGGTGGGCGGATTAATTTATTTCCTACCAATTACCTGTATGGCATTGCCCCATTTATTGCTATGCACAATTCTATCCAGGTGAACCAACCCTTTAGTTATAGGTAAACTAAGCAAATGGGGTAGTGAGCCGGCCTGACGGATCAGGTAATCGGTTTCCCAGGCAGCTCGCGAAACTATACCGTCGGAGTAGGCTTGGTAAATTACCTCAAACCCTTCATCGCTCATTCGCTGGCTAAGGCCATCAAGATCGTATATTTGGCCAACGTGCTCGTCTTCTAGCCAATCCTGATGCTCTTCGAACAGGCTTTCTTTAAGAATAGTACGCTGGTCTTTATTAGGAATTTTAACTAAAAAATGCCCGCCTTTCTTAAGCTTCTCGTAGGCAACTTTAAAGGGCATATTTTCCGGCAGAATGTGCTCAAATACGTCTATCGCAAATATTAAATCAAAGTCAGTTTCATTGTATTCTTCTACGTAACTGCACGAGGCTTTAACATTTTCAACCTTAAGGCCTTTTATAACCTTGCCCAAGGTGTTTATCCGATCAGCGTCAATATCAATTGCATGAATTTCTGCATTAGGGTAGATGTCGGATAGATAGACAGCGTATTCCCCGAAACCAGTTCCTAAATCCAGGATTTTAGGGTTTTCCGGTAGGTCAAGCTTGTCGAGTAGTTTTTTAAAGACGGTAAAGCGAGCATAGTTGCCAAGATTGGTATAACCAAACACTTTAAACATCATACCTCCCAAATTTGGCCTTTTACTCATTTTTTTGCTTGAGTATACCTGACCGCGACCAAATGTTGTTTTCATAGCTAGCAATTAAGAAGTGAGAATAAAAAAATAGATTGTTGTAAACGTATAAAATTACTATAAAATATTTAAAAAAAAATATTCTTATTATTTCTATGGCATAGATTCTGTAATCTATGTTCGGCTCAATTTATACTAATTTGCCTTTTAGATCTTTCCCATACTGCTGACTGCTTACCCTTTATTAGCCTGAAGAAGCCAGCGTACACTGCGTAATTCATCATTAAAAAATAGTACGGGATAAAGAAGGCCTTAATTTTAAGCTTACGTTTTTGCAATAAATAGCCAATACCGGCGGCTAAGTAAAAGCATAATTGCAAGCCAAAAATTAGCTGGTACAGTAGCGAGCCGTTAGCTGCCAAAACCAAGTTAGCAATAAATATGAATAATAAGCTAAGGGGGGCAAGGGTCCAGCGCAATACCCGGTGCGAAACGTATTGAAAGCTGAGCACGCCATAGCGGAAAAAATTTAGCAGTGGGCTTAGCCTGCTAATGGCCTGGAGCCCACCGGCGGCTATCCTTACTTTTCGCTTTAGCTCCTCATCGGTACCAGCCGAAGGTAGCTCCTGAGCAATTGCCTGCGGCTCGTATACCACCCGGTAGCCCTGTTCGGCTATTTTCAGCGTCATATAAAAATCTTCAATAATCGTATCCTTCGGCACGGGAAAGTATAGCTTAGTCCGAACTGAAAATAACTCGCCGGCAGCTCCAACTACCGAATAAAGTTCGCTATCCCATCGTTTAAGAGTGTTTTCATACTTCCAGTAAAAGCCTTCGCCAGCACCGGCAGCCGAGTCTTCAGAGTTGCTAATAACTTGTTTTTCACCGGCAACAGCTCCTACTTTGCTATCCAAAAAATGCCGGGCTATATTTTTAGCGGCTTCCGGGTTAAGCATGGTATTAGCATCAGTAAAAACAACTACATCGGTATCTACCTGAGCCATTGCCCGGTCTACCGCAGCCATTTTACCTTTTCGGTCGGCGGAGTGAAGTAAGGTTACTTCGGAAAATTTCCGGACTATATTAGGTGTTTGGTCAGTACTGCCATCGGTAACGAATAAAAACTTTATTTTTTCAGGAGGGTAGATTAGGGCCAATGAGTTCCTGACCTTGTTCTCAATATCGTGCTCCTCGTTATAGGCGGCCACTAGTAGGGTGACCGACGGCCAATCAGTTGGTACGGGAACAATTCTTTTTCCTTTAAAAAATCCTCTTATTCTAACTAAAAAATACAACACCAATCCGTAACCTACGTAGGAGTAAAAAACTATAGCAACAGCTAACCAAAATAAAAGTTGTATAAAAATCACGGAGTAATTATTTAAATATTCAAATAAAAAATTTCATTTTTGCAAAACTAATTATAAAATTGCGGTTCAAAAATAATTAAGCCGTTAAATTGCATTCAAAGTTAACTTGCTAATTTTACTTCTGCATTCCGGATTACTTTCGGGTAATTTGGCTAAGGTCTTATAAATTTGTAGCTGAACGAATTAGAAAAGAATTTTTTAGTTTAGCTATCGTTATTTTTTGCGCAGGCTCTGTATAAAAATGCCAATTATGCCTGGTTAGAGTAATTGGCAGATGTTTATTTGGTAGTTATGCATACTCAAGCTCCTAATGGTTATTAATAATGGATTTCTCAGCACTATTTAGAATATTACTTAAACGCGCCTGGATTCTTATATTGGTGCCGGTACTTACCGCTGCCATAGCCTACTATTTTCTTCGCGATTTGCCCCGGCAATATGTTTCTACGGCCCATATTGCTACTGGTTTTACTACCGACGAGGGTATTCAGTTAGATGACTTCCGATATAACTCGCGCGAGGCAGATGTTAAATTCCAGAACTTGCTTACCATATTTAAGTCGCCCTCGGTATTAAATTTATTAGGGTACCGTCTTATGGTTCATGATTTAACCGAGCCTAAGCCATTTAAAGATTTGCGCCGTGACCCGGAGTTCAGAAAGCATTATACGGAGCAGGAATTACAAAGTGCAGTAGATGTGTTTAGAAATAAGCTGGAAAATTTTGAGCTATTGCAAGCTACCGATAGCCAGGAGGTTCCTATGCTTAACTTACTGAAATTTTACGGCTACGATTATAACAGCTTACTAAATTCCATCAATTTTTCTCGTATTGATTTTTCTGACTTTATAGCTATAAACTATACCTCCCCCGATCCTCATCTTTCGGCATACGCGGTAAATAATTTCATTGAGGAGTTTCAGCGCTACAACCAATCCATGAGCAACCTGCAATCTGGCAAATCGCTGCAGTTTTACGCCGACTTGGTTGAGCAAAAACGTAAGTACCTGGATGAGAAGACCCAATCGTTAAAAGATTATAAGGCCAATAGCAACTTATTTGATGCCTGGACTGAGAGCCAGGCGCGCTTGAATCAGATTAGCAGCTTGGAAACTAAAATTCAGGAGGAGCAAAGAATTGCCAGTAGTGCCCGGCTAACCGCGGCAGAGCTGGGCCGGCGTATACGCGCTTTACAAAATACTACTGGAGGCAGCGGCAACGCCCAGGATATTGTACGGTTAGAGGCGGTGCGCGATCGCCTAAACTCCGAAGCCTTAACCGCTAAGGGTGCCCGGGCCAACGTAATAAACGATAGCCTTAGTACCATTAGAAGGCAATTGGGTATAGCGTACCAGCAGGCCGACTACGGCGGCACAAACAATACTGAAAAAATTGAAGAATTAGAAGCCGAGCGGGACCAAGCCCAAATAGACCAGCAGATTGCCAATAGCAATATTGAAACGTTAAGGGGCCAGCTTGACCGTTTGGAAAGCGGCAAGGGTGATTTAGCCGAAAAGAGCTCTATGATTGATAACTTGAGCCGCGAGGTGGAACTTGCGGCTCAAGAATATACCGATGCTCAAGACCGGTACAATAACGCAAAAACCGTATCGCTGGCCGGGGGTAATAATATAAGAACGGTAATGGCCGGTCAGCCCCCTATGCAACCGGAACCTTCTAAAAAGCTTATTTTAACGGCTTTGGCAGCTATAGTGAGTTTTGGCATAAGCTTTGGTTTAATTGTAGGGGTATTTTTCTTAGATAGTTCAATTAAGACCCCAGCCAACCTTCACCGTATGGTTAAAATGCCGGTAATTGGTGCCCTCAACCATATAGCGGTTACCAAGCTCGATCTTTACGAACTCTTTCACCGTGAGCATAAAGAAGCCGACCTGGAAACGTTTAAGCAATCGCTTAGAAAGTTACGGTACGAAATTGAAGAAAGCGGTAAGCAGTCCTTCTTGTTTACCAGTACCCAAAACGGAGAGGGTAAATCTTTTATAGTGCTTACGTTAGCTTACTCCATGAGCCTGCTTCAAAAGAAGATATTGATTATCGATACCAACTTTAAGCACAATACCCTTACTACTACCTTAATGGTAAATCCTCAGAAGGATAGGTTATTAAATGAATACTCGGCTAACGGCAAGCTTCTATTGGCCGAAGCTTCGGCTATGGAGCAGGAAGATGAGGCAGATCCGGTTGACGCTGAATCCGATTTTACCGGAACAAACTCCCAGGATAAGCAACCGGAAGGTAGGCCCTCAAAGCCTAAAAGCCGATCGTTTATTTCGCCTACCCATCATACCAATATAGATATTATCGGTAGCCACGTAACCATTGCCTCGCCGGCCGAAATACTGTCAAATAGAAGCTTTGCCATATTAATTGAGGAACTTAAGCACCATTACGATTACATATTTTTAGAGGGAGCCGCCCTAAATGATTACCCGGATAGTAAAGAACTTACCCGCTTTGTGGATGGGGTAATTACCGTATTCTCAGCGTCGAGTACCCTAAAACAGGCCGATCATGATTCAATCAACTTCATAAAGTCGTTAAATGGCAAAACGAACGGTGCTATTGTAAATCAGATTGCGGCGGATGATATGAAATCGTAAAAATAGAAGCGTGGCTGTAAGGAAAGATATAATTTGCGTGGGCCTGCCTACCTGGGAAGGCGACTATATGAAAACTATTGTCCAGATAATGTCGTTGCTGGGCAGGAATAACCGGGTGCTGTACGTGGACTATCCGTTTACTTACAAAGACGTTTTGTACGGTATTTTGGGCAAAAATAACTCGCCCTGGCGCCGTGTAGTAGGTCAAGAGCCCAGGCTTAGGCAAATAGCCACTGATGAGGGTAGTAAAGTGCACGTACTTACATTGCCTCCGGTACTGCCCACAAATTGGTTAAGTAGTTTGGCTCTGTATAAAAAAATTATGCAGAAGCAGTCCCATAAGGTTAGAGGTGCTATTCAGGAGGCCGCTGAAACCCTCGGCATGCAAAACCCGGTTGTTATTAATGCATTTAACCCGTTTTTTGGCCTGCCCCTAGCCGGTAAACTAAACGAGCGGGTTCTGTTGTATTACTGCTACGATGAAATTAAGGCGGCCGAATGGTGCAGCAAGCACGGCGGGGCTATTGAATCCGAATTTCTTCAGAAAATTGATGGGGTAATTACTACCTCGCAAGCACTGTTCTTAGAGAAAAGAAAAAGTGGGGCTGAGGCTTTTCTGGTGAAGAACGGGGTTAATTACACGTTGTTCAATAAAGGTTTTACCAAAATTAACCCCGCCGCCGATAATAATAAAATTGGCTATTTAGGTTCAGTTGATGACCGACTAGATACTAACTTGCTAATTGCCCTGGCCGATAAATTACCGCATCTTACTATAGAAGTAGTAGGCAGAATTGTAGCCAAGGAGGTTGCCAATAAGTTAGCGGAAATGCCTAATATAAAATTGGTAGGTTCCAGCCCTCCGGCCAGCCTTCCTAAATTTCTGGCTACTTGGTCAGTAGGCCTTATTCCATTTGTACGAAATGAGTTTACCAAAAATATCTATCCGCTTAAAATAAACGAGTACTTAGCCGCCGGCCTTCCCGTGGTTATGACGCCTTTTGCCCAGTTGGAAGAATTTAACTCGGTAGTTAGAATAGAAGGGGTAGTTAACGATTTTGTGCAGGCTGTGGTAGAAGAAATAGCCAATGATAGTAACGATAAACGATTAGCCCGAGCCAAATTTGCCCGTCAGAATAGTTGGGAAAACCGAGTGAACCAATTAGAATTAATTATTGATTCTTTGCTAAGTGAAGCGGTTGAAAGCTAAAATAGAAAACCGGATACTCTATTATGTACCAGAATACGGATAAGGAAGACGATAACGAAGCAGCCGCTAAGAACCGGAAAATCCATGAGAGTATTGTAACTATATTCTTAGCCATTACCTTCTTCTTTATCTTTTTAAAGATTTTGTTCTTTTAAGATTAGATGAACAACTTTTCCAGCACCATACTACGACCTCAAATTTACCTGATAATTGCAGTACTACTTTCGGTAGCCAGCTTGTTTGTGCTATTGGCAATGGGTATTCAGGTGGGGTTATTGATGCTGGGGGTTCTGATAGCGGTGCCTATAGTAGTAGGCATTTTTAACAGTCCTAAGGTAGCGGTAATATGCTCAACCCTCATAACCAGTTTTATGTTTGTAGTTCTCCGCATAACTGGTATGTACGATCTGCCACTAGGTATTTTTCTGGATGTAGCCCTTATTATTGGAGTACTGGGAGTACTGTGGAGAAAGCCTAAAATTAATCCGGTAGTATATAATGCCGTTACTATTGTATATTGTGTAAGCATCTTATATACTATTTTACAAGTTGCTAATCCGGCCCAAAAGGGATTAATGGGGTGGTTGGTAATAGGAATGCGCAGCGTGGTGTTTGATCTAAGCATTCTGGCCGTATGCTTTTACGCTATCCGTACCGCTAATGATATTAAGTTTTATATTAAATTTTTCTTAGCTATAGCCTTTTTGGCCGGTCTGTACGGTCTATATCAAGAGCATGTTGGCTTTCCGGGTTTTGATGAAACCTGGGTAAGGGCGGATGATGATAGGTTTAAGCTGATTTATATAAGCGGCAAACTTAGGGTATGGTCATTTTTAATGGGGGTTAGTGCCTACGGGGTAGTTATGGCCTATTTCAGCCTAATGGCTATTGTGCTGAGCTTAGCAAAAATGAGTTTGTGGAAGCGACTGCTTTTACTTTTTGCTGCCGGCGTAATGTTGGTTGGGATGGGCTATTCCGGTACCCGCACGGCCTACGTTATGTTCCCGATCGGCTTTGCGTTTTATGCTCTTTTAACTATAAATAAAAGATCGACCATTATTGCCTCAGTTATTGGCTTATTTGGTCTTTTGGTTATTCTCTACGGTCCAATATATGGGGGTACTCTAAGCCGAATTCGTACCTCGGTTAATTTTGATGAAGACCCATCTTATATGGTTAGAGAGGTTAAGATGGCTCGCTTGCGCCCATATATGTATTCCCATCCGTTAGGAGGGGGCATTGCCAGTACATTGCAGGGGAGGCAGTACCACCCCGGGCACGAGTTGGCCGGCACACCGCCGGATAGCGGGTACCTACAAACCGCGCTGGAAAAAGGCTGGATAGGGCTGATTATAGCCTGTTTATTTAATTTTACAGTCATTAATTACGGCGCCCGATCCTACTTCAGAATGAACAACCCGGAACTGAAAAATTATTTGGCGGCCATGCTTACAGCTTATTTTGGGGTATCAATAGCCCATATTTCTCAAAATGCGGTCGGTTACCCGCCTCTTAATGTTTTTAATATAATTGTATATATCTCAGTCTTTGCTCTTCCTTACTTCGATAAACATGAAAAATTGCACGAATTTTCCGAAAATGAAACTGCTAACTCTTAGTCTAGTAATTGTAATTGGGCTATCAGGAAACTCCATTACTATAGGCCAGACCATAAACTATACCCAGATTATTCCATCGTCCGGCAATTCAGGCACTACCGAAGATAAACTAGTTTGGTTAGCATGGCAGAATTATCCGGCTAATAAAATACTTAAATCGCAGTTTGAAATTAGCGAAGAAAATCTGAAGCAAGCTAAATGGATGTGGCTTGATCAGTTTAGGGCGCAGGGTAACCTTAATGAGTTTTCAATAGACCCGCCTAACGGAGCTAACAACGTCAATTTATTCCCTCGGTATAACGTTAGCGTTACCATCAGTCCTTATCTGGCAGTATCTATTCCTAGTAAAATTAAGCAAGCTAAACAAAGCGTTGAGATTGCCGAAAGCCAAATTAACGCCCAAAAACTAGCAGTAAGGGCCCTGGTTCTAAATTTATACCAAGACTATTTGCTTCAAAAAAAGCTATTGGAGGTTGATACCAAAAATGCTGAAAGCTCGGCGACTGCTTATCAAATTATTGAGCAGAGGTTTAAGAAGGGCCAGGTTGGGGTAGAAGATTTTTCCGATGCCTCGGCTGATAATAGTGCAAAACAGCGGGTGCGCTACAGTACCGAAGCCGCTTTTTACAAAGCAAAATACAGTATAGAAGAGGTTATTGGTGTTCCGATAGAATCGGTAATTACTCAGTAGATAAAACAATAAAGGAGGTGGTAGCCTCCTTTATTGTTTTATAAGTTTAATTAATGATCTCTCCAGCGAGTTGTGTACTTCAACTACGTATACCCCTTGAGGTTGGTCGCCAATAGGTAGAGCCTGGCTGGTAGTACTAATAAAGCCGGTGGTAATCATTTTACCCTGGGGGTCATATACCTTATATACCGAAGGGTTCTCAATAAACGAAGACGGTACTTTTAAGTAGGGGGTACCTACCACCGGGTTAGGGTGTATTTGAGGTTGGGTAGCCGGTTTGTATACCAACACAGTATTGGTAGGCGCACTTCTTTCGTTTTTGTCAGCAGCAAAAACCCTGTAGTAAAATCCGCCCCAGTACTGAGGGTTGTTTTCGGTGTGAAGGGTAGTATTAGCTCCCAAAACCACCTCCGTATTATCGCTAAAGTCTTGGTTTTTGCTTCTCTGAACAATGAATGATGATTCTCCTTCTGAATTATCTTTCCAGCTTAGGTGCAGCCCATTACCATTTAGGTCGTATTCAAGGCCGGTTGGTTGCATTAGGTCTTCTCTGGTAAACTCAAATGCCCCTATATCCGAAGCATTGTTGTAGGGTCGCCCTGTTTGGTCTATATCAAAATCTATTTGCTCAATGAACGTAGCCTGGTCTACCGCAGCAGATTTTTCTAAGAGCTTAAAATTTAAATTTTCCCAGTCCAGAAATCCAACCTGCTCAGCCTCATCAGTAAAGAGGTTGGTTTCAATCTGAATTTCAACACCGTTACGAATGGAAATAAAGGAATAGCTAATATTTTCCTTAGGCAATCTATTAGGTTGGGCGATGATGTTGTTGGCTAGGCGGCTGTTTTCGGCGTTGAGCGAGTAGATGCGGAAGCCGTCCAGGCCGGGTTCTACTATGGTGTTGTGGGCTACCAAATAGCCCGACCCCTTGGGCATATCGCTGCGCTCGTCCACAAAGATGCCGTAGCCGTCGGGGCGGTAGATCAGGTTGTTGAACAGCTCGATGCGCCCCAGGCCAAAGCAGGAGATGCCGCTGCCCGTGCCGTTGATGATGCGGTTATTATAGTACTTGCCGCTGCTGCCCCCGCCGATGATCAGGCCTTGGTTCTGGTGGGGGGCGAAGGGGTCGGTGCCGAAGCGTTCAATGTGGTTGTTGTACACCTCTACGTCCTGGGTGGCGCAGCTTAGCTGCAGGCCGTCGGCGCCGGTATCCTCAATGCGGTTGTTGTAGATGCGCACGTGGTGCAGCTCGTGGGGCAGCAGCGTGCCACACTCGCTGGTCTGTTTGCCGGCAAAGGAGGTGTTGCCGATGTAGAGGCCCTCGCCGTGGGTGTGGTGTATGTAGTTGTCGTGGATGGAGATGTTCTGCATCACGAAGTTGCCGCGCCAGTACTCCGGGTTGTTGCAGTGGGGGTCAATCTTGCTCATGACCCCGGCAAAGCCGGCATCGCCGATCTCCACGTGGTCCAGCTCGTAGTCGCTGTAGCTCAGGTGCATGGAGGAGCCCTTCTTGTTGGTGCGCAGGAAGAAGCCGTAGCGGTGCTGGGGGCTGCCGGTTCCGCTGATGCGGAAGTACTGGCTGGCCACCACCGAGAAGGCGCCCTCGCTGGAGGTGGTATTGTCGAAGATGACCTGGCCGCCGCAGTTGATGATGGTAACGGGCTTGCCGGGGGCCCCTTGGATGTTTTTGATGAAGAGGCGGTTGCGCACCCCGGCCTGTACGCACAGGGTATCGCCCGGGCCCAGGTCGGGCCAGCTCAAGGCGGCGTCCATGTAGGTCATGGAGGCATCTACCGTATACTTGCAGTTACAGTCCTGCCCTTGGGCTAGTAACGGGCTTGCACAAAACGACAGAATAAAAAGAAACAGGCACTTGTAAAAATTTTTCATTGCGCTTAACTTCTGATTGCTATGTACCAAAAGTATTTAGCGTAGGCAGCTTAAACTAATAATTTAAGTGAGCTCTAGCATACGTGTAAGAATATAGTACAAAAAATAACGTTAGTACCGCCAACCACAGGGAGGAATAAATTGGTTAATTTCACCTTATTTGTAATAAGTAGGATTTAGTAGGTATAAGTTATTAACCATCTTTTAATAATAAAAACCGGATTAGATACTAACCCGGTTTTTACTACTAATTAGAAATACGAAGCTATAGCTATAGTAAGGCTGATTCTGAACTACGACTGGCTCATAACTTCGCTTTAAATTACCTTATCATAAAGCGGATTGTCTCGGAGGTCATGTTAGTTTGGTTGCCTACCTTAAGTATATATATTCCGGAGGCAAGGTTAAGCTCGAATAAGTCAATCTTTAGTTCACTGCTGGAGCCATTTACTTCATAATTAACAGTTTCTCTTACCTGTCCAGATAGGTCAATTACTTGCAGCACCAACTGATCGCCTATGGTTTGATTATCATACTCAACCACTATATGATCAACCGCCGGGTTAGGGTACAGGCTAAAGTTGCTGTAGTTGGTTTCGGTCAACTTTCTTTCGGTGTACGCTTCGGTTGCGGCATTGCTATAGGCACTGGCGCCCGAAGGAATTATTTCCATAGCATTCAGATAGGCGTATTCGGAGCCATTGGCTTGGTTTACGTATACTTTCAAGGTTCCTTTTTCATCAGAATGTACATTATAGAAAGTTGCAACCTCAGTAGTGTTTTGAGCAGCATTAATGGTTGATTTTTCACCATTAATGGTATACATAGTAGCTTTATTACCGGTACCACGACGACCTCCAAACAATTTAAAGGTATACGATCTGCTTGGTTCTAAGCCTTCTACCAGCAATTCTGCACCTTCAGTCCGTTGAGTCCAGAAGCAGGTTTTCATTACATAATCGGGGTATACGCCTGAGTTGCTTCCGCTAAATGTACCATTGGCATTGTAACCACCGGACTGGCTATTCTTCCATCCCCAGCGGGTATCTAATTTCAAACTTATATTGCTAGGGTTGTTTTTAGAATCAGTCAGGTTAGTTAATTGCACCCCGGCTACTGGCTGAGCATCCACGTTGTTCCAGGGGCTTTCTACATTGTACCCATAATTAAAGTTTACCAAGATTCCTTCTAACGCCTTAAAGGTTTTAAACTGTACCGGACTAGATTGTACTCGTTCCGATCCCTTTATGGTGGTAATAGTTAGGTAATAGGCGGTTTCCGGCTTAAGGTTGTTTAGGCTATACTGGGTTTGGTTGGCATTGGCTTTTCCAACTACAGTGTAATCTTTGCCATTTGAGCTTATAGCTACTTCGTACCCATCTTCGCCTTTTTCGTTATCACGCCAACTAATTGCAGCTTTGGTATGAGTAACCTTTGAAACCTCTATGTCGGTAGCGGCTACTGAAGAATTGTTTGCGGAACCGTTCTTCTCTATAATTAAAGCATTAATGTAGGCATACTGTGAATACTTGCCTTTTTGCACGTATAAGTTCACTTTTCCTTCGGCGCTTGGTTGTATAAAATCGAAGCTCACCAGGTTCTGCGTATTATTGGTGGCATTTAGGCTGACCGTAACGTCATTGATAGTATATAAGGTGGTTCTATCACCGCTTCCTTTACGGCTACCGGTCATTTTAAAATTATAGGTGGCGTTTGCATCCAAGCCTGATATCTCAATTAGTTCCGGGCTGTCTAAAGCGGACCATATACACGTTTTAAGTACCTGATCTTCCACAATGCCGGAATTGTTGCCGGTAACCGTTCCTTGGCTGTTATAGCCGTGGCTTCCCACCGGCTTAAAACCCCAAGGAGTCATTAAGGTAATTTTAACCGAGGATTTAGCTCCGTTCTCCGACTTTAGGTTAGCCAGCTTATCTCCGGCATCTGGGTTTTGGTTAAAGTTGTTCCAAGGGGCGGGGGCATTGTCTCCATAATTAAAGTTCACCAGCAATCGGTCGGTAGTGTTTATATCACGGCCATTAGAATCGTCATCGTCATTGCCATCATTTTCGGTATCATCGGTTACTTTTACTTTAACTAGATCCTCGGCAGTAGCTCCGGAATTATCCTTCACCGTTAGTTTAAATGTAAAGTTTCCGGCCTGTAAGTTATTAACTAAGGTCCATAGTGAACTAGGGTCTACAATATTGAGTTCATGGCCGCTAATCTGCTCCCAGGTGGTGCTTACTATATTACCGTCAGCGTCTGAAGCCGTGCCCGATAATTCAAGTGAACCTGCTGATAAAACTGCCTTTATATCTTTTCCGGCGTATACTTTAGGAGCAATATTTGTTTTGGTATCTAAGAATTCGTACGCTCCGGCATCCACCGAGCCACCGTTCCCGCGCTGAGTTCCGGCTATATCCGCCCGCACCTCACTTAGCAATTTGCCTATTTTTCTGGCTGGAGAAGCCTTGGTAAGGCTCAGGTCGAAAGTTTTTAGGTTTTTAAATTTAACATCGGCAGTGCTGGCCACAAATGCGTTGTTTTTCAGGGTAATATCTACCCCTTTACGGATTGAGGTATAAGAATATTTTATGTGTTTTTTAGGCAATCTATTAGGTTGGGCGATGATGTTGTTGGCTAGGCGGCTGTTTTCGGCGTTGAGCGAGTAGATGCGGAAGCCGTCCAGGCCGGGTTCTACTATGGTGTTGTGGGCTACCAAATAGCCCGACCCCTTGGGCATATCGCTGCGCTCGTCCACAAAGATGCCGTAGCCGTCGGGGCGGTAGATCAGGTTGTTGAACAGCTCGATGCGCCCCAGGCCAAAGCAGGAGATGCCGCTGCCCGTGCCGTTGATGATGCGGTTATTATAGTACTTGCCGCTGCTGCCCCCGCCGATGATCAGGCCTTGGTTCTGGTGGGGGGCGAAGGGGTCGGTGCCGAAGCGTTCAATGTGGTTGTTGTACACCTCTACGTCCTGGGTGGCGCAGCTTAGCTGCAGGCCGTCGGCGCCGGTATCCTCAATGCGGTTGTTGTAGATGCGCACGTGGTGCAGCTCGTGGGGCAGCAGCGTGCCACACTCGCTGGTCTGTTTGCCGGCAAAGGAGGTGTTGCCGATGTAGAGGCCCTCGCCGTGGGTGTGGTGTATGTAGTTGTCGTGGATGGAGATGTTCTGCATCACGAAGTTGCCGCGCCAGTACTCCGGGTTGTTGCAGTGGGGGTCAATCTTGCTCATGACCCCGGCAAAGCCGGCATCGCCGATCTCCACGTGGTCCAGCTCGTAGTCGCTGTAGCTCAGGTGCATGGAGGAGCCCTTCTTGTTGGTGCGCAGGAAGAAGCCGTAGCGGTGCTGGGGGCTGCCGGTTCCGCTGATGCGGAAGTACTGGCTGGCCACCACCGAGAAGGCGCCCTCGCTGGAGGTGGTATTGTCGAAGATGACCTGGCCGCCGCAGTTGATGATGGTAACGGGCTTGCCGGGGGCCCCTTGGATGTTTTTGATGAAGAGGCGGTTGCGCACCCCGGCCTGTACGCACAGGGTATCGCCCGGGCCCAGGTCGGGCCAGCTCAAGGCGGCGTCCATGTAGGTCATGGAGGCATCTACCGTATACTTGCAGTTACAGTCCTGCCCTTGGGCTAGTAATGGTGAAATAATGAATAAAGTAATAACAACTATCCAACCCGTTAATCTTAATCTCATATTAAATTGTACTTTATAATATCGTCTGAATGGCTAATATGCCCGTATGCTGATATTACAAAGGTATATTGTAGAGATAGGCTAAACCTTATAGTATTTTATTAAGATTAAGCCGAGTAAGCGATATGTCATAAACCCACTTTTTGAAGTAATTTAAGTGGGTATTAATGTCTACAGGTGAGAATTAATGAGGAAGGCTTCTACATAAATCCTGATAAAGTATAAACCCGCCAATAAATTCTGTTATTTTTGTTACTTAAAGTATTACTTTCAGTAATGTAAGCCATTGAAGGTCAGGAGCCTGGTATGAATATTTTCCTGAAGAAACTACCCTATACTATACTTGGGCTTTGTATTTTTTTTGCGGTGGCAGGTAGGTTGTTTACCGCTGGTTTCCTGCAAAATCATTGGTGGACAGAGTTGCTACTTATAAGTATCCCAGTTTGGCTGATAGGGTTAATAGTACTATTAGGGGCCTTCTTATTGCAGAAGCAAGGAGTAGGGGTTTTGGTAGCTTTGCTAGGTATAGCCCTAAGCTGGCCTTATTTAAAAGCTACTGTGTCATACAATACCTACGCCAGCCCGCAGGAATTACAAAACTACTTCCAACTTACTTCCTATAACCTAAGTCTCTTCAATAAGCCTAATAAGTATTATTTTTTTGAAGAGAGTTCCAGGCAATTGGGCGATACGTCAATCTGGAATAAAAGGGTAAAAGATCTAACTGATTTGCCGGGCGATATTAAATGCTTTCAGGAGTTCTACGCTAACAACCATGATCCTATTTTCAATACGCTACCAACTTTTAAACAGAGTTCTACTCCGTATTTAGCCTATCACCTAGATACGCTCATGATCAACAAATCACTTTCAGGTTTGTTGATTGCTAGTAAATATCCAATAATCAACCACGGAACAATTTTTAAGGAAGGCTTGCTCAACGGGGCTATTTACGCTGATATATGCCGTAATGGAGACACACTTCGGATAATTAATTTTCACCTACAGTCTACTGAGCTCACTAAAGTAATATCAAAAACCAAAAGCCGGGGTTTTAGCAATTTGGTGAAGAGTGTTTATTATGCCTATAAAAAAAGCGCAAAGGCCAAAAAACGCCAGCTATCGGTTGTTAGTCAGGCTATTGAAAACTCACCTTACCCGGTGTTAGCCTGCGGAGACCTTAACTATACTCCATATTCCCGGCCATACGCTCGTTTAAAGGAAAACTTATACAACTCTTTTGAAAGCGCCGGTCGAGGATTTGGGTTTACCTTAAATATTGATAAGCTATTTTTTCTAAGAATTGACAACCAGTTTTATAGCCCTGAGCTAGAAGCTTCTAACCATAGGGTTTTAAGAAATTACAAGTGGAGCGATCATTTTCCAGTAAGCTGCTACTATAAAGCTATATAATTGTATAAAATTAATTTAATTTATTAATTTAGAAACTTATACTAGCTTAAGGCCGTAAATAGTCAGGCACTTTATTTTATCCTCTCTATTTCTTATGGATCATTACGGGCAAAATAGATATAATTATATACTGGACAAACGAAATAATGAGATAGGCGCTGAGTTAGTGTCGTACACGTTTATGGAAAGATTTAGCGCATTTTTTAGCCTTATCCGGATTAAACAGTGGATCAAAAACCTATTTTTATTTATTCCAGCCTTTTTTGCCGGCAAAATCTTTCAGCCGGATGTACTAGTGTCCCTTTGTTTGGGGTTTATTGCGTATAGTTTAACTGCCAGCAGTATTTATATCCTGAATGACTACCGCGATATTGGCGCAGACAGGCTACATCCGGTAAAGAAACACCGCCCTTTGGCTAGTGGGGCAATTGGGCTGCCTTTAGCCTTTGTGGCTATGGGCCTTTTTTTATCGGCCGGACTTTACCTGGCTTTCTTACTGAACGTAAAATTCACCTTAGTATTAACTTTATATTTGGCCATAAACATTGCGTATAGCTACGGGCTTAAGCACGTTGCTTTATTGGATATTTTTATAATTGCCTTGGGGTTTTTACTGCGGGTTTTAGCCGGCGGTTTCGTAGCCAGTGTTTATGTATCGGAGTGGTTAGTGATTATGGTATTCTTGTTAGCCCTGTTTTTAGCCCTGGCCAAACGGCGCGATGATATTATACTATTTATAGACGGGGGAAAGCAAATGCGCGAATCGGTTAAAAACTATAACCTGGAATTCCTGAATGCTTGCCTAACCATGATAAGCACTATTATTATGGTGGCTTATATAATGTATACCCTTTCCAATGAGGTGGCGGCCCGGCTCAATACCCAACATTTATATGTAACAGCAGTTTTTGTAGTGGCCGGGCTAATGCGCTATTTACAAATTACTATGGTTGAAAAGAAGAGCGGTTCGCCTACTGATATTTTGTACCAAGATAATTTTGTGCGGTTTACCGTTTTAGGCTGGGCCATAGCATTTTTTGTTCTCCTATATCTTCCTACAATTTTATGATGAAGACTATTAGCAACTGGGGTAAATACCCGGTAGCCAAAGTCAATGAATTGGCCTTTGCCTCAGTAAGCCAGGCCCAAGCAGTGGTTAATAACAATCAACTAATTGCTCGGGGCAAAGGCCGGTGCTACGGCGACGCCTCCCTTAGCCGGCAAGTTGTAAGTACCCTTAGCTTCAATAAACTTATAGCGTTTAACGAGGATACCGGCCTGCTGCACTGCGAGGCCGGCTTAACGCTGGAGGAAATTCTGGAGGTATTTGTCCCCCGGGGTTGGTTTTTGCCGGTTACCCCCGGAACTAAATTTATAACCGTAGGCGGTGCTGTAGCCTCTGATGTGCACGGAAAAAACCACCATACGGACGGCTCATTCAGTAATCACGTAGAAGAATTTACCCTCCTGCTGGCTACTGGCGAGGTGGTAACCTGCAGCCGACACAGTAATGCTGATTTATTCGAAGCAACTTGCGGCGGAATGGGGCTTACCGGAATTATTCTGGAAGTTAAATTCCGGTTAATTCCTATAGAATCGGCCTACATAAAACAGGTTGAGCACAAGGCGGCTAACTTAAAAGAAGTATTTAGTTTATTTGAAGCCAATACCGAGGCCACCTATTCGGTAGCCTGGATTGACTGCCTGCAAAAGGGTGATAGCCTGGGCAGAAGTATCCTGATGCTGGGCGAACACGCCAGCCGGCAGGAGCTAAACATCACGAACTCCCAGAATGCGCTAAACCTTAAAAAAAAATCCAAGCTTACAGTTCCAATTGATTTTCCTTCATTTACACTTAATAAGTTTAGTGTAAAAGCTTTCAATCTGGCTTATTATAATAAGCTTACCCAAAAAACCAGACAATCTTATACCGACTACGATACCTACTTTTACCCGCTGGATTTTGTAAATAACTGGAATAAAATATACGGTGCCAAGGGTTTTGTACAGTACCAGTTTGTGCTTCCTCTACAAAATAGTTACCAAGGTTTGGTTACTATACTGAACATGATTCAGAAGAAAGGAATGGGGTCGTTTTTGGCAGTCCTGAAACTGTTTGGCGAACAAAATACTCTAATGGGTTTCCCTATGAAAGGGTATACGTTGGCGCTTGATTTCCCGGTAACCAAAGGGTTATTCAGCTTTCTGGATGAATTGGATAAAGTAGTGCACAATTTGGGCGGGCGTATTTACTTATCAAAGGATGCTCGAATGTCGGCTGAGTACTTCCGCCAGGGGTACCCAGATTATCAGAAATTTTTATCAATTATTGAAAAATATAACGGGCCGGAAAGTAAGTTCAGTAGCTTATTAAGTCAGCGCCTTATCCCTACTTTATGAAAACCGTACTATTGCTAGGAGCAACTTCCGATATGGCCGTAGCAACCGCTAAGGTGTATGCCGAACAAGAATGGAATTTAATATTAGCCGCTCGCAACCCAACCGAACTAGATCGGATTAAGGCCGATTTACTGGTAAGGTATTCAGTAGAGATAGAAACCGTTACATTTGAAGCAACTGACTTTAGCCGGCACAGAAATTTTATTAGCGGCCTAAAACATGAGCCGTCCGTTAGTATATTATTTTTTGGCACCCTTGGCAATCACCAACAGGCTATTGAAAATTGGGAAGAAAGCCGCCAGATTCTTGACGTTAACTTTACCGGGGCAGCCTCTATTTTGCACGAACTGGCAAATTATTACAAAAAGAAAGGTAGCGGAACAATTGTGGGGGTTAGTTCAGTAGCCGGCGAGCGGGGGCGGCAAAGTAATTATGTATACGGTAGCGCCAAAGCCGGCTTAACGGCCTACTTGTCGGGCCTTAGAAATCGCTTATACAAATTCGGCGTTCACGTAGTTACTGTAAAGCCAGGCTTTGTAGATACCAAAATGACCGCCGATATTGATACACCAAAACCCTTAACTGCTTCGCCCATGCAAGTTGCCAAGTCTATCTATAAAGCGGTAGCAAAAAAGAGAGATGTAATATACGTTTTGCCGGCCTGGAGCCTCATTATGAAAAATATTAAGCTAATTCCGGAAGCTATATTTAAGAAAATGAGCCTATGAAAACTTTGGCACTTTTTGATTTTGACGGCACGGTTACCTATAAAGATTCGTTTCTGGAGTTCATTAAATTTTACCGGGGCACCCCCCGATTTTTAGCCGGTATGGCAATGCTATCGCCTTGGTTAATCAGCATGAAATTAGGCCTTATTCCTAACTGGAAGGTAAAAGAACGGGCCTTGAAGAAATTTTTCGGGGGTGAACCAATCGAAAAATTTGATAAGGTATGTCAGGATTTTTGCCGGCAAAAGGTGCCTACGTTAATTAAAGCCGATGCTTTAGAAAAAATTAATAAACACTTGGCCGACGGCGATAGGGTAGTGCTGGTATCAGCATCCTTAGAAAACTGGTTAAAGCCTTGGACCGACCAAATAGGTATTGAATTGCTGGGCAGTAGGTTGGAAATTGTACAAGGTAAAATTACCGGTAAATTGTTGGGTAAAAATTGCCACGGACCAGAAAAATGCTCAAGAATTCGCGCCCACCTTCCCGTAGGTGAATACAACATCATTCATGCCTACGGCGATACTTCCGGCGATAGAGAGATGCTGGCTATGGCCCATAACCCAAATTATAGGGTGTTTAAAGGTTAGGGGGCAGTAATCTGCTCGGGTTTTACATAAAACCTGTCCTTCAATTTCAGAAACAAGCTTTCGTAATAATGAAAGCTTAACCAGGCTACTACGTACACCATTAAAAAGTACGGCACAAAAGCTATCCATCCTTTCCCTACAAAGGGAGAAGCTATTTTATAAAACACTGCCATTAGCGCCCAGTGAAACAGATACATACCGTAGGAAACTTTGCCTACCGATACCAAAAATCTAGTATTGAAAAGAGCTAAAAGCGACCATTTTTTTAGGTCTGATAGCTGTATTAAAGCTATAATCATTAAGGCGAAGCAAATATTCAGTACCGTGTATGACCAGACATGCTGGTAATTGGCAACCACCGCTATAGCGTAGCCCAGGGTTTGTATACTTAGCTCGTAACCCTGACTAACTAAACTCTGCCAGTTGACCAATCCAATAACTATCGCTATAATTAAGCTTAACCCAAATGCCATACCGGCTTTAGGTAATTTTTTAGGAAGTTGGAATAGGGTAATTGCTCCGCCAATGGCAAACGCATCAAAGTGGCTTAGGGTAAACCAATAAATAGCTTCGCCGGCGGCTTCAGTATCTTCGGTTAAGGTTAAAAACCATTCACCGGTAAAATACCTTATTATCGGTCCGGCCAATACTACCAAAGGTATAAACCAGCGTAGTACGTTACTTGGCATAATAAATAGTAGTATAGGCCACACCAAGTAAAACTGTTCTTCTACCGATAGCGACCATAAGTGAGTAAACAAGGGGGAGTGGCTCCAGTCGGGTAAAATTCGGGTATAGTTGTACGTGTAAGTAAACAGATAGGGGAGCTTACCTTGGCCGGTTTCGGGCGTACCCATAACTAAAAAGGCCAGCGCTATTAACAGCAGGTAAGTAAAATAAATCGGGAAAATCCGGATAGTTCTTCGCCAGTAGAACCTCTTTAAGTAATAACCAAGGCTATATTGTTTTTCGGCTAGCAGAATGCGGGTAATTAAATAACCACTTAGCACAAAGAAAACTTGAACACCCATCCAGCCGATTGGCAGTAACTGAAAGTGAAAGAGCATAACTAGGGTAACCGCTATAGCTCGCAGGCCATCGAGGGAACGGATGTAGGTTGGCATAAAGAAAAAAATATTACGGTTGGTAACTTACAAAAAAGGTAAAAAAAAATGCCCGGTAAAGCCGGACATCTTTTTGGTAAGAAACTACTCCTCTGATTATTGCTTAACAAATCTAATGATTTTACTATCAAATTCCGAAGTTTTTACCCTTAGTAAATACACTCCTACCGGAATTTCTTCACTTTTCAGGTTAACTTTTAATTCATTCCAACCCTCGCGAGTAATGTAAGATCTTTGAAGAACTAATCGACCGGTTAAATCGACAATTCTAACTTCAGCCCGGTCACTAACAGTTCCGGTAAACCCTACGTTTAACATGCCTTCAGTCGGGTTAGGGTAAGCCGTAAGATCGGCTCCGGACTGTACAATAGCTTCAGCATTGGCCAATTGTGCTTCCCGGGCACCGTTAGTATTTAGGTTGCCCTGGGCTTCTATCATTAAAGCACTCAGGTAAGCGTAACGGGCGGTAGGGCCGGCCTCAGCTTCCAGGTTAATAACCCCGTTGATATCCGGCTTCACATCTCGGATTACTGCGGTATTAGTTAGGTTGTTCTGAACATCCAGATATACCTTTTTATTATTTATCCGGTATTCGGTTACGCCGTTTCGGGTACCAAAGGCACTAGCTGCAAACAGACGGATATTATAAAGCTGATTAGGATTCAAATCGCTAATTCTGGTAATTGAAATAGTTCCTATTTCGTTGAAGTAGAAAGTTTTAATTACCCTATCATCGTATATGCCGGCTCCGTTAGCATCTGGTCCAAAGGCATTGCTACCTTCCCAGGGCTCTTGTAACCTAAGGTCAATATTGGTGTCTACCCAGGTAACGTTAGAAGCATCTGAGCTTTCTCTATCTCGTTTAAGGTTGCTCCAGGTTAAACCGTTTACCGGAACCTTATCCAGATTGTTCCAAGGCGCCGGAGCATTTCTGGCGTTAGCTGGTGAGTTGGCACTTTTGTTAACATTTATATAAACTACGTAGTCCAGGGTGCGAGCCGAAGCTGGCAAAGAATATTCAGAACCAGCCCCTGAATTTGCTTTAACCCGGTATTCGTAGTTGGTAGCCCGGTCTACGGTAGCATCAATGTAGGAAGTAACATTGGTACCTACAGTAGCTAAATTGGCAAAAGTTCCGCTAGGTTTAACCCGGCGCTGAATGGTAAAGCCGGTTTCCTGGTAGCTGTTATCTTCCCAACTTAATTCTACCTGATGCTGACGGGTTTTTTGGTTTCTGGTGCCGTAGGCTTTTAAATTATCCGGACGCAGTACCTTGCCATCATTATCATATTCCAAAATCTCCAGGGCATTTAGGTAGGCAAAGGCACCATCGGCGCGCTTTACATTTACTATTATTACTCCATTAGCATCAGCCAGCAAGCCGTTTATTTGAACGGTATTGTCGGTATTGCTTTGCACGGGTAAGTTAACTACCTGCCCGCTAGAATTATAGGAGGTTGAACCATTAAGGCTTTGGTAAATAGAACTACCGAAGAAGCGGATGTTGTACCGTTTATTGGCTTTAAGGCCGCTTAGCTGTAGTGGGCGGTCGTATATGTTATTGGTATAAAAATACGTCTTCATTACCCTATCAATATAGCGACCGCTATTATCACCGGTTTCTGCTCCAAGCTCTTCTCCGCCATTCCAGCTTTGCAGGTTGGTGATAGTGTAGCCGGTACTTTGGTTCAATTCATTTAATAGGTTGGGCAAAAAGGTATTCCGGGCTATTCGGCCGTTCATATTGTTCCATGGGGCGGGGGCCTCATTGCTCATGTTGAAGTTCACCAGGGTCGATACCTTTTCTTTATCAGTAACCCGAATGGTTAGCAGTTTAACATCATCTTCATCGCCATCGGAAGCGGTTATGAAAATATTAGTGTGGTTGCCTCTAAACTGAGAACCTGGGTTATTTATGGTAATCTTAGCCCGGGTGTTAGATACTTTAGTCAAGCTGGCGAACGATGGCATATTAGCTGCTGAAAGAGTAACATTGTCTCCTTCCCGATCTTCTATGTCAAAGAAAAATTCGGTTACGGTTTCTTCTTTGCCGCCAATTAAACCGGGTAGGTTAAGCACCACCGGAGCCCGGTTAGGAATATTAATTTGAGCTACATTGCTGTAGGCTGAGTTGCCGCTATTGCCTTTAGCCCGCACCCTATAGGCGTAGCTTTGACGGCCCACACCAGTAGCATCAAAATACGCTTCGGTTTCAGCACCGAGTTCGGCTATGGTAGTGAAAGTACCGCCGTTAGCACTACGTTGTAACTCGTAAGCTACTTCGTTAAAGCTATTATCTGTCCAGCTTAAGCTTACCCCGCCTCCGGAGCCTAAAGTCGCAACCAAATCGGTAGCAGCTAACGGAATACTTCCGTCGTCGTACATTGATTCGATAATCATACTGTTCAAATAACTTTGACCAGTATTGCCCGTACGTCTGATTTGAAGAATTATTTCGCCATTAGCCGGAGGTCTAAGAGAGGTAAATCGAACAACATTGCTCGTATTATTTAAAACTTCCAGGGTTTTGGTAACCCCATTTACAGTATAGCTAGTAACGCCCGGATTGGCATTGGTGGTTGAGCCCATAAGCTCAAGGGCGTACGTAAGGTCGGGGTTAAGTCCGCTTATTCTTATTGAGCGGGTGTTTCCGTCTGAGTGACCGGAGAAATAGGTATTAAGTACCGGATCCGGATACTTACCGCTGTCGTTTCCGGTCATTGGCCCTTTGTTATCTTGGCCAAACGTACTAAGCAAGGTTATGGTAGTATTTGTAATTGTGCCATCGGTAGCTCTTAAATTCGCTACTGATTTGCCAGCTGATGGATACTGGGCAAAGTTAATCCAGGGGCTGGGAGCCTGCAGGTGGAAACTTTGATTCATATTCACCTTAATTACCTTAGTGGTAGATACCTTAGTTACAGTAAGTGGGAATGTTTTACGAGTTACCCCTCCTTTGCTATCGGTAACTTTAACGGTAACCTGATACTTACCGGCATGGCCGTAATTAGGCGAAATAGTAAGAATTGACATACCATTTCTTACTGCTTGCGCACTTATAAAAGAAGGGGTGCCGGTTTCTAAACTAATAGTCATAGCATCGTTATTGGCATCAGTAGCCGAGACCGACATCTGGCGACTTTCATTTTCCAGAATTATTTGCTCCGCTAAGTTTGAAATAACGGGTGTCCAGTTACTATTTACAGCTAAACTAATGGTTTCTGAACTACTGCCTCCGTAAATATCCGTGGCGGCTAGTACTATGCCGGAATAAGTCCTTTGGTCGTAGAAACTGGTGCTGGCTACGGTAAGGTTGGCCGTGCCATCATTGTTATTTACAAGGCTACAAAACGAAGGAAGCCCTTGAGCCGAAAAGGTGATAGCATCGCCATCGGCATCGGTAGCCCTTAGTTCAAAAGTTGTGGTGGCTCCGTAGCGGGCGCTTATGTTACCGGTGGCAGCTAGCACTGGGTTATTATTTCCGGCTACTGCGGTAATTTCGTTACTGAAGTCACCTTTAAACGTATTAAACCCTCTAACCTTATAGGTATAAGTTGTATTGGCCAATATATTATCATCGCGGAACGAGCTTACATTAGCCTGATTAAAGGTTTTATACAAAATATTATTCCTGAAAATCTCGAAGCCGGTTTCATTGGTGGCATTATCAGTCCAGTTAAGCTGAATTGAATTGGCACCACTTATGGTAGCGGCTAAATTAGTAGGGGCGTTAGGTCCGGGCGGAGTGGCTGGGGTGGTAGCATTAGGCCATTCTTGCCCAATAACATGGTCAGGAATAAGTTGCTTAGCCAGGTTAGGACCGCTGTAGCGAACTTCGAGACCGAAGCCCCCAGAACCTTGGCGGTACGCAACCATAATATCGTGGAAACCCTGGCTTAAGCTAACTGAACCGTTACGTTCGGTCATTCCCTGGTTAAAATCGTTGGCAACTACTTGGTTGTTATTGATATACAGAACACTTCCGTCATCCGAGGTGGTGTAAAAGGTATAACTACCCGCAGTTGAAATCCAGATTTTACCTGAGTATTTAAAGGCAAAATTAGAATTAGTGGTACGGGGCGAAAGGCTAAAGTTATGAATTCGGCCAGTACTGGTTGGGGTTACCGTACCCGCAATTATCCCATTAAGGTTACTATAATTACCGGTGTAGTACTCATAATTCAATGCCTGAAACTCCGCTCCCGCAAAGTCTGATTCGCCGCCTTGTCCAATAGCTTTTATTTTGTAGAAGTATTTGGTAAGGGGCTGTACGTTATTTTGGTCGGTATACGAAGTAGCATTGGCCCCGGTAGTCGCTACAATAGTGAACGGCCCGGCATTGCTGGTACTGCGGAAAATTTCGAACCCGGTTTCGTTAGTGCTTCTATCGGTCCAGGTTAACCTAACTGAATTAAAGGCTTGAGCAGTAGCTGTTAAGTTAGCCGGTGAGGTAGGCCTGGCCGGAACTGAGTAGCTTTCGGTTAAGGCTGCCGCCGGAATAAGTTCTTTAGCTTTAGTAGAACTTGACCATCTTACATCTAACGTTTGACCACTGCCATTTTCAAAGTACAAAACTTTTATCTTATGCATTCCGGCAGTAAGGTTAGGTACATTGCCACCAACTTCCCGCGGGCCATGAGTACCATCGTTATTTACCACCTCAACGTCATCAATATAAAGTTTGCTGCCGTCGTCGGAGTTGGTAAAGAATTTATAAGTATCGTTAGTCGGAATGTTTATCCAGCCTTCGTATTTAAAAGCAAATCTATCATCAGTATCCCTTACACTAATGTCGAAGGTAGGAATAGTAGAAATTCTAGAAGGGTTTAAGCTTTCAATCTCCGCAACCTGGCTTAAATTATCATGCTTATAGTAGTAGTAAATTAACCCTTGGGCAAAAGTAGAGGCCGAAGCCTGGTTGGAGAAGGGTGAATAATTATTGCCTCTATCCTTAGCCCTAACCGAAATAGTATAGTTTTGGCGGGCAACCAGGCCGTGGTCACTATTTAAGGTAAACAGCGTATCGGTTGTAGTGGCTAGTAGGCTATTATTTGCCCAAACCTCATACTGAATAGTGCCAAAATTATCCGAATTATCGGTGGACTGGCCCCACTGAAGTACAATTTTATCGCGGGTAGCACCTAGGGTAGTTAGTGTTTGTGGGGTAGAAGGGGCCAACTCGTCAGCCAACGTTCTTTCGCTACCGCTGCTATAGGGCGAACCACCATTCTGGTTGACTGCTCTTATTTTATAGTAGTAACGGGTATCTGGCTGAAGGTCGGTATGATTGAAGACAGTAGTATTAGCCGGAAGCTGAGCGGTCAACGTCCAGGGGCCGGTTCCGGTAGGGCCGCTATAAATTTCAAAGCCGGTTTCGTTGTTACTGTTATCGGCCCAACGTAGCACAAGTTCAGTTTGGCCGGCAATATCTATCTGAGGCAGACCGGGGCCGTTAAGGGCATTATCTACCCCGTAGGTAACTTTAATTGTATTAGATGTTGCGCTAGGGCAGCCGTTACGTACTGTACCTACTAACGAATAGCTACCGGCACTAGTAACCTCTAGAAACTCTTTATTACTTCCGTTTGACCAGGTATACGTATTATATGTATTGGTTTTAGGCTTTATTATAACCGAAGTTCTACCGTCAAGCGTGGGCAGGGCAGTTGGTCCGTCAGCAACTAGTTCCGGCGTAGGGCTGGGGCCCACAAACTGTACTTCCAGTGGCTCCGACCAATAAGACCAAGCTCCACTAGCTGACCTTTTTACTCTTACTCGGTACGTTCCTAATTGATTGTACTGATATTGGTTACTGGTTGCACCGCTAATGGTTACTCCGTTTCGTTGCCATTCATACGCAGCAAAGCCGCTCTGAATACCTAATGTACCCTGAACTGCTTCTCCGGAACAAAAATTAGACTTGAAGTAGAGCGGATGAATATTAAGAACATTGGCTCGCTGTAGGAAAGGAAAGAAGTCGCTTTCGTTATACATTCTGCCCCAGGTACCGTGGCCCAAATCGGGATAGTAGGCGTAAGTATGATTAGCTCCTTTAGCTTTAAACGCATTGGCAACGCTATTGCCTACAGAGGGAGAGGGTCGTTTGTCTAACCCGCCTTGCGCTTGCCAAACCGCCTTAAATTTAATATTGTCAATGTAACTATCAGTAGTGTAGCCGGTAATTGCGGCCGACATAGGTATGGCGGCAGCAATATGCGTAGGATAATTACTAGCCATTCTCCAAACTATAGAACCACCCCCTGAAAGCCCGTGCACTGCCACCCGGTTAGGGTCTACCCCCAAATTCTGAACTGCCTGTTCAATAAAGCGAATTAAGTTGGGTTCATGAACCTGGCTTAAAAATTCTGTAGGGCTTTGGTAGGCCATTACAAAGCCGGTATACCTACCGCTATTTCGGGCACTTAAGTGTTCTCTAGCTCCGTAGCGCAATTGGTAATTGTTGTCGCAGTTGCTATGCTCTCCCGCTTCGCCAATACCGTGCATCATTATGGTAAGTGGGTACGAATTAGGGGCTACAGTAGCGCTATCAAATCCTTGCGGATACAGCAAGCGGAAGGGGAGGCCATTAATAATAAATGGCTTGAAGGGCGAGGTATCCCAACCTAGTCTGATGTTGTCAGGATTATACGTCCAGGGTTGAACTAAATTGTTGTTGGTTGGTTTTGGAGTGTCGCAATTTAAACCGGGGTTAACTTGCGCATTGGCAGCTACTGCAAACAGGGCAGGCACTACCAGGGTTAGTAAAAATTTTCTCATTTGGAGCTCGTAATCAAGTAGAGTAGTGCGTAATATTTCAACGGTAAAACTAGGTAAAAAAATAGTGGAGTTCAATTTATAATATAAATATTTCTATTAAAACAGGATGGTTCATACAAATAATTTAAAAAGTTATATTTGGGTCGTAACCTTATTGGTGGGCGAAGTGTAAGGTTTTAAGCCTAATACAGGATATTAGACTAAAAAGTTTCCTTAAAAAGGCAAGAAATTATACGTGTCTAACTTAAAGATTTGCATAGCTGTACAACCTAAGGGTGAATCCTTTAGGTATCCAAAAGAATATGTATGAAACCGCTATTTTCTGATATATACTTCTACAAAAGCATTGTTTTGGGGGCGGGGTGCCAAAAACTTATCAACCAGAAGGTATTCTTCTTTCAAAACCTCGTAGATCGGTTCGGGGTAAAAATTATTGAGCATGGGAATGGTTTCAAACAGCACCACATCGTAATACCCGTTTCGTAAGCGATTGTTAAAAAAATCTACTTCTCTACTAAACATGCTAACCCCTAAGTGGTACCAAAGCGGGGTACCTCGTTCCAGTTCATAACCAAGTTCGTAAGCCAGCGGAGTTAGCTCTGTCATATTTAAAATTTTGGCATCACCGCTTTGTACTACTTCCATTTGCCTAAGTCGCTGTACGCCATCTACTGTTTCGCTGGGCATATAAACCCCGGCAAAAGCTTTACTATCGGGTACAAACTTCCAGGTTGATAATTTCACTCCAACCCGGCTGGTATCGTAACTCTGGTGGTAAGTAAACACCGAAACTTCATTTTCGTTAACTGCAACGGTTTTTGGAGGGAAAAGCCGGTTGGTGACCCTAACTATATATTTATAGTAGGATCCTGACCACCATAACATAATTCCGGCAAATGCAATAGCCATTACTGGTACGTTTGCTGGTAATTTATCTTGGAGAAGAGCAAATATTAGGTACGCTATAGCAAAGCTATGGTAGTAAATGTTATTGTCGGGTGGGGTATATGAAGTTACTTGAATAATTGCCGCCTGCACCAGTATGCCAATAGTTAGTAGGTAAAAAAGAACGTCCATTGGCTGACTTAAAAGGTTTTTAAACTTCTTAATTCTTACAATAAATAGAACTGTGCAGGCTACCATATAAAATTTTAGCCACTGCGACTCCTGAAAGAATAAGGTAGTTATATCCGAAATTTTCAGTCGGCTGTTGTGAGGCGGCTGACCATAGTTAAACCAGTACGAAAAATTGTAGGGCAGAAAGGGTACAATTAAAATTGCGGCAAATACAGCTAGTGATACAATGTATAGTGATATAAACTTAACTGATTTAGATGCTATTGATAAGTATATTACCAAGGCTAAGTTCAGCATAATTGCCAGTCCGCCGCCATCTTGTTTAGTTAAGAATGATAGTACCGAAAACAATCCGGCTACGCTAATCCATACGATGCTTAGAAGGTTTTTAGGGGTTGTATAGGATTTTACTAAGCAAGCAATACTTATTAGCTGGAAGACAAACACGGTTTGGTTATACCACGGCCAAAAATTCATCAGCAGGTAACTCAGGCAAAAAAAGAAAATAACAATAAACGACCAGCCCGGTTTTACCTGTAGGTTTTTAATTATTGACCTAAAGCTAAATCCGGCAGCTATATTTAGTACAAACTGGGCTTTAACCAAGCTCATCATGTATGGGCCGAAAATTTTAAAGAACAAAGCCGGCAAAAGCCAGTAAGCATAACCGGTAGGCATACCAAAATCGCGATATGGTACTTGGCCTAAGTACAATCGGTAGGCACCTTCCCAACTCAAGAAAATATTAACCCGGTACGGATAGGTTAAAAAGAGGGGCAGCAGGCAAAATGCTAGTATAGTTGCGTATTCCAGAAAAACTAAGTACTTACCGGGGAGCCTTTTTAAAAGCATAAAGAGGAGGTTATATAGTAATTTTAGGCAGCCTTAAAGGCCTGAGGGTTATTTTTTCCGGAATTAGGAGCTATAAACAAAAAGCCTAGCTTGCCCATAACCATTATTCTATACAGGAAAATAGGGGTTACTAATCCCACGATATAGGTTATGGCTACAACCGGGTAGGGTTCACTATATCCCAGAATTTTAACCAGAAATATCCTTAGGCTCGCTTCAATAGGAACATGCAAAAGATATATATATAAAGAATGCTGACCTAAGGTTCTTATAAATTCCAGACTCTTTACTTTGCTAGTGGCCAGCTTTATAGCTAATAATAAGGTGAATATGCTGCCGGTAATTGCAAAAATTAAATGTAGAACCAGTGAATTCTGGAATTCCGGCTGAAGCAAAGTATATTCTCCGGCCACCGCAATTAGAAAACTAAGCATCAAGATCGGCCACGAATTGGCTAACTTAGTTAATTGCCGGTTTAAAAGGTTTTTAGAAAATAAATCGCCCAATACAAAAAATATGTATAGCGTAAGAATGAAGAAAGGGACCCGGGTGCCTTCCACCAAGATTGCCAAGCTATATAAAATAATACCACTTACAGCTAATGCGTATTTATTGCCTTTAAAAACTATATACACCAGCAGGTATAGTATAGAAACTACAAATAGGGTATACAAAAACCACCAGTGTCCCCAGGGGGCGTATAAAATTCGGAGGTACCAACCCAGTGTGGCATCGCTGGTAGTTAAGCTGGAAAATACAATTTGTAGTGTAGTTACAATTAAGGACCAAATAACATATGGATAGAGTATAGTTTGTGCTTTATGCCATACGTAACCTATTTTTCCTCTTTTTTGAATGCTCATTCTAAAGAAAACGCCGCTGAGAATAAAAAATAGAGGCATCCGGAAGGTTACTCCAATACTATCGGCCAAGGTAAAAAAATGTTCATCTAGGCCTATATCTTCGTTCCGAACCCCAATAACTGCGTGCCGAAAGGCTACCATTGCAATTGCCAGGCCTTTGGCGTAGTCCATCCAAGCCAATCGGTCGGTAGTATTTGCACTTAAGCTAAAAATCTGACGCAACATGCAGCACTGTTAAAACAATTGCCGCAAATATATTAAATATTGATATTTCTATTTAGTTTATTCTGATTCTTAAACTAAATAAGCCAGGAGGCAATTTGCTTCCTGGCTTAATCTCAAAGTTTTAAGGGGCTTAGTTCTTAATAATCCGGTTCGTGTACGTCTTATCGCCGTCCTTAATTTTCAGTATGTACATACCTTCCTTTATTGAACTTGAGCTAAGGTCTAGTCGAAGTGAGGCCTCGTCGGTAGTATAAGTTTTTGAAATAATTGCGTGGCCTGCCAGGTTATACATTTCAACTAGAACTTCCTGAGAGAATCCTTCGCCAAATTCGACTGTAATAAAATCGGTAGTAGGATTAGGGTAGGCGGTAAAGCTAAGGTTTTCAACCTGGGTGTCAGGTGCGGCCAAAGCAGTAGAGCTTTTGCGGCTTTCGGTAGAAGCCGAGCTGCCCGCCTGAATAGTCATGCCATTTAGGTAGCCGTAGCTTGAATTGGCACCTTTTTCAATAGTGATTACTATTTCTCCATTGCTGTTAGGTTGTACCCCTTGAATATTTACCGAAGCGGCAGTATTGTAACTTGCCGAGAGGCTTACAGTAGACGAGCCAATTTTATATACTGTAGTTCGGTCGCCGCCGGCATTTCGGCTTCCTACAAAAGTGAAGGAATAGCGTACATTAGGGTCTAAGCCGTATACTTTTATTTGCTCGCCATCTTCGCGGGCAGTCCAGTACCCATTAGTTAGTACCTTATCCGGGTATACCCCAGAATTATTACCGGTTTCCATGCCCCCTGAGTTGTAACCGCTAGATCCATTCTCGTAACCCCAAGGAGTCATTAGTTCAACACCAATCGTTGAAGGCTGGCCTTCGGTATCCTTCAGGTTAGTTAATTTGAACCCGGTTCCAGGCTGAGAATTGAAGTTGTTCCAGGGAGAAGGAAGGGAGTTGCCGTCATTAAAGTTTATGTTGTATAGGGCAGTCTGGGTAGGGGGAGAAGAACTGGAGGATGAACTATTATCCGTTATTTTAAGGGCGCCTAGGTAGGCGAAGGAGTTTCCGTTAGCCAGGCTAACGCTCAGGGTGATTACCCCGCCGGTGCTAGGCCTCACACTGCTTAGGGTTGCGGTGTTGCTGGTGTTGTTGCTCACCACTAGGCTAGCCGTTTTGCCCCCGGCACTGTAAATAGTGGTGCGGGTATCGCTGGCCTCGCGGCTGGCAAACATCGACAGGTCATAGGTCGAAGACGCATCCAGCCCGCTAATTTCTATAGTTTCACCGCCGGCATCGTTGGTCCAGTAAGAGGTAAGCATAGCCGCATCGGCGAATACCCCGCTGTTGTTGCCGGTGGTAGACCCGCTGGCAATAGCCCCGGACCAGGGGCTGCTAAGCTTCACGCGGATGGCGGAAGCAGTTCCATCTTCGGCTTTAAGGTTGTTGATAACCCTTCCGGAGTGCGGGTTGGTGCTGAAGTTGTTCCAGGGCGCAGAGGCCGGGTTGCTGCTATTGAAGTTAACCAGGTAGGCATTAGGGTTGCCGCCCCGGTTGCCGCCGTCTACTAGGGGGTTAACTGTTACCTTAACATCATCGCTGGCCGTGGCCCCGTCGTTGTCGGTTACAGTCAGGCGGAAGGTGTAGCTGCCTTCTACCAGGGCGGAAAGCTGCAGGTTCAGGCTAGTGGTGTTGGTCAGGGTTGCAGCCGGGCCGCTTACTTTGGTCCAGCTTTTGGCGGCAATGCTGCCGTCGCTGTCCGAGGCGCTGCCGCTAAGGGTCAGCGAGGCGGTAGGCAG
Organism: uncultured Roseivirgaceae bacterium; assembly: GCA_964504565.1. Classification (GTDB taxonomy): domain Bacteria; phylum Bacteroidota; class Bacteroidia; order Cytophagales; family Cyclobacteriaceae; genus Cesiribacter. The sequence goes on from CAZDEY010000011.1 coordinate 99,129, forward strand.
GGTAATGGTTTTGTCGGAACCGGCATTCGCCGTAGGGGCTGCATTGGCCGGTGGTGTACCACCGGTTTTTGAGAATTGCAACATCCAGGTATAAATATCGTGCCCGGCTGAGCCGTCGTAGGTCATAGTCCAGCTATCGTGCCCAACACCAGGGTAGGTAGTAAATTTACCTATAGGGCTAGGTTTAGGGGTGCAGTTATTGTATTCGTCAACGGTTATTTTATCGGCATGATAGGATACAACCCCATCCGCATCGCCATGAAATGCCCACAGAGGTATATGGGAAAAATTACAACTGTTAATATACTGGGCTTCACCAGCAATAGGAACTATAGCGGCAAGCTGATTAGGGTAGGATGCTGCATAGCGATAGGTAGAAATACCCCCCATGCTCAAGCCAGTCATATAGATACGGTTAACATCAACCCGGTATTTGGTTTTTAGCCAATCTATATAAGTATCAATGGTTCCGTAGTTCCACCAGGTAGTTGATTGAGGCGATACCACGATGAAAGGAAAATCGCGACCTTTTTCTATTTCTTTACCCGGCCCGTGTTTAATGGCAGCCGGCAGATTGGTAGTTCCATTTCCTTTTTCACCTAAACCATGAAGAAATATTAGAATAGGATACTTGTTATTATTCTTATCGTATCCTATTGGAAGATATTCATAGTACCCGTAGGGGGAAGTTGTTGAGCCCAGGGGGCGGGCAGTGTGGGTTCCTTGTGCTTTAAGAGTAGTACTAAAACCGGCTAAAACCGCCATAGCGAAAAACAGTACTCTCAGAAACCTTTCTTTACCAATCATCCTAATCATTATTTTTGACAAATCTTCAAAAAGTTATCTTTTAGGCGATAACCTTCGATGGCTAAATTAGGAAATAGGCTTCTCTGGTTCCTATATGGAATATTTCTACAATTTCACATATTAGAAAAATTATATTTAAGAATAGTTTAATTCATTCATGATCCTTAAAAATATCCTATAATTGCCCAGGTCTTACATGGGGAATCTGTACCCACACTGTGTAGGCTATGATTAATACGAAGTATAGACTTTAGATATTGGGTAATAAATTCACAAAACCTGGTACGTGTTATTTGTTAAAATATATATCTAGCTAAGAATTATCTATTTTGTAAAAATTCTTACCAGATAGTGAAACCTACGTAAATTAATTTCGTAGTCAGTTAAAATTAAACTGGTTAGCCAAGAATTTGGCCTAGTATTTAAGCTTTAGGCGAGTATAAATTCTTTATAGAGTTCTTTGCACTGCCGGGCGGCATTTAACCAACTGAATTTCATTACCCTTTCAAGACCCTTGGTTATTAGGTTACTTCTAAGCTGATTGTCGGAAGTTAAATTTTCTATACTCTGAGAAATCGCATCAGTACTAGTAGGATCTACTAAGTAGGCAGCATCTCCGGCAATTTCGGGCATAGCTGAGGTGTTACTGGTTACAACCGGCGTTCCAACTGCCATAGCTTCCAAAATTGGTAAACCAAAACTTTCCCTTAGCGAAGGATATAAAAAAAGTTGAGCCTTTTTATATAAATATGGTAGGTACTGATGTGGGGTATAACCTAAAGTAATTATACTGTTGTCCAAAGATGAGGCTTTAAACTGATTGAGTAAGTTATTAATGTAGGTACGGTCAGCCTCAAGTATTACCAAAGGTATATGAGTAGTGGGGTTCCTGTTACAATACGAAATGTAACTTCTTACTACGTTATTAAGGTTTTTTTTAGGAGCGTGGTTACCTAAAAAAAATATATAATTATCCGGCAAATTTCGTAGCCTGCTTTTGTCGAAATCGTTCCGTTCCAGGTTTTTAAAAGCAGCGTGATTTAAACCATTGTAAATAACCCTAACTTTGTCGGGCTTCAGTTCTAATCGGTTAAGTATTTGATTTTTCTCGTACTCAGAGACTGTAACTAAGGTAGTATTCTTTTTTTTGGCTAATTGCGGAATAAGTAATCTACGGTAAACATTTCCAAAATTCTGATAGTAAGTACCGGCAAAACTTATTCGCTCCAGATATATAACATCGTGAAGGGTAATAATAAGAGGCACCGGGCAAAATAAGGGGGCAGTATTGCTTGTGCAGTGTAGGAGGTCTACCTTATATTTTTTAACCGCCAAGGGTAAGGCTACCTGTTCCCAATCGGGGTAGGTTAGGGCTTTAAGAACCTTAATTTTAAAGTTAGGGGTTTCAGTAAGACAAACGTCACTTCCTTCGGCTACAAATATGGTGTACTGGTTTTCGGTGTCAATAATCTGCAGTTGGCGTATTATTTCCAGAGCGACAATGTCCATGCCGTGTTTCTTTTTACGGAAAATTCTCTGAGCTTCAATACCAATATGCATTATCCCCTGTTTCAAACCGCTAGTATAGGCATTAGCCGGCTTATATACTACCTAATTTGGGGTGTATGTGCCATAGCCAACCTTTTGCTAAGGCCTTCAAATTAGCATATTCTTTCTTCTTTAAAAAGGTAATTATAGCTTTTGGTGTAGCTAATGCTAAGGCGTATGCTATAAAAAAAAATTTAGCCGGTAATGGGCTGTTTTTAATTATAAATAAGGTGCGGTTGCGGTTAAGGTAGTAGGTTTTTAAAGGGCTGCCTTTTCCCGTTGAAATTGATTCTTTGTGATAAATAGTAGCTTCCGCCTGGTAATAAATCTTGAAACCAGCCCGCATTATCCGGCTCGACCAATCCCATTCTTCGTAGTATAAAAAGTACGACTCGTCAAATACGCCGACCGCATCCAGTACCGCTCGCGATAGCATCATGGCAGCTCCGTGGGCACCGTAGGTTACTTGGCTAGTATCAAACTGGCCATTATCGGTTTGGTGGCTACCATACGCAAATGTTCGGCCGGTATAATAATTCATGGGAGCAAAGCCCGCGTATTGAATTGTATTCGGCTGGTGGTAAAACTTAATTTTTGGGCAAACAACTCCAATTTCCGGATCATCCAAAAAAGGTTCAAGTAGGTTTTCTAGCAGGTTAGGAGTTACTTCAGTATCGTTATTTAGCAGGAATAGGTAATCTCCTGTAGCCTTGTTTAGGGCCAGATTATTGCCACCGGCAAACCCAAGGTTTTTTTCAGACTTAATATAATGAACCGGATAGCTATACCCTTTGGTATAGTTAACCGAAGCTTCCTTTTTACTTCCGTTATCTACTATCCAGATTTCGAAATTGGGGTAGGTAAGGTTTTCTAAAGAAGCCAAGAGCTCGTATGTTACCTCGGGCTGATTGTAATTAACCGTAATTAACGAAATTAGCGGTTCTTCGCTTCTTGCTTTCATCTCTAAGACCCTACTGTGCTATTCTTCCTGATTAACCTTTGTGTACGTGAGGCGTATGGATAAAGGTTTTGTCGGCATTTTTTAGTTTAAACAGTAGGCCGGTCATTTTTAAAAATGCTTTTGGAAGAGAGGCTGCAGCAGTTAATAATCGCTTATCGTAAGCAAATTTACCTAAGGATACAGTAAAAGCCACTACGTATAAGCCCAAACCTGCCAGCCAACCTGCAGGACCCAATATGCTATACTGAGGAAAAAGCACAGCCAGTCCGGTAAGGCTTACTATACCTCCTAAAAGCATTACCCGGGGCAGCATTGTGTTAGAAAGTACCAAGTTAGCGTAGCTAAAATTTCCTAAGAATAAATGCTTAATACCTAATTTAAAATATTGACGAAGGTTTTTAAACTGGCTGCTTAACCAACGTTTGCGCTGGTTTTGAAACACCTCCGGGTTATCAACTTTTTCATCTTGTACTTCAGCCTGTTTAAAATACCAGATTTTATGGCCCCGCTCCAGTAGTTGCAATTGTAATACCCGGTCAAAGCCTCCAATAGCTTTGTTCTGAGCCATAAGCTCTTTAAGTATGTTAAAATCAAAGGCCACGCCGCTGCCAATAATGCTGGATGATAAGCCTAAGGAATTATAACCCTTACGGAAGATATGATTATTAATTGATTCAGAAGCAGCATCCAAAATGGCAAAATTGGTATTCATGTTTTTAGCCACCCTTCGGCCTTGAACTGCCTTATATCCTCGCTCAAAACCCCAGGCAATCCGGCGTAAAAAATCAGGACTCATAAGGTTGTCAGCGTCCAGAATAACTGCTATGTCTGTATCAGCGTCTGCCGTGCGCAGGGCTTCATTTAGTGCTTTAGCTTTAGTACTTTTCTCAAAATGCACCTCGCAAACTCTTATAGGCAGGGCCCGCAATTCGGTTAAGGTTTCCTGCTTAAGGCTATCAGCAATAACGCAAACCTCGTACATACTACGGTTGTAGCTTTGGTTAAGCGCATGCTTGGCCGAATCTACAATTACTGCATCTTCTTTATATGCCGGAAGAAGTACACTTATTTTGTATTGGTCGTTGGTGCTTATTCCCTCAGGCAGGTTTCTTAGGCGGCCGGCTACGGCACAAGTTGCCAGGTAAGCTCCAAAGCCGTGAAAGTAGGTGGCAGCACCAATTTCTAAAACATTCAAAATATTCATGCCGGAGAGGTAGTGTAGTTATTCAACTATAAACAATAATAGGTAGCTAACAGTGCTTTAATTGGTAAAGTACTGTTAGCTACCATAAAGTAACTTCGTTTATACGGATTCTTTTTGAAGCAATGCCGGGAAGGTCTGAGCCATAATTTTAAGATCAAACCACATTGAATAGCTATCGGCATACTGCATGTCTAACGCTATACGCTCCTCGGTGGACATTTCTTTTTTGCCCCGCTTAGTTACCTGCCATAAGCCGGTAATGCCTGCTGGTGCTAAGAAGCGCTTACTCCACAAATCGCGGGTAATTTTTTCTGCCTCATATAGCGGTAGGGGGCGGTTGCCTACAATTGACATATCGCCCAAAAGTACATTTATTAACTGAGGCAACTCATCCAAACTACTGTTTCTCAAGAATTTACCAAAGCGGGTAATTCTGGGGTCGTTATCAATTTTTACAAATGAAGTGCCTTTGGGGTCACCACTGTACTGGTTCAGGTGCATCATCTTTTGTAGTTCCTTGTCCGCACCTACCCGCATTGACCGGAATTTGTAAAAGTTAAAAATTCGATAGCCGGTACCAACCCGTTTGCTGATATAAAATACCGGTCCTTTAGATTCCAACTTAATTAGGGCCACAATTAAAAGGAAAAGTGGGCTAAGTAGTAGCAAAGCCAAGCCGGAAGCCAGAATATCGAATGCCCGTTTAAAAAACGATACCTTTAAATGCGGAAAACGGTTCAGTCCATTATCATTATCCAGCCGATCTTCACTGGTCTGGTGCAAAAAGGCAATTCGACCCAGCATATCGCCGATGGGGCGGCCGTCTACTAGAATATCGTCAGCACCGGAGGCTTTAGCCTTTTTAACAAACTCTTTGGTGCGAGACTGTGAATACAAAATACTAGGCACTCCGCGAAGTTCATTACAGCGTTCCAAATTTTTCAGGAAGGTATAGGCTTCATTATTTTCAATATCTTCCCGGCAAAGAATAGCGTAGGGGAGTGGCTTATTAGCGTACACCTCGCTCAGTAGGTTTACATAAGCTGTAAACGCATTGGGTAAATGCTGTAACTGAAATTCATTATTAGCCAATTCTTCAGTTAACTGGTCAGGAAATTTATTACCAACCAGCACTACTTTTTTAGAATGGCAAGGAGGAGTTGGTTTATTAGAGAGCTTCTGCATAATTAGGGGCTACTTCTGCTTGTTCTTGATTCGACAATAGGTTTTCTAAGGTAGATAGCAAATCCGGTGGATTAAACGGTTTGGTTAGGCAACCGCTGGCACCGGCCTGAAGGCATCGGGTCACGATGTTTTCATCTTCATAACCGGTTAACATAACTACCGGAATATCGTAGTAATAGCCACTTTGCTTTAAATGCTTTAGTAAATCAAATCCGTTAAGTTGCGGCATATCTATATCAGAAAGGATGATATCCGGCAAGTTGCCTTTATCCATCCATACTAATCCGCGCATGCCGTTCTCAACAGTTACTACTTCATACTCATCTTGGAGTAAAAAATTGAGTAGGGTACGAATGAAGTAATCGTCTTCTATAACTAGTACAGTCTTCTTCATTTCCGTTTCTTTAAAAGTTTAGTTTCTTACTGTCAGGGTTTAATACCCATTAAATAACCAGAGGTAAACATTACAAAGGTAAATCTTATTCAATTTTAAATTATTAATTTAGCATTAATTTAATATTAAATAGGACTTCAAAATATACGTAATACAAAGCTATCAATTGAAAATAAAATAGCAAAGTATTGTATGATTTTAATTTTAAATATAATAAAAATATTCAGGCGCCGGTTAAATTCCAGTAGCTAGTAGTAATTTAAAACCGGGTGTTGAATGACTAGAATACCATAATTACGTAAAGGTTCAAACAGGTTAAAAAATAAGGTACGTTGTCGGTACTATATATACTCCGTTCATTCAAATAGGGTTGTACCAAACGGTTACTTTTTTTGTAAAGGTACGTTCCGCAGTAAGATTTGGATGTAGTATAAGGCAATTATATTTCTGACTTTAGAAGTGCAATCGGTTTCAATTGCATTATTTATATTCATTCTAAATAATATACCGACCATGAAATCTAAAAAATGCTTCTATATTATACCCTAAGGCAGTTTTTTCACCAAGAATGATGTGGTAAAAGATTTACTTTTTAGGTTGTTTCGCAAGGGTTCGGGTAGTAGATTTGTGGCGAAATTTTACCCGAAACTATGCTGATTCGATTTCAGGACATGCTGAACCAGTACCCCAGCCACAAGTGGCGGCAGGGTTTCGCTATGCTAACTCTGGCTTTAATATTTTCCATAGCACCATTATTAAACTATGCCCAGTCCAACGATATTGGAGATAGTGGAGCTGGCACTCCAACTGTAGATGTTGACTCCACCCAGGAGCAGAGTGGCGGTACAGCCGATGTGCCTGCCCAAGAGGGAGCGCTACCAAGCTCGGATGAGGCAATTGCAGCCGGCAAAAGCTTATTTGAAAATAACTGTACCCAGTGCCACGCAATAAACGAAGTGGTGGTAGGTCCGGCCCTTAAAGGAATTACCGACCGCCGGCCTACAGATTGGCTTATTTCATTTATTAAGAACTCCCAGCAGGTAATCCAGAGCGGCGATAAGTACGCGGTTGATTTATATAACCAGTACAACAAGACCCAAATGCCGGCCTTTAACTTTAAGGATGAGCAGATTTTATCTATTCTGGCTTATGTGAACCAGGAAGCAGCTAAAGGCCCCACAGTGGCGGCAACCGACGGCGGCGTACCGGGCGGGCCGGGTGCTTCGGCGGCCAGCGATGAAATTCCGGGATATGTATATGCCATTTTTGCTATACTTGGCCTAGTACTTTTACTGGTGCTGGCAGTATTAATTTTGGTACTTACCGTACTGCGTAAAAACCTTAACCAACGCGAGGATCTTTCGGAAGCCGATCGCGAAGTGGTGGGTAATGGCTTAAGCTTTAAGCAAATGGTTACCAGCCGCCCATTCTTGTTTTTAGTAATCTTCTTGTTTACGGCAGTAGTATTTAAAAATGTAATTGACGGGCTATATAGCGTAGGCGTAGCTCAAGGCTATATGCCAACCCAGCCTATTGCCTATTCGCACAAACTACACGCCGGTACATACCAGATAAATTGTAATTACTGCCATACTTCAGTTTACAAAGGCAAATCAGCCAACATTCCTTCGGCTAATATTTGTATGAACTGCCACAATGCAATTAAAACCGAGTCGCCGGAGATAGCCAAAATTTACGAGGCTATCGGTTGGGATCCGGAAAGCAGAAGTTACATTGAAGGCTACGAGCAGAAACCTATTGAATGGGTAAGAATTCATAACCTGCCGGACTTAGCTTACTTTAACCACTCGCAGCATACTAATGTGGGGGGTATAGATTGCCAAACCTGTCACGGTCCAATTCAGGAAATGGAGGTTGTATACCAATACAGCACTCTTACTATGGGTTGGTGTATTAACTGCCACCGCGAAACCGAGGTAAATACTGCCGATAATGCTTACTATGATAAGCTGGTGGAGCTACACGAGGAAAGTAAAGCTGTAGGCAATTTGAAGGTGGAAGATATAGGTGGTCTGGAGTGTTCTCGCTGCCACTATTAATTGACAGGATCTTATTAGAAGGATATAAATAAGATGAAAAAAAATAAACTGTATTGGAAAGGGCTGGAACAACTTCGTAACGACGAATCGTTTGTGAAGAACAACCAAAGCGAATTTCCCGAATACTTACCAATTAGCGATAAGTCAGGAAATGGTCCGTCTCGGCGCGATTTTCTGAAAATGATGGGATTTGGGGTAGCGGCCGTATCGTTGGCTGCTTGCGAAGCTCCAGTTAAGTATGCTATTCCTTACCTTAATAAGCCGGTTGATGTAGACCCAACTATTCCCAACTACTACGCTTCTACCTACGCCGAAGGTGGCGACTTCTGTAGCATAGTGGTTAAAACCCGCGAGGGTCGCCCAATTAAGATTGAAGGCAACAAGTACTCCGATATTACTAAAGGCGGTACCAGCGCCCAGGTAGAGGCATCAATACTTAGCTTGTACGACGGTGAGCGCATTCGCCAGCCTCTTAAAAAGGGTGGAGAAGCCCTTGATTGGCCTACCCTGGACCAAGCAGTACAGTCCGGCTTGCGGTCTGCTCAAAACGTCCGCATTATAAGCAATACTATTCTTAGCCCTTCCACCAAGAAGGTTATTAACCAATTTGCTTCGGCAGTTGGCGGCGAGCACATTATGTACGACTCAGCCTCCAGCCATGCGCTAATTGAAGCTAATAAAAGTAATTTTGGTCAGGCAGCAGTGCCTAGTTACGATTTTAGTAAGGCTGAAGTAATCGTAAGCTTCGGTGCCGACTTTTTAGGTACGTGGTTGTCGCCGGTTGAATTCAATAAGCAGTATAGCCAAACCCGTAAGCTGGGTAAGGATAAAAATACTATGAGCCAGCACTTCCAGTTTGAGTCAGTAATGACCGTAACTGGAGCCAATGCCGACTATCGCGGGCCTCTTCGTCCTTCGCAGGTAGGTCCGGCGGTAGCTGCTCTAAACAGCATGCTGGGGGGCGGCGGAAATGCTCAATCGCTAAATATTCCTCATTTGCAAGCGGCCGCTAAAGCTCTACAGGGAGCTAGGGGCAAAGGCTTAGTAGTGAGCGATTCTAACGATCCGGCGGTTCAACGCCTTATCAACAATATTAATCAGCGCTTAGGGAACTACGGTACTACCATTGATATTAATCGTCCGGCTTATTACCGCCAAGGCGATGATACCAAAATGGCGCAGTTTGTACAAGATGCCCAAGCCGGCCGGGTAGGGGCAGTAGTGTTCTTGGATTGTAACCCGGTTTACGATAGTGCCTGGACTGAGAAGTTGCAAAGCGCACTGGCTGACAATAAAATTAAGTTTAAAGTATCTACGGCTCAGTCATTAGATGAAACCGCAGTACTGTGTGACTATGTAGCCCCGGATAATCACTATTTGGAAAGCTGGAACGACCATGAGCCTAAGCGCGGCATGTTTAGCCTTAGCCAGCCTACCATACGTCCGGTGTTTAACACCCGCCAGGCTCAGGAAAGTATGTTGAAGTGGTCCGGTGCCTCGGATACATCTTATTACAACTTCCTACAGAACGAATGGAAGGGTAAACAGCAAGGTGGCGACTTCCAGCAGTTTTGGGATACCGCTCTGTATACCGGAGTATTTGTTCCCGGCCAGACTATCGATAGGGTACAACCTATGCCGGTAGGCAGCGCAAACCTAGGAAGGGAAAATTCCGATCTGCAAGGTAGCGGAGTAAATACCGGAATAGCCCCAATGGACTCGGTAAGCCGTGGCAGTGTAGCCAATAACGTTGACCGAGCTACTGCTGACTTAAGTCGTACTAAAACTGATAACCTTTACGGGCGTCCGCAGGATTCTACCGCCTATATAGCACCTAATACTACCGATGCTCAAATTGGTAGTGGGTTCCAAGCCGACCCAGACGGAGATGCCCGCGAAATTGCCAGTACATATAAGACTAACCCGGATGATCTGGAGATAGTATTTTACCAGAAAACGGCTATCGGAACCGGACGCCAGGCTAATAACCCCTGGTTGCAGGAAATGCCCGACCCGATTACTAAGGCTACGTGGGATAATTATATTACAATTCCTCTTAGTTTAGCGCAGAGCGAAGGCTGGGACTTAAAGATGGACGAAGGCCGTACCAAAGTTGCTAAATTAACTATTGGCGATGCCGTAGTTTTGGCTCCGGTTATGGTGCAGCCCGGGCAGGCCGCCGGTACTATTGGCTTAGCGCTGGGCTACGGTAGAATTGCCGCCGGTAAAGTAGCTAATGAGCGCGGGGTAAATGCCTATCCGCTTCTGCCTACTAATAAGCAAGGCATTGTCCAGTACAGCGTTTCTAGCGGGGTTTCTTTGGAGTTAGTTGGTGATACCTATTTCATTGCCCAAACTCAGACCCATAATACCTACATGGGCCGCGAAACGGTAATTCAGGATGCTACCTTAGCCGAATGGATTAACGATCCGAAAGCCGGCCGCTTTGAGCCTAAAATTGCTACGGCAGAAGGCCCGGTTGATCCTCAGGAACTATCGCTGTGGGATGGGCACACCTACCCCAACCACCACTGGGCAATGGTTGTGGATATGAACAGTTGTACCGGTTGCGGTGCCTGTACCATAGCCTGTCAGGTAGAAAATAACGTGCCGGTGGTAGGTAAGGATGAGGTACTCAACCGCCGCGAAATGCACTGGATGCGTATTGACCGCTACTACAGCTCAGGTCCGGTTAACGGTGATGCCAGCGTATTTACTCAGTACGATGAAATGGAAGTAGCCGCCCAAAACCCGGAGGTTACGTTCCAGCCCATGATGTGCCAGCACTGTAATAACGCACCTTGCGAAACGGTATGTCCGGTGGTTGCCACTACTCACAGTAGCGAAGGGCTTAACCAAATGACCTACAACCGCTGCATTGGTACCCGTTATTGCGCAAACAACTGTCCATACAAAGTTCGTCGCTTCAACTGGTTTAAGTACCACGACAACGAGCAGTTTGCCGGGGTAAACACCCCAATGAACGACGATTACACCAAAATGGTACTAAACCCGGATGTAACGGTACGTGCCCGCGGTGTAATGGAAAAATGTTCAATGTGCGTACAGCGTATACAGTCCGGTAAGCTACAGGCTAAGCGCGAGCGCCGCCGCCCGGTAGATGGTGAGATTGTAACCGCCTGTGCCAGTTCTTGCCCGGCCGATGCTATTACCTTTGGTGACCTGCGCGATCCGGACAGCGAAATCAGCCAATTGCTGGATATGACCGAGGAAGGTAAGGTTCAGAACCCTAGAGCATATAATGTACTACGTGAGATTGGGGTACGTCCTAACGTATTCTATCTGACTAAAATTAGAAATAAAGAGCAGGCGGAGACTGCCCCTGAAGTTGAAGCTTAATTTTTAAACGAACGCAAGCATGCAAATAAGTGCACCAGTCCGGGAACCTTTAGTAACCGGAGGGAAAACCATTAAAGACGTAACCCATGACATCAGCCGTCATGTAGAGTCGAAGCCGGCTCCGCTGTGGATGTTGGCGATGGTATTATCGTTGGGCTTGTTAGCCGTAGGTGGCTACTGCGTATTTCGTACCCTGTGGGATGGAATAGGTATGTGGGGCCTAAATAAAACCGTAGGTTGGGCGTGGGATATCACCAACTTCGTATGGTGGGTTGGTATAGGCCACGCCGGTACGCTAATCTCGGCGGTACTTTTATTATTCCGTCAGAAGTGGCGTACTTCAATTAACCGCGCAGCGGAAGCTATGACCATTTTTGCGGTAATTTGTGCGGCTCAGTTCCCCATTTTGCACATGGGTCGCCCTTGGTTAGGTGCATATTGGGCGTTGCCTCTGCCAAACGTATTTGGCTCGCTGTGGGTAAACTTCAATTCGCCGCTTCTTTGGGACGTATTTGCAATTTCAACCTACTTCTCAGTATCATTGGTATTCTGGTATATTGGTTTAGTGCCGGACTTCGCCACAATCCGTGACCGGGCCAAGAGCAAAATTGCTCGTGCAGTGTACGGCGGCCTTAGCTTAGGTTGGACAGGAGGGGCCAAATCCTGGCAGCGTTACGAAGCAGTATCACTTATCCTGGCCGGGGTAGCTACTCCGCTGGTACTATCGGTACACACAATCGTATCGTTTGACTTTGCAACTTCAGTAATACCGGGTTGGCACACTACAATCTTCCCGCCCTACTTCGTGGCTGGTGCTATCTTCTCGGGCTTTGCTATGGTACTTACCCTAATGATTATAACTCGTAAGGTGTACCGTCTGGAGGATTATATTACTATGGAGCATATTGAATTGATGAACATAGTAATTATTATAACCGGCTCTATTGTAGGTATTGCCTATATTACTGAATTCTTTATTGCAGCCTATAGCGGGGTTGAGTACGAAGCCTACGCATTTATTAACCGGGCTTTTGGTAAATATTGGTGGGCTTACTGGACTATGATGACCTGTAACGTAATTTCTCCGCAGCTATTCTGGTTCCGTAAAATCCGTACGTCAATTGTAGCAACCTTTATTCTAAGTATAGTAGTGAATATTGGCATGTGGTTCGAGCGTTTCGTAATTATTGTTACTTCACTACACCGCGATTACCTGCCTTCTAGCTGGGCCATGTTTAGCCCTACTATATACGATATAGGAGTTTATACCTTTACTTTTGGTCTGTTCTTTACCTTATTCTTCCTATTTGCGAAGTTCTTCCCGGTAATAAATATGGCGGAAGTAAAAAGTGTACTAAAGTCATCATCTGTAACTGACGAGGTAAAAATATAATGGCGGCACATCACACACATAACGATTATATACTAAGCCTGTATAACGATGAGGACGTTCTTATGGACGCCGTTATTAAGGCTCGTCAAGCGGGAATTACTATTGAAGAAGTATATTCTCCGTTTCCGGTACACGGTTTAGACGAAGCTTTAGGCTACAAAAGAAGCCGCCTACCGATAGTAGCATTTTTATGCGGTATGGTAGGTACCATTCTGGCCCTTACTATGCAGATTTACATGCTGGGCTACGATTGGCCTATGAATATTGGTGGTAAAGATTTTATAGCCCTACCATCCTTTATTCCGGTAACCTTTGAGCTTACCGTACTCTTGGCATCATTTGGTATGGTAGGTACATTTTTGGTAATCAGCGATCTGAAGCCTTGGGCAGCCGTTAAGCCATTGGATTTAAGAAGTACTGATGATATGCACGTAATGGCTATCAACCTAAGTACTAATAAAATGGCTGCCGCCGATATTCGCCGGGCGCTGGAAGGCACCGGAGCAGTAGAAATTAACGATAAAACCGTAGAAATAGCCTAAGCATGCGGAATAACTGGTTATATAAAACATTAGGAGTTGCCGCCACCGGAGCTATATTGGCCGCCTGTGGACCGGGGGAGGATGATCCCGGACTGGAGTATGCTCCGCAGATGTACCACTCAGTACCCTATGAGCCACTGAGCCAAATTACCGACAACGAAGCCGGAGAGTGGCTAAGCTCGCGTGAAGACGATCGCGGAGAATTTTACAATACTATACCAGGACGTCAGCAGAACGAAATGCTGCCGCCGGAGAATACGGTACCCCGTAACCGGGTTAACTTGCTACCCTTACGGATTGAGGCTGACTCGGCGGGAAGCACCGCTAACCTGGAACTGGCAAGCCGTACGCTTAAAAGTCCTTACTCCGCCGACGATGAGGCTATTACCGAAGAAGGGCGGGTGCTTTATAGTACCTACTGCTATCCGTGCCACGGGGCAAGCGGTAAAGGCGATGGACCGGTAGGTCAAGTATACAAAGGAGTAGCAAATTTAGCTGCCGGTCAGGTGGCCCAAGCTACCGAAGGCCACGTATTTCACGTAATCACCCACGGTAAGGGAAGAATGTTCCCCCACGGAAGCCAGATTGCGCCGGAAGATCGCTGGAAGATTGTTCGCTACGTTCAAACGTTACAACAGGGAGGTCAAAACTAAGCTATGCATACAGCACCACAAAACTGGAATTTGGACGAACGCTACGTTCTGAAGAGCGGTCTTAAGAAGACCTTATTGGTTACTTTGGTAGTAGGCATAATTGCCCTGGCGGTAGGTATTATCTGGCCGGGCGGCGACCACCACGAGGAAGCAGCGCATGGTGCTGCCAACCCTGAAATGGTAGCTACCGATGGACACACCGAAGAAGGTCATGGCGATATGACCCACGCACAGGAAGCGGCCCATGGGGAGGAAGCTGCGCATGGCGAAGCACATGCCGAAGGTGAACACCACGAATCTAGCCCGCTGTGGAAACGCATTCAGGCTAACCTTTGGATAAACAACGTATATTTTCTAGGCCTAGCCATTATAGGATTATTCTTTGTGGCTATACAATACGCCGCTCAGGCGGGTTGGTCGGCAACCATTATTCGTATTCCACTAGCTATGTCCGCCTGGTTACCAATTGGTGCCGTGTTGCTGATTGGCTCCTGGATATTGGTTCACTACGACGTTTTTCACTGGACGCACGATTACCTATTCAATGAGTTTAACGAAGATGGTACTCGAAATGAGTTGTACGATGAAATTATTGCCGGTAAAGCTTGGTACTTAAGTATCCCTTTCTATTTAATCAGAATGGTTATTTTCCTGACTGGTTGGGTAGTAGCTTATTTTGCTATCAAGAAGAAATCGAACGAGGAAGATTTGCACGGCGGAACTGGCTACTGGTATACATTGCGTAAGTATTCGGCTATATTCTTAGTGTTCTTCGCGGTTTCATCATCTATGGCTGCTTGGGATTGGGTAATGTCTATTGACCCGCACTGGTATAGTACGCTGTTCGGTTGGTATGTATTTGCTAGTTGGTGGGTAGCCGGACTATCTACAATAACCCTTATAGTAGTATTACTGAAGGAAGCCGGGTATTTGCCTATGGTAAATGCTAACCATATCCATGACTTGGGCAAGTTCATGTTTGCTTTCTCAATATTCTGGACGTACCTGTGGTTTTCTCAGTTCTTACTTATTTACTACGCCAACATTCCAGAGGAAACTATTTATTTTATAGAACGGTTAAATAGTGACCACTACGCTCCTGTATTCTTCATTAATTTAGTAATTAACTTCGCATTCCCATTCTTAATGCTGATGACCCGCGACGCCAAGCGTCACGGCATTTTCTTAAAGATTGTGTGTGCCGCTATAATATTTGGTCACTGGCTTGATTTCTACCTAATGGTTACGCCAGGAGTAATGCACGAAAAAGGAGCCTTTGGGTTCTTGGAAATAGGAATGTTAATGATCTTTGGTTCGGTATTCGGCTTAGTTACCATGACATCGCTAACTAAAATGAACCTGGTGCCTAAGCACCACCCAATGTTCGAAGAAAGCATTCACCACCATATTTAAACCAGAAACTGTTAAGATAGGACGTATATGTTTGAAATACTTGTACTTGTAGGGGTTTTAGGCCTTCTGGTTATACTGCTTTTACTCTACCGGGTATACTCGCTGGTTAGCGTGGCCCGGGGTACCGATGAAATCAGGACTTCAAAAAGTAATGCCTTGAACGGTATTATGTTCCTGCTCTTTTTTGTGGCTTCGGTAGTGGCCATGTTTTGGTACAGCATAGGCGAGTACGATCGTTATACTCAACCTCAGGCCTCGCAGCATGCGGTAGAATACGACTCGCTATTCTGGATAACTATGTGGGTAGCCTTGGCAGCTTTCTTAATAACTAATTTATTACTGTTTTTCTTTGCTTTCCGCTACCGTTATAAAGAAAACCGTAAGGCGCTCTTCTACCCGGATAACACCAAACTAGAAATTGCCTGGACTATATTTCCGGCCGTAGTTCTGGTGCTACTAATTTTCAATGGTTTTAAGGTGTGGAACGAAATGACTGACGCTGCACCGGAAGATGCCATGGTTATGGAGGTTATGGGTTATCAATTTGCTTGGGAAGCCCGCTACCCCGGTAAAGATGGTGAGTTAGGGGCCTTCGATTTCCGTAAAGTTGAACCAACTAACCAGATGGGCTTAGATCTGGACGACCGTAACTCGTACGATGACTTTATGCCGCTGGAAATTTACTTACCAAAGGGTAGAGCGGTAGAAATGAAAATACGGGCACGTGATGTATTGCACAGTGTGCATTTACCTCACTTCCGCCAAAAAATGGATGCTATGCCGGGTATGCCAACTCGTTTGTGGTTTACACCTACTAAAACTACTGCTGAGATGCGAGAAGAAACCGGCAATCCTGAATTTAACTACGAATTAGCTTGTACTGAAATATGCGGTCGGGGTCACTTCTCAATGAAGAAAACCGTGATTGTGGTAGAAGCGGACGAATTTGATAAGTGGTATGCTGAACAGGAAAGCTGGTTAACCAACAATCCTGATTTGCTGAAAAAGATACCCGAAGCCCAACGCCCGGCGGCTGCTAAGGCGGCTGGAATTATATTGCCTGCAGTAGATACTGCTAAGGAACCATTGCAAGCTCAAGTGAATTAAGTAATTGAACGAATCGAAGAGATGGCTACAACTCCCGTCATAAATCAGGATCTTCACGTGGATGAACACGAGCATCACCACGAGAGCTTTATTTCTAAGTACATATTTTCTACCGACCATAAAATGATTGCCAAACAATTCCTGGTATCAGGATTGTTGTGGGCATTTATTGGTGGTGCGCTATCTATAATGTTCCGTTTGCAGTTAGGTTTTCCTGAAATGCAATTGGAATGGTTACGCCCTATTCTAGGTGAGTGGATTAATTCTAGCGGAAAAATAGACCCAGAATTCTACTTAGCACTGGTAACTATGCACGGTACCATCATGGTATTCTTTGTGCTTACGGCCGGTTTAAGTGGTACCTTCTCCAACTTCTTAATTCCGCTTCAGTTGGGTGCCCGCGATATGGCCTCAGGCTTTATGAACATGCTTTCGTACTGGTTCTTCTTCCTTTCCAGTGTGATTATGTTTTCTAGCTTGTTCATATCTACCGGTCCGGCAGCGGGTGGTTGGGTAACGTATCCGCCGCTAAGCGCTTTGCCTCAGGCACTTCAAGGCTCTCAATTAGGTATGACCTTGTGGTTGGTTTCTATGGCCCTGTTTATTGCCTCACAGCTATTGGGAGGTATAAACTATATTTCTACCGTAATTAACCTGCGTACCCGGGGCATGAGCTTCTCGCGGATGCCGCTAACTATATGGTCGTTTTTTCTTACGGCTATCCTAGGTCTATTGGCATTCCCGGTATTATTTTCAGCAGCTCTACTGCTGATTTTTGACCGCAGTTTCGGTACCAGTTTCTTCCTGTCTGATATTTATATAGCCGGTGAGGCCCTGCCGCACGTAGGTGGTAGTCCCCTGCTTTATCAGCACTTGTTCTGGTTCCTGGGCCACCCGGAGGTATATATCGTACTTATGCCGGCCTTGGGTATAACCTCAGAAATTATATCTACCAATGCTCGCAAACCAATTTTCGGCTACCGCGCCATGATTGGTTCGCTAATGGGTATTTCCATACTATCTTTCGTAGTGTGGGCGCACCATATGTTCGTATCGGGTATGAGTCCGTTCCTGGGTTCGGTATTTATGTTCCTGACCCTAATTATTGCAGTACCATCGGGTGTAAAGGTATTTAACTACCTGACTACGCTTTGGAAGGGTAATATAGTGTTTACCCCGGCGATGCTATTTTCAATTGGCCTGGTATCACTATTTATTTCCGGTGGTATAACCGGTATATTCTTAGGAAACTCCGCGCTAGACGTTTACTTGCACGATACCTATTTTGTAGTGGCTCACTTCCACCTGGTTATGGGGGCTGCCTCATTCTTTGGTATGATGGCGGGAGTATACCACTGGTTCCCTAAAATGTACGGCCGCATGATGGATAACAAGCTGGGCTATATCCACTTCTGGGCTACCTTTATTGGGGTGTACCTGGTATTCTTCCCGATGCACTATATTGGAATTGCTGGTTTCCCGCGCCGTTATTATAGCTGGACGAACTTCCAGGCATTTGATGGTTTTGCTGACCTTAATGCGTTTATTTCAGTTGCCGCTATACTGACTTTCGGAGCTCAGTTAATATTTGCCTTCAACTTCTTCTACAGTATGTTCTTTGGCCGTAAGGCGCCGGCTAACCCTTGGCGTTCTAACACGCTGGAATGGACTACGCCACCGGAGCCGGGCCATGGCAACTGGCCAGGTGAAATACCAACCGTATACCGCTGGCCGTATGATTATAGTAAGCCGGGCGCTACTATGGACTATATACCTCAGGACGTTCCGTATAGTATGACTCCGGAAAGTAACCTGCCGCACGAAGATGAATTGGTTGACAGAGAGAAAGACGATGACGCCATAGTGGTTGATGAAACCCGAGATTCATAACAAACATATTCTAACATTTCGTAAGCTGGCTGCAACTACTGTTGCAGCCGTTTACCTTTTAATTTTAGTAGGCGCTATAGTACGTAGCTCCGGTTCCGGTATGGGTTGCCCCGACTGGCCTAAATGCTTTGGTCAGTACATACCGCCTACTTCCGCCGATGAGCTGCCAGCGGATTACGAAGCTCAGTTTCGAGAGAAAAGGCTGGTCAAAAACACTCGCCTGGCCGGTATGCTGGATAGGATTGGAATGACTGCCCAGGCAGAGAGTTTACGGCAAGCCAATCCGGCGGATATTCCAACAGAATTTAACGTAACCCAAACCTGGATTGAATACCTTAACCGCCTGGTTGGGGTAGTTATTGGATTGCTTATTATAGCAACCTTTTTCTATTCTTTAAAACTCAGACAATATAATCCCCGAATTTCGCTGTTTGCAGCTTTGGCGTTAGTGTTGGTTATTTTTCAAGGCTGGCTGGGTTCAATTGTAGTTTCTAGTAACCTTTTGCCGGGCATGGTTACGGTTCATATGCTTCCGGCTTTGCTTTTAGTTTGCTTTCTTATATATGTTTTTGTGTTAGCCGGCAATTTCAAATTGGTTCCTGCTACTTCAGCAATTAAGTGGTCAGTTATAGCTGCCGGTGTCATTACTTTAGTTCAAATTGTGCTGGGTACGCAGGTTAGGGAAGAAGTTGATATGCTTTACTGGGCCGGTGTTGACCGGGCAGATTGGATTTCTGGCTTAGGAAATGATTTTATAGTACATAGATCGTTCTCATGGTTGGTACTAGCCGCTCATGTGCTTATCTTTGTACTGGCAAAAAAGTATTGTAACCCGCGGCTTAAGCAGCTAACGGTTTGGGCTCTAGCTTTAGTGGGTGTAATGGGTATAAGTGGAATTGCTTTAGCGTATTTTGGTTTTCCGCCGGCTATGCAACCTTTGCACTTACTGCTAGGTACCGCTTTGTTTGGCTTGCAATACTTTATATACCTTAAACTCTCTCGCTCGGCTGTAAACACTATAGTACCAGCAATTGCATGATTAGTACGCAAACATCTACCGGCGTTTCACTTGACCTAATACAATCAGTTCGTATTTTAGGTGAATTGCTTAAAACCCGGCTTTCTCTTTTAGTTGCTTTTTCTTCGGCTTTCGGCTTTATACTGGCCGAACCCGGCGCTATAAGACTGGAGGTTTTGCTGGCGGTTAGTTTAGGTGGGTTTTTGGTAAGTGGTGGGGCTACTACCATTAACCAGATTCTGGAAATACCCTACGATGCCGTAATGAGCCGCACCAGTAACCGGCCCCTTCCCGAAGGTAAAATTAGTAAAAATCAGGCTTGGGCTGTTGCTATTCTTAGTAGCGTATTTGGCTTGGGTTTACTGGCTATTTATACTAATGTACTGACGGTAGCCTTATCG
This sequence comes from uncultured Roseivirgaceae bacterium, assembly GCA_964504565.1. Lineage (GTDB taxonomy): Bacteria > Bacteroidota > Bacteroidia > Cytophagales > Cyclobacteriaceae > Cesiribacter. Next base: position 119,065 of record CAZDEY010000011.1, read on the forward strand.
GCTCTTTCTCTTATACTTTATAGTTTTGTTTATACACCTTTAAAAAGGGTAGGGCCCATAGCGGTATTTGTTGGGGCTATTCCCGGGGCACTACCACCACTTTTGGGTTGGGTTGCGGCCAGTGGTACCATCGGGGTTGAAGCTGTTATTCTGTTTGGAATCCAGTTTTTCTGGCAGTTTCCTCACTTTTGGGCTATTGCCTGGGTGGCCGATGACGATTATAAAAAAGCCGGTTTTAAACTTCTGCCTATGGGTGGTAAAAAAGATTTCAAAACGGCAATCCAGATTATGTCGTACACGCTGTTTTTGCTGCCTTTAGGGTTGTTACCAACTAAGTTGGGGGTAACCGGCATCAATTCAGCCATAGTAGCAACCCTTTGCGGAGCTTTATTCCTGTTCCAAACCTTCCAGTTAATGGGCGATTGCAGCCGTAAATCGGCGCTTAGATTAATGTTTGGATCGTTTATATACTTACCAGTAGTGCAGATTGCGTATTTGTTGGATAAAATTTAGTGATGAAGGAAATGCAGTACAATACAATAGGCGCGGCTGAGCTACCGGCCCAGCCCATGAGCGTAAACCCTAAGAAATTCTTGGTGTGGCTCATAAATATATCAATTACCATGATGTTTGCCGGCTGGACCAGCAGCTATATAGTTGCCCGGGCCGAAGGAGATAGCCTAGGAATTTCGGCTTTGCCGGCCCCCTTTACTATTTCTACCGTGCTTATTTTGCTAAGTAGCGTAACTATGTACTTGGCAACCCGATCAGCCAAACATAATAATATTGGGCAGTTAAAGATATTTCTGTTCCTTACATTAGGCTTAGGTTTAGGCTTTCTGTATACCCAGTGGCTGGCTTTCGGAGCCTACGCTGATATGGACATTTACTTCGCCGGGAGCACTGCCGTACAAGGACTTAATTACGTTATGCCTATTGCCCACGGGGCGCACATAGTATTTGCCTTAGTAATTCTAACTATTCTTATAGTAAGGGCGTTTCGTTATAAAATTCACAGCCGTAATATGAATGCCCTGGAAATGGGCGCAACATTCTGGCATTTTTTAGATGCCCTTTGGCTATATTTGTTTCTATTTTTAACTTTCGCACTGTAAAACTCAACCAAGACTCTATATTTAAAGTTTATGGCAACCTCTACTACAGCCCCAGCCGCACAGCCGGTACGCAGCATTTGGGATGGCGGCGTTTCGCCCATGAATGCCAGCTATGGTAAGCTGATGATGTGGTTCTTCCTCTTATCGGATGCATTCACCTTTTCAGCCTTGCTTATTTCATACGGATTAATCCGCTACAGTGCTAAGGCAAATGTATTTCCTGAAGAAGGAGCATCTTATATAGCCTCGCAGGAAGCCTGGCCAATACCGGATTTTGTGTTTAATGCCGTACCATTTCTGCACGGTTACCACCTGCCCCTGGTCTTTGTAGGTATCATGACCTTTATCCTAATTATGAGTTCGGTAACTATGGTACTTGCCGTAGAAGCTGGCCACCGAATGGATAAGATGGCTGTTCAGAAGTATTTGCTGTGGACGATTCTGGGCGGTATTACGTTTTTGGGTTGCCAAGCTTGGGAATGGAGCCACTTTATTCACGGTACCGACGGAGGTTTACTATTAGCTGATGGTACCCGAATATTCGGAGCAAATTTGGCGGAGAATGAGTACGGCCCTCAGTTGTTTGCCGACTTGTTTTTCTTTATAACCGGTTTCCACGGAACGCACGTGTTTAGTGGGGTAGTACTATTATTCTTAATTTTCTATAATACGGCGGTTGGTACCTACCAGCAGCGCGGTCATTACGAGATGGTTGAGAAAATTGGTCTTTACTGGCACTTTGTAGACCTGGTTTGGGTATTCGTATTTACTTTCTTCTACCTAATTTAATAAGATAACACTATGGCTACTATACATACGCATAACGAACCGGTAGTAGAAGTTAAACCGGCAAATAAAGAACATATCGGCAAAATATGGAAGACTGCCGGTATTTTGGGCCTATTAACCGCTATTGAATTTATAATTGCCTTTACCGTGGAGGCCGGCGCAATCCGGATTGCTGTATTTATTGGGCTAACAATCGTAAAAGCATTTTACATTGTAGCAGAATTTATGCACATGAAGTACGAAACCAAGTCGTTGATTTGGAGTGTACTGTTGCCAACTATATTTGTAGTGTGGCTAATTGTAGTACTATTGGTAGAAGGGGGAGATATACTGAACGCCCGCTACTAAACCGTACTAAATAATATTACAGCCGGTTTCTGACCGGCTTTTTTAGTATTTAATAATGCTGCTTTGGTTAAGAAAATAGGATTGCTAATTGGAATGCTGTTGGTGCCGGGCTTGGTATTTCTTTTCCTCCATAGCTTTGGCGAAAATCAATATACCATTCCGGTATACTATGCTGAAAGTAATGAACTGCCGGAAACAAGTTGTGAGAATATTTCGGTACCCTATAGCCTGAGCAGGTTGGAGTATTCTGTACTGGGCGGCAATTTAGAAGCCGCTGAACCAGTTACTTCTGCCGACTGGTTAGGTAGTGCAGTGCTTATTGCCGTATTACCACCCGAATGTAATTTGTGCGCCGGCCAGGCGGCTCTAAGCAGGGTTACTAAAGCCGTAGCCAAAAAAAACAATTTACAGTTATTTGCTATAGATACTAGTGAACCTAGTAGCCAAAAGGTTACCTCCAATAATTTCCAAACTATAAAGTTAGCTGGTGAACCGTTAGAAATATTTAGGTGCAAATTGCTAATTCCGGAAGTGGCGAACGGTGAACTTTTTAGGGCCTATAACCAATTAGTATTATTAGATAGCCAACAGCGTATTAGAGGCTATTATCAAGCCGAGGATCGCAAAGAGGTAGACCGTCTTATACAGGAAATTCAAATTTTAAATCAGGAAAATAATGGCTGATTTACTATACCCTAAGAACGAAAAGTTAATACTTCGGACTATTCTTATAGTTTCCATCGCCGTTCCGGTTTTGGTAGCGGTACTACTGTTTTCTCCTTATAAGATAAATGCTTCCATGCAGTGGGTTAAGCACCTGCCGGCCTTTCATGCTTTTGTCAATAGCATAACTGCCGTACTGCTGGTTTTAGGTTTGTATTTTGTAAGAAAAGGTCAAATTGCCCGCCACCGGGGAGTAATGCTGGCGGCTATGGGGTTCGGAGCTTTATTTCTGCTAAGCTATGTAGTATACCACGGTTCGGTACCTAATACTTTGTTTGGGGATATTAACGGCGATGGTGTGCGCGATGCTGCCGAAACTGCTGCGGCCGGTAACAGTTTGAACGTATACTTTGCAGTGTTGATCAGCCACATAATTTTTGCCGCAATAGTACTACCATTTGTGCTTATGGCAGCCTACTTTGCCTTGACCGATAAAATTAAACAGCACCGAAAAGTAGTACGCTGGGCGTTCCCGCTGTGGTTATACGTAAGCATAACCGGCGTGGTAGTTTACTTCATGATTAAACCGTTTTACCAGTTCTAATCATGAAAAAGGTACTGTTACTTATAGTCTTTCTATTGATTTCGGTAGTCGGCAACGAGGTGTACAGCCAGTGTGCTATGTGTAGGGCTCAGTTGGAAAGCAATGTAAGTGATGGTTCTTTTATGCTAACCAGCGATAACCTGAATGCCGGAATAATGTATTTATTGGCAATGCCTTACGTATTGATTGCGGTGGTAGCTTTTTTTTGGTATCGTAACGCTAAACAAAATGCCCAAAAATTTAAGTCGCGCCTCCGCTATACTGCACGCTAAGTGCCCCCGCTGCCGCCACGGTAATATTTTCGTGCATCCGTGGTACCGCTTAGATAAATTTAGCCAAACCCATAAGGAGTGTTCGGTTTGCGGACTGCGCTACGAAAGAGAACCGGGATTCTTCTTCGGGGCCATGTACATAAGCTACGTATTTACCGTAGCAATTTTATTAGGCACAGCTTTTGTGCTATATTTTGGGTTTAACGATCCGCCCACCTGGGTGTACCTGTCGGTAGTAATGGTAATAATTGTACTGTTTTTGCCAATTAGCTTTAGGTTTTCCCGGGTGTTGTACCTCTACGCATTTGGCGGGGTAACCTACAAGCCGGAATATGCCCAAGGCCCAGATAGCCCACATTCAAACGTTACCCGATAAGCTAAACTTATGGCTTAAACTGGGGCTTGGCCTATTAATAGGCGGGCTGCTGTTTTTATTTTTAGGTACCCTACCGGCCGAGGAACCTCAAGCCAGAATACAGGATAACTTTATCGAGCAGCTAACCCAGCTTAGCCGCCAGCATAGCAAAATACTGAGCCAGGCAGAACAATTGGCTACTAAGGACGATGATGCCGGTGTTCGTCCTTTTCAGTCCTTCAGGGCAAACCTAAATTTTCCCTATTTCATATATCGTAACGGTCAGCCCTGGTTTTGGTCCAGCCTGCAGCACGGGCCCTTCCGTGAAACCTCTTTGGGTGAAAGTTTTCAGTTTCACCAAACTGTTCAGGGTAGTATAATTAGCAAAACTACAGCCTTTCAGGGCAGAAACGGAATTTCCGGAAGTTTAACTACGGTTTTGCCACTTTCCGGTCGCGAGCTTGCCGGCGGGGATAGTCCGTTCTTCGATAGGGCCGTAGTCGGCATATCACCATCGCCCGGGCCAGAGCTGGTACCTATAGCGGACGTAGATGGTGATTCGTTATTTTACGTTCAACTTGCCGCTAAACCAAACCTTGGGTATACCTGGCCTTTTGCTTTGGCCGCCTGGTTATTGGTACTAGGTCATGTTTTTTTAGGAATTGGCTTGGTGCGGGCCGGACACAGCACCTCACCAAAAAGCTACATTCGTTGGGCGTTGTTGCTTGCCTTAGCACTACTCAGGGTACTGTTTATTGAGCTGAATATCCCTTCGGTTATTTACCCAATTGAACTATTTAGTCCGCGCTACTTTGCCAGCGGCTGGCTAAACCCCTCCTTAGCCGATTTCATGCTAAATATGGCGTGGTACGGCGGTATTTGGTATTTACTTTCCCCAACTATTTACCAAATGGGGGTTTGGCGATGGTTATATCGACAATCGCCCTCCTTAAGGTGGTTTGTTGGGATATCCGGGATTTCGCTATTGGTTATTCTGAATATTCTATTGGTTAGAACCCTGATTCGGCACGTGCAGTTTCCGCTGGATATAACCGAGAATATAAGCCTTAACCTTCCTCGCTTAGCAACTTACCTAATCTTTATAAGCTGTGCCATAATTCTGTATTTCCAGCTTATGCCGCTGTACCGCTACATGGTGCGGCAAGCTTTCAGTAAGAAATTAGTAGTTACGCTTCTGGTTGTAGGTTGCCTATGGGCATTGGTGTTTCACTTACTTGCTACCTACGGGTTCATTGTTATTCTTTTGATCCTGGGCTGGATTTTTATGAAGAAGTACCAATTTGGGATAAGCCAATCAGTTCTTACTCCAAGTAGGCAGCCGTTTCCGTTGTTCAGCGAAATTTTAGGGGTTGCCCTAATTACCGCAAGTATTGGCGGGGTAGGAACGTTAGATCAGTATTTGGTTAGGCAAGAAGCAGCTCAGGAACAATTGGCCAGTCAAATTTTGTCGGAACAGGATGTAGTAGGAGAGTTTTTGCTTTCCGAAGCGGCCGGTCGTATGCAGCAGGATATTTATATGGTCAACCGATTTCTAAGTCCACTATTTACATTAGAAGGTATGAACCAAAAAGTCCGGCGGGTATACCTCAGTAAATACTTCGATAAATATTCTCTGGAAGTAAACCTGTTTAGCCCGGACGGACAGCCGCTTCGAAATAACCAGTTGGTAAGCTATAGTTCGTTGCTGGGTGAAGCCAAACGCCTGGGTACCGAAACTGAATACCCGGGATTATACCGATTGCAGAATCCGGCTGCTAGTTGGCAATACCACTACCGTTACTTTATGCCCATTCTTTTTCAAGGCACAAAAATTGGCTATGTAACATTAGATCTACAACTTAGGCAATTAGGCGGCGAAACCCTTTATCCTGAGCTATTACTGAACAACCAGTCGCCCCAACTAGACGCTAGCCGCTATAGCTTTGCAATTTACCGAAACGATAAGTTGGAGTTTTATAATGGTTCCTATAACTACCCTGAAAATTTTAGCGCGGACTACTTAAAGCAAGATCAGGTATTTAAAGATGAAGGCTTTAGAAAAGGTGAACATATTCACTGGGCAACTGCCGGAACCAATAGCACCGTAGTAATTTCGGCCTACGAGTTGGGGCCGCTTAAATTTTACGCCAATTTTGCCTTTCTCTTACTGTTTCTGCTATTGGTTGTAAGCCTTTACTATTTACTTTACCTGGCACTGGCCCGGGCTTCGGTTCAGTACCTTTCCCTTACCACCAAGGTTCAACTCTACCTAAATGCCGCTATTTTAATACCGCTGTTGGTAATTACTTTTTCTACGCTAAGCTTTTTAAATCGTACTTACCGAAAGCAAACCGAGGAAACCTACACCGCAAAGGCCGAACGCATAAGCCGGGGCGTAGCCGAATCGTTAATTCAGTACCAGGCCGGGTACACTAGTACCGAGCAGTTGGCTGGTTTGGTAGAAGATATGGCTCGCTTTGCTGATGCTGATATCCACCTGTTTGATACCTCGGGTTATTTATTGGCTACCAACCAGCCTACGCTATTTCAGAAATACCTTTCGCCTTATGTGAACCCACAGGCTATGGGCGGCCTGGTAGAGGCTAACCAACGACAAATGCTGACGACCGAGGAGATAAACAATCTGGAGTATAAGGCTGCTTACGTAAGTGTAATGAACCCTACCACGGGCAAACTGTTAGGGGTAGTAGGCGTGCCGTTTTTTGATGCCGGCTATAGATTGCAAGAACAGCTAAGCAGCATCTTTTCCAACTTCGTGGCTATATTTGCTACCTTGTTTTTTGTGTTCTTGTTTTTGTTGCAACTGCTTGCCCGGGGCTTAACTGATCCGCTGCGCTACATAGCCGAGCGTTTGCGCTTTACCAGCCTGAGCGGTAAGAATGAACCACTGGAATGGCCCGCCAATGACGAAATAGGCCGGTTGGTTCACGAATACAACCAGATGCTGCTGAACTTGCAAAAGAGTAAGGAAGCTCTTTCACAGAGCGAAAAAGAGTCGGCCTGGCGCGAGATGGCCAAACAGGTAGCCCACGAAATTAAGAATCCGCTTACACCGATGCGCCTAAGCCTACAGCACCTAAACCGCCGTCTGGACAGTCTATTGGAACATCCGCAGAGAGAAAAAGTAAACCAATCGTTTCAATCGTTATTAGGGCAGGTAGAAACCCTGAGCGATATTGCTACCACCTTTTCGGCCTTTGCCAAAATGCCAATTCCCCGGCAGGATAAATTTGATTTTACCGCTATGGTTAGGCGGGTAGTTAACCTATTTCAGAATAATAGCGAAAAAGGCATAGCACTAAATTTACCTAAAGAAACTGTTTGGATAGAAGGCGATGAACAACTGATGCAGCGTACCCTAAACAATTTGATTATTAACGGTCAGCAGGCAGTTCCGGACACGCATAAGGCTCAGATTAGTATTAAACTAAGTGCAAGCCCAACCCACGTTTTGCTTCAGGTAAAAGATAATGGTAGTGGCATTCCGGCGGCAATTCAGCAGAAGGTTTTTGTGCCTAATTTCAGTACAAAGAATAGCGGTTCCGGCTTGGGGCTGGCTATTGCCAAGCGGGGCGTAGAGCATGCCGGGGGTAAAATTTGGTTTGAAACGGAAGAGGATGTCGGAACAACCTTTTATATTGATTTGCCAAGGTCGGTATAAATGAAAGGGTGGGCGGCTTTTATATTGCTACTACTAGTACAAACTGCGGCTTGGGGTCAGGTTCAGATATTGCCTGATAGCCTGGGAAATTCAGTTGGAGTTCAAGTATGCAAAATGGTGCCGCTAAATCAGGCAGGGTTTGTACTGGATAGCCTTACACTTGCCCCCGGTAGTATTCAATTAACCGATACCAGCCTTTCGTATACCTACAACCCATCCACCGGCCTTATTCTGGTAGAAGGATCAAGTTCAACTGATTCCGTACAGGTTTGCTACCGCCGATTATCTTTTTCCCTACAACAAGCAGTAAGCCATCATACCCTGCAGGAGTACGATAGCACCGCGCCTTATCGGGGTGGCCAAACCGTTAATCAGGATTTTTTTACGGAAGAAGAGAGCTTTTTTAAAACCCCGGAAATTCAGAAGAGCGGTAGTATAAGCCGGGGCATATCGTTTGGTAATAATCAGGATGTAGTAGTGCAAAGCAGCCTGAATTTAGAACTGGACGGAAAAATTTCCGATGAAATTGGTATCCGGGCCTCCATTAGCGATCAGGATGTACCCTTTCAGCCGGAAGGCAATACCCAAAACCTGCAGGAGTTTGATAGGGTTTATGTAGAATTGTTTACCGATAGCTCGCAACTGATGGCCGGTGATCTAATGCTAAAGGCCCAACCGAACCCATTTCTGAGATTTCAGCGCAGCGTTCAGGGATTGGCTTTTGCCCACCGGTTCAAGCGTGGCGAACTGGAAATTGGAGCAGCAGCGGCTAAAGGTCAGTATATAGTAGCTGAGCTAGATCCGGTAGAGGGTTTGCTTGGGCCGTACCGCCTGCCCGGCACCTCATCGCTAGGCGATCAGTTTTCGGCGGTGTTAGCTAATTCAGAAAAAGTATTCCTGGATGGGAGGTTGCTCATTCGAGGCTTTAACCAAGACTATGTAATTGATTATAACCTGGGCGAAATTACTTTTACACCCGGCACTATTATAACCCAGTATTCCCAAATTAGGGTTGAATACGAGTATATCAACCAGGCCTACCGGCGCGGAATTACTACTGCCAGCTACGCGCACCGGCAGGGCAGGGTGCGGTTTCAGACCAGTTTTTTTCAGGAGCAGGATAACCGAAACCGCCCGCTGTTTAGCGAATTAAGTAATAACGATAAGGAATTATTAAGCCTGGCCGGGGATAATCTTAATGATATATTTAGTTCAACTATTGATAGTGTAGGCTTTCAACCGGAAACTATACGCTACGCCCAGCGGGTAATTGACAGTCAGGGTGTTTCTTATACCTACTACGAATTTAGTACGAACCCGGAAGAAGCGGTTTACCAACTAAGCTTTGCTGATGTTGGGTTGGGTAACGGTAATTATATTTTAGAAAGAAGTACGCCGCAGGGTAGGATTTACCGCTGGGTAGAACCTGTTAACGGAATAGCCCAAGGCCGGTTTGCACCGGTACGACGGCTGGAATCGCCCAAGCGACAGCGATCCGTAGGCCTGAGCACCCAAATTGAAACCGGCCGGCACAGCCAAGTATTTGCCGACGGGGCTTTTTCCGATAGAAATTTGAATTTATACAGTGATCTGGATAGTGAAGATGATGGTGGCGGAGCATTCCGATTAGGCTTTCAAATTAATAATAAACCCCTTCGGGGGTTAGATAGTGCCCGATTAAGTACGGGTTTTAGCCTGGAACAACTCACCGCAAATTATACGGCTGTCGATCCGTTCAGGGAGGCTAACTTTGATAGGTATTGGGGCTTAGTGTTAACCCGGGGTTCTACTCAACAGTATATCAGCTACGGAGCGGCCGATCGCCTGCTATCGGCTTGGGTAGGCTTGGAAGAAGATGCTCTTAACCGAGCAACCTATACAATCCGGCAGCGTAGTTTAACCGACTCGCTACAAGGCTGGCAGCACGAAGTTACGGCAGCTAAAGCCTGGGGCTTATTTAGAACCCAAGCTACGGGTTTCTTAACTAATAGTGAATTGCCGGAGCAAGATGTTACCTGGCGGCAGCTACGAGCTAGGGCAAAGCTGGCCTTGGCTAAAATACAACCGGGTTACGCTATCAACCTAGACCAAAACTATTTCAGAAACCGGTCAAATGATTCGGTTTCATTTTCGGCTCAGTATTATACCGAACACCAGGTTTTTGTAGAGAGCCCGGACGAAGCGGCCGGCCAGTATAAGCTTCAGTACAGCTACCGTACCGATCATTTACCAAATAAGGGCGAAATGCAGGAAGCTACCCGAAGCCATACCTACTTAACCAACTGGCAATCGGCGGCTGAAGGTAACCAGCAGTACGGGCTTACTGCCAGTTACCGCCGTAGCCAGGCCCTGCTGGATTCGGCCCAAACCGGAGACGAAGAAATACTTACCGGCCAGTTTTTCTGGCTTAGCAACTGGGCTAAGAATTCTATTCGGCAGGAAGTTAGGTACGCCACCGGCAGCGGGCGGGAGTACCGCCGCGATTACGTATACGTGCAAGTTCCGGTAGGGCAGGGTACTCACTTTTGGCGCGATGATAACAGCGATGGCGAGCAGCAGTTGGATGAGTTTTACGAGGCTACCTTCCCCGATGAGCGGCAGTTTATTAGGCTGCTGACAGTTGGCAACGAACTGGCCCAAACCTTTACTACCGAACTCAATTATCGCCTCAATATAAACCCACCGGCCCATTGGCGGGATGGGGGCGGGTGGTTACCTGTTTTGGCAAACTTTAACTTTACCGGCAGTGCCCGGCTTCAGCAGAAAATTACCGAAGGCAGCTTACTAAATCGCTACGTTCCGGTACTGGAAGAAATTGCCCAGCGCGAATTACTTTATCAGCGCCAGAACTGGCAGGGCGCCTTATTTTATAACCGTGCCGACCCCAAGTGGGGAGCCGATATTTCGTTGAATATAAATAACCGTAAGCAAAATATTTCGGCCGGGCAGGAGCTATATAATACGGCAAACTTAGTAGCCGGCCTTAGGCGAAGCTTTACCCGAATCTGGAATGTGCGGTTAGAAGGAATAGGGAATCAGCAGGAAAACCGGTCACAATACTTAGGAGAGCGCCAATTTATTATTGAAGCCCTGGGCGTAAGGCCGCAGCTTACCTGGCTCCCCTCGCGCAGCCTGCAGGTAACTTTAGAAGGTCGTTATATAACGAAAGAAAATAAGCTAAATCCCCAAATTGCCCGCTCAGCGCAGGTTGCAGAATCTGGTTTGGGTATTACCTTTAGCCAAAGTATAAAAACTCAACTGAGGCTACAGGCTCGTCTGAGCCAATTAGATTTTGAAGGTACTGCCGCCTCGCCCGCCGGTTACGCCTTATTGGAAGCCTTACAGCCCGGCAGAAACGTGCTTTGGTCAGCTAACTGGCAGCAAAAGCTAATGCAAGGCTTATTTTTACAAGCCCAATACGAAGCCCGTGACTCCCCAACCAGCCGAACTATACACACTGGTAGTATGAGCGTAAGGGCGTTGTTTTAGAGGGAATCCTAACGCGTGAATTAGCGGCTAAAGCGACGGGCAACTATTATACCCTTGTCGCACAGGTGCAGTAATAGAAAACTGTAGTATTCTAAGCTGCTTTTTCTTTGTAAGCTTCTACCCTAGGGTTCATTACCCTGAACCAAAGGGGCGGAATTAATGATAGGAGCATCATGCCAGGGTATCCAGTTGGCATTTGGGGGCTTTCCTCCAGATGGCGTAAAATTTGATATTTGCGGGTGGCTTTAAAATGATGGTCGCTATGGCGGCTTAGTTCAAAAAGCATTACCCGACCTAACAGGTGGTTGCTATTCCAGCTATGGTGAGGACCAACGGTTTCGTAGCCCTTAGGGCTGGTTTGCCTCTGTAGCCCGTAATGTTCTATATAATTAACTGTTTCCAAAAGTAAAAAACCAATTATGGCAGCAGCAACAAAGGCCAAAGCTACTTGGTAGCCAAGCATTATACCGATAATAAAAACCAAACCAATTTGAATAAGCTGAAACCCCAGCATTTGGTTAGCCATGCTCCAGAACGAGCGGCCTTGCCTACGTAGCCTATCGGCCTCTAATTGCCAGGCCGAGGTGTAGCTTCCAATTACCGAACGTAGCCAAAAGAAATAGAGCGGCTCGTTGAAGCGGGAACTGGCCGGATCGTCCGGGGTGCTTACCTTGCGGTGGTGTCCTTTATTATGTTCAATAAAGAAGTGCATATACAGCGAGCTTAGTAATAAAGCCTGGGCTAAGCGTTGTGAAAAAACATCGGAGCGGTGTCCCAACTCGTGGGCAATATTTATTCCAAACACACCGCACATAAGTCCCATGGCTAAAATACGACCCCCAATAGTTACTATACTTAGGGAAGGTTCGGTTAAGCTAACCAGAAATATCAGCAGGATGCCATACTGTACTGGTACCCCGCAGTAGGCTAACCAATCGAAAACCGGACTGGCTAAAAGTCTTTTTTCTTCTTGGGGGCTGGGGTTAGCAGTGCTGGTAGGCAGCATGTATTCCAGCAAGGGTACCAAGCCAAACACATAAAAAAGCGGAACTAAAGTAAGCCAATCATGGCTAAGCAGAGATAATCCTACTAAAACTGGCAATACCATAACGGTAAGGTATTTGAAAACGCCCCGATAAGCCATAATGGTAAAGTTTAAGACTATCCTAAATTAAATAGAATACCGTTGGAAGTCAAGTCCTTTGCCTGCTTAGGTGTATGGATATTTATAGGGAATAATGTAAGAGGGAATTATAAGAATTCATATGCAGGTTCAATAGAAATGACCGATCCGATAAGTATTGCAAGTTAAATACTTATAGATTTTAGGTTGAGTATAGTTCGATATGTTTTAAAATTCTTATAGATAGTTTGTGCCGTTAGATGCCCCTTTGGTTAAAAGTAGCCACCTGCGAACAGTAAAAACTGCTTGGTAGAAAGTACGGCATAAATAGGTGCATTATTGCAATTCATTGATTGGAAAACAAAGAAGTAAACTAGAAGCTACCTTATAAATACTTGCTCGTTTATTCTTTCGCTTGCCTCCTGCGCGCGCAGGTAATACTAGCCACCTGAATGCCTACTAGTTACCTAGTCTCTTACCTGAAATAGTTAGCACAAGACCAATTTTCATTATTAGCTGCTTATAAAAGATTGGATTTTTAGCAGTACAAATTATGACCGATTTGATTCTATTATTTAGAATTTTGGTATTTACACCATTAACGGCGATTCCCACCATCGCACTAAAAGATAAAAGTTCTTCTATTTCTTACAGAAATATGAACAATAGCTAATTCAAGAATAACTGACGGAGATGTTTAATTATATTCGCTCTGACAATTACCTGTAATCAATTGTAAGAGTTTATGCTAACCAGAAAACAAGGGTTAACATTAGTTTGGGCTTTCTTCATTTTCCCAATAGGTGTTTGGGCAACCGATCCGGTCAAACTACCGGTAGAAACCTCACCCGATTCTATTAGGGTTTCTACCGTCTCATCAAATCAAAATTTAACGGGCTCGTCTCAGGTTGACCAGCTTCGACAATTTAAGTCGCTCCACAACACTTCTCAAAACCTGGTAAATCATCAAGATTTGTTTGACGAAGATAGATTCATAAGACTGAATAGAACTAATTCGGTAACCGATTCCGCCAAATATTACATTGAATACGCTCGTAGCCTATCGAATAAAATAAGGGAGCTAGGTAACTACGTAAAGAACCTGGATGCCATGACACAGGTTGACTTGCCCGTGGGTATTGAGAAGAATATTGGCGGCTTGGAATACCTGATAGGGATTGATAGTATTCGCCTATATCCTACCCATGCCGAATTTGATGCCTATATGACATTTACCCTTCCTCAAAATGGTAAAACGCTTAGTTTTATGGGTAAGGCAATTAAATTTTCAAGAAATGGCGGTATAGTAGGTGATGCTAAATTGGAGTTACTGGAAGATCTGCCAATAAACTTTAGTGGAAATAAGATTCAGCTAGTGCTTAATACGCAATCTGTTACCGGAGCTGGCACCTTTGTCCGGTTTGATTGCAATGGTTTTCAGGAAATGGCTCTGGAGGCAAGTATTGAGTTTAGTCGCGATATGTTATTACCGGAAGATCAAAACGGTAATGTTATGGACGGAAGGGTTAGTACCAATTTTAGTACAACCCTAACTGACTGGAACGATTTAGTGGTGGCAGTTAATTTGCCGGATTTTCAGGTTGCTAAACTTCAGGGGGTCGGCTTTACCGTTACTAATGCAGTTTTCGATTTCAGCGATATTAGAAATATTCCTTCAGTTCAATTTCCTGCGCAGTACGAAGGGTTAAGTGTATACGGTAACAGCCCGGAACTATGGCGCGGATTTTACATTAAGGAATTAAGCGTAAGGCTTCCCCAACAATTCGAAGATGAATCTAAGCAGGGCAGAACCGAATTTGTTGCCCAAAATATGCTGATTGATCATATGGGATTTACCGGTAACTTACTGGCTAGTAACCTTATAAGTCAGGAAAATGGTAATATTGGCAATTGGCAGTTTTCGTTAGACTCGGTTCAGATTGCAATTCTTACTAATCAAATTCAAACAGCTTACTTCGATGGTAAAATAATTCTGCCACCTTCGCCGGATAGCCCATTAGAGTATAGTGCTTTAATAGAACCGGATAGCGGTAACTACTTATTTTCGGTTACTCCTCAGGATAATATGCAGTTTAATCTGTGGGGTCAGGGTAAGGTAAATCTGACCGATGCTTCTTACCTGGACATACGGGTGAAAAACGGCAAATTTCTACCTAAAGCCGTACTACATGGTAACCTTAGCCTAGAGGCTTCAATTGGGGAAAGTGGTAAAAAAGCCAGTTTGGCTGCTATTGAATTTCAGGATTTAAGATTAGCCACCGAAGGTAGGCGAATTTCAATAGGGGCTATGAGCCTGAGTTCTGAGCAAAACACCTTAGCCGGTTTTCCGCTTCAGATTACCCAATTAAGTGTAGTTGAAAAAGGCAGCGAATTAGGGTTAGATGTCGGTATTAAATTAAACCTAATGAAGTCGGAAGACGAAGGTTTCTCGGCCGATGGTAAATTTATAGTTTGGGGCGAAATAGATACCACCGCTACTCGCGACAGGTGGGAGTATTCCCGCATTCAAGTAAATGAATTGGGAATTGATATTGTTAAACCTAGTGTGTTTGAACTGCACGGTAGAGTAGCCTTTTACGAAGGTGACGCAACCTACGGCACCGGTTTTAAAGGAATTTTAAGCGCCAAGCTTAGTGAGATTTCTCTAGACGCTACCGCCTTATTCGGCAATGTAAATGGTACCCGTTACTGGTATGCCGATGCATTAGCTTCCATGAACAACGGTATTCCGCTAGGACCGGGTATACAGGCGTATGGGTTTGGCGGCGGGGTATACCACCATATGCGCCAGCAAGGTTTTAATGAGAATACCGGCTCCAGTATGGGGGAATCGCAATCTGGCATAGTGTATATACCAGATGCCGATATATCTATGGGCTTTAAGGCTACAGTTGTATTAGGTGCCGAGAAAAAAGAAGCCTGGAACGGTGATGTAACCTTGGAAATAAATTTAAACCGCCACGGTGGCATCAATCAGGTAGCTTTTTTAGGAAATATTTATGTTATGTCAGATGACTTGGATGCCGGCATGGAAAAATTGCACGAGCAGGCTAAACTTCTGGCTCAGAATAATAAGGAACCGTCGATTGATGCCGAACGCTCGCAAGTGAGAGGTCGTATTGAGCTAATGTACGATCATTCTAACCGGGTATTTCACGGCGACATGGAAGTGTATGTTAATGCTGGCAGCGGCGCAATTAAGGGTGTCGGCACGTATGGTAGGGCAGGTTGGGCTACCCTGCATTTTGCTCCTAATACCTGGTACGTTCATATAGGTTCGCCATCCGATCCTATTGGGATTAGCGTAATTAACCTACTGGAAGCCCGAAGCTACTTTATGGTAGGTGATAATATAC
>CAZDEY010000011.1:134891-140456 GCA_964504565.1 uncultured Roseivirgaceae bacterium
GGTAGTCCACCTCCGCCGGATAAAGTTTCGGAAATACTAGGCGGTAAGGACCTAGATTACATGCGCGATATGAATGCCTTAGGTACTGGTCGCGGTTTTGCCTTTGGTGCCCACTTTAGCGTTAATACCGGGGAGAAAAAGTTCTTGATCTTCTACGGCCGTTTTGAAGCTGGGGCTGGCCTGGATATTATGGTTAAAGACTACGGTGATGCCCAATGTGCCGAGAGTAGCGGGCCAATTGGTATAAACGGCTGGTATGCTAACGGTCAGGCTTATGCCTATATAGAAGGTGAAATTGGTATTGATGTGAAACTAAGGTTTATAAGAGGCCGCTTCCAGGTTCTTCAAATTGGTGCAGCAGCAGTTTTGCAAGCTAAGGGTCCAAACCCATTCTGGATGAAGGGAACTGTGGGCGGACGCTACCGTATTTTAGGTGGTCTGGTTAAAGGTAACTGTTCATTCGATGTTACCATCGGCGAAGAGTGTACAATCATCTCTAATAATCCGTTGGAAGGCATCGAGATTATTGCCGAAATAACTCCCAATGACGGTAAAAAAGAGGTAAACGTATTCTCTAAGCCTCAAGCAATATTCAATATAGCTGTAAACAAAGATTTTGAATATGCCGATGCTCAGGATAAGGTCAGAAAGTACCGCTTGGTGTTAGATTACTTGAGGTTAAAGCACGGTTCGCAGGAAATTGTGGGGGATTGGGAGTGGAACGCCGAGCATACGGTAGTTTCTTTCAATCCGTTTGAAGTGCTGCCGGGCAAAGTTGAGCTAAAGACCGAGGTGCAGGTTAGCTTTGAAGAATTTGCAAACGGTCGTTGGCAAGCAGTGGTAGCCGATGGCCAAAAGGTTACTGAAAAACTAGATGCAAAATTTACTACCGACGAAGCTCCTAAATATATTTCCTTAGACAACATCTCCATGGCATATCCTATACCTGAGCAGTATAACTACTACTGGCAGCAGGTAGATAATGGGTACGTACAATTAATTCAAGGACAGGATTACTTGTTTAAAGAGCCAGATCTCTGGAATTTTAAAGGCAGGTTCGTTTCGGAAGAGGGAGGTGCCACCCAGGAGTTTGACATTCAGTATACCGGATCTGCCAAGCGGGTCACATTTAAACTACCGGCAAACCTAAGCCCGGCTAACTACTACAGTTTCGAGCTATTCAAGGCTCCAAAATCTGCCGGCCCGGGTAACGATGCTAATGTAACCCAAGATTCAGTATCAATTGACTTAGGAGTAGAAGATACTCAAGGTAATGATGTTAAGGTGGCGACCCGATCGGCAGAAGGAGACCTGGAAATTCTACAGGAATCTAAGATGCTGAACTACCGGCTTAGAACCAGCCAGTACGCAACCTTTGAAGGCAAACTGGCCGCCCTACAGAAAAATACCGGCTGGGTTCGGCCAATCGGTAATGGAGTTGATGAACTGGGGCAAACCTACTGGGGCGAACCGTTTGATGCATTTGAATTAGAGGGCGACCCCTATACCGGTAAACCGTTAGTTACTTTCAGTGCAGTGTTGGAATCTACACCCTGGAATACCAACTTCCTACAGCCAGATGTATACTTAGGCTATCCGCTAGGTGGTTGGGCAACTATAACCCATACTGATGCCGCCCGCTACGGGGTACCGCCGGTAAGGGCTGTCTATATCCGGCAGTATTTAGGTTTGCTTAAAGCCCCGTTAGATGGTTCTCAAATGACGGTTCGTGGTAACGAAGGGGCTTTTGTTTACGATGTTCCAGCTGCTGTGGCTCGTGATCATGCGTATTTACGAAGCATATTAACCACCCGTCAAGCTAACGGCGGCACACTAAGCGCGAATATGAAGCACGTATTGGAAGCTAAATGGGAACCAGTGAATAAAGGTGATTACCCGGTTATGATATATTATACCTTACCGGGCAACACTGAGGCCTCGGGTAGTCACCAGACCGTGATTAATAACCCTTTAGGAGCAGATTAAGAAGAGTATTATGCTGATGTTGAGAAGAACATTATTAATTGTTGTCATTACGGCACTAGGCTATACTGCTCAGAGCCAACTTGTTCAATCGGATAGCTTGGCTGGTATAGCGGTATTGGGTAGGGCGTTGCCAAATAGTATTATGTTGCGCTGGGCGCCTACCACTCCGCTAGCCTGGCAATTAGCTAATAAGTGGGGCTACAAGGTTGAGCGGTTTACTGTATTGCGCGATGGGAAAGTATTGGATAATCCCGAATACCAAATCCTAACGCCCCTGCCGGTAAAACCATATGCATTAAATGACTGGGAAGAGTTGGCTAACAGTAATAAATACGGGGCAATTGCCGCCCAAGCTATCTACGGCGAAACCTTTGAGATTAGTAACCTGGGCGATCCGGATATTATGCAGGTATACCGTAAAACCCAGGAATTGGAGTTGCGCTATTCTTTTGCCCTTTTTGCGGCCGATATTTCTCGTGCGGTAGCCTCAGCCTCCGGTTTGTTTTATATTGATAGAACCGTAAAGGAAAATGAAGAATACGTATACCGAGTTTCAACCCTGATTCCGCCCACAGATTACGCTACTACCTACGGTGATGTTTTACTAAGTACAGCCAATTATAAAGAATTGCCCGCCCCCCTGGAATTTACGGGCAGCTTTGAGGATAAGCTGGTTACCCTGCAGTGGGATGCCGAACAGCTAAAGGATTACTACTCCGCTTATTGGATAGAACGTTCCGGTGATGGCGGACAATCTTACCAGCGGATTACCGAAGAGCCCTACGTAATTACCGTTCCGGAGGGCAAGCCCTTTCCCCGGAACTTCTATAAAATGGACAGCCTGCCGGACAATGAGCGTACGTATTACTACCGCCTAATTGGTGTTTCCCCCTTTGGCGAGCTAAGCCCGGCCAGCGAGCCGATCAAGGGTAGCGGACAGGATATTATCCGTAATACGCCCTATATTGTAAAGAAAGAGCTGATAAATAACCAGATGGTAGAGTTAGAATGGGAGTACCCTCATCAGGATAGTACTAAGGTTGTCTACTACAGCTTGCAACGAAGCAATAATGCCGGCTTTGGTTACCAAACATTAGAAACCAATATTCCCTGGGATGAATCTGCTTATACGGATACCCAACCCCTATTTACCAACTACTACCGGGTTCTAGCCCATGATTTGGCCGGAACCACCCGACCATCCTCACCAGTACTGGTGCAATTGGTTGATAGCATACCACCTTCCGTACCGGCTAACCTAGTAGGGGCTATGGATACAACCGGCCTGATAAACATTTCGTGGTCACCCAACCCCGATGAGGATATATTAGGCTACAGGGTATACCGGGCCAATAACCTTAACGAGGAGTTTAGCTTGTTAAACGGAGAGATATTAACATCTAATTCATACGTTGATACCCTAAGCTTAACTACCCTAAGCAATAAGGTGTACTACCGGATTATGGCTATTGATCTAAGGCAGAATCATAGTGCCTTTAGTGAAACCCTTAAAGTTGATAAACCCGATAAAGTGCCGCCCGTCTCGCCGGTATTCAAGTCTGTTGAGAATGGTACCAAGGGTATACAATTAAGCTGGGTCAATAGCACTTCTACCGATGTGGTCAAGCATCAGTTATACCGGGCTAACGAAGGTTCTAATACTTGGCAACTTCTAAAAGAGTTTGATCGCAGCGGAATACTGTCGGACTACGAAGATGCTTCGGCGGAAATTGGGGTATCATATAGCTACACCCTAATCGCTGTCGATCGTTCGAAACTAGAGTCTCAGCCAGCTAAGCCCGTCAGAGGGCAGCGCATTGATACCGGTATTCGCCCCCCGGTACAAAACCTTAAAGCCAAAGCTGATAGAGGGGAGGGCTTTATTACACTAAGCTGGGAATATACTGAAGCCGGAGTAGAGAAGTATAAGATATACCGCTCCGAAAACGGGGGAAAGATGAGGTTGATTGGTACAGTTGAAGGTGCTACTGAAGCTTATTTTGATAAGTTTTTAAAAGAGAATACTGAGTATAAGTACGGTGTACAAGCGGTGTTTGAAAGCGGGGCAATAGGCTTGAATTCTGAGGTTAAAATAGGGTATTAGTATGGTTAAGAAGAAATTGTTAATAATTATAATACTTTTTGTGAGTATAACTTCGGCTTATTCCCAAAGATACTATTTGTCAGGCGATGATAAAGTTTGTGCTGATAATGAAACCATATATTACTATACGATACCATCTCCTATGTTGGAGGCTGGTTGTGTAGGAAATGACGGTAGGGTTGAATCTATTAATTGGAATGTTCAAGGAGGTGAGATTTATTTAATTAACAGTACAGAAACAATTGTGGGTATTAGGTGGCATAGTAATATGGCTGTGAGATATGTGCAGGCAACGGTAACACTACACTGTCCATACTGTAGGTGTGATCCGGATCCACCGCATCCAGAATATACTTTTGATAGAAAGACTGATAGATTCTATGTCACATCTAAAATTCAAGGATTGACGATTCCTGAAGTAGTTGCCGTTAAACCTACAAATACAGGTAATAAATTTTGTTTCGATGAACCTGAAGAAACTCTTACGTTCTCTGCTACTATAGATGAAAGAGGTACACCCAGTTTTAGTAACTACTCAATAACCTTCGAATTGACAACTTATAGCAAGAATTTTCAAAAAAAGGAATATATATCGGGAAAAAAGGCTGCAGCTCTATTTATGTTACCGCCAAGCCTAAATTCAGAACTTATAAATAGAGTTGAATGCAAAGCATTTACCTTTTATGATGTATGCCCAAACATAAGGACGTCACTAATTTCCTCTTCTTCAGTTGATGTAGTGCATGTACCTCAACCCCAAGTTGCCCCTGTTCACCCCCCATGCCCGGATGGCAGTGGTGGGTTTAGTATAGGGGGAGTCGAGGGTTCGTATATTATTTCGGTCGGTCGAATTGGGCAGGGCGATACTACCTCTACTAATGTTATCAACTACGAGTGGGAGTTTCAAGCTGGACAGACCAAAGTTTTTGATAATTCTGTAACCGATGCAAACGGCATGGTGCATGACTTTCCGGCTGATCGCTGGGGTATCTGGATGCGACAGTCTGGAACGAATACGGGTTACTGCCAATCGGAAAGCTCAGTCATTATTGAGAACTTTGATCCGCTTACCCTTTCTAATATTTCTACAAGCCCGGCAACCTGCTACGGCGGAAGTAACGGCACCCTTACGGCTACCCTAAACCATTCTAACGCCTCGCCCTATACTTTTACTCTTAAGAATAGCCAGGGCAGTACCGTAGCTACCCAAAGTATAAATTCTCCTACCGTTACCTTTAGTAACCTGCCGGCGGATACCTATAGCCTCTACGCCCAAGATGCCAATGGTTGTCAGCCGGAGGCCAGAACAGGCATTGCTATTAGCCAGCCTCCCCAGCTAGTTATAGTTAACCGAAGCTTGACCCATATTCAATGCTACGGTGAGGCTACTGGCGAGATCAAGGTTGAGTTGGTCGAGGGTGGCACCGGAACCAATTACCAGTACAGCCTGGATGGAAGCAGTTGGCAGGCGGGTT
>CAZDEY010000012.1:0-18264 GCA_964504565.1 uncultured Roseivirgaceae bacterium
TCTCTCTCCCCTCAAAACCCCCAACCACTTTCCGTTTGGGTTTGCAAAGGTAGGACTAAACTTTTTAACTACAAACAATTTTCTGAAGAAAATTTTAAGCAATTAATCAACTTAGTCTAAGGTTCTTCAAATCAATCTTTGATTTCCTCGCACTCCAGTTTTCAATTTTTTAAGCTTGTTTGCTTTTCCCTCGATTGGGATTGCAAAGGTAAGGAAGGTTTTTCTAATCGCAAGCTTTAAGTAAAACTTTTTTTTAGTAATTTTTCAGATTAATATATCTGAATATTCCTTACGCTTAAAAAATTTTAATAGCCTCAAAATCAGAATTATAATTCTAACATTTTAGCTATTACCAGACTGCCTTTTGCCGTTCTGGGAGTGCAAAGGTAGCACCTTTCTTTTCTTCTAAACAAGCAATTGTAAAACCTTTTTTAAACTTATTTATAAGGTACTAGTTATGAACTATTTTCTAGCAGATTTAAATACCGGCACGGTACTACACGGCTCTCCGTACATTATACTAGACGCAATAGACGCTAGTTTAAACGATAGCTTTGTATACGCAGATTGGGGAACCGGTCTTTTACTGCATCCCTTAATTACTAATTTTGCCCCGGAATATTCCTTCCAATCTTTTTCTTCTATTAACCTAGTGAACAAGATATCTTCCAGCTCCGGCAATGTGCCCAGATGAACCTCTTTGGCTAGGCCGGCAAGTTTAGAAGCAATTAACATATAGGCCCAAACCGGAATAATAGCATCCTCGCTACAAAATATTGCCACGAATCCATCGGCGTATTGCTCCCATGAATGTTCTTTTACCCAGGCTCTAAAATCTTTCTCCCGCAGAAGCATCCCCTGATATAATACCGGGGCAATATCTAGTTCGTACCTCTTACCCTCCGGATACAGTTCTTCCAGATCTATAGTTTGAAGCGTACTGTTGGCTACCCGATTAATTATTGGATTGTCCATTGTAGTTATTTAGTTAGCGGCCGACCACCAAATTCTTTTAAGTAAATGGGCTCAGAATAGGCCAAATCAGCGTATTCTTTATTTTTGAACTTTCTGAATGCCAAACCTCCCATAGTAGAGGCTAAAGGCTCTACCCCTTCTACAAATTTAGCGTTTGGATGATTCAAAACTGACCGGCATTTGGTAGATCCGCTTCCAAAGAACCATACTCTACCATTAGCCAATTCAGTACTAAAGCTAGAATTTTCTACTATTGTCGGTTGCATTTGCGTAATTCTTTCCCCTTTAGCCGAGCTTAGTTGAGTATAAACCTCCATTCGGCGGGCATCTAGCATTGGGCAAAGTTTGTCAGACTTAGGTATAAACGGGAGGACGGCCTGCTCCAATACATCTAACGTACTTAGCGTTAATAGCGGAATACCCAGCCCAAAACATAAACCTTTGGCGGTGGAAAGGCCAATACGCAAACCAGTATAGGAACCCGGACCATTACTGACGGCAACAGCCGCTAATTCATTTAGATTTATTGAGCAGCACTTCAGTAAATCATCAATCATAACTGTAAGCAACCCGCTATGCGATTTATCGATATGCAATTGTTGGGCTCCAACTAAAGCTCCACCAGAGTGCAATGCTACGGAGCTAACTTTGGTGGAAGTTTCCAGACTAAGAATGTACGCCATTACGGATACGCGCCCAGCGTTTTATTTATTTAAAGGTATAATTCGCCTAGTTCCCATAGCTTGGAAACCATAACTATCAGCAAAAATAAGGAAAAAATATAGCTTAAGATTTTAACCGGAAGTTTGCGTGCCACCTTAACCCCTATGGGCGAACCTACCACCACCCCGGCCGAAAGGGTAAGGGCAACCGACCATACCAAATAGCCGGTACTCCACGAATCTGGCGGCCCCACTACGCCCTGAAAGCTATTGTAGATAGTCATGATGCCGGAGCTCATTACTATCATGCCCAGCGATATAGTTTTTGCGCGGCGAAATTCCATACCTAAACCTAAATTTAATATAGGCACAATTATGGCCCCGCCGCCTAAACCAGATAGGGAGGCAATTAAGCCCCCGGATACACCGCTACCCGCCAACCACCTATTCCGGTCTTTATTATTAGGATTGTAGGTAGAGGGGCTACCCGCCGACTTTACGGTTCGGAATAATATGAACGCCAGGATAAATACGATTACGATATTGAAAATTCGCTGATCGTACCACTCAGTATTTACTATAAACTTTAAAGAAAGTAAGGATACACATACCGCGGCAATGCCTACCCAAAGGGTATCGACCGGGTAAAACTCGCCTTTGCGGGCGTGGGCTATTACCCCGGTAAGCGAGGCAGCAAAAGTGCCGAAAAGCGAATTGGCAATTACAAACTGAACCAACTCTTCTTGTGGTACACCTATATTCCCGAGAATAATTGGTAAAATAACTATGTAAAGAATTCCGCCGCCTATGCCTAATAAACCGGCAAAAAAGCCGCCGGCCAGGCCCAGCAGAACCAAGGTTAAACTATCCATGCATTACTTCCGCAGCAGCTTTTGGTAGGCTGCCGGGTCTTGCAAGATAGCTAATGCAGCTTTAACATCCGGGTCATTATCGAAAGAAGCTACCATAATACCACTCTGCAGATAGTATCGTCCGGCAATTTCCTGGCGTAGTAAATGCATTATTTCACTCTTAAACTCCACCAAATCGCGCGATTTATCGTGTGCAAACTTCTGGCGTAAGGCATCTAGCTGGGGTTTAATAGAAGAATAGCTTTTCTCTAGTTTACTGGCTTCTTCCAACTGGTTTATCTCTTCTTCTACCTGAGTGGTATACGAATAATCTTTCCCTTCCAGCCACTTGATGAAATCAGTATACAACTTATCATTTACTACAAACTCCTTAACCGGAGGCAGGCTTTCGTGCCGGTTTTGGTATTCGGTGGCAAAATCGAAAATCAGGCCATTGGCTAATAGTGCGGTAGAAATAGGGGCTAGCGGCTCAGGCTCAACCAGCCTGTCCGGGTCAATGCCGCCGCCATCGTAAACAGGCCGCCCGCTTTGAGTAAGAAATTTTACCTTTAAGGAATCAGCAATTTTGCCGGCACTACCGTCTTCACTCCGGTTTCCGTAGTCAATAGCTTGTATACAGCGGCCGCTGGGTATATAATACTTTGCAGTAGTAACCTTTAGCTGGCTGTTATAACTAAGCGGGCGGGCCGTTTGTACTAAACCTTTACCAAAGGTTTTGTCGCCTATCAGTACTCCCCTATCGTAATCCTGAATTACACCGGCGACAATTTCTGAAGCTGAAGCACTGCGGCTACTTACCAAAACAGTAATTGGAATGTCTAGATCCAATGGCTCCTGGCGGGCGTAGTAGGTTTGGTTAGATTCCGAGGTTTTACCTTTAATGCTTACAACTTCCTCTCCTTTCGGAATAAACAGGTTAGAAATTTTTATGGCCTCGTCTAATAAGCCGCCCGGATTATCGCGCAAATCCAGCATCAGGCTCTTGGCACCTTCTTTTTTCAGGTTTTCTACTGCTTCTTTTACTTCGCCGGAAGCGTTAGTAGTAAAATCGGAAAGCTTTACATAGCCAACATTATTACTGAGCATTCCGTAATACGGTACATTGTTTACTGTAATGTGTTCCCGCACTAAGGTAATTTCTAGGGGTTCGGTAACTCCAAAACGGGTAATAGTAAGGGTAACTTTGGTATTGGCCTGGCCCTTCATCAGGCGGTTTATCTCGTCGCTGGATTTATCGTTGATGTCAATTCCATCTACCTTTTCAATAATATCGCCAATACGAAGCCCGAATTTATCGGCCGGATACCCCTCGTAGGGCATCAGTATAGTTTGCTTGCCGTTACGTAAGCCTACTACCGCACCAATTCCTCCGTACTCGCCGGTAGTTTGGGTCCTGAAATCCTCAATTCTATCTTCCGGAATATAGACTGTATACGGATCTAATGAGGCTAGCATAGCGTTAATGCCAGTTTGCATCAGTTCATTAGGGTTAACATCGTCTACGTAATACGTATTAATCTCTTTGTAGACCGTAGCAAAAATATCCAGGTTCTTTACTATAGCAAAGTACTTTTCGCCGGGGTCGGTATACGAGAAAAGGGTAAGCGAGCCTAGCCCTATACTAATAAAGAGGGTTGAACGCAAGATAAAATTCTTCATAAATAAAAGCTGAAATGGTAAGCTCAAGGCCTTCGGGCGATCCTAATCCGGGCGGCCTTGACCAGACTGGCTCGTACCTGCTAAACGCTGCAGTGCCTGGTTTAGTTTATCATCAAGTTCCGGATACGGCAATACCTCACGGGCCATATAAACTATTCCTACAATGTAGTAGTGCGAGTTAGGAATTAAAAGTTCACCTTTAGCCTTACGAAATGCCTCGCGCAGGCGGCGCTTAACTAAATTACGGTGAACGGCCTTACGGATATTACGCTTGGGCACGCTAATGAGTACCTGAATACGCGGGGTCTCTATTACCTGAGGTAGTAGTGATGGAAGTATTGCCTGGCGGGCTTCTGCTTCGGTTACTTTAAGAAAAAGCAACCGGATTGGATATACCTTAAGGCTTTTCCCCTCGGCAAATAGTTTGCTTATAGCGCTACGTCGGCATAAGCGCTCCCATTTGGCAAAGCCCTGCGGTTTATTCATAAACAAAAAAAGCGCCCGAAAGCGCTAAAGATTTTATATGTGTTTAAAGCTTAACGCTTGTGACGGCGTTCGCTGGAAACAGATATTTTTTTGCGTCCTTTAGCCCGACGACGAGCAAGTACAGCACGTCCGTTAGCAGTAGCCATCCGAGAACGGAAGCCGTGCTTGTTTCTTCTTTTGCGTTGCGAAGGTTGATAAGTTCTTTTCATGGCCTTATAACTAATGCTTCTAGTTTCTTTCTCTAATAGGGCTGCAAATTTAAACTATTGATTTTAAACTTGCAACTGAAAGTTTTAATATTAGAAATTAAGTGCCTGTTCTAAATCTCGCCGGTACTCAATGTGAAGCTCCTTAAATTTCTCCCGACCAAATTGCTCGAAAATTTCTTCGCGGCCGGCTTCTACGCATTTAACAAACCAATCTTCGTTGGGTAAAATTTTTCTATGATGCTTTAATCCGTACTTAGTAAGCATTTCTAACTTCCATACCGAAAAATACCACACCATAGAGGGCTGATGAAATGCTTTTAAATTACGCTTATCAAAAATAAATCGCTGGGGTAAGTGTTGAGCAATTATTTGGCTGCAATTATTAAATGCTTCCTTAAATTTTTCAAATGGTATATAATCGGTAGTTGCCTGGCATATTAGAGCCTCTCGTTGGGGGGCATACCATACTGCTACAAAGGTATTATCAAAAAGAGATTGCAGTTGAACTGCGGTTTCTTCAGTTAATTTAGTATGCATAATAACTACTTGCTTAGAATAATTTGGGCACACAGCCCGCCCTGAGGTACATTAGCCAGAGCCAGCTTCCCCTTAAGTTGGTTTACCGCTAGTTTAGCATAGTAAAGACCAAGCCCATTACCCTTAGAGGCTATATGCCCGCGGTAAAACATATTAAATATTTGGGGTTTAACTTCCTGGGCAATACCCGGGCCGTTATCGGTAACGGATATTAGCAACTTAGATTGTTCCTCATTAACAACTAAGCTTACGGTAGGCTGTACAGAAACTTCGGCTTGCAGAGTTGAGAAGAAAAAGGCGTTATCTAATAGACAATGTACTGCCCGGTCTAACAGGTCAGCGTCGGTAGTCCAGTTGTTAGGCAGGCTTATATCTTCAATAACCCGGTGCCGGGGGTGTTCGGTTTTATAAGCCGCCAAGGTTTTGCTCAGCATTTCTCGCACATTGGTATCGCCAGCCGCCAGTTCACCTTGGCGTACCTCAGCAATGGTTGTAAGGGTGCGGGTAAGCTTATCCAGCTTGTTAAGCGAATTGTCCAGCAATTCTATATACTGTTGACCAGGCTGGGTTACAGCCTCGGCCCGCAATAAGTTTAGCAGTCCCTTGGCCGAGCATATTGGCGATCTAAAATCGTGCGAGGAACGGTAAAATAGGGTATTGAGTTCATCGTGGGCTTTCTCCAGGCTCTCTTGAACTAACGCCCGCTCCCCTATTTCTTTCTTAAGCTCTACCACCGCCTGGCGCAATTCTTTTGTACGCTGGGCTACTGTATCTTCCAGCAAAGTATTTTGCTCCTTCAGCATTCTTTCTGACTCCTCCAGACGATCCTGCGTCTTTAGCATATACTTAGTAGTTTGCTCAAGCATATGCGACTGAGACGCCACTTGCTCGCGCAAGCGAAGAATCTCAGTTTCAGGGTCATCAGAAACAATCTGAAGTTTACGTTCTGAGCGAGGATTATTTGAGTTCACAGGTAGTCTTCACTTCTCACTTCCAACAATACAAAAGTACAGTTAGTAAAAGGATAAATCCAGTAGTTTTGTTGAAGATAAATTACTTAACTAGTACAGAGTATTAAACTACCGACTAGTAAGGATAGTCAGGTTAACGCTAAACCACCTACAGAAAGCGGATTAATTAGTAACTACACCTTTATAAACCTTTTCCCATTTTACTGTAGTTATAGTAGCTAGTAAGAGTTTTGGTAGAAAAAATAGCTTAATCTTACACCTTACAAACTAATCCTCATTTGGCAAGTAGAAATGAGTCCTTAGATTCAAAGTATACTAATACCACAATTAACTTTTAACTTACTATATGCTTACCTATAATTTATCCTATACTAACCCTCAACACCATTTTATAGATATAAAGGTTAGCGTAACCCATATTACACAATCCGAAACGTTTTTGCAACTACCTAGCTGGCGACCGGGACGTTATGAATTAGGCAATTTCGCAAAAAATGTTCAGTATTTTAGTGTAAATGACCAAAACGGACAAAAATTGCCGTTTAGAAAAGTGAAAAAAGACAGGTGGTTAGTTAACACCAAAGGCATAGAAGCTATTACCATTCGGTATAATTATTTCGCCGCCCAATTAGATGCCGGCAGCACCTGGCTAGATGAAGACCTGCTCTACGTGAACCCGGTTAACTGCTTGCTTTATATTGAAGGTATGCAGGACGAAAAGTGCCAGGTTACGTTAGATATTCCGGAAGATTATCAGTTGGGTAGTGGGTTGCCCAGTGAAAACAAGACCCTCTACGCTGATAATTACGACCAGTTGGCAGATTCACCCTTTGTAGCCAGCCGCCACTTGCAGCACTATCAATATACTGCTCAAGATATACCCTTTCATATATGGGCAGTGGGTACTACACCTCTTAACTGGCAGGAAACCATTGCTGAATTTCGCGGTTTTACTTTAGCCCAAATTGAAACCATGGGCAGTTTCCCCGCCTCGGATTACCACTTTATTTTTCACTTTCTGCCCTATAAAGCCTACCATGGCGTTGAGCACCAAAATAGCACGGTTATTACCCTAGGCCCCAATTACGATCTTAACCTGCCCGATTTATATCGAAACCTGTTAGGCATTAGTTCGCACGAATTGTTTCACGCCTGGAACATTAAAAAAATAAGGCCGGCCGAAATGATGCCTTACGATTACACAACCGAAAACTATTTTCCCACCGGGTTTGTGGCCGAAGGAGTTACTACTTATTACGGTGATCTTTTTTTAGTTCGTGCCGGCATTTTTAACCTGCAAGACTACTTAGCCGAATTAAATAAGAGCCTGCAGCGCCATTTATACAACGGAGGTCGCCTTAACCACAGCCTTATAGATAGTAGCCTGGATTTATGGCTGGACGGTTATAGCCCCGGTATACCTAATCGTAAAGTTTCAATTTACGTAAAAGGCTCGCTGGTTTCCTTAATTCTAGATCTTAAGCTTAGAAAGATAACTGATAATAAAGGTTCGCTGGATGATGTGATGCGCTTATTGCTGGAAAATTTTGGGTACAAAAATCGGGGCTATCACTACGAGGATTTTCAGGCGGCAGTGGCAAAAATTGCCGATCAGCCACTAGACGATTATTTTGAGCAATTTATAGGTGGCACTGAACCGTTGGAAGAACACCTGGAAGAGCTGGTTGATTACGTAGGCTTAAAAATTGTGAGCCAACCTAACCGCTTGCCCAGCCAACGGTACTACGGCTTAAAGTTATTAGAAAAGGAAGGTATTACCACCGTAGCCGATTTTTACCCCGGCAGCCCGGCCGAGAAAAATTTGGCCCGGGGCGATGAATTGGTTGCCGTAAACGGTAAGCGAATAATGAATTATAATTTTGACGAACTACTGGCGATGTACCCCGAAGCCGTAGTTTCGTTTTACCGGAATAACCGCATGCATCACGAAGCCCTAGCCCCTATTGAAGGCAAAGAATTCTTTACTGATTTAAAAATTGTACCCAATGAAGCCGCTACGGATGAAGCACTGGAGCGCCGAAGTGGCTGGCTCGGCCTTCCAGTTTAATTGGTGAACAGTAAATTTTAGGATTATCCTCTAGAAGAATTACTCTCGTGAATGTACATTTTAAATAAGATAGTTATTATTAGACTAAATTGGTAATCTTTGAATATAAAAAAGGCCGCTACATACGTTGTAGCGGCCTTTTTACTTAACTAGAAAAATCTATTCAAAAACCGAATCGGCCGGATTGGTATTAAATTCCATAGACTTTACTTGGGCTTCCAGCGCGCCCATTGGGGTAGTCATTTTTATGGTTTTAGGTACCTGAATACCATCAACGGTTTGGTACTCGGTAATTTCCATAGCCGATCCTTGGTTTACGCTCTTCACTTTAAGGCCGGTATCTTTAGCGTAGTATTCTGATACCGAAGAACCATCGGCAGTCTGTACGTTTACTACATAAGCATCCTGCCCGCCTACTTTTTCCATACCGGTAACTTCGGCTTCCAGCGTACCATCCAGCACCTTAAGTTCCGGGAAAGGATAAATATTATACACTGCGGCCTTAACTGCTTCTTCCGGCATATCTTGGCGCTGCCCACCGGCAACCACAAAGCCTGTTCCGTCTTTTACAACCTGCTTGCTCATAGTCATTCCGCCCATAGATTGCTCCATGGTAAAGCTACCCGGCATTTTAGCCACTTGCTTAATAGTTATGGTACGGCCCTGCACGTTAATTTCTAATTCAGTACTTACATCGGTTATTGCTTCGGCTTTGGCTTTTCCGCCTATAGCAGCAATATACTTGTTCATTACCTCATCCACACTTACCGAACCGGCTTCTAACTCTTTAACCGGCTCACCGTACATATCAACTTTGCGCAACTCGCCAAATTGGGTTAGAGTAGGCGCAACTGTATTGGCATCACCAACCACCACCACGTAGGCGTTATCAGGGTTTATATACTTCTGGGCCATACGCTGAACGTCATCAACGGTTACGGCATTTAACGTTTTTAAGTAGTTGCGGTAGTAGTCTTTATCTAAATTATAGCGAGCTATATTTAGGGCAAAGCGGGCTATAGTTTGCGGACTTTCCAGCGAGCGGGCAAAGTTACCGGTCATGTTGCTTTTAGTTTTTTGCAGCTCCTCGGCCGAAACTTTTTCATTGCGGATAAGTTTAAGCTCCTTCATAAATTCATACACTGCGCTGTCGGTAACTTCATTCCGTACTTTAGCCGAAGCTTCAAACTTACCTACTAACTCATCAGAATTTAGGCTGGAGTAGGCTCCGTAGGTGTAGCCTTTGGTTTCGCGCAGGTTATTGAACAATCGGCGTGCGGAGCCACCCCCCAGAATATCGTTCATTACTGAAGCGGGGATAACATCGGCTGAGCCAGGCTGCAAGCGTACCGGGTGCGAAACCTCTAATACCGATTGCACAGCATTAGGTTTATTTACAAATACTATTTGGGTACTTTCCGGCACCTTCACCATTTCGTAGCTATGGCTTGGCACAGTACCTTTCTTCCAGTCACCTAAAAATTTTTTAGTAAGTTTCTTAGCTTCTTTAGTAGTAATATCACCCACAATGGCCAGGTAAGCTACGTTTGGCTTAAAGTAGGTATTGTAATATTCTTTAACATCGGCTAAAGTAATATTATCTACTGTAGCTTCGGTGCTAGGTTCACCGTAAGGGTGCTCGTTGCCGTATAGGGTAATATTGCTAATTGTGCTGGCTATATAGTCGGGGTCA
The DNA here is from genome assembly GCA_964504565.1 of uncultured Roseivirgaceae bacterium. Classification (GTDB taxonomy): domain Bacteria; phylum Bacteroidota; class Bacteroidia; order Cytophagales; family Cyclobacteriaceae; genus Cesiribacter. Next base: position 10,133 of record CAZDEY010000012.1, read on the forward strand.
TCCTTAGAGGCCGCCAAGCCCGATTTAGTTTGCTTAACCAGGCGGTCAAACTCGCTTTGCGGAAAGCTGGGGTTAAGCAACACATCGGCCATCAGTTCCATAAGTTTTTCTTTATGGCGGCTGAGTGCGCTACCGTATAGGCTGGTTGAGCCGGTGCTTAAATTTGCCCCGATAAAATCTATTTCTTCGTCAAGCTGGTCTTTGCTTCGGTTAGTTGTGCCACTGCGAAGCAACTCGCCTGCCAGGCCAATGTAGCCGGCCTTATCGCCTTCCGCAATTGGGTCGCGGTCAATAAGCAGGTTTACGCTTACTTGCGGTAGTTTGGTATTACGTACCACAAAAACTTTTAAGCCATTTTTCAGGGTAAAAGATTCGTACTCGCCTAAGCGTATTTCCGGGGCGGGGCCAGGTTCCGGTAGCTTAGAACGATCTAGTTGGGCTTGGGCAGAAAAGCCAATAGTTAGTAGCAAGCCCAGTATATATAAAGCTATTTTTTTCATTAGTGAAATTGGTTTAGGAAGTTAGTTTTGGGTTGGCTGTTGGCTTTTAGGCAGATAGTATAGGGTAACCCGGTTATCGGGCACCAGGTACTTCTTAGCCACTCGCTGCAAATCTTCGCGGGTTACTTTACGGTAGCGCTCAATCTCATTATTAATCAAATTGGCATCGCCGTAGTACATATGGTAGTTAGCCAGGCTTTCGGCTATACCGGCTACCCGGGCATTGCTGGTTACAAAATCACTTTCCTTTTGGTTAAGCACTTTCTGAAATTCCCGCTCGCTAACCAGTTCATTTTGCACCTTTTCTATTTCGTTGTTCATGCCTGATTCTAAATCTTTCAGGTCAACCCCCATATTTACCAAACCTAAGTTAATAAGCAGGCCATGGTCTTCCAGCGCGTACGGAAAGGCTACTACTTGCAAGGCTTTTTGCTCTTTTTCAACCAACTGCTTCTGCATACGGGCGCTGGCACCGCCGCTTAATAGCGTGGTCAGCATATCCAGGGCGTAGTAGTCATCGGTACCTTGGCCGGGCATCCGGTAGGCCTGAAATACCGCCGGAAGCTGAATATTATCATAAACAGTATCTACCACTTCGGTTTCCAAGGCTACTTCTTCCACCGCCGGGCGGTAAGGTTCTTTTCCGCGCGGAATTTCGGCAAAGTACTTCTCAACCAGCTTTTTAGTTTCTTCCTTATCAATATCGCCGGCTATGGAAAGCACCGCATTGTTGGGTACGTAGAAGTCTTTATAAAATTGCATGAATTCGTCTAGCTGGGCGGCGTTTAAGTCATCCAGCGAGCCGATGGTAGTCCAACGGTAGGGGTGTTTTTCAAAAGCGCGCTTAAATATTTCGGCCTGAAAGCTCATATACGGCACGTTGTCAATCCGCTGGCGCTTTTCTTCCTTTACCACCTCGCGCTGGGTTTCTACGCCAATGCTATCAATTTTGGCATGCAGCAGACGTTCACTTTCCATATAAAGGCCTAATTCCAGTTGGTTGGAAGGAAGGACTTCGTAGTAAAAGGTACGGTCTTGGGTAGTATTAGCGTTAAGCTGCCCGCCGGCGGCTTTAATAATATCCATAAACTGACCACGTTCAATGTTCTCGCTACCTTCAAATAGAAGGTGTTCGAAGAAGTGGGCAAAGCCCGTACGACCTACTTGCTCGTTTTTAGAGCCTACGTGGTACATGACCGTTACCGCTACAATTGGTGTGGAGTGGTCTTCGTGAAGAATTACGTGCAGGCCATTCGGCAGTTCGTATTCTTCAAACTGAATTTGTTTTTGCTGGGCAGCCCCCAACAATGGCGTGGCCAGAGCTAAGGCGGCCGTTAAAATCCTCTTCATAATATAAATTTAAGTTAAGGTACTTTTGGTTAATACTCAATTTCAAACTGAACCAGGTCTACAAATTCCTGTACCCGCTCGTCTATTTCTTCCTGCTTTAGGCCTACTAGCCGTTCGGTACCAAATTTTTCTACACAGAAGGAAGCCATAGCCGAACCGTAAATAATGGCCCGCTTCATATTATCGAAGGAGATATCGCCAGTGCTAGCCAGGTAGCCTATAAAACCGCCGGCAAAGGTATCGCCGGCTCCGGTTGGGTCAAATACATCTTCTAAAGGCAGAGCCGGGGCAAAGAATATTTGATCTTCGTTAAACAATAAAGCCCCGTGTTCGCCCTTTTTGATTACCAAAACCTTTGGCCCCATAGCCATAATTTTTTTAGCGGCTTTTACCAAGCTATACTCTTTGCTAAGCTGGCGCGCTTCAGCATCATTAATAGTTAGTACATCAACCATGCTGATCACTTCCATTAAATCATCCCAGGCTACATCCATCCAGAAATTCATGGTATCGAGCATTACCAATTTAGGGCGCTTGTGGAGGCGCTCCAGAACCAACTTCTGCACTGCCGGAGCCAGGTTACCCAACATTAAAAACTTACAATCCTGGTAACTATCCGGTATAATTGGGTCAAATTTTTCCAGCACATTCAGTTCAGTAACCAGCGTATCGCGGCTGTTCATATCGTTATGGTAACGGCCACTCCAGAAAAAGCTTTTCTCCCCTTTTTTAACCTGCAGACCATCGGTAGTAATTCCGTGCTTCTGCATCATTTCAATATCCGCCTTTGCAAAATCTTCGCCAACTACACCTACCAGCTTGGTCTTATCAGCAAAATATGATGACGAAAGCGAAATGTACGTGCCGCTACCGCCAATAATTTTATCGGTTTTACCAAATGGGGTTTCCAAGGCATCAAATGCTACGGAACCTACTACTACTAAACTCATATACTGTAAATTATTTATGCAAATTAATGAATGGCCGGACAGCGTTCAAAAGGTTTCTCCCTATCAAACAAATACCGGTATGTATGGTGAATTTTAACTTTCTTGGCCCCAACCTCTTCCACTACCCTAATCATTTTAGGGTTAAAGTCGCCAATCCAGTTCATCTCCAGATAAGTATAAGGCGATTTTGGATTATGCCAAACGTATTCGGTAATAGCAATTGCCATAGCTGATTCAATGCCTTTACCCTGGTGGCTGGGAGCTACCCCAAACACCAGCCCCAGCATCTTACTATTCTTAGTAAAATACTTATAATAAAGAAATTTTAGTTTACCTAGCCAGTTTAGCTTACCATTTAGGTGTTTAAAAACCTGGTTCAGCTCGGGCAAATTTATATAGAAGGAAATTGGTTCGCTTTTATAGTACCCAAACCATATTACGTTAGGGTCCATTACCGGCTTTAGCTGCTTCATGATGCTTTTGGCCTGGCGTTCGCTCATTTCGCCTACGCCCTGGTGCTTAGCCCATGCCTGGTTATAAACCTTTCTAAAATCCTCGGTATACTTATGTAAGTTATTTTTATTCAGTGCCTCAAAGTGGTAATTCGGGTCGCTTAAAATCCGCCTGGCTTTCTCTTCCATTTTAGCCGGTACCCTATCTTTAACCGGGCGGCCGTAGGTAAACTGCTGAAAATAAAGCTGAAAACCATACTCCTCAAATAATTCAATATAATAAGGAAACGTATACGGCATACAATAATTAGGCTCCAAATTGTACCCTTCCGCTAGCGCACCCCACCAGCGGTCTCTATCGCCAAAATTTATAGGGCCGTCCATAGCTTCCATGCCCCGTTCGGCTAACCAGTTTTTGCAGGCATCAAACAGGGTATTGGCGGCCTTTTGGTCGTGCACGCACTCAAAAAAACCTATGCCGCCGGTAGGTTGCTTTTCCTTATTAGCTTGTTTATTGTTTATAAAAGCCGCAACCCGGCCTATTACCTTTCCAGTATCATCCTTAAGAATCCAGCGTATTAGCTCACCGTGGCGGAAGTATTTATTCTTTTTACTATCGAAAACTGCTTCAACATCCTGGTCTAACGGCCTAATCCAGTTTTTTTCGTGCTTATACAAGGTAACCGGAAGCTGCAAAAAATCCCGTTTTGATTCAGGAGAACGTACTTCAACTAATTGCATAGGTAGCCTAAGGCTAATGTGGGTATGGAATTTAAAAGCTAAAAATAATACATATTATTAGAAATAGCCTAAATATTACATACTAAAGGCAGGGAAATAAAAAAGCCGGTATAAACCGGCTTCTACTTTAAAACTGAAATCCGCCCTTGAAGAGAAAGTAGGGTCCCTCTTTAGATTGGGTAATTGAACCTGACAGGACAAAAAATTGGTATACTGTCACGTATAAACCGCCCCCGTAACCCACATGCCAGGTATCAGATTCTTGATTGTCGGCCCAAACCCGGCCGCTATCCAAAAAGCCTAGCAGGCCCCAATTTCCGGTTAGCACGTAGCCTCTAAGGCTAGAGAGCGGCACTCGTACATCTAGGTTTTGATACAGCGATGAACGCCCGGCAAAACGATCGTTGCGGAAACCCCGCAAATTTGTGCGGTTGCCCAAGGTAGCCGACTGATAGAAGCGGTAGTCGCCCCAAATGCGCTCGCCACCTACCCTAAAGCCAATGGTGGGCTGAAAGCGCCCGTTTGGGGTAATATATATGCCAAAGTCACCGGCAAAATTTAGCATATTAATGCTATCGGTATTGGATCCGTTTAAATAGTTAAAGTCGGTATTAATAAAAATGCCTCGGGTAGGTGCGTAAGGGTGGTTAGTAGCTTTTAAATGAAAGTAAGCCGTACCGCCCGCCATTTTGTCCGTTTCTCCTAAATTATTTTGCTCACCGGCAGGTAGTTCAACCGTGGTTAGGTAGGTATCGGCATTTTTATCGTCCAGTACGGTAACCTCGCGGTATACTGGGCCTAAGCCTACATCAATAAAATTGGTAAGCCTACGGTTAAACAGTGCCTGAAGGTTAAGCCGGTTTAGTCGAACCCGATAATAGTCTATATCAACTCTGTCCGGATCGTCGGCTATGTTTTCTGTATCGTTTCCCTGCCCAAAATAGTTTAGTACAAACTGGGGACCTTGGTAGTTAACATCCAATAATAAATCATTCTTTTTACCAAAAACCGAGTAGAAAGAACCTTGATAGTGAATATTGAATGCTTGGGTAGCTATGGCATAGTTAGCCTCCAGAAATTGCTGGGTAGAAGCCGGTTCTTTGCGAAAACCATGGGTATTAACCGTAATTCCGCCGCCTAAAAACAAACCATCGTCCGGGTTAATAGCTACGGAAAGTCGCGGCCCAACGTACGACCAACGCTTCTCGTCAGCATTGTACTGATTTATAGCCTCGCCCTCTTCCAGTCGTAATTTAGTCTGAGGGCCTTTCTCTACTATTACCTCATCTTCTGTATTGTCGTAGAAAATTATTTTGCCCTCGCTGGTAGTGGTTTTATCCAGAAAGGTATCATCGTCATTGCCTCCTAATACCCTTATTTTAATTTTGCTCTTTGCGTCGCCTCTGGCCTCAATTCTATCTTCCCCATCAAAACCCCAGATTCTAATTTCTTTGGTTTCTTCAGGGTGGAATGTGCGGCTATAAATTTCTTTTTCCGGGGAAGTTGGGCTATCCTTTTTGACTTTATATACCTGAACTTTGGTATCGCCGTTTTCCAGCCGTTCAATTTTTACCAGTTCGTGCTTATCCGAGCCGTATATATCTACTTTTTTAGAAAGATCGCTATAGTACTCTCGGGCAACCTCCAGCATCTGGTCGCGGCGGCTTTTTAGTTTGGCAATAATCTCTTCGCCACTAATTTCAAAAATATCCGGAGGCAAATCGCGAATAGCCGCTTCAATTACCTCATCCGTTAAATTAAGCTGAATAAAGTCGGCTTCTTCTTCCCACTCTTCTTTGGAAAGGGTGGTAAGCAGGCGGCGATCTAAAGCCATGGCGCTTAAATTTAAGCCCCGTACATCGGTAATTTCGTAGCCAAAATGCTGAAAGTTACGGATAGCCCACTTACGGGTAGCCAGCCAGGGTAAAAAGCCATCAAATTTTACGTACACCTGATCGCGGTCGCGCGGAATGGGAACGTAGGTTTTGCCCTTGCCTTTGTTTTCAAACTCGGCCCAGCGCCATTGGTCCTGATGGCGGTCCCAGTCACCGATAAGCATATCGAACAGGCGGGCGCGCAGGTAAGCTCGTTGGTCTACCAAATCATCGTTATCTTCCAGCAATTTCCTGAGCATGGTGTTGGTACTTACTGCCTCTTCGGCAAAACCAAACTGCTGGAATCCAGAAAGATCTTCATCGGGCCGGATTTCCACCAAGGACATCATACCGCCAAACTCCTGCATATAGGGGCCTAGCATGGGCGTATACGGCACATAAAATAGCTCCGGGTCGGTATGATAAACACCAATGGCATCGGCCATTTTAGGTATGGTAAGTGCTCCGTAGGGGTGGGCCGAGGAAATTTGATCCTGGGCCAAGTCGCTGGCGAAAGTATTTTTTAGAGCCCCGGGCACAATAGCACTAGGGTTCTTATCAATCGAGCGGATATTGTACTGGATGCTATCCGGATTTTGCAAGCGAAGCGACAGGGTTTGCTTTCCCCCGCCCTTCTTAATTGGTTGTAGGCCACCCTTGTAATTTTTAATATCTAAGTACTGAAGCTTAACCGGCTGGGCCCATTCTTTTCGGTAATGATCGCCCAGAAACCATCGGCCAAATTTTCCCCGTTGGTTGTATTCGGGGTTGGCTGCCATCACCTTTACACTGTCAGCATAATTTGGGTATTGCTGGGTTACTTGAGCTTTTTCTACCGCTGCTTTAAGGGCGTACAGTGGCATTCTAAAGGTCATTTTACCTTGGCTACCGTCTTCTTCCGGTATCCAGAATTCAATCCAGGCTTCTCCATTCTTATAGTAGTTTATGCGGGAAAAGCCGTTATGCTTGTGCACAAAAAGAGCTTCTTTACCTCCCACACAAAAATTATCTTTACAACCGGAACCACTTACTACTTGCAGGGTACCGTCCAGATCATGCAACTGTAAACTGTGCTCGTGGCCGGATGCTAACACTACATTATCCCTACCATCAACTACGCCTAAAATGGCATTTTTAAGTTGTTGGTATTTAGGGTTAGGCAAATCTTGCCGGGAGGCGCCATACATTCGGGCCAGCGGGTATATGGAACCTATTACCGGTAGCGGAAAGTATACTCCGTGCCATACTAGCCGTAGAGGAAATATATGATCGCCCAAACTATAGTGGCTTCCGTGGTTGCCGTTAGTTGCCAGCGGGTGATGAAAGGCCAGCACAACGTGTTTATCCGCCAGGGAGTTAAGCATATCATCCAGTTGCACTATTAAATCAAGTTCCGATTCTATATAACAACCGTTTTCCGGTCCGTTAGGTCGTTCGTCCCTATCCGTTAGCCACCATTCGGTATCTAGCAGTACTAAAGTTGTATTATTACTAACCGGTAGGGCTATTGGCCCAGGGCAGCCGTTGCGCGGTAAAAACACATTAGGTTTACCCAGGTACTGGCTCACAAAGTTTCCCTGCCTGGTTACAGCCGCTACTCCCTCGGGACCGCTGTGGTCCCAATCGTGATTTCCAGGAATAAAAACCGGCTGGCCGTCCCAGTCCTTTACAATGTTTAATTGCTCGGTAATGGCGAATTCTTCATTTTCCCTTTCGGGGTCGCCTTCTTCGCTTAAGCCGTCCTCGTAAATGTTATCCCCCAGAAAGATTACTGATTTTAGGCTATCGGGCAATTGGCTGGCACCGCGGTCAGCCTCTGAAGTAAAGGTACCCCGCAGTTGGCTTTCCAGTAACTTCAGGGAAGGTTCCTGCTGGTCGTCGTCCGGTGCGCCTACATCGCCAATCAGGTAAACCGTAGCCTGCAACTCCGAGCTAGGCGGTGGGTTGGAGGTTTGCCAATCGCGTTGGGTTTTATCTACCCAGGGTTTAGTAGCGCCGCAAGCAGTAAATATTATACTTAGCGCAGCATAGCCCCAAACTGTATAGGCTTTACTAACGTTCACCATATAAAAATTCTAAAATAGTGGCAGGTTTTCCGTATAACCCACCTTCGTTACCAATATATAAAGTGCCGTCCGGCTTAAATAAAATAGCCTCTGGCTGAGTAAATAGCGATTTTGGCAATTCTTCTACCATTTGCGGCTCGCCCTGCCAGTTAAATACCGCTATAATGCCGGTGGCCGAAGATAAAATATAAAGCTGTGA
>CAZDEY010000012.1:18274-18490 GCA_964504565.1 uncultured Roseivirgaceae bacterium
GATGGATGGCGATGCCTGAAGGTTGGAGACTAGCCGCAGCGGCCATGCCAAAAGACTTAGCTAAGCTGTACGAAAATTTATCCGCAGGGTTGTTTAAAATTGCCTCAGCTACCTTGTCGTGATTTAGAAAAAGCGAATCCGAAATGCTATAATTTCGCTCAGGGTCAAGCTCGTATACATCAGCTAAACCCGAGCCACCCGTTTTTCTGCCGGCGT
>CAZDEY010000012.1:18500-36557 GCA_964504565.1 uncultured Roseivirgaceae bacterium
ACTTTCCCCTCAAAATAGCTTAAAGCCTCCCACTCGGCAGCCGGTAAAGAAGTTATCTTACGTACTTTGGGGTTTCCCAACTGAAAATCTTCCAGTCTGTACAGCACACCTGAACTTTTCAGTACCAATACTGAATTTTTGACCAGACATACCCCCTCGTAATCGCCGGGCTCACCCCAATTTAGGGTGTTCGTAATTTTTCCGGAATTCAAATTTAGGAAGTACAGTGTTCCGGTTTCATCTTCTATGCCTAGGGCTAGGTTCTTTTGCCAATACTGCAAACCCGAAAGCTCCTTTAGCGTATTATGTAGGCTTACCGATTGGCTGGGGGAATTTAACGTATAAGGTATTTGCTGAAGCCGAACCGTACCATCAGGCTTAGAATTACAAGCATTTGATACTAAGGTTAAGGTTAACCACCAATTAAAAAATAAAGGTTTTAGCTTCAAGTACCTCAAGTATGTAGGCAGGAATAGTAATGAAGCCTAAACAAGTAGCCTAACCGGAATGTTTGCCTAAGATATAGTTCATATTGTTTACGATTTAGTATATGGCAGAAGAAGTAGCTGAAGAACCTCAAAAGCGTAAAAAAAGTGCAATTGAAAAAGCCGCCGAGGCTTATATAGTAGATTTGTTTGTTGATAAACTATCTACCAAATATGTTTACCATACTATAAATCATACCCGCCAGGTGGCTGAAGCTGCTGCCGATGCTGCCCTGTACTATGAGCTGCCCGAAGCCGAACGCGAAGTACTAATTTTAGCGGCCTGGTTTCACGATGCCGGTTATACTAAAACTTACCTAGGACACGAGGAAAACTCGGTTTCGCTGGCTAAGGCCTGGTTAAGCAAGCAGGAATATCCTCAAGATAGAATTGACCGGATAGCTACCCTAATCCTTTCTACTAAGAACGAACACGAACCCAGCGGCCAACTGGAAGAAATTTTACACGATGCCGACCGCATTAGTATTGGCAAGAAGAGCTTCTTTAGGCAAGCCGAGCTTTTGAGACTGGAATGGGAAGTTTTTCTGGATAAAGAGTACAGCCCAGTAGAGTGGGATGAAATTCAGCAGGACTATTTAGTACGCACCAATTTCTTGACTGATTATTTTAGGAAGGAATATGGTAAACGGCGCGAAAAAAACATTCATAAGCAGCGGGAATCATTAGCCAAAACCAGCCGCAAACACACTACAAATAAGGAACTAAAGCGGGGCGTAGAAACCATGTACCGCTCTACCTATAAAAACCACATCAACCTAAGCTCAATGGCCGATAGTAAGGCCAATATGATGATTAGTATCAACACCCTGATTATGTCTATAATAATTACGGTGGTGGGCGGTAGCTTTTCGTTAACGGAGAAGACCTTTGTAGAAAACCTGCGCTACGTAGTGCCTATCTGCATACTGCTGGTAGGTTCGCTAACTTCGGTAATTTTTGCTATTCTTTCGGCCCGGCCCAATGTAACTAACAAAGAGGTTAGCCTGCAGAAGATTAAGCAAAAGAAAAGTTCGGTACTCTTTTTTGGAAACTTCACCAATATGAGCCTGAAGGAATTCATACTAAACATGAATGAGCTAACCGAAGAACGCGACCTGCTCTACGATAATATGACTATCGATATTTACTTTTTAGGCTTAGTGCTAACCAGAAAATATAAGCAGCTACGCATAAGCTACAATGTTTTTATGGCCGGCCTGGTGCTGGCAGTGGTGGCTTTCTTAGGTATTTTCTTTTACTCTCAGTACCACCAGCCAATTATCATTAATTAAAGCAAAAGCCCTTCAGGATTCTGAAGGGCTTTTTATTTTTTTTTAGCGAGTGTAAAGTGGTTTCAGGTTAGCGTATTTGTAGGGTACTACTCCTATATAGTCAAATTCCTCCTGCCCTTCCTTCAAATCGCAGTACGAAAATGCGCCTGCCAATTCTTCCGGCTCAAAACGATCGGTATAGCTTTTAGTCATTAGCAGGTACTCATCATCAGCTATGCTATTTTTTAGTAAACGGTGGGCTACAATTACCGACTGACCAATTAGCCTTAAATTACCCCTAACCTTAGTTAAGGCTATTTTGCCAAAGTGCGAAACAATTTTTATGCCCATAGTTGAGGGCAGCGACATTATATTATCGGGCAACTCAAGGTTTAGCTCCTGAAGTTTATTGGTGAATGCCGAAAATATACGCCTGGACTGAGCCACCAACTGGTAAGGCGAGGGCGGCTCGCCAAAACGGTAAAAAAGTATAGCATCGCCCTGTATTTCGGCCAGCCGAAAGTTTAATTCGTTCTGGTCCAAAATAGTTTCCAGCAATGCTGGAATCACATACTTGGCTACGCGAATATCCGTTTGGCTAACGTAGCTGGTAAAACCATTGATGTCGGGTATATAAATAAGTGCCGGGGCACTATCTAGGCTATTGCCCATAAAAACGTATCTAAATTTTTAGCCAAACGCACCTTTATAGGTAGCTGAACCGGCCGCTTGGTATGCATTAAACGCGAGGTGCTTCTAAAGGTTAGTACCGCCTAAGGAAGCCTGAAATTAAATATGATAATAAGTTTAATGCTAAAGCCGGCCATTAAATTTGTTGGCTGGTCAAAATATTTATCTTTGCGAGTCTTATAGGTAAAATATGCGCAAAATAGCCATAATTGATTTAGGCACTAATACCTTTCATTTAATGATTGCCCATGTACACGGCAGCCAGGTAGAGGTGGTGCATAAAGAAAAAGTGGCCGTAAAAATTGGGGAAGGCGGTATTAACGATCAGGTAATTATTGAAGCTGCTCAGGAAAGAGCCATAGCCGCCCTAGTCCATTTTAAAGAAATACTGACGGCGCAAGAAGTTTCCGAAGTATATGCTAATGCTACCAGTGCCATACGCAATGCCAATAATAGCCAGGAAATCACCAAAAAAATAGAGGACACTACCGGTATAAAAATCAAAGTTATATCTGGCAAAGAAGAGGCGGAGCTTATCTACTACGGTGTGCGCGAGGCTATGAATTTAGGGCAGGAAGCTAACTTAATCATGGACATTGGGGGCGGCAGCGTAGAATTCGTTATTGCTAACCAAAACCAGATTTTCTACGCCGAAAGTTTTGAAATTGGTGCTCAACGCCTACTAGATTTGTTTCACGGTCAGGAGCCTATGCAGGGGCAAGATGTTGACCGGCTGGAAAAATATATTTCATCCGTACTGCAACCACTAACGGCGGCAGTTGCCCAATTTAACCCTCAAACCCTGGTGGGCTCCAGCGGCTCATTTGATACCTTAAGCGATATTTACTGTAATAAAGATAATATAGCCCGCAACCCAACCGACTCTGAATTTCCACTAACTGTTAAGAGTTACCTGAGTATTCACAGTGAACTACTTTCTAAAACTAAAGAAGAGCGGTTGCAAATACCCGGCATGATTCCCCTGCGGGTAGATATGATTGTAGTGGCGTCCTGCCTGATAGACTGGATAATTAAGAATTATAACCTGGAGCACATTCGGGTTTCGGCTTATGCCCTAAAAGAAGGAGCGCTGAGTAGGGTACTGAGCCAAGGGTAAAGCATAGCGGCTGGTACTTAAAATTGAATAACGATGGCTGATACCAAAACTATAAGCTATACATCTCTTTACACGTTCGTTAAAGAAATTTTTCAGGCTATTGGCTGCACGGCGGAACACGCCACCCAAGCTACCAATGTATTATTAGCTGCCGATGCGCGCGGAATAGATTCCCACGGCGTAGCCCGCCTTTCCGGCTACGTTCGGTTATGGGAGGCTGGCCGTATAAATACCCGGCCCCGCCTGGAGGTAGTACACGAAACCCCCGGCACTGCTACTATAGATGCCGACCGGGCATTAGGGCTACTTAGCGCCCCTATGGCTATGGAATTGGCTATGGAAAAAGCCCAGGTTACCGGAACAGGTTGGGTAGCCGTAAAAAATTCTAATCATTTTGGTATTGCCGGCTACCACGCCCTTATGGCCGCCGAACGCGATATGATAGGCTGGGCCATGACCAATGCCAGCCCTCTGGTTGCTCCTACCCATAGCAAAGAACGGATGTTGGGCACCAACCCGATTGCGGTAGCTATACCTGCCGGAGAAGAGCCTACTTTTGTGGCCGATTTTGCTACTACCACGGCGGCTAACGGCAAGTTGGAAATACTTCAGCGTAAACAGCAGCCCGCCCCGGCCGGCTGGGTACAAACAGCCGAGGGCGGTAGTAGCACCGATCCCAATGCTTTGAAGTCCGGTGGCGCCCTTTTGCCTTTGGGCAGCGATGTTGAGCGGGCCAGCCATAAAGGGTACTGCCTGGGTAGTATAGTAGATATTTTGAGCGGGGTACTCTCCGGTGCCAGCTTTGGGCCGTGGGCTCCGCCCTTTGTATCGTTTTTGCCGGTAGCTCCGGATATGCCCGGCGAAGGGTTAGGCCATTTTGTAGGAGCTATGCGCATTGACGCATTCCGGCCCGCCAGCGACTTCAAATCAGCCATGGATACTTGGATCAGAAGGTTTAGGCAGGCTCAGCCGATACATGATATCAATCCGGTGCTAATACCCGGCGATCCGGAGCGAGAAACCGAAGCCCGCCGCAAAATAGAGGGTATACCACTTTTGGAACCAGTTGTAAAGGATTTACAGGAATTGGCTAATAAATTCTCGGTAGAGTTTTCTAGCTAAGAATTCTTACCTAATGAAGCAAATAGGCAGTTATCAGATTCTTGAAATTTTTAAAGTAGCTGAATTAGGTGTTGTGGTTGTTGGATACATTCAAACAAGTGAACGTATTTCTTTGGGCGATTTCATTGAACTAGAGGTTGAAGGCACCCTTCTTCAAAGGAAAATAATTGGAATTGACTTTGGAACACCAATTTACTCTGCGCAATTGAAGACCGGGTTGCTTATAAAACCAGCTAATCAAGCTGAACGCAAACTTTTAGAGAAGAAATACTATCAGTATATTGCTAAAATCTATAGAGGTCTAGGTTTATTTTCCACTTAATACTTCACCCCTTTTTAACACTACAATCTAATCCTCCGCCTGATACTGAATAACGTACACATCCTCAGTAGGCTTACGCATTAGGTATTTCTCGCGGGCAAATTTCTCCAGCAATTCAGGGTTACTCATTAGCTCCTCCCTATCCTGTTTCACCTCCACTATCCGTTCCTGATAATACTCTTTTTCAGCCTCTAGGCGGTTAAGTTTTTGGGTAATAGAAAATTGGGTAGGTATGCTGTTAGCGTCCAAAAACAGCATCCAAACCAAATATACTACCACAGTAATAAGGTAAGGATTACGAAAAGGAGATGGTATGCGCTGCCACAAGTTCATAGAATTATAAATATACAAAAAAAGAGAATTGGCTATACATTGTGTAAAGCCAATTCTCTTTCAAAGTTATTCCTGAATAAGAAACTTACTAAAAATTCTTACCTGGATAGTAGGCTATCTCGCCCAGTTCTTCTTCTATTCTAAGCAATTGATTATACTTAGCCATACGGTCAGAACGGCTGGCCGATCCGGTTTTAATCTGACCACAGTTCAGGGCTACTGCTAGGTCGGCTATGGTATTATCTTCGGTTTCACCCGAGCGGTGGCTCATAACACTCTTATAACGGTTACGATGCGCCAGGTTTACCGCATTTATAGTTTCAGTTAATGATCCAATCTGGTTAACTTTAACTAGTATGGCGTTGGCTGTACTATCATCAATACCTTGCTGAAGGCGCTCCACACTGGTAACGAATAGGTCATCACCTACCAATTGAATTTTATTGCCTACCATATTGGTCAGGTTTTTCCAACCGGCCCAATCATCCTCAGCCATGCCATCTTCAATAGAAATGATCGGGTATTTATTTACCCAGTCTTTCCAGTAGCTTGCCATTTCATCGCTGCTAAGCTGGCGGTTATCCGATTTGCTGAAGGTATACAAACCTTTCTCCGTATCGTAGAACTCGGTACTGGCGGCATCTAACGCAATTAAGAAGTCATCGCCTGGCTTATACCCGGCTGCTTCAATTGCTTTAAGCACCATTTCTATGGCCTCCTCGTTAGAGCGTAGGTTGGGGGCAAAACCACCTTCATCGCCCACATTAGTAGAAAGGCCGGCGTTCTTTAGTACTTTCTTCAAGTTATGGAAAACTTCCGTACCCATTCGGAGTGCCTCAGAGAAGGTATCAGCACCTACAGGCATCACCATAAACTCCTGAATATCAATGGCATTATCGGCGTGGCTACCCCCATTCAGAATATTCATCATTGGCACTGGAAGGGTATTAGCATTAACTCCGCCTACATAGCGGTATAGTGACTGGCCGGCCTCTTGAGCGGCTGCTTTGGCTACTGCCAGCGAAACTCCCAAAATTGCATTTGCCCCTAATTTGCCCTTATTGTCGGAACCATCCAGCTCCAGCATTGACCGGTCAATTAGGTTTTGCTCAAATACGGAAAAACCAACCAGTTCTTCGGCAATTTTATCGTTCACATTTTCTACAGCCTTGCTAACCCCTTTTCCCATAAAGCGGCTTTTATCTTCATCGCGAAGCTCTACAGCCTCGTGGGCTCCGGTAGAAGCACCCGACGGTACAGCTGCCCGGCCTAATACGCCATTAGCAGTGATTACATCTACTTCTACTGTTGGGTTGCCGCGAGAATCTAAAATCTGACGGGCGTGAATGTGGGAAATAATACTCATTAGGTAAAAAATTTAAGCGGTTAGTGATTTTACAAACTTTTCGAATAAATAGCGAGAATCGTGCGGTCCAGGCGATGATTCCGGATGGTACTGAACGGAAAAGCAAGGTTTATCTTTCATTTTAAAGCCTTCCACAGTATCATCGTTCAGGTTTATATGGGTTATCTCTAGTTGCCCGCAATCTTTTATTGATTGAGTATCGACTGCGAAACCGTGATTTTGACTAGTAACTTCGGTTTTGCCAGTTTCAAGATTTTTAACCGGATGGTTTACGCCCCGGTGTCCATGGTGCATTTTGTAGGTGGTGGCTCCTAATGCTCTCGCCATAATCTGGTGCCCTAAACAAATGCCAAAAACCGGCTTACCGCTACTCAGCATTTCCTGCATGGTATTAACGGCATAGGGCATAGCCCCTGGGTCCCCCGGTCCATTGGATATAAAGTAACCATTAGGATTGTAACCGGAAATTTCCTCGAAGGTAGTTTTGGCCGGAAATACTTTAACCTGGCAGTTTCTATCAGTTAAATTGGTTAGGATGCTTTTCTTAATACCTAAGTCCAGAACAGCAACTTTAAACTCAGCTTCTTCACTACCTAAGGTGTAAGGCTCGGTACAGCTTACATTGGAAGAAAGCTCTAGACCCTGCATAGAAGGCACTTTAGATAATTCAATTTTAAGTGCCTCAACCTCTAGAATTTCAGATGAAATTATGCCATTCATAGAACCACTTTTACGGATATGTCGCACTAACTTCCGGGTATCAACATCAGCGATACCTACAATTTTGTGCCTTTCTAAGTAGTTCTGCAGTTTATCATCGGCGTTTAGCCGGCTGGTTATAGAGGAAAAGTTGGAAACTACTAACCCTTTAATAGTAGGTTTAGCTGACTCTTGTTCCAAATCTAAAACTCCATAGTTACCAATGTGAGACGTAGTATTAACTATAATTTGGCCGGAATAGCTCGGATCAGTATAAATTTCCTGATAGCCCGTCATTCCTGTATTAAAACAGATTTCACCCCCGGAGGTACCTTGGTACCCAATAGAGGAGCCTTGCCAGGCTGTTCCATCCTCTAATAGTAAAAGTGCCGGTTTTTTAGTAAAGTATTTCATGGTTAGTAAGCTTGCCCAAATTACTATAATATATAATTCAGATTAAAGTACAGACATAAAAAAAGGGATTAAGCTAGTGCTCAATCCCTTTTAAATTTTTACAACTCATTATTCCTTTTCAGTTGGTTCCTCGCCACTGTCAGAAGATGAGTCTTCGGCTTTAGGCTCTTTTGTAGCTTTTGGAGCTTTTTCTTCCTTAGGAGCTGCTGCCTGAGCTTCGGCTTCACCGCTAGCTTTTTTACCAGCCCGACGAGTACGCCGCGACTTGGTCTTAGCTGCCGGCTTAGACTCTTGAAGCATAAGTTCGTTGAAGTCTACTAACTCCATTAAGCACGTTTCTGCGTTATCGCCTAAACGAAAACCGGTGCGAATAATGCGAGTATAACCACCCGGACGGTTAGCAACCTTATCTGCAACTGTAGAGAATAGCTCATTGATTGCTTCTTTATCTTGCAAATAAGAGAAAACTACCCTACGCGAATGAGTGGTATTGCTCTTAGATTTTGTAATGATAGGCTCTACATACTTACGAAGGGCTTTAGCCTTAGCAACCGTTGTGGTTATGCGCTTATGTAGAATTAAAGAAGAAGCCATGTTAGAAAGCATAGCTTTCCGGTGGGTATGGGTTCTTCCCAAGTGATTAATTTTCTTACCGTGTCTCATGTCTCCTATTCTTCGTCAAGTTTGTACTTAGCTACATCCATTCCGAAGGTTAAGCCTTTATCGTCTATTAATTGCTCAAGTTCGGCCAGTGATTTTTTACCAAAGTTACGGAATTTCATCATATCCGAAATCTCTAGGCTGGCTAGATCTCCCAAAGTACGTACATCGGCTGCCTTAAGGCAATTGTAGGCACGTACCGATAGGTCAAGATCAGTTAAAGAGGTTTTAAGCAGCTTACGCATATGTAGCAGTTCCTCATCCACTGCTTCCGGCTCGCCCTGAGCACCGGTTTCAAGAACCATATTCTGATCAGAAAACAGCATAAAGTGCTGAATCAAAATCATAGCGGCTCCTTGAAGTGCTTTCTCAGGATGGATAGAACCATCAGTTTCAATATCGATAACTAACTGCTCATAGTCAGTTTTCTGCTCAACCCGCGTGTTTTCTATGCGATACTGAACATTTTTGATAGGAGTGAAAATTGCATCAGTAGCAATGTATCCTATCGGAGCGTCAGTAGGCTTATTTTCGTCAGCCGGAACATAACCTCTACCCTTTTCAATAGACAACTCAATTTCCATATTAACGGATTCGTCGCTATTGAAGATAACCAGATCTGGGTTAAGAACTTCGTAACCGTTAGTGTTAGCCACTAGTTGACCGGCGGTAAGCTGAGACTGATTATTAACCTGAACCTTAATTAGGTTTTCGGCAGCATCATTTACCTTTTTAAGGCGAACCTGCTTTAGGTTAAGAATAATATCACTTACGTCTTCAACAACACCTTCAATAGAAGAAAACTCATGCTGAACGTTCGGCATACGAACCCCGACAATTGCGTATCCTTCCAGAGAGGAAAGCAGAATTCTCCGTAAGGCATTTCCGATTGTGACACCGTATCCAGGCTCGAGGGGCTTGAACGTGAAGAGACCTCTAAAGTCATCGGCACGTTCCATCGTAACCTTCTCAGGCATCTGAAATGCTAATATGGACATAAAGCTATTTATAAAAAGGTTAAAATTACTTAGAGTAAAGTTCTACGATCAACTGCTCTTTAATATTTTCAGGAATATCCTCGCGAGCTGGAGCTGAAACGTGCTTACCCGTCAGGTCGCTACCATCCCACTCTAACCAGGTAAAGCGAGAAGCGTTGCGGCTAGCTAAACTATTGGTTATAGCTACTAAAGATTTTGATTTTTCGCGTACTGAAATACGGTCACCAACTTTTAGGTGGTAGCTAGGAATATTTACAATCTCGCCGTTTACTTCAATGTGCTTGTGCAGAACCAACTGACGGGCACCACGACGGGTTGGGGAAATTCCTAGTCTGAAAACTGTATTATCAAGACGCTGCTCCAACAAACGAAGAAGGTTTTCACCAGTAATGCCAGGCATACGGTTGGCCTTTTCGAATAGGTTACGGAACTGTTTTTCTAATACGCCATAAGTATACTTAGCCTTTTGCTTCTCCATAAGCTGGATTGCATATTCAGACTGTTTCTTACGACGACCACGGCCATGCTGGCCAGGAGGATAACTTTTCTTTTGAAGAGCCTTACTTGGTCCGTAAATAGCCTCGCCAAAGCGACGAGCAATTTTGGTTTTAGGTCCGGTATATCTTGCCATATTCTAAATACTCTAACAATTACACGCGACGGCGTTTTGGTGGGCGACAGCCATTGTGAGGTAGAGGCGTTACGTCGCGGATGGTCGTAACATCTATTCCCGCATTCTGGATAGTTCTTATGGCGGACTCACGTCCGGCACCTGGTCCTTTTACAAAAACCTCTACCTTGCGTAGTCCGGCATCGTAGGCTACCTGGGCAGCATTCTGAGCCGCAACTTGCGCAGCGTAGGGAGTGTTCTTTTTAGAACCCTTAAAACCCATTTTACCAGCAGATGCCCAAGAAATTACCTGACCATTAGCATTGGTAAGACTAATAATAACATTATTGAATGAAGCCTTAATGTGTGCCTGCCCTACAGCATCAACAATCACATTACGTTTTTTGGCTTTTTCTTTGCGTTTTTGTGCCATCTCCTATTGGTTATTTAGTAGCTTTCTTCTTGTTGGCTACAGTTTTACGCTTACCCTTACGTGTACGGGCATTGTTCTTGGTAGACTGACCGCGAACCGGCAGACCACGACGGTGGCGAAGACCACGGTAGCATCCAATGTCCATTAACCGTTTTATGTTAAGCTGAATTTCAGACTTAAGCACACCTTCGGTTTTATGCTCAGTGGTAATGATAGTACGAACTGCCGAAGATTCATCTTCTGACCATTCGCTTACTTTTTTGTCAATGTCAACATTGGCTTGTTCCAGAATTAATTTGGCTTTGCTTTTACCTATACCAAAAATATAGGTTAGGCTAATAATGCCTCTTTTATTGTCTGGAATGTCTACTCCTGCTATACGAGCCATAGCTTATCCTTGTCTTTGTTTAAACCGTGGGTTTTTTTTGTTAATCACGTACACCTTGCCTTTTCTGCGAATAATTTTGCAATCGGCACTGCGCTTCTTAACAGATGCTTTAACTTTCATCGCACTCTTATTTATATCGATATACAATTCGACCTTTAGTCAAATCATATGGAGACATTTCTAGTCTAACCCTATCGCCAGGTAAAATTTTAATGTAAAACATTCTCATTTTTCCCGAAATGTGGGCAATAACCTGATGTCCGTTTTCCAGTTCCACCCTAAACATGGCGTTCGATAGTGCTTCAACTATCGTTCCGTCTTGGGTTATGGAAGCTTGTTTAGCCATATAATTCTTCTAATACTTCTTCTATATATCGATGTGTAGTCAATATTTCTGTTCTATCTTCCAGTATCGCTACTGTATGCTCAAAGTGAGCTGATGGTTTTCTATCGGAAGTTCGAATTGTCCAACCATCACTCTCTTGTACAATATTTCTTTTACCTAAGTTCACCATTGGCTCAATTGCTATTACCATACCTGGTTTAAGCTTTGGGCCTCGGCCTGGCTTTCCGTAATTAGGAACTTCCGGAGCCTCGTGTAAGCTTCGGCCTACACCGTGACCTACCAGCTCCCTTACTACCCCGTATCCTTTTGCCTCCACGTGCTTTTGGATAGCGTTTGCAAGATCACCAATACGTTTGCCAGCTACCGCCATTTCTATGCCTACGTACAAGCTCTCTCTGGTCGTGTCCAGCAACTTTCGAGCTTCTGATGAAATTGCTCCTATACCGTAAGTATAAGCACAATCGGTATGGAAGCCTTTATAAAAAACTCCACAATCTACCGAAAGTATATCACCTTCTACTAATTCGTATTCACCTGGTATTCCATGAACAACCTGCTCATTAGGAGATATACACAAGGCGTGTTTGAACCCATTATAACCTTTAAACGATGGCAAACCACCGTGATCAAGTATATAATCTTCGGCTACTTTATCCAGCTTATCGGTAGAGATTCCTGGCTTAATTAATTTTGCAACTTCGGCGTGGGCTTTTCCCAATATCACCGCGCCCTCTCGCATAAGGGCCAAATCTTCCTCTGTCTTTAAAAATACCATTAAGCTACCGCCACATTCTCCGATCTACCCCGAACGTTACCAGATTTCATCATGCCTTCATAATGACGCATAAGTAGATAACTGTTGATTTGGTTCAGAGTATCTAGAACTACTCCTACTAATATAAGCAGGGAGGTTCCTCCGTAAAATTGAGCAAATTCCCGGCTTACTCCTGCAAGGCTGGCAAATGCTGGCATTATAGCCACAATGGCCAAAAATAAAGCTCCAGGTAACGTAATTCTGGTTAAAACAGTATCTATAAAGTGACTAGTATCAAAACCTGGCTTAACTCCCGGTATAAATCCACCATTTCTTTTAAGATCATCAGCAATCTGGTTAGGATTAACTGTTATAGCTGTATAGAAAAAGGTGAAGATTATAATTAGTAAGGCAAAGGTTAAATTATACTGCCACGAGGTTATATCGCTAAAGGTTTGGCCAATAGCCGCCGCTATATCACTATCATCTTGCCATATACCTGCTAGCAAGCTAGGTACAAACATTAGAGACTGTGCAAATATAATTGGCATTACCCCGGAAGCATTCACCTTTAAAGGAATATACTGTCGTTGTCCACCGTAAACCTTGCCTCCAATCACCTGCTTAGCGTACTGAACCGGAATTCTTCTGGTAGCCTGGGTCAGCATTACTACTGCCATAACTACAAAGAATAGAGCTACGATTTCAATTACGAACAACAACATTCCATTAGTGCCCCGACCAAGAGCCTCCTGGACAAGTGCTCCAGGTAAACGGCTCACAATACCGATCATGATCAGCATTGATATTCCGTTACCTATACCCTTATCAGTGATCTTTTCACCTAACCACATGCAGAATATAGTACCGGAGGTCAGAACAATTACATTGGTTATTTTCCAGAATAACATGGAATCCATTGTAACTGCCGTTGGTTCAATAGTAGCAGTTAGGTAGCCCCAACCTTGAGCCAACGTAATACCAATGGTTAGAATACGCGTAATCTGATTAATTTTCTTACGGCCACTTTCACCTTCCTTTTGCAGTTTGGTGAAGTAAGGTACAGCAACAGTTAACAATTGAATTACAATTGACGCACTAATGTAAGGCATTATGCCAAGAGCAAATATCGAAGCCCTACCGAAAGCACCTCCTAAAAATGCATCAATGAATCCAAATATTCCTCCCAGAGATTCCTGTAGACCATCAGGATCTACACCCGGTAGCACTACATGACTTCCCAACCTAAAGATTACTAGGAAAAACAACGTATTGAAAATACGAGTCCTTAGATCTTCTATTGAGAATATATTTTTAAATGTAGAGAGGAACTTATTCATCGCTCTATAGTTTGTTAGCCTTACCTCCTGCTTTTTCAATAGCTTCTGAAGCAGAAGCTGAGAACGCATGAGCCTCAACCGTAATTGCCTTACTTACTTCTCCGCTACCTAATACTTTAACTTTATCGTTCTTACCTACCAAACCGTGGTCCCGTAAGTCAGATATAGCAATTGTATCCAGGTTATGTTCAGAGGCTAAGTTAGCCAATGTATATAAATTGATTGGCTTAAATACTTCCTTATTTGGGTTATTAAAGCCAAACTTAGGCACACGACGCTGAAGTGGCATCTGACCACCTTCAAAACCACGTTTCTTGCTGTAGCCGGAACGCGATTGAGCACCTTTGTGTCCGCGAGTTGACGTACCACCTCTACCAGAACCCTGGCCACGAGCAATACGCTTATCACTTTTGGTTGCCCCTTTGGCAGGGCTTAGCGAATGTAATTTCATGACTATGATTCTTTTACTTCAAGTAAATGAGATAATTGATTAACCATGCCTTGAATCTGAGGAGTCATATTCTTCTCTACAGACTTACCTATGCGGCCTAATCCAAGTGCTTTAAGAGTTGCCAACTGATTTTTAGGGCGACCAATAGCACTACGTATCTGAGTGATTTTTACAGTTGCCATTATTATCCGTTAAAAACTTTAGACATTGGAATTCCACGTTGCATAGCTACCGTGCGAGCATCTCTCATATTAAGTAGAGCATCGAACGTAGCTTTAACTACGTTGTGAGGGTTCGACGAGCCTTTTGACTTGGCCAGTACGTCGTGTACTCCAGCACTTTCTAATACCGCACGCATGGCACCACCG
The DNA here is from genome assembly GCA_964504565.1 of uncultured Roseivirgaceae bacterium. GTDB lineage: Bacteria > Bacteroidota > Bacteroidia > Cytophagales > Cyclobacteriaceae > Cesiribacter. Next base: position 32,668 of record CAZDEY010000012.1, read on the forward strand.
GCAATTACACCCGTACCAGCCGCTGCGGGCTTCAATAGTACGTAACCACCGCAGTACTTACCTTCTGCAGCGTGTGGCAGTGTATTTTTAATGATAGGAACCCGTACTAAATTTTTCTTAGCATCTTCAATTCCCTTAACAATAGCGTCAGTTACCTCGTTGGCTTTACCCAGACCGTAACCTACTACACCTTGCCCGTCACCAACTACCACAATGGCAGCGAAGCTGAAACGACGACCACCTTTTACAACCTTAGCAACCCGGTTGATTGCAACAACGCGTTCCTTAAGGTCGATATCGCTGGCTTTAACAGATTTTACGTTTGCTTGTGCCATTTATATTAAAAGTTAAGTCCACCTTCGCGAGCACCCTCAGCCAAGGCTTTGATTTGACCATGATACTTGTAACCGTTTCTATCGAAAACTACAGTTTCAACACCTGAACCTTTAGCTTTCTCCGCTAAGCTTGAGCCTACCTTCTTAGCAACATCAATGGTTGCGTTGGCGGCGTCTAGTTCTTGGCTTGATGCCTGAGCAATAGTATGACCCTTGGCATCATCGATTAGCTGGGCGTAGATGCGGCGGTTACTTTTGAACACGCTAAGACGAGGACGCTCAGCGCTACCGCTAATTTTACTGCGTATACCTTTACGGATACGGTCTCTGCTACTTAATCTTATATTCTTAGCCATCTACTTACTTTTTAGCAGTTTTACCAGCTTTTCTACGAACGTGTTCACCCACAAAACGAACACCTTTGCCTTTATAAGGCTCAACGCTACGGAAAGATTTTATTTTAGCAGCGATTTGACCTACTAACTGCTTATCAATACTTTCTAACGTAATGGTTGGGTTTTTACCTTTAAGAGTTTCAGCGGAAGCTTTAACCTCATCGGGTAATGCTAAATATATAGCGTGAGAGTAGCCTAAGTTAAGCTCAAGCACGTTATTTTGAACGTTAGCTTTATATCCTACACCTACCAACTCTAATTGACGGGTGTAACCATTGCTAACTCCTTCAACCATATTATTAAGCAGAGAACGGTACAAACCGTGCATTGCTTTATCTTCTTTGTCATCAGAAGGACGGTTGATAGTTAGCGTAGATTCTTCAACGCTTACCTCAAAATCTTTTTTAATATCCTGAGAAAGGGTGCCTTTTGGTCCTTTTACTGTAACCGCACCGTCTTTGTGAGTAACCTCAACTCCCTTTGGAAGAGATATCGGCTTTTTTCCTATTCTAGACATGAGCGATAATTAATAAACGTAACACAAAACTTCCCCACCAATATGCTTATCACGGGCCTCTTTATCAGTCATAACACCGTGAGAAGTTGACATTACGGCTATTCCAAGTCCGTTAAGTACTCGGGGTAATTCTTCAGCGCTGCTGTAGCGGCGTAAACCTGGCTTGCTGATACGCTCTAACTTAGTAATAGCCGAAACTTTAGTTACCGGATTATATTTAAGCGCTATTTTGATGTTGCTCTTTGCAGGCACATCATCTACAAACTTGTAACTTTGTATGTAACCTTTGTCGTATAGAACTTTGGTTAACTCCTTCTTAATGTTAGAAGCCGGAACTTCTACCACCCGATGGTTCGCCTTAATCGCGTTGCGTAAGCGGGTCAGGTAATCTGCTATCGGATCCATTTATATGCTTTAATTAATTTGCCGTAATTGGCCTGCAAAAGTACAACTAATATTTTAGAATAAAAAGAAAAGCTGAACTACCAGCTTGCCTTTGTCACTCCTGGAATCTTTCCGGCTGATGCCATCTCGCGAAAAGTTACCCTAGAAAGACCAAATTTACGCATATAGCCTTTAGGACGACCAGTTAGTTTACAACGATTGTGCAAACGTACCGGAGATGCGTTTTTCGGCAATTTATCTAAAGCTTCGTAGTCACCGGCTGCTTTTAGGGCAGCACGCTTCTCAGCATATTTAGCCACCATTTTGGCGCGCTTTCTTTCTCTAGCTTTTACTGCTTCTCTAGCCATATTAATTATTTTTATTGGCGAACGGCATTCCAAATTCCTTCAGAAGAGCGTAGCACTCTTCGTCGGTGGTTGCAGTAGTCACAAATGTGATGTTCATACCGGTAATACGGTTCACCTTATCAATACTAATTTCCGGGAAGATAATTTGCTCAGTTACCCCTAAGGTGTAATTACCCCGACCGTCAAATCCTTTGGCGCTAACACCACGGAAGTCACGTACGCGAGGTAGAGCTACTGAAGTAAGGCGGTCCAAAAATTCAAACATACGCTCACCGCGAAGGGTAACTTTAGCACCAATTGGCATGCCCTCTCTAAGCTTAAAGTTAGAGATTGCATTTTTGGCGATAGTAGCTACAGCTTTCTGACCAGTTATTGTAGTCAGTTCTTCAACGCTGGTATCCACCAATTTTTTATCGGTTACAGCAGCACCCATACCACGGTTAATGCTGATCTTCACGAGTTTTGGCACCTGCATAACAGAAGAGTATTCAAACTTTTCTTTAAGGGCAGGAACGATATCGTTAAGATATTTCTCTTTTAATCTGGGACTAGCCATTGCTGATTATTTCTCCGGTTTTCTTTGAATAGCGCTGTAATTTTCCGTTGCTGTCAGCCTTACGGCCTACGCGAGTTGCCTCACCCGATTTCGGGTCAATCAGCATAAGGTTACTGATATGGATTGGAGCTTCTACCTGAGAAATTCCACCTTCAGGGTTTTGAGCATTAGGCTTTTGGTGTTTGGTCTTCATATTACGACCTTTAACCAAAGCTTTATTATCCTTTGGAAATACGGCAATTACTTCTGCTGGATCGGTATTTCTATCGTTTCCGGCGATAACTTTAACTGTATCGCCTTTACGGATTTTTAGCTTGCTGGTGTTCACTTGCTTCTTCATGCTATTATAGTACTTCTGGAGCTAATGATACAATTTTCATAAACTGACGCTCACGTAGTTCACGTGCTACCGGTCCGAAAATACGAGTACCGCGAGGTTCGTCCTGCGCGTTCAGTAGAACGGCAGCATTTTCCTCAAAACGGATATAAGATCCATCTTTGCGACGGATTTCCTTGGTTGTTCTCACAACAACCGCTTTACTAACTGAACCTTTCTTCACGTTAGAAGCCGGTACAGCCGATTTAATGGCAACCACAATCTTATCGCCAACTGTGGCGTAGCGCTTTCCGGTACCGCCTAATACGCGGATACACATAACTTCTTTGGCTCCGCTGTTATCAGCTACGGCCAATCTTGATTCTTGCTGGATCATGGTTACTTAGCTCTTTCTAATACTTCAACTAAACGCCACCGCTTCAACTTACTCAAGGGGCGGGTTTCCATGATACGAACCGTGTCACCTATATTGCACGTGTTCTCTTCATCGTGGGCCTTGAAAGTGGAAGACTTACCAATAAACTTACCGTAAATAGGGTGCTTCACCTTACGGGAAACCTGTACGGTAATGGTCTTGTCCATTTTATTGCTAACCACCTGGCCTACACGCTCTTTTCTTACGTTACGAGACTCCATTTCTTAGCTATTTAGATCTTTAGCCCGTAATTCCGTTTTCAAACGGGCGATTAACCGGCGGCTTTGACGGATTTTATTAGGATTTTCGATTTGCGTAACTGCGTGCGCAAATTTCAGTTTGTTCAGCGATTCCTGTTCTTCCTGGATTCGCGAATTCAGCTCATCAGCCGATAGGGCCTTGATTTCTTCGTTCTTCATGCTATTCAGGTTTATGCAGCGTAATCGTTGCGTACTACAAACTTAACTTTTATAGGCAGCTTTTGGGCAGCCAGGCGTAGCGATTCTTGAGCTAAGTCCATGGGTACTCCCGTAGACTCAAACAAGATAGTACCCGGACGTACAGGAGCTACCCAATATTCGGG
>CAZDEY010000012.1:36567-59320 GCA_964504565.1 uncultured Roseivirgaceae bacterium
CCCTTACCCTTACCCATACGAACCTCAGCAGGTTTTTTGGTTATTGGCTTGTCGGGGAAAATTCTTATCCAAACTCGGCCTTCACGCTTCATTGCACGAGTCATGGCGATACGAGCTGCCTCAATCTGACGAGCGGTAATCCAACCCGGCTCAAGAGCTTTGATGCCGAAGTTACCGAAGGCAAGGGTGTGTCCGCGCTGAGCTATGCCCTTTACGCGACCCTTTTGCATTTTTCTAAACTTTGTTCTCTTAGGCTGTAACATATTCCTACAGATTTATAGGCAGCTTATTTTCTTTTTCTTCTACGCTGGTCACCACGGTCACGCTTGCCGCGGTTTCTATCACCTCCACCGGCGTTTCCACGGCTATTAGCTGCGTTGGCTAATGCTTCCGGAGATAAGTCCGGCTTACCGTAAATTTCACCTTTGAATATCCACACCTTTATACCGATTTTACCGTAAACTGTATCTGCCTCAGATATAGCGTAGTCAATATCAGCACGAAGGGTGTGTAGAGGTACACGACCTTCTTTGTATTGCTCTGAGCGGGCCATCTCGGCTCCGCCTAAACGACCAGAACATTTAATCTTGATTCCCTGAGCTCCTACGCGCATGGCACCGGCAATAGCCTGCTTCATGGCGCGGCGGAAAGAGATACGAGCTTTAAGCTGCTGAGCAATAGATTCTCCTACTAGCTGAGCATCAAGCTCCGGACGCTTAATTTCAAATATATTGATTTGAACATCCTTTCCGGTTAACTTCTTAAGCTCTTCCCGTAAACGGTCAACTTCAGCACCGCCTTTACCAATTACAACGCCCGGGCGGGCAGTGTGTAAGGTAAGCGTAATGCGCTTGAGAGTGCGCTCAATAATTATCTTAGAAATACCACCCTTTACAATACGGGCATTAATGTATTTGCGGATATTGTGATCTTCAACAATCTTGTCGGCGAAAGATTTGCCACCGTACCAGTTGGAATCCCAGCCTTTAATGATACCTAATCGAAGACTTATCGGATTAATTTTCTGTCCCATAATACTTATTCTCCTTTGGTTGTTGAAGCAGCCTCCTGAGCTGCTTCGCGGTTGGCAATCACTAAAGTTACGTGGTTAGAACGCTTGCGAATGCGGTGCGCTCGACCCTGAGGAGCCGGACGTAGACGCTTTAACATTTTGCCACCGTCAACGCGAATTTCCTTCACGAATAGATTGGCGTCTTCAAGGCGCTCATCTTCAAATTTATTCTGCCAGTTAGCCACTGCAGATACCAACAGCTTTTCTAGGCGAGCAGAACTATGCTTACTATCGAATTTGAGTACGCTTAGGGCACGGTCTACTGCCATGCCGCGGATCATGTCAGCTACTAGCCTCATTTTGCGAGGCGAAGTAGGCACATTCATCAGCTTTGCAGTCGCTTCCATATTATCTTTTACCTTTATCTTTTTTTGCGGTATGTCCACGGAAGTTACGGGTAGGGGCGAATTCACCCATTTTATGTCCTACCATGTTTTCCGTTACGTACACCGGAATAAACTTATTACCATTATGTACCGCAAAAGTGTGACCTACAAATTCAGGCGATATCATGCTGCGGCGTGACCAGGTTTTAATAACCGACTTCTTGCCTGAATCATTCATGGCATCAACCTTGTTCTCAAGGCGGTAGTCTATATAGGGTCCTTTTTTGAGTGAACGTGCCATTATTTTTTCTTCTTCTTATTACCGATGATCAGGCCATTGCTATATTTCTTAGGACGGCGAGTCTTAAGACCTTTCGCCAACTGACCGTTACGAGAACGTGGGTGTCCACCAGACGAACGACCTTCACCACCACCCATCGGGTGATCGACTGGGTTCATTACTACACCACGAACGCGTGGGCGACGTCCCATCCAGCGCTTACGACCAGCCTTACCTAAGCTCTCATTCATATGAGTTCCGTTAGATACGGTACCAACCGTAGCCAAACACTCTACTAATACCATGCGCATTTCACCGCTAGGCATTTTAAGGGTAGCGTACTTACCTTCCCGGGCTACAAGCTGAGCGTACGAGCCGGCACTACGGGCCAAAGCTCCCCCTTTACCAGGTTTAAGCTCTATATTATGAACAATTGTACCCATCGGGATGCTCTTCAGCGGAAGTGTATTACCCATTTCCGGGGCTACTGACTCACCACTTACGATTGTTTGTCCTACCTGCATTCCTTCGGCAGCAAGTATATAGGACTTCAAACCATCAGCGTATACTACCAGAGCAATACGCGCGGTACGGCTAGGATCGTACTCAATTGTTTTAACCGTAGCCGGAATATCAAAGCGATTACGCTTGAAATCTATGATACGGATATGCTTTTTATGACCGCCACCTAAGTAGCGCATAGTCATACGGCCGGAGTTGTTACGCCCACCACTTTTACGTAGCGGCATTAACAACGACTTCTCAGGTTTGTTTGTAGTAACTTCCTGGAAGGTCGGCGCAACTCTAAATCTTTGACCGGGAGTGATTGGTCTTAGTTTCTTAATTGCCATTGCTTATATATTATATACCGCTGTAAAAATCTATTACTTCACCTTCAGCTACGGTAATCATAGCTTTCTTGTAAGCAGAGGTACGACCCGCAACTATGCGAGATTTTGTATACCGGGTTTTATCTTTGCCTCCGTAATTCATTGTGTTTACTGAAGCAACAGTAACGTTATACATTTTCTCAACGGCCTGCTTAATTTCTACCTTATTAGCAGTTTTGGTTACAATAAAACCGTACTGCCCTTTTTCGTTCATGGCCGATACCTTCTCGGTTACCAATGGTTTAATTAATACACTCATGGTTACGCCTTGTAGATTTCTTCTAACTTCTGAACGGTTCCCTCTACTAGAACTAGAGTATCGGCGTTCACTATATCGTAGGTATTTAAATCAGAAGCGGTTACTACCATAGTATTAGGAATGTTGCGGCTAGAAAGCACTACATTCTTATCCATTTCCGGAAGTACCACTAATGACTTTTTATTGCTCAGGGAAAGATCCTGTAAAAGCTTCAAGAAAGTTTTAGTCTTTGGAGCATCAATTGAGATACCATCCAAAATGCTTATGCTTTCGTCCTTAGCTTTGTAGCTTAAAGCTGACTTACGAGCCAGTTCTTTAACTTTTTTGTTTAGCTTAAATCCGTAGTTACGAGGCTTAGGACCGAAAATACGACCACCACCACGAAATACCGGAGATTTAATGCTACCGGCACGAGCCGTACCAGTACCTTTTTGCTTCTTTATTTTGCGAGTAGAACCAGCTATCTCAGCTCTTTCTTTCGACTTATGAGTACCCTGACGCTGATTGGCCAGATACTGCTTCACATCTAAATAAATGGCGTGATCGTTAGGCTCAATACCAAATAAAGATTCAGGTAGCGCTATTTTGCGTCCTGCGTCTTCGCCATTGTTCTTCTTAACTGCAACTTCCATGGCTTATTTCTCTAAGATCACGTAAGAATTTTTAGCTCCCGGCACTGAACCACTTATTAGAATAAGGTTTTTCTCCGGGTATATTTTAAGGATGCGAAGGTTTACCATTTTTACTCGGTTACCACCCATACGCCCGGCCATACGAAGACCTTTGAATACGCGAGCTGGGAACGAACAAGCACCAATTGAACCTGGTGCGCGTAAACGGTTATGCTGACCGTGGGTAGCCTGACCAACACCACCGAATCCGTGACGTTTAACTACACCCTGGAAACCTTTACCTTTAGAGGTACCAATTGCATCTACGAATTCACCTTCGGCAAACACCTCACCTACTTTAACCTCAACGCCTACGTTAACCCCGCCCTCAAATTCGGCACGGAATTCACGAAACTCAACTACCTTTTTCTTAGGAGTAGTTCCAGCTTTAGAAAAGTGGCCTGCTATGGCAGCAGGGGTGTTCTTAGCCTTACGCTCATCGTAAGCTAACTGAACAGCATTGTAGCCGTCCACATCTTGGTTTTTAACCTGCGTGATGACACAGGGACCGGCTTCAATTACGGTGCATGCGACGTTGCGTCCATCGGCCCCGTAAATGCTGGTCATTCCGACTTTTTTTCCAATAATACCAGACATTGTATTGATTAGTTTGTCAAGTTTCGGCAGCCGCTTGCTGCCACATACTTTTCACAAAGGACTGCAAAGATATGAAATTATGTTTACAAGAAAAATGCTGGCGCAAATATTTCTTATTCAACACACAACAAAAAAGAACCAACCTTCGTAGCCCGAAGATTGGTTCTTCCAATGCAGTTCGTCAATTATCAAACCTTGATCTCAACGTCTACGCCACTCGGAAGCTCAAGCTTCATTAGGGCATCAACCGTTTTGGCACTGGTTGAATAAATATCAACCAGACGCTTATAAGTACAAAGTTGAAATTGCTCACGCGACTTCTTGCTCACGTGCGGTGAACGAAGTACGGTAAAGATATCCTTCTCGGTTGGCAACGGAATTGGACCGCTTACCACCGCGCCGGTAGCTTTTACCGCGCGAACAATTTTCTCCGACGACTTGTCAACGAGGTTATGATCGTATGACTTAAGTTTTATGCGAATTTTTTGGTTCATACCTCTTTATTTTAAGCCTCTCCTTTAGCCTTTGCAATAATAGTTTCAGCAAGGTTATTAGGCACGGGATCGTAGTGTGAGAATGTTAATGATGCAGTTGCACGACCTGATGTAATAGTACGAAGGTCGGTCACGTAGCCAAAAAGCTCGCTTAGCGGAACGTTAGCCTTAATTACTTGGGCCACGCCTTTGCTGTCCATTCCCCTCATTATACCACGACGACGGTTAAGGTCACCAGTTACCGGACCGGTATACTCATCCGGAGTAACCACCTCTACCGACATAATAGGCTCTAGAATCTGAGGTTTAGCTTTTTTAGCAGCCTCTTTGTATCCTAAACGAGCAGCCATCTCGAAAGAAAGTGCATCGGAGTCAACATCGTGGAATGATCCGTGAAACAGACGAACTTTTAACTGCTCAACCGGATAACCGGCAAGAGGTCCGTTCTTCATAGCTCCTTCAAAACCTTTCTGGATTGCCGGAATAAATTCTTTAGGAATAACACCCCCCACAATACCATTTACGAATTGAAGGCCGTTTCTTACCTCCTTAGGATCCGGATTTTCATCCATTGGGCTAAGTTCAAACACAATGTCGGCAAATTTACCTTTACCACCGGTTTGCTTCTTGTAAACCTCTTTGTGTTCTACACTAGCTGTAATTGCTTCTTTGTAAGCCACCTGAGGAGCACCCTGATTAATTTCAACCTTGAACTCACGGCGCAAACGGTCAATAATAATATCAAGGTGAAGCTCACCCATACCGCGAAGAATTGTTTGACCAGTTTCCTCGTCAGTATTAACCACTAGGGTTGGGTCTTCTTCTACCAACTTAGCAATTGCCATACCCAGTTTGTCTACGTCGGCCTGCTTCTTAGGCTCGATTGCGTAACCAATAACCGGATCTGGGAATACCATTGATTCAAGAACAATTTTATGCCCTTGGTCACATAGGGTGTCGCCGGTCTTAATATCCTTAAAGCCTACTACCGCTCCAATGTCACCAGCTCCCAGCCTTTCAATCTGGTTTTGCTTATTGGCGTGCATTTGGAAGATACGGCTAATACGCTCCTTATTATCTGAACGGGTATTATATACGTACGAGCCAGACTCTAGTACTCCGGAATACGCACGAATAAAGCACAGACGACCAACATACGGGTCAGTAGCAATTTTAAATGCCAGTGCAGCAAACGGCTCGTCGAAATCAGGCTTACGGTAAACTACCTCGTCAGTATCTGGGTTAGTACCTTTAATTTTGTCCCGATCTAGCGGAGATGGGCAAAGGGCCATAACGTAGTCGAGCATTGTCTGAACACCCTTGTTCTTGAATGAAGAACCACACATCATTGGCACGATAGCCATATCGATGGTAGCGGCGCGAAGAGCAGCCATTATTTCATCTTCAGTAATAGAGTCCGGGTCTTCAAAGTACTTCTCCATAAGAGTTTCGTCGTACTCAGCTACTGCTTCCAGAAGCTTCTCGCGGTATTCTGCAGCTTCTTCTACCATGTCATCCGGAATAGGCACCTCGGTAAAGGTCATACCCATATCTTCATCATTCCAGATAATACCGCGGTTATTAACTAAGTCAACTACTCCCCGGAAGTTGTCTTCAGCACCAATTGGTAATTGAAGAGGCACGGCATTGCTACCTAGCATCTCTTTAACCTGCTTACAAACTCCTAAGAAGTCAGCACCCTGGCGGTCCATTTTATTTACAAACCCTATGCGGGCTACGTTGTAGTTATCAGCCAGTCGCCAGTTAGTTTCAGATTGTGGCTCAACACCATCAACCGCACTAAATAAAAACACTAAACCATCAAGAACCCGAAGAGAACGGTTTACCTCTACGGTAAAGTCCACGTGACCTGGGGTGTCTATAATATTTATGTGGTAATCTTGTCCACGGTACGGCCATTTTACAGTGGTAGCCGCTGAAGTAATGGTGATACCACGCTCCTGCTCCTGCTCCATCCAGTCCATTGTAGCTGCACCGTCGTGTACCTCACCTATTTTATGGCTAACCCCGGCGTAGTAAAGAATACGCTCGGTAGTTGTAGTTTTACCAGCATCGATGTGGGCAGCAATACCGATATTTCTTGTGTATCGTAAGTCGCGCTTCATGTTCTAGAATCTGAAGTGTGAGAATGCTTTGTTTGCTTCCGCCATACGGTGGGTATCGTCTTTCTTCTTGATTGCAGCACCTTCACCTTTAGAAGCGGCAATAATTTCGCCGGCTAATTTTTCGGTCATGGTTTTTTCGCCGCGGTTACGGGCATACGAAATTAACCACTTAATACCCATTGAAGTCTTGCGCTCCGGGCGAACTTCCATTGGAACTTGGAAGGTAGCACCACCTACACGGCGGCTTTTCACCTCAACGGCAGGCATAACGTTATTAAGGGCTTTTTTCCAGGTCTCTAAACCATTTTCGCCAGTCTTGTTTTCAACTATAGCCAAAGCGTTGTAGAAGATGCTGTAGGCAATACTTTTTTTGCCGTCCACCATCATATAGTTTACAAACTTTGATACTAATACATCACCAAACTTGGGATCAGGCAGGATGTATCGCTTTTTAGGTTTTGCTTTTCTCATCTTTCCCCTTATTTAGTTTTTGGACGCTTAGCACCATATTTAGAACGGGCCTGTAAACGGTTATTTACTCCGGCAGTATCTAGCGCACCGCGGATGATGTGGTAACGCACACCGGGAAGGTCTTTAACACGACCACCACGGATAAGCACAATGCTGTGCTCCTGTAGGTTGTGACCTTCGCCTGGAATATAGGCGTTAACTTCTTTGCCGTTTGTAAGACGAACACGCGCTACTTTACGCATGGCCGAGTTTGGCTTCTTTGGTGTGGTAGTGTACACACGGGTACACACGCCACGGCGCTGTGGACAAGAATCCAGAGCGGGAGATTTTGACTTCGAGGTCAGTTTTTTTCTGCCTTTCCGTACTAGTTGCTGAATAGTAGGCATTCTTACCTTTTATTTAACTCTCGTTTCCTTAACACTCAGTTTTTTCGGTGGGCAAAAATATAAAAATAGTACACATATTCAAAGCCAATGTGTACTATTTTTATATTTATTAGCTACCTGGGCTGAATTAAGCCTCGCCTACGGTACCCCCAAAGTTTATTGGGAACCGTACGCCTTCTTCTTCAGCCTGTTTTATATCGCCAAAGTTCTTTTCGAACTTCTGAATATTATCATTTAATGCCTGAAGCAGGCGCTTAGCGTGCTCCGGCGTTAAAATAATTCTGGCTTTAACTTTTGCTTTGGGCACACCCGGCATAAGTCGGATGAAATCAACCACAAACTCTGAGTTGGAGTGGGCAACCATAGCCAGGTTACTGTATACTCCTTCAGCAACCTCCTCATTCAATTCTATATTGATTTGCTGAGGCTTATTTGGTTTTTGGTTTTTCTCATCCATGTTACTTAGCGTATTCGGTGCGTCTCTCCTCAACATCTGCATCTACCCGAGAAGATTTTACTCTTTCGTATTCTTCCTCGTTGTAAACCGTCATGTCTTTGTACTCACGCATACCGGTACCGGCTGGTATTAGGTGGCCAACAATTACGTTTTCTTTCAGACCAATTAATTTATCAGCCTTACCCCTAATTGAAGCTTCACTCAATACCTTAGTTGTTTCCTGGAAGGAAGCAGCGGAAATAAAGCTTTCGGTACCTAACGATGCTTGGGTAATACCCTGTAGCATAGGCTGAGATACTGAAGGCGATGCTTCTCGAACCTCGATCAACTTTTGGTCATTACGTTTAAGCTTAGAATTTTCTTCGCGTAAACGACGCGCGGTAATAATCATACCTGGCTTAACCGTAGTGCTGTCACCGGCTTCGGTTACTACAATCTTATCCAGAATATCATCGTTCTCTTCGCGGAAAGCAAAACGGTCAACTAGTTGATTTTGCAAGAAACTCGTATCTCCGGCATCTACTATTAGAACCTTCTGCATCATCTGACGCACGATAGTTTCAATATGCTTATCGTTGATCTTTACACCCTGCAGACGGTATACTTCCTGAATTTCGTTCACTAAGTATTCCTGAACAGCAGTTGGTCCTTTAATATTTAGAATATCGGCCGGAGTTACTGCACCGTCGGAAAGTGGATAACCCGCTTTCACGAAGTCGTTGTCCTGAACCAGAATGTGCTTAGAAAGCGGCACCATGTAACGCTTCTTCACTCCATCGCGCGACTCAATGTAAATTTCGCGGTTACCTCGCTTGATACCACCATAGGTTACTACGCCATCGATTTCCGATACTACGGCCGGGTTAGACGGGTTACGGGCTTCGAATAGCTCAGTTACTCGTGGCAGACCACCGGTAATATCGCGGGATTTACCCATGGTACGAGGAATTTTAGCCAGAACCTGACCTTTTCTAACCTTAACGCCTTCTTCAACCGCTAGGTGAGCACCTACTGGTATGTTATACGCTTTGGTAGAATCGCCACCGGTATTTACTACGATAGCTGGGTTCTTGGTTTTATCCTTTGTATCGGTAATTACTTTCTCGCGGTGACCAGTCTGTTCGTCGGATTCTTCACGGTAGGTAATACCTTCTTCTATAGCATCAAACTCAATAGTACCGTCCAGCTCGGACATAATTACTGCATTGTAAGGATCCCAATAGCATAGCTGATCGCCCTTGCTTATTTTTTGGCCTTCTTTTACAGTAAGGAATGCACCGTACGGTACGTGGTTCGAAATATAAACTTTCGTTCCTTTTTCGTCAGTGATCTGGATTTCACCGGAACGGCCCATTACTACAGTAGTAGGATCGCCATCGGCATTGGTAGTATCCAAGGTACGAAGCTCTTCGAAACGAACAACACCATCGAACTTAGCTCTGATTTGAGCATCTACCGCAATGTTAGATGCCGTACCACCCACGTGGAAAGTACGTAAAGTAAGCTGGGTACCTGGCTCACCAATTGATTGAGCCGCTACTACACCTACTGAGTCGCCACGCTGCGACATACGACCGGTTGCCAAGTTACGGCCGTAACACTTAGAGCAAATACCCTGACGCGTTTCGCAAGTTAAGGGAGAACGAATTTCTACTTCTTCAATCGATGTTTCATCAATTAAAGCGGCTAATTCTTCGGTAATTTCCTCACCGGCTGGTAAAATCAGCTCATCAGTAATTGGGTCAATTACATCTTGAACAGTAACTCGACCAAGGATACGCTCGCTTAGCGGCTCAACAATGTCTTCGTTGTCCTTCAGGGCAGTTACATTAATACCACGTAGGGTACCGCAGTCCTCCTCGTTCACTACAACATCCTGCGCTACGTCAACCAGACGACGGGTTAGGTATCCCGCATCCGCAGTTTTAAGCGCCGTATCGGCCAGACCTTTACGGGCACCGTGGGTAGAGATGAAGTATTCGATTACATCCAGACCTTCCTTAAAGTTTGAAAGAATCGGGTTTTCAATAATTTCACCTACTGAACCCTGAAGGTTTTTCTGCGGCTTAGCCATCAGACCCCGCATACCGCCCAACTGACGAATTTGCTCACGAGAACCCCGGGCTCCGGAGTGCATCATCATATAGATAGAGTTAAAGCCTTGCTTGTCGTCCTCCATCTTCTTCATCAGGTTGTTAGTCAGTTGCGAGTTAACGCGCGTCCAAATATCAATAACCCGGTTGTAACGTTCGTTGTCGGTAATCAGACCCATTAGGTAGTTGTTCCATACGGCATCAACTTCCTCTTTAGCGCCGGCTACCATTTCATCCTTATTCTCTGGAACAAGAATATCGCCCAGACCCATAGATAGGCCACCGCGGTAGGCACTCTGGAATCCTAACTCCTTAATGTCATCCAGGAAGTGGGCGGTGCGAGCCATACCTACAATTTTGAATACCTGGGCAATAATTTGCTGCAGTTTCTTCTTAGTAAGTAGCTCATCTACGTAGCCTACTTCTTCCGGAACGTACTGGTTAAAGATTACGCGACCCGCCACAGTTTCCACCATCTGCTCGGATAGTTCACCGGTTTCCGGGTTACGCACCTTAGTCTTAACGTGAATATAGGCATGCTTGCTAATGCGATTTTCGTTCAGCGCAATAAGAACTTCTTCGGCTGAATAGAAACGCATTCCTTCCCCTTTCTCCTTATTATCCTCGGTGCTGCGGCGGCCTTTAGTTACGTAATAAAGACCAAGAACCATGTCCTGAGAAGGTACGGCAATTGGAGCACCGTTAGCCGGGTTCAGAATGTTGTGGCTGGAAAGCATCAGTAATGAAGCTTCCAAAATAGCCTCGTGTCCTAGTGGCACGTGAACCGCCATTTGGTCACCGTCGAAGTCGGCGTTAAAAGCCGTACATACCAGCGGGTGCAGCTGAATTGCTTTACCTTCAATAAGTTTTGGTTGGAAGGCTTGAATACCCAAGCGGTGCAGGGTTGGAGCCCGGTTTAGAAGAACCGGGTGCCCTTTCAATACGTTTTCCAGAATATCCCAAACCACCGGATCTTTACGATCCACTATTTTCTTGGCCGATTTAACCGTTTTTACTATACCGCGCTCAATAAGCTTACGAATAATAAACGGTTTGAATAGTTCAGCCGCCATATTCTTAGGCAGACCGCATTCGTGCAGCTTAAGCTCAGGACCTACTACAATTACCGAACGGCCGGAGTAGTCAACCCGCTTACCCAATAGGTTTTGGCGGAAACGACCCTGCTTACCCTTCAGCATATCGGAAAGCGACTTAAGCGCACGGTTACCATCGGAACGAACCGCGTTAACTTTACGGCTGTTGTCGAACAGTGAGTCAACCGCTTCCTGAAGCATACGCTTCTCATTCCGAAGGATAACTTCAGGAGCTTTAATATCGATAAGGCGCTTAAGGCGGTTATTACGGATAATAACGCGGCGGTACAAATCGTTAAGGTCGGAAGTAGCGAAACGGCCACCATCCAACGGCACTAACGGACGTAATTCCGGCGGAATTACCGGTACCATTTTAATTACCATCCACTCCGGACGGTTCTCAACGCGCGTGTTGGCATCACGGAATGCTTCAACCACCTTCAGGCGCTTAAGCGCTTCGGCTTTACGCTGCTGAGAAGTATCGGTAGCGGCCTGGTGGCGCAACTGGTACGAAAGATCATCCAGATCCAGACGAGCCAATAGCATTTCCAGGGCATCAGCACCCATCTTCGCGATGAACTTCATTGGATCGCTATCATCTAGCTGCTGGTTCTCGCGAGGTAATTTATCTATAATATCCAGGTATTCATCTTCGGTTAGGAAGTCCATATAGCCTACGCCTTCCTCTTCCTTAACACCTGGGTTAATTACCACGTAGCGTTCGTAGTAAATTATCTGGTCAAGCTTCTTGGTGGGTAAACCAAGTAGGTAACCAATTTTATTCGGCAGAGAACGGAAATACCAGATATGTGCTACCGGTACTACCAATTCAATGTGGCCCATTCGCTCGCGGCGCACTTTCTTTTCAGTAACCTCTACTCCACAGCGGTCACAGATAATGCCTTTGTAACGAATGCGCTTGTATTTTCCGCAATGACACTCCCAATCCTTAACCGGACCGAAGATACGCTCACAGAATAAACCACCCATTTCCGGCTTATAGGTCCGGTAGTTAATGGTTTCCGGTTGCGTTACCTCTCCGTGGCTGCTTTCCAGAATAGATTCCGGAGAAGCCAGGCTAATAGTAACCTTGGAGAAATCATTGTTTAACTTTTTATTTTTACGAAATGCCATAGCACTGTTTGGATTCGAATGTAAACAACCAAATTAGGCCAGAAAGCCTAGGCCGATAGGGTACCTCCCTACCGGCTCTAGCATTTCTTAGTCTAGTGTAATTTCAAGGGCCAAGCCGCGAAGCTCGTGTACCAGTACGTTAAACGATTCCGGTATATTAGGCTTCGGCATATTTTCACCCTTAACTATTGCTTCGTACGCTTTGGCACGGCCAACTACGTCGTCAGACTTAACAGTAAGAATTTCCTGAAGGATGTGCGATGCACCGAATGCTTCCAGTGCCCAAACTTCCATCTCACCAAAGCGCTGACCACCGAACTGAGCTTTACCACCCAGCGGCTGCTGCGTAATAAGCGAGTACGGTCCTATTGAACGGGCGTGCATCTTATCGTCAACTAAATGGCCCAGCTTCAGCATATAAATAATACCTACGGTTACCGGCTGGTCAAACTTCTGGCCAGTACGCCCGTCGAACAAGTAAGCCCGGCCAAATTCAGGTAGCCCGGCGGCTGCTAACTCATCAGTTACTTCCTGAACACTGGCACCATCAAAGATTGGTGTGGCGTAGCGTTTGCCTAGCTTCTCACCGGCCCAACCAAGTACAGTTTCGTAAATCTGACCGATGTTCATACGCGAAGGCACACCCAGCGGGTTAAGCACTATGTCCATCGGGGTACCATCCGGTAAGAATGGCATATCTTCCTCGCGAACAATTTTTGCAACCACACCTTTGTTACCGTGGCGGCCCGCCATTTTGTCACCAACTTTCAGTTTACGCTTCTTAGCAATATAAACTTTAGCTAGCTGAACAATACCGGCCGGTAGCTCATCGCCTACTTCCAGGGTAAAGCGGTTACGCTTAAACTGGGCGGAAACCTCGTTACGACGGCCTAAGTAGTTCTTTACTACCTTCTGTACTAAATCATTAGTATGCTCATCGTTAGTCCAGCCTTCCAGATTCAGGTCAGAAATTAGGTTAACTTCTTCCTGAACAGCATAGGTACTCTCATCGCGGTAAATGTTCTTATCCGGGAATAAGTTCTGGTCGATGTTATTACGGCTGAACTTTACTCCTTTAGACATTACCTCATCACCAAACTTATGCTTGATGCCCTGAGAGCTTTTGCCATCCAGAATCTGGGTTAGCTTATTTATCATTTTAGCCCTTAGGCCAAGTAAGTCTTTTGCGTACTTAGCTTTTAGGGTTTCTACCTCTTTCTTAGCCCGGGCGCGGCTGTCTTTATCGCGCTTAGGGCGGGAGAATAGTTTGGTTTCGATTACCACACCATTAAGTGATGGCGGTGCTTTCATCGAAGCAT
This sequence comes from uncultured Roseivirgaceae bacterium, assembly GCA_964504565.1. Classification (GTDB taxonomy): domain Bacteria; phylum Bacteroidota; class Bacteroidia; order Cytophagales; family Cyclobacteriaceae; genus Cesiribacter. Next base: position 50,237 of record CAZDEY010000012.1, read on the forward strand.
CCTTCACATCACCGGCTTTATCACCGAAGATAGCGCGAAGAAGTTTTTCTTCCGGCGTAGGATCGGTTTCGCCTTTAGGGGTAATTTTGCCAATTAATATATCACCTTCGCGAACCTCGGCACCGGTACGGATTACACCGTTCTCGTCAAGGTTACGTACGGCTTCTTCACTTACGTTAGGAATTTCCGAAGTCAGTTCTTCTTCACCACGTTTAGTATCCCGAACTTCCATCTCAAATTCTTCAATGTGGATTGAAGTAAAGATATCGTCGCGAACTACTTTCTCGGAAATTACAATCGCATCCTCAAAGTTATACCCCTGCCAAGGCATGAAAGCCACCTTAAGGTTACGGCCTAATGCTAGGTCACCACCCTGGGTGGCGTAGCCTTCGCACAATACCTGGCCTTTAACTACGCGTTCCCCTTTAAGCACAATTGGCTTAAGGTTAATGCACGTATCCTGGTTGGTTCGGCGGAATTTGGTTAGCGAATGCGTTACGGTTTCCTCATCAAACGATACTATAGTTTCGTCATCAGTTTTATCGTAACGAATTTCTATTTTAGTTGAATCAACAAACTCTACCACACCATCGCCCTGGGCTACTACTAATGCGCGGCTATCCGAAGCTACCCGGCGCTCTAGGCCAGTACCCACAATTGGGGCCTCCGGACGAAGCAACGGAACTGCCTGGCGCTGCATGTTCGAACCCATCAGGGCACGGTTAGCATCATCGTGCTCTAGGAACGGAATTAGAGATGCGGCAACCGATACAATCTGGTTAGGCGCAATATCCATATAGGTAAGCTGGTCCGGCTCAACTACCGGGAAGTCACCTTCGTACCGAGCTTTAACCCGATCATTTTCGAAATGACCAGTATCATCAATAGGCGCATTGGCCTGGGCAATATTATGGGTATCTTCTTCCTCGGCAGTCAGGTAAATAACATCGGAGCTTACAACACCTTCTTCTACCTTGCGGTAAGGTGTTTCAATAAAGCCCATGTTATTCACTTTAGCGTGAACGCAAAGCGAAGATATAAGACCAATATTCGGACCTTCCGGGGTTTCAATAGTACACAGACGGCCGTAGTGCGTATAGTGAACGTCACGAACCTCAAAACCAGCCCGCTCGCGGCTAAGCCCCCCCGGCCCAAGGGCCGACATACGACGCTTATGGGTAACCTCCGCCAGTGGGTTGGTCTGATCCATAAACTGGCTTAATTGGTTAGTACCAAAGAAGCTGTTAATTACGCTGGAAAGGGTACGGGCGTTAATTAGGTCAACTGGTTTGAAGTCCTCATTATCGCGCACGTTCATACGCTCCTTAATAGTACGCGCCATACGGGCAAGGCCAACGCCAAACTGGGCGTAAAGCTGTTCGCCTACGGTACGCACCCGGCGGTTGCTCAAGTGGTCAATATCGTCCACTACCGCCTTAGAGTTTATAAGAGTAATCAGGAACTTTACAATCAGGATGATATCCTCGGTAGTCAGTACTTTGGTATCACGGCTAATATCAAGGCCTAATTTTTTATTTATACGATAGCGGCCAACCTCACCCAAATCGTATCGCTTATCGCTGAAGAATAAGCTTTGAATGATATCGCGGGCAGTTTGTTCATCAGGCGCTTCGGTATTACGCAACTGACGGTAAATTTGCTCAACCGCTTCTTTTTCTGAATTTGAATTATCTTTCTGAAGGGTATTATAAATGATGGTGTAATCATTTATATTTATATCCTCGCGGTGAAGAATAATGGACTCTACGCCGGAATCAAGAATAGTGTCTATATCTTCCTGATTGATTACTGAGTCGCGCTCAAGTAGCACCTCATTTCGGTCAATAGAAACTACTTCACCGGTGTCTTCGTCCACAAAGTCTTCCGTCCAGGTACGAAGTACCCGCGCAGCTAACTTACGACCAACCGCTTTCTTTAAGTTAGTTTTATTGGCCTTCATTTCTTCACTTAGACCAAACAGGTCTAAAATGGCTTTATCAGAACCATAGCCGATTGCACGTAAAAGAGTAGTAACCGGGAATTTCTTCTTACGATCAATGTAAGCGTACATAACGTTATTCACGTCAGTAGCAAATTCAATCCAAGAACCTTTGAACGGAATAATACGCGCCGAATACAGCTTAGTACCGTTGGTGTGCTTGCTCTGGGCAAAGAACACACCTGGCGAACGGTGTAATTGAGATACAATTACGCGCTCAGCTCCGTTAATCACGAAGGAGCCTTTTTCGGTCATGTAGGGAATATTGCCCAGGAAAACTTCCTGCTCAATAGTTTCAAAATCTTCATTATCCTCGTCGTTACAACGCAGGCGAAGCTTTGCCTTTAAGGGTACTGAATAAGTTAGGCCACGGTCAATACTTTCGTCAACTGAGTATTTAGGCGGATCAAGCATATAATCCACAAACTCAAGAACAAAGTTTTCACGCGAGTCTGATATGGGGAAATTCTCCATGAATACCTTATACAAGCCTTCGGAGGTGCGCTTATCGGGTGGGGTATCCAGTTGAAGAAAGTCCTGGTATGATTGCAATTGTACATCCAGAAAGTCAGGATAGTCAATTACGGTCTTGATAGAGGCAAAATTTTGCCGTTCGAGATGTTTAATTTTAGCCAAGACTTATATCGTTTGAATGAGAACCAGCTGTTTAAGAACCGGGCTTCAAGCCGCATAGTTCACTCTACAGTAAGTTCAATATAAAGAACAGGTACAAACAGGAAAAGACCTGACGAAATGCCAGGCCTATATTACATCATCTGGACCGATGTAATGGTCCATGAAGCTTACTTCAGCTCTACTTCAGCACCAGCTTCTTCAAGCTGCTTTTTCAATGCTTCAGCTTCGTCCTTAGCGATGCCTTCTTTAACAGCTTTAGGGGCGCTGTCTACAACTTCTTTAGCCTCTTTAAGACCAAGACCGGTAAGTTCTTTTACTAACTTAACTACGGCTAATTTTGCGCTACCAGCTGACTTAAGAATTACATCGAATTCAGTTTGCTCAGCGGCTGCAGCACCACCTTCAGCAGCAGCACCACCACCAGCAACTGCTACTGCAGCGGCTGCCGGCTCAATGCCGTACTCGTCTTTAAGAATAGTGGCTAGTTCGTTAACTTCTTTTACTGTTAAGTTAACTAACTGTTCAGCGAACGCTTTAAGATCTGCCATTTTTTAATAACCTTTAATTGTGAACGTTTTATACCTTATTCTGATTTTTCGGATAGGGTTTTAACCAAACCGGCAAGTGTATTTTTACCGCTGTTAAGCGCGCCAAGTACATTTTGCATTGGTGAACCAAGTAATCCGATGATTTCGCCAATAAGCTCGTCTTTCGACTTAAGCTTGCTTAGCATATCCAGCTGCTCGTTTCCAATGAAGAGATCAGTATCGATGGAAGCACCCTTCATTTTCACACGATCGCCGTGTTTTTTCTTGTATTCAAGAATTACCTTAGCCGGAGCCGAACCATTTTCTTTAGAGAACATAACTCCACTGAAACCAGTAAGTACTTCCTCGTTAAATGGAGCGTAGTCCGTATCCAGACGCTCAAGAGCCTTCTGAATAAATGTATTCTTGATTACCTTATATTCTATACCTTTGCTAAAGCACATGCGGCGGAAGTCATTAACTTCGGCTACCGTCATACCTCCAGCATTCATTATATAGAAATGACTGTTGTCTTTGAACTTATCAGTAAGTTCGTCTATAATTTGTGCTTTTTCTTCTCTGGTCATGACTATATACCTGTTACAGTGCTTTTATCGATAGTGATGCCCGGGCTCATAGTACTTGATAGATGTATGCTTCTAAAGTACGTACCCTTTGCTGATGAAGGCTTCAGTTTAGAAATAGTCTGAAGCATTTCACGTACGTTGTCGGCAATTTTCTCCGGAGAGAAGCTTACTTTGCCAACACTAGCGTGAATGATACCGTATTTATCAACCTTAAAGTCGATTTTACCAGCTTTAACCTCATTAACCGCTTTGGCCACATCCATAGTAACGGTACCAGACTTAGGGTTGGGCATAAGACCACGTGGACCTAATACTCTACCTAACTTACCAACCTTAGCCATTACGGTAGGCATAGTAATGATAACGTCAACGTCAGTCCAGCCACCTTCAATCTTGCTGATGTACTCATCAAGACCTACAAAGTCAGCACCGGCTTCTTTAGCTTCGGCCTCTTTATCTGGGGTTACCAGGGCAAGAACCTTAACTTCTTTACCAGTACCGTGCGGCAGAGAAACCACGCCGCGAACCATTTGGTCGGCTTTACGAGGGTCTACTCCTAAGCGTACATCAATATCTACTGAAGAATCAAACTTAGTATTAGTGATATCTTTTACTAATTGAGAAGCTTCGTCTAGTGCGTAGGCTTTAGAAGAATCAATTTTCTCTAAAGCAGCTTTTTGATTTTTTGTCAGCTTTGCCATGGTCTTATGCGTCTGCGTTTTCAGCCCAAGGAGCTTCGCCCGTAACGTTCACACCCATGCTGCGTGCCGTACCGGCAACCATACGCATGGCTGATTCAACCTCAAAAGCGTTAAGATCCTGCATTTTAGTTTCAGCAATAGTACGGATTTGATCCCAGCTAATGCTTCCTACTTTTTTACGGTTAGGTTCGGCTGAACCTTTCTTTAATTTGATGGCATCCATCAACAATACGGCTGCCGGAGGGGTTTTCACAACAAAGTCAAACGACTTGTCGGAATAAACGGTAATTACTACCGGCAACACCTGACCCATTTTATCTTGGGTTCTGCCATTAAATTGCTTGCAGAACTCCATAATGTTCAGGCCCTTGGCACCTAATGCGGGGCCAACCGGGGGCGAAGGGTTTGCCTGGCCACCCTTGATCTGTAATTTCACAAATCCGGTTACTTCCTTAGCCATCTTGCTATTCTGTTTTCTCTACTTGCATATAATTTAACTCTACCGGCGTGTTGCGACCAAAAATCTTCACCGTAACGTTCAGTTTTTTGCGCTCCTCGAACACCTCTTCCACCGTACCGGTAAAGCCGCTAAACGGCCCATCCATCACTTTAATGGACTCACCTACTACGTACGGGGTTTCCAGTTGTTCGCCGGCATCGGCCACTTCATCTACTTTACCTAGTATGCGGTTAACTTCGCTTTGGCGAAGCGGCACCGGAACTTTGGCATTTCCTTCACCTGCCCCGAGGAAGCCGATTACGCCGGGGATGCTGGTGATGGTATGTTGAGCTTCGCCATGATCCAGATCGGCCGATATAATTACGTAGCCCGGAAAGAAGTTTCGTTCGCGTACGCGCTTTTTGCCGTTACGCATTTCAAACACTTTCTCGGTCGGAATTAATACTTGCGGAATCTGCTCCTCTAGTTTTTGGCGGGCAATTTCATTTTCAAGATAGGTCTTGATTTTTTTCTCCTGCCCGCTTACCACGCGGAGTACGTACCATTTAAGCTCGCTCATGTAGCGGAAGTTTGCCTTATTTTAAAACGCGTCATAGAACCAGCCAAGGCCGTTCTCAAACGCATAATCAATTGCGCCTATTACCAAGGCAAATATTAGCGATGCAATCAGTACTAATACCGAACTACGCTGCAATTCGCTGTACGAAGGCCAGGTAACCTTGTGCTTCATCTCTTCGTAAGATTCACTCACAAAAGCTCTAAGCTTGTTCATAATGCTTTAGTTTGCACGGGTTGAGAGGCTCGAACTCCCGACACCTGGTTTTGGAGACCAGTGCTCTACCAACTGAGCTACACCCGTAGATGCACATACCCCCCCATCATGCTGAAAGGGAGTGCAAAGTTAAGCAAGATTTTATACAAATAAAAGCGCTTCTGAAAACAGAAACGCTTTTATTTTATATTACCTAACTAAGGTTAGTCTAGAATTTCAGTTACTTGACCAGATCCAACAGTACGGCCACCTTCGCGAATTGCAAAACGAAGACCTTTTTCCATAGCGATTGGCTGGATAAGCTCAACCTCGATAGAAACGTTGTCACCAGGCATAACCATTTCTACTCCTTCTTGTAATCTGATTTCACCAGTTACGTCAGTTGTACGGAAGTAGAATTGTGGACGGTATTTAGTAAAGAATGGAGTGTGACGACCACCTTCTTCTTTGCTTAGTACGTATATCTCAGCTTTGAATTTCTTGTGCGGAGTTACTGACTTAGGCTTACAGATAACCATACCACGGCGGATTTGAGTTTTCTCAATACCACGAAGTAGGATACCTACGTTGTCACCAGCTTCACCACGGTCAAGAATCTTGCGGAACATCTCAACACCAGTTACAGTAGAGGTTAGCTTCTCCTCGCCCATACCAAGAATTTCTACAGGCTCGCCAGAGTTACAAACACCACGCTCAATACGACCGGTAGCAACAGTACCACGACCAGTGATAGAGAATACGTCCTCAATCGGCATTAGGAATGGCTGATCAACCAGACGCTCAGGCTCAGGAATGAACTCATCTACTGCGTTCATTAGCTCCTCAATCTTGGCTACCCACTCAGCTTCGCCGTTAAGGCCACCTAGAGCAGACCCCTGGATTACCGGGATATCATCACCTGGGAAGTCATAATCGCTAAGTAGTTCGCGAACTTCCATTTCAACTAGTTCAAGAAGTTCTTCGTCGTCTACTAAGTCAACTTTATTTAAGAATACTACTAGCGCTGGTACACCTACCTGACGAGATAGAAGGATGTGCTCACGAGTTTGTGGCATTGGTCCGTCAGTAGCGGCAACTACTAGAATAGCGCCGTCCATCTGGGCAGCACCCGTAACCATGTTTTTTACGTAGTCAGCGTGACCAGGACAGTCAACGTGAGCGTAGTGACGCTTCTCAGTCTGGTACTCTACGTGTGACGTATTAATTGTAATACCGCGTTCTTTTTCTTCAGGAGCATTATCAATTGAAGAGAAGTCGCGCATTGAAGCAAGACCCTTATCTGCCAAAACCTTAGAAATGGCAGCAGTAAGGGTAGTTTTTCCGTGGTCTACGTGGCCGATCGTACCAATGTTAAGGTGCGGTTTCGACCGGTCAAAGGTTTCCTTTGCCATAAATGAAAATCCCTAGGGTTGGTTTGATTAAAAACTTATTTAAAACAAATAGAGCCAAGAATGGGAATTGAACCCACGACCTCATCCTTACCAAGGATGCGCTCTACCCCTGAGCTATCTCGGCTTGTGCCGATGGCCCCTAAAAACCCCCGGCTTAAAATACGTATAACCAGTCCATATAACCGGCACTTATTGAGCGGAAGACGAGGTTCGAACTCGCGACCTACAGCTTGGAAGGCTGTCGCTCTACCAGCTGAGCTACTTCCGCTTTAACTAGATTACTCTAGCTTTTTTTAAGTTTGTGTTATCCCAACTACTTCTTAGCCAGAATGTTTGGTGGGGAGGGCAGGATTCGAACCTGCGAAGCCGAAGCAACGGATTTACAGTCCGTCCCATTTGACCGCTCTGGAACCTCCCCAAAGCTTACACTTCTCGAGCAAAACCTTACTACAATATGAGCGAGGTTTCGTTTAGAGTGTGCAAAGCTATATATCTTTTTGGGTTTTGCCAACCCCTGCCTTAAAATTTTTTGAATCTATTCGGCCTGCTGATAAAAGCGTAGTACTCTGGGGTCAGTTTCCTGAGCCCGGATTTCACTTAAACGGCTTTGCAAATCAGGCAATTGCTCTTGCATAGAAAGCGCATTATAGGCAGTCATTCTTACATAATAAATTCCGTGATTTTTGGCTAAACCCTCCAGAACTTCTGCTCCTTGCTCAGCCTCGCCCGGATTCTGAAGTAAGTACTGGCCAAAGTAGTTGGTAACGTAAGCCAGCTCGCCCCCGCTTACCTGGTCTATTTTTTTTGTAAACCACTCCAGTTTATTTCCTACTGAATTAGATACGTAATAATCTGCCAGTACCAACGTTATATCGCGGTTATTTACGCCTTCCAGTTGTTCAAAAACTTCGGTTTTGTCCGTAGCATCGGTAAAACCATACCCGTAGGCCGATGCGGCCACTACGCTATAACTTTGCTCGTCCAAACCTTTGCGGAATTGCTCGCGGTAAGCATTTGGGTTTAGGTTTGCCAATACGCTAATGGCATCGGCCCTTACCAAAGTACTTTTATCGGAACTGGCCAGTTTAGCCAATTCTTTCTCATAACGGCTTAAATCGGCACCTTCGGTATCGGCTAAAACTTCAATTGCCTGGCGGCGAATTAGTCCGGCACTATCGCTTAGGGCTAATTGCGCCACCGCTAAAGCCGATTCTCCCCCCATTTCGCTTAACTGTTCTAAGGCACTGTATCGGGCCAATAAGCTTTCCGAATTTTTATACTGAAAAGATAATTCCTGGGCAGTTTTAGGATAGTTTACTTGGGCTAGTAAAACCTGATCGGGGTCAAAGAGTACCAGATCGGGCTGGGTAGATACCGGAAACGTGAACTCATTCTGATCGCCAATCTCAATAGCGTAGCGTTGGCGCTGGCCGCTACTAAAAATGTCTACGTATACGGGCAAGCGATAGTAGGGAGTTTCCTCTAATTCCTGTATTTGATTAATGGTTAGGGTTAGCTCACCGTTGCTATATTCTTCCTGAATATCTAACTGCGGGTGGCCGCTGGCCAGAAACCACTGGTTAAAGAACCAATTTAAATCCTCCCCGGTAATTTCCTCAAACGCCAGGCGCAAGTCGTGTACTTCTACCGGCTGAAACTCGTGCTGCTTCAGGTATAAATTTAGGGCAGCAAAAAAGGCTTCATCCCCTACGTAATTGCGTAGCATGTGCAGAATTTGGCCGCCCTTAGCGTAAGAATGGCTATCAAACATATCTTCGCGGTCATCGTAGTAGAAACGAATTAAATCTACCTGTTTAGATTGCGCTTCGCGAAAGTACGAGGCCCGTTCGTTCAGTATAAACTCAGCCGCTTTTTCCGGGCCGTACTTGTATTCCGACCATAAATACTCGCTGTAGTTGGCAAAGCTTTCGTTTAGGGGCAGGTTGCTCCAGCTTTCGCAGGTTACCAAATCGCCAAACCACTGGTGAAATAGCTCGTGGGCAATAATGCC
>CAZDEY010000012.1:59330-120296 GCA_964504565.1 uncultured Roseivirgaceae bacterium
CCAGCAGGTAGCGGTCGTCTACTTGCAAATCTTCCATAAAGATAGAAGCGGTGGTATTTTCCATTGCCCCCGAAACATAGTCGCGAACTACCACCTGGGCATATTTGTCCCAGGGGTAGTTGTAGCCTAGTAATTCGGAGAAAAAGGTGAGCATTTCCGGGGTATGACCAAAAATAGCCTTAGCGTACTGTTCGTATTCCGGCTCTACATAATAGGTAACCGGTTTGCCGTTCCACTCTTTATCTTCTACCACCGCAAATTCGCCAACGGCCATCATAACCAGGTACGGGGCATGGGGCTGATCCATCTTCCAGTAATCGGTACGGGTGCTATCGTTTACCATACTGCTGTGAATAAGGGTTCCGTTCGATAGGGTTTTGTATCGGTTATGTACTGTAATGTACAGTTCCTGGGTCATTTTTTGGTTGGGGGCATCTATAGTTGGAAACCACTTAGAGTTAGCCTGCGTCTCGCCCTGGGTCCAGATTTGGCGCGGCTTGTTGTTTTCAGTGCCCAGGGGGTTTATAAAATACAAGCCTTTATCGGAACTAATAGCTGCGCTGCCACCGGCGGGGAAGCGTTCGGGGTTGGCGGTGTACTCAATAGAAATAAACACAGATTCGTTACGCGGGATTTCTTTTCCTAAATCAATAACCAAGTACTGGCCGTCATACTCGTGTTTCAAATCAGTATAGCTACTACCATCCAGCAACTGTACTTCTTCTAAATCAAAGCCGACTGCATCCAGCACCAACTGCTGCTGAGGGTAAAAATAGGGTTTAAGTTCCAGCACCGCCGCCCCGTTTAGGGTTTGGTTTTGCCAGTTAAACGATACATCTAGCCGGGTATGAACCAAATCCCAAATTTGGGTTTCGGTGGCTTGATACTCACTAAGGTTTATGGCCTGTACCTGATTATTTAGTTGGGCTTGTTCTTCGGCCTGATTGGTAGCGGTTTGCTGAGTTTGCTCCGGTATGGCAACTGTACTCTCGGTAGGTTTACAACTAAATACCGAGGCGGCAAGTAAGGCTAAACCAAGAGTGATGCGGGTATTTTGCATGGGGAAGTAAAAATTTTTCTAACTTGACCGGCACTTACTTAAAAATTTGCATATGTACCGAGCCGTGGTAAATAACGGAAATAGTTACGAGATTAGCCAAGAAGGTAATCAGCCTGTAATTAACAACGAAAAATTAGCTTGGGATATTAGTAGTTTAGACAATGGGCAACTGCACATATTACATAATCATAAATCCTACACTGCCGAATTAGTTTCAGTTAATAAGGAGGAAAAAACCGTGACCGTCAAGCTTAACGGCCAAAAATTTACGGTTAGTATTAAAGACCGCCACGATTTACTGCTGGAAGAATTAGGTATGGCCGATTTAGCGACTAGTAAAGTAAATGATTTAAAAGCCCCTATGCCGGGCCTTATGCTTAGCATAAACGTAAGCGTTGGGCAAGAAGTTAGTAAGGGAGAGCCGCTGTTAATTTTGGAAGCTATGAAAATGGAAAACGTGATTAAGAGCCCTACCGACGGAACTATTCAGCAAATATTAGTTAAACAAGGGCAAAGCGTAGAAAAAAATCAGGTTCTTATTCAGTTTTAACTAAGGGGTACGGGGCATAATGCTATATTTGCCCCGGCAATAAGCATACGGCATGAAGTACAAACGCATACTATTAAAACTTAGCGGCGAAGCCCTAATGGGCAACCAGCAATTTGGTATTGATGCCCACCGGCTGGAGCAGTACGCAGAAGAAATCAGAAAGGTTTACGATTTAGGGGTTGAGCTAGCCATAGTAATTGGCGGCGGCAATATATACCGCGGCATCCAGGCCGAGCGCACCGGCATTGACCGGGTGCAGGGCGACTATATGGGTATGCTAGCTACAGTTATAAACGCTATGGCGCTGCAGAGCATTCTGGAAAAACACGGAATGTATACGCGCCTGATGTCCGGTTTCAAAATTGAACAGGTTTGCGAACCCTTTATACGCCGCCGGGCAGTTCGGCATCTGGAGAAAGGCCGCATAGTGATATTTGGCGCCGGCATTGGTAACCCGTATTTTACTACCGACTCTACCGCCAGCCTGCGGGCTATAGAAATTGAAGCGGAGGTTGTGCTTAAAGGCACCCGGGTAGACGGGGTATACACCGCCGATCCGGAAAAAGACCCTAAAGCCGAACGATATAGCAATGTGTCGTTCCAGGAGGTGTTTGAAAAAGGCCTTAGCGTTATGGATATGACCGCTATTACCCTATGTCAGGAAAACAATCTGCCCATTGTAGTATTTGATATGAACAAGCCAGGCAATTTATATAACCTGGTAACCGGCCAAGACGTAGGCACCCTAATTACCGCTAATCCGCTGGTTTAACTTTAACAGAATCAACCCAAGCTAATCTATATTAAAATCATGGAAGAAGAAATACAGTTTTACCTTGATGAGGCCAAAGAGGCTATGGAAAATGCCGTTGAGCATACCCAGCACGAACTTTCTAAAATCAGGGCCGGCCGGGCTATGCCCACTATGCTAGATGATGTTAGAGTTGAGTACTACGGCTCCCCCACCCCAGTTAACCAGGTAGCTACTGTAAACACTCCGGATGCCCGCACCATTATGGTGAAGCCGTTTGAAAAAAATATGCTTCCTGTTATTGAAGGAGCCATACGCAACAGCGATTTAGGCGTAAACCCGCAAAGCGACGGCGAGGTAATCCGGATTAGCCTACCCGCCCTTACCGAAGAGCGCCGCCGCGATTTGATTAAGCAGGCCAAAAACGAAATTGAGAACGGTAAAATTTCAGTAAGAAATGCCCGTAAGGATGCCAATAACTCACTTACTAAACTGAAAAAAGATGGTGTTTCCGAAGATTCGGTAAAGCGGGGCGAAGACCAAATTCAGGCTATGACCGATAAGTTTACTACCAAAATAGATGACTTATTAGTGGCTAAGGAAAAAGATATAATGACAGTATAATTGGTGCTTGGTTCCTAGTGCCTGATATTTAAGAATCACGGCAATTAGGTATTCCAACCCTACGTCAAATAATAAAAAACTCCAGCTTTTTATCGGGCTGGAGTTTTTTATTTTAGCTATATAATTTCTTGGCTAGAATTTGCTCTTCTACTTCCGGACTAACTAAATACCGAATGCTTTTTCCTTCGGTTACTCTTTTACGAATATAAGTGGCCGATAAATCAATTAGTGGAGCTTGCACTACCTGTACGTTAGGATGGTTTAGCATAGCCTCCGGCACATCCTTACTGTAGCCCGGGCGCGGGTAAACCAGCAACCCGTAGTGGTCTAAAATTGCCTGGTGGTTCTTCCACTTAGGAAAAGAAGCTAGGTTATCTTCCCCAATAATTAATTTGAAATGATACTCGGGGTGCTTATCGGCTAAATACGCTAAGGTATCAACCGTATAGCTAGGCTTAGGCATATTAAATTCAATATCGCTGGCCCTAAAATTTGGGTTTTTATCTATTGCCTGCCTAACCAGATCCAGCCGGTCAAATTCGTGTAGTAAGCCGCTCTTTTTTTTAAACGGGTTTTGTGGCGAAACTACAAACCATACCTGCTCAATATCGGCATCCTGCACCATAGCGTTGGCAACCATTAGGTGCCCAACGTGTATAGGGTTAAACGAACCGAAGAATAAACCAACCCGCATCTACACTAAAACTGATTTGGCAGCCGCCAAGTCTTTGGCAAGAAAGGTATCAACCAATTTCTCTGACTTTCGAAGTGATTCCTCCAGATTTTCGTTCACCAGCGTAATGTCAAAGCGGTCTTCAAATTTCATTTCGAAGTTCGCCTTAAATATACGCTGCGAAAGTTGAGCTTCGGTTTCAGTTTTACGATCGCGCAGGCGGCGCCCTAGCTCGTCCATAGAGGGCACCTTAACAAAAACGGCAAGCCCACGCTCGCCGAAGTATTCTTTTAGGTGCAGCCCACCTTTTACGTCCACATCAAAAATTACGTGCCGCCCACTGGCCCAAATCCGCTCAATTTCCGAAATAAGCGTGCCGTAGAAATTACCGGGATATACCTCCTCCCATTCTACAAAGGCTTTTTCGTCAATTTTTTGCTTAAACTCTTCTGGGGTCAGAAAATAGTAGTCTTTGCCGTTTTCCTCGGACCGACCACGCTTGTCGCGGGTGCAGGCCGAAATGGAGAAACCCAGTTTAGGGTTGGTGGCCAGTAAGTGCCGTACTATGGTTGTTTTGCCGGAGCCCGATGGGGCCGAAAAGATAATGGCTTTGCCTTGCATTTACGCTGTTTCCTGAATTTTTGACCTGATTGAGGCCGCAAGATCGGTTGGAACCCTTTTTTTCTCAAGTTTGCTGCGTAAAATTTTCCGGATTTCGCTTTCCAGGTTGTAGGTGCGATAACAGGGCATACACTTTTCTATATGCTGCAGGTAGTACGTACGATCAGTTTCCGGGGCTTCGTTATCAAGCACTAATTGAAGGAGTTTAAGGCAGCGCTCGTGATCGGGGCAGGCATAAGAATTGTCAAGGTTTTCCATTGTAGGGTAAGTAAAGTAAGTTTGGTAAGTATTAAATCATATTTCAATTTCCTTCAATAAGTTCCGCGCCCTGTGCAATCTACTTCTTACTGTACCAATCGGAATATCTAGAATCTTTGCCATTTCTTCATAAGTAAAGCCTTCTAAATCGCAAAGTATGATAACCGTTCTAAAATCTACGGCCAATGAGTTCAATGCATTGGAAACTTCGTCTCCAATCATATCTTTCAGCGCATCAACCCGTAAATCAGTGGTTATTTCTACGTTAGCATCTTCCGAATTGTAGTAAGTTTCAACTTCATTATAATCTACTTTAGAAGGTTCTTTGCTCTTCTTGCGATAGTCGTTAATGAAGCTATTTTTCAAGATTCGGAACAGCCAGGCTTTGGCGTTGGTTCCCTGTTCAAATGAATTAATAAAGCGAAACGCCTTCAGATAGGTTTCCTGTACCAAATCCTTGGCGTCGTCTTCGTCAAAGGTAAGCCGGTAAGCAAAGTTATACATTGCATCTATGTGGGGCATAAATTCCCCGTCAAACACCTTCACTTTCTCGGATTCGGTGTAGCGCTGAGGCTTATTTTCTTCTTCGGCTGACTGATCTTGTGGTTCCTGATTCTGATTTTCCGACATAGGAAGACTAATAGTTATACTAGCATAACTGCACTTTGGCAATACTGTTATACCCTAATTGCTATTCAGTTGGACAATAACTACGCTAGCAACCTAATACCCATACTTTTGCTTCCACAGGCTGCGTAGGTGCTTACGCAATTCGTTTTCGCGGGCGTTGGCACCGGGGCTGTAAAAGGTAGTGCCAGCTATTTCTTTTGGCAGAAATTCCTGAGCCGCAAAATTATTTTCGTAGTCGTGAGAATATTTATATCCGGTGCCGTAGCCCTGCTCCTTCATTAACTTGGTTGGCGCATTGCGCAGTTGAATGGGCACATCCAGATCGCCGGTTTCTTTTACCTTGCGGCGAGCTTCTTTTATAGCTTTATAGCTGGCATTGCTCTTGGCCGAGGAAGCCAGATAGGTAACGCACTGCGAAAGAATTATTTCCGCCTCGGGGTAGCCAATTACACTAACTGCCTGAAAACTATTAGTAGCAATAACTAAAGCAGTAGGGTTAGCATTGCCGATATCCTCCGAGGCCAGAATAACCAGTCGGCGGGCTATAAATTTAACATCTTCCCCGCCCTCAATCATTCGGGCTAAGTAGTATACCGCCGCGTTAGGGTCGCTGCCGCGAATACTTTTAATAAACGCCGAAATTATATCGTAGTGCTGCTCGCCGGTTTTATCGTAGCGCACGGTACGCTGCTGGCTTACTTTCACCACATCGTCGTTGGTTATTTCGGTCTTGCCGCCCGGCAGGCCATCGGCGGCTAGTTCCAACAGGTTCAGCAGGCGGCGGGCATCGCCTCCGCTCAGATTAAGTAAGCTTTGGCTTTCCTTAATTTTTATATTTCTCGGAGCCAGCTTTTTATCCGTTTCCAGCGCGCGTTCGGCTAGTTTCAGTAGTTGTTCTTCGGTCAGCGATTTTAAAACATATACCTGACAGCGGCTAAGCAGGGCCGCGTTTACCTCGAAACTGGGGTTTTCGGTGGTTGCACCAATTAGAATAATTAACCCCTGCTCTACCGCCGCCAACAGAGCATCCTGCTGGCTTTTATTGAAGCGGTGAATTTCATCGATAAACAGGATGGTTTTGGCAAATTGTTTAGCTTTTTGCAGAACTTCACGCACCTCTTTTACTCCGCTACTTATAGCACTAAGGGTAAAAAACTGGGCATCGGTTTGTTTGGCTAATAGGCTGGCCATAGTGGTTTTGCCTACGCCCGGAGGCCCCCAAAATATAATACTGGGTATATGCCCGGCCTCCAGCAATTGTCGCAAGGGAGAATTTTTGCCCAGCAGATGTTCCTGCCCTACTACCTCATCCAGAGTTTGCGGACGCATTCTCTCGGCAAGCGGGGCACTGCTGTAGGTATTTCCGGACGGGGCGGGGGCGTTAAACAAATCCATAGAAAGCAAAGATAAGAGCTGGAGTGCGCCGAAAAAACTGTAGTTTCGCGCCATGCCAAGAGTTTGGGTTTACGGTGCGCTGGCACTGGTCGGAATTATATACGGAGCCAACTACGGAATAGCCAAAACCGTAATGCCGGACTACCTGCAGCCGTTTGGTTTTATTTTGGTACGGGTAACGGCGGCTACCCTAATTTTCTGGCTAATTCACGCCTTTACTGCCCGCGAGAAGGTAAACCTACGGCAAGATGGCGGCCGCCTGGCACTTTGCGGACTGTTAGGGGTAGCTTCCAATCAATTACTATTTTTTAAAGGCTTAAGCCTTACCTCACCCATCAACGCCTCGCTTATTATGACTATTACGCCGGTGCTGGTCTTAATTGCGTCGGCTATTCTTATAAAAGAGAAAATTACCTGGCAAAAAACGGCAGGAATCTTACTTGGCCTTAGCGGGGCCGCATTGCTGATATTTTTAAGAAGCCGGGGCAACATTGGTGGACAAAGCAGCCTGAGCGGCGATGTGTTAGTATTCTTAAATGCTACTTCCTACGGTCTGTATTTAGTGAACGTAAAACCCCTTATGCAGCGCTACCGCTCACTTACGGTGGTAAAATGGGTGTTTCTGATTGGCTGGATCATAATTATTCCTTTTGGCTGGCAAGAAGCTGCATCGGCTGACTACCCAAGCTTTCCGTGGGAAGCCTGGGCGGCTATTGGGTTTGTAATTTTATTTACCACCTGCGTAGCCTATCTGCTTAATGCCTGGGCACTAAACTACGTTAGTTCGTCGGTAGTGGGCATTTTTATTTACCTGCAGCCCTTATTCGCTACCTTAATTGCAATAATTCTGAAGCAGGATGAACCTAATTGGTTTACCGGTTTTTGCGCACTCTTAATTTTTAGCGGGGTATACCTGGTAAGTAAGAAAAACGTAAAGGTAATTCGGGCGTAATACTGGGGTCATATTAGCCTGTTACCTTGCAAATGTTTAGAAAATGGTACATGCACTTAGGCAAGTACTTTTAGAAGACATCTACTTTTTAACCTACACTATACCGAAATTTTTTAGCCTACTTCAGCTTGATAGGTACGGGAGGGCATTTTTTCACTAGCAGCATTTTTTCATTTTCTCTCCCCACCCTATCAAGTATTACATTTTCTTAAGTGCCTCTATAGTCTGGTCAACATCAGCGTCGGTTATATGCAAATGTGTAACCAGGCGAACGGCCTTGGGGCCGAACGTTCCGGCCTTCACTCCTTTTTGCTGAAGCCGTTCAACAAAGCCGGCCGAACTTTCATCTTTTAAGTTAAACAGCACAATGTTGGTGTCAACCGGTTCGGTACTCTCTACATAATCTAGTTCAGCCAGTGCCTCGCCCAAAACTTTAGCGCGGCGGTAGTCATCGGCTAGGCGGTCAATGTTATGGTCTAAAGCATAGATGCCGGCGGCAGCCAGCAACCCAGCCTGACGCATACCACCCCCAAAGGCCTTACGGATACGGCGGGCTTGTTTTATATGATCCTTATTTCCCAGTAACACACTGCCCACCGGCGCGCCTAAGCCTTTACTAAGGCACAAACTGATGCTATCAAAGTATTTTCCGTAAACTCCGGCTGGCTGGCCGGAGGCTACCAAGGCATTGCACAGCCGGGCTCCGTCTAAATGCAGGGGCAGCTTATGCTTTTTACATAAGGCAGATATTTCCGCAAGTGCTTCTTCCTGATAATAACTGCCACCACCTTTATTCACCGTGTTTTCCAGCGAAACCAGAGCCGTTGGCGGAAAGTGAATATCATCGGGGTTGATATTTTCTTCAATCTGGCCGGCGGTTAACCGACCCCTATCGCCGTTCAGCAACCTCACCGAGCAACCAGAGTTGAACGCTATGCCACCCCCTTCGTAATTATATATATGGCTTCGAATATCGCAGATAACCTCTTGCCCCGGCTGGGTATGCACTTTTATGGCAATCTGGTTGGTCATGGTGCCGGAGGGGCAGAACAAGCCGGCTTCCATCCCAAACATAGCAGCAGCTTTCTGCTCCAGCGCCTGAACGGTCGGGTCTTCATTCCAAACATCATCGCCTAGTTCGGCTTCCATCATAGCCTGAAGCATTTCGGGGCTGGGCTTGGTAAGGGTATCGCTGCGGTAGTCAATTGCCTGTTTCATACGGCCGGGAAGTTACAGCCGGTCAGGCAATTTTCTAAATTTTCAAGGAATGGTTTAGGTTTAAGTGAGTCTGATAAGTACCTAGTGACTGAGTCTGAGTTTTACTAACGAGCATATTAAAAAACCTGCTTATCCTATCTATACGACAGGATAAAAAGAGGTATTACAATAGAAGATATACAATTAAGTATAGACATGCGTAATAGAAGAAATTCACTATATCACTCTTACCTAAAATATTCTTTCTATAAACCCATGTTTTTCTAAAGATAAAGTGAATGACAGTAGCGATAGGTATAGCTAATAAACCTATTACCAGAAAAAAGAATTTCAGGCCAGCATCTATATCCCCTGTAAGTAGTATAAAACCTATCTGGCTCATAGTAGCTAAAATAAAAACTCATCTCAATCCTCTAATCTTTTCTGCCAAATCCTCAGAGAATATATTTGTAGGCTTACAACTTGAAGTTTCTAATATCGCTTTATTCTTTTTGGATCTTTTGATATATGGATGATCAGCAAACACTATATAGGATTGGCCTTGAGTAAATATGAATTTACAATCATCTGCATTAGGCATTCCACTTCTGACTTTGACCAACTCTGACTTTACCCTCCTATTATCTGACTTTACCCTCCTATTATATGTTTCCTCAACTTTAAATGTAATCTCTATTTCTTTACTAAGAAAAGAAGGAGCAATTTTATAAATGTTGGTAACTATAGTATCAATTGAAACAACTTTTCCCTTAAACACAACATCGGTATACTTATATTTTAAGTCCAACGATATATCGTCTGTATTAACGCAAGTACAACTGTAAGCATTACCCCATAAAAATATCGATGTCAATACTGCTAATAAAATCTTTATATACTTAATTCTACTCACAATACTGGTTCATATAGAATTTAGCCTTGCCATCGCCCATGCCGGCGGCGGTGCTCCAGTCTTCGCAGGCTTTGTCGGCTTTATCTAACTCAAACATTACGTAGCCCCGGTTCCGGATGGCGGCGGCTAGTTCGGCATCTACCTTAAGTGCCCGGTTATAGTCGTTTAGCGCAGCTTCCCATTGGCCGCTACCCATTTGGGCATTACCGCGGTAAAAAAAGGCGTTCGCATCGTTGGGGTTCAACTCAAGCACTTTAGTAAAGTCGTAAATTGCGCCCTTAAAATCCTTCTCAATATCCCGGATAGTTCCCCGGTTGTAGTAGGCCATAGTATCCTGCGGGTCCAGCCTGATAATCCAGTCCAGATCGGCCATAGCCAAACGGTTCTGGCTCACGTTCAGGTATATTTGCGAGCGCTTGCGGTAGGCATCTATATAGTCTTTGTCCTGTTGAATGGCAGCAGTAAGACTTCCCACGGCATCCTTAAACTCGTTCACTTCGGTTTGGGCGAAACCCATTTGGTAGTAAACCTCGGCAGTACGCAATCCCTTATCAATAGTGCGCTGAAAGTAGTCGATAGACTTATTGAACTCTTCCATCTTGAAAAGGATACTGCCCATTAGGTGAAGCGTTTCGGCATCCGGCTCTTCCATAGCTTCCAGATCGCGCAAATCCTGATAGGCACTTTCCAGATTATTGCTATCGTAATAGGCCATACCCCGGTTATACAGGGCTTTGCTATACTGAGGGTCCAGCTCTAAGGCTTTGGAATAATCGGCTATGGCACCTTCTATGTTCTGCGTATTGGCTTTAGCCTTACCACGATTGTTAAACACCACCTTATCTTCGGTTCCTAAAGCAACACTTTGGTCATAATCGGTAATAGCCTCGCTGTATTTCTCCAGCCTGAAGTGGGTGTTAGCCCGTTGGGTATAAGCATCGGCGTATTGGCTATCTAACGCTATCGCCTGGGAGAAGTCGGCCTCGGCCTCAGGTAAGTTTTTAGCCTCGTAGCGAATTACCCCGCGGTGGTGGTAGGCTACGGCGCTTTTCATTCCGGCAGCTATGGCTTTGTTCAGATCTTCTTCGGCCTGGGCCTGTTTACCGGTTTCAAACCGACTGATGCCGCGGCTCAAATACACCTGATTATCGGTAATCCCTTTATTTACGGCTTCGTCCAGATCGGGCAGGGCGGCTTCGTATTCCTTCTGGAAGAATTTGGCGTTTCCTCGCGCAGCAAAAATTTCGGCAGTTCGGGCTCCGGCCGCAGTAGCCTTATCCGCCCAAACTATAGTATTTGCGTAATCGGCCTCCTGATACGCCATTGCGGTTAACGCCGCGTAGCCTTCTTCGCCGGCTTTGCCCAGCTCATCGGCTTTCGTTAAATCTGCTTTCGATGGGCCGGTATTTTTCTCCTTATAATATAGAAGTCCCCGCTGGGCGTAGGCATTGCCATTCTGGCCATCTAACTGCAGGGCTTTGCCGTAATCGGAAATAGCCGCCGGGTTTTGGTTTAGTTGCTGATAGGCCGCCGCCCGGTTTATATACAGTTCCGCATTGCTTAAGCCTTTAGCTTCGGCATTTTGATAGGCTTCTATTGCCGGTTGGGCTTGCTTTAGCTGCATATAGGCTTTACCTAATACAAACTCGGTATTGGCGGTAGCGGCTTGGCTATTCCGGATAGCCGATAAATCCTGAGCGGCTTTGGCCCACTCTTTTTGTTCAGCGTAAGATAGGCCCCGCATGGCCTGATGGCGGTCGGTAAGTCGGATGGCAGCATTGAAGTCGCTAATGGCTTCGGCATATTTTTGCTGCTCGTAGCGGCTTTCGCCCCGTAAGGCTTTTAAGTTTTCAACCGGCGTATTGGCCAAAATTGCCTGGGTAAAATCTTTTTCAGCAGCCACCCAGTTGCCCTTCTGCATCATAACCTGACCGTGATAAACCGGCAGAAGTGGTTCGTCTACCTTAGCCTGCATAGCCCGCTCCAGATAGATGACCGACTTTTCGGCCTGCTGGTTTTCAAAATAGGCCATACCCAACATGGCCGCCAGTTCCGCAGACTTGGCGCCATTGCTTTCAGCTTTTTGCAGATCGGGCAGGGCTTTTTGGTGATCGCCGCCTTTAAACATAGCAGCACCGCGCAGCTCGTAAGCCTCGGCCAGGCCGGAATCCATCTGCAAGGCTTTGCTTAAACTAGCTATAGCCGATGGTAGTTGGTTCTGCTGAACCTGAGCCTTTCCTAGTAGGAAGAAATCCTGGGCGGTAGCTTCGGCACTAGCAGTAACCTTCTGTAGATCAGCTATGGCTTCGCTTAATTTATTCGTTTTAAACAAAATGCCCCCTCTAAGTCGGTATAATTCCGTAGTAGCCTGGCCGTTGCTAATGGCAAATGTAAGATCAGAAAGGGCGGGCTGATCTTGCCCCAGCTTAGCGTAAGCCGTTCCGCGCATGGCGTAGTGCTTAGCTTCTTTAGTATTCTGAATAGCTTTGGTAAGGTTCTCGATAGCGGCCTCGTACTTGCCAGTTTCATACTGCGCCTCGCCTAGGGCAGCATAGGCTTCGGGCTGGTTATATCCGGCTTTTATGGCCGCTTGCAAATCGCTAATTCCGCCCGACCAGTTTTTAAGCTGAACTTTAACCAAGCCTCGGCCGGCGAATACTAATTCCGAATTATTCCCGGCTCCTTTGGCTCTATCGTAGTACTTTAGGGCTATCTCTGGTTGAGCCGAAATACGAAACGCCTCCGCCGCACGGTAGGCCACTTCATTATCTTTGATACCCCCGTCAATTGCATTCTGGTATTCCGTAGCCGCCTCTTTCCAGGATTTTTTGCTGTATAAGGCCTCGGCTTTAGCTAACTGAGCTTCGGTTAAGGCAGGTTTCATAGCCAAGGCTTTGTTAGCTGAGGTGAGGGCGGCATCGAATTGCTTAGCGGTAAGTTCGGCCTGGGCTTTGGCTAGGTATAGGTCGGCAGTGGCTAAACTCAGTTGCTCGGCTTTCTGTAAGGCGGCACTTCCTTCCGATAGATTATTATTGGCAAAGTAGGCACTGGCTAGTATTGGATAGGCTTCATTTTGGGTAAAGCCCCGTTGCTGAGCCGAAGTAATATCCTGAATGGCCCCGGCCGCATCTTTTGTATAGAATTTGCTAATTCCCCGGTAGTATAAGATCTCCGGACTGCTGTAACGGTCGGCTATGGCTTTATTCAGGTCTTCAAGAGCGGCTTCCCAATTTTCTTGCTTAGCCTGTACCAAGCCCCGCCCGCCATACGCGGCCGCTAAGCCGGAATTTATACGGATTGCCTGATTATAAGCTTCTTTGGCTCCGTCCAAATTCTCTTCAGCATAGTATAGATTGCCTACTTGCAGAAGCAAATTGCCATCTTTAGGAAATGCTACCGTAGCCTTTTTAAAGTACGAAATAGCTTCGGAATTATTCTGCGCCGCTAGTGCGGTAAGCGCTTTTGTATAAGACCAATCGAATGCCGCCTTTTTTAGCCAGGATTTAGGGTTTTCGTTAACTTCCGGCAGTGCCTTAATCTTGTTAGCATCTACCAACAAGATTCCGCTTTCGGTACTCATTACAAAGGCGGCAAGCTGGCCGCTGGGAAGGAACAAGGCACTAAAGCTTTCCGATGTTGCGGATGGGGCAATTCCTACCTTTCCGAAGCCTTCAACCTGTACCCACTCTTTACCGCTAAGCTCGGCCTTAGCTTCCTGCTGAATACCGCTGGCCCAGTAAGCGGTACCGTTTGGGCCGGACGTATTTGGGTTTACGGAAGCCGGAAAGAATTTGGTAGTCATATTATTATCTACCGAAACTTTTACCAAACCACTGTAGGGGTCGTAAGCATCAATTCGGGAGATGGTATGCACTGAACTATCGGCGGTAATTAGGCGGGCATCGGAGGCTGAAAGTAGGGTATTTATATGAAGTACTGCCCGACCCTGGCCGTCAATAATTACGGCAGAACCTTGCTTAGCTACACTACCGGCGGCGGTAAGCCCCTGCACCAGCGCTATACTTTTATTTTGACCTAAGATTGGATTTGCTACCCCAAACAGAGATACTACAAATAAAAATCCTATTACTATTCTGAATTTGCCTATCATAACACAACTAAATTATGCCCCGGATATGGTATACCAAGGGCAATTTACCAGATGCAAGAAACGCAAAAACCCAAGCTTAAAGTGGGCTTAATTTTGGCAAATATTACACGAATAGGGTATTGAACTAATCTGTAGCCGAGGCTTTTCGGTATAAAAACCCCGATAAGTTGATAATCTACTTATATCTGAACTATCTTTAAGATTATGGCTGTTGAAAGGCACAAAGCGGAGGTTTCCGTTTAGCCCTTCCTGATATTTTAATCTTGAGTTCCCCGTATTTTAACTTTTACTTTTTCTATGGATCAAATAGCCCAGTACATTAAGGATTTAGAAGCTTACAGCATAATGCCCTACGCTGCCCCGGTGCTATTTATTTTGGTGTTTGTGGAATGGTACATTAGTTCGCGAAAAAAAATTAGGGTTTACGATATTAAGGATTCGACAGCGGCCAGTGTGGTGGGCCTGGTAAACGTGGGCTTGGGCCTGGTGCTGAAAACCATAAATTTTACTTTTCTGCTTTATTTTTATACGCTGGTTCCCTGGAAAATTCCGGTTAGCTGGTGGTCCTTTATACTATGCTTTATAGCTATTGATTTTTTTCGGTACTGGGCGCACCGCATATCGCACGAGAAGCGCTTCTGGTGGGCCACCCACGTTACGCACCATTCTTCTAAAGAGTACAACTTTACGGTAGGTTTCCGCCTGGGCTGGACCCAAATTATTAAAATTGTCTTTTTTGTGCCGGTAATTATGATGGGCTTCGACCCAATAGTATTTTTTATTTGCCACCAAATAGCGGTACTCTACCAATTCTGGATTCATTCGCCCTTTATTAAAAAGCTTTGGGCGCCAATTGAGTTTATATTCGTAACCCCCTCGCACCACCGGGTTCACCACGGCTCTAACCCGCAGTACATCGATAAGAATTACGGCTCCAGCTTAATTATTTGGGATAGGATTTTTGGTACGTTTGAACCGGAGGACGAACCGGCGGTATACGGCATTACCACTGAACTAAAGAAGCCATACAATCCGGTTTATCTGGTTTTTCACGAGTGGCAGGATATGATACACGATGTGAGAAAAGCCGGAAGCTTTAAGCAGGGTTGGAAAATTATGTTCGGCCCGCCAGGTGGCGTAATAGATAAAAAAGAACCAGCAATTAAACCTTCTAAAGAAGTTTCTGCAAGCAGGGCCGGCGTAGTGGCTCAGTAGTATTGATATTTTTTTTCAAACCCCTGGTAAGCAGTCTGGGTTATGAATAGAAAATCAAATATTATGGATCTTACCCTTTCTAAAAGAAACCAGTATAAACTGATTGACAAAATAACCACTATTGGCGTAGCCATAGGTACCCGAACACTTTTTAAACAAGCTTGGACAGCTTTTAAAGGTAGGCGCCCGCCCGAAAACCCTACCGACCCGGAGGTTTATTGGCGCGATGCTGCTATGTGGGGCGCGGCCGTAGGCTTAGCAGTTGGCTTTACTAAAGTTATAATGAAGGTGGCACTGGACGAGAGCTGGCAGGAATATATGGGCTCTAAACCGGCTGATGAATAAAGGATAAGAATAAAAAAGAGCGATTCTAACCAAATCGCTCTTTTTTTGTGCGCACGAGAAGATTCGAACTTCCACGCCCATACAGGCACCACCCCCTCAAGATGGCGTGTCTACCAATTTCACCACGTGCGCATTTTAAGGCTAGCAAATGTAGTACAAAACTAGGTAATAGCGCAACTTACTACTGCTTTTCCCAAAGGCTATCGGTAAAGTATTGCTTGCAGTCCATATAGTTTTCCTGAACGGTAAACCCGGAACGGTTAGCATACTCTTTTACCTCGTCCAGACTATATTTGCGGCTAATTTCCATATGTATGGGCTCCCACTGATAAAAGCTGATATGCTCATCTAGCAACTCTACGGTTTGCTCCTTCCGGCTTACCAAGTAGCTGCGCGCCTGGCCGGTCAGCGGATCGTAGGTTGGGTAATGCTGAAATTGGTCGGTTATAAAGTTAGCCCCCAATTCCTCATTTATTCGCGTAAGCAAGTTCATATTAAACGCCCGGGTAACCCCGGCAGCATCGTTATAGGCGGCTAGTATTTGCTCCGGGTTTTTCTTTCTATCGAAGCCAATAAGGAGAAGATCGCCGGGACGCAGGCCGTTACCTAGTTGGGTTAAAAAATCAATGGCTCCGTTCTCGGCAAAATTTCCAATATTCGACCCTAAAAAAAGCACTACATTACGGCGCCCATTATCCTCCTGCTTAAGTTCTTCTAGTGCCTTGAAGTAATCGTTACAAATGGGTTTCACAGCCAGCGTAGGTAATTCTTCTTTTAAACTTGCCGCTAATTGTTCCAGCACATTAGCCGAAATATCAATAGGCATGTACTGAAAATCGGCCTGCTTCTCCTGAAAGTGTTTTAATAGAACCTTAGTTTTAAAGCCATCACCGGCACCAAATTCTATGAGGTTAAACGGTTGAGTGCCAGCATTGCTAAATTTATTTAACAGGGCTTCCCGGTTGGTTTCAAGGGCTTCGTATTCGGCACGGGTCAGGTAATACTCCGGCAAATTCATGATTGCCTGAAACAGGGCATCGCCCTCCTTATTATAGAAATACTTACTAGGCAGCCGCTTAGGAGATGCCTTTAAACCTTCCAGCACATCCTGCGCAAATTGCTGATTCATTAAATTTTAATTTAGATAGAAAGAGAATTAAACATCCTGCGCCAGTCGTATGCCACTAAGCATCCAGCGAAGCGAGGCGTGAAAAAAATTACGATAGCTATACCGAATATGATTTTTAGGCGTAGCGCACGAACCACCGCGTAATACCATCTGATTAACCATAAATTTACCGTTGTACTCGCCAATAGCTCCGGCCGCTTCTTTAAAACCCCTATACGGACGGTAAGCGCTGCCGGTCCACTCCCACAAATCGCCGAAAAATTGCGTGTTACCTTCGGTAGCTGGTTTGGGTTCAAGGTGCATAGCATCCTGAAAATTGCCGGCTTGGGGTATTTGTGGCGAAAACTTTCGGCAGGCTACTTCCCACTCTTGTTCGGTTGGCAGGCGCTTGCCCCGCCATTTGGCATAGGCTTCGGCCTCGTAAAAGCTAATATGGCTAACCGGTTCGTTTAGGTTTACAGGTTGAAGTCCGCCCTGCAGCGAATACCGGTGCCATTCGCTATCCAGCTTATGCCAATGGTAGGGTGCCTGCCAGCCTTCCTGCTTTACCAACTCCCAGGCCTCGCTAAACCACCACTGAAATTGCTGGTAACCGCCGGCCTCTATAAACTCCAGAAATTCTCCGTTGGTCACCAGCCGATTAGCAATAGCGTAGGACTCCAGGTATACGGTGTGCGGCTCCAGTTCATTATCGTAGCAAAAACCTTTTTCTTGCCAGCCTATTTGGTACTGTCCGGCCTCTACCGGCAACATTTCTAGTTTAGTAGCTGGCTGGGTGATTTGTTTAATGGAAATTTCCTTATAAGGAGGGAATAGCGGATTATTGCCCAGAATATATTTTATATCGTACACCAAAAGCTCCTGATGCTGCTGCTCATGCTGAAGGCCAAGCTCAATTATTTCTACTATTTCATCCGGTACCTCGCCGCTTTGCAGAAATTCTTCCATCTCCCGGTTTACATACTCTCGAAAGGCGTATACCTCTTCTACCGACGGGCGGGTTAAATTACCCCGGTTAGTGCGGAGCACCCGCTTGCCTACGCTTTCGTAGTAGCTATTAAATACATAGGCATACTGAGGGTGAAATCTTTGGTACCCTGATTTATGGCCATCTAGCACCATTTCTTCAAAAAACCAGGTAGTATGCCCTAAATGCCACTTGGGGGGACTAACATCTACTACCGGTTGCACAACATAATCTTCCTTCTGAAGTGGTTGGCAAAGGCTTTCGGTAATTGCCCGGGTAGTGGTAAATTTACGTAGGAGTTCTTTACAGGCCGGTTTTTCTAGTGTATTAGTAGAGGGCATAAGCTTAAAAAAATTTAGCCGTGGGTTCTGGCTAAAGAACGGTTAGCCGTTCTGGAAGTTACGACTTTTGGCTAGTACCCGCAAATTATGCCTTACTAGTTAGACCTATAAGGTTTCAAAAACCTTATAGGTCTAACGCGGGCAAATAAAAAAGCCTCCAGAATAATCTAGAGGCTTTAAAAAAGTGATCCCGCTGGGGCTCGAACCCAGGACCCATACATTAAAAGTGTATTGCTCTACCAGCTGAGCTACGGAATCTGAAAAAAACGGTGCTCGACAAAAGTGTATTGCTCTATCGTAGCGACGAACCGCAGCTAAGCTACGGAATCAGAATTTTTTTAAGTGTTTACTAGCCACGTATTGGCTTAGCTTGTTAGCTTTGTGTGATCCCGCTGGGGCTCGAACCCAGGACCCATACATTAAAAGTGTATTGCTCTACCAGCTGAGCTACGGAATCAGGGAAAAAAACAGGGCCTTTATATATAAAGTCCCTGCTGCATTTGCGTTGCAAAGGTAGTAATTGACATGATACAGACAAAGCACTTTTTTAAAATATTATTTACAGCCACCTTCTACTTTGCAATAAGTAGCCTGAACGCCAATACATTAGCAATAGCAGATTCTTTATTCGAAAATCGAAATTATAGCAAAGCCTTCGATACGTATCAGGAAATATACCGCTCGGGGGAATATAGTCCGGCAATGCTACTGCGCATGGCAAATATTTGCGAACGGCAAAACAACCCAGCCCTGGCTCTGCACTTTCTGGAAACTTACTACCAGACAACCGGCGACGGTACGGCCGTAGTGAAAATGCGGGAAATGGCCGCTGCCCAAAACCTAATTGGCTACGATTTTGGTGATGTAGAATATATTAGGAGCGTTATTAGCCGGTACCGAAGCCTTATTATTTGGATCCTTCTTGGTCTAAACTTTTTGCTGTTAGCCCTACTGTTCTACCGAAAATATAAATTGAACCAACAACCTGGCCTGAGTGTATTTTTGCAACTGGCCCTATTAGCCATACTGGCTTACGCGGTAAACGGCAACACCCGAGCTACCAAAGGCATTCTCTACGCTAAAAACGTATACCTAATGGACGGTCCTTCGCCCGGTGCTGAGCTGGTAGATATTGTACCGCCCGGCCACCGGGTAGAGGTTATTGGCACTGATAGCAAATGGCACGAAACCCTTTGGAATAATAAACAGGTAAATGTGTGGCTAAAGGTTATATGGAACGACGAACCGGCTTACGTTAAAACCAACCAAATTCTGTTAGGGAAAGAATCCTAGCTTTATTTGAAAGGCGAGTCTTTTTCTTTTGCCATTTTATTATAAACCAGCTTATCTACTATGCCGGGTATAAATTTATTAAGCGTTACCGCCAGTTTACCTTCCGTGGTTAGTACTAAATCTCGTTTGCCCTTTTGTAGGGCTCGGTAGGTTTTTTCGGCAACTTCTTCGGCACTCATCATGTTAGCTTCTTCCCGGGGGCTTTCGCCCTGGCGGCTACCATTGGCCGTAAGCGCGGCATTGCGGATGTTGCTGGCCGTAAAGCCAGGGCATACTACCAAAACCTTAACGCCGCGCTTCATTACCTCAGTCCGTAAACTTTCAAAAAACCCTTCCATTGCGTATTTAGAGGCCGTATAAGCGGAACGGGCCGGGGTGCCCCGTCGGCCGTTTATAGAAGAAATTCCTACTATACTGCCTTTAGATTCCAGAATGTGAGGCAGCGCATACTTAACCGCGTAGACAGTACCGTAAAAATTTATATCCATTACCTGCTTAAAAACGTCTAACTGAATATCTTCAAACAGGGCCCGCATAGAAATACCGGCATTGCAAACCAGGGTATCTAACCGACCCCATGCTGATATTATTTCAGAAACCATTCGTTCGTTATCGGCCTGCCGGGCAGCGTCGGCCTGAATTGCCAGAACTTCAATCCCGCTTTCGGTCAGGCTTTGGGCGGCTTCGTTTAATTTAGCCTGATTTCGGCCACTAATGACTACCTTATAGCCTTCTTCGCCCCACTTTTTGGCTATTGCCAAGCCTATACCGGAGGTACCGCCGGTTATTAACGCTACTGGTTTATCCATAGCCACAAAAGTATAAAGTATGTAGACATAAGTAGTAAGATATAAGCAACAAGACTATTCGGAAGTAATAATTTGATAGTCATAAGGCTTTACCTGATTGTTTGGATTGTATTGTATTAAAACCAAATTATGCCTCCCGACTAAGATCTAAATAAATTGAGAAGGGTTTAGGGGGTGGTTCCCCGCATAAGGGCTAGCGAGCTGGTATACTCCCAGTTAGAGTAGCGGATTTCGTAAAAGTACACCCCGCCCGGTATACCATTGGCATACCAGACAAATTGTTTATCGCGACTGAAGAATACGGTTTTGCCCCAGCGGTTATATATTCTGATGTACTGAAAATTATTGGTACAAACATCTTCAGGTAAGCGGTCTATATAGAAGGTTTGATTGTACTCATCGTCGTTGGGCGAGAACATATTGGGGAAAACTACAGTATCAAAATCTTGCGGGGGTTCCTTTACTAAAACCGTAAGCTTAAGGCTATCTGCCCCGCTTTCCAAGCACCCCTCATCGGTTAAGCGAAATACAAAATCCAGCTTCCGTTCCTTTGCCCCCTGTAGTGTTTCGCAGGTAGCTTCTACTGAAAACAAAGCCTCCAGGGAACCTACCCCGCTTACCTCTGGCCAAGTATTTTCGGATAGCGGATTTTCAACTAGTTGCAGCAGCAGATTATCGGCTAAATTACCGTCGGTGCCTTCCAGCAGTAAATCAAACCGTTCTCCTACTTCAATTTCGGTATATACGCTATCCGGTTGCTCGCTTTCCGGCAAAAGGGCTTGGAGTTGCGG
Organism: uncultured Roseivirgaceae bacterium; assembly: GCA_964504565.1. Classification (GTDB taxonomy): domain Bacteria; phylum Bacteroidota; class Bacteroidia; order Cytophagales; family Cyclobacteriaceae; genus Cesiribacter. Next base: position 79,956 of record CAZDEY010000012.1, read on the forward strand.
TGGGTGGTCGGCAGGCAGTAATACGCGTAGCCGAACAGCCTGCCGGGCAAAACCCGGGTTCCGGCACAAATTCTGATCTTCTACCTGAAACTCAACAATGAACTCGGTGTCTGGCCTATTTCTAAAAACCTGGCAGCTTGGTTGCCAGGTCAATTGCTGTTCGGCCTCCCCTATACCTTCAGCTTTAATAAAGTTTATCCCTAAAATACTTAGGCTAACCGGGTCTCCACTCAAGGTTGTACCCCGGGCAGTCAGGCTAATGCGGTCACCGTCTGGGTCAGAGCCAAATATAGCAAGGCGGGTAAGTTGCCCTGGGTATACGTCAACTACAGGTATTGGTGTGTCACCAGAAAGGCTTCTTTCCCCTTCGGTTACAGCTATTTCGGGTATTCTATTTTCAGGCGCATAAACCACTACCTGAAATTCCCGCCTAACTTCACCTATTTTTCTTCCATCTCTAAACTCTTCTACCCTAACGGCAACTACGTACAAACCGGTTTTGGTAGGAGTAAATTCTAGTTTATTTCCTTCCAAAGCCATATTGGATAAAGAAGGATTGCCCGGAATTATATTAGTTAAAGAATAGCCGGCAGCCCATTCGGCTTCGGTATAAGGGGCGGGGTAAGGCGGTGGATTTGGCACTTGCTGAGTACTATTGCCGGCTAGAGGCCTCACCAATGAATATTTTAGTTGATCACCGTCCGGGTCTACCGCGGTTAAGTCGTATAACCAAGGCTGGTTTAAGGGCAAATACTCAACCGGAAACGTAGGAAGTTCGGGACTGGAGTTAATGAATTGCCTGAATTCTAAGCCAAAGGTCGGCACTTCCAGGTAGAAGGCTTGCCCCGTTTCACCTGGCATTGTTAGGTTATTTATAACATTGTTACGACAACACCGCTCGTATACAAAATAAAAACCTCGTCTACTGGTGTAATCATCTTCGGGAAAATCAAAGGTTCCTGAGTATTCTATCCTGCTCACCTTAAGCGGCAACTCTTCGCAGCCCGTAGGTTGCTGGTCATACCGTAGGGTACCTGTTTTAAACAAAAAAAGAGTGTCAGTTAGCGTATTGCCATCGCGATTCCATAAGTAAACCCTGGCCATAGAGTCAATGGCATCCTTATTTCCATTTACATCATCATTGTATAAGAACAGGCTTAAACGATAGCTGGATCCCGAAATATGGGTAAGCTGAAACTCGCCACCGACTATATGGGTAGCCATCGCTTGCAAAGCCCCGAATACGAAAAGAAGTAATAATAAAAAATTGCTCAACCTAAGCATTCCATAAGATAAGAATTTTACCCAGTTGCTGAAAGTCCAGTGCAAAAAATTAACTTTGCAAACTTATGGCCAGAAGAAAGAAGAAAGCACTACCCTTGCTGGAGAATATTGAAATTAATGCCGTAGCGGCCGAAGGCAAAAGCCTGGCTCGCCATAACGGTCAGGTTATATTTGTAGCCGATGCTGCCCCCGGCGACGTAGTGGACATTCAGCTTACCCGCGATAAGAAAAAGTTTTTTGAAGGAAGGATAGTGAACTTCCACCAGTACTCTTCCCTACGGGCAGAACCCTTCTGCCAGCATTACGAATTGTGCGGCGGTTGCAAATGGCAACATATTGATTATGCTGCCCAGCTTAAGTTTAAGGAACAACAGGTTCACGATCAGCTCTCGCGTATCGGTAAGATTGATTTGCCCTCCTTTAACCCAATTGCTGCCGCGCCCCAAACCCGCTTCTACCGAAATAAACTAGAATTTAGCTTTAGCAACCGCCGCTGGCTACTGCCCGAAGAGGTAAAGACCGAAATACCGGCCGAGAAAAATGCCCTGGGTTTCCACATGGCTGGCCGGTTCGATAGGATCTTGGATATAACTGAATGCCACCTTCAGCCCGACCCAAGCAATGCCATCCGCAACTCGCTACGGGAATACGCATTAGCCGAAAATTTACCCTTCTACGATCCGGTAGAACACCAAGGCTTTATGCGCAACGTAATGATACGCAGTAGCAATACCGGTGGCCTTATGGTAGTAGTACAATTTGCCCGCCCCCGCCAAGAAGATATTGAAGGGGTGCTGGAGCATTTAAAAAGGAGCTTTCCGCAAATAACCTCCTTGCAGTACATCGTTAATCAAAAACTGAACGATACCATATACGATCAAGAAGTAATTTGCTACAGCGGCCACGATTTTATTGAAGAAGAAATGGAAGGGTTGCGCTTTAGGGTTAGTGCTAAATCCTTCTTCCAGACCAACTCGGAACAGGCTTATACCCTATACAAATTTACCCGCGACTTTGCCCGGCTTACCGGCACCGAGGTGGTATATGATTTATATACCGGCACCGGCACTATAGCTCAGTTTGTAGCCCGCCAGGCCCGCCAGGTAATTGGTATTGAAAGCGTACCAGAAGCTATTGAAGATGCCAAAGCCAATGCCGAGCGCAACGGCCTTAGCAACCTGAAATTCTACGCCGGCGATATGCGAAATATACTAACCGATGATTTTGTAGCGGAACACGGGAAGCCAGATGTAATAATAACCGACCCACCCCGGGCCGGCATGCACCCCGATGTAGTGAACACCATACTGAATACCCGGCCGGACAGGATTGTGTACGTAAGCTGCAACCCGGCAACCCAGGCCCGCGACCTTCAGCTACTAGATTCTGCCTACAAAGTAACGGCTGTGCAGCCGGTGGATATGTTTCCGCACACGCATCATATAGAGAATATAGTTTTGATAAATAAAAGAGCACCCTAATTTAGGGTGCTCTTTTCATACAACTCAATTTCGTGTCCTTAACGAATTATGAAGATGCGTTGGGTATAGATTTCTCCTTCTGTATTAAGTACTTTAATAAAGTAAAGCGTATTAGATTCTAGAGTTGAAATTTCATCCTTAATTTGTTCATATTGGACACTAACAATTCTATTTAATAGCTTTCCGTTACTATTATATATCACTAAGGTTAAAGGCTCCCCCTGATCAATATTTTCCAGATTCAATTCGGATTGTGAGGAAGTAAAGAAATTAGCTTCGGTAGCCAGTCTGGCTGATGCACCCATAGATTTACGTACTAAATAAAAGTCATTAGGAGCATCTACGTGTATAGACCCATCCTCAGCACTGAGCAAATAGTCCTCACCATACCATACAAACGGGTTATTACCGCCGGAAAACATTATTTCATCTAAAGCAAAAGACCCACTACCAAAATTCGATAAAGCTTTTACTACAACCTTAGACACTCCCATATCTGGAGTTAGTTTGGATGGGCTAAAATTAAATTCACTAATTGGAATTGTTACTGTCATCCATTCTTCTGAAATTTGAGACACAACAGAAGGCGACAGGCAAACTGTCGGACTCTCAAACTTATTTACTACTATAAATTGAAGTCGGTTGTAATCTAAAGCCCCGCTTACGTGCTTAATCTTAAATTGAAACTGGTTGTTATCCGGATAGCCTACGGCCTTTTGATTATGATTAGTTTTTACGCTATCGTAAAACAGGTTAATCGCTCTTCCTCCGGCGTACTGCGTAGCAGTTATCTCCAAAAAATTATTAACAGAATCTGGTTCAGGCTGAGGATCCGGATCGGGAGGTGTGGTGACACCACTTAATGATTGAGCAAACATCCAGTTCCAAACCGCAGTATTGTTATAGGTTTTGCTCCATATACTGTGTCCCCCGTCTTTATATATTGTATAAGCCAGCTTTTGGGTTGGAGTACTTATACCTACTTCGTCTGACCAAACTTGACTGACAGTATCAAACTGCATAGTAATATCGGTATTGGCTACTCCATTATTAACTTTAGGGTAATAGTTGATTACGCTTGAGCCAGTATTGGCAATATAATTTGCATTAGCATCAGAGTTATTTCTTCCAACAAGGCCATCCACGTAAGCATGAAAAAGCCAAATGGGAGTATTTTGTAAATGCTTAGATGGATTAGCCACTCTTCGGTTTCCGCAAATGGGTACTGCGGCTGCAATCTTATCGGAATAAGAACTATTGAGGGCTAACCATGTACTTCCTCCGCCCGCACTTAATCCAGTAACATATACTCTGTCTATATCCACAGGATAATTTTCAATTATATAATCATACAATATTATAAAATCCTGAGAAGTAAAAACCCCATGACCGCCATACTTCTGAGGAGATATCACCATAGCCGGATAATCGGTGCCTCTATGGATTAAATGCGGAACGGATCCTGCTGCTCCATTAATAACTTTAGATAAATCTGCTTCGCCATTTCCTTGTTCTCCTTGACCATGGAAGAAAAACACAAGTGGATATTTTTCATTAGAATTTTCAACGTAATTCTCGGGCAAATATTCATAATAACCGTATCCTGAGGTGTTGTTACTTTTGTAAACAGGCACCTGCTCACCAGCAGAGCCATAGGGTTGAGCCATTAATACGTCTGTGGTTGCAAAACAAAGGCAACACAGAAGCCAAAAAATAGGAACATGTTTCATACTAATAAAATCATAATAAGGGGTAAGTGATTAGAATATTAATTTGCGTATCAGACTATAACAATCAGAACCTCTATATAAATTTAATAGTATGGTAATTGTTTGAACATTTAACAGATGTAAATCGAACTTTTTTTCACTCTTCATATATTTTTATTAGTTGTTCCTTGCAAATACCTCGATTCTTTGTTTGAATTAATCATTTTGGCTTAGAATGTTGTATGTTATCTTCGCATTATCTTTTTTTGAAGGGCAATTATATTTTATGCAAAACGACCCTGAACTGAACGGAAAATATTTGGGCACCATTAGTAGCGATTTTGCTAAAATTTCCGATGTACTTAAAGAAGCTGCCTATCAGGTAAAAAAGCGGGGCTTTAGCGATCATCCGATTTTCCCTATAAGCAAAGAGCGGCAACCTATAGGGCAGGAGCTTATAAGCCGCCACAAGGCCGGGTTAGAATGGAATTACAGCATATCGTACCTGGATGAGTTTGTTCAGCGGGAGCTGATTAAACAGGAGCGAATTGAACTTTTTGTAAGTAATTATAAAGACCCGGAAGAATTTTGTTGCCTATTCGTAATTGATGAGGGTTTCACCAGCTTTCTGTACATTCCTTATCCGGAAGATTAAAAAAGGTGCCCTTTATATTAGGATACCTTGGCAGGATTTAAAAGATGTCAGCTATTTACAATTGCTTTGCAGTTTTTCAGCAGCTAATTCAGGGTCTATATCTGCCGCCTGCCGAAAGGCAACACAAGCTTCTTCCTTCCGTTTTAAATCAAGAAGTATACGACCCTGATTTATATATACCTGGGCATCGTTAGGGTGTAGCTTAGCCGAGGTTGCCAGGTCGGCCAGAGCTTCTTCTCTCATTTTTTTTGCCTCAAAGTACCGGGCTCGTAAATCATAATTGTAGGCATCTTCCGGCTCAATTTCAATTAACTTATCCAGTACAGCTTTGGCCCGCTTGTATTTTTCCTGCTCTAGTAGTACCAACCCTAGCCCTGAGTATACATCAGAATCTTCCGGCCTAAGTAGCAAGGTTTCTTCGTAAATATCAGCAGCTTGTTGGTAGTCTTTATTTTCCTGATAACTATAGGCTAAATAGTATAAATCGGCACTGTTAGCCTCCTCTTTATCCTTTAACATCAGGTAATTACTTATAGCGTTGGCGTACTCTTTTTGCTCGCGGGCAAAAGTGGCCTTAACTCGGGCCAAATCGCTGTTATACCCTTTATAGCTGTTAAGCACCTGGGTGGCTATTTGGTATTCCCCTAAATCGTAATAAAGCTGGGCCAAGTTTTGGTAGGGTGTAGCGTAATCGGGTTTAGTTTCAATAGCTTTATCAAAGTATTGCACTGCGGCATCTATTTTACCGAATTCCTGTACCACCAAACCCAATAAATTTAGTCCCTGCGAATTATCAGCATCTAGCTTAAGTAATTGCTGAAGGTAAACCTCTGCACTATCATACTTAGCAAGGTTATAATACGAGTAGCCTAAGTATGCGTAAATATCAATATCGCTATCATCCAGAACCAAGGCATTTTGCAAGAAGGGAAGCGATTCTTCGTAGAACTCATAGTCGGCCAGAATTTGCCCCATATTATAGCGGTATACCGCATTAGTGCTATCTAGCTCCAGCGCCCGCCTAAAATCGGCAGTTGCTCCCCAAAAATCGCTCATTTGCATTCGGCTAACCCCTCTAAGGTTGTACAGGCCGGCATCGGTTCCGTAAATTTTCAGCAGGCTATTAAACTGAATTTCTGCCTCTTTATAATTACCCTCTTCCATTAATACTTCGGCCTTCTGAGCTAAATCAACATCCTCGTCCTGAGCGCTGCGCATATTTACCATAGCCTGCAGTAAGGTTGGACATTTAGTGGCTACATTCACCCCTATTCTTCTCCCTATATCTTCCGGCGAAACATTTTCTTTTTCAGCAGTATGTACTAATACCTCCTGATATTTTTCGCCAAAGCGCATAAAACAGCTTAGCACAACCCCCTTAACTGTCTCTTGGCTAGGTTGCTCCTTTCCATCTAACATTTCGCTCACACACTCGCACAAGTCATCTTCAAATTCCTTCTGCCAATTATCGGCTTTTTGCTGCGCGCGTAAAGTGTTAAATGCCAAGCATAGAACTACACTACTAATTAGTTTAAGCTTCACAATACTATTGGTTAAAATGGTTAAATCCTTGGGCCTGCAATGGTACTACGGCTCCGCCCTTGGTTACCAGGTGCGCCTGACCGGTATTGTCGTTCACGTAGCCGATAAAATGGATATCCGGGTGGTTTTTAATATTCTCGTAATCGTTCTGGCTTATGGTAAATAGCAGTTCGTAGTCTTCGCCGCCGTTCATAACGCAGGTAATGGGGTCCAGCTTAAACTCTACTGCTGTATCGTAGGCCATTTTATCAATCGGCAGGTTTTCCTCGTACACCTGAATTCCTACCTTACTACTATGGGCCAGGTGCAGCAATTCCGAAGCTAGCCCGTCTGATACATCAATCATGCTGGTTGGCACTACATTGGCTTCGGCCAATTCGTGTACTATATCCATGCGGGCGTGGGGCCTAAGTTGGCGCTGTACAATGTATTTATACTGATCTATTTGCGGCTGCGCGGCTTTATTCTCCAGATAAGCTGCTTTTTCGCGTTCCAGTACTTGCAAGCCCATATAAGCCGCCCCCAAATCGCCGGTAACGCAAACAATATCATTTTTTTTGGCACCGCTTCGGCGGGCAACCTTGCCGGGCTCAACCTCGCCTAAGGCCGTAACCGAAATTACCAGTCCGGCGGCGCTGCTAGTGGTATCGCCGCCCACTAAATCCACCTTATAATCGGCACAGGCGGCGCGCATACCTTCGTAGAGTGCTTCCACCGCTTCAACCGAAAACCTATTACTCAGACCGATACTTACGGTAACCTGCTTAGGTATGGCATTCATGGCGGCCACATCCGATACGTTTACGGCAATGGCTTTATACCCCAGGTGCGGCAGAGGTACGTAGCGTAAATCGAAATGAATAGCCTCCAGCAGCAAATCGGTGGTAACTACCCGCTGCTTGGTGGTTGGTTCCAGCACGGCGGCATCGTCGCCTATGCCGGTGTTGGTTTCAGTATGGTAGGTACTAACTGACTGTTTAATTTTATCTATAAGTCCGAACTCGCCCAGTTGGCTTATCTCGGTGCGTTGAGGTTGTTGCATTGGGCAAAGGTAATAAAGTAATACGAGAGCGAACATTGGCACCTATACTTCTTAAACCATGCCGGCTGTATGCGGTTAGTTGTTTTATGAAGATCTATTACCTATTTGATACTCTTTGTGGCTGGTGTTGGGGCTTTAGTCCGGTTATCCGGCAGTTAGTTGCTGATTATAATAAAGAACTAGAGTTTGAAGTAATAAGCGGCGGCCTGGCGCTTGGCGCACGAGCAACTGCCATTAAACATAATGCCGACTATATACTGAACGCCCTGCCGCAAGTAGAGGCTGCCAGTGGCGTACAATTTGGTAAAGCCTACCGAAATCTGGTAAAGCAAGGAGACTACGTAGTAGATTCTACACCCCCGGCCAAGTTTCTGGCTACGATTAAAAAACTGGTACCGGAAAAAGCTTTTGAAACCGCTTATAGTATGCAGAAAGCCCATTTTGTAGAAGGCAAAGACTTAAATGAGTGGTCAGCGTACAGTAATATTGTTCAGGAGCTTTATGCTGATGATCTGGACAGTATTAAGGAAGCCTTTTATAGCCCGCAGGCCGAGGAGTGGGCCAAGCAAGATTTCATGCGCGCCTACCAATACGGTGCCCAGGGCTACCCCACCGTAATTTTAAATGCCAACAAAAAATTGTACGCGCTTAGCCGGGGTTATACCAGTTATGAAAACCTAAAGCAACAACTAGATACTGCCCTGAAATTACTAAATGCCCAGTAACCTTACAGCCCTAAGGTTTTGCCGGCTTCAGCTAGGCTTACCTCTTTCCGAAGCCTTACTTTTAGGCTATGAAATTGAAAGGACTGTTGTTGGTATTTTTAGCTGCCCTGGCATTTCAGGCGTGTGGGCCTAAGCCTCAGTATAAAACTACCGAGGGTAAGCGCAAAATTAAAAAGTACAACTCTATTCAGTACCAAGAGCCGAAACCTTAGTTTATTTCCTGGCAAAGCTCGGTTAGTACGCCCGCGGCATCTTTAGGGTGCACAAAGCACACCAGTTTATTATCGGCCCCGGGCTTGGGCTCCTCATTCAGTAAGCGAAAGCCTTCTGCTTTGAGCCGAGTCATTTCTTTACGAATATCGGCTACGCCATAAGCAATATGGTGAATACCCTCGCCGCGCTTTTCTATGAATTTAGCAATGGGGCTATCCGGATTGGTAGCCTCTAGCAGCTCAATTTTAGTATCGCCGCTTCTATAGAAAGCTGTATTAACCCCTTCGCTTTCCACCATTTCTGTTTTGTAGGCCGGGCTGCCTAATAAGGTTTCGTATACCTTGTTGGCTTCTTTTAGCGAGCGCACGGCTATACCAATATGTTCTACTTTTTGCATGGCGAACTTTTAGTGAATTGCAAAAGTTAGTAATTTAGCCGAGAGGCTCAAGTAGGCTCTATTTTTCTTTTGAAATTTTTGCGCCTATTTTTGTATTCTCCAACCAGCTAGATTATAAGAGCATGATAAGCGTTACCGATAAAGCCAAAGAAAGAATACATTCCCTGCGTCAGAGCGAAGGGCGCGACGCCAACCATCATATTCGGGTGTCGGTACAGGGCGGCGGTTGCAGCGGCCTGATGTACGACCTTAACTTTGACCCGGAAATTCAGGAAAAAGACGAAGTGTTTGAAGACAAAGGGGTTAAAATCTTAGTAGATAAACGCAGCCTATTGTATTTACTAGGTACAACACTTGATTTCTCCGACGGACTGAACGGAAAAGGCTTTCAGTTTATAAACCCGAACGCCTCGCGTACTTGCGGCTGCGGCGAAAGCTTTGCAGTATAGTGTACTGATTTAAATACTAACTAGCCTGCTATTGATATAGCAGGCTTTTTTTTATTATATTATTTTGATTTTATAATTTTTTCGTTAAATTTCCTTCGTGTCAGAAATACCTTCATCTATAGGCTCGCGCGCAGGTAAACTCCGATGGCTCCCTTTGCCAACCGGCAAACCTGTACATCTGCGCAATTTACAGCCGGTTTTTGACTGTTAGCTCCCCCTTTAGTTTGTATTATTAGTTGGCATTGCCCTCTTTTCCCGGAGGCAATTTACCCTATGCTATTGTTTTTGCCTTTGCATTATTTCAGGATAGGATAGGCTATGCTATACTATATTCTGAAGTATTCTAACGCATTTCATTTAACTCATACTTTCTTACCTACTACAATTATATATGAAGAGGATTCTAATTGTGCTTGGCGGCCTGCTTAGTATAAGCTGGCAGCTTAGTGCCCAAACTACCATTACCGGCACCGTTACCGGGGCCGATGTTGGTGAAAGCCTGCCCGGGGTAAATGTTACCGTAGTAGGCACCAACCAAGGGGCTGTAACCGGTATTGACGGTCAATACAGCCTGCAAGCCAGCCCCACCGACCAGCTCCGCTTTAGCTTTGTAGGCTATAACGAAGAAGTGGTTACGGTAGGCAACCGTACAACTATTAACGTAGAACTATACCCTGACTTAGAGCAACTTTCCGAGGTTGTGGTGGTTGGCTATGGCACTCAACTAAAAGACGAAGTTACCGGCAACATAGCCCGGGTAAGCGGTGAAGCTATAGAAAATGTACCGGTACCCAGCGTAGAACAAGCTTTGCAAGGTCGGGCAGCCGGTGTGCAGGTAACCTCTTTAAACGGCAAAGTAGGGCAAGGCATAAACATACGGGTGCGAGGCTCTGCTTCCATTAATGCTAACAATGAGCCTCTATACGTAATTGACGGCATACCGGTGACTACGGATAACTTCTCCACTACCAGCGCCCCCATAAACCCATTGGCCGACATAAATTTCAACGACATTGCCTCAATAGAAATACTGAAAGATGCATACGCCACTGCCATATACGGTTCCCGAGGCTCTAACGGTGTGGTGCTAATAACTACTAAGCAGGGTAAGGCCGGAAAAACTAAAATTACGGCTAACTACCAAACCGGATTTAGCAACCCGGCCGGTAAGCGCGAGTTTTTAAACGCGGCCCAATACGTAGAACTCTACCAGGAAGCAGCCTGGAATCTGGATGTATATGATGGCTACTTTGGCGATATACTAGAACCCAATAACCCAACAACTATCCCCACTAATATAGAAAGCCACCCCGATTACCCGGGCTCGGAGTTGGAAGGTATACGCGAAACTTTCGATTTTTTGGCCGGCGATACCGATTGGCGTTCGTTGGAAACCAATACCGACTGGCAAGAGCAGGCATTTCAGGATGCTCGACTTAACATTTTTGACCTTTCGGCTAGCGGTGGCAACGAAAAAACTCAGTTTTACCTAAGTGGCGGCTATTCCGACCAGGACGGCATACTAATCGGCAATCGCTTTGAACGCATATCGGGCCGCATGAATATTAGCCACGAACTCTCTTCAAAATTTGATATTAACGCCAATTTAAGCGTAGCCCGAAGTAAAAATTATAGGGTTACCGAAGATGACGAATTCTCAACTCCAATGCAATTAGTAGCTCAGGCCCCTATAACCCCGGTGCGCGATAAGCAGGGCAACCTGTTTGATGATGCTCTAAACCCCGCTATGTTCTACTACCCGGCCACGGTTGAGCTGGAGAACTCCTCTTTTACAACCACTACCTTCCGCAATATTGGTAATGCCAGCCTAACATTTAAACCTATAGAAGGCTTGAAAATTATTGGTGATGTAGCCCTTGATTTACTTACCCAGCAAGACAATAGGTACCAGAACGACCAAACCGAAGCCGGCCGCAGCCCAGAGGTGAACGGCGTGGCTGAAGTGGGCTGGCTACGAGCAGTGAATACCAACACTAAGTTATATGGCAATTACGTACGACAATTCTTTAGTAAGCATACGCTAGATTTTACCCTAGGTACCGAATACCAAGCCAAGCAGATTGATGCTTCTATTCTTCAGGGAAATAATTTCCCTACTAATAGTTTGCCTAACTTATCGTCGGCAGCGGTAATTACAGCCGGCAATGAAACCTTTCGGGAAAATTACATAATTGGCTACTTTGCCCGGGCTAATATTAACCTTAGCAGCCGGTACATTATTGGCCTTAGCGCCCGGCAAGACTACTCCTCGCGCTTTGGTCGCGATGTACAGTCCGGTTTTTTCCCGGCCGTATCAGCCGCTTGGTTAGTTAGCGAAGAGGAATTTTTCACCAACAATACTTTTAATCTGCTAAAGGTGCGCGCAAGCTACGGCCAAACCGGTAATTCCGGCATTGGCGATTACGCGGCCTTAGGCTTATACACCGCAACCCCCTATAACGAGCGGCCCTCGTTGGTACCTAACCAGATTGCCAATCCCGACCTTACCTGGGAAACTACAACCCAGGCTGATGTGGGCGTAGAACTTGGTGTGTGGAATAACCGCCTGACCGCCGAGTTTGCTGTTTACCATAAACTTACTTCCGATTTGCTACTAAACGTGCCGGTACCCCTAACTACTGGCTACTCCTCGCAGTTTGCCAATGTTGGCGAACTGGTTAATCAGGGCATTGAAGCAGCCGCTAATTTTTCTCTGATAGCACAAGAAGGTTTTGAGTGGAAAATCGGTGGTAACTGGGCCTTTAACGATAATGAGGTAACCCGCCTTAACGGCAATCAGGAGCTTATACCCAGCACTTCAAGCCGCTGGATAAATGTAATTAAAGTGGGTGAACCTTTGGGTGCCTTCTACGCACCAGAATACGCCGGCGTAAACCCCGCCAACGGTGATGCCCTATGGTACGTTAACGGGCCAGTACGCGAAGATGAAGTTGATGGAATTGATATTGTAGAACAAAATGGTCGTTACGCAACCAGTGTATACTCTTGGGCTAACAACGTTATTTTAGGCAGCCCCATTCCTACCGTTAGTTACGGTTTCAATACCGATTTTCGCTTCAGTAATTTTGACGTATCTGTGCTTTTTCAGGGCGTTAGTGGAAATAAAATATTTAACGGGGCCGGGGGTTTTATGTCGGCTAACGGTCGCTTCGAAGACAACCAAACTGTTGATCAGCTAAACCGCTGGCAACGACCCGGCGATATTACCGATGTACCCCGAGCCTCCTATCTAGTGCGTAACGGTACACAACCCTCTAGCCGCTATTTGCAGGATGGTGACTATCTGCGCTTAAAAACCGTAACCTTAGGCTATAACTTTACCGGCGAAACTCTAAGCCGCTTCGGCATGAGTCGCCTGCGCCTGTACGTAGTTGGTCAAAATTTGCTAACCTTTACCGACTACGACGGCTGGGACCCTGAAGTAAACACCGATTATGTTGCCAGCAATGTAAGCCTGGGTAACGACTTTTACGCCGCGCCCCAGGCCCGTACGTTCACCTTTGGTATTAAAGCAGAATTTTAAATAGAGCACAGCATGAAATTAACTTATAAAAATTCCTTAATAGCTGCGCTACTTCTTTGTGGTGCAACTGCCTGCCACGATAAATTAGATCCGATACCTCAGGATGACCTGCTGGAGGGAGAAGCACTAGCTACGCAGCAGAACGTCTTAACTACCCTCCGGGGCGGCTACAATGAAATATCGCAGGGGGCTTATTTTGGAGGAAACATCCTATTGCACAGCGAGCTATTAGCTGCCGACGGCAATTTGGTATTCTCCGGCACTTACGATGCTCCTAACGAAATCTTCCTGAAAGATATTACGACCATAAATGCTGACGCTACCGATCTGTGGGGTAGTGCTTACGCTACAATCAACATTAGCAATAATGTATTGTCGGCTTTAGATGTGCTCAACGAAGATATTCGTGATCAGGTGGAAGCCGAAGCTCGCTTTCTACGGGGTCTCTCGTACTTCGAACTGGTTCGTTATTATGCCCTACCATATAATGCTCCGGAGGCACCAAGTTCAGCCGGGGTTCCCTTAGTAACCCAACCTACCCGGGGTATAGATGAAAGCAGCTACCCCAGCCGCAATACAGTTCAGGAAGTATATAATTTTGCCGAAGCTGACCTGCAATTTGCTGAAGCAAATTTACCGAATGATAATGGGGTGTTTGCCACTAAAGCCGCCGCCGCCGGTATATTAAGCCGACTTTACTTGCAGCAGCAAGACTACGCCGCCGCCCGCGATGCCGCCAATAGGGGTATTGAGTATGCCCTGGACAACGGGAAAAATTTGCTAGGTGAATACGCTTCAATTTTCAATAATACCGAGCCTACCAGCGAAGTTATATTTACCATTGATGTGAATAACCAGGATGGCACCAATAATATGCAACTGTATTTTGCTTCTGACGCATTAAATGGTCGCGGCGATGTGGAGATTGAAGACAAGTTTTTTCAGTTATTCGATGATGCTGATATCCGGGCCGATTTTGTATATGATACCAGCCCGTTTATACGTAGCTCCAAGTGGATGAGCCAATTTGCCGATGTTATTGTGCTTAGGTTAGCCGAATTGTACCTTACCCGCGGCGAGGCCAATACCGCATTAGGCACCACGGTAGGCGCCACCCCTGCCGAAGATATTAATCGCACCCGTACGCGGGCCGGCCTTGATCCTTTAACCGATCCAACGGTGGAGGATTTTCAACTGGAACGGCAACGAGAATTTGCGTTCGAAGGTCAGAAGGTTCACGATTATAAGCGTTGGGAACTTACCATTGAAGGCTTAGCGTACGATGCTCCGGAGTTGGTATTTCCTATTCCTCAGCGCGAGCGGGAGGTTAACCCTAACTTAACCCAAAACCTCGGTTACTAAAAATTCCCTCTCTCTCACCCTAAAGGCTGCCGACGTTTGCCGGTGGCCTTTTATTTTAAATAGTTATGAAGAAGATTGTGCTTGCTTGGCTCTTGCTTTGGCCGGTATTAGGCTTTGGTCAGGGTAAGCTCTTTATTATTGGCGGCGGGCCCCGGCCGGCTTCCCTTATTGAACGATTGGCCCAGGAAGCGGGCCTCAATGAACCTACGGCCTACGCTTTGGTAATTTCTTTTGCCAGCGCCGAGCCCGATAGCGCCGGCTGGTACGGCCGGCAGCAGTTTCTGGATTTAGGCTTTAGCAATATAGTGGTGCTGCAGGTCGATACAACCAGTAGCCTACGCCCTACCCTGGCCGACTCCTTGCTCAGGGCTAATCTAATTTACCTAACCGGCGGCGACCAAAACCGGCTAATGCGTATTGCCCGGCGTACCGGGGCCGATAAACTTTTTAGCCAAGCGTACCGCAAAGGGGCTACCGTAGCCGGCACCAGTGCCGGGGCGGCCGTAATGAGCCACCGCATGATAACCGGCACCGAGCTGCGCTACTCCGACGACTACCAATCTACCTTCCGGAGCCTGCAAACCAATAATTTAGAAACCGAAGAAGGCTTAGGCCTACTACCCGAACGTATACTTATTGATCAGCATTTTGTGCAACGTAGCCGCTACAACCGCCTGCTTACCGCCGTGCTGGAAAACCCAAAACTGCTGGGTATCGGTATTGACGAAAGCACGGCCCTACTAATCAGGGGTAATAAAGCCGAGGTAGTAGGCCTAGCGCAGGTAGTAATCTTTAGGAATCTACAACAAGTGGTACAAGAAAAAGAAGGCTTATTAGGCAGCGAAAATATCAGATTATCCATTTACCTTCCGGGCAATACCGTCACCCTTTCTTCTAAATAAAGCAACCAAATGCTTAAAAAACTACCCGATACGCTGGTGCTGGTCTTTGGTATCTTATGCGTATTTGTAATACTTACCTGGCTAATACCGGCCGGAGCCTTTGAGCGCACCACGCAAAATGGCCGCGAAGTAATTGTGCCCGGAACTTTTGCCTATGCCCAACCAAAACCCCAACACATCACCAGCATCTTTACAGCGCCTATTAAAGGATTTGTTTCCGCAGCCGAGATTATCGGTTTCATTTTTCTGGTGGGAGGTGCGTTTGGTATAATTACCGCTAGCGGGGCAATTTCCGGAGGCTTGCAAAAAATAATTCAGCTTAGCGTGGCCCGGCCCCAATTGCGTACCGTACTAATTCCTGCCATTATCATATTGTTTTCATTGGCCGGGGCCACGTTTGGCATGAGCGAGGAGGTTTTGGTTTTTGTGCTGATAACTATACCACTAGCCCACGCCCTGGGCTACGATACCATAACCGGCGTTGCTATACCATTTATTGGGGCCGGGGCGGGCTTTGCCGGAGCCTTTATAAATCCGTTTACGGTTGGTATAGCCCAGGGCATAGCCGAACTACCCCCCTTTAGTGGCTGGGGCTACCGTTTGGTGTGCTGGGCAGCTTTTACCGGGGTGGCCGTTTGGTATATAATGCGTTACATACACCGGCAACAGCAAGGTACTACATCTACAGAATCTATAAACCAAAACCAACCCGAACCAGTAGCCTTTACCCCAACCCGAAAATTAACCTTAGGGCTATTTGGCCTGGCTCTGGCTTTGCTGGTGGTAGGGGTAAGCAGTTGGGGCTGGTATATTACCGAAATAGCGGGCTTGTTTTTAGCGCTGGGCATATTCACCGCACTACTTAACCGTATGCCGGCCCAGGAAGCAGTAAATGCCTTTACCAGTGGCGCGGCCGATATGATTACCGCCGGTTTAGTAATTGCCCTCAGCAAGGGTATACTGGTAGTAGCCACCGAGGGTAAAATAATCGATACAATTTTGTATGCCGTATCCAGCGGAGCGGAAGATTTGCCCAAGGCGCTTTCTATTGAAGTTATGTTTCTGATGCAAAGCGGCCTAAACTTTTTTCTGCCCTCTGGCTCTGGCCAGGCGGCACTTACTATGCCTATTATGGCCCCGCTAAGCGATCTGCTGGGTATAACCCGTCAAACTGCGGTACTGGCCTTTCAGTTTGGCGATGGGCTTTCAAACATGATAATTCCTACCAGCGGGGTTACTATGGGCGTATTGGCAATAGGCAAAATACCGTACCAGAAATGGGTTAAGTGGGCCGGGCCGCTAATTTTACTCCTCTTTTTGACAGCTATGCTGTTGCTTTTGCCCCCGGTACTATTATTCTTTTACGGCCCTTTTTAAAAGGTAATCTACCATAACTTATGCAGAAAAGGCTACTCTAAGCAGAGTAGCCTTTATCTATTTTTCCAACTAACAATATTTTATTTATAGATGGCTGTATTAAGCGCAGGGTCGGCCGAGCTTAGCCACGCCCGGTACATACCTTCCGAATTAAAAGTAAGGCTAATATTCCCGTGCTTATCCAGGGCAATTACCCCACCTTCCCCGCCGGCGGGTTTAAGTTTGTTCATTATAACCTCCTGGCAGGCCTGGCCCAGCGTAAGCCCCCGGTATTCCATCAGGCAACTTATATCGTAGGCTACTACGCCTCTTATAAAGTGTTCACCGTAGCCGGTGCAGCTTACCGCGCAGGTATTATTATTGGCGTAGGTACCGGCACCAATTAGAGCGCTATCGCCCAGGCGGCCGTAGGCTTTATTGGTTAAGCCCCCGGTAGAAGTAGCAGCAGCCAGGTTTCCGTTTACATCCAGTGCAACCGCTCCAACGGTACCAAACTTGCGCTCTCCATCGTGATCCAGCACTACTTCATTACTGCTTTTTGCAGCCAGTAATTGCTTATACCTAAAATCGGAGTGAAAGTAGGCCTTATCTTCCAGGCTATGCCCCATATGGCGGGCAAAATCTTGAGCCCCCGGCCCGGCCAGCATTACGTAGCGGCCATCTTCCATTACCTGCCGGGCCACTTGTATAGGGTTTTTAATAAGCTCCAGACCGGCTACTGCCCCGGCTTGGCCACTTTGGCCGCACATTATGGATGCCTCCATTTCGTGGCTTTCGGCCGCGGTAAACACCGAGCCGCGCCCCGCATTGAACAGGGCACAATTTTCTAATGAGATGACTGCTGCTTCTGCTGCCAGCAAGGCACTTCCTCCTTTTGATAATATATTTCGTCCGGCGAGCAGGGCATCTTTTAAGCCTTGCGTATAGGCTTTTTCCTGCGCAGCCGTTATATGCGAACGCAAAAGGGTACCGGCCCCGCCATGCAAGGCCAGAGCGTATTTAGTATGAACCATGAAACTATATAAAGAAAGTTGACTTTAGCTAATAAATAGAAGTGAGTCTATTAGCAATCGAAGATGGGCTGTAGGCCCCGCAAACGCAGACTTTTACCTCGTAGACCGTGGGATAAGCCAATGTTGAATTGCGTAAAAAGGCGGCGATGAACCATTGTATTTAAATATAGGCAAGCTTACTTAAATTGCCAATTGGTAGTATGTAAAAATTCATCTTATAGAAAGAGAAGGTACAGCCTTTCTGTAGAATAAAGGAAAAACCTGACTTACTTATAGCTTTCTCAAACTACCTCTGAAACATGATTTCTGTAATTAGTTGTCATACCTACTTGCAACCGCTCAGACGAGAACTGCAGGCTACATTATTCTATTATTAAATTACAAATAGGTATATTACTTCCTAAAATAGCCCTAATGAAAGCTTTAAGATTTTTGTACTTAATTGCGCTTGGAGCATTTCTTGCCAATTGTTCGCAAAGCAGCTTGGTGAATATGGAGGAAAGGATTGGTACCGACTCGGCAGACCTACAGACCAACTTTTCTGAACCACCTACTTTCACCAGTTTTCAAACAGCATTCCGAAGCCTAAATTTACCGTTGGAAATTCCGGCCTTGGATAGCGGTTGGGTGATTCACCGCACTGAGCTTCCGGCTGAGTATGGTGCTACCTACTTCGATAATGACCCGAACGGAAAATACTACGCTCTGGGCCAAGTAGCCCACGACAGTTTTATAGTGTTTTTAATTAGAAAGACAGTTAAGCACTCGCAGCAGTACTATGCTAAAATTTATATGGCTATATACAACCAAGAACATCAATTAGTAGACTCCGAACTTATTGGTGGCTACGAGTCGGTAGATTTTGAGAAGGTTCCTCTTTTAATCAAGAGTGAACTTGATACGGACTATACCGAAGCGTACAAAACCTGGCGCACTACCATTAGCCCCGACTTCACTATTGTAACTACTTCGGCCTACGAATTTAATAATCCGGATAAAAACCAAAGCACCAAAGTTATTAAGGCAACGTATTCCTTAGCTATAAATAATGAGGGCTTAGTAGTAAGCAATGAGCTGGAAGGAATTTAGACCTGATATGGTAAAAAGGTTGATGCATAAAAAGACCCACGGCTTAGTAGCACGTGGGTCTTTATTGTTCACCCTTAACCATTAACCTATTGAATTTATATGCAGCAAAGCAGCTGATCTAGGTTAGGTTTGCTTTCGCGTAGGTCTAAGGGGCTACTGCTTTGCGTAACGTTCAATTTTTAACCTTTCGGTTTCTAAACCTTCTGTATACTTTACGCTAACTGTAGAAAAAAGTTGTGCTTCTGGTGAATATTTTCTCATTAAATTCATCAGAAGCACAAAGCAACTTATAATCAGACCGTTAAATATGGATTACTTCATCGTAAGCGGCGGCGGCGGCCTCCATTACGGCCTCACTCATAGTTGGGTGTGGGTGTACGGTTTTAATAATTTCGTGGCCGGTGGTTTCCAGTTTACGGGCGGCTACTACCTCGGCAATCATTTCGGTTACGTTGGCTCCGATCATGTGAGCTCCTAACCATTCGCCGTATTTGGCATCAAAAATAACCTTTACAAAGCCATCTTTTGCACCAGCAGCACTAGCCTTACCCGAGGCTGAGAATGGAAATTTACCTACCTTAATCTCGTATCCGGCCTCTTTGGCTTGCTTTTCGGTCATGCCTACGCTACTAATTTCCGGCCAGGTGTAAGTGCAACCCGGAATATTACTGTAGTCTAGAGGCTCGGGGTTTTCGCCGGCAATTTTCTCTACACAAACAATACCTTCGGCCGAAGCTACGTGCGCCAATGCCGGGCCAGGGGTTATATCGCCAATTGCGTATACTCCATCCACACTGGTCTTATAATAGTCATCAACTACTACTTTACCTTTCTCGGTTTTAATGCCAAGTTTTTCCAGACCAATATTCTCTATATTGGTAGCAACTCCTACTGCGGAAAGCACTACGTCGCACTCTAATTGCTCCTCGCCTTTTTTGGTTTTTACGGTTACTTTACAGCCTTTTCCACTACTATCTACCTTGGTAACTTCCGATGAAGTCATAATGGTCATACCGGCTTTTTTGTAGATGCGTTCTAAAGCTTTGCTAACTTCTTCGTCCTCAACCGGCACAATTCTATCCATGTATTCAACAATGGTAACTTTAGTACCTATGCTGTTATAGAAGTAGGCAAACTCTACCCCAATAGCGCCGGAACCTACAATTACCATACTGGCTGGTTGCTTGTCCAGGGTCATGGCTTCGCGGTAGCCAATTACTTTTTTGCCATCCTGCTTTAGGCTTGGTAACTCGCGGCTGCGGCCACCGGTAGCCAATATAATGTGCTTGGCTTTGTACTCCTGAGTTTTACCGTCGGCGGCTTTAACTTCCACTACACCCTTAGCTTTAAGGGTACCGTAACCGGCTATATGGTCTACTTTATTCTTTTTGAACAAGAATTCAATACCTTTATTCATACCATTAGCTACCGAACGGCTGCGCTTGATCATGCCGTCAAAATCGGCTTTGGCGCCTTGTACCTCAATACCGTAGTCTTTGGCGTGGCTTATATACTCAAATACCTGAGCACTTTTCAGAAGGGCTTTAGTAGGAATACATCCCCAGTTTAAACATACGCCACCTAAATTTTCCTTTTCTACAACCCCAACTTTCATTCCTAGTTGCGAAGCGCGAATTGCCGCCACGTAGCCCCCTGGACCACTACCAATTACAATAAGATCGTACTGTGTATTTGCCATTATAGTATGAATTGCGTGTTTTCTTAGAGCCAAATTTACTGCATTATGCCAGACAAAAAAACCTATACCTTGTTCCTTAGCCCGGATTTGTGTTTTTTCGTGAAGAAGTTAGTGCCTGGTGCCTGGTGGCTAGTGCCTAGTTGTCGGTTAAGAGTGTTTAGCTCGCGTTTTATTGAAAGAATTACATTTGTTTAGATATATGATTTAGGCATTAGGCCAGCCACCAGGCACAAAGCACGAGCCACTTAAATTAAAATATATGAAACTTCTGGAAGGAAAAGTAGCTCTGATTACCGGGGCTTCAAAAGGAATAGGCCGGGCTATGGCCATGCGCTACGCCGAGCAGGGGGCAAATGTAGCTTTTACCTATTTATCGAGCGTAGAAAAAGGCCAGGCGCTGGAAAAAGAACTAGCTGATTTAGGCGTAACGGCCAAGGGTTACCGCTCTAACGCTGCCGACTTCGCCGCCGCTGAAGAGCTAATCAATAATGTAGTAGCTGATTTTGGCAAACTAGATATTCTAATTAATAATGCCGGTATAACGCGCGATAACCTGCTAATGCGGATGAACGAAGAAAGCTGGGACGAGGTAATTAATACCAACCTGAAAAGCTGCTTCAATACCGTGAAGGCCGCCACCCGCACGTTTATGAAGCAAAAGAGCGGCAGCATTATAAACGTAACCTCGGTGGTAGGTATAAAAGGGAATGCTGGACAGGCTAATTACTCAGCTTCTAAAGCCGGTATTATTGGATTTACCAAATCGGTAGCGTTGGAATTAGGCAGCCGCAACATACGTAGCAATGCTATCGCCCCGGGCTTTATTGAAACCGAAATGACCGATGCGCTGGACGAGAAAACCGTACAAGGCTGGCGCGATGCCATTCCCCTAAAACGCGGCGGCAAACCCGAAGACGTAGCCGACTGCGCCGTATTTCTGGGCAGCGATATGAGCCAGTACATCAGCGGCCAAGTACTACAAGTAGACGGGGGAATGTTAACTTAATTAGTTGGCGAATTGGTGAGGTGGTAAATTGGTGAGTTGAATTACATAACTGGCTAGCTATAAATATTTAGACTGGCTGTATCAATTTACGGAGATTGAAAGTTATATGGTATATATATTCAGCACTAAGGATGTTATTATCCGTTCGACAAACTCACCAACTCACTAATTCACCAGCTCACTAATTCCAATTATGTCTCAACTTTTGTGGGAAGTTTCGCCTTGGTGGATAGCGTTGTGCTTGGCAGTGGGGTTGTTTTATGCCTGGTTGCTTTACGGTAGCTCA
Source organism: uncultured Roseivirgaceae bacterium (assembly GCA_964504565.1). Lineage (GTDB taxonomy): Bacteria > Bacteroidota > Bacteroidia > Cytophagales > Cyclobacteriaceae > Cesiribacter. Next base: position 101,731 of record CAZDEY010000012.1, read on the forward strand.
AACCGGCTTTTTAGTAAAGCTGTTCGTTATACGCTTTTTGCTTTACGGTTTGTAGTAGTAAGTTTACTTTGTATTCTGCTTCTTGAACCATTCTTAAGGCAAATTAACCGCCGGGTAGAAGAACCGCATTACGTAATTGCGGTAGATAACAGCCTTTCTATGACGGCAACCGGCTCCTCGGCCGATTCGCTGAAACAGACTATTGCCCAACTTTCCGAAAGCCTGGGCAATAAAGGGCAGGTTAGTGTAATTAGTAGCCAACAAGACGATTCGGTAAACTTTACCGGCGAAACCTCGGATTTAGGAACCCTGCTGACCGACATTAGAAGCACCTATGAAAACCGGAACCTGGCCGGGGTGGTATTGCTAAGTGATGGTTTGTATAACCAAGGAATGAGTCCGGAATACTTACCGCTGACTTTTCCGATATACTCGCTGGGTGCCGGCGATACCACCGTTCGGCGCGATGTTATCTTAAAAAACCTCTACTATAATAAAATTGCTTATCAGGGAAATAAGTACCGCGTTCAGGCCGAAATTCTACAACAGGGCTACCAGCAGGCACCAGTAACCTTACAGGTTATTCATAAAGGCAATATTCTGCAGCAAAAGCAGCTTACACTAAGCCAAGAGAACCCGGTAATTACTGAAGAAATAATCTTAGAAGCCCAGCAGCCCAGTTTACAGCAGTTAACCTTCAAAATAATTGGTCCTAGTGATGAGTTTACCACGGAAAATAATTCACGTTCGGCCTATATTGAAATTATTGAGGGGCGGCAGAAAATACTTATTGCCGCCGCCAGCCCCCACCCCGATATTTCGGCTATTCGGCAGGCTATTGAGCGCAACCAAAACTACGAAACCGAAGTATATTTTCCGGCCTTACAAACTGATGCCCAACAGCAACCTAAAGAAGATAACTACGATGCTATAATTTTCCACGGCCTACCGTCTAATAGGGTGTCCGCCGGCGTTGTTGATCAATTACTCAACCGCACTAACGGCTCATTATTTATCTGGACGCCCCAATCTAACGTAAATGCCCTTAACGCTATACAGAATGTAGTGCAAGTACAGCAGCGGGGCAACGAAACTGATATGGTTTTTCCTCTGATAAACATTGGGTTCAAACAATTTAGCCTGGATGAAAATACGAGCGAAGTTCTTGGTGCCTACCCACCGGCGCAAGTGCCCTACGGAAACATTAGTATTGATGGCAAAGCCCAAATTTTACTTTACCAAAAGGTAGGAAGAATTGATACGCAAAAGCCCCTATTGACTATTTTATCAGAAGAAAATAAGCGAAAGGCAGTGCTATTGGCCGAAGGTTTATGGAAATGGCGAATAACGGAGGCTTCGGAAGAAAGCGGCCGAAACTTTGCCCCGGTGCTGGATGACCTTCTTCAAAAAACCATTCAGTTACTGGCTACTCAAAAGCAACAGGAACGGTTTAAGGTTTACCCGCTGGAAGAAGAAGTTACCCGGGAACAAGGCATCACCTTTGAAACTGAGCTGTATAACCAGCTATTCGAAAAAATATACGGCCAAACCATTAACCTGAAAATTACGGATGAAGCCGGAGCTGCCCGGGAATTTACTTACGTGAATACTATGGGCAACAGTCGCTATCAAATTAACGAACTGCCGGCCGGCGTGTATAGCTATGTAGCCACTACCCAATTTGATAATAAAACACTGAGCAGCCAAGGCACCTTTCAAGTTATAGATCAGCAATTGGAAATGCTTAATCTAAGTGCTAACCATGCCCTTCTAAGAAAAATAAGTCAAAAATCCGGAGGTCGCTTTTACCACCTTAATCAGCAGAACCAATTAGCAGAGGATATAAGCCGGCTGGAGGCTAAAAGCGCAATTCTTACCGATGAAGAATATAAAAACGTTCTGAACCTAGAATGGCTTCTGGCCCTGATAATACTACTGATAAGCCTGGAGTGGTTTACCCGAAAGTATAACGGCGGCTACTAAAGTGGGAAGCCATACTGGCGGCCGTACAAATCTTCAATATACCTAAAGTACCAAAATAACTGGTAATTAAGGTCTAGGCCGTAATTTTCGGTATAGTCGTAGTCAATAGTATTCTGGAACGGGCTGTTAACCGAACGGCTGCTGGTAGCCAGGCTATTCCAGGCGGCTACGTAGCGGCGGTTCTGGCTTTCGTAATAACTAAGGGAATGAAAATTGACCGGTCGGGCATTTACCTGAAACCAGCGATTGAAGTTGTTGTCAAGTATTATTAGCTCGTGCTCTTCGTCATCAGTACTGTTCATAACCAAATTAGAAGAGCTAGGCTGGTATTTTGTGGTATTACTGGGCCCAGCACAGCTTACGACAAACATTCCAATAATTAAACCATATACTAAGACCTTTAAATCACTACTATTCATACCTATACAACGGCAAATACGATGCCATGTTATCCTTTAATAAATACAAAAAAAGCCTGCTGCATTTACGCAACAGGCTTTTTACTACAGTTTATAAGTTCTACTTTTTCTTTTCTTCCTTTTTAGGAGTTTCTTCGTCTTTGTCATCCTTGCCGTCTTTTTCAGTCTTGGCTGAGGCTTTCTCCCCTTTTTTCTTTAGGGTTAGTAATTCACCTTCTCCTTTGTACTCGGCAAGCAACACATCACCTTCGTTTAATTCTCCTTTCAGAATTTCTTCCGCCACCGGGTCCTCCAGATACTTTTGGATTGCCCTGTTAAGCGGACGGGCCCCATATTGTTGGTCATAACCACGTTCAGCCAAGAAGTCCTTAGCTTTATCAGTAAGCTCAATATCGTAACCCAGCGACTTAACCCGGTGGAATAATTTATCCAGGGAAAGATCAATGATCTTATGAATATCATCTCTGCCTAGCGAGTTAAATACAATCACATCATCCAAACGATTCAGGAATTCTGGGCTGAAGGCTTTACGAAGCGCACTCTGAATTGTGCTTTTCATTATCTCATCCGCATTGTCCCTTCGGTTAGTAGTAGCAAAACCAACGCCGCTACCGAAATCCTTCAAATCCCGAACACCAATATTGGAGGTCATGATGATGATGGTATTTCGGAAGTCAACTCTACGGCCTAAGCCATCGGTAAGAATACCATCGTCCAGCACTTGCAACAGTAGGTTAAATACATCCGGGTGGGCCTTTTCTATCTCATCCAGAAGCACAACACTATACGGCTTACGGCGTACTTTTTCGGTTAGCTGGCCACCTTCTTCATAGCCTACGTAGCCCGGAGGCGCACCAACTAAGCGGCTTACGGAGAATTTCTCCATATACTCACTCATATCTATCCGGATAAGCGAATCTTCCTTATCGAACAAATATTTGGCCAGTACTTTAGCTAACTCGGTTTTACCTACACCGGTGGGTCCTAAGAATATAAATGAACCAATCGGCTTTTTAGGATCTTTTAAGCCCACGCGCGTACGCTGAATAGCTTTAACCAGTTTAATAATTGCATCATCCTGACCGATAACCTTGCCTTTAAGCTCCTCGCCCATATTGAGCAGCTTGGCTCCTTCTTTTTGGGCAATTCGTTTAGTAGGAATACCGGTCATCATACCAATAACTTCGGCTACGTCGTCTTCGTCAACTTTATAGCGTTTGGTCTTAGTTTCGTCTTCCCACTTCTTCTTGGCGGTTTCCAGTTGTTCCAGAAGTTTCTTTTCGCTGTCGCGAAGGCGGGCGGCTTCTTCGTACTTCTGGCTCTTAACTACTCTATTTTTCTCGTTTTTGATATCCTCAATTTCACTTTCCAGCTTCACAATTTCATCCGGAACGTGAATATTATTGATGTGAACGCGGGCGCCAGCCTCATCTAGTACGTCAATTGCTTTATCGGGCAGGAAGCGGTCACTAATGTAGCGGTCACTCATTTTAACGCAGGCCGCAATAGCTTCTTCCGTATAATTTACATGATGGTGGTCTTCGTACTTATCTTTAATATTATTCAGAATTTCCACGGTTTCCTCAACCGAGGTAGCATCTACCATTACCATCTGGAACCTACGGGCTAACGCGCCGTCTTTCTCAATATACTGGCGGTACTCATCTAGCGTAGTGGCACCAATACATTGAATTTCGCCCCGGGCTAAGGCTGGCTTAAACATATTGCTGGCATCTAGCGAACCACTGGCCCCGCCGGCACCAACTATGGTATGCAGCTCATCAATAAACAAGATTACATCCGGAGATTTTTCTAGCTCGTTCATCACCGCTTTCATACGCTCCTCAAACTGACCCCGGTATTTAGTACCTGCCACCAAAGAGGCTAAATCAAGCGTAACTACCCGCTTATTAAACAGCACCCGGCTAACCTTACGCTGAACTATGCGCAGGGCTAAGCCCTCAGCAATGGCGGTTTTACCTACGCCCGGCTCACCAATCAGAATTGGGTTATTCTTTTTACGACGGCTCAGGATCTGGGCTACCCGTTCAATTTCGTCTTCCCGTCCAACTATTGGGTCAAGTTTATCATCTTCGGCCAATTTGGTTAGGTCGCGGCCAAAATTATCTAGTACGGGCGTACGAGATTTTTCAGCGCCTTTACCCCCTGACTCGGAACGGCCGGAGCTGCTACCGCCGCCACTACCAAATATGCGGGAGCTTTCGCCTTCGTCATCATCGGTATCGTGGGCACTCATTGGCGTATCGGTGCTTTGGTACTCCAGCATCTCTTTTACAACGTCGTAGGTAACATCAAACTTCTCCAGAATTTGGGTAGCTATATTATCCTCGTCGCGCAAGATGCTTAGCAACAAATGCTCGGTGCCAATTAACTGGCTTTTAAATATTTTAGCTTCCAGGTAGGTAATTTTTAGCACTTTCTCGCTCTGGCGGGTAAGCGGAATATTAGCCAGGTTTTTAACCTGATGCGTAGCCGTGCCTTTAGTTGCCCGTTCTACCGAAGAACGAAGCTCATCTAGTGCTACCCCTAATTTTTTAAGAATACTAATGGCTACCCCTTCACCTTCCCGAATCATGCCCAGGAGTAAGTGTTCGGTTCCTATATAATCGTGGCCCAACCGAAGTGCCTCTTCGCGGCTAAGCGAAATCACTTCCTTGACCCGATTTGAAAATTTTGCTTCCATATATGATTTTTTGGCAGTGTCGATATTAGCTTTATACAAATTTTGGCGGGTACTCATTCTGCCTAACGTAAGATAGAAAGAATATCGTACACATAAAACGCAATCCGGTTTTTAAATGTTCACCCTAGCCTAAAGGATTGCCGTAGCAGGCTCGAAGCGTGTGGCCCTTCGCAAAACAGCAAATCGAGCACACTTAGGTTTTCTACAAAAGTTGAGCCAAATACTTGCAGGTACGGAACAGGAAAGTACAATTCTCGCTCAGCGGTGGGTATATTTGGCCGGAACTGACCTCGCAGATCCAGGCAAGCCGGTTTAGTTTGCTTTTTATACGTAGAAGTTTCCTTATACGTTGTGCCCCCTGCTACCCCCAGCAATTCCAGACAAGTTGACAGTACCTCGCAATTTAAATCCCATAGAAAATTATATTGTTTGGTAAAGTGCTTATTCAGCATCGGTGCGTAATGTTCCCAAAAGGGCGATTTTCCGTAGCCGGTCTGCAAACCCCGCCAGTGCTGTTTTTGCCACTGACGACCGTTTTCTATTTTTAGCTCTTTAATCTTTACTTTTTTGGTTCCTCCAATAACCGGTACCGTAAGCATTTCTATTTGGTGAGGCCCCAATATATACGCCCGGTTCCGGTAAGTTTGCTTTACGTAGTATTCTTCAGCTTCCAGCCAAACCGCTTGGTCCGCAGTATGGTTAGCAACCAAAATTGCCATATACTCCAGGTTAGGAAAATAGGCGGTAGGAAGCACAAAGCAACGTTGATCCATGGCCCTAAACTAGCAGCTAGCAGGCAAGCCGGCAAATTAGTAATTGCAATTCCCTGAATAAGTACCCAATTTTGCCCTATGTGGTTAGCTCGCGCATTTAGCCGTTTGCCGTTTGGCATTATATACGCACTTAGTTCGGTATTTAGTTTTATCGTATTCCGGGTGGTAAAATACCGCCGTAATATTATCCGTACTAACCTGAGAAATGCCTTCCCCAACCAGCCTGCCCAATGGTACAAACAGCAGGAGAGGCTTTTTTACACAACTTTTACCGATACTTGGCTGGAGGCAATTAAGGCCTTAACCATTTCTAAAGAAGAATTATTTAGGCGGGTTAAGCTAAACGATTACGAAGTTTTAGGCCAATATTTAAAGAATAAGCAAACTTGCGTAGTGCTTACCAGCCACACCAATAATTGGGAGTGGCTAGCCCTCAGGTGTTCGGCGCAGGAAGGATTTGAAACCGATATTGCCTACCAGGAGGTTCAGAATAAGCGATTTGACGAACTGATGTTTACTATACGCAGCCGGTTTGGCGCGGTGTTGCTGGAACGTAAAAAGCTTTTACGAGCCCTGCTGCAGCGCCGCCACCTTACCCGCACTATAGCCATGGTGGCCGATCAGGGCCCTGCCTTGCGGGTTGAGCGTAAGCACTGGTGGATTTTTTTAAATCAGCCGACATCTTTTTTTACCGCCGCAGCCAAAATAGCGGTATCACAGAATTTGCCGATGGTTTTTAGTGGCATGCTAAAGGATAGACGAGGCTATTATACCGGCTACTTTGTAGAAATAGGCCGTCCGCCCTATACTGCTGAAAGCGAAGTGGAATTAACCACCCGCTATATTCGCCTGGTGGAAGAAAACGTTCGCCGGCAGCCCAGCGCCTACCTGTGGAGCCACCGCCGCTGGCGCCGCCAGCCTCAGCCGGAAGACGTTATACGAACTGACTAATATCCCCCGCACCTTGGCGAATTACCTCCATAGTGCCGCCGGTGCTATCAATTACGGTAGAGGCAATATTACTACCCGGACCAGAATCAATTACAATATCAACCAGGTTTTTATACTTTTCGTAGATGATTTCCGGATCGGTAGTGTACTCCAGAATCTCGTCGTCGTCAACTATTGAAGTAGTAATAATTGGGTTGCCCAACTGTTCAACCAATAGCTTGGTAACCTCATGATCGGGCACCCTTATACCTACCTGCTTTTTCTTGGCATTTACAATTTTCGGTACTTTGGTGCTACTTTCCAGAATAAAGGTAAACGGTCCGGGCAGCACCTTTTTCATAACCTTGAACGTTTGGTCGGGTATATTGCGCACGTATTCCGAAATATGGCTGATATCCTGGCAAATAAATGACAGCTGGGTTTTATCAACCCGTACTCCTTTAACCTGGCACACCCTTTCTACGGCCCGCTGGTTAAAAATATCGCAGCCAATACCGTAAATAGTATCAGTAGGGTAAATTATTACGCCTCCGTTGCGTAGCACCTCTACTGCTTTGGCAATTTTGCGCTGCTCGGGGTTTTCGGGGTGAATGCGAAGTAATTCGGCTGCCATAAGTTTATATAGTTTAGTTAGAGGATGCGTTAGGCTAGGAGCTAAAAAAATTAAAATTTGCCCACTACGGTAGTGTTTGGCATATTTGTTCGTTAAACCGGCAAATTAATGATTGGTAAACCAAATTACCCGCCTAATTTGTTTTAGATAAACCGCTAGTATATAGCCGAATTGCACTTATATAAATGAATAGAAGAAGAATATTAGTTGGGGCCATAATTGTATTTGCCGTGCTGGCCAGCACCTTTGGGTTCTACGCCTGGCAAATGCTGTATACCCCCAACGTACTGGTAGACCAGCAAGACCGGGCGTTCTTAATTCGTTCCGACGAATCGTACCAGCAGGTGATTAAACGCCTGAAAACCGAAAACTACGTGGATAAGCTGGTGCCCTTTGCTTTTTTGGCCAAGCTGATGGATTACCCGGAAAATGTAAAGCCTGGCCACTACGTACTAAAGGCTAATATGACCAACCTGGCCGCGGTACGCCTGCTCCGCTCAGGCCGGCAAGAACCTCTGAACCTAACGTTTACCAACTCCCGCACCCGCAGTGAGCTGGCCGAAAAAGTTGGAGGCCGGCTAATGTTCAGCAAGCAGGAAATAGACTCGCTACTGCACAGCCAGCAGGTTGCCCGGGAGTACGGCTTCGATACCACTACCTTCATTGGCATGTTTTTGCCCAACACTTACGAATTTTACTGGACTACCTCGGCCCGCGATTTTCTGGATAGAATGAAGAAGGAATACGACAAGTACTGGACCGAAGAACGCGAGGCAAAGGCCCAGGCCATGGGCTTAACTAAAAACGAAGTTACTACCCTGGCTTCTATAGTAAATGCTGAAACTAATATGCGGGATGAGATGCCCCGCGTAGCCGGCGTTTATTTAAACCGGCTAAATAAAAATATGCGGTTGGAAGCCGACCCAACTTTAGTTTTTGCCTTGGGCGATTTCACTATAAAGCGAGTTTTAAAGAAAGACAAAGAAATAGACTCGCCCTACAACACCTATAAGTACGTAGGCTTGCCGCCGGGCCCAATCCGGATGCCCTCTATTTCGGCCCTGGACGGTGTGCTTAATGCTGAAGACCATAACTACTTATTCTTCTGCGCCCGGCCCGATTTTAGCGGCTACCACGATTTTGCGGTAAGCTATAACGAGCATTTAAAGAATGCCCGAAGGTACCAGCGTGCCCTGAGGGAGCGGGGTATTTTTAGGTAAGAAGGTACTACAATAGTTCCGGCAACATTAATTGATTGCTTACGCTAAAAGAATTGCCCATATTGCCACTTATGCTTCGCACTACTACCAGCCTGCGGGTACGCTACGCCGAAACTGACCAAATGCGCTACGTATACTACGGAAATTACCCTATGTACTACGAGGTAGGCCGGGCCCAGCTAATGCGGGAAATTGGCTTTAGCTACCGGCATATGGAAGAAGAAGTCGGGGTAATGATGCCCGTGCTGGATATGAACATCCTCTACAAAGGACCGGGTCTGTACGACGAGGAGCTTACCATAGAAGTAACCGTTAAAGAAATGCCGACTACGCGCATGCGGTTCGACTACCGAATCTTTAACGAGGCTAAAAAATGTATTAATGAAGGCCATACCACCTTAGCCTTTGTCGATAGAAAAAGTATGCGGCCGGTCAGGATTCCAGAAATTTTGAAGACAGCCCTGGAACCTCACTTCAAAAGCTGATGTATGGAGCGGGTAAATGAGAAGGCTACAAATCCCCGCCGGTTCCGAAAGTTAAAACACTTTCTTATCAGCATTCGCGTGCGCGATCGCCGGGTATCGCTACTGCGTATTCTTATCATATTCTGGGATAAAATTCATACGACCGATCTGTTTGAGCGAGCCTACGGAGTGGCCTTTAACCTAACCCTGTCGGTCTTTCCGTCGGTAATTTTCTTTTTTGCTACTCTGGCTTACCTACCTTTTGTAGACGATGCCCAGGTTCTAACGTTTTTAAAGGAAATTCTTCCGCCCTCTATCTACCGGGTAGCCAGTTATACCATTCTGGACATACTGGGTCGGCCACGCGGGGGCTTGGTATCCTTTGGTGTGCTGTTTGCCCTTTTTTTAGCTACCAGCGGTATGCTAAGCCTTATGAGTGCCTTTAACCGCATTCACCAAACCCGCGAGAACAGAAGTTACCTGAAGAGCCGATCGGTGGCTACGGTGCTTACGGTTATTCTGTTTGTAGTTCTCCTGATAGCTATACTCTTACTAGTAATTGGCCAGGTGGTAATAGATTGGGTGTACCACCAAAATGCCTTAATGGAAGACTTTATTTTCTACCTGATAATTACCCTGCGCTTCCTGATTATGTACGTGGCGTTTTATCTGGGCATTTCCTCTATTTATTATTTAGGGCCGTCAATTCACCAACGTTGGCATTTCTTCTCACCGGGCTCGCAGGTGGCTACCTTAATGTGCCTGGCAGTAAGTTTTCTGTTTTCCTCCTATATATCCAACTTCGGAACCTATAATAAACTATACGGCTCAATCGGCGCGCTAATTGCCCTTATGGTCTGGATGTACATGATATCGGTTATTCTGCTGGTAGGCTACACCATAAACGCCAGTATAGATGTAGCGCTGGATAGGCTGGGTATAAAACCCGCCCGAGCCTCGGCTATGCACATTGAGCGGGTAGAGTTAGGGCACCCGGCCAACGCACCGGACGAAGGAACTAAGTAAAATGCTTGCGCGAATAAAAACTTTGTTTTAGTTTTGCCCACGCAAATCGCAAAAACCAGTACCCAGAGGAGTGGCAGAGCGGTTTAATGCGGCGGTCTTGAAAACCGTTGTCCGTTCACGCGGACCGGGGGTTCGAATCCCTCCTCCTCTGCAAAAAAGCCCTTAGATTTATTTTTAGGGGCTTTTTTTGTTGTAAAAGGGTAACACCAAGGGTAACACAATCGTTTTACGACAGATATAACAAATTAGACGAAATCAGCGTTTCATACCTTAATTATCCCGTCGATAATTTCATATTTAAGATTAAATTTACTATTATTATAATAGTTAAGATAATAACCTTGACATGAAAGCAAGACAAAGTAAATTCGCTAAAAGAATTTTTCAATCAGAAAAAGACGGCCGGGCTATACTCTCTGAAATCTACAAGAAGGCAACGCCAGATACTCCTAAAGTTAATACGAGTGTTTTTATAAAGGACAAAAAAATACAAGTAGTAGAATTATAGATGTAGATATTCATTAAGTGAATATAGCATTCCCCTCTATCCTACTTTTATTCCTGTCTGTACCGGGGATTGTATTAAGAAGAAGTTATTTTGCTGGACGGTTCTCTATAAATTTTATAGAAACCAACATAATCAATGAAATAGTATACTCAGTTATACCTGCTGTTGTACTTCACATTGGGTATATCATTCTTATTCAGCAATTCACCTCTTATGAGATTTTGGTCGACCACTTTGGTTATTTGGTTGCTGGTGGAAATGACAAATCATATCTTAATGAGATTTTTTCATCTACTAAAATCCATTTACTTCCTATCCTCCTTTACAATTTAAGTTTAATATTCATTGCCTTTATACTTGGAACAGTAGGCAGAAATATAGTCCGTTCTTTAGCTTGGGATAGAAAGACTGATTTTTTTAGATTCTCAAATCAATGGCACTACCTATTTACAGGCGAATTTTTGGATAGTAAAGAACTAGGCTGGGATTATCATAATAAGATTGACTTTATCTTGGTAGATATTTTAGTTGATGTAAATGGGCAATCAGTCATCTATTCTGGTAAATTAGAAGATTATTTTCTGAAACCCGGAGGTGGACTAGACAGAATAATAATTAAGTATCCATCCAAGAAAACCTTCTCTGTGAATGGAGAAGATGACTTGAGAGACATACCAGGCAATTACTTAACTATTCCCTTTAACAGGATTACGAATATTAATACCCAATATTTCAACTTAGATATGCTAGAGGATGACAATCAATCGATAGAAAGCGATTCAACACATGGGGATTTAGTATCCGAATAGAATATAAATTGTGAGAATCGGTCAAGAAATCAGTAATTCTTCTAACCTTATACCCTCGCCTTCTTTCATTTGCTTTAATACTCTAAGGTAACGTTTGGTTGGCTTGCCAGCATAGTATTTTTTGAAGTACTTACTATAAAGCTGCCCTATGGCCTTATCACGCTTAAGGTGCTTATCAAATAGTTGTATCAACCTTCTATTATGTTTTGATCTGGTTTGCGATTCGTAGCAGCCAGCAAAAGCTGTTCTGTGCAAAAACCGTTTATTGTTAAAATAAAGTTTTCTACAGCGTTTATTAGTCTTAGGGCATAGAAAGTATAACACCTCGCCTTTACCTAAGTTAGAAGGTACGGAAACAATATTAACACTATACTTAAATGGCTTACCGTTTACCCTATAGCTTAGCGTTATAAAGTACCCCTGTTGCTCATGGTAGATAATTATATCTATTTCACTCTGAACGATATCATTTTTACTCCAAGTAAGGGTTGCTTTCCTATGATAACCAATAGGCATATCTAAATAGCCCCACCTATTAAGCTTGGAAATACTGATTGTTTTTACCTCATCAAATAAGGTGGGGTATTTGGAATGGTTTGGCATAAGTATGTAAATAAAGCCGCAATTATTAGGGAAAATAACAGGTAACCTTTTAACACTATACCTGAACTGTTAATTGGTTACATTAGGGTATTTAGCTGGCCATACTAAGCTCTGACCACTTAGCAGCAATTAAGCTTGCAGTCTTAGCTTGTATGTTATCGGAATAGAGGCTAACCACTTTATTGTACTTATCTTTTTGCCGCTTTCTAGCCTGTTTAGTAAGCCCTAACCAATAGTTTTTATTCTGCCATTGATGAACATAAACGCTAGCAATATCCGGCCTTAAATCGCCTAATTTTATAGTACTATCGTAAAGGGTATGCGTTGCCATTGGCTTACTAACTCATTACCTAAAGCAAGCTTTACCTCCGGCTTCTTTAGGTCAGATATGCTATAAACTCCCAGCTTATTGAACAGCCTACTTTTGATATACTTTAGCTCATACCGCATAAGGTTTGGCGGTAATTGCAGCTTATCGCAGTACTGACTGTATTTGTCGTATACCTTAACATAGTATTGTTGGTGCTTAGCCTCTAAGTAGCTGCCAGAAGGTAAAGACTGAGTTTTAAACTGGCTTTGGTGGTGTATTAGCAGATTATTCAATAAAGAATCAATTTCTATTGGTACTACGATATTTACGCCAGCTTCAAGATTTACTAACCTGCACTTTCCGAAACTAAAACCTAGTAAGCCTGAAAGTTCCTGAATAATTGCAGTTACTTCAGCCGTTGTAAAATTGTCGGCATTATGCACACCATTGTTCTTGATCTTATGTAGGCTACCTTGAAATTCAGCATAGCCGGAATCGTAAACTATTAGCTTTGCACCTTTATAATAAGCTATACTTTTAGGACTTGTTAACTCGCCGGTTTTTATACTAACCTTACGCTCAAAATCTAGTTTAGGGTTGGAAAGTAACCGCCCCGAATACTGAGGCGGCACTTCCGCTTTAATGAAATCGTACATCTCACTAACCCTTTAATCAAACATACCTAACTGCTTAGGTAAATCAGGTGCTAACTTAGGGTTTGTGGTTAAGTACCAAGCCTTAAAACCCGTACGCTTACAATAACCTTTTGAAACCTCCCAAAGCTTACCAGCTTTTTCTAAGTCGCGTTTATACCTACAAATGTTCTTTTGGTTGATACCAGTTTCCGCCTCAATCATAGAGGCCGTAGCTATGTTATTTTCTAAATAATGAAATATGGTTTGTAGCTGGTTAAACCGTAGCTTATCTTTGCTCTGTACTTTATTCAAAGCATTTTCGGGGGTAAGTTTATCTTTCACCATTACTTACCTCTTTTGCTTTGACTAAAACAAGCCTCTAGTTCAATTCTTTTAAAGAGCGTTTTCCGGCCTATTTTTTCATATTGAAGTTTGCCGGACTTCATTAGGTTGTGAATAGTACCCAATGATATTTTGTACTCCTTACTAACTTGCTTTCGGGTTAACCTCTCAGCTTGGTTAATTGGTTTGGGCGTTGCTGATTCTACCTTATTATAAAGACTATCCAGCTTTTCTTGTAGTTGGGCAATTTGAATACTTATTGCCTCGAAAGGGTTTTGACTTAACGTCATGGGTTTAAATTTTTCCATGACGCTAATAAATCGCTGTTTACCTCGAATATTCTGAAATACGGGGTACGTACGGGGGGTACGAGTTTACTGAAGTTTACTTAGCTCGATCCTCGCCAACTCAACTGCTTTAGGAAATTGCTTTAATTCTTCAATAATTCTTTCTAACTCCGGTTCCGTAGGCGGTTTATAAGATGTACTACCGTAGATAAATGAAAGATAAGCTTTCTCATGTTGTTTTGATGCCTCTTTAAAAGTTTTTCCATATTGAGAGCCATTAATGGCATACTCGTTAACAATGTAATTCGCTTCTACAAGATAATTGAAGGCTAGACAGAGTTGCCTGTTAGTTAAGTCAGAGTACTTTTTTTTACATTGTCCTTGTAAGCAATCTAGAATAGTTAGCTCTTGAACCTTATCTGGCCTAACAATTAAAGGCTTATACTCGCCTCCTAAAATATAATCCCTTTGATAATCTAATTCCTTCTAATGCTTTAGTTCAATACCTAAAGCAAAACTTTCATTCCGCAGTGTTGAAGCAAAAGCTATCAAAGTTTCTTGAACTCTAGATGCAGCCAAAAATATATCGCTGAAGAAGTCAAATTTTTTAGCTTCATCATAGTATCTAGAGAAAGTAAGTAATTTACTGCATACCTCCTCATAGTAAACTAATTCTAGAGGACGGTTAGAGTTCCGGTTTCCATTGTAAAGAACCTCGAAGTAAGCATCTTCTAACTCCTCTTGAGCTGTATACCACACACCAATTTTAAGATTGTCAAACTTGAAGTTTGTATTATCCTCAAGACCTTCTCGAATCTTAACTGTTATATTATGGTACAGCCTACCAAATTCGTGCTTTATCTTTGACTTAATCATTATCCTACTAAAGCTAGTTTTACCATATCCATTTCAGCTTGCTTAGGTATGTTTACATACTTAGCAAAACTCTTATAGTCTTTGTGGCCTGTAAACCTCATTACAACATGAGCTGGTATACCCTTCAATAGTAAGTTTGTGGCAAAAGTTCTTCTTCCGGTATGCGTGGTTACCAACTCATATTTAGGCACATGCTTACTAACCTTCATTTTGCCTTTAAACGTATGCACCTCAAAAAGCTCATCAACACCGGCAATCTTGCACAGCTCCTTTACATACTTGTTCATTTTTTGATTGGAAATAGAATGTAACTTACCTATGAGCAATCTAGTAATGATTTTTTCGGCTTCTTTGGTAAGTGGTAATTCTACAAAGTCGCCTGTTTTTTCCTGTCTGATAATAAGAATTTTTTGGCCGTTTTCAGCCACTTTAATATGCTCCTGAGCTATTCGGCTATAATCGGAATACCTAAGCCCCGTAAGCGTGGAAAGAACCAGTAATTCACGTACATTTTTTAATGAATCGAACCGCCCTAACTTAGCCGCTTTTATTTTGACAATATCTTCCTTAGTAAGAATTACCTTTAGTGTATCAGGCTGTTTTATAGATTTGAATGTTTGAAACTTCCTATTATCGGTATACCCATTTTGTAAAGCCCAATTAAGGAACATTTTAAACAGTTCTATGTATTTTGAGGCTGTTTGCGTAACTACATTAGCCTCTAGATAAAAGTAATCTTGTAGCTTGCTTAGTGTATCGGCGGTTACGGTCTGTAGCTTTAAAGGTATTTTGCCGTATTTCTCGAAAGCCTTCAAGTGATTAGCCAGTACACGGAATTTTTCAAAGCTCTTAGGCTTGAAGTTATTCCGCTTGCTTTCTAGGTAATATTCCCACGCCTGCCAAAATTCTACGTTGCCGCTTACCGCCTGTTCAGTTGGCTTTAGTTGCTCCCTAATAAAGTCAGCATTAGCAATCTTACCTTCTGCTTTAGCTGCCATGTAAATGTTTAGTACCCTATCCCTAAAGGCTCCAAGCTGTTTGTTAATTTCAACTGCATTTGAGTTAGCAGATAAAACCTTTTGATTCTTACCCCAATGTTTGGGGTTTACTGAGTAATCAGATAGAATTTTTAGGTAGGTATCTCTTCCATCCCTCAATATGCATATTACGTGAGTTGAGGCGGTTGTATGAGGATTCTTTAAATACAGTCGAGCTGAGGCCATAGTGTTCTCTAAAGGTTTACGCCTCTAAGATAACAAATTACAATAAAGGGTAACACCAGGGGTAACACATTTTTAGATTATAGTGAATTTTGGTGAGTCTGCAATTACTCTAAATTCTATAAACAATATAGAATGAGTATACCAATTACCTATGACAGTATGCAAAGACACAAAGGTTCAAGACCCTCTTCCTCTGCAAAAAAGCCCTTAGATTTAGTTCTAGGGGCTTTTTTTACGTGTTTGGGGTACACATTGGGGAGAAAACCAAATTCACTTCATAAATTGCCGCTTCTGAAGGTTCCTTAAATACTTCAGTACTTCGCCTGTTTTGTGAGCCAGATCAGTTCAAAACCCTAGGAGCGTTATTTTGTTAAAAAAATCCTATAACAGTATCTATATAGAATAGGTAGCTATTACCGTTTTAGTGGCTGAACCCTTCTTAATGACGCTAAACTTTAAATGCTTAATCTAACCCCCTTACTTTAAAGCATTAATAATTTACACGTCACACAGGTTTTTGAAACAATGGAAATTTGTTGTGGTAATCTAAATCTATACAAAACTGAGTTGTATCACTAAAGTAATTCAACAATATAGTATTTTTGAGCTTTATGCGAACCAGTAAACCGGTTTTGTAGTATTTACCTACGGTAGTAAAAAGTTTATATGAGCCAATCAACGTCGGCCAATTCGCAATTCCCTCACCTTAAAAGGCTGGCTGCCTATATGCTCGAGAACCACCTGCGGGAGGCCTCCATGGCCAGTATTGCGCTGGCGCGTAAGCTGGAGGTTCCTATTATGCAGTTGTTCGCCCATATGAGCGAGGAAGAATTACTAGCCTTTACCCAGGAAAGTCTGCAAACCTTCTTTCAGCAATTGGTAGCCCAAACGGCCCTGCAGGATGCCGAGCAGGGTCTGGACCAGTGGCGAACCGATACGCTACCCAACATTCCCCGGGGCGGAGTAGCCACCGCCGATTTGGTTCTGGTGTACCATGTACGCAAGCAAATACTGCTGGATTTTACCGCTCGCTACACTACCGATGTGTCCGTAGCCCTGGCTATAGCTAAGGAATTGGATGTGTTTTACGCCCAATTGGAACGCCTGGCCTTTAGCTACTATGTAGATATTCAGCTGGAAGATCATCAAAACCTGAACTACCAACTGCAGGAGACTAATAATGAACTCACCACTGCCCTGGAAGAGCTGCGCGCTACCGAAGAACAGTTGCAGGAAACCAATAATCAGTTAGAAGACCGCATTGAAAGCCGTACTCGCGAGCTAGCCACCCGCGAACAGCAAATTAGGCTGGTAACCAATACGCTGCCAGTACTAATTTCTTATGTAGATGCCGAGGAGCGCTACCAGTTCAATAATACTACGTACGAGGAATGGTTTAACCTGCCCGCAACCGAAATTTACGGTAAAACCATACTGGAAATTTCCGGACCGGAATCTTACGCTAGGGTAAAACCCTATATAAACCGGGTGCTGGCGGGCGAAAAACTTTCGTATGAAACCCAACTAAACTTTCCGGCTTTGGGTCCGCGCGAGGTTTCGGTAAACTACGTACCGCACCGCAACGGCAGCGAGGTATTAGGCTACTTTGCGCTTATTAATGATATTACCGATCAGAAAAAAGCTCAGGTTGCGCTGCAGGAAAGCGAAGAACGCTTCCGCATTTTTGCCGATAGCATTCAGAACCTGGCCTGGATGGCCGAACCCGACGGCTGGATTTTCTGGTACAACCAGCGCTGGTACGACTATACCGGCACAACCTTCGAGGAAATGCAGGGCTGGGGCTGGGAGAAAGTTCACCACCCAGACCACGTAAAGCGCGTAACCGATTTTGTAAAAGTAGCCTGGCTGAAGGGCGAAACCTGGGAGCTTATCTTCCCTCTGCGCAGTGCCCAGGGTAACTGGAACTGGTTTTTAACCCGCGCCTACGCCGTAAAGGATGAGCAGGGCAACGTTATACGCTGGATTGGTACCAATACCGACGTAAACGAGCAAATAAGTACCAAGGAAGCGTTGGAAGAAAGCCGCGACCAACTGCAATTTGCCATTGAAGCTACCGAACTGGGCACTTGGGAGGTAGACCCCACTACAAACAAGCTAAAGGCTAATGCCCGGCTGAAAGATTGGTTTGGCCTTAGTCCCCAAGAAGAAGTTGATCTGCAACTGGCGCTGGATGTAATTACGGAGGAAGACCGCGAGCGGGTAACGGCGGCCATTCAGCGGGCACTGCAGTACGAGTCGGGCGGCGGCTATGATATTACCTATACCATAGTGCACCCCCATACTAAGCAGCGGCGCATTGTGCGCGCTAAGGGCCGGGCCTGGTTTACTGAAAATCAGGAAGTTTACCGCTTTAACGGCACCCTGCAAGATATTACCGGCGAGGCAACCGCTCGAAAAGAGTTAGAAGTAAGCGAAAAAGAAGCGCAAGCCCTAGCCGAGGAGTTAGCTTCAGCCAACGAGGAACTGCAAGCTGCCAATGAGGCTATACAAACCAGCAATGATGAGCTGTACCAAACCAACCAGCAACTCAGCCTGATAAACGCCGACCTGGATAATTTCATCTATACCGCCAGCCACGACCTGCGCGCGCCCATCGCCAATATTGAAGGCCTTATGCGGAGCCTGCTGCGCAACCTTTCCGAAGACAGCCGCCAAAACGAGCAGGTTAGTAAAGTTACCGAGCTAATCAACCAGTCTATCCTTCGCTTTAAACGCACTATAACCGATCTAACGCATATTGCCCGAATTCAGAAGGAAGGGGCCGAACAAGAGGTAAGCCGGGTAGACCTGGAAACTGTA
>CAZDEY010000012.1:120306-126338 GCA_964504565.1 uncultured Roseivirgaceae bacterium
GTCTGGATTTGAGTCAGCAAATTGCCGAAGCCGACACCCAAATCCAAACCGATTTTACCACTTGTACGCCGGTGCAATTTTCGGCTAAGAATGCGCGCAGTGTAGTGTATAACCTGCTTTCCAACGCGCTAAAGTACCGCTCGCCTCAGCGTAAACTTACGGTAACTATTTCGTGCCAAGCAGTAGACGACTATCTGATACTGGCGGTGAAAGATAACGGATTGGGTATGGATATTAGTCAGAAGGATAAGATTTTCGCCATGTTTAAGCGCTTACATAACCACGTAGAAGGCTCCGGCGTGGGCCTGCATATGGTAAAGCGTATAATTGAAAACGCCGGCGGCAAAATAGAAGTTGAAAGCCAGGTTGATGTAGGTACTACCTTCCGGGTGTTTTTCAAGAAGTAATATGAGGGATAGAATTACTCAAGTAGTTTAGTATTATATGTTGAAATGATCTTTTCACTCTTTTACAAATACTAAATCAAGATTTGTCTAACTCAAACTCATCTCCAC
Organism: uncultured Roseivirgaceae bacterium; assembly: GCA_964504565.1. Taxonomy (GTDB): domain Bacteria; phylum Bacteroidota; class Bacteroidia; order Cytophagales; family Cyclobacteriaceae; genus Cesiribacter. The sequence goes on from CAZDEY010000012.1 coordinate 120,822, forward strand.
CAAAACAAATACGATCTTGAATAACTAAATAAATTAGTTATTTCACTAAACACATTAGCATATCATTCGTAAATAATAGCATACTAAGCACAGATTTACTTATGAAATTGCAAATACAGGAGAAACCATTTTTAGAAAACGGCCGCCATACCGTGGCCATTACCGAAGTTAGCGAAGGCACCAGCGAGCATAAGGGCGTACCTTTTATTAATTGCCGACTGGAGAACGAAGACGGCTTTGTAAACCAGCGCTTCTACCTGAGCGAGCCCGGCCAGCCTATACTTGCCGCCTTTTTACAGGCTGTAGGGCTAGATGATAAGCAGGAAGTAGATTCTAAGCAACTCAAAAATAAAAACCTGTCGGTAGTGGTGGAAGAGCGCAGTTATGAAGACCCCGAGGGTAAAGAAAAAACCATTAAGCAGGCCACCGACTTTCAGGCTGCCGGCCAAGCCGAAACCTCCGATAAATTTTAGTTATTCAACCATATACGGTTAAATAGGGCTCCTGAGCCCTTTTTTTGTTGGGTAGTATAAGGAGAAGCCGGCTGTTACCTAAAGTTTACGTTGCGGCGCAATATTTAATACACTCATTACAAACTCTATAGAACCGCTGGGCAACCAAAGCCTTACATTTGGTGCAGTTACCACCTAGCCTTCTGCGCCATGAATAAAGAAAAAACCCTCACTAAGCTTAGCCGCCGCTCGTTTATCCGCAACTCCGTAATTGCCGCCTCGGGCGTAGCCCTGCTGCCTTCCGTACTTAGCAGTTGTGCCGACGATAGCCCCCAATTTACGCCGGAAGGTGAGTACGGCTTTAAGTTAGGCGTAGCCAGCTTCGATCCTACCCAGAACCAAGTGGTACTCTGGACACGCTACACGCCCGCCACCAATGAGGGGGCTAACCCCCAAATAGTGCTGGATGTGGCCACCGATAAAGATTTTACCCAAGTGGTAGCCAGCCAAACAGTAACGGTTGATACCAATAACGACAATACCGTATACGTGGATGTGAGCAACCTGCTGGCCAATACCAAATACTACTACCGTTTCCGCAACGAGCGTAGCCAGGCTGTATCTATCACTGGCGAAACCAAAACTCTGCCCGCCCCCGGCCAAGCCAGTGAGGTTAAGCTGGCGGTGGTCTCCTGCGCCAACTTCCAAGCGGGTTTGTTTAATGTATATGGGGCTGTAGCCGAGTCGGAGGCCGATGTGGTGGTGCACTTGGGCGACTATATTTACGAATACAGTGCCGGCGGCTACGGCACCAACCCCTTAACCGAAAGCCTGGACCGTCTGCACCAGCCCGAGGGCGAAATTATAACGCTGGACGATTACCGCACCCGCTACCGTCAGTACCGCACCGACGTTCAGTTGCAACGCGCCCACCAGCTTAAACCCTTTATTTGCGTATGGGACGACCACGAACTTACCAACGATGCCTGGGAGAACGGTGCTCAAAACCACAACGAAGGCGAGGGCAGTTTTGAAGCCCGCAAAGCCGCCGCCCTGCAGGTATGGCACGAGTACCTGCCCGCCCGCGTTACCGACAATGCTAAAATTTATCGCAGCTTCAACCTGGGCGGTTTAGCTAATCTAATGATGCTGGATACCCGAATAGTCGGTCGCGATAAGCAACTGGACTACAGTAATTACTTTAGCGCCACCGGCGAGTTTGATGATAATAAGTTTAGAGCCGACTGGCTTAACAGTCAGCGTACCATATTGGGCGAAGAGCAGCGTAACTGGCTGCTGACTCAACTAAGTACCAGCACTACTAATTGGCAGGTATTGGGCAGCCAGGTACTTATGGGGAAATATTTTCTTCCGGCCGAAATGCTGGCCCTGGTAGCCCGTATTGCCTCCAGCACCGCTACCGACGAAGAGTTGTTTGCCTTTAACGGCCTGGTGCAGGAATTAGCTACCATTAAGGGCCGCATACAGGCCGGCGACCCCAGCGTAACTGCTCAGGAGCGTGCCCGGGTTGAAACCGTGTTGCCCTACAACCTGGATGCCTGGGACGGCTACCCCGTAGAGCGCGAAGTGATATATGAAGCAGCCAGGGGTAAAAAATTGGTATCAATAGCCGGCGATACGCATAATGCCTGGCACAGCAAATTAACCGCTCAGCCCGTAGTAACTATACCTAAAGAAGAAGTAGGTACCGAGTTTGCCACGGCCTCCGTATCATCGCCGGGCCTGGAAGCTATATTTGGCGGCGCAGCGCAACAAATTGCCGGTTTAGAGGCGGCCAACGTACTGCTGATGGATGACTTGCAGTACCTGAACGCCGCCGACCGCGGCTACCTGCTTACCACCTTTACCGCTACCGAAGCCCGGGCCGAATGGCGTTTTATTGCTACACTGGCCACGCCGGATACTACCATTGTGAAAACCCACGCGGCGGCGGTATCTTAGGAAGAACTTAACTGCTAACCGTAGTTGTAAGCTTACTGCCAGACAAAAAGCCTATACCCAGATTAGCGTTATAGGCTTTTCTTTGAAGTATTTACTTGGTTTATTCTTTAGCCGTGTCAAAATTAGGGCTATAGGTATATATTTTTCTATATAATCAGAAGGGTCAAATCTACAATATTGGGTAAACATATATTTGCCCAAAAATTGTCATAAGGGAATGGGGTGGTGCATACTTTGAATTTATTATCTACCAAAAACTGAAGGAACAACCTAAGGGATTAAGAATGCCCGGCCTGGAGTTAGAAGATGTAGCCAATTTTGAGAAGGCCAAGTACAAGCCCAAATTCTGGCGAGATAATCAAATAAATAAAGCGTAGCCCGCAGGAAGACGCAATTATTGCCGACTTTGAGCAGGAAAATGCTTTCGGAACCTACTTTAAGAAGTAGTCACGGTAACTGGCTAAATATTGGCTAAGCGCAGTTATAATTTTGCCCTATTAGGTTAATTCAGCCGGGCGAACCGCCCAAGTCCTATCGTTTTAGGTATACCCAAAATGTAGTACCCTTATCTACCTGGCTTTCTACTTCAATTTTTCCTTCCGCTAAATCTAGTATGCGCTTTACTATGTAGAGGCCAATGCCGGTGCCTTCTACATGGCTATGCAGGCGCTTGAACATTTTAAAGGGGCTTTGCTTCTCGCTCAAGTCCATGCCCAGGCCGTTATCGCTAACCTCCAGTACCAGATACTCAGCTTGGGCCCGGCAGCTTACCGCAATTTGGGGGCGGCGCTGGGGCGAGCGGTATTTAAGCGCGTTAGAAAGCAGGTTATAGACAATACTGCGAATGTTTTTGGCCGAAAACTGTACTTGCGGACACTCGTTTACTTCCAGCGTAATTTCTGCATCGGCTTCTTCTATCTGAAGGGCTAAATCTAATTTTACCTCTTGTACCACCTTGCCTAAATCTACCGGCTCAACATCCTGCGGCTGGCCGCGCTGCACCTTGGTAATTTCCGAAAGGTCGCGAATGGTGTTTTTAAAGCGGTCTACCGAGGTGAAGATCATATCGGTAAGCGGCTTAATGGTAGCTTCAAACTTTTCTACCTTCTCCAGCCGGGGTATCAGCAGTTTAACCAGGCTTTCAATGTTGATAATTGGGCCCTTAAGGTCGTGGCTGGCGGTGTATACAAAATTATCCAGATCGGAGTTTACTGCGCGCAATTCCTGATTAATTGCTTCTACCTCATGCCGCGCGCGTACCTGCTCGTTTACCTCGTTTACCACTGCAATTATACCGGCTACCTCGTCAAACTCGTTGCGGTAGGGGTGAAATACAAAATTTACGTATACGGTTTCTAATTGCCCATGCCGGTATAGCTGGGCGGGCACCTCGTTGGCGGCAAAGGGCTGTCCGCTGCTCAGTACGCCCCTAAGCATATCTTCAAAACCCTGATGCTGGGCCTCGGTAAGTACGCTAAACATGGGCTTATCCAGCATTTGCTCCGGTCGGCGATCCCACAGTTCCCACATACGCTCGTTGGCCAGTTCCACCACCAAATCCTGCCCTTTCAGTATAGTTATAGCCACCGGCGCCTGCTGAAACAGACGGTTAAGGTACGCCCGCTGCCGTTCGGCTTCCTGGCGCAACTCCTGTTCCTGCTGCCGTACCTGCCGGCGCATACGCTGCATGCTAAGTTGGGTGCTTACGCGGGCCAGCAGTTCGCGGGCGCTAAAGGGTTTAACCAGGTAGTCGTCAGCCCCGGCCTCCAGGCCGCTCACCTTGGCCTCCTCGCCCGCCCGGGCCGAAAGAAATATTACCGGTATAATTCGGGTAGCCTCATTGGCTCGCAGGCGCTTTAGCAGTTCCTGCCCGTCCAGCCGCGGCATCATTATATCGCTAATTATAAGATCGGGCTGCCGGCGGTTAACTTTTTGCAGGGCATCTTCCCCGTCTACAGCTACGCTAATTTGGTAGTACGGCGCCAGCATCTTCTGCAGGTACTGCCGCATATCGGCATTGTCGCCAACTACCAATAGGTAAGCCCGCTCCTCATCCGTAATAGTATGCGATTCAGGAGAAGCCGTAGTATTTCCGCTTGCTTGCAGCCAGGCAAGTTCGGTAGCTAGTTTAGGCTTTAGGCTAGTGCTGCCAGATGTATGAAGCGCCAAGGGTTGATCAGCCGTTTGCTGGTTTTCTATAGGAAGGTTAACCTGGAAGGTGCTGCCCCGCCCCTCGGTACTGCGGGCTTCAATGGTGCCGCCCAGCAGGTGTACCAGCTCCTTCACCAAAGCCAAACCTATACCGGTACCTTCGTGCGTACGCCCGCCCGCCCCGCTTATGCGGTGAAAGCGGGAGAATAGTTTAGGAATTTCGTGCTCGGGTATGCCTACGCCGGTATCGGTTACCGCCAGGTGTACCTGTCCGGTTTCTACCCACAACCGCAGCCGTACCTCGCCTTCCAGCGTAAACTTCAGTGCGTTGGCTATCAGGTTAAACACTATACGCTCCCAAAGCTGACCATCCAGCAGTACGGGTTCGGCTACCGGTTCAATGGCTACCTTAAAGTTTAAGCCGGCCTTTTCCATAGCCGGCTTAAAATCGTTGGCTAGGGCTTGGGTTAGGGTGGCTATATTGGTCGGCTGCAAATTAACTTCCATACGCCCGGCCTCCAGGCGCGAGAAATCCAGCAGGGTATTCACCAAAGTGAGCAGACGCAGGCTGTTGCGTTGCAGCAGGTTCAGGCGCTCGCGCTGGTTAGGCTCCAGGTCGGGTTCGGCTAGTAGGTGTTCCAGCGGGCCTAGCATTAGGGTTAAGGGCGTACGGAACTCGTGGCTTACGTTATTAAAGAATACGGTTTTGGCGCGGTCCAGCTCGGCCAGTTCGGCGGCGCGGCGGCGTTCTTCCTGCAGGGCTTCGGTATTTGCCAGGGTGCCGGCAATTTGGCCCAGTAACTGATCTATAAAGTTGCGGTAAGTTTCGCCGTATTCCAGGTAAGGGCTAAGGCCGGCTATCAGGGCGGCGTAGGGCTGCGCCCTGCCCGGCAACGAAATGGGCAGCACTAGTGCCCGCTGGGTAGGTTCCTGCCAGGCTTCGGCGGTTATG
>CAZDEY010000013.1:0-27250 GCA_964504565.1 uncultured Roseivirgaceae bacterium
TCTCTCTCCCCTCAAAACCCCCAACCACTTTCCGTTTGGGTTTGCAAAGGTAGGAAAGAAATTTAAATTGGCAAAAAATAATTTATATTTTTTCGCTTATTTCAGTTTCTGTTGAATTCCTACCGCTGAATTGTATTGCATTTAAATTTCAAGTTAGCGCCTTACTTTTAAAGCCGCTTTGGTGTTACAAAGGTAGGGAAGTTTTAGTTCAATTGGCAAGCTATTTTTTGAAAAAATTTTTTGCCGAAACTTTAAATCTAAACCTTTTCAACCGCTTTCCGTAGCTGACCTTCTGCCTTAACGGGCTGCAAACATACGAGCTTTTTCCTTTCAAATGCAAGCCTCTTCCCAAACATTTTTAATCTGGGAAGTGCCGGCATCCTCCATAACCAGAACTACCTATTGAACCTCAATACGTTGCCATTCCTCTACGAAGTTCAATAGTTGCGTTTATTTTTTTAACCATACTTTCACTCTCGGCAAAATTAAGAGTCTGCTGCCCATCACTGGCCGCTTTTTCCGGTACCGGAGCAATCTCTAATATAAGACCATCGGCACCCGACATTATTGAGGCCAGCGCCATTGGTTCTACAAATCGGCGAATACCAATACCGTGGGAAGGATCTACTATAACCGGTAAGTGTGATTTTTCCTTTAAGATTGGCACTGCATTTAAGTCTAATGTATTGCGGCTGGCTTTTTCGTAGGTTCTTATACCTCGTTCACATAATAGTAATTCTTCGTTGCCAGCACTAAAAACATATTCGGCCGAGTAAAGAAGTTCATCTATAGTACCACTTATACCTCGCTTAATTAAAACCGGCTTATCAACTTTCCCTAGTTCGTCGAGTAGGTTGAAGTTTTGCGTATTGCGCGCCCCTACCTGAAATATATCTACGTATGGGTACATTTCCTCAATTTGAGCAACCTGCATTACCTCTGAGATAATTTTAATGCCCGCTTCTTGGGCTAACTTATGCCAAAGTTGTAGCCCTTCTTGCCCCAGCCCCCGAAAAGAGTAGGGCGAGCTCCTGGGTTTATATACGCCACCCCTCATGATTTTAACCCCGGTCTGCTTCAGATGGCCAATAACCGCTCTAATTTGGTCCTCACCTTCTATAGAACAGGGGCCAAGCATAACCGAAAAATCATCCGGTCCAATATTTATTCCATCTCCCAGCGAGACCGTACTCCCTTTTAATTTCCATTTTGAAGAAACCATTTTAAAATCATCACTGACACGGTGAATGTCCAGGATTCCAGGTAAGTTGCCTAGTCGCCGTATATCGAAAGCCTTTTTTCCTATACCTACCAGATAATGACCGGATTGGGTTTTCACTTCGGTAATTTTATAACCAAGGTTCTGCGCTTGGTTGCTGATACCCTCTATATGATTGGGATTGATGCCGGGTTCTAATTGAATAATCATTATCTAATGCTGTTGATGAATTGAGGAATTGATTGGCTGAAGTTGGCTGATTGGCTTAGTACTTTAATAAAGGCACTACCAATTATGGCTCCGCTGGAATGCTGACTAGCTTGTTCAAAGGTTTGTCGGCTGGAGATTCCAAACCCTATAAGGCACGGATTAGAAAGTTTCATTTCGTTTATTCTTTGGAAGTACGCTAGCTGGGCCTCGCTGATTTCGGACTTGGCCCCGGTAATTGCGGCCGAAGAAACCATATAGATAAAACCGCTGCTTTGCTCATCAATCTGCCGAATTCGTTTCTCGGAAGTTTGGGGAGAAATCAGAAATATATTGTGGAGCTCAAACTGGCTAAATAGCTCTTGGTATTGATCCTGAAAAACCTGAATAGGCAAATCAGGTAGAATCAGACCACTAATTCCTACTTCCTGAGCCTTAGCGCAAAATTTTTCAATGCCGAACTGAATGATTGGATTTAAATAGCCCATTAATACTACCGGTACCGTAATCTGCGACTTAATTTCCGCCAGTTGTTCGAAGAGTTTTTTAATTGTCATTCCGTTTTCTAGCGCCCGCTGATTACTTTCCTGAATAGTAGGTCCGTCAGCCACCGGATCGGAATACGGCATACCAATTTCTACTATATCCACTCCTGCATTTTGAAGTTCTATCAGAATTTTCCCCGTATCTTCTAAAGAAGGATAGCCCGCAGTGAAGTATATATTAAGAATGTTATTTTTCTTTTCGCTGAAAACCCGGTCCATCCGGTTACGGACTTTATTAATTGTAGCCATATCTGTTCTGCTTTATACTGATCTAAGTACTAGTAGCCGCCCCACTTTATATAAGTCTCTAAATCCTTATCCCCCCTACCGCTCAGGCTGATGATAACAGTATCATCTTTTTTCATATCCATCATATCCAATGCGGCCAGGGCGTGAGCGGTTTCTATTGCCGGAATAATGCCTTCGGTTTTAGCCAGTAGTATACCGGCCTGCATAGCCTGCTTATCGGTAACGGCATAAAATGTACCCCGGCCACTTTCGAACAGGTGCGCGTGCATGGGCCCTATGCCCGGATAATCCAGACCGGCACTAATGCTGTAAGGTTCAGTAACCTGACCGTCCTCATCCTGCATTAATAAGGTTTGGCTGCCGTGCAGTACCCCAAATTTACCAAGCGCAGTTGTTGCGGCCGTATGCCCGGAGGTAACCCCTTGCCCGGCGGCTTCCACGGCTACCAAATTCACCGAAAGCTCATCTAGATAATGGTAGTAGGCACCGGCGGCGTTACTTCCGCCCCCTACGCAAGCTACAACGTGAGTAGGCAGTTCTGAACCGGTTTTTTCTTTTAACTGCCAGCGCATCTCTTCGCTAATTATCGCCTGCAATCGAGCTACCATATCGGGGTACGGGTGCGGGCCAACTACGCTGCCAATTATATAGTGGGTATCATCGGGATTGCTTATCCAGTGACGCATAGCCTCGTTGGTAGCATCTTTCAGGGTTTGGCTGCCGCTGGTGGCCGGCCTTACCTCGGCTCCTAAAATGCGCATGCGTTCTACATTGGGCTTCTGGCGTTCCATATCTACCTTACCCATATACACTATGCACTCTAACCCCATTAGAGCACAAACCGTGGCGGTTGCTACGCCGTGCTGACCCGCGCCGGTTTCAGCAATGATTTTTTTCTTCCCTAGCGCTTTTGCTATTAAAATTTGCCCAACCGTATTATTAACCTTATGGGCACCAGTATGGCACAAATCTTCCCGCTTAAGGTAAATGGTAGCGCCGTATTTCTCGGATAATCGTTTGGCTAGATACAGTGGTGTCGGTCGCCCAACGAAATCTTTTAGTAAACCCAAATACTCATTTTTAAACTCCGGACTATTCAGGATCTTCAGGTAATTTTCCTGCAGCTCTTCTACATTAGGGTAGAGCATTTCTGGAATAAAGCTGCCGCCGAAGCGTCCGTAGTACCCTCGCGCATCGGCCTGGTACGACATATTTTCAGTTAAGCTCATTTATTTTCTTTTTTAATATCTTGAATGAATTGGGAAAGCTGAGCTGAATCTTTGATTGCCGGTTCAATTTCGAACCGGCTATTAACATCCACGCCCCATAGTTTAGGGTGTTCTAGCTGATTAATCTCTTCGCTATGTTCAGGTCCAATACCGCCACTTAATATGAAGGGGGCACTATAAGGATATTCTTCTAGAGCCGACCAACTGAACCGCTGGCCACTGCCCCCGTGACCGGCGGTTTTGGTATCAAATAAGAATGCATTTACTAAACCGTCAAACTTCCCCATCTGCTCAATTGGCAATTCAGTCTCTACTGAAAACACTTTCCAGACTTTTAAATTCCGTTCCTTAAGTTTTTGCACTAACTCAGGCGTTTCCTGGCCATGAAGTTGAATAACCTGTAAGTTCAGGGTGTCGGCCACTTTAGTTATTTCTTCGAAATCAGAATTAACAAATACTCCGACTTTCCGGATACTTTCCAAATTATTGTTTTGACTGGTTAGGGTTTTCTTGAGTTCATCAGGAGCTACGTAGCGGGGGCTTTTCTTATAGAAAATAAATCCCATATAATCCGGTCTTAGATAAGAAACCGCAGCTATGTTCTTGGCCTCCCGCATACCGCAAACCTTTACCATCATACTTTTTGGGCCTTTAGCTGATTAACCTTTAGAATAAAAGTATGGGCCGCCTGAGCCGGCTGACCGGCCTTCATAAAATTTTCCCCTACCAAAAACCCCTGATAGCCGTACTCCTGCAATTCTACTACCAACTCCGGCTGGCTTATGCCGCTCTCGCTAACTTTAACAAAAGTGTCCGGTATATGCTTGGCCAGTTGCTTACTTAGCTCAACCGAAGTTTCGAAGGTTTTAAGATTACGGTTATTTACTCCAATCAAATCAATTTCCGGATGAAGGTTGGCTTCTAACTCTTCCCGGCTATGTACTTCCATCAGTACTTCCAGGTTCAGGCTTTTGGCAAATGCGGCTAATTCTCTGAGCTTGCTGGGTTCCAGAGCCGCAGCGATAAGCAAGATGGCATCAGCACCAATGCTGCGCGCTTCAATTATCTGGTATTCATCAATAATAAAATCTTTGCGAAGGATTGGGCAAAAGTTATACGTACGAGCCTGAATTAAATCTTCGTTGCTACCGCCAAAAAATTCAGAATCGGTAAGAATACTTAGAGCCGATGCCCCCGCTTGCATATACCCAATGGTGGTATCTTCTACCGAGGCGTACTGGTTAATATCGCCTTTGGAGGGAGAGCGCCGCTTAAACTCGGCTATAACGCCTGACTTATCGTCTCGGGTTATATATTTTTTCATACTAACCGGCGTACTATCGAAGTAAATGCTTTTTTCAAGCAGGCGGGTTGGGTACAGGCTAATTCGCTCGGCTACCTCAGCTTTTTTATGATTAATTATTTTTTCCAGGATATCCATATTAAGCAGCTATAAGTTTTTTGAATGAATTTAGGGCGGCTCCGCTCTCCAGGCTGGTGCGGGCCGCCGTTACGCCTTGCTCTAAAGTACAGCCCTGAGCCACACTCAGGGCCAGACCGGAGTTGGCTAATACCGCCGCTTGCTGGGCCTCGGTACCTCTTTTTTCCAGAATATTTGTAAAAATTTTTGCGCTCTCCTCTATAGTACCACCACCAAAAAGTTGGTTTTCCTCCAAGCGGGGTAGGTTAAAATCTTGCGGGCTGAGCATCTGTTCACTATCTGGCTTGTACACTTTAGCGGCGCTGGTTAGGCTTATTTCATCGTAGCCATCCAGCGAGTGCACTATGGCAAACGATTTATTGGTTTGCTGATATAAATAAGCATACAGACGGGCCAACTGTAAATTGAATACGCCCACTAGCTGATTCTTCGGTTGGGCCGGATTTACCATTGGCCCCAGCATATTAAAGAAAGTCTTCACCCCTAGTTCCCTTCTGACCGGTGCTACGTTTTTCATGGCAGGGTGAAACAGCGGGGCGTGGAGAAAACAAATATTAGCCTCATCGAGCTGCTTTTTAATTTTGCTTTCATCACTGGTAAAATTGTAGCCAAAATGGGCTAACAAATTACTGGAACCACAGGCTGATGAAACGCCATTATTACCGTGTTTAGCTACGGCCTGCCCCGCACCGGCTACAATAAACGCACTAAGCGTGCTAATATTAAAAGTGTCTTTACCATCACCGCCGGTACCGCATAAATCTATGGGGTTAAAGTCATCCAGGTTCAGCGGCACGCACAGTTCCAGCATAGCCTCCTGAAAGCCTTTTAGCTCTTCTACCGTTATCGTCCGCATTAAATATACCGTTAGAAAGGCGGCCATTTGGCTTACGTTGAACTCGCCTTTAGCTAACCGATGTAGCACATTACGGGCAGTTTCTTTGTCTAACTCCTGGTGGTCTATCAGCTTGTTAAGTATCTCGCGCATTTATATCTGGCTTATTTCTTTACAGCACTTTTTATTCTGTTTACTTCGGCCAATAATAGGCCTAAAAGTTAGCCCACACTCGATAAGAGGCGAGCGAAGGACTAAAGCTTACTTTAGTCGCAATACAGCAACCAATTTTTTATCATTTCGTGCCCAAATTCGGTAAGCACACTTTCCGGGTGAAACTGCACCCCCCGAACATTAAACTCCTTATGTTTAATTGCCATTACACACCCATCGGGACTTTGCGCAGTAATTTCCAATGGAATTTCAGCCGTTATGCTATCGGGCACTACCGTCCAGCTATGGTAGCGGCCCACATTAAATGGTTGCGGCATATTTTTAAATAAGCCATCGCCGGAAATTGGGTAGCAGGCGGCGGCAATGCCGTGTTGAACTTCCTTCAAATTCATAAGCTCGGCCCCAAAAGCTTCCGCTATAGCCTGGTGGCCTAAGCATACGCCCAGAATATTCTTAAAGGATGAAAATTTCTCAATTACCTGAGGCATTAACCCAGCTTCATTCGGAATACCCGGACCCGGTGACAACAGTATGTGGGAGTATTCGTCTACTTCATCCAGATCGAATTTATCATTGCGGGCTACTTTAAAATCCAAATCCCGTTCGCGCAGCATATGCACCAGGTTATAGGTGAAGCTATCGTAATTATCTACTACAAAAATTTTCATGACTGACGAATTTTGACGGCCATTTGCAGGGCAGCCCGTAGTGCACCAAGCTTATTTTTTACTTCCTGGAGTTCGTTTTCCGGAATGCTTTTGGCCACCACACCCGCGCCGGCCTGAAAAGTAAGCTCATGGTCTTTGCTCAGGAAGGAACGGATCATGATGGCGTGGTTAAACTCCCCGTTGAAGCCCATATAGCCAATGGCACCCCCGTAAAAACTGCGCGGATGCTTCTCGTACTGATTGATTAATTGTAAGGCCCGGTGTTTAGGGGCACCACTAAGCGTACCGGCCGGAAAGGTATCGGCCACTACCTGAACCGGGTTGCTATTTGGACTTAACTGAGCAGTAACGTGAGATACCAGGTGAATTACGTGGGAGAAGAACTGAATTTCCTTGAAGGTGGCAACCTTAACCTCCTGCCCGTGCCGGCTTAAATCATTACGGGCTAAATCTACCAACATTACGTGTTCACTACTTTCCTTTTCATCGTCAGCCAACTTACGGGCCTGAATGGCATCTTCCTCATCGTTACCGGAACGCTTATACGTGCCGGCAATCGGGAAGATATTTGCCTGATTATTACTTATAACCAACTGGGCTTCCGGGGAAGAGCCCATTAAACGGAAGTTTCCATAGTCAAAATAGAAGAGGTAGGGCGAAGGGTTAATACTTCTTAAGGCACGGTACACATTGAAATCGTCACCCTTAAATTTTTGCCTAAACGAACGGCTCAGAACAATTTGGAACACATCGCCGCGCAGGCAATGTTCAATACCCTTCTCTACCATAGCCATGTAATCGCCGTCGGTAAGCGGGCTAAATTCCTCCCCTTCTAAATCGAAGGTAAAGGCAGGTAAGTTTTTACTTTGAAGAATATTATTAATTTCATCGAAGCCTCTGGCCTTTTCCCCATCAGGAAAGTGCTCAAACAAGTAAAGCGTATTTCGGAAATGATCGATTACAATGACGTACCGAAAAACATTATACTGCACTTGCGGAATACGGGTGCTATTGCTGATGTCCACATCCTCAAAATATTGAACGGCCTCGTAGCCTAAATACCCAAACAGCCCGTTAGTTGCAAAATTAAATTGGGGGGCATCGGTTTTAAAACTTCCGGCAAACCTAGCTATTTCTTCTACCACCGAAACCCCTTCCGCAATGTCCAATTCTTGTAGGGTCTGGCCCGGGTAATCTACATAGATTTTATTCTCGGCAAGTTTAAAACCGGCTAGAGGCTCCAGACAAATATAGCTGTAGCTATTATCTGCCGAATGGTAGTCGGAGCTTTCCAGCATAATAGTATTGGCATACTTATCCCGTAGTTTCAGATACAGGCTTACCGGAGTTTGCACATCGGCCAGTTGCTGCTGGTAATTGGTGTGCAAGGTAATTGTTTTAGATGTTGTCAGTGTTTCGTCCATTGAAATGGGCAATAAAAAAGCCTACTGTTGGTGAACAGTAGGCTTACTATATTTTATAATTAAGCATAGAGGACTGTTCACTTTCGAAGATCGAAAGCGTGCCACCATGCCATATGAATGCTTGTCATTTTCATTTTGTAGTACCAAAGTAAAGCCTGAACAGCTAATAACCAATTAGTATTGAAGAAAAAAATAAAAAAACCACCTGAAACAGGTGGTTTTCAATTTGTACTTAAATTAGTTTAAGCAATTACCAAATTATCACGCGTTCATCCTCGGGCTTCCACATGGCATCCCCTTCTTCTACATCAAAAGCATCGTAAAAGGTTTGCATGTTGGAAAGCGGACCGTTGGCCCGGTACATAGCCGGCGAGTGCGGATCGGTTTTAACCTGGGTACGAAGTGTTTCCGGGCGGTATTTCATACGCCATATAGTAGCCCAGCTTATAAAGAAACGCTGTTCCGGCGTAAACCCATCAATTTTGCCAGGGTTACCGTTTTTCTTAAGGTATAACTGAAGGCCATCGTATGCAGCGGCTACGCCACCCAGGTCACCAATATTTTCACCCAACGTAAACTGACCGCTTACAAATACGCTATCTAAAGGAGAGTATGCATCAAACTGATCTACCAGCATACCCGTGCGGCCGTAAAACATGGTTGAATCTTCGGATGTCCACCAGTTAGACAGGTTCCCCTCAGCATCAAAACGGCTACCCTGATCATCGAATCCGTGAGAAATTTCGTGACCGATAACGGCACCAATACCGCCGTAGTTTACTGCAGCATCTGCGCGGTAATCGTAGAACGGAGGCTGAAGAATGCCGGCCGGGAATACAATCTCGTTAAATAATGGATTGTAATAAGCGTTTACGGTTTGCGGCGTCATGCCCCATTCGGTTTTATCTACCGGCTTGCCCAGTTTATCCAGATCTTTCTGGTAGGCAAACTTGCGGCCGGCAATCATATTACCGAAGTACGAAGCCTCATCTCCGGTCTTAACTTCCAAATTACTGTAGTCCGTCCACTTATCCGGGTAACCAATTTTTACCGTGAAGGTGCTAAGTTTTTTAAGAGCCTTTTCCTTGGTATCGGCCGACATCCACTCTAAGTTTCTGATACGATCGCCAAAGGCCAGCTTAATATTATCAACCATTTCCATAGCTGATTCTTTAGCTTCCGGCGGAAAGGTTTTATCAACGTATAGTTTACCAATTGCTTCTCCAATTGAACCGTCGGCCGTACCCATTACGCGCTTCCAGCGAGGGCGCATTTCCTGCACATCGCGCAGGTATTTGCTATAAAAATCGAAGTCGGCCTGAACGAACTTATGGCTTAAATACGGAGAAGCGCCGTTCAGCAGGTTCCACTTCAGCATAGACTTCACCTCATCTATTGAACGGGTGGTCACTAATTTTTCGTAAGCCTGAATATATTTTGGCTGGCTTACAATAACCGTATCAATTTTTTTAGCGCCGATACCGCTGAAGTAAGCATTCCAATTTACAGAAGGAGCTAATTTACCCAGCTCGCTAACTGCCATCTTATTATAGGTATTATAAGGGTTACGACGCTCTTCCTTGCTCAGCATACTTTGCGCCAACTCGGTTTCCATAGCCAGAATATTATTGGCTTTGGCCGGAGCATTGCTCTCACCCAGCATTTCTAGCATACGGGTTACGTGCTTCACGTATTCCTGGCGGGTTTCTACTGATTTGGCGTCATCGTTTAGGTAATAGTCACGCTCGGGAAGACCTAAGCTGCCGCCCCAAACGTAGGCCGCCATTTCTTTACTGTTTTTTAGGTCGGGGTATACAGCTAGGCCGTAATACGTACCGCCGCCAACCTGGCCTTCCCGTTCAGCATACTTTTGTAAATCTTCCAGTGTGCTGATGGATTCAATCTGATCCAGGTAAGACTGAATAGGCTGCAGTCCTTGCTGCTCGGCTTTCAGCGAGTCCATACCTACGGCGTAAAAATTTGCTGCTTTGCGCTCGTCAGAACCTTCAGCGTATTTATCGCTGTTGGCAGCTTCTTCTAATACCCCCAGTAAAATATCCTGATTGTATTCGCGAAGCTCATTAAAGCTACCCCAACGCCCCTGGTCGCCCGGGATTTCGGTATTCTTAATCCAGGTACCGTTCACGTACATAAAAAAATCATCACCGGGGTTAACGGTAGTATCCATTAGGGCAGTATTAATTCCTATGGGTTGGTCGTTCTCGTTGGCAACCTCGGCCGTAGATGAGGTTTTAGTACAGGAAGCCAGCATACCCAGCATAGCTCCGCCGTATAAAACCGTAGTTAATGTGTTTTTTTTCATATCAGATAATAAATCCTCTTGGTACAAATATACCAAGGCAAAGATTTATTCGTAAATTAATGGGAATTATTACACGAAGGGAACAGACAGCACTAAACAAACCAAAATAGTATGGCGAAAGCATCTGTATATTTGATAAACGGTATAAGAAAAGCAGCTAAAAGCATACGAATTGGCCAAGCCTACCAGTGGGGGCATATGGGCAGCTGCAACTGCGGCCACCTGGCGCAGGCCATCACCCGAAAAACCAAAGCTGAAATTCACGCCCGGGCGCTCCGGACCCGCAGTGGCGACTGGAGCGAGCAACTAAACGATTACTGCCCTACCAGCGGCCTGCCTATGGACGAGGTAATTGATGAAATGCTGGCCGCCGGTTTAACCCGTACAGATTTAGCCCATCTGGAACGCCTGAGCGACCCAGCAATTCTTAAAGCAATAGATCCGGTTCAGCTTCCACTTAAACATAACCGGCGCGATGATGCCGTTTTATATTTAGAAACGTGGGCGGACCTTTTAGAAGTAGACCTGAGTGTAAAACAGTCTATTGATCTGGTTTTGAGCGCAAACAAGCTGGAACGTAATACAATTTCGGAGAAAGTTTTTGCTGAGCTTGAATTAACGTAAGCTTTTGTATTATCTTTGCATTGGCGAATCGGCACGACCAGCTCCTGCTGAACTCCCCCAGGGCCGGAAGGCAGCAAGGGTAGGCGGTTGTAGCGGTGCGATGTTCGATTTGCCTTTTTTTATGCCCTTTCGGGTAAGCTACCCCCCCTTCCAGACTACCTTTTCAATTATTTCTCTATTACTTTCCGGCTAACGCTATCCAGGGTTTTACAAATGCCGGGCATTCATTAGCTTTGGGTCAGGTAAAACACACACCCCACAACACATGAAATTCTTTATTGATACGGCCAATCTTAGCGAAATTAAAGAAGCTTACGACCTTGGCGTACTAGACGGCGTAACCACCAATCCTAGCCTAATGGCTAAAGAAGGCATTCGGGGCGAGCAGAACGTACGCAATCACTATAAGGCTATCTGCGATATTGTTGATGACAATGTAAGTGCCGAAGTTATTGCTACGGACTTTGACGGTATAATGGCGGAAGGGCGCGAACTGGCTAAAATTGACGATAAAATTGTAGTTAAAGTTCCGATGATTAAGGATGGGGTAAAAGCCATTAAAGCATTTACCGAAGAAGGTATCCGCACCAACTGTACCCTTATTTTCTCGGCCGGGCAAGCCCTATTGGCTGCCAAAGCGGGCGCCAGTTACGTATCGCCCTTCATTGGCCGCCTGGATGATATTGCTACCGATGGACTTAACCTAATTGAGCAGATTGTCCAGATTTACCAGAACTACGACTACGAAACCGAAATTCTGGCCGCCTCGGTACGCCACACTATGCACCTGATTCAGTGCGCCGAAATTGGGGCCGATGTAGTAACCTGTCCGCTTAATGTGATTACCAGCCTGCTGAACCACCCGCTAACCACCAGCGGCCTGGAGAAGTTTTTAGCCGACCATAAGAAGAACAACGGATAATTAGTCGTGAGTCATGAGTCTTGAGTCATGAGTGCGATATCCTTTTGGTAGATTATCAGTAAAGCCGGAAGCCCTATTTAGGGTCTACTGGCTTTAGTTTTACGAAAAATCTCAAGACTCAAGACTTGAGACTCATGACTATTAAATGTATATCATAAAAGTTAAAGGCAAGGCTAAGATTCCGGATTATATTCAGTTGCGGGATGATAACTTTGTGCTGGTTGCCTATTTTAGGGCGGACCGGCCCTTAGCCAAGCTGGAAAAATACGGCCTGGAAGGTAAAGAACAGGAGCTTGGCCGGCTAATTGAAGAATTGCCCTTCGGTAAACTACAGAAATTGGATTTATAATATGGCTTTCACTAACGAACCTATTCTGCAAATGCGCAATGCCGCCATATTTCAGGGCGGGCATTCGGTATTGGAAGATGTTTCGTTTACGATGGCTAAGGGAGAATTTGTATATCTTATTGGCCGAACCGGTAGTGGCAAAAGTTCCTTGCTAAAAACCCTCTACGCTGATTTGCCCCTACCTTTAGGGGAGGCCCAGGTTGCCGGGTATAATCTTCAGAAACTCAAGCGGAAGGATGTTCCCTACTTGCGCCGAAAGCTGGGTATTATCTTTCAGGATTTTCAGTTGTTTTTTGACCGCAGTGTGGCCGAGAATTTATTCTTTGTGATGCGCGCAACCGGTTGGAAGGATAAGGGTAAAATGAAACGCCGTCTCAGTGAGGTGCTTATGCAGGTTGGCCTGGACGCAGCAGCTACAAAAATGCCCCACCAACTCAGCGGCGGCGAACAGCAGCGCGTAGTAATAGCTCGTTCCTTAATAAATGAACCTCTAATGCTGGTAGCCGACGAACCCACCGGTAATCTGGACCCAGACGTATCGGAGGGAATTTTTAGGCTGTTTCAGGAAATTAATAACAGCGGTACGGCCGTACTAATGGCAACGCACAACCACCGCTTGCTAAAAGACCATCCCGGTCGGGTATTGAAGTGTGAAAAGCGTAAGCTCCTAGATAGTGTGCGGGATGTGTTTGATTATAGGAGTGAGTTTTAAGGAATAGGTTAATAATTGTATTGAATAACGATTTCACTGCCGCACTTTTGTAAAGCGTGGCTATTTTTTAAAGGCTACAGAGGGATTTTCCAATCTTGAATGATATTCTGGCTAAACCGAGTAAACACAAAATTTCACACACTTTATAAAAGTGCGCGAATTATAACGAGCTGTAATAACTTAATCGGAGTTATATTTTAATAAACAGGCTATTATTACTTTGATTTATATTTGATTTTCTGCAGATATGTATCATGCAAGAATTCAATATATACCTTCTTCAGACTATGCTAAGTTATATTAACTATGCTGTCTGGCTTACTGTAGCCTTACTAAAAATCCAACTAGTTGTAAATAAATATAAAGCATTCGCCAATAGCGATTACAAGACTGAGGGTTCATCAAAGATTTAATTAATGAATAAAGACAGCCTGATGCTAAGCTTATTTAACAGATATTTCATTGCCTATTTTCTTTAACACACTCACTACGATTTTTTCAACTTGGATATAATTTCTTGATTGAGCATGACACTTAATTTTAGCCTCATAACTATAAATTTTTAATTGGTTAGATGTAGTGCTAAAGACAGCTTCTTTAATTTCCTCAAATTTGATTTCTGTAGTTTTCCCTGAAGCAGTCCTTTGGATAAAGCAATCGGGTAATATCCAAAGTTGATTTATTTTATATTGCCAAACTAGGTAAACCCCTAAGCCTATGAATATCAAAAATCCTACAAAGGGTATTATTAAATCCGATATGCTGATTATTTGTTTATTAACTATCTGCCGTATAGCTGCTGACAAGCATATTGAGAAAAATATGAGATCCGCGTAGCCAACGTATTTCGCAAGCTTGAACACTTTAACAATTTGAGCATTCTTAGGTGGTTGACTCAATTTGGTTTCCCAACGATTCAAATAAAACCTAAAAAGATATACAATTGCTATACCGATAGTGATATCTAATAACGCTTCTTTCAATTGGCTAGCATGCTAATTACGTTATTTGGACAACCCCTTCTCCTTACCAATCTTCAACATCAACTTCCACGCAGCCTCCCGATCATTAGGTATAGTTCCCTCCAGAATTGCTTCTTTGATTTCTTCCTTGATCTCTCCTACTACTTTGGACGGTTTCAGTTGGAAATGCTTCATTATTTCTTCGCCGCTGATGGGGGGCTGAAAGTTGCGGACCTGGTCTTTTTCTTCTACCTGACCCATTTTTTTTTCAACCAGATCGAAGTTGCGCAGGTAGCGTTGCACTTTATTTCCATCCTTTGAGGTTATATCCGCCCGGCAAAGCTTCATCAGCGCGTCAATATCATCACCGGCCTCAAACAACAAACGGCGCAGGGCTGAATCGGTAACCGTGTCCTTCACTAAGGCAATCGGTCGTAAGTGCAGGCGGACCAGCTTTTGCACAAACTTCATCTTCGCATCCATAGGCAACTTCAGACGCCGGAAAATACCGGGCGTCATGCGGGCGCCTTTATCCTCGTGGCCGTGGAACGTCCAGCCGGCTTTGGGGTGATAGCGTTTGGTGGGTGGCTTGGCGATATCGTGCAGAATAGCGGCCCAGCGCAGCCAAAGGTCATCCGTAACCTGGCTTACGTTATCCAGTACCTGAAGGGTATGGTAAAAATTATCTTTGTGGGCGTGTTTACCTCGCTTTTCTACCCCGTGCAGGGCAATCATTTCCGGAAAGAATTGCTGCAGCAGGTTGGCGTGGAATAGCAGCTTAAAGCCGTAGGAAGGAACCGGCGATAGAATTATTTTATTCAACTCATCGGTTATGCGCTCCTGGGAGATTATCTCCAGCCGCTCGGCATGGTCCTGAATAGCCAGAAAAGTACTGTGCTCAATATCGAAATTTAACTGGCTGGCAAAGCGTACCGCCCGCATCATCCGCAAGGGATCATCCGAAAAGGTAATTGCCGGCTCCAAGGGCGTACGAATGGTCTTTTTCTGCAGATCGTCAACTCCGCCAAAGGGATCAATTAGATCGCCTATATTTTGTTTATTAAGGCTGATTGCTAATGCATTAATTGTAAAATCGCGGCGGTTTTGGTCATCGGCCAGGGTGCCGTCTTCAACTATGGGTTTGCGGCTATCGCGGCGGTAGCTTTCTTTACGGGCACCCACAAATTCAACTTCCCAATCCCCTACCTTCAGCATGGCTGTGCCAAAGTTTTTAAATACGTTAACCGGGCTGTTTACTTCTTTTCCCAAGGCCTGGGCCAGGGCTATACCGCTGCCTACACAAACAATATCAATATCTTTAGAGGGGCGGTTCAGTAACAAGTCCCGCACAAAGCCTCCTATAACGTAAGCTTCAACCCCCTGCTGCTGAGCCACTTCAGCTACTTTGGTCAGAATAGGATTTTGCCTTACTAAATCCGAAAAATTTTCTGACATTACTGAAGAACTTTGATTTGACTATCGGCACCTAACCAAAACTTACGCTCCGGGTCAAGTTTCTTGTTTCCGTTAACTTCTAAATCAGGCGTTACCGATTCCAGTTCATCCATATCTACCGGCTGGCACCAAAGCATACCCCGGTTTTGTTGCAGCGGACGATTCAGTTCTTCCACTTTGTTAAGCATAACCGCCAAACGCCCGTTCTGAGCTAAGTGCTGCCACTGCGGTTTTATTGAATCAAATTCTATTACCAGCCGCTTTTCGCTGTCTTCCATTATATCCCAGGCCAGGTCGGGTATGGGGCTAATAAAATCGTGGAGTTTCTCCAGACGATCAACTAGTATATAGCCTGGATATTCGGAATTTAGTTGTTCAGTAAGTACCGAAAGTTGCTCCGGATTGGTTAGCCCTATTAGTACCCAATATTCTGCTTTGGCCTGGTAGCTGATTAGGGTAATAGAATTAGTTGTATTCTTCACGCCGCAAAGGTAGTTAAAAATACAAAAAAGTAGCGCCGCGCTGGCCCGGCTGAAGCCGGGCTATATACTACATTAAAATGCGATTGTAACTAGAAAGTTGGGCAGGGAATAAACTTTTCTTTCCGCTTTACCTTCCGGCTTTCGGCAGTTTTAAGCTGATAAACTAGCGACACCTCGTGCGAGCCCCCGCTGCCGGCACCCAGGCTACTAATGGTAAAATCGTAGCTGTAGCCTATATCAAAGGTGGGCATTCTTATACCGAAAAGGAAGCTTACCGCATCCTGGCGAGGTAGTTCGTATTCATCTTTCACTACTACGCCCCGATACCAAAAGCCGGCCATAATTGGGTTATAATGGAAGTGAAGGCCCATATCTAACTGCTGCGCATTGCCTTGTTTCTTAAAGATGAATGATGGGGCAATACTGCTAACTCGTTCTTTCTTCAAGGGGCCATTGTATAAATTTATGCGAACACCACCGTGGGCCGACCACTTAGGCTCAACCGTAGCGTCGCCGTCAATTAGGCTTTCATTGGGTTTATTCAGATTGTAAACGGATACCCCACCCCAGGCAAGCTTGTTGTATACTAAAATTCCGGTGCCAAAATTAAAATAGCCGGAATTGCTGTTTAAATTGGTAGGCTCGTAGTCCAGGTTATCGGAACCATACTGGGCTTCAACCGGAAAGTAGTATTGTTTAGGATCTATTGCTCCTAACACATAGCCGAACTGCAGGCCGGGGCTTATTGACCAGCCGCTTTTAGTATTTATTTTATACGCATAGTGGCCACCCACACTAGTACGGCTAAGGTTTCCATCACCCGCCTGGTCGCGCATTAGCATAAGGCCGAACCCGCTGTTGAGCCGCGACATATTATAATCGTAACTGGTGGCTATGGTACGGTACGGGTTAGGTACGTTAGCCCATTGCACCCGGCCAATAACATTGAAGCGGTGCATTTCGCCGGTACCGGTAAAGCCCGGGTTCAGCATTAGCGGAGCCGCGTAGAACTGCGAGAACTGCGGGTCTTGCGCTTGCGCCCCTAAACTGATCAACAAAAAAACTACTAAGTATATCTTCTTCATTGCTATCCCAATTATCTAATCAATGTAAAATTCCCAACACGTTGCTCAGCCTGTCCGTCCGTAAACTTAACTACCAGCTTGTACACGTACACATCGGCCTTGCTAAGCTCACCTTTATAGTAGCCGTTCCAGCCCTGATAGTAGTCGGTACTTTCGAAAAGCATTTCGCCCCAGCGGTTATAAATTCTTAGGGTATACTCCTGCGGAACCGAGTCCAGATACGGATAGAATACTGAGTTATCTTCACCGTACTGATCCCACATACCATTGCCCGGCGTACCGGATGGTATGAAGGCGTTTGGTACCCGCATTTCCCCGGAACCCTCAACTGATACTGTAATCTGGTGCGTATCCTCACAGCCGTATATTGATTTTACCGTATGAACTATCAGGTACTCACCGTCTAATCTAAATTTATGAATTGGCGACTGCTCGTTGTATTCAGCCACCACCACACTATCAACCGGGTTGCCTTCGCCATCCTTAATTCGTATATACTGCCAGTGGTGTAGAGAATCCGGTAGCTGCGAGTTAACTTCTAAATAGGTTTCCCGGCCCACAAATAACTGATTGGCAGTAAAGCGCTCAAAGTAGGCGTCAACGGTAGGATACACCCAAATTTCTTCCTCCAACACAAATTCAGCCTGATCGTTGCCGGAGCCGTTTCTAGCCCGAAGTTTTACCTGGTAATAGCCCGGGCGAGTATACGTGTAGGTTGGGTTAACTTCGCGGCTGGTAATACCCTGGTCACCAAAGTCCCACTCGTAAGTATTTGGATCGGCAAACTGGGAAGTATTAGTAAACTGCACTGTTAAGGGTGCGCAGCCGCTAGTTACATTGGCCGTAAATGATGGTATCGGAATTATATCCTGCACCTCAATATCCAGCGTAAAGGTTTCGGTACAATACCCGTTATTCACGGTTAAAGAAATCTCATAATCGCCGTAAGCACTGTACTGGTGCGTGCCCGGCTCGCGGCCGCTGAACGTGGTACCGTCACCAAAATCCCAGGAATAGGTCCAGTCTACGTTATCCTGAGACATTGTATTGGTAATAGTTACCAGTGCATCGGGCAATCTTGGTTTGTCGTTATCTACTGTGAATGCTGGGTTGGTAGCCGGATATACCAGAACCGAGGTGCGGGCGGTATCGGAGCAACCAAACGAGCTGGTACCAATATAAATTACCTCCCAGTTCTGGATAGCCCCGGTTTGGTTAGTAAATTCAAACTTATTAGGCACGCCGGTAGTACTGGTTTGGTACGCTTCGGTTCCCTCTAAACGAATTCCCCAGAACTGAGACGTGATAGTGCCGGAATTATTAGGTACAAATGTCAGACTCTCGCCGGAACATATCTTCTCAGCGTGTTCATTTATACTAACCCTAATGTAGGGATATACGGTAACCGGTGCCGTAGCCAGGGTAGAACAAGTATAGTTATCGCTCTGCGCCGTAAGGGTTACATTGTAGGTTTGGCTGGAGCTGGTCAGGCTGTTCTGGAACGTGTGCGTAACCGTTTCTTCCGCTGAAACTAATGTAGTTCCGTCGCCAAAATCCCAGGTATAGGTAACTCCAGCCTGCCTGGCTTCATTGGTGAAGGTAACCTCGCTGCCGCCACAAACGCCGCCGTTTACACTGGCTGAAAACTGCGCGGTAACTTCCGGATATACCGTTACGGTGGTAGAGGTTGTACTGGAACAGCCATTGCTGTTAGTTCCCGTGTAGGAAATTACATAATCCAATGGTTGATCGGTAGAATTTTCCAGATTTGGCATTCCGTAGGCTAAATCCGTATCATCGGTATGGTAAACGGTACCGTTAACAGTAACTTCCCATAAGTGATTAGCCACGCCCTGCGAGTTGTTTACGATATTCAATTTTAGCGGGGCACAACCCGTTGCCGGAGTTACAATTACATCGGCCACAACCTTAGGGTATACCACAACAGATTGGGTTTGCTGGGCGCTACATCCACTTAGGGTGTCGGTAGCGGTTAGGCGCACGGTAAACTGGCGGTTGCTGGTAGTACCCGTATTAATAAATGTATGCGAAGCGGTTTTTTGTCGCAGGGTATCAATTTGCCCGTCGCCCCACTGCCATACGTAGCGTACCTGCGGCTGGTAGTTATCCACCGTAAATTCTACCGGTAAATTTGTACAACCCTGCGTCTGATCCGCGGTGAACAAGGCGGTAATTTGCGGATATACGGTAATGGTTTCAGAATAGACTGCCTGGCAACCATTGCCATTTTGAGCGGTATAGGTTAAGCGATAGTCTACGTTATTGCCAGTGGAATTGGTAAGTACGGTATCTCGGGCAACCATTTCGGTAGACGTAAAATACTTGGTTCCTCCTTCGGTTAGGTTTACTACTTCCCAAGCGTGGCTAGTAGCCCCAATTGTATTATTGGTGAAGTATAGGGTAAGCGGGCCGCAACCGGCGGTGGTATTTATGCCGGCTTGTAAGGTAATTGCCGGGTATACGGTAACCGATTGGTATACCTCGTTCTGACAACCAGTAGCGGGATTATTGGCTACCATTCGGACCTGATAGGTGCGGGCGGAGCTGCTGTTGCTATTGGTGAAAGTATGCGAGAATGTCTGGTCACTCACCGTTTCGCTGGAACCATCGCCCCAGTATACCATATAGTTTACACCGGGCTGAGCGGTACCTTTATCGAAATTAACCGTTAATGGGCCACAGCCTTCAGCTACATCCGGTGTAAGTTCAGTGCGTATTTCCGGGTTAATAATAATTTCCCGGATTAAGGTATCGTTACAACCGTAAGTGCTTACTGCCAAATAAGCAACCTCAAAAATCTTTTCAGTATTTGTTTGGTTAACTAACTCTACATTGTCCAGCGCATTACCTTTACTTTCCCAGCTACCACCGGCCTCCCGGATAAACCATTCGCTGGCATCGGGGCTATGCCCTTGGCTGGTATTGGAAGGATTAAGTGTGTAGGGTGAGCAACGCTCGGTTGCCATAGTAAAGGCGGCCTTAACCCGGGGGGCAGCCACTACGCTAATGGCCGAATCGGTAGTACACCCATTAAGGGTGGTAGTAAGGCGAACGGTATAGTTTTTAGGCGAACTATACGAGGTGTTGCTATAGGCTTTGGTTATTTCAGTTTCGGTTGTGGAATAGGTAGTGGAACCATCGCCCCACGTCCAGGTATAAGTAGCGCCGGACACTACACTATTATTTTTAACCGTAATTTCGTAGGGCTCGCACTGGGTGCTTCCACCCACCAATTCAAACCAGGCCTTAGGGCTAGGCTTAACGGTAATGGTTTGGCTACTATCGGATAAACAACCGTTAGAAGAAGAACTCTCTAGCGTTATTCGGAATTGCTTATTTACGCCGGTATTGTTTTCTAATACAAAGCTGCTAAGCGTATCGGAGCTGGAAGGATTAAAATCTCCCCGATAAACCTCGGCATTGGTAGAAAGGTCGGTAATAATCCAGGTTCTTTGCGCATCAGCAATGTTTTGCTTTTCAAAGGTTAAGCTGGTTGGTGAACAGTTTCCGTTAGTTAGTATGTTAAAGTGCGGCTTAGGGTAATCGTAAACCACTACATTGGCGGCTACGGCCTGCGTACGAACGCAGCTTCCTACTTCTCCCTTAAGATAAATCAGGTAAGTGCCTGGTTCGGTAAAGGTGTAGCTAAAGTTGCTGGTAATATCGCCGCTGGTTGGGCTGGTTTCAATAGTAGACCCGCCCGCTTTCTGAATTAACAAGCTATAGGCAGTACTGGCCGGGGCCCCGGTGGTAATATTGGTAAACTGAACATCGAACGGGGCGCAGTCTTTATCGGTACCTACTATTTGCAGGGCAACTTCATTTATAACCTTAGGCAGAACGGTTATTTGGTTACGGGCGGTATCGCTGCCGCAGCCAAAAAGGTTATCGGTAGAAAGCTCCAGGTTTACCTCCGTGGCACTATTGCCAATATCGGGTTTTAGGTAAACCAGCTCAAACAGTTCATCATACACCACCGAAGCTATATTTTCCGGGGCAGGGTTAATATTCCAGTAGTGGTTAGCTACCCCGCTGGTATTGGCCGCAACCTGATAGATAACCGAATCGCAGCTTTCGTACGTCTTCGTCATAGTGAAGCTAGCCTGCGGTACCGGGTTAACCCGGTAGGTTTTTTTATGCGGCGATACGCATAAATCAGCTTTTTCACCGTACAACCAAACTTCGTAGTCTACTGAGCTAAGGCTGCTATTGTTGAATACAAACCCTACAGAATCATAACCGGTATTCCCTTTATCGAACCAGTTGTCGTAAACGGTAGTGGGTGTGGCTCCTTTTCTTATGATTACCCAACGGTGGCGGTCGGCCTGTAAGGTTTTTGTTGCCTCGCTGGTTACAAACCCCATGGTAAGAGGCGAGCAGTTAGCATCCACAAAGTTATACTCCGGGGTTTCGCTGAAGCTAAGCGAAGCCCCCGGCTTTACTTTAAGTTCCAGCGTATCGCTAAGGCTGGCGCAGGTATTGGGTGCGTTAGCTCGGGCGCTAAGCCATACCTGATACGTTTGGGTAGTATCAGTTGAATTGTAGAAGGTTATATCTTCGGTAGAACTTGTTATTACCCGGGTATTCGTGGTACTTCCGTTCGTGTAGAATACGGTATACGTTATACCGGCCGGAAAATCAGCTCCGGGGTTGTTAGAATTATTGGTAAACGTAATGGCCGTTCCCGGGCAGATTGGCGAAATATAGTTATAGCCCAGTAAAGATTCCGGAACTGCCTTTACCTCCACATCTTGCACTAAGGTATTAGTACAGCCGGCCGCAGTGGTTACGCGCAGGGCAACTTTATACATTCCCCGGGCCGGGTAAGTGTGGTAAACCCCGGTTTGGCCGGTATAGTCCGCCCCAAACGTGGTGCCGTCGTAATCAAAATCCCATTCCCAGGTGCTGATAGCATCACCGGCTACTACAATGGGCAAATAGGAGGCATCATTGAAGCTTAGCTCCTGCCCTTCGCATAAATTAGGCACACTAAAACTGGCCACCGGGTTTCCGTAAACCCTTACCTCAACCGTACTGGTATTTCCGCAACCGGTAGTTTGGTCGGTTACCGAAAGTCGGGCTTTATATCGGCCAGGCTTCAGGTTGGCTAAAGCATAGGATACCGTTTGGGTACCTACCGCTAAACTGCCGCTGGCAACCTGCGTACTATCGGCGTTAGAAGCAGAACTATTCCTTTTAAAAAGCTTTAGCGAGTAGGTTGCAGCGTTTTGGCTGGTAACTTCAAAATCCAAATCGGCCTGGTTGCTGCCGGTCTGGCACTGTTCATCTAGCTTAGTTTGTACCGTATTTATATAGGGGGTTATAACCGGCGCGGCCGAAACGGTTACAATTTGAGTGGCCCAACTATAGCAGGAGTTGTTGGCTCCATTATTTTGAGTGCGTAGTTTAACTAACTTTTGGCCGGAAGTAGTAAAGCCCGGAAAGTCATTCCAGTTTCGTACGGTTTTAGTTGCAATTAAATTGGTGCCGGTAGGGTCATCATAAATTTCCCAGTAGTAACTCACATCGGTTACGGCGGCTGCAGTTTTACTTCCTCTCAAAACTACCCGTTCGCCCGGGCAAAAATCTAACTTATTGTTGTTGTGAACATCCTGAACGGTAATGGCGGCGCCCGGGGCTTCCACTATTACAATTCGGGCGGTGGTTTCAATTGGAGCATAGTCGCCGTTAGCGGCATCCGCTGGGCCACCGGCCACGTTAGGGTCATCGTAGGGGTTACAGGTATTCCAGTTGCGAAGCTTAATTTCGTAAACCTCACCAACGGTAGCCGAAGCTGGTACTGTTATATTAAGGGTAGTATGGTTGGGGCCTAACTGGTAATCGGGGTGGGCTTTAATTGCTCCGGAAAAAGGATAGCTTTCTACCGTACCGTCTACTCTAACGTTGTTAATAAAATTGCCGGCACCGTTATTAATACCGTACACAAACTGGGTCCATCGGCCCGGATAGTTCATGTTATCGTATTCCAGCGGCGGGGTACAGTTCCAGGTAGAGGCATCGTCGAAAGTTATGGTAAACTCCTGACCAGGACAGGCCTGGTATTCCGGGGGGGTTATAGCTAAAACACCCCCATTAGCATCGTCGGTGTCCCATACGGTAACATTGCCCTTATAAAATTTACTATTACATACTGTACCCGAAATAATTGGCCGACCGAACACCTCGTAGTTACATTCGGTACCTCCTTGTGGATATTGGTGGGTTAATCCGCTGGCTTTATATTCCCAGGTATTACTAACTGAATTAAAACTTACACTAGTCGGGTACTCATCAAAGGTTCCATCACCCCAATCAACCCGAACTTTTACATCGTTTAAAACGGTAGGCCCGGTTATACTGGTAAACCATATATCGCTAAAAACATTTACCGGGGCGCACTTGGAATCCGGGGTTAGAAATCCTCCTTGCCCTTCCATCATACCGCAGTTCTGAGCTTTCAGACCAATATTTGCTCCTAAAAACAGCGTTATTGTCCAGAAAATTAACCTCGTGTAAAAACGTACCATACTCTGCTTGATTCAAATTATATAGACCGCCCATAACGAGCGTAAATTTGTATTATAAAGATACCAGAGTGCTTAGGCAGTTTTCGTTCATTTAGGCCGGCTTCCTTACAGAAATGATAAAAGATCGGATATTTTAAAATTGTACTTTATAAGTGTCTATATCGATTCAGTTGGGGAATTTATCCTCAAATACCAAATGTTTTTATATTCAGGAGTGAGAAGTAATATCAAATTAATGTTTCACTTAAATAATTACTTTAAGCCTCAACCCAATACCCCCAGTTGAATTTTTAGCTTACATTAATAGTACTATTCAAATTTAGACCAAGAAGAGTATGGCTAGTAGGAAAATAATCTTCCGGTGCTGGCTATTCCTAAAAAAGGCCTACCTTTGTACCCCGTAAATGGCCCATCCAATTAAACTTCATGGCATCAGCTAAATACATATTCGTTACGGGCGGGGTAACCTCCTCGCTGGGCAAGGGTATTATCTCTTCCTCTTTAGCCAAATTACTGCAAGCACGCGGCTTCCGGGTTACTATCCAGAAGTTCGATCCCTACATAAATATTGACCCCGGTACGCTTAACCCCTACGAACACGGGGAATGCTACGTAACCGACGATGGGGCCGAAACTGATTTGGATTTAGGCCACTACGAGCGATTTCTGGATATAAGTACCAGCCAAGCCAATAATGTAACTACCGGCCGCATCTACCACAATGTTATCTCGGCGGAACGCCAGGGAAAATTTTTGGGTAAAACCGTGCAGGTGGTGCCGCATATTACCGATGAGATTAAGCGCAATATGTATTTGCTGGGCGAAACTGGTAAGTACGATATTGTAATTACCGAGCTGGGCGGTACCGTAGGAGATATTGAATCATTACCATTTATTGAGGCCGTTCGCCAGGTGCGGTGGGAGGTTGGGCCTACAAATTTCCTTGTTATACACTTAACGCTGGTACCTTACCTAAAGTCGGCCGGTGAGCTAAAAACCAAACCTACCCAACATTCCGTAAAGCAACTGCTGGAGTCCGGCATTCAGCCCGATATACTGGTATGTAGAACGGAACACCCGCTTCCGGGCGATATTCGTAAAAAACTGGCCCTTTTCTGTAATGTAAACATTAACTCGGTTATAGAAGCCCGCGATGCCAGCACAATTTACGATGTGCCCTTGCTAATGCTGAAGGAAAAATTGGACGATCGGGTACTAACCAAGCTTAAACTTCCGCACAAAACCGAGCCTAAAATTGATGAGTGGAAGGAGTTTTTAGGAAAGCTGAAAAACCCCACCAACGAGGTTAAAATAGGCCTAATCGGTAAATACGTAGAGCTGCCGGATGCCTATAAATCAATTATAGAAGCCTTTATACACGCCGGGGCCCATACTGAGTGCAAGGTTAATCTGGAGCTGATTCACTCGGAAGAATTAGGCGATGAAAATGTTGCCGGTATACTTAACGAACTGGATGGCGTATTGGTAGCCCCCGGTTTTGGCGAGCGCGGCTTAGCCGGTAAACTAGCGGCCGTAAAGTACGCCCGGGAGCACAACATTCCGTTTTTTGGAATTTGCCTGGGTATGCAGTGCGCCGTAATAGAGTTTGCCCGTAATGTACTGAACCTGGAAGGTGCCAGCTCAACCGAAATGAACCCGGAAACCAAGCATCCGGTAATTGATTTGATGGAAGATCAGAAGAATTTAGAGCTTATGGGTGGCACTATGCGCCTGGGAGCTTACCCTTGCGAGTTAACTAAAGGTAGCAAGGCCGCCGCCGCCTACGGAAAATCTAAAATATCGGAACGCCACCGCCACCGCTACGAGTTCAATAATAAATACTTAGAGAAATTTGAAAAGGCCGGCATGCTGGCCAGCGGAACTAATCCGGAAACCGGCCTGGTTGAAATAATTGAGCTGAAAGAACACCCCTGGTTTGTTGGTGCCCAGTTTCACCCCGAACTAAAAAGCCGTGCCTTACGCCCCCACCCCCTATTTGAGCGCTTTGTGAAGGCTGCTTTAGAACACAAAAAGAAGAAAGATACTACTGACGTAACTACGCATGGATAAGGACAAAACCACCGGATTATTGCTTATTGCTGCAATATTTCTGGCTTATATGCTTCTTAATAAGCCCGATGACTTGCCTGCCGATAATGCTCCGGACAATATAGAACAAGTACTAGCCGATACTACCACCACCCCTGACAACCAAACCCTAAGCCTGCCCGATTCGGTTCGGGACCAGCAATTGTACCGCCAATACGGGGCCTATGCTGCCGGCATGCAGGGCGAGGCAGCCATAACTACCCTGGAAAATGAGGTAATGCGGGTTGAACTTAGCTCGCAGGGTGGCGTGGTAAAGCGCGTATTGCTTAAAGACTTTCAAACCTACTGGGGCGATCCTCTTTATTTAGTAGATGAAAATTCCAGCAAGTTCAGCCTCACTACCACTACACAAAACGGTCAAATTGACCTGCATACCCTATACTATCAGGCTAATGAGGTTAGTACGGATTCTACCCAAGGGGTGGAATTTACCCTTGACCTAGGCAGCGGCAAACAGCTAAAGCAAACTTATTGGTTACCTAAAGGCGATAGCTATAAATTAGGCTATAGCGTACTAGGCGAGGCAGGTAACGCCCCGGCCGTGCTAACCTGGAACCACAAGCTTAAGAACCTGGAGCGCGACCTGGAAGACGGCCGCCAGCGTAGTACCGTAAACTACTATACCGCTGAAGAAGATTTTGAAGAACTAGATAAAATTACCAGCGGCACCGAAGAAACTCAGGTAGATGAGGCGGTTAAGTGGATAGGCCTGAACCACCGCTTTTTTACTGCCGCTATTATTGCCGATTCTCCCTTCAGCCAAGCCAGCTTAAAAGAAACCGTTGATGAGGCCGATACAACCTACCTTAAAGAAGCAACTGCTCAGCTAAGCGTTCCGGCTGCCAATATCCAGCAAGGAGCTCAATTTACGTACTTCTTCGGCCCTAATAACTACTACATTCTAGACGAAGTAACCGAAGGATTTACCCATAACCTGAATATCGGGTGGTTTTTGCTACGACCTATCAATAAGTGGGTTATTATACCAATTTTCCATTTTCTGGAGCAATTCTTTAGCAGCTACGGGCTTATTATTTTCCTACTGGTACTGTTTATAAAACTGGTGCTTTCGCCGCTTAGCTACAAAAGCTACGTGGGCATGGCTAAAATGCGGGTACTTAAACCGCAGATAGATGAAATTAAAGCCAAGCACGGCGACGATCAGATGAAGGTGCAGCAGGAGCAAATGAAGCTTTACAACCAGTTGGGTATTAACCCAATTGCCGGTTGTGTGCCCATGTTGCTGCAAATGCCTATTCTACTGGCAATGTTTTACTTCTTCCCTAATTCAATAGAACTACGGCAGGAAAGCTTTCTGTGGGCTAATGACCTTAGCACCTATGATAGTATAATTAATTTGCCCTTCCCCATACCGTTCTACGGCGATCATGTAAGCTTATTCTGTCTATTAATGACTATTAGCCAGCTAATTTATACGCAAATTAGCCAGCAAACTACCATGAGCGGCCAGCCCGGCCCTATGAAGTATATTGCTTATATAACCCCGGTCATGTTCCTATTCTTCCTGAATAGCTTCCCGGCCGGCTTAACGTACTATTACTTTCTATCTAACCTAATCACGATTGGTCAGCAGTTATTTATTCGCCGGATGGTGGATGACGAAAAGGTTATGGCGCAGTTGGAGCAGAACAAGCTTAAGAATAAGGACAAGAAGAAAGGAGGCTTTT
>CAZDEY010000013.1:27261-32816 GCA_964504565.1 uncultured Roseivirgaceae bacterium
GCCCGCCTGGAAGAAGCCCTGCGCCAGGGTCAGGAACGCTCGCAGCAGCTAGCTACCGAAACCGAAGCCAGCCGCAAAGCCCGCGCTACCCGCAGAGGCGAGAAAAAATAGTATAAACTTATTTTATAATGAAGCCCGGCCATAATGGTCGGGCTTTTTTGTGGAAGAACTATAAGACCTATAAGGTTTTAGAAACCTTATAGGTCTTTTTCTAAAGGTTAATTTTCGCTTACCGGAATTTCGCTTAGAAGCCAGAGCTCCTTTAATCTTTTAATAAACTTTTGATCGCCATCGTTTTCGCTAGAAAGCGGAAAAATCACTGTACTATTATCCATCAGTTGAATTTGTACGTAGCCATCCTCCAGAACTGACGGATTTTCATAATATTCAATATCGAGGATTTCGTGCAATTTTACCTCAATAACCGGCTCCTCCCAATCTTCATTATATAATACTACTTTCTTATTGGTGAAAAAGTAAAAACCATTTTCGAACGAAGGAAAACCGTTGGAATACCAAAATTCAATTGTTTCCGAAGGGCCTAATAACCTATGTTCACGGACAAAATTAACGTACTTAGCTTTTAATTGCCTACCCGGAATAACCTCGGTTTCTGGTGTAATTATGCCTAAAAGGGCTAACCCAATAAATATAAATGCTATAAAACCTCCAATTGATGCGGCAACATAGAATAATGTTTTCTTTTTGGTTCTGGTTTCTTTACCGCCATCAGTGAGTATCCGGTGTTTATGCAAGCGAAAGGCCGCTTGGGTTCCTCTGAACAGAACCCATAAAATAAAAAAACCTACCAGGGTTCTTACGCCAAAGTTGCCATCCACAAACCCTGAAATGATATTAAAGGTATAGTATATTAGAAGGCCTAAAGCTGCCAACCGTTTTTGCCTGAAAATTCCCCAACTTAAAGCAGCAATCAGTATAAAATCTATTAGCGACCATAAATCTGTACCTAAGCGTAGGCGGATATCTTCGCTAAAGTGACCCACTAGAGCAAATAAAAAGGTTACTACCGCTATAAATACTCCAACATTTCCAGCAATTCTTATTCGCTTCTCAGCCTCCTGAACTTCTTCGGGAGTCATAGCGGCCGGCGGTATTGAGTTAGATTTAGCCACTGGGGTATAGCCGGTATATTCTTTCAAACTGTCCTCCGGCTGATTGTCAGGTATCATATTGTTAAGGGTTAATAATAGCCTGCTAAGGTATAATAAGCTGGGGTAATTTTAATTTCTAGGTAAGATTTTCAACTTAGCGGCATACCTTTCCCCGTACTTATTCATCGCCCTAAGCTATTTCCCAATTAAAACGTTTGTAGACTTTTATGCCTCTCATTCTGTCAGTATCGTCTACTTTAATCCTTATTCATCAATACTAATACTTACTAAAACATTAGTCTGCCGGAGTATTTGATAAGCGGTAGGGTCGGTTTCAGGGAGCAATTTTACCTTACAGCATTAATAATTTTATAGCCAGTAAAACTGAGTGCCGGCTCCATTTTCCATTCTTTCCCCGAACCTACCATGAAGTATCCGCTAATACGCCCTGCCTTTTATTTGAATTTACTAAAGGAGCTAGGTGATTTTCTTAAACAACCTGAAAATCAGCCAAAGCTGCCTACCACCAATCGCGAAAAGGTGTACAAAACGCTGGGCCTAATTATACTAAAGCCGGTATTTTTAATTCCGGTAATTTTGTTTTTTGCCCTGGTATACGACCCGGAAAATGTGCAGCAGGAAAGTATGCGAGAACGATTTTCTCCGCTGATGCTTCTGGTAGTTGGAGGCCTTTTACTACCGCTGCTAGAAGAAATAGCCTTTCGGCTTTCCCTAAAGTTTAATGTGCTAACCTTGGCCTTAACTTCCGCCGCCCTCACCTACTATCTGCTCACTAAAGCGGTATTTCATACCAAAGTAAGTGCGGTAGACGATAGCTTTATGCTCCGCAGCCTAATCAGTATTGGAGTTGGTCTGTTACTCTTTATAATCATAAACCGAGCTACCGCAAAAGAGGCATTAGCCAGATTCTGGCAGAAAAATTTTAAGTATATATTTTACCTATCCTGCCTGGTATTTGCTTGGATTCATATCAGCAAATACGAAGTTACGCTACTTAATGTACTATTACTTCCTATCCTAACCCTACCACAACTGTACAGTGCCATAATTTACGGCTACACCCGGGTAGCCTTTGGTTTTGCTTACCCGCTACTCATGCATATTGCTTTAAATACTATTGCAATTAGTATGTCGCTGCTAATTCATACTTCTTAGTTTACTTGACGTCTTTACCATGATCTGGGTCCCCACATACTTATTACATCTGGCAGTTAAGATCTATTAAGACACAGACCTTGGGTCAAAAATCTTCTAAATTACGACTAACAGTAAGGTTTTTATACAGTTCTATTCCACCCAAACCACAACCTAAAGCTGGAACAAGTATTATTAGTTGTTCAAACCTGGTATTAAATACAGCCAGCACTAAAGCCGCCCCTGCCATAGCAATGGCTCCAAATATTATAAAAACTGCCGTAAATTTCATCATAGCTTTATGCACATTACCCAAAAACTTGCTTCGCCGGATCATACGCTCAACCTGCCTGAGAAAAATTTGACTGATAGAGTAGTGAAGCATATGATAGCCAACATTGCAAACAATGAACTCCCATATCAATTCTGAAAAGCTGCCTTCTCCCCAAAAGGTTAAAACAAAGCCAGTATATAAAACTGAAGCCATCGCTCCTTTTTTATACTCACTACTCATATTGCTCCCGCCTTTTCATCCATCAAACACTATTAAGATTACCCCCCTTAAACCACTACCTATTATTTGATTTATTTTTTGAAAATCAAACACTGTTAAACTGTTCAGATCCCCCCTCCCTAGGTCTATGTCTCCCCAGACCATTCACCAGCCAAGGTCAGTGAGGATGCAGACCAGGAGGTTAGGAATGTTAGTTTTTCTCAAACCGACTAATTTTATCTAATAGGTTTTTTTAGAATTCTCTAACTTTAGGATTTTTTGCTTTAGCTAACATCAGCTCAGCTTTCTTTTTAGTTATCGCTCGGTGTCTGCTTGGAAATTCATTAAATAAAACCGTAAATTCTTGGTCAATAACCTTGCTATATACATCTAATTCATTTTCACTAAACGAACCTTCTTTATTAACTAAATCTAGATAGTTATTATAATTCTCATAAATAATTCTAACATTTGAATCGGTCAAACGCTTAACTTCACTACTTTTAGGATCGTCGGCATCATAAATTATTTTATCAATACCCAAACGGAAGTAAGGGCGTTGTAATTGCAAGCCAAATTGCATAATCCGTACTAACTCTAAACCATATATAAAATTATCTTGCCGGTCTGTTTCGTAATAAGCATTAGTCAAATCACGGTATTCGTTGAAAAAATCTTGAGCTACAGAACGTCGATGATTCAACCCTAATGCCTCATCTTCTAGAACTACCAAAAAATTCTGAGGGTCAATCAACTTGTTAATAACCGGAGCGGTTTTCTGATTATTAAACGAAGGGTGGGGTTGGTCTTTGGGCATTACATATTCAATTGTACGTATAACTTGGTCGTAATCCTTAGGTGTCCAGTATCGTTTATCCATTGGATACTCTGAAAGGCTATCGCCGCTACATCCAATGTTTAAAACTATAGGTATTAGAAACAAATAATTAAATTTCATAAAGTAATTTTATACGTAAAAATAATTAAAATTGAACGGTTGTGCTACTGTAAAAATCTAAACTGTTAAGCAAACTATCAATTTTTTTCTGCCATTGTAATTGTTTCCCTAACAGCAAACTGTGATTGGTTTCGTAGTCGTACTTCTGTTGCATACTATCTAAATTTAAATTACTTTCAGTTAGAAGCTTCTTAACTTCAGGCCATTCAGGAATTTCGTCATAGTTTGAAATTTGCTTTCTAAGCTCTCGAGCCCCTATTTCTGTAACTTTAAAGTGGTATAATTCGTGGATTAGCAATTCTTTTGTTTCTAATTCATGCTGATAAGTATAAGATCGGGCAGGATGAAAATAACTAACTATATTCCATCCATTGTTTATCCGCTTCACAACTATATTAGTTGAAATAAAAGCGAAACTGTTAATCCCTTGATGCATTTGATAAGGCTTCTTTAAACCCTTAAAATCCTCTAAAGTAATTTCGCTAATACTACTAAAAGGCATCGGCGATTGATAAGAGAAAATGTTGACTCTGAATGTAACGATTATGACAGTTGATAAAATACCTATCGATAATATAATCCAGTTTAGACGTTCTACTAATCTAATTTGAACTTTACCTATTGAAGGCGCTTTAAAAATTTTATATAACTTAATTAGGTCAGGTAGGAGAACAGCTGCATAGAGTAGTCCTACTATCCCTATAACAATCTTATACTCCACGTATAATCCTCTTTGATATTAAATAAAATACCCAACATAAAACCCAGCTTAGAACAATGATACCTAAATAAGACAGAGAATTAAGCTCACTCTTTAAAGCAACAAGTTCAGATATTATAAATTGATATACCCAGATAGATAACGCAAACCCTATAAAGCGATAGTTTACAGATGTTGGTACATTATAATATCGCTCTTCAACTCTAAGGACTAAAGTATAAGCCATTAAGGTTAAGGAAAGAAATAATGGCAAAAACACCCATTTATAATTGGAAAATAAAATGGTTAAATGCACGATATTAAAAGTTAAAAGAGACCAAGATAAAGTACTGAACCAATTATTTAGTTTCATAATATTACTATTACCATTTATTTTATTCAATATATAATATCATTTAACAAAAATTTTTATAAATAATTTATCTCCTTGTTCTGTGTGCATACAAACCAGCTACCCCCTTTCTAGATAATAAAATCCTTATGACACACAGACCATAGATTGTGATATTGGCCAATTGAAATTCCATGACAACATATTTACCCCACCAACTTCACCTCAACGTCAGCCAATTCCTGCAAAGCTTTCATCACCTCATTGCTGGGTTCTACCCTGTATTTTCTACTTAACAGCTCCAGTTCTACGGGTTTGCCTTGGGCTTCGGCGGCTATTCTTAGCTTCATTTCGCAGCTGCCGGGGTGGCGATTGCCTACTTCTTCTATGCGGGCAATCAGTTGCTCGTCTATTGCGTGTATCGGCATTTGCAGCAACATGCTCTTGGTCATTTTACCGCGAATGTCGTTCAGCAACTGTATGTTCTTAATCTTAAACTCCAGTTCGCCGTCGCCCCAGGGTTTGGGCTGTACGCTTCCTTGCAAATAGAGGAACCAACCCGGGCTCAGGAAGCTCTTGAAGCGGGTATAATCCTCGCCAAAAATAAAGAAGGTGTGGCTGCCGTCGTAGTCCTCCATCGTGAGCGTACCGAAGGGCTTCCCGTTCTTGGTCATGCGGTGGCCCACATCGGTTACCGAGCCGCCCAGCGTACACTCCTGCCGCTGCCGCAATACTTCAATATCGTTCATCTCGCTGAACTTGGTATTGCAGAAGTCGGTTAGTTC
>CAZDEY010000013.1:32826-74790 GCA_964504565.1 uncultured Roseivirgaceae bacterium
CGCTTAGGTAGAAGCCTACTACTTCCTTTTCAATCCGCAGCTTTTCAATTTCACCGAAGGGGTCCACATTAGGCGCCTTGGGCTTGGGTATACTTACACCGCTGGCACCGCCAAACAGGCTGGCCTGGGCACTGTCTTCCTCCTGTTGCGCGCGCTGGGCCCATTTTACTGCGGTTTCTATTAAGGCACCGTCGCCGCCTTCTTCCGCGTACAAATACTGGCGGCGGTGGATGTTCGGGAAGCAATCGAAACCGCCCGCCATCGCCAGGCATTCAAAGGTCTTTTTGTTTACCGCCCGCAGGTTTACGCGCTTGGCAAAATCGAAGATATCCTTATACGGCCCTTTCTTATTTCGTTCTTCAATAATGGCTTCTACTGCCGCTTCACCGGCGCCTTTAATAGCACCCAAACCAAAGCGTATTTCGCCGGCATCATTCACCATAAAATTCACCGCCGATTCGTTTACATCCGGTCCCAGTACCTTAATGCCCTGGTTGCGGCACTCTTCCATAAAGAAGGTTACCTTCTCAATATTGCTCTGGTTGTGGGTAAGCACCGAGGCCATATATTCGGCCGGGTAGTGGGCCTTCAGGTAGGCCGTATGGTAAGCCACCACCGAGTAACAGGTAGAGTGCGACTTATTAAAAGCGTAGGCCGCAAAGGCTTCCCAGTCTTTCCAAACTTTTTCCAGCACCTTGGGGTCGTGGCCCCGCTCCTTTCCGCCCTCAATAAATTTAGGCTTTAGTTTTTCCAGCAGGGCAAATATTTTCTTACCCATTGCCTTCCGCAGTACGTCGGCGTCACCTTTACTAAAACCAGCCAGCGACTGGCTCAGGAGCATTACCTGTTCCTGATACACCGTAATGCCGTAGGTTTCGCCCAGGTACTCCTCCATCGCGTCGATGTCGTACACTATGGGCTCATCACCGTGTTTACGGGCAATAAAGTTGGGTATGTACTCCAGCGGGCCGGGTCGGTAAAGGGCGTTCATAGCGATAAGGTCTTCAAACTTATCGGGCTTCAGGTTACGCAGGTGCTTCTGCATACCCGGACTCTCAAACTGGAAGGTACCGTTGGTATGGCCGCGCTGGTACAGTTCGTAGGTTTTGGCATCGTCCAGCGGAATTTTGTCCGGGTCAATTTCTACGCCGTGGCGTTCCTTAATATAGGCAATAGCGGTTTTTATCACCGTCAGGGTTTTAAGGCCCAGGAAGTCCATTTTCAGGAGGCCGGCATTTTCTACCACCGAGTTATCGAACTGGGTATTCACCAACTGAGCATCCTTAGAGGTAGCCACCGGAACGAACTTGGTAATATCGTCCGGGGTAATTATGATACCGCAAGCGTGCAAACCGGTATTTCTGAGCGACCCTTCCAGCACCTCGGCCTGGCGCAAAACTTCCGAGCGTAAGCCGTGGCCGTCGCGGATGGTTCGTAGCTCAGGGACTTCTTTAAAGGCTTTGGCCAGCGTAGTGCCGGGCTTTTCTGGTACCATTTTAGCCAGCTCGTTACTTTCGGAAAGCGGCAACTCCATTACCCGCGCACAGTCGCGAATGGCCGATTTGGCTGCCATAGTACCGTAGGTAATAATATGGCTTACCTGATTGTAGCCGTACTTATCAACCACGTACTGAATTACCTTGCCGCGGCCTTCGTCGTCAAAGTCAATATCAATATCGGGCAGTGAAACCCGGTCCGGATTCAGGAATCTCTCGAACAGGAGGTCATAGGCAATTGGGTCAACGTTAGTAATGCCAATACAGTAAGCCACCGCCGAACCAGCCGCCGAGCCCCGCCCCGGCCCTACCGATACGCCCATTTCACGAGCTTTATTGGTGAAATCCTGCACGATCAGGAAATAGCCGGGATAGCCGGTATTTTCAATCGTGGCTAGTTCAAAATCCAGTCGCTCCTGAATTTCGGGGGTAATTTCATCGTAGCGTTGCTTAGCGCCTTCGTAGGTCAGGTGGCGCAGGTAGGCATTTTCGCCGCGTTTGCCGCCATCTTCTTCATCTTTGGGGTCGATAAACTGGTCCGGTATATCAAATTTAGGTAGCAGTACGTCGCGCTGCAGCTTGAAGGGTTCTACCTTATCTACAATTTCCTGGGTACACTCAATAGCTTCGGGCAAGTCGGTGAAGAGCGCTTTCATTTCTACTTCACTCTTCAGGTAGAATTCTTCGTTTTCAAAGCCAAAACGGAAGCCTCTGCCGCGACCTATTGGCGTACTTTGTACTTCGCCATCGCGCACGCAAAGCAGTACGTCGTGAGCCTTGGCATCCTTCTTATCGAGGTAGTAGACGTTGTTGGCAGCGAAGTATTTAACCCCGTATTTTTTGCAGAATTGTAGCAGAACTTCATTAACCCGATTTTCTTCGGGTAGGCCGTGGCGCTGAAGTTCTACATAAAAATCATCGCCAAAGCACTCGTGCCACCACTTAAAGGCTTCTTCGGCCGGGCCTTCGCCAACGTTCAAAATTAAATTAGGCACTTCGCCACCTAAGCCGCCGGTGGTGGCAATAACGCCTTCCTTGTAGTCGCAAATCAGTTCCTTATCAATCCGTGGATAGTTGCCGTAGCTACCTTCCATATAGGCCAGCGAGCTAAGCTTGGCCAGGTTATGATACCCGGTTTTATCCTTAGCAATCAGTATCTGGCTAAAGCGTTTATCGGGTTGGTCTTTAGTGAATTTTAGCTTCGTGCGTTCTTCAGCTACGTAAAACTCGCACCCAACAATTGGCTTTAATTCGGCATCCAAGGCTTCCTTTACAAACACATAAGCGCCGAACATATTGCCGTGGTCAGTCATGGCAATGGCCTTCATGCCCAATTCCTTAGCCCGTTTAACCAGCGACTTTACGTTGGGCGTAGCCTGCAGGATTGAATATTGCGTATGGACGTGCAGGTGCGTAAACGGGCTGTCAATTTTCTGGGCGGCTTTTTTATCCACCACCAGACCATCATCGGCCGAAGTATCCCGCTCATCGCGTTTGGCAAAATTGGCACTGTCCAGTTCCGGGGCTTCGTACTCAATGTCGGTAACCGGCGTATCATCTACCGGACTGACTACCCGTTCGCGAATTAAGCCGAAGAATACGCGGGTGGTAGCGTGAACGTCGTAGGCGGCATCGTGAGCATCGCCGAAGCCTTCACCGAAAAGTTTGGTATGAAGTTCGGTTAGGGTTGGGAATTTGTACTTACCGCCGCGGCCGCCAGGTATGGCGCAGTAGTCCACCGTATCGCGCATAGTATCGATACGCGGCATATCCTTAACTACATTGGCCATGTTCCGACGCAGAAACTCGGCACCCATCACGTTCACATCGAAGTCCAGGTTATGGCCGATGATGGTTTTGGTTTGGGCGAGGTCGTCGGCAAATTCTTTCAGTACCTCATCCAGTGGTTTACCAAGTTCCTCGGCCATTTTGGTACTTATGCCGTGTATTTTCTCCGAGTTGAAGGGAATGGTAAAGCCGTCGGGCTTCACAATATGATTACCGGCTTTAATTAGTTCACCTTTGGAGCCATGAAGCTGCCAGGCCAGTTGCACCAGCCGGGGCCAATTGTCCAGGTCTTCAACGGGGGCGTTCCAGTTTTTAGGGAGTCCGGTGGTTTCGGTATCAAATATTAAGTACATGCGGCAGTAAATCGGAAGTTTGTGTAGGTGGCCAGTACCAGGCTTAGCAGGCTACCCGATAGCTAACAAAGATAACGAATGGCGGGGGGGATTGCTAGAGGATTTTTTTTGGGTTTGGCCGGTAAAAGTTCTGAGGTTTGTATTTAAGGTTTGTAGGAAAATAGAAACAGGCTACACACCCCGGCCTGCGGCCACCCCTCTCTAGAGGGGAATTAGCTCACTATTACCTTCGCACCATAGCTTCATACACCTTAATCGCTCAGCTAAAATTTTTTCGAATGGCAATAACTATAACAGAGGCGGTTTTATACTCCCCTCTTAAGGCGCACGGCTAGTGAGGGGTCGGGGGTGTGTGGCCCGTTAATTCTAAACTCGAAAGTCAATATCCCGCACAGAATAACTAATTCATTTTCATACACTTACATCTCAACTTTAATTTTATTAATAATTTTTTCAAAATTTCTGTGAGATTTTGCCTGGGTGGGCGAATAATGGGTAAAGTATGACAAATTTTATGAAATTGGATAACCTACTTACCTGTACATCATCTACTACTTGATTGATTTGCATACATTAATTTACTAACCCTAGCCCTACTATTTAGCCAACCTATGAGCCAGCAAACCAGCTTAGCCACCGCTACTGATTTTGAGGCATATATTTCTGAAAATAAAGGATTGCTGTACAAAATTGCCGGGGCATATTGTAAAGATCCTGACGATAGGAAAGATTTAGTGCAGGAAATCATTATTCAGTTATGGCAGGCCTTCGGACGGTTTAACCATTCCGTTAAACTTTCTACCTATACCTACCGGATTGCCCTGAATGTAGCTATCTCGTTTTACCGGAAAGATGTGAGACGACGAGAAAACACCACGGGTTTTTCAGAGAGTCTGGTGGAAATATTTGCCGATGAAGAAACTGATGAAAGTGAACAGCAAATTTCTCATCTTCAGCATTTTATATCGGAATTAAAGGAGGTGGAACGGGCAATTATGCTACTTTACCTGGAAGACCGTAGCCAAAAAGAAATTGGAGAAATATTAGGCATAAGCCCAACCAACGTATCGACCCGGGTTGGGAGAATAAAAGAAAAACTAAGGATAAAATTCTCTTTAATTAATGAATAATATGCAGGAGGATGATTTAAAGCGCCTTTGGCAGGCGTACGACCATAAAATTGACAAGCTGGTAGCCATAAATAAACAGCAGCTAAGGGAACTACAAACGCAAAAGGCTGATACCAAAATACAATCGTTTAAGCGCAATCATATCCGGGTAATGCTGGCAGGCGTACTATGGGTTTTTGTACTGGCTTTTTTCTTCTACCATGGCTTGGGAAATATATATTTTGCCGTTTCGGTGGGGGCAGTAATGCTATTCAATATTTTTGCCGTTTTGCTGTATCTTAAGCATATTATACAGCTTAACCAGATTGACCTTACGGAAAGCCTGGCCCAAACGCAACGTAAACTTAGCCAGGTATATACTTCATATACCCAAGCCGGTAGGGTGCTTTTACTACAAGCTCCATTTTTCTGTACCTTCTGGTACACCGAAGAATTAGTACGCGAAAAAGACCTTACATTCTGGATGATTCAAGCCTTAATTGTAGGCTTCTTCACGGCTTTGTCTATCTACCTATTCCGACAACTATCTCCCAAAAATCCTTCGGACTACTGGCGCAAACTTTCCAACA
Organism: uncultured Roseivirgaceae bacterium; assembly: GCA_964504565.1. GTDB lineage: Bacteria > Bacteroidota > Bacteroidia > Cytophagales > Cyclobacteriaceae > Cesiribacter. Next base: position 38,163 of record CAZDEY010000013.1, read on the forward strand.
AGCATTTTGGAGCCGAAAAGCTGCAGAAGGCTATGGACATTCTGGATGAGATAAAGTAACTGGCAATTTATTTGAACCCATTTATCAGCTAAACCACTAATCGTTTAAGAAATTTCAAATTGAACATTATTATGAAAAACTATTCTAAAATCTTTACACTTATCAGCATCCAGGTTCTTTTAGTCTTTACAGCTTGCCATAATAAACCAGGCTACGCCCAAACCAATACGTCCGCCAAGAAGTCAACTGCTTCAATACACGAAGCGGCGGCAAGCGGCAATGCCGAAGCAATTACCCACCACATTAAGGCCGGCGCTGACCTGAACGAAAAGGATCCTTACGGTGGTTCCAGTCCGCTAATAAGCGCTGCCCTGTTTGGTTATACAGAAGTAGTCAGCTTGCTTCTGGATGCCGGAGCCGACATAAATTTTCAGAACAACGACGGCTCTACCGCGCTGCATACGGCCAGCTTTTTCTGCCGGACTGAAATTGTGAAGTTGCTACTTCAACATGGTGCGGATAAGTCTATCCAAAATAAGTACGGCAGTACGGCCTACCAATCGGTAGCCGGGCCCTTTGCCAATGTAAAACCAGTTTACGATATAATGGGCAGTATGCTGAAGCCGATGGGCCTGCGGCTAGATTACGCTTATTTGGAAAGCACCCGGCCGGTAATAGCCAACCTTCTTAAGTAATCAAACTATGGGTGCTACTAATCGGCGCTACGATATTGACTGGGTACGGGTAATTGGCATTGGCCTGCTCTTGATTTACCACCTGGCAGTCGGTTTTCAAAGCTGGGGTTTAATGGTAGGTTTTATAGTGAATAGTACAGCCTGGGAGTCCTTGTGGATTCCTATGGCTATGCTAAATGTGTGGAGAATTCCCCTACTGTTTTTCGTTTCGGGTATGGGCGTATACTTTGCGCTGCAAAACCGAAACCTTACCCAATTGCTAACCGAGCGGGCGGGTCGTATACTACTACCTTTTATATTCGGTATTTTTACAATTGCTCCGCTACAACTCTATATTTTGCAATATTACTACACCTGGCCGATCCGGTATATTCCAGTTCCGGCGCATCTGTGGTTTTTAGGGAATATTGCAGCCTACATTATCCTCTTGCTTCCCCTGTTTTACGCAATTAAAAACTATCCGGAAAGTTGGGGCGTGAACCAACTTAAGAAATTGTTTAGTACCCCTTGGGGGTTAGTGGTGGTACCAGCAGTTTTTGTAATAGAGGCTTTATTGGTTAAGCCTACCCCCTACGAAATGTACGCCCTTACGTGGCACGGATTTTACTTGGGCTTTCTGGCTTTCACCTTTGGACTTTGCTGTGTAACTGCAGGAACCGGCTTTTGGGCTATGCTTTTAAAATACCGATTGTATTTCCTGGTTTCGGCAGTAAGTTTATTTAGTTACCGCCTTTTGGTTCTGGAACTAGTAGCCCCGGCCTGGCAATTGGCTATTGAATCAGTCGCTTGGGTATACACAGTATTTGCCTTTAGTTTTCGCTATTTGAATAGGCCAAGTAAATTATTACAGTATTTAAGTAAGGCGGCCTACCCGGTTTATATCCTGCATATGGTATTCCTTACCTTGGGTTCCCTCCTGATTTTCCCGCTGCAGTTAGCTGTGTACACAAAATTTGCCCTAGTTCTACTATTTACTTTAGTAGGTAGTTTTGCGTGCTATGAATATTTTATTTGCCGAGTAAATTTTGTAAAACCGCTGTTTGGATTGGTTAATAAATAAGTTCAATTCTGTTGAAGTACATTGATAGAATATAATTAGGCGGTTGGGCTTAATATTGGTTTAGCCTATTGGTAGCTAATAAGAATTATAAAATGTTTTTTGGGGGAGTTTAAGGTTTCAAATAAGGGTCTTGTCAGAAATGTTTTGTTTCACATACCCCGGCTTACGGCCACCCCTCACTAACCCTGCGCCCCAAGAGGGGATTAGGTATATTCCCCTCTTGAAAGGGGCTAGGAGTGTGTTGACCACTTAGCTATACTCTCTGAGTAGGAAACCAACGCAAAAACTTATGCTATGTAGTTTAATTAAGCGTCCTCTAAATAGTACTTGATAAGTTTGTTATAGACAAAATTTTTATCAGCACCTTTATCCATTTCGGCAAGTGTTTCTTTGACTAGAGAAATTTCTATAAGATATTTATATCCAGGGCAGTTCTGTTCAGCTATACTAGTCGTTGGCTCATCCATATTCTCCTCTTTTTGTGCTAAAACAACCGCATTTGTTAAAAGATTAGGCTGAGCACTGTCTTTGATAAAAATCATATGGATTAATTCCCCATCCTCGAATTCAGAGACGTTATCAAATATTTCTTGAAGTGTACCTTGTAAAACTATCATAATCAAAAAAACAATACCTTAAACCCCAACCTCTCTCCTATCAAACGCCCTCCGTACCCGCTTTCTCATTTCCGGCATAACCAGCCACATTACGGTTACAATTACCCAGGCGCAGAGGGCGGTTACTTTGAATACGTCGTAGCTGTTGCCAATTGTGCCTACATAGCCTAATACCGCTGCTGAAAGGAGTAGAAAAATAAAGACCACGTTATTATTGTAGGCCAGCACTTTACCTAAGTGGCGGCCGGGTACTCGCTCCTGCATCCAGGCATTTAGGGGAATTTTAAAGAAGCCGGCAAAGAATGCTGTAGCGAACAGAACAGCTAAAAAAGGGGCTAAAGCCATAGGCACCAGGGCCATTATAGTAGAACCTATTGCCATAGCCACCCCACCAACCGGCACTAAACCTAATTCTACTTGTTGCTTGCTGAGCAAACCAGCCGCCCAGCAGCCAATGCCCATACTTACGGCTATGCCGGCGTTAACCAAACCCACGTCTTTACTAGCTAAACCGTAAATACTGCCCTCCTGTAAATGAACAATAATGTTTAGTTGCAGAAGTGAGGCAATTAGCCAAAAGAAACCTAAGCCTAGAACCGTATAATTTAATCCCGCCACCTTTTTACTCCAGCGAAAGGTATCCCATACAAATTTCAGTGGCCAAAGCGATTTGAGTTCTTCCCTATCCGGCGCCTCTTCTTTAACTGTTATTAGTTTACTGGTTATATAGCCAATTACAGCCAAGATTAAAAGTGAACCGGCCACCACTTCGCGTCTGAACTCAGCCATATCGGCTATATAGCCGGCCGCTACTGTTCCCAGCAGCACGCCCATAAAGGTGAGCAGTTCCATGAAGCCGGAGGCTTGGCTAATTTCGGCCACCCCGCCCACATCGCGGATGAGGCCATACTTAGCCGGGGAATATAGGGCCGACTGCACGCCCATCAGGAACATAGCGGCCATTACTATTGCCAGACTATCAACGTAAAACCCGCCGATAGCCAAAACCATTATAGGTATTTCAACTAGTTTGGCCCACTCCAGAATTTTCTGTTTGCTCTTAATTTGCGCCAAGCGGCCCGCCAACGGACTGAACAGGATGTAGGGAATAACCAGCATAGCCGCCGCAGCCGAAATAACCAGCTCTTTAGAATCTTCGGCTACCCAAGAGGCTGCAATAAAAATAATAAGGTGCTTAAGAAGATTATCATTCATTACCCCTAAGTATTGGGTAATGTAAAGGGGAAACCACTTGGACTGGCGCATGCTGCCGTATTTTGGAACTTAATTTAGGTACAATATGCAAAAATTTGCCGGCCTTTGGTCAACCTACATTACTTCTTCACATTTTGGTAATTCTTGATAAGCGTTCTTAAAGCGGGTTTGCCTTGGGGTGAGTAATCGGAATCGATTTTTTCCGAAGCTATTGGGTCAGTATACCACTTCCAAACAAAGCCACCGGCTACGAAGGGCTTGGGCCATACGGTTGTGAAGAAGGCTTGGTACGCTCGGGCTTGTACTTCATAATTGATAGTTCCGCCGCGCTCGTGCTCCCACGGTCGTCGGGTGGCTCCGGCTACGCTGCGGTAGCCCCATTCGGTGAAAAGTATGGGTAGGTTCTGTTTAGTAGAAAAGGATTTCAATTCGGCAACGTGCGGTTGCCAGGCAGTTGCTAATTCACTAGTTAAAGGATCGTCACCGGCTTCCAAAGGAAAATATGCATCAATACCTACGTAATCCATACGCTGCCAGAACTGAACTTTCCGATATGAATCCCAATTGGCGGCGTAGGTGAGCTTGCCCGTATAAGTATCCTTTACGGTATTTATCAAATGCTGCCAGTAGTCAGGCCTATTAATTATACTTTGCGTAAGCTCGGTGCCAATGCAGAAAATTTCAACTTGCAGGCTATCGGCCAGGTGGGTAAAATCTAAAATATAGGAGGAATAATTCTTCTCCCAGGCTGTCCACCCTTCTTCAGTTCCCGGGTTATGATGCCCGGTAAAACCGCCGCGCAGCCAGAGATGGGGTTTAAGCATAACCTTTAAGCCTCTTTCTTTAGCTTGCCTAATTGCCTCCGCCGCCCCTTCAATTCGTTCTCCCTGCCACTGGCGATCAATATTGTAAACCAGTACCGTATCGTGCAAATTGCCAAAGGCGTAGGGCATAATGCTTACCCAATTGGCATGGGTTTGTTCAACCTGTAGCCAGGCCGTATCGCTAACCGCTTGGCGACCGGCTACCAAACTCAGGCCAGCTATTTTTTCATCAACTACATCAGCTTTCTGCCGGCAGCTAAAAGCCAGGCTAAAAAATGCCAATAGTAGAACTAGCCACCTCATGCAAAGGGTACGTAGACTACAAACTTGGTATCGAAAAAATCTTCTTGAAAGTAATTGGTAAGTGGATATAGGGCGTGCGGCCGCTTAGCCTCGGCCAGTTCTTCTTCTAAATCCCCTCCTTTTAAATAAAGCACGCCGTTAGCTAATTGGTGCTGGTTTTCCTTTTTTACTTTACCGTGGATCCACTGCAAAAACGGCTTGAGACGAGTAACGGCGCGGCTTACTATAAAATCATAATGGCCCTTTACTTTTTCAGCCCTTAATTGCTCAGCTTTTACATTTGTAAGGCCTAAGGCGTCGGCAACTTCCTGCACTACCTTAATTTTCTTGCCGATACTATCCACTAAGTAGAACTCAGTTTCCGGAAATAGTATAGCCAAAGGAATTCCCGGAAAACCGCCGCCAGTGCCTACATCCAACACCTGAGTTTTGGGCTTAAAGTTTTGTACTTTGGCAATGCCTAAGGAATGCAGCACGTGGTGGCTATATAATTGTTCAATATCCTTCCGGCTTACCACATTAATACGCTCGTTCCAATAGGTATAAAGCTCACCCAAACGGGCAAATTGTTCAGCTTGCGTAGAGCTTATTTCCGGAAAGTATTGCTTAACTAAAGAGGCATCCTGCATAGCAACAAAAGTAAAAAACTTGCCGTGCTTTTTCTACCGGCAACAAAAAAGGCTTAGGATTTTCCTAAGCCTTATAATACTATATGGTAACTTAAAACCCTACATTTTATCCTTACTACCCTTAACCAGTTCGTACATAAGCTCGCGGGCGCGGTAAAGTTGGGCCTTAATTGTACCTAAGGGTGCATCCAGCTCCTTGGCAATTTCATCGTAACTCAATTCATCAAAATAGCGCAACTTAACCAAGCGTTGGTATTTGGGCGGAAGTTTGGTTACAAACATTTGCACCAACTCAATTTTCTGGCTTTTAATTGCTTCCTGCTGCGGATCAAGGGTTTCATCCTCTACGTCAATGTTAACATCATCACCACTGTCGTTCTTGAAGGTAGTATTGAGGCTAAGGGTTTTTAGCTTCTTTTTTCTAATAAAGTCAATAGCATTATTGGTAGCTATCCGGAACAGCCAGGTACTAAAGGTATAGTCGTGCTTAAATTTGTGCAGGTTTTTAAACGCTTTGGCGAAAGCTTCGATAGTTAAATCCTCGGCATCATCTACATTTCTAACCATTTTCAGAATCATATGATACACCGCCATCTTGTAGCGTTTCATCAGGGCAGCGTAAGCCGTCTGATCCTTGTCTTTAAGGGCGAGATCAATAAGCCTAAAATCTTCTAAGGCTTTGGAGGAGAAGTTTTTGTTGTTTACTTCCATGAACTTGGTTTACTAAACAAAACCGACACACCTACGCCGGTCTGGTACAGCATCAGGAGAAATTCTAAAAAGGGTAGATACCACGGGCAGAAAGGGTCTCCTAACTTCTTACTGGCTGAGCATACTACGCCGAATAGCACAGCAAACTTAAGAATTAAACACCCAAATACCCAGTACGGTTCAATGCCTAACCCTAAAAGTAGGCCAAAAGTTATCCAAAACATCCACTGTGATAGCATAAACAGGCCTAAGCCTAAACGCGTTGACCAGCGGTAATATTTACCGGCCGCCATATGCCGCCGCTTCTGGGTCCACCATTCGCCCCAGCTTTCCTTAGGCTCAGTCCAAACAAGGGTTTCGGCACCAATTACAATCTGAGTATTATCTTTGGTAGCATTTCTATTCACAAATAGATCATCATCGCCGCCCATTACATTCCGGTGGCTTAAAAACCCTTTCTTTTCCAGAAACAGGGCTTTGCTATAGGCCATATTGCGGCCTACGCCCATATAAGGCCTGCCGCCTAATGCAGCTCCTAAATACTGCAGGGCAGTAAGTACGGTTTCAAATCGGATTAAAGAATTAAGTAAGCCAGCCTTAGCGTACATAGGGGAATAGCCTAGACTTATTTTTTTACCGTTGGCCAGCGGCGCGGCTATTTGGCTGAGCCACTGTTCGCTATCCGGTACGCAATCAGCATCGGTTAGCACCAGGGCATCGTGCTTGGCGTGCTTGATACCCATGGTAATGGCGTACTTCTTGGCGGTGAAATGGGCCGGGGTTTTATCGATACGCACATGGCGAACCCGGCTGTCTTTAGCCTGCTCTTCGGCCAGCCAGGTATCGGTATAATCAGTTGAGCGGTCATCTACCACTAGTACCTCAAACTGGGGGTAGTTTTGGCTAAGCAGCTTTGGCAACAATTTTTGTAGCAGTCCGCTGGCGTTGTGGGCAGAAATAATTACGCTAACGGGCGGGTAGTTAGTTGGTTGTTTACTAGACGGTTTATAGGCCGAAACCCTACGAAAGCGCACCAAATACCAGAATAGCTGAACCAGCAGCGACAGTCCAAATAATAAAAGAAGTACAACCTGATATACCTGCATATACACCACCAATAATTAGGTAGCGAAGGTAAATGTTTTATTCAATTTACTAAGCTATTTAGTCAGCACAAAAAGGTAATTTAGTACAACTAGAAGAAAACCAGCTTGGAGGCTGATTTTCTTTTGAAAGCAATAAATTGCTAATTACTAAAACAGCAATCCGCTGATGCCTAGCCGAAAATTTAACCCGTTAAGTTGAACCATACGTAACCTGGCATCTATAGTCATATCATCCCACGATGAGTCGTAAATGTTATCATTATACTTTTCAGAATAGCGATCATGTAGTTCTTGGTGGGCCTTATTAGCGGATCCTTTTGATGACCCGGCAGGAATTGAAGCCGTTACCACAACACCCAAATCCAGTACAACCTTATCGAGTATTACCCGCGATTTACCAAACCCTAAACATAACAATCCCATTCCCCCTTCAAAATAAGTATAGCCATCTTGCCGGTCTACTACCTCATATTGCTGATACCCAGCTCCATACTCTACATAACTACCTACCGGCGCAATTGCGCCCTTATTCAGCTTATATCTTCGGTAATGTACCCTAACTGCTTGGTGATTAACTTTTAACTCATCTTTGTATTTATCGGAGTATGAAGTGGGAAATAAAATTCCATGGACCAACTCTGAAATACTAACGTCTTCAATACTACGGTTTCCGTTAAATCCAGTCTTGCCAAATTGAACGGTTGCCCCTATGGAACTCCTTCTAGAAATCGCCATTTCAAACCGAGGCGAGTGAATAATATTTAGCCTAGTTAACCCAAATTCATTATTAGCATTATAATTATCCAAGGCGCTAAACCCTTCGACACTATATCCGAGCAAAATTTTCTTACCTAAATAGCCAGGCTGAGCCCAAGCTGACTGTGTGCTAAGGAGCACAAACCCATATATTAATAATAATCGCATGGCTTGCCTTATTTTCTCTTCATTTGGTAAAACTGGTCGTAAAGGTGGCTCCTAATTAGATGTTTAGTGTCTTTGGCACTAAAAACATCGGTGTGAGACATTAACAAGCGACCATCGGTTATATCAAAAACCAGCATAATTTCCATAGTTTCATGGTTAGGAGTAAAAGCACCCGGCAATAATAGTGGAGCTGAATACGGTACTACTATACTACCCAGCACCCTATATAAAAGGTACTGATCACGTTCGGCATAATTAATCCTGCCGGTCCAGGCAAAATACTTGGTGCCATACTTTGCAACTAGGCTGCTTACCTGAACAGAATCAATATTGATGTAGTCTATGTCTACCAGCTCCCCAAACTGGCTCCGCTGGGTTAGCCACTGCTGTAATTGAAACTGGTCAGCCAGTTTATCAGCTTCATCATTTTTATAGGCTCGGCCTCCAATAACTTCTACCTGCAAACCTGCTTTGGAGCCTATTTCTACTAAGGTTTTATTATAATTAGTATGAGCTTCTTCAGCGGCTAAGTATTGTACCTTATTCTTCTTCCTATCATCTATTTTTTGGTACATAGTATTTACTATAGCTACTTTATCAATACCTAATTTGCGTCCATTTTTAAGGATATATCGTTCATAAGCTTTGCGCTGTTTAAACGTAGGTTCAAACGGCTCCGGCCGTGGATTTTCAAGGGCGTCGTTTACAATTGGCGAAAACCAAGAACTCTCCATAAACTCACGTAAAACGTTAGCTAAATAGGCGTTTTCGCTATTTAAGCTTTCCCTATTTTTATCTCGTATTTTAGAGTATTTATCATTAACTTCTAATTCGGCCGGACCTTCCTTACTCTCTATAACCGCTTTAACTTTAGGCTCATCAGCTTCAATAACATCTACTAATTTTTGCTTAGTGGTATAATGTTCAAAAGCTAATTCCTGGGTTAAAAGCCGGCGAAAGCGTTGTAGCTCCGTATTGTCGGGGTGCTGATTTAAGGCTCTATCCACAAAATGAAGGGCAGCCACATTCAGCTCTTCCGCATTCATTTTATGGAATACATGATAAAGCTGTTGCGATTCGCCTTCTACTTTACTGTGTTGGGTATGCACCGCTGAAAACTTCCTCTGATTAGCATACAGGGTTAACATAAAGAGAGATTTGACCGCCTCTACTTTTACGTATTCACTATCCGAAAATTCCTGTAATAGAAGAAAGGAATGATAAAGGGCTTTTTCAAATTCGCTATTAGAAACATACAGGGGCAAAATTTCAAAACGAGAAATATTTCTTACCCGCTCAAACGTATTTTCTGAAACCAGATATGCATCGCCGTTACGATACTTGCGCTTTTGTAACTCTTGGGCAATAACTTCCCGGCGTTTTCCAATATTGGGGTGGGTGGTGCTTTCAAAACGTTTATCCAGCTTATCCGGCTCAGAGATGGCGGTAATCTCCGATAAATAGTAAGAGTCTGGAAATACTAATTTTTCGCTACCTAGAAAGTTGTGGTCCAGGCGAACCTCATTGTAAGGTAGGTAGCTGTACTGTAGTACATCAAAAGTATTTAGTATATACTGAGCACCGTAGTTGGTCGATAGAAATAGTTTTAACCCTTCAATGTCCGACTCCAACTCTTGCTCCTTGCTGAACATACTCTTGGCCTCCAGTCGCTCATCCCAACTCAGTTTTCCGTAATCTTTTTTACCTCGCCTAAGTGCCTCTTTATTAACCGCCGAGTTTATGCCGTGGGTTAACTTGTAGTGCATTATTTCGTGGGAAAGAATATAGGCAAGTTGAGCTTCGTTTTCCAGCTGAGCCAACAAGCCCATTGTTACGAAGATTAACCCGTTTTGAGTGGCAAAAGCATTTACTACCGATGAACGTACTGTATAAAATTGAATTTGTTTGCGTAGCGCGGGGTCGTTTTCCAGTAGTTTATCGGCAACTTCATTTAGGTAGGAAGTTACCGGATCGTTAAACAGTATTTTGCCGGAGTGCAGCATTTCATCGATCACAAAGTTGCTTTCCAGGTAGAACTTTTCCTGGGCTTTGCGTTCGTAGCGTTTTTTGCCGTCAACCTGTTTTAGTTGTTCTTCAAATTTTTCCGAAGAGCGCTTGGTAAACTCCTGCGGAAACCTTCCGGACTGCTTTAGAGGTTGGTAATTACTAAAATCCTGAGAAAAACCGGATAAGTTAAACCCAAGAATACCGCCTACCGCAATATAAAATGCGATTAATTTCATGGTTAAGGGTATATCTATTTAAACCAAAAGTAAATCTGACAAATTGCACTAGCAAAAACCTATATGCCCACCGTTCGCCTCATAATGTACCTTTGGCTAAGCAATTACAATATTTGTTAAAACACTAAGCTGAAATCACTTTCCTAAAGTTAGCAAATTGAAAAACTCTAAGCCTCCTAAGGTTTGAAAAGCCCGGTTAAGCAAGCTAATTTTACAGCCTAATGCAATTTACTCTTCAACATTCCGATAGCCGATCCAAAGCGCGGGCCGGTGAGCTACAAACCGACCACGGCACCATACAAACTCCAATATTTATGCCCGTGGGCACGGCCGGTACCGTTAAAGCAGTTCACCAACGCGAGCTTCAGCATGATATTCAGGCCCAAATTATTTTAGGCAACACCTACCACTTGTACCTGCGCCCTGGCTTGGATGTACTAGAGCAAGCCGGCGGTTTACACGCATTTAATGGGTGGCAGGGGCCAATTCTTACCGATAGCGGAGGCTACCAAGTTTTTAGTTTGGCTGCCATACGTAAGATTAAAGAAGAAGGTGTGCAGTTTACCAGCCATATCGACGGCAGCAAACACTTCTTTAGTCCGGAAGGGGTATTCAGCGAAGCATTGGGGCCGATATTATTATGGCCTTTGATGAGTGCCCACCCTACCCCAGCGACTACACCTACGCCCGCGAAAGCCTGGAACTTACCCAACGCTGGCTAACCCGCTGCATTAATCGGTTTGATTCTACTGAGCCTAAATATGGCTATGAGCAGCAGCTATTCCCCATTGTACAAGGCAGTACGTATAAAGATTTGCGCTCCCGTGCCGCCGAATTTGTAGCCGAGCAAGGCCGGACCGGAAATGCTATTGGTGGCTTAAGTGTGGGCGAACCGGCCGAACAGATGTATGAAATGACCGACCTGGTATGCGAAATTCTACCAAAAGATAAACCCCGCTACTTGATGGGCGTTGGCACGCCGGCCAATATTCTAGAGTGTATTGCCTTGGGGGTTGATATGTTTGATTGCGTAATGCCTACCCGCAATGCGCGCAACGGTATGCTATTTACTACCGAAGGTATTCTGAATATTCGTAACCAAAAATGGAAAGATGATTTTAACCCGCTGGACCCTGGACTACAGAATTACGCCAGCGCAACGTATACCAAAGCCTACGTTCGGCATTTAATTCACAGTAAAGAGATGCTTGGCGCGCAAATTGCTTCGGTACATAACTTAAGTTTCTATCTTTGGTTGGTTGGTCAGGCCCGGGAACAGATAATTGCGGGTACCTTTATCGCCTGGAAGGATAAGATGATTCCTAAATTGATGCAGCGCCTCTAGTGTATGAGAAAATTCGGCCCTAAAATTCTGGATGTTTATATTCTGAAGAAGTTTCTGTCGGCATTCTTCTTTGTAGTAGCCATACTGGTTACCATCGTGTGCGTAATTGACCTTACCGAGAAAAATGATGACTTTATAGAGCACAACCTGAATTTTAGCCAAATACTGGGGTACTATATTGTTTTTATACCGTATATAGCCAATTTTATTACCCCCATTATAGTATTTATTGCCACGGTATTTACGGCTTCTAAAATGGCCGGCCATACCGAAATTATTGCCATACTAAGCAGCGGCATTAGCTTTAAACGCATGATGGCCCCCTTTATGGCCGGAGCTTGTATAATTGCCGCGCTAAGTTTTTGGGTTACCGGCTACATTTTGCCTAATGCCAACAAGAAAAGGGTGGCGTTTGAAATTGCCTACGTTAAAAGCCCCTACCGCAATACCGAGCGCAACATTCACCTAAAAATTGGGCCGCAAAGCTACGCCTATATGGAAAGCTACAACAACGAGAATGACATAGGCTACCGGTTTACGCTGGAAAATATTTCTGACAATACGCTGAATGCCAAACTGGAGGCCCGCCGTATTGAATGGAACCAAGAACTGGAAAAATGGCGCTTAAAGGAATGGCAGTTGCGCGAGTTTGAAGGAATGAAGGAGCGGGTTACTCAAGGCGTGGAACTAGATACAACCTTGGCTATGCTCCCCAAAGATTTCGGCAGCACCTATCACCTGCAGGAAACCTTTACTCTTCCGGAGTTGAAATCGTATATAGCCGAACTTAAAGCGCGCGGGGCGGATAATATCATTGTCTACGAAATTGAAAAATATATCCGATATATGACCCCCTTTGCGGCTTTAATCTTGACCTTTATTGGTTTGATAATGAGCAGCCGAAAAAGCCGGGGGGGGTCCGGCTTAATGATTGCCGTAGGCTTCCTGCTTATGTTTTTGTATATAGTGCTTTTTGTGTTTGCCAAAAGTATTGCCGAAGCCAAAAGCATGCCGCCGCTATTGGCCGTTTGGGTACCAAATATCCTATTTACCTGTATTGGTTTGGTGCTGTACCGTACAGTGCCTCGTTAACTATGCAAGCTGCCCAGCCTAAAGATTACGTACAGCTACACTTTATTGTGTTGCTCTGGGGTTTTACTGCCGCCTTGGGCGTTCTTTCCAGCTTACCTAAGGTAGAGTTGGTTTGGTATAGAACCGGTATTGCTTCGCTAGGTTTAGCAGTTTTACTATACCTGCGTAAAACCGGATTCTGGCCGGGAGGGCGTCCCAGTGTACACATGCTAGCTACTGGTATAATCATCGCGGCGCACTGGATACTATTTTTTGTTTCCGCCCAAATTTCCTCTATATCAATATGCTTAGCCGGAATGGCAACCGGCAGCCTCTGGACGGCCATTTTAGAGCCTATTTTACTTAGGCGGTCATTTAAATGGGTAGAATTAGTGCTGGGGGTGCTGGTTATTAGCGGCTTGTACTTAATTTATAAAGTTGAATTCGATCAGGCACTGGGGCTTACCCTAGCTGTTGTTTCCGCATTTCTTTCCAGTTTATTTACTGTAATTAACAGCCGCCTTACGCCCCACCACGACCATTACCTGATTACCTTCTGGGAAATGGTAGGAGCCAACCTATCTATTCTGCTATTTTTTCCGCTGTATGTATCTGTGGAAGCGTTTGGGGCTACCCAAGGCTTGCAATTAAGCTGGCAAGGCTACGACTGGCTATGGATATTTTTGTTGGCGGTAGTATGCACCGTATACGCTTATTCCATATCGGTAGAGCTGCAGCGAAGGTTATCGGCCTTTACGGTTAATTTAACCGTTAACCTGGAGCCGGTCTACGGCATACTAATAGCCGTGGTTTTGTTTCAGGAACACGAGAAACTTTCGTTTGAGTTCTTTATAGGTACGGCTATAATTTTATCCGCCGTTCTGCTTTACCCGGTAATTACCCGTTGGGAAAAACGTCGCCAGCTTAAAGTAAGTAAGCTTAACTAAACCATAGCTTAGTAATTGAGTTTAAGTGGGAAGTATTCATCGTAACTTCTCATCCTTATGAACATATTTGAAGCTATACGCGAAGATCATCAGAAGCAGCGGACCCTGGTTGATATTTTGGTTAAAACCCACGGCGATAGCAGCGGGCGCAATGAAATATTTGATAAGCTGAAGCACGAACTTAAAGTACACGCTAACGCGGAAGAGCGCCACTTTTATATTCCGCTAATGAAGCAGGACCTTACGCAGGAACAAGCTCGGCACAGCGTAGCCGAACACCTCGAAATAGACGAAATGATTGAAAAGCTGGAGGAAACTGATTATAGCTCTTCGGCTTGGGTAGGCTACGCTAAAAAATTACAGGAACTGGTTCACCACCATCTGGATGAAGAAGAACAAGAAGTGTTTCAAATGGCGGGTAAGGCCCTAACCGAAAACCAAAAAACCTCGCTGGCCACCAGCTACCGAAAAGCTATGGATGAGGATTTAGGGTACGATAGATGACCTTTGCTAGTACAAACTACCGGTAATGGTCATTTTAATTTTAAGCTGGAAGCGGCTAATTACCTTAAATATTTCCTTAATAGTTACCTGTTCCACTTTAGTTAATACTTCGGGGTTTAGGTAATTATTGGGCAGCTCACCATCGGCAATTATTTGTTTAGCCTGGTGCTTAAGCCTCAGTGCCATTAGGTAATAGTACGATTGCAGTAGTTCTCTATATTCTTCTTGGGTAAATACCCCCTTCTCCTGCAAAGCCTCCATTCGCTCGCCGGTATTAGTTTTAAAGATGCCGTGCTTCAAAGCGAATACCCGAACTAAATCCACCACCGGGGTCATGGCTTTTTTTAAGTTAAAGACCTTTTTATTACCTTTTACAAAGGTTCGGAAGTTATTAAAAAAAGTTAGAGGCGGTTCGTACTGCAGGGCGTTTTGAGCCAAAAAATAGAAGAAACGTCCGGTAGGCTGCTTTAGTTCTATCTCTATGTGTTCTTGCAAATCACTAAGCAAATTGCTATGCCCGTAAAGCACCCGGCAGTCAAAAAAAGTGCTGGTTTTCATAACCGCCTCGGCGTCCGATTCTTGTACCCACTTGGTATAGTTTCTTTTCCAGTGGCTTAAAGAATGAGTCCACTTAGGATTGCTGGCCATGAAACCGCCATCGCATAGGGCAAACCCTATGGTATCAAGGCGCGCAGAAACTTTTTCGGCCATACTCAGAAAATAAGTCCTTACTAACTCCCGCTGCTCGTTGGCTTTATCCTCGTAGATTATTGCATTATCCTGATCGGTTTTTAGGGTTTGCTCCTTTCTGCCTTCGCTACCCAACACAATGAAAGCGAAGGCAGCGGGCGGGGAACCCATTTCCTCAATAACCCCTTCAATTACCTTAAGGGCAATTATATCGGCAGTAGCGGTAATTACCTCATTAACAATTTCTGCCCGTACACCCCTATCTAAAAGCTGATAGACCAGTTCTGGAACTTGTTGCCAACGGCGCGATAGTTCGGCATCGCTCATAGCTAATTTAACCGACTGAATAAACATAAACGGACTTTGGGCCTGCTCAGTCAATAATTTATTACGGCTTAAAAAACCTACGGGCTTACCCCCTTCAGTCACCAATAAATAGCGACTTTTGGTTCTGAACATTAAAAGTATTGCCTCATACACCAGTGCCTTTCTGTCAATTGTAATCAGATAGTCAGAGGCTATACTTTTGAGTGAAGTTTGGTTAGAAACTCCCTGGCCAACTATTAAGTCTCTCAGTAAAATATCGGTAACGTAGCCCCAAATATCACCCGATTCGTTTTGTACAAATAAGCAGCTAACCCGCTTATCCGACATAGCCCTTGCCGCCGTTTGCGCCGTAGCAGTTTCGGGACATACTACTAAGTCGCGAAGTTCTACCGTATCCAGGCTACGCTGATACTGCAGATCACTGTGCACAAAATCGGGTTGGGTAGCCTGATGAACCTGCACAAAGTGAGCAAACTCATCGTTAAGCATACGCTGGCCGTAGTGCGTGGTGTAATACTGAAGTATTTCCGGAAATTCTTTGTAAAGTTTTTTGAATGAACTTCGGTTTAGCCGGGCTACCGTGGTGCCCTTACGCACTTCTACGTTGTAGATACTTTTTTTCTTATTAAGAAGTAACGAAAAGGCTCCGAATGCACTTCCCGCCGCGCATACTTCTAGGTGGCGGCGCGTATTTTCACTATCCAAAAAGAACGCTTCGTATGCCCCGGACAATATGAAGTCAATCCCTTCAACTTTACTGGTCTCTTGCTTATATAAAATTATTTCCTGCCTGAACCTAATCTCCTCGGCCTCCTCAGTTATGGCAGTGCGCACTACTTCCGGTAGATTACGGAAGGGTTCTAAAGTGGCAAGTATAGTTAAGAGCCGGGCAGAAAAATTTTCCATAATAAGAAAATTAGGAGTGCAATAAGTATTAGAATAGCACCGGGCAGCAACTTTTTTCGCCTCTTCGCCAAAGTTATATCGTTACGAAACGTATGTTTTCCCTGCTGTTTCTTTACTGACCTGTTAGTGATATCGCCTTTACGACTTAATTCAAAAAAACACTTAGCAGTTGCCAAGGCATCAGCCAAGGCATCATGCTGGCTATTCATAGGTTCCGAAAACAGGTAAGCATACAGTTGATCTAGTCGTAAATACCGCTGCTCAGTAATTCTTAAAAAATTTTCGGTAATTAGCATTGTACAAAACCCTACTTTACCCGTCAGCACGTTAGGTAGACCGGCCCGGTGAAAACCTAACCGCATCATATGATAGTCCAATTGCAAAAAGTGGCTAACTATTAATGGATTATATTTCTCCAAATCTTGCTTTAATTGCTGCATAATAGTAGCGCGGGGCGTACCGTGTTCTTGCAAAAAATTTATATCAAGACCATGAATTTCAGTGCTTTTTGTAGTTAGCTCAAAACCGTCTGGAGCTACATAAAAATTGTGGCGGGTCATCTCTTTCTGAGAACGATATTGATACACCAACCAGGAGATTTGAGCAATATAAGGCCAGTTTTCGGAGTCAGTATATGGCCTATTCCAGGTTTTGGGAAGGCCGCTGGTTTCGGTATCAATTACCAAGATATAGTCGTAATCTAAGCCCAAACTTATAAATTTCCCTGCCAAACAATATATTGCTTATTAAGGTCAATTTCGGATAAGGGTTGCTGCGAAAGGGCAAACACCGCCGCCCCGCTACCGCTCATGCTGGCGTAAGTTGCCCCTACCTGATAAAGGTTATCCTTTAGTTTAGCTACTTCCGGAAAAACCCTAAAAACCGACTCTTCAAAATCGTTTTTAAGCCTGTTTTTCCATTCTGTTGGTGGTAAAGCCAATATTTCCTTTAGCGATGCTTCCGGTAATTTAGGAGTTACGCCTTTATAAGCCTGAGCCGTCGGTACGCTTACCTTTGGTTTTACAATTGTTAAATGCCAGCCGCTTAATCTAACCTCTATTGGCTTCAGAACCTCGCCCCGGCCGGTAGCCAGTTGTGGCACGTTCTTTATAAAGAACGGACAATCGCTACCCAGTTGGGCAGCATAATCTTCCAGCAATTCGTCATCTAGGAATAAATCAAATTGTTGGTTGAGCGATTTTAGCATAAAAGCAGCATCGGCTGAGCCCCCGCCCAAGCCGGCGCCACTGGGTATTAATTTATGCAAATGAATTTCCAGATTGGGTAGCTGAAAATCCTTCTGTAAAAGCTTGTAGGCTTTAAAAACCAGATTTTCCTTAAAATTCCCGCCAAAATCTGCTCCGGTAATTGTTAGGCTCGCTATCCTATCCGTCTCAACCCATTCCAACACATCACACCAAGGCACAGGTAGCAAGCAGCTCTCAATCTCATGATAGCCATCTGCCCGCTTAGCCGTAATATGCAGGCCCAGGTTAATTTTAGCGTTGGGAAATAGTAGCATATGGAGTCTTGAGTCTTGAGTCTTGAGTCTTGAGAATCTATTTATTTGCTTTAAACAAATCTCAGTACTCACGACTCATGACTCACTACTATTTTGAAAGCTCGTCAATGATGTCCTGCGTTATGCCGCTGCTGCTGAAGCCGCCGTCGTGCATTAGGTTTTGCATAGTTACGTAACGGGTCAGGTCGCTGAACAGGCTTACTATATAGTCGGCGCAGGCTTCGGCTGGGGCATTGCCCATCGGGCTCATTTTGTCGGCGTAGTTGTAGAATACATCGAAGCCGGGCACGCCGGTGCCGGCGGTGGTCATGGTTGGACTTTGGCTGATGGTATTAACACGCACTTTGTTTTTCTTGGCGAAGAAGTAGCCGTAGCTCCGGGCAATACTTTCCAGTATAGCTTTAGCCTGGGCCATATCGCTGTAATCGGGGAACGTACGCTGGGCAGCTATATAGCTAAGGCCTACAATACTACCCCACTCGTTCATTACATCCAGCTTATCGGCCACTTGCATCATTTTATGAAAGCTCAGGGCCGAAACGTCAATACTTTTCATGAACCAGTCGTAGTTCAAATCATTGTAGGGCTTTTGCTTGCGTACGTTCGGGCTCATGCCTATAGAATGCAGCACAAAATCCAGCTTTCCTCCTAACACCTCCTGGCTTTTAGTATACAGAGTTTCTATATCTTCTAAGGAAGTGGCATCGGCGGGAACAATTTCAGCCCCGCACTGCTCAGCCAGCTCATTAATTTTGCCCATCCGCATAGCAATTGGCGCATTGGTCAGCACAATTTGAGCACCTTCTTGGTGGGCTTTAAGGGCAGTTTTCCAGGCAATTGAGTTTTCATCCAGCGCACCGGATATAATACCACGCTTTCCTTTTAGTAGATTATATGACATAGTTAATAGGTTTCAAGAGTTTAAAAATGTAAGGCTCAAATATAGGGTTAATTTAGGAAGAAAATAATGGTATAACGCAGTCAGGAGGCTGCTAAACCACTTACATACTCAACTACGTATTATAGCTCCAAGCTTAGCGAAGGGTATAAAAAATATTAGCCAACCATCAATTCCTTGGCACTTTGGTAGGCTACGATGCTGGGTTTATCGCCGCCTATCATTTTGGCAATTTCGTTTACCCGCTCTTCTTCGCTTAAAAGTTTCATACGGCTTACGGTTTTTTCGGCGCTATGGTCCTTGTACACAAAGTAGTGCTTCTCGCCTTTAGCCGCTATTTGTGGCAAGTGGCTTATACTGACAACCTGGTGGTTCCTGGCCATTTGCTGCATCATCCGTACCATTTTCAGCGCAATTTCACCACTAATACCCGTATCAATTTCATCGAAGATTATGGTGGGCAGCGCGGTCTTATCGGCCAATACATACTTCACGCAGAACATCAGGCGGCTAAATTCACCGCCGGAAGCTACGGCTTTCAGCGTTTGAGGCTTAACCCCCTTGTTGGCACTGAATAATAGGTTCAGTTCATCCGTACCGGTTGGGCTGGGGGCTACGGTTTGGTGCTGAAGTTCTAAATTAGCTTCCGGCATGCCTAAGCTAGCCAATAAGCCTTGTATTTCGTCGGTAAACGGTTTAAACTGGCTTTGGCGTTTGTTGCTAAGCTGAGCTGCTGCATCCAGCATGGCCGCCTCAGCTTTGGCCATTTTAGCTGCTACGTCCTTAATTTCTTCCTCCAAATGGTCGGCCCGGTAAACTTTTTCGCTTAGCTGCTGCTGCAATTCTATAAGTTCTTCAACGGATGTTTTGCCGTGCTTTTGCTGCAGACGGTAAAGCAGCGACAAACGTTCCTGAAGTAGTTGGGTTTGCTCCGGATCCACGGTTACCGCTTCTTCCTGCGCCTGGAGTTCTTCGCTAATATCTTTTAGTTCCAGCACCACACTTTGCAAGCGTTCCGCTAATTGGCGGTAGTTTTCGCCAAACTTTACTAAAGTTTTTAATTCAAGCTGAATAGTTTGTAAAGCCGGGCTAAGAGCTAGTTGTTCGTCTAGTTCCAGCGCGTGGGTTAGGCCACCTAGTTTAAGTTTGATTTCTTCGGCGTGCTCCAACTCCTGCAAGTGCTCTTCAGCAGCGGTTTGGTCTAAACCTTCCAACTTGGCTTCTTCTAGTTCATTTAGCAGAAAACTATTATAATCAGCCTCCTGTCTAATTTTTTGAGCCTCATCTTCCAGTGACTTTAGTTGCTTTTGAAGTTTCTTCCAGGCTCGGTATTTTTCCTGATAAGAACTTACCAGGTCGGTATTTTTACCGTAGGCATCAATTAAGGTAAGCTGATAGGCATTAGAGCCCAACTGCAGCGTATCGTGCTGGCTATGCACATCTACTAAGTAAGCACCAACCTGCCGCAACACATCTAAGGTAACTGGGCTATCATTAATAAACGCCCGGCTTTTACCCGATGGGCTAATTTCCCGGCGGATAATAGTTTCCTCGTCGTAGTCCAATTCGTTTTCCTGGAAAAGCTGCTGCAGGGCAGAGTACTCGCTTATATTAAAAGTACCTTCAATCAGGCATTTTTTACTTTCATCGTACAGGGCGCGGGTATCGGCCCGGTTGCCCAAAAGCAAACCAATTGCACCCAGCATAATAGATTTTCCGGCTCCGGTTTCGCCGGTAATAATATTGAGGTGCGCCGAAGGTTGCATTTGCAGGGCTTCAATCAGCGCGTAGTTTTTAATCAGCAGATGGTTCAGCATAGTGAAGCAATGACCGGAAAATAGTAAATTATTAGCAGCTCCGGTAGCTAAACTCAAAAGTACAAAAAAAGGGTCGATTGACCCTTGCTAATTTCATTAGTATAGTACACAAATTTTTAGCGAACTATTCGCTCGTATTTTTCGGTACTACCCGGGTCTATAGTGGTTAGCAGTTCGTAGGCCTGCCGGCGATCGGCCAAATCGCCCTCACTGTACATTTGGGCTAATTCGGTACTTTTTGAATCAAATAAGGCTACCAGTAAAATTGAGGAAGGGTTATAATCCCGAACTTCTTTTATTTGCTGAAGGCTCTGCACAATAGCTTTACGATTATCATCGGCATTCTCCAAAAATGTATCTAGCCCTAAACGATGGTAGGTATACATAAACTCCCTAATTGGCTGCAAACGCGGGTTAAACAAAGCCTGAACCAAAGCACCCCGGTTGCGAACTGCATTACCACCCTGATTGGCATTCCAGCCCGGCCCGCCCTGCGGCTCGGCAATTTGCTGAATATTGCGCGCCTGCTCAAAGTAGAATGTACCGCCCAGCGGTGCAAATGTGTCGGCATCCATACCCAAAACTATATAGGCGTAAAAAGCCAGCATACTGCTAATGTTGCTATTAAAGCTGTTTACGTTAAAGTCAAGGGGTTGGCCCTCAATATACTGGAAGCTAAAATCGTTATCGCGGTAGGTAAAGGTGGTGGTAGTATAGCTGGTATTAAAAACCGGACGGATCGACCGGATAATCATGTTGGCTGAGTAATTGCCTATGCCTACGTTGCCGGTTTGATTTTCAATGGTAATTTCCATTTGCACATCAATTTTTTCGTTGATATCATAGCGCAAATCGGTCCAGCTGGTTTTATTTAAAAAATCATTGAACGAGCGTTCCATTTCTCTGAAAATAGCTTTATCAGCCAGATTTACCTGTTGGTCGTTTACCACTACCTGAAAGTTAAATTCCTGGGCGTATACCGGTAAAAACGGCAATAAGGCAAATAGCAGAACAAACAAAATTTTCATATATACTCAGGAGGCTGAAATAGTATTTAAAATATCAACGGCAACTTCACGCTTAGATTTTAGCTCGAAGTTAAGCTGGTTTTTCGGGCTTATAACGCTAATCTTATTGGTATCGTGCCCAAAGCCGGCCCCCGGCCAGGCCAAACTATTCAAAACAATATAATCCAAATTTTTATTCCGAAGCTTTTCTTGGGCATGTTGCTGTTCCTGTTCAGTTTCCAGCGCAAAGCCTACAAGTACTTGCCCCGGCCGTTTACGTTGGCCCAGGCTGGCAGCTATATCTACCGTTTTTTCTAGCTCAATGGTCAGGTTTTCCCCGGCTTTTTTAATTTTCTGATCAGCAACATGCCTAGGCCGATAATCGGCCACAGCGGCGGCAAAAATCACCATATCCTGCTCGTCGAATATGTGGCTACACGCCTCGTACATTTGCTGGGCACTGCTTACCGAAACCAGCTTTATCCCGGCCGGCTTTCCCAAAGAACTAGGGCCGGAAATAAGGGTAACTTCAGCACCGCGCTGGGCAGCTTCCTGGGCCAGGGCATAACCCATTTTGCCACTGCTGTGATTGCCTAAAAACCGCACCGGGTCTAGTGCCTCGTAGGTAGGGCCGGCGGTTATCAGCACCTTTTTCCCACTTAAGTCTGGTTGGTCGGGGCTAAAAAATTCGTTCAGCAACTGAACAATACGCTCCGGCTCGGCTAAGCGGCCCTGACCGTGCAGACCACTGGCAAGTTCGCCGCTTTCAGCCTCAATAATATTATTTCCGTAGGCGGTTAACCGGTTTAAATTTTGCTGGGTGCTGGGGTGGGCATACATATCCAGGTCCATAGCCGGGGCTACCCATACCGGGCAGCGGGCACTAAGGTAGGTTGCCAATAGCAGGTTATCGCAGGCTCCGGCAGCCATTTTACTTATGGTATTAGCCGAAGCAGGGGCAATCAGCATAAGGTCGGCCCACAGCCCTAGTTCTACGTGATTGTTCCACTCGCCGCTATCATTCTTTACATACGAATGTAGGGCGGGCTTCTTGCTTAGAGTGGCTAGGGTTACGGGCGTTATAAATGAAAGAGCAGAGGGCGTCAATAAAATCTGCACCTCTGCTCCTTCTTTTACTAATAAGCGGGTTAAGTGCGCGCTTTTGTAAGCCGCTATACTCCCGCATACGCCCAGCAAAATTTTTTTGCCGCGCAGCATAAAATTATAGTTGTATCTGGTCGCCTTCTTCTCCTTCCGGCATCCGGAATATAAGTTCGCCGCCTAAAAATTCCTCGGTAGCATTATTGGTAGGCTTCGGCATACGCTCGTAGTACTTAGAAATCTCGATTTGCTCGCGGTTTTCAAATACTTCCTCCAGGTTGTCTACGGTTGAGGCAAATTCGGCCAGTTTATTGCTTAGCTCATCGCGCAGTTGCGAGGAAAGCTGGCGCGCCCGCTTACCAATTACCGAAACCGACTGGTATAAATTGCCGGTCGGCTCCATTAGTTTGTCCATGTCGCGGGTTTCTAAAGATGATTTTGCCATATCTCTGAATATTAATTTTCGTTATTGTAATCTGCTAACTGCTTCGGTACTGGCTATATACAGCTCCTCGGCTTCTTTGCCCCAGCGGCTTTCCGGGTACTTATCTATAAACTCGGTATAGTACTCAATTGCCTGGCCGAAACGTTCTTTCTGTAAGCTAGGCAGGCTATTAACTGCCAAATCGTGGGCTACTTTTACCCGCAGGTAAGTTGCTTCTTCAATATACTCTGAATCAGGAAAACTGTTGGTAAATTCTTCTAGCATTACCAAGGCGGCTTTATACCGATCCAGGTTATAGAATAGCTTGGCGTTGTTAAATGCTTTAAATGCTAATTTATACTGAAGTTCGTCCAGAATTTCGGTGGCTTTGCTTTTGTATTCGCTGGCCGGATACCGGTCGATAAAGCCTTGCAAATCGTTAATAGCCTCTAAGGTCGGCGTCTGGTCCAAATTATGGCGGGGCGACTGCAAGTATAAGCTATAGCCATGCATAAATAAGGCTTCTTCGGCCATGGGGCTTCTTCCGTAGGTATTAAAAAACTCTTGGAAGTAGTAAGCACTTTCTATATATAATTCCTGATGGAAGTAGCTGTATGCGTAGTAAAATTGGGCTTTCTCTCCTTCTTCTTTACCTACTAAAATTGGCAGTACATCTTCCAGCAACAGGGCGGCCTTAGCGTACTTTTCATTCTCGTAGTACTTCAGGGCGGCCTCGTACTTCTTCATCGGATCGTCGCTTTTTTGCAGACGATTAAATTTGCTACAACTAGCCGTAGTTAGCAGCAAAATGAGACCAAATATATAGGTATAGCGTTGGCGAACTCGCATAAGCCTGCAAATATAGGGGTATTTGCTGAAATGGCAATGCGCTGGTGATGGCTTAATCATCCTCGGGCTTATTTCTTATTTTAGATTTAGGGGTATTTTTTTGGTCGGCTGGTGTTGGCGTAGCAGGTTTAGCAGCGGGTACTTCTTGTATAGAATCTAAGCCTGATTTAAGCCGGTTAGCCGGTGAGTTTTGATTACGTGACTTATTCTCTGGTTGACTGTCTCCCTCGCTATTAGCATTTGCAGAAGTTTCTTTTTCTGGAGCCTTTACGTTAGGAGCCAGTACCTGAGCCTTAGTAGGCCGTCGGCTATCTTGCCAGTTAAATCCGTCTAACTTCATTAGTGAGGCACTCATCTCGTGCGGCGGGTAAAAAACAGCATCGGGTTTTTGGTAGTAGGTTATGCCATGCACAGCACTTTGCCGAAATTCAATAAGCATATTGCCACAAGTAAGGCGGTTCATACCAACTAGCGTAGTATCGTTTTCTTCCTGCACGTAGTATATACTTTCCCCGTTTCCGTTAACCGCTACTTCATTTATGGTTGAATCGTTAAAGAAAGCGGTTACCAACCTGCCTTTAAGCTGGTTATAATACCCTAAAGAATCCTCACTCACTACAAAGCCATTGTTCATTAGTGTAAGCCTGTCCAGCTTATTGTTTCTAATCTGTACGCCGACTGTATCGCCGGTCATTTGGTTTTGTTCGTTCCAGAGCACTGGTTCAGTATAAAGCAGCAACAGAGAATCAGCTACCTTATAGGCCATTGAGTCGGCCACACCCTGCAAATCGGTTTTGAAAATTTTTACACTGTGGAAGGCTAAAAGGCGTTTATCTTCCTGGGTGGCCCCGTCAATACTTACCAGCGTATCGGCCGAAAGAAACAAGGTATCGTTCTGTACCGGCTTGCGCATAACCGGATTGCCCCAGATATAAGTATAACCGGTAGTACGGTCGTAATACCCGTGTTCGCCGGTAATAATTACATCCTGGTTTTTGGCGGTCATGGTCACGTTACCCTCAGCGGTAAACCGATTTCGGGGCTTATCGTAGCGTAACCGCCTTCCTTTTATGATATAATCTTTGTTTTCTACAAAACCCTGCAAAATGGCGGTATTTTCCGATTGGGTATTGTACACCAAGCCTTCTTCAGATTCGGTAATAGTACCATCGGTACGCACTATACGCATAGGTCCTACAAAGGTGGCCTGACCGCTAAGCGTATTATAGTAAAGGGTATCGGCGGTAATGGTAGCATCGGGCGTTTGCAACAGTACATCGCCAAAAAACGAAGCCTGGTTTCGGTTTTTATCGAAAATACCCTGGATACTATTCAGCGTATTCTCATCGTCAACCATTCGGCCCCCTTCGTAATAGCGACTGATACCGGTAAATTTATTGTAATCCAGGTGGTCGGTATATAGGGTAGCTTTTCCGTCATTATACACTACATCATCAAACATACTGGCCGTGCCGGAATTACCATCGTAAACCAAGCGTTTACTAACGATATTTACTGAATCGCCTTCCTTTACCCGGATACGGCCAAATGCTTCTGCCTGGTTTTCCTGCCGCCTGATAATAGCTGAATCGGCCCGGATAACGGTATTTTCCTGGGTAATAACTACATTATCTATCAAGTAGGTAAACTGGGTGCCGTCAACGCGCTTACCCCGCTGAACTTCCGAGGTATACCGGAGCCTTTTCTGGGCCTGGCCCAAAAACGGTGCGCTGAGTAGAATTAAGAATAAGAGTGAGCGTAAAAGCTGACTGTACCGCATGCTTTTTTGTACCTTCGTGCAAAGGTAACGAAAAAACCCCTTCTCTCTTATGCAAAGAGAATTTTTAGCGTACGTTAACGAGCATAACCTATTTACACGGCAGCACAAGCTAGCATTAGCCATTAGCGGCGGGCTAGATTCGGTAGTTTTATTGCACCTGTTACTAAATTCGGATTTTAAGCCGGCTTTGGCTCACGTTAACTTTAAATTAAGAGGAGAAGAAAGCGATGGTGATGAAAAATTTGTAAAAAACCTGGCCGATAAATATAATCTGGATTTTTACACCACCGAATTAGCAGCCGAAGCTGAAGCCGAAAAAAAGGGCATTAGTATACAAATGGCCGCACGTAACTTGCGGTATACTTGGTTCAAAACTTTAGAGCAAACCGAAGGATTTGACCGTATATTACTAGCCCACCACGCCGGCGATTTAACCGAAACTATTTTACTGAATTTAAGCCGGGGCACTGGCTTAGCCGGACTTAAAGGAATGCCCGTTCAGCGCGATTGCTTTGTGCGGCCCCTGTTATTTGCCGATCGGGAAAAAATAAGGCAGTATGCACAAGAACACAATATAGAATGGCGAGAAGATAGCAGTAATAATTCAACCAAATACCGGAGAAATTTTGTTCGTCACCAGATAGTACCTTCTCTAAAAGAAAAACTGAACCCCCAGTTAGATGATGTAGTACAGGTTGCCGCTGAACAGGCTGCCGCTGCTGAACGAGTTGTATTACATCAGATTAAAACTACCTTCGGGCTGGTTAAGGAAAGTGGCGAAGTAATTAAAATTGATCTGCCCCTACTCCAAAGCTTGCCCGAGCCAACGCTAAGCTTATACTACCTGCTTAAAAATTACAGCTTTAGCTGGCAGCAGGTTAAAGCAATCACTAGCTTACTCAATTCAGAAGCTACCAAAACCGGCAAATTATTCCTTAGCAGTACTCATCAGGCTTTAATTAACCGTTCTAACTTACTAGTTGAACCTCTTGATAATGGTTATTTTAGTGAGGGGATGAAGCTTTTAACTACCGAGTTAACTCAGGCGGGCCCCTTTATCTGGAACTTTAAGAAGTATACCTGTTCTGACTACGCTATAAAGAATGACCCTAAAGTTGCCGCCCTGGACGCCAATCTGGTACCGGAACCTCTAACAGTTCGACCTTGGCAGGAAGGTGACAGGTTTGTTCCACTAGGAATGAAAGGTTCAAAAAAAATAAGTGATTTTATGATTGACCGGAAAATTCCGCTAAACTTGAAATCGCGAGTTTGGGTAGCCTGCGCGGGCAAGCATATTATTTGGGTGGCCGGCCACCGCATTGACAATCGGTATAAAGTTACGCCCAATACCAAAACCGTGCTGGAACTAAGCATTACACCGCTATGATTAATCCGTTTAAAAGGTCGTATACTGCCGAAGAAAGTGCCCTGTTTAAGTACATGGCCGAAATTAAACTATTTGAGCGGTTAACCTACGATGAGCTGGCCAACTTTACGCCCTATATGTTCCTGAGAACCTACGGACAGGATGAAGCGGTATTCTTCCGGAACGATCCCAGCCAGGCGCTGTATTTAATTAGAAGCGGAACCGTTACTCTTAATATTGAAATGAGTGAAAAATTTGAGGTGCTTTCTACTATGGGCCGCGGCCAGGCCTTTGGCGATAACGCCCTGCTGGAAAATACGCGCCGCATATACACCTCTATTGTAACCAGTGAGCGGGCCGAGATATACGTACTGCCGCAGGTTAATTTATTCGATGTTTTTGAGAACCACCCCAATATAAAAGCCGAAATGATGAACTCGCTGGCCGAACTATATAACGGCTATACGGTTAACCTCTTCAAAGCCTACCGTTCATCGTTCGGATTCTTCGATTTAGGGCAGGCTTACCTGAATACGGAAAGTTGAATTCAGCCACTGTAGGGCTTTGCGCACAGTTGGATTTTAGCTTACCTTCGGGTCGAAATAAAATTTTCAATAAAACAATTAATTTTTAGCTATGAAAGTAACGGTTGTAGGTGCCGGTAATGTAGGCGCCACCTGTGCCGACGTACTGGCCTACCGCGAAATTGCCAATGAGGTAGTTCTGGTGGATATTAAAGAAGGTTTAAGCGAGGGCAAAGCTCTTGATATATGGCAGAAAGCCCCTATAAACCTTTACGATACCCGCACCACCGGATCAACCAACGACTATAGCAAAACTGCCGGCTCGGATGTAGTAGTGATAACCAGCGGCCTTCCCCGCAAACCCGGCATGACCCGCGACGACCTTATAGAAACCAATGCCGGCATTGTAAAAACTGTAACCGAGCAAATTATTCAGCATTCTCCGGAGGCCATTATCATTGTGGTTTCTAATCCGCTGGATGTTATGACCTACCAGGCCCACCTGACCAGCAAACTGCCGCGCACTAAAGTTATGGGTATGGCCGGTATTTTAGATACTGCCCGCTACCGTGCCTTTTTAGCCAGCGAACTTATGGTATCGCCAAAAGATATTCAGGCTATGCTCCTGGGCGGCCACGGTGATACTATGGTTCCGCTACCGCGCTATACTACTGTGGGCGGCATACCGGTAACTGAGCTTATTGATAAAACCAAGCTGGATGCTATTATTGAGCGCACCAAGTTTGGCGGAGGCGAATTGGTTAAGCTTATGGGTACATCGGCCTGGTACGCACCGGGTTCTGCCGCCGCCCAAATGGTTGAGGCAATTGTACGCGACCAACGCCGCATTTTCCCGGTTTGTATTAAGCTGGAAGGGGAATACGGTATAGATGGCACTTACTTAGGTGTACCGGTTATTCTTGGTAAGAATGGCGTTGAAAAGGTTATTGAACTACAGCTGAACGATGACGAAATGGCTTTAATGAACACCAGCAATCAGCACGTACGCGAAGTTATGGATGTTTTAGAGCGTATGAACAATAAATAATTTTTTCAAATCAGTTAATACTGAAGCCCTGAAGGTAATGCCTCAGGGCTTATTTTTTGCTCATTTTATAATGTAAAATAGATAGAATAGAATATTTCGGAAGTAATTCAATCTTTACTTTAATATTACATTTCTTAAAGGGTATCCGGTGCAAGGTTTATATTTATTACTTATTGCGCTCAAATTCAGAGAATAGGAAGGATAAATATGGATACTGCTAAACCAAAATTCAGGTCACTAAAAGCAAAAATAGGCTGGACTTTAGGCTTAATTATGTTTTTAACCGCCGGCATTTTAATAATCTTTACTTCCTTAACTGCCCGGCAAGAAGCCGTTAAAACCGCCCGGGAAAATGCCCTGGCTAACGCCAAAGAATACGGCAACCTAATTAGCAAAGATATTGAACGGGCAGTAAACGCTTCTTTAACCCTGGCCGAAACCTTTTCAGCAGTAAAAGCCAATCAAAACTCGCTAAAAATAACCCGCCGGGAAGCCAACAACATATTGAGTGAGGTACTACTTTCCGACCCGGCCTACTTTGGAGTTAGCATGGCTTGGGAACCCAACGCATTCGATCAGTTAGATACTGCCTACGTTTCGGCTGATAGCATGCATGATGTTAGTGGGCGGTATATTCCGTACCTATTTAAATCTAAAGGCAAGCTAATTGGCGAAACCACCGCCGGCTACGATAAAGGTACATTTTACACCGTGCCGCGCGACTCGCGCCGAGAATTTATTATGGACCCCCAAAGCTGGACTATTGGGGGCGAAAGCATTACACTGACGACCATTAGCGTACCTATTTTGTACAATGGGGAATTTTTAGGCATTGTTGGTTTAGACATTCTTACTGCCTGGATGCAAAACGTAGTAAAAGAAAATCTTTTGTACGATGGCCGGGCCCAGATTTCAGTAATAAGCAATAATGGTACGTTTGCTGCCACTACCCTATCCGATACCTTAGTAGGCAAAAAATTAGATAAAATATTTCCGGAACGAGCCAGCCAGTTTGAAGCCTTAACCAGTGGCCTGGACGGGGAAGTTATTGACAATGATAATTTAAGGGTATTTGCCCCTATGTACCTCGGCAAAACCGATACCCCTTGGCAAATCAGCATTACCGTACCGAAAGAGGTTATTTACGCCGATGCTAACCAGCAGATGCGAAATATGATAATTATTAGCCTGGCATTACTGGCTTTGGGCCTGGGGGGTATTCTGTGGTTTATTCAGAAGTTGGTAAAACCACTTACCCATATGGTAAAAATTACCCACAAAATGAGTACCGGACAATTAGACGAGGAGCGTATATATTCGAAAAATGATGAGATAGGCTTGATGAGCGAGGCATTAACCCGGCTTAGAACCGGCTTGAAGCAAACCTCGGAGTTTGCTTACGAAATAGGTAAAGGGAACCTGAATGCTGAATTTAAAGCCTTAAGTGAGGATGACACCTTAGGCAACTCGCTCTTGGGCATGCGTAATAGTCTTAAAGAAGTAGCCGAAGAGGACAAAAAACGCGCTTGGGTAACCGAAGGCTTGGCTAATTTTGGGGAACTGCTCCGCAACAATTCCCAGAACGTAGAAGAGCTTAGCCGACTGGTATTAGCGAGGCTGGTAAATTACCTGGAGGTTAACCAAGGGTGTATCTATTTACTTAAGAAAGAAGAAGACGGCCAAGCCTACCTCGAACTGGCTTCCACCTACGCCTGGAACAAGCAAAAATTTATGGAAGACAGATTAGCCGTTGGTGAAGGCCTAGCCGGTCAGGCTGTGCAGGAACGTAGCACCCTATACTTTACCGATGTCCCGGAAAACCACGTACAGATTACCAGTGGCCTTGGCAATGCTAACCCTACCGCTATACTAATTGTACCGCTAATGGTGAATGAAGAGCTGGTTGGGGTAGTTGAATTAGCCGCATTTAAAGAAGTTCCTGACTACCGTATTAAGTTTGTGGAGAAGGTTGGAGAAAGTATAGCCGCCACGCTAATCAATACCCGCAACAACCAAATGACGCGGGAGCTCCTGGAAGAATCGCAGCAGATAACTGAAGAAAAGCGCGCTACCGAAGAAGAACTGATGCAGAACCAAGAAGAGCTACAGGCTACAACCGAAGAAATGCAGCGGACAATTGAGGAACTTCGTAAAGAAAACCAGCAACTACGCCGCGGCATGCTGCAGGAAAGTGATAGCTAAGATTTTAGATAGTATTTAAATTACAAAAAGCCTGCTAGGTTGAATTCTGGCAGGCTCTTTTCGGTATAAAACACTAATATCACGATAATTTACAAACCGTAAAGATAAGGAACCAGCGCACTGACCAGCATCCAGAATAGTAGGTTTAATCCTAGCCCAACCTTAAAAAAATCCGAAAATTTGTATTGGCCGGCGCTGTACACCATTGTGTTCGTCTGGTAGCCAACCGGTGTCATAAACGAGGCCGAAGCTGCAAAGGTCACAATCAGCAAAAACGGCAGTGGGCTCACGCCCAAATTTTGAGCTGTAGCAATGGCAATAGGCGCTACCAAAGCCGCAGTGGCATTATTGCTCATAACCTCGGTAAGCAAAGAGGTTACCAAATACAAGCCGGAGCCAATTGCCGGAGCCCCCCAACCGCCCAGAAGGCTAACTAATGTTTGTCCAATCTGATCGTCCAGCCCACTATTTTTCATGGCAGTACCTAAACTTAAAGCTCCGGCCAGTAAGAATACCACCTTCCAGCTAATGGCTTCGTAGGCTTCTTTCATTGAAAGGCACCGGAGCAGAACCAGCAGAACCGTACCGCCAATGGCCCCCATCATTATCGGTACAATTTCCAGCGTAGCCAACGCTACTATGGCCGAAATAACCGCTACTACCGTCCAAAATGTTTTCTTATCAAAATCAATAAGTGAATCTTCACTTAATAATATAAACGGGCTTTCCTGCTCATTTTCCTGCTTTTTAAGCTCCTTAACAAAGTGGCTTTTAACCTCAGCCAATATTACGTCACCGGCCCGTAATGGGGTGTTGTAAAGTTGGCTGTGCCTGATTTCCTGCCGGTGCCGTATTGCTAACGGAATAGCGCGAAACCGGCGCCTAAAATCCAAGTTGCGCAGGGTGCGGCCCTCAAACTCCGAATTAGCCGTTACCACCATTTCTACCATGGTTGACTGCGTACCTTTGAGATCATCTCCGGCTAAGCGTACCGATTTCTCCCCGGCAATTTTTACGCGGTCTTTCAGGCTCTTAATTTTATCGGCATCGCAGCGCACCTTCAGTATATCTCCTGCCTGAAGTAAAAAATCGCCAGCGGGCAAAGTATAGGTATTTTGCCTCCGCTTTACCTCAATTATATCCATTTCCAACTCCTTTACCAGGTTAGAATGCATAATTTTTTGGTTAACGTAGGAGCTATCCGGCAGTAATTCTAGTTCCGTCAGGTAATCCCGTACTCCAAATTTCTGCCCTAAATCGCCCTCGGCACGCCGGTCGGGTAATATGTTTATTCCGAAAAATATCATATAGCTTATGCCGGCAAGTAACAGAACCAAGCCTACAGGAGCTAATACAAACATGGTAAAGCCTTCTATTCCGGCCTGCTGGGCAATTCCGCTTACTAAAATATTGGTAGACGTGCCGATAAGCGTGCAGGTGCCGCCCAAAATTGAGGCGTAGGAAAGTGGAATAAGTAATTTCGATGCTGATATTCCGGAAACCTGAGCTAGCTGTATGACCACCGGAATGAATACTGCCACTACCGGGGTATTATTTATAAAAGCCGAAATTGCCGCTACCAGTACCATCATAAGGGCAATACCTAATCGGGTATTTTTCCGGAACAGGTTACTTAGCTGAATTGCCAGCACCTGAAGTGCTCCGGTTTTTAACAAGGCGGCACTCAGTATAAACATAAAGGCAACGGTAAGCGTAGCCGGGTTACTAAAGCCTGCCACCCCTTCCTCCGGTGATATAATGCCGAAGGTTACCAGGCAAACCATAATTAACAGGGCTACAATATCGACCGAAAGCCATTCGGTGGCAAAAAGTACTACCGCAACAGCAATTACCCCTAACGTTATATAAGCATCAATCCCCATGATCGGCAAAAATATAGATATCTGTTCTAATTCCAGAAATTAGCCCGTATTTAGTTGTTGGGGCTAAATCGTACTTCACAAAAAAAAAGGCTATCTGATGATAGCCTTTTTTTGAAAATTTATTTTTACCTAGTTCTGAACTACGCCGCCATCCATAAAGTTGGCCCGCTCTAAATCCAATACATTCATAGGGTTAGGCTCCAACCCAATTATATTAGGTTGGGTTAACCGTAGAACCTCGTCGTAAAATAATACTACTACCGGGGCTTCTTCTACAATAATCCTGTCCATTTGCTTATATAAATCTAAGCGGTTAAAACCCTGGGTTTCGTAGCGGGCCTGCTCGTACAGGCGATCGTACTCTTCGTTTTTGAAGTGGGTTTTATTTGGTCCGGCTGGCGAAAAGTTTTTGCTATAGAACAGCGCTAAATAGTTTTCAGCATCCGGGTAGTCGCCCAACCAACTAGAACGGAAGAAATTCACTTTAGAATTATCGATCAACTCCTGGTGGGTAGAAGCCAGGTTCATTTCAATCTCAACCGGAATGCCCACGCTGGCCCATTGCTTCTGCAAATACTCTACCATTTCTTTAGACTGAACAGTAGTGTACAGTTTAATGCTAGGCAAACCCTTACCCCCCGGGAAGCCGGCTTCGGTCAGCAACTGCTCGGCGCGCTTAATATCGTACTCGTAGCCCTGGGTCTGGTTTTCTTTAAAGTAGCGGATGGCCGGAGGTATAATACCCATATTGCCCGGAGATCCTACGTTATGATAGACGTATTTTATCAGGTCATTACGGTTTATTGCGTAATTCATGGCCTGACGGAACTTCTGGTTAAGAATCGGGTGGTTCTTATCGGAATAGGTAGCTGGTTCCAGCGAAAAACCAATATACTCCGTATTCAAATAAGGCTCTTTTTGTACCACAAACCTATCTTTATACTCTTGGCGAACTTCACCGTCGGCCGATAATACAGTTTCAATACTGTTGGCTTGCAGTCCGGAAACGAAATCCAGTTTGCCCTGGCGGAAGTTTAAAAGTTCTTGGTTTCTATCCTGAATAAAGCTTACTAAAACTGCATCCAGGTAAGGCAGAGGCTTGCCTTCGCCGTCCCGTTTAAAGTAATTATCATTTTTAACTAAAACCAGGCTGTTACCTTCGTCCCAGGTTTTCATCTTAAACGGACCGGTACCAACCGGGTGGCGGCGGAAATCTTTGCCCCACTTATCAACCGCTTCCTTAGGTATAATTGAGGTATACGGAATGGTTAAAAATTCCAGGAAGGGACCGAAAGGTTTTTCCAGCGTAAGCTTCACGCGGTTATTATCCAGAGCTTCAATCCAGGTTGGATCGGCACCGCCGTCAGGGCTTTGTTTAACTTTATCGGCAAATATCCAGGCTCCGGTACTGGCGGTACCCGGGTCTAGCAAACGTTTAAAGCTGTATACAACATCCTGGGCGGTAACATTACGGCCAATTCCACCCTCAAACGCTTCACTATCGTGAAACTTTACCCCCTGGCGAAGGGTAAATATATACTCGGTACCATCTTCGGAGACATCCCAGCTTTCGGCCAGGTCGGGCACCGGGTACATTTCGCTATTGAGGCGAAATAAGCCATTATAAATATTAGAAATTGCCCAGACGTTAGCCTGGTTACGGGCAAAGGCCGGATCCAGCGAACTTAAGCCTTCCGCCTGGTTATAGCGAAAAACCTTTAGGTTTTCCTGCTCCAGGGAAGTATCGGAGGCAGTACAACCTGCTAATGCCATTGCTCCAGCTAACAAACACACACCTATCTGTCTTATCATGACTGTTAAGGAATTTAGATTAGAACTCTTATCTTTGTACACACAAAATGGCCTCAAAGATTGGCCTATTTTTAAAGCTAAACAAGGCGAATTATGCAGATAACTTACTACGGTCATTCTTGCTTTAAACTTGAAATTAACGACAAATCCGTACTTCTCGATCCGTTTATCTCACCCAACAGCCTAGCCGCTAATATTAATGTAGAGAAACTTAGCCCGGACTATATACTGGTAAGCCACGGCCACCAAGATCATATAGCCGATGTTGAAACAATATATAAAAATTCCCAGCCTTTACTAATCAGCACTTTTGAGGTGGTTTCTTACTTTGAGAAAAAAGGACTGAAAAATACCCATCCAATGAACCACGGCGGCAGCAAAAAGTTAGAGTGGGGCCGTGTAAAAATGGTAAACGCCGTACACACCAGCAGCTTCCCGGATGGTAGTTATGCGGGCAACCCGGCCGGCTTCGTTTTTGAAACTAAGCAGGGAAGTTACTACTTTGCAGGTGATACCGCCCTAACCTACGATATGAAATTAATTGCTGAGGAGTTTGATATTAAGGCGGCTTTTTTACCCATTGGCGATAATTTTACCATGGGAATTGAAGATGCCCTGAAAGCAGCCGATTTCGTAGGTACCAATACCATAGTAGGAATGCATTACGATACATTTCCTTACATTGAAATAGACCATGAGAACGCCAGGCAACTTGCCAAAGAGGCCGGAAAAACCTTAAACTTGTTGGCTATTGGCGAAACCATAACGCTTTAATTACGCAAATGAGCAAAATAATTGCGATTGCAAACCAAAAAGGTGGAGTAGGCAAAACCACCACCGCTATTAACTTAGCGGCCAGCCTGGCAGCCCTGGAATTTAAAACCTTGGTGGTAGATGCCGACCCGCAGGCCAACTCAACCAGCGGTTTAGGCTACGACCCCGAACAAGTAGAACAAAGCATTTACGAATGCATGGTGAACGAGGTAGACCCGCGTGATATAATCGTAACCTCGGATAATACCTATTTATCAGTTTTGCCCAGCCATATCCATATGGTTGGCGCCGAGGTGGAAATGGTAGACCTGGAAAACCGGGAGGAGAAAATGCGCTCGGTGCTGGAAAGCATAAAAAGCGATTACGATTTTATAATTATTGACTGCTCGCCTTCGTTGGGTTTAATTACCGTAAATGCCCTGGTAGCGGCCAACTCGGTTATTGTGCCGGTGCAGTGCGAGTATTTTGCGTTGGAAGGCCTAGGCAAATTGTTGAATACAATTAATATAATACAGGATAGGCTAAACCCTAACTTAGAAATTGAAGGTATCTTGCTGACTATGTACGATGTACGCCTGCGCCTGAGCAACCAGGTGGTAGAGGATGTGCGTCACCATTTTCAGAGCATGGCCTTTGAAACCTTAATACCCCGAAATATTAAGTTAAGTGAAGCCCCCTCATTTGGAGTACCGGCCCTAATTCACGATGCCGAAAGCAAGGGGGCCGTAGCTTACCTAAATTTGGCCAACGAAATTCTGGAGAAAAACGGATTGATAACCAAAAACCCGGCAACTGCCGAAGGTCAGTAGAAATACCCCATGGCTGAAGAGGAAAACAAGAAGCAAAACCAACGCAAGAAAGCCCTGGGACGAGGCTTAGGAGCCCTACTATCCGATAGCCGGCGCGGTGGCGATTTACCCCTGCGCAAAGCGGAAAGCAGCGGTAGCAACGGCTCAATAAACGAAATTGAGCTTAGCCAAATTGAAACCAACCCCTACCAGCCCCGTACCCACTTCGATCAATCGGCGCTGGAAGAACTGGCCGAGAGCATTAAAGTGCAGGGCATAATTCAGCCGATTACCGTACGAAAACTGACTGATAACCAGTATCAATTAATTTCGGGCGAGCGGCGCTTTCAGGCTAGCAAGCTGGCCGGTTTAGAGAAGGTACCGGCTTATATTAGAACCGCCAACGACCAGCAGATGCTGGAAATGGCCCTTATTGAAAACATTCAGCGCGAAAACCTTAATGCCCTGGAAATTGCCCTGAGCTACCAGCGCTTAATTGCCGAGTGCGACCTTAAACAGGAAGAACTGGGCGACCGGGTTGGTAAAAAACGCGCTACAGTAAATAATTACCTACGCCTGCTAAAACTACCGCCCGATATTCAGGCCGGCCTGCGCGATGGGCTGATCGGTATGGGCCACGCCCGGGCCATTATTAACGTTGATGACCCCGACAAGCAACTTTATATTTATAAAAAGACGGTTAAAGAAGGCTTATC
>CAZDEY010000013.1:74800-100840 GCA_964504565.1 uncultured Roseivirgaceae bacterium
CTGCACCTCTTTCATCGGATTGTGCAGGAGGATTTATCGGTACGGCAGGTAGAAAAATTGGTACGGGAAATTGCCCAGGGCAAACCCGAGCAGGCAAAAACCGCCCCCACCGAGCGCACTAAGGAATACCGCCAGCTGCAAACCAAACTAAGCAGCCACTTCGGCACAAAAATTAATATCAAGGCTGACGAAAAAGACCGCGGCGAAATTAAAATACCGTTTGTATCGGTTGAAGATTTAAACCGTATTCTGGAACTACTTAACTTATAATTGCTTGAGCAAGCCCCTAGTCTTAGTTCTTCTTATCCTGAATAGTTTAGGTGCCTTGGCTCAGCAAACCGGCGATACCCTGCAAATTGAGTCCAAGCCACTAATTACCGCCGAGGAAATAAAGGAGTTGGAAATACCGGAAGATGCGTGGGTTCCCGACCCTAGCAAAGCCGCCTTTTACGCTGCTATACTGCCCGGGGCCGGGCAGGCCTATAACCGGGCACTCTGGAAGGTGCCGCTAGTGTACGCCGGCGGGGCAACGGTGGTATACTTTGTGAAGTTTTTTAATGGTCGCTACAGCGAAAGCCTGCGTTCGTTCCGGCAAATTGAGCTTAACTCCGATATTACCGAAATTAACGGAAATAATTCGGATTTTTATCGTCGTAATACTGAATTTTACCGCCGCCAGCGCGACTATAGTATAATTTTAGGCGGTTTATTCTACGGAATAACCATAGTAGAAGCCTACGTAGATGCCCACCTGCAAACGTTTCGCTTTACCGAGGATGAATTTAGTATGAACGTGAAGCCTACCTTATTTGCCGTGGGTACTCAACCGGCGTTGGGTATGAAAATTAGCCTACAGCTTAAGTAATTTTTCTTTAAAATAAATAGCAATGAGAATTGCCCTGCTTGGATACGGAAAAATGGGTAAAACCATAGAAAGACTGGCGGTAGAAGCCGGGCACCAAATTTCCTACAAAATTACCTCGGCCAATACTTCGGATATAGGTAAAATTTGTAGAGAAAACACTGATGTAGTAATTGAATTTACGCAACCGGCGGCGGCCAACCAAAACGTAATGACCTGTCTAAAAGCCGGCTTGCCCGTAGTATGCGGTACCACCGGTTGGCAAACCGACCAGGCTAAAGCCGAACAGTGGTGCCGGGAAAACGGAGGTGCTTTCCTTTGGGCTTCCAACTTTAGCATCGGTGTTAATCTTTTCTTTGCGCTAAATAAGAAGCTGGCCGAGCTAATGGAAAACCAGAAAGCTTACCACCCTGAAATTACTGAAATTCACCATACCGAAAAAAAGGACCAACCCAGTGGTACGGCTATTACGCTGGCCGAAGGATTGCTGGAAAATTATCCGGCTAAAACCAGATGGGTAAATACCCAAAGTACGGAACCGGCCGAGCTTGCCGTTGTATCGGTTAGAGAACCTAATGTACCCGGAACCCATACCATTTCTTACACCTCGCCCGAAGATACCATTGCTATAGAGCATACCGCTCATAACCGAAACGGCTTTGCTAAAGGGGCCTTATTGGCCGCCGAATGGATAGTAGATAAAAAAGGGGTATTCCGAATGCAGGATTTGCTATCTTTGTAAATTGAAAGCCCGCTGCTTTCGTAGTTTTACCCGCCTATGATTACTAAAGAACGTCCCGCCAAGACTAAAAATAAACAAAAGAAGAGCGTTAGCCGAGAGTGGGCCGATGCTATACTATTTGCCGTAGTGGCCGCTACCCTTATCCGGTGGTTGTTTATGGAAGCCTACACCATACCTACCGGCTCAATGGAAAGAACCCTGTTGGTGGGCGACTTCTTATTTGTAAGCAAAATGCACTACGGGGCGCGCACGCCAATAACCCCAATCCAGGTTCCGCTAACGCACCAAACCATATGGGGCACCAAAATACCTTCTTACTCCGATGCCATTCAGCTACCGCAGTTTAGGCTGCCTGGTTTTAGCGACGTGGAGCGCGGCGATGTGGTGGTATTTAACGTGCCACTGGAGTACCCTGGCCACCCCTATAGCGGCATGATTACCGGCGGGGCCGGCGAGCACCCAATTGACCTTAGGACGAATTATATAAAACGTTGCGTCGCTATTAGTGGCGATACCATAGCCATACGCAACGGCCAAGTGTTTATTAATGGCCAGCCCCGCCAGGAGCCGGAGGGCTTAAAGCGTCCGTATATAATTGAAAGCAGCCAGCAATTGGGCGAACGCTTTGCCGAAAATTTAGATATTGATATTAACCCCTACGACGGTGCTTCGGATTTAACCGTGGCCGGCGGCCGAACTGCCATAATGATGACCGAGGAGCAAGCCCGGCAAGCACGGGAAATGTCATTTATAAGCTCCGCTACTGAATACGTAGCGCCGGAAGGAGAAAAAGGCTCCTCTACCCTGCCCCGTAACTATAGCAAGCTAAAGTGGAATTTAGATCAGTTTGGTCCGCTAACTATACCGGCTGAGGGCATGACCATAGCGATGAACGAGGAAAACCTGGCCTTATACTTTGAAACCATTAAGCACCACGACCTAAACGAGCCGGAAACCGTAACCCAACGCGAGGGTAAGCTTTATATTGACGGCCAGGAGCAAAGCAGCTATACCTTTAAGCAAAATTACTACTTTATGATGGGCGACAACCGCTACAACTCGCTGGACTCACGAGCCTGGGGGTTTGTACCGGAGAACCACGTAGTAGGCAAAGCCCTATTTATCTGGATGAGCCTGGACCCGAACAAATCCTTCTTCAGCAAAGTACGCTGGAGCCGCTTATTTAATGGGATTGATTAGATATTTTAGAAACTTAATAATGAGCCACTCTAGCGTTGCTGGGGTGGCTTTTTATTTATATTTGAGTTGCTTGTTTTGTGTAAACTGTTAAATTAAACTGCCATTTCTCATTAACATTTTTTTAAATTGATGATGAAAGGGAAATAAAGCACACTAGTGTGTTTTATACGCCGCATACTGGCGGGTAAAGCACACTAGTGTGCTTTATACAGATGTCGGCAAACATTATAAGAACTGCATGACCCTAATAATATCATGGATTGGAGTTGACGACAAAAAAGATGGAAAAGAAATTTCATCCATCTACATAGCGTCAGACAGTAGATATACTTGGGGGAATGCAGGTAAGTTCGACTATGGAATCAAAGTTTTTGGTTCAACTAAGCACCCTGAAATCTTTGGGTTTTGTGGAGATGTTTTATTCCCTTCAACAATTTTTGGGCAAATCATCCCACAAATTGACAATGGAATCTTACTTAATGATGATGATAACTTGAATGAGAAGAACAACAAAGTCTTCGGTTTCATCAAATCTTCCCTATCCACTTACCCGAAAGAGTTTTTAGGCAATACATTTATCATTCTGCATGCCTCACGATTCAAAAAAGAATTCAAGCTTTTTAAGACTTCCTACGATGGTAATAAAGGGATAAACAACGAAGAAATAACCTTGCCAAAAGAATCAACAAAAGTGTTTAGCGGTGGTTCAGGAAAGTCCGAATTTGATGAGAATTGGCAAAAATGGGAAGACAAAAAGCACAATAACTACCGAACTAGCAGAGCTGTATACCATTGCTTAACAGAAACTCTAAAAGAAATCAAAGACCCCAGAACTGGTGGATTACCGCAAATAGTTGGATTGTATAGAATAGAAAACATGAGGCTTTTTGGAATTGTAGAAGATGAGAAAAAATATATTTATGGAAAGCAAAGTACTGAGGATATTAACTCAAGAAGTATCGAATGGCGAAACGAGAACTTTGAACGGGTGAACCCAGATACATTAAAAATACTTGAAGGTGCACAGAGACAACCTTCATAAAGAGGCAACTCCCTGACTCTCCACAAATTTTACAATTAAATCAATTTGGGGAGGTCGAGGTGGCGGGTAGTCTGGGAACTACCTTCAGGGTATTAAAAGCGCTTCTGTGGTGTAATTTAGATAGCACATCCGTAACTAAACGGAAGGTCCCGGGGCAGAGCCGGGCTGCTTTTAAAACAAAATACGATTTGCCAACAAACACTATCATCCATAAGCTTACTGAGCTATTTACAAAGGCTAGTGCGATGAGATACTTTTATAGAAATTTGAAAAGTCCAGCTTACGGATGATAGTTGGGCGTTGTGCACTATGCTAAACTCACTTAGCCAATGATAGAAGTAGTATTACGGGCGGTAGCTATAACATTAATATTATCTGTGGTGCTATCAAGTTGTACGACGGTAAAGATTCCTACTAATGTTGACTCAGAATTGACCCCAATTTTTGATAGGCAGAGCAAAGTATTATCGGATTACAAATTTGCAGAAAATCATCAGGGAGTTCTGGAAGACCTTTTCAATCCTAAGAAAGCTGACTCCATCCTCAAGCGAGAGAACGAGATTTTATATATCGACTTTCAATTGCCAAATAAAAATAAGATTCAAATTACCTTAAATAATCAGTACGGAGATACTATCAAAAAAGAATTCAAGGGCAATCTAGAAGCAGATATATTTAGATTTAAATCAAGGTGGTTCATAGACGGAAACCCCTTGATGTGGGCTTTTGGGACAAGAGAATATGCACTGGGAGAATATAGCTCCGGTGACTTGATTCTGTATCAAGCCAATGCTGGAATGGGATTTATCATACTTATTCCAATATTAGCAACAAGTAGTCCAGTATACTCTACCAGATTTGAAAAAATAAAATGACACAGTGCACATCAACAGAATAAAGCAAGCTCCCCCAGCTCGTTCAGCCATTGACAATGCTATTGTCTACTTTTGCGTGGGCACAGCAATCTTCAGTGAATGGTCGCCTGCTTTATTCAATGGACGTTGTAACACATGCACGCCGCTGCCAGTAAATTAGATTATCAGCTCACTTTTTGGTAACTTGATTATATGAACCTTCAAGCTGAAAAACTGGCCATCATGAAGCTTACCTTGGAAACTGATAACCCTAAGATTATTGCTTCCATCAAACAGCTTTTTACCCAATCGCCTACGCAGGACTTTTGGGTAACATTATCACCCGATCACAAGCAAGAGATCATGGATGGACTAGAGGATCTTGACACCGGCAACACTATTGATTATGACAGCTTTTTAGCTAAGCGTAAGAGATGAGAAAGGTTGTTCTTTCCAGGCGTGCTGCCAAT
Organism: uncultured Roseivirgaceae bacterium; assembly: GCA_964504565.1. Classification (GTDB taxonomy): domain Bacteria; phylum Bacteroidota; class Bacteroidia; order Cytophagales; family Cyclobacteriaceae; genus Cesiribacter. Next base: position 79,971 of record CAZDEY010000013.1, read on the forward strand.
AAGCTTGATAAATTACTTGAATATCTTGAGGCAAATTGGTCTACCTCAGTAAAAAACCAGTTCCTTGATAAATTCACTTCATCGCTGGCTAACCTTAGTCAGTTTCCGGAAATGGGCAAGGCTCAGAACAGGTGCCTGGACTACGAAAATTTGTAATTAATAAACAGACGACCGTATACTATCGCTTCAATGACAAGCACCTTCAGGTAGTTACTCTATTCGATACCCGGATGAATCCCAAGAAACTGAGAAAGGAGATAAAATAAGCACACTTTACCACAATGGGTAAAGCCTATGCAAATTCACTAGTTTTTGGTATCTTCGTCAACCGTACCCGCCGCCGCCTCGGTTCGACATCGAATTAGCGTTCGAGTAAAGCGAACAGGCCTTGCCCGAGTCATTAACAACCCCTCCCTACCACTCAATAACCTTCTTCCCCTGCTTAGCCAGGTATTCATTAGCTTTTATAAAATGGTTATTTCCAAAAAAACCCCTATTAGCGGCAAAGGGCGAGGGGTGCGCTGATTCCAGCACCAGATGCTTGGTTTTGTCCACTACCGCTCCTTTCTTCTGGGCGTAGGCTCCCCAGAGCATAAATACCACCCCGGTTTTTTCATCACTCACGGTTTTTAATACCGCATCGGTAAACTCTTCCCAGCCTTTTTTCTGGTGCGAGGCTGGTTGGTGCGCCCGTACAGTTAGCATCGAGTTGAGTAATAGTACACCCTGATCGGCCCAGCGGGTCAGGTCGCCGGATTTGGGGCGGGGGCTGCCGGTTTCATCCGAAACTTCCTTAAAAATATTCTGTAGCGAGGGCGGCTGCGGCACCCCTTCGGCTACGGAAAAAGCCAGGCCGTTAGCCTGCCCGGGGTTATGGTACGGATCCTGCCCCAAAATTACTACCCGAACCTCCGGAAAAGGCGTATGCTGAAATGCGTTAAAAATAAGAGGGCCGGGCGGGAAAACCTTTCCGCTTCGGTACTCATCGCGCAAAAAATGGGCTAGCTGTTTAAAGTAGGGCTTCTCAAACTCGGCCGCTAATTTTTCCTTCCAGGTATCGTCAATTTTAACATCCATATCGTTAGTTTACATATAGGAGTGCAATACGCCAACTATTTGTATCTTTGAAGTGTTTGAACAAGCGTATGGTATCGGAAATTACCCAAGGAGTAAAAGTAACGGTTGAAACTACCTATTTGCCGGAGTACAGCAGTCCTGGCCAAATGCATTACGTATTCACGTACCAAATTTCTATTGAAAACGGCAGCAATTTTACCATTCAGCTACTGCGCCGCCACTGGTATATACACGATGCCAATACCAAATTAAAAGAAGTTGAAGGCGAGGGGGTGGTTGGTCAGCAACCTACCTTAGAACCCGGCCAGCGCCATACCTACACTAGCGGCTGTAACCTAAAGAGCGGCCTGGGCAAAATGCACGGCACCTTTCTGATGCAGCGGGTTATGGATGGCAAAAAGTTTAAAGTTGCTATCCCTGAATTTACTATGGTGGTGCCCTTTAAACTCAATTAGTGAATTTCAGGCAGAAGCTATTTCAGGCTAAATCGTACGCTTGGCACTGGTTATATAAGGTAAATGCCCATAGCCTGCACCATCCGGCCCTTTACAATTTTTATAGCAGTGTAATAGCCGGCCCGACTAAGGCTAAGCCTAAAATTGAAACCCAGCGGGCAAAATTACTCCGTTCCACCGACACTGTTAATTTTACCGAGCTGGGTGCCGGTTCGTCAGTTGAAATTGGTAAAGTACGAGCTATTAAGTCCATAGCCCGGCATAGCACTACTCCGCTAAAATTTAGCCTCTTCCTACAAAATCTGATTAATTATTACGGTTTGATTAATCTGGTTGAGTTAGGCACCTCGCTGGGTATCAATACGGCATACATGGCTACTGCTCACTCAAATTGCCAAGTACTTACTTTTGAAGGTTGCGCACCCGTAGCCCAGATTGCCCAAAACACCTTTACTCAACTAAATTTAGAAAACATAGAAGTAGTAGTCGGCAACTTAGAATCAACCCTGGCCCCAAGCCTGCAAAAAATGCCGCTCAGTTCAGTAGACTTGGTATACCTGGATGCTAACCACCGCTATGAGCCTACGCTCCGCTATATTAAGCAATTAAAGCCCTACCTGGCCAAATCAGCAATTTTGGTGGTAGATGATATTCACTGGTCGACCGAAATGAACAGGGCCTGGCAGCAGCTTCTGGCGGATGACCACTTTAGCCTGAAGCTTGACCTATATGAAGCCGGTCTGCTTTTCTTGGATAAAAGTCTACCTAAAGAAAGTTGGGTTATTGACTATTGAGCTTAGGCCGGCTAGCCTCCAGCCACAACTCGCGCCCGGCTCTTGGCGATATGGAATTATGGGCCTCTTCCAGTTTTACCTCGGCAAAGTAGTTGGTGAACAAAGCCTCGTACTCCTTCCTGCTACCGCCAAAGGGAGGCCGGTCGGTATTCAGCGGATCGTTAAAAAGTAGGCCTACCAATCTGCCCTCCGGTTTTAGTAATCGCCCCATTTTTTCAGCATAGTTTTCTCGTAAGCTTGGGGTTAGCGCACAGAAAAAGGTTTGCTCTATAATTAGATCGTACTTCCCGGAATGAGCAAAAAAATCCTCCTGTATCAGGAACTCATTCGGGAATTCCGGGTTTCTGCTTTTGAAGTTTTCCAGAGGCTCTTTAGCAAAATCCAGCAGATAGATATTCTTAAACTCTTTATGGTGTAAATACTCAACCTCGTAGCCATTACCGGCTCCAGGCACCAGTATTTTCAGGTTCTTATTGGTAAGGGAATCGAAAAATTCTTTCAACGGGGTAGATACGGAACCTACATCCCAACCGGTATTTTGGGTTTGGTAGCGCCCCGACCAATAGTTTTCATCCAGATTAAGCATGTAATCCAATAATTTTTATAATATTTGCCAAAACTTTTTATGAAGGGTAAGGCAATAAACGATATACCTTTCTAATTATAAAGACATATTTTTAAATAAACGAAGCTATGGCTGAGTATAACACTGAACCAAAGAAATCTGGAAATAGTGCAAAAGTAATAACTACTGCGGTTATTGCCCTCCTGGTTATAATTGCCGGGGTTGTATGGTATATGGATAATCAGGAAGACAAAAAGCGGGAAGACCTGATTACCGCCCAGCAAACCCAGATTGACGATGCCCGCACGCAGCTAAATGATATGGAAGCCCAGCTAAACCAACGAATTGCCGAAATTGAGCAATTGGGTGGTAATGTTGAAGAACTGGAACGAGCCAAAGCAGCCCTGGAAGAAGAGAAAAAACGTCTGGAGCGTTCAAATAATGTAACCGCCTCGCAACTGCGCGATGTTCGGGCTAAAGTAAGCGGCTACGAAACGCTGTTGAAAGAGAAAGACCTGGAAATTACCCGTCTGCGGTCGCTAAGCGATTCGTTATACGCCGAAAACACTACGCTTAAAACTACCCAAAACCAAATGACGGACTCTATACGGGCGCTGGATCAGAACCGTCAGAAATTGACCGAGAAGGTAGCAATAGCTTCTCGCCTAAAGGCCGAAAATATAAAAGTGTTCGGCGTTAATAAGCGGGGTAAAGAACGTGAGGGCGAGTTCCGCGATGGCCAGATAGAAGAGCTTAAAGTTCAGTTTAACCTAGCTAAGAATGATGTGGCCCCCATTGAAAGCAAAAATATTATGATGCGCGTTATTGACCCTAACGGCAATGTGCTGTTTGACGTGGCCACCGGATCCGGCACCATGATGATTGAGGGCCGCGAAGAGTTTTACACCGCTAACCAGGAATTGCTATTCGATAACACCCGCCAGCAGGTTACTTTCGTCTATAATAAAGAAAGTGACTATGAAGACGGTACTTACGTAGTAGAGCTTTATTCAGAAGATTATAAAATTGGTGAGCGTAAGTTCACGGTTAAATAAAAGTTTATTACTAAAACATTGAAAGCACCTTTAACGAGGTGCTTTCTTTTTATAAACCTATTTTTTATCTTTGCCCCTCATTTTACATATACCTAACTGTATTAACATGCAAAAACAGTACGAAACGGTATTCATACTTAATCCCGTTTTATCTGAAGTTCAGATGAAGGATGCCGTTGAAAAGTTCAAGAAAGTGTTGACGGATAATGAAGCCAACATGGTGAACGAAGAGAATTGGGGACTACGCAAACTAGCTTACCCTATTCAGCACAAAACCACTGGTTTCTATAACCTGTTTGAGTACAGCGTATCTCCGGAGGTTATTGCTACCCTGGAAACTGAATTCCGCCGCGATGAGGCCGTTATGCGTTTCTTAACCATAGCCTTAGACAAGCACGGAGTTGAGTACAACCAGAAACGTAGGAAAGGCGAGTTTAATAAGAACAAAGAAACTAAGGAGGAAGCCAAGTAATGAGTCTGCAAAACGAAAGCGTACAGCGTAGAGAAAACCGCAAAAAATACTGCCGCTTTAAGCGCGCCGGTATTAAGTACATTGACTACAAAGACCCTAACTTCTTACTGAAGTTTGTAAACGAGCAAGGTAAATTACTACCTAGCCGTATTACCGGTACCAGTGCTAAGTTTCAGAAGAAGGTAGGCCAGGCCGTTAAGCGCGCCCGCCACATTGCCCTTCTGCCCTACGTAGCCGACTCTCTAAAGTAGTATTTTGTTGATGGTTGTTAGTTGTTAGTAAAGGTCATCTATTTAGGTTCCTCCCTACCAACAACGAACAACAAACAACTAATCAATAACTATCATGGATATTATCTTAAAAACCGATATAAAAGGATTAGGGTACAAGAACGATATTGTAACTGTAAAGAACGGTTACGGACGTAACTACCTAATTCCGCAGGGTTACGCAGTAATGGCTACTGCCAGCACCCGCAAACAAATGGAAGAAACCGTTCGTCAGGTAGCACACAAAGCTGAGAAGCTTAAGGGTGATGCTGAAAGCCTGGCCAACCGTATTGGCGACACTAAGCTTACCATACCAGCTAAGGCTGGCGAAACCGGTAAAATCTTTGGTGCCGTTACTACTACCCAAATTGCCGAAGCCCTTAGAGATAAAGGCTACGAAGTTGACCGTAAACAAATCAGCATTAACGGCGACGTGAAGCAATTAGGTGAGTATACCGCCGAAATTGACCTTCACAAAGATGTGAAGCACGAAATTAGCTTTGAGGTTGTTGCTGAATAATTTTCTTATTGAGCATACTCGCCGCTGATATTCAGGTATAGTGTAGAAGCCCTCCGTACTCGGGGGGCTTTTTTTATGGCCAAAATCAGAGGTGAATTGAGCCAGAGCCCAAATGATTATTAACTTAGTAGTATGCGTTTCCGAACCGAAGTTTTTCCTAAACAACCGCCCTTTACCCTTAGCATTGGCCAGCCAATTGTGAGCGTAGGCAGTTGCTTTGCCCAGGCTATGGGCGATCGTTTGCTGGCCTACAAAATTAGAGTTGAAAACAACCCCTACGGTACGCTCTTTAACCCCCACTCTATTGGCACGCTGCTGCATTCGGCCCTGAACCAAAGCCCGCTACCCCCAAATTTAAGTCTGGAGTTTCAGGAACGCTGGCTAAGTTATTTGACTCATTCACAAATTAATGCTTCTACTAAGGCTGAACTAGAAGAAAAGCTGGCTGGTATACATAATAAAGTTAAAACTACTATTTCCGAAGCGCAGGCCCTAATTATAACCTTAGGCAGTGCCTGGGTTTATCAACTGATAGAAAGCGAGCAGGTAGTAGCTAACTGCCACAAACAGCCCCAAAATCAATTTTCTAAGCGTTTGCTCTCTGTTCAGGAAATTACTGATAGCTTCACCACTTGGTACAGTCTAGCCAAAAAATCAAATCCCGAGCTAAACTTAATTTTGACCGTAAGTCCGGTACGGCACGAGAAAGACGGACTGGAAGAAAACAGCCTAAGCAAAGCAATTTTGCGCCAGGCAGTGTACGAAATTGTAAGCACTTCCCCCAAAAACTTCTATTATTTCCCCTCCTACGAAATAATGCTGGACGACCTGCGGGATTATCGCTTCTACAAAAGCGACCTCCTGCACCCTACCACCGATGCCGAGGAGTATATCTGGGAAAAATTTATTGAAACCCTCCTTGATTCAGAAGCACAAAAATTTGTAAGCGACTGGAAGGGTATTCGATTGGCCCTAAACCACCGGCCGTTTAACCCCAAATCCGAAGCCCATCAGCAGTTTATCCGGTCAACTATTGCCAAATTAGCGCAACGAAGCTGGCCGGTATCAGTTACTGAAGAAATTGAGCAATTAAAAGAGCAACTAATCCATGAGTAAGCCCGCCAACCGTTTACAGCACGCCTCTAGCCCCTACCTAAAACAACACCAATACAACCCGGTAGACTGGTACCCTTGGGGGGAAGAAGCCCTGAGCCGGGCCGAGCGAGAAAACAAACCAATCATCCTGAGTATTGGCTACAGTGCTTGTCATTGGTGTCACGTAATGGAGCACGAAAGTTTTGAAAAGGATGAAGTAGCCGACTTAATGAACCGGCACTTTGTATGCATTAAGCTGGACCGGGAAGAACGCCCCGACCTGGACCAAATTTATATGGATTCCGTACAGGCTATGGGCGTGCAGGGCGGTTGGCCGCTAAATGTATTTTTGACGCCGGAAAAAAAACCCTTTTACGGCGGCACCTACTTTCCTAAAGCTAGTTGGATGCAGCTGTTGGCCAAGGTGGCCGAAGCTTGGCAAAAGCACCAGCCTGAGCTGGAACAATCGGCCGAAGAATTTACCCAGAGCTTATCCACTTCTTTGGTAGCTCAGTTTGGGTTGAAGCCGAGCTCCGAGTTTAATTTCTCCCAAGAGCTTATTGAGATTGCCTTTAAGAAGTTTAGCCAGAAATGGGACACCGAGCGGGGCGGCCTGGATTACGCCCCTAAATTTCCGATGCCCAGCCACTGGCGTTTTCTGCTGCAGTACTGGAAACTTACCGGCAACCAAGAGGCGCTAACCCAGGCTACATTAACCCTACGCGAGATGGCAATGGGTGGCATTTACGATCAGGTTGGCGGCGGCTTTGCCCGCTATTCGGTAGATGCGCAGTGGTTTGCCCCCCACTTTGAAAAAATGCTCTATGACAACGGGCAATTGCTCAGCCTCTACGCCCAGGCTTATAAAGCCACCGGCGAGACTGGATTTAAAAAGGTTGTAGATGATACTATAGCCTGGGCCGAACGGGAGCTTAAAAGCCCGGAGGGTGGCTACTACGCGGCACTGGATGCCGACAGCGAGGGCGAGGAAGGAAAATTTTACACCTGGACTCAGCCGGAACTAGACGAAGCCTGGGGCGAAATGTCCGATATGCTATCGGATTACTATAATACCGAGGAGGACGGCAACTGGGAAAGTGGGGTTAATATTCTGTACCGTCGCGAGTCGGCCGCTGAGTTTGCGGAAAAGTACAGCCTTAACGCGCAAAATTTTGCCGAAATGGTGGAAGACACTAACCGGACGCTACTTCACCGGCGCGCCGAGCGTACCCGCCCTGACCTAGATACAAAGCTAATCAGCGGCTGGAACGGGCATATGCTTACCGGTCTTTGCCAAGCCTACACCGCCACCGGAAATGAAAAGTATAAAAGTTTATGTAACCAACTAGGTAAGTTTTTAAAGTCTCTATATACCCCGGAAGGTTTGCTACACCAAAAACAATCGGCATCTGAACCGCCAATCCCGGCCTTTCTGGATGATTACGCGGCGGTTATTGATGGGTTTTTGGAATTATATCAGGTTAACTTTGAAGAAGAGTGGATTGTATTAGCCAAAAAGTTGGTAGAAGAGGCCCAGAAAAATTTTTGGGATAGTAATGAAAAGCTGTTTCACTTCACTTCCTCTACCAGTGAGAATCTGATTGCCCGCAAGAAAGAATTATTCGACAATGTAATTCCGGCCAGCAACAGCCTAATGGCTCGTAACCTGTACCGCGCCGGCTTGCTGCTCTCCCGTGCGGATTGGTTAACCCAGGCCAAAGAAATGATGAGCCTGGTACAGCCCTTGCTACAAAAAGAACCTCAGTATTTAACCAACTGGGCCTGCCTGTATACCGAAATGCTAGCCAATACCGCCGAAGTAGCGATAGTTGGCAAGGAGTATAAAGCGTATGCCCAGGAGTTTGGTGCTGGCTATCAACCATTTGCCGTATTAGCTGGAACAGAAAATACAAGTGCCGAAATTGAGTTGCTTCAGAACCGCGAGCCTAAAGGCGATGAAACTTTGGTATACGTTTGCTATGAGGGGGTGTGCCAGCGGCCGCTGGAGAATGTTGAAGAAGCCTTAGGCGTAATGAATAAATTGTGATATAATTTTAGAATTGTATACCCAGCCCGTCATTCTCCGAATTTCCACAAGAAACTCTAGAGGAATGCGTAAATTAGTAAGCGAGGGTAATTGGTGAGCCCTGTGTGCTTTCTACGATTCACTTTATAAATCAGGCAAAATTAAATATAGTAATATGTACTATCTAATATAAAAATAGCCTTTTAAGAAATTTCTTTGGATTTACCTTTACAGGGTATAAATAATCCATTTCAAATGAATATTTTAAGAAAACCCACCGCTTTAGTATTACTAGCGGTTTTATCAATTGTATTCTCTTGCAACGAGGAAGAGGAAGTTGATCCTACGCCTATAGCTAAATTGAATGTTGAAAATATAACTTATGATCTTTACAATGGTTATTTGAAGTACGATGGTATTGATGGTCCAGAAGATAACTATCACGAATTTGGTATTTATTTAACATCTAACGGATTAACCTTTGATCAAAGTAATGGACTACCATCAGGCAAAGGAGAATTATTTAGTATCTTCTTAACCACTGATCAATCAGATAAATTACCTGAAGGTACCTATACTTATGATGGTGCAGAAGATGAATATTTCTTTAGAATTGACTCTGGTGGAATAAGCATTGGGGCAGACGCAGCTGATAATTCAACCAATATTTTATACGTAATTCAGGGTGGAGAGGTAGAAGTAAACTATGAAGGTAATAACTACACCCTTAAAGTTGATTTGCTATTTAAAAAAGCAAATTTAGAATCTGGAAATTTTGATCCTGATGCTGAGCCTATCGAAATTCGGGATACGTGGGTATTTCCAATTACATATTTACCCAGCAATGAATAAAAATTTTAAATAGCATTGTAATAGGCATTATATAAATGCGCTAATAGGTAAAATTATATCAAAAGCGTTCGCGACCTTTGCGAACGCTTTTTTGTGTTTAACCGTTGATTACTTTTTCACCCGGAAATATTTCCTGTTTTGAAGTCTGTCCCTAATCGTACCACCATAATATTAGTCCTCGGTGCCTTAGCCGCCCTGGGCCCATTTTCCATTGATATGTACCTACCAGCCTTCAGCGAAATTGCCCAGTCGCTGGGGGTTGATATGGCTACGGTTGGCTACTCCTTAACCAGCTACTTTATCGGCATATCCATCGGTCAATTGCTATACGGACCCATTATTGACCGCTTTGGGCGCAAGCCCCCCCTCCTCTTTGGTTTAGTTTTATATCTCATTTCAGCGCTGGGCTGTGCTTGGGCCGCCTCGGCCGATATGCTGATTGGCATGCGATTTCTACAAGCCCTGGGCGGGTGCGTGGGTATGGTAGCCGGCCGGGCTATTATTCGCGATTTGTTTCCACCCGGCGAAATTGCCAACGTTTTCTCCAGTCTCATTCTGGTTATGGGCGTAGCCCCCATAATTGCTCCCACGGTGGGCGGCTTAGTTACGGCCGAATTTGGTTGGCGCACCCTATTTTATATTCTAGCCGGACTGGCCCTGTTGCTGATATTATTGGTAGGCTTGGTACTACCCGAAAGCAAAGGTGCCGATAACCGTGTTTCGCTGGCTCCTAACCGTATTTTGAAAGATTGGAAGTCGGTCTTACAGAACCCAGCCTTTATTGCCTTTACCCTGGTTAGCAGTATCTCGTTTGGGGGGCTGTTTGCCTATATAGCCGGCTCGCCATTTGTGTTTATGGAATACTTTAACCTTAGTGAAACCCAGTACGGCTGGGCGTTTGGGTTTAATGCTTTCGGCTTTATACTAGGCAGCCAGATAAATCGGTTTTGGCTAAAAAAACAAAGCGGCCTGCGCATTACCCTTACCAACGCTACGATACAGTTAGGGGTAGGCATAGCTCTAGTGATAGGGACGTATTCCGGGGCTTTTGGTCCGGTTTTAACGCTGAGCTGCATCTGGGTATTCCTTTTCTGCCAAGGGGTAATTACACCCAACGCTACGGCTTTGGCCCTGGCACCAATTACGCAGGCAATTGGTAGTGCATCGGCACTTATGGGAAGCATCCAGATGATATCGGGGGCTATAATTTCAGGCTTAGTAAGTTTGTTTTTTAACGGAACCCCGCAACCTATGGCTACCGCAATGTTCGGCAGCACCCTAGTTTCCTTCATCATCCTAATGACGTTTCTGAGCCGCCGAAAACAGGCTTCGGTGGTGTCGGCGGTATAAAAATTTGCAATAGCCTAGGGTTTAAACCCTAGGCTATTGTTTAAATCCCAAATTAAGGGTAGTCTGAAGACTACCAAAACCCCACCCCTAACACACCACCGACTAGTTGAAAGTCCGGAGACTACAAACAGATACTCTTGGCGCTTTAATAATCATACGAAAAGCGGTAACTTAGTACGGTGAAAATAGGACAAGACGTACTGCACGAAGTTCAGCAACGGCTCGATATTGAAGAAGTAGTTCAGGACTACGTATCGCTAAAGCGCAAGGGTAAGAATCTGTGGGCCTGTTGTCCTTTTCATAACGAAAAAAGCCCCTCTTTCTCAGTAGCTCCCGATAAGGGCATATTTAAATGCTTTGGTTGCGGTAAGGCCGGCGATGCCATTACCTTTGTAATGGAAATTGAGAACCTCTCCTTTACCGAGGCCATTAAGCAACTGGCTGGCAAGTACGGCATTGAGGTACCCGAAGAAGCCCCCCAGCCGCAAGATTTACTAGAACAACAGGAGCGGGAAAGTATATATTTAGTACTAAAATTCGCTGCTCAGTTTTACCAGCAGCAACTAACGGAACATCCCGATGGTCAAAGCCTGGCCCTGAGCTACCTGAAGGAACGAGGATTGCCTAATTCGGCTATTGAAAAGTTTGAACTTGGCTACAGTCCGCCTGAGTGGGATGGATTATTATCGGCCGCCACTAAAGCCGGGTATAGCCGGCAGGCGCTGGAAAAAGCCGGACTCATTATTAGCAAAGACGACGGCAAGGTATATGACCGTTTCCGGGGGCGGGTAATGTTTCCTATCAGTTCGGTAAGCGGTAAACCTATTGCCTTCGGTGCGCGTCAGCTTACGGCCGATAAAAAATCGCCCAAGTATATAAACTCGCCGGAAACCGAGGTATACCACAAGAGCAACGTTCTCTACGGAATTCATTTAGCTAAGGCGGCTATGCGCCGCCAAGAAAACTGCTACCTTGTTGAAGGCTATACCGATGTGATTAGCCTGCACCTCAGCGATATAGAAAATGTAGTGGCTACCAGCGGCACTTCCCTAACCGAAGACCAAATTCGGTTAATCAAGCGCTACTGCCCCCAGGTAACCGTACTGTACGATGGCGACCCGGCCGGATTAAAAGCCTCTTTACGAGGGATTGATTTGCTGCTGGCGCAGGATTTACAGGTGCGCGTAGTGGTTTTTCCGGAAGGCGAAGACCCCGACAGCTACAGCCGAAAAATAGGCAGCACCGCTTTTCAGGAGTATTTAGCTGCAAAAACTACCGACTTCGTTGTATTTAAAACTCAGCTTTTACTAAAAGAAGCCGGCAGCGATCCGGTTAAGCGCACCAAAGCCGCCCGGGAAGTACTAAGCAGCATAGCGTTGCTTAGTGATTCGTTTATTAGAAGTGCCTACCTGCAGGAGTGCGCTCAGCTTCTCGGCATGGAAGAAAACGCCCTATCGCGCGAGTTGAGTAAAATTCTCCAGGGTAAGCAAAAAGAAGAACCTAAGGAACCTAAACTATTTCAACCAACTAAAGAAAGTGAGCCTGTTCCGGCTAAAACCACTGCCGAAGACAGCCTAAAGCTGCAGGAAAGAGAGAGTGTTCGGTTGCTAATAAAATTTGGTCAAGAAAATTTAGGGGAGGTCAAACAATACGAATATTTACTCAATCTTTTAGGAGATATTGAATTTTCTGATCCCACTTGTCGAACTGTCCTAAATACCCTGAAAAGTGGCTATGACAATCCTTTTAAATTCTTAATAAATCATCAGGATTCCGAGGTAAGAATTCTTGTTTCTGACTTATCGTTTGAGAAAAATCATCTCAGCCCAAAATGGTTTTCAAAGTACAACATAATAACTTCTACAGAAAACGAGCAAATCGAAAAAAATACAGAATATAATACTCTCAGAATTAAATACTGGCTAGCTAGATTCTTTAGAATTCAACTTCAAAACTCTCTAAAAAATGCTTCTTCAGCAAATCAGGAAACTGAAATTCAAATCCAAGATATGGAATTAAAAACTATTGAATCTGAAATTGGTAATAGACTAGGCATGGTTGTAAATGGTAACAAAAATAGGATTTAAAGCCTCATTCTCGAGCGCGTTTGCAACGCGTTCGCTTCTAGCAGCCCAAGCTATTCCTCTCCATATGCAACCAAAAAGCACCGAAATGGAAATTGCCCGGTTGTTGGGGAATGTGGTGGCTGGTTGAATATAACCACTATGACCTAGACACCTAACGGAATCAACCCAACCAATTCTTTAAAACTATAATTACTCCTTTTTCATGACAAACATCAAAATTGTATCTATCCTTTCCTTATTAGTTTTAGGCTTTCTGGTGATGTGTTCTTCAAATTATACCCAAATAGAAAACGAAGAACCTAGTGAACCTGAAAGATTAGTTGAAGCTTTCTATTTAAACTATGAAAAGGATTTATCAGAGAGCTTAAAATCTATACTTAAAACTAACCCAGATTTGATAAGTGATGAAAACTATCAAACCATATTGAGATCAATTAAAGAAGGTCAATCCAAGGCAGGTAAATACTTCGGACACGAGAAAATTTTAAGCAGACACATTGGAAAAAGTGTAATTCTCCTTAGCTATTTAGCTAAGCATCAAAAATTTCCTATCAGGTATACTTTCACATTTTATAAACCTAATAACGATTGGTTGTTATATGATTTTAAGTTCGACTCAGATATCATGAAAGAATTGGAAAAGTCTTCTCAATTGGAATTTGCAAGTGAAACTTATAGAAGCAATATTGTGGATTGGACTCAGGAGAAAAATTAACTAAGTCTTAATAATTCTCAATCACGTTTGGAATCGGGTGGCGTTCCCCGCGTTCGAAACTTTCATTGGTATACAAAAGATAATCTCTCCCAAGGTCACCGCCCTCACCGACCTTCACCCACTGCCCTTCTTCCCGAACCAAACCCATATTCCCCACGTTGCCGCTGCAATAGGTTCGGGATTTTACCGTACCTTTGCGTAGAACTTATCCAGCGGCCTTCCTCAGCCGAAGGTCCCCGGCAACCCATGAGCAAGGAATTTACCCTCAATACTGTAGAAGAGGCTATTGCAGCCATACAAAATGGCGAAGTAATTATAGTAGTTGACGACGAAGATCGCGAAAACGAAGGCGATTTTATATGCGCCGCCGAATGTATTACGCCCAAGATTGTAAACTTTATGGCTACCCACGGCCGGGGCTTAATTTGTGCGGCTATTGTAGAAGACCGCTGCGAAGAATTGGGCCTGGATTTAATGGTTGGTAAAAATACCGCAACCTTTGAAACGCCCTTCACCGTATCGGTAGACCTTATCGGGCACGGAACCAGCACCGGTATCTCGGCCTCCGATCGTTCTAAAACTATAAAAGCCTTGGTAAACCCGGAAACTAAACCGGAAGAATTAGGCAAGCCGGGTCACGTATTTCCACTTAAAGCAAAAAAAGCCGGTGTATTGCGCCGGGCCGGCCATACCGAAGCCGCCGCCGACTTTGCCCGGCTGGCCGGTTTTCAGCCCGCCGGAGTACTGGTGGAAATTATGAACGAAGACGGTACTATGGCCCGCCTACCCGATCTGGTTAAGGTTGCCGAAAAGTTTGATTTGAAGCTGGTAACCATCAAAGATCTAATCGCCTACCGCCTCCGTACCGAAAGCCTCATTACCCGCGAAATAGGCGTTAAAATGCCTACCGACTACGGTAATTTCGATATGACGGCCTTTCGCCAGAACAATTCCGGCGAGCTGCACCTGGCCCTTACCAAGGGCGAGTGGCAAAAGGATGAACCCGTTTTGGTACGCGTACACAGCAGTTGCGTTACCGGCGATATTTTTGGCTCGTGCCGCTGCGACTGTGGCCACCAACTGCACGCCGCACTGGAAATGGTAGAAAAAGAAGGTAAAGGTATAGTGCTTTATATGAACCAGGAGGGTCGCGGTATCGGCCTGCTGAACAAACTTAAAGCCTATAAATTGCAGGAAAGTGGCCTAGACACTGTACAGGCTAATTTGGAATTAGGCTTTCAGATGGACAATCGCGACTACGGAGTTGGCGCCCAAATTCTGCGCGATTTAGGGGTAAGCAAAATCAGGCTGATCTCTAACAATCCGAAAAAGCGCGCCGGCCTTATAGGCTACGGCCTGGAAATAGTAGAAAGCGTGCCTATTGAAATCGAGCCCAACCAGCACAACGAAAATTACCTGCGCACTAAGCGCGATAAAATGGGTCACACCATTCTAAAAGAAGACTAAACCTCCCCTATTTTTTTATCATGAGCAAAGAACGCCCGCTAATATTAGTATCTAACGATGATGGCATAACTGCGCCCGGCATACGCAATTTGGTTGAGTGTATGAAAGAAATTGGCGAGGTGGTAGTAGTTGCCCCGGACGGTCCGCAATCGGGTATGGGCCACGCCATTACTATTGGTAATACGCTTCGCTTGTACAAAACTGACGTATTTGACGATATGGGGGTTGATGCCTATAAATGCAGCGGCACCCCGGCCGACTGTGTAAAGCTGGCCAAGTATTATGTATTGAAAGATAAATGGCCCGATTTAGTAGTAAGCGGTATAAACCACGGCAGTAACACTTCTATTTCGGTATTGTATAGCGGCACCATGAGCGCCGCAATTGAGGCCGCCATAGAGGGCATGCCGGCCATTGGTTTTTCCTTGGCCGATTACGATCCGGAAGCTGACTTCAGCCATACCCGCGAGTGGGTTATAAAAGTAGCAAAGCAAGCCTTACAAAATGGTATACCTAAGGGAGTGGCGCTTAACGTAAACTTCCCGCCCAAGCAAAACCAAAACCTAAAAGGCATTAAAATATGCCGCCAGGCGCGGGCTAAGTGGCAGGAAGAATTTGACGAACGCTTTGACCCGAACGGACGCCGTTATTTTTGGCTGGCCGGAAATTTTGTTAACTTCGATAAGGGGGAAGATAACGATGAGTGGGCAATAGCCAATAACTGGGCCAGCCTGGTTCCGGTGCAATTTGATATGACCGCCCACCACGCTATTACCGGCCTTAACGAAAGCTGGAACCTGTAGGCACTATTCTTGTCCATTAAACGTTCCGCCAGTATGAGAATTCTGTCCTTGCTATTTTTTGCCGCTGGTTTATGGCTAGTTTCGGCCTGCGAAGATGACGTACCTGACCTACGCCAAAAATCTTCCGCCCCCGATACCTTGGTAGCCGAAGCTACTTTACTACAGGTTAACCAAGCCGATCAAATTGTGCGGGGCAAGGCAGTATTCTGGACGATTGACTCCACCGTAGTACACCTGAAGATAGATGTTAACGATGCCTGGTTGGGCGGTCGCCTGATGGCGGTACATATACACCAGGGCGGGGCCGAAAATCCGGGCATGCACTTTAATGCCGGTTTGCCTATGCAACAAAAAGCCTGCACTACGCTAAGCCTAAACCAAGCCTGGGGCAAACCCTACATTGGCGATGTGGGAAACATTAAAACCAACGATAGCGGCATAGGTGAATACGAAATTAGCACTGACCTATGGAGTATTCATAGCAATGCACCAGCTAATTCTATACTGAACCGGGCAGTTGTAATTCACTATGCCCCTACCGATTTTGAAGAAGAGTGCGACCCGGAACATGTACCCGACCACGACCACGCTAACCCGGAATACGCCATCGGCAACATTAAATTGTTAGGGTTGAGGTCAGCGAACTAAACCGGGTCCACATCGGCAATTACGCTGGCTTTTTTGTATTCTTTAACCTTTAGCAAAGATTCTACCGCCTGTTGCAGATAGGCTTTTATAGCTGGCACATCCAATCCCAGTCGTTCCAACTTAATTGTTATATTAAATAGATACAACCCTCTAATTCGTCCAATTAAGGGTTCTTCCGGCCCTAATACCCGCTGGGCATCCAGTTTGGCAGCCAGTTGCTTAGTGAGGGCAGCGGCTGCCTGTTCCGCAACCGCTTTTTCTTTATGCCTAACCGTTAGCCTTACCAATCGGCTAAAGGGCGGATAATTGTAGCGTTCCCGTTCCCTAATTTCTTCGGTATAGAAGGCCTCGTAATCACCTACTATAACTTTATGCAGTATAGGCTGCTCCACATTGGCGGTTTGAATTATAACTTTGCCGGCTTCTTTACTGCGCCCCGCCCTACCCGCCACCTGGGTTAGCATTTGGTAGGCCCGTTCGTAACTCCGGTAATCCGGGTAATGAATCATCCGGTCGGCATCAAATATTCCTACCAGCGTAACCCCTTCAAAATCCAGGCCTTTACTCACCATTTGGGTACCCACCAGCACATCTACCTTACGTTCTTCAAATTCATTGAGTAATTCCTGATAGCTGTTTTTGCGTCGGGTTGTATCTAAATCCATACGCCGCACTTCAGCTCCGGGCATAATTAAGCGGATACTTTCCTCCAGCTTTTCGGTGCCGTGGCCTACGGTATGCACTTTACTGGAACCGCAGGCCGGGCAAGCGGTAGGTACGTAGGCCTGGAAGCCGCAGTAGTGGCACTTCAGTTCGTTGCTGTACATGTGGTAGGTCAGGCTTACCGCACAGTTTTCGCACTTGGGTATCCAGTTGCACTCTTCGCAGGTTAGATAGGGTGCGTAGCCCCGCCGGTTTTGGAAAATTATAGCCTGTTGCTTCTTCTCAAGCACCGACTGTAGTGATTGAGTAAGTTCCGGCGTAAACATTGCCTTCATTACCTTATCGCGTTTGGCTACCCGGGTATCAGCTAATTGAATTTTCGGAAGTTGAGCAGTACCGTAGCGGTGCATCATTTTCACTAACCCATACTTATTTTGCTGGGCGTGGTAATAACTCTCCACGCTGGGGGTAGCTGATCCTAATAAGGTTTTAGCATGATGTAGCTGGGCCAGAACCAGGGCCGTATCGCGGGCGTAGTAGCGCGGGGCGGGGTCGTACTGTTTGTAACTGGCTTCGTGTTCTTCATCAATAATAATTAACCCTAAATGCTTAAAAGGTAAAAAAACGCTGGAACGTACCCCAACTACCAAAGGAAAGCTGCCGCTCAACACCCCCTGCCACACTTCAACTCGTTCGTTATCGCTAAAGCGACTGTGATATACCCCCATTTGGCTACCGAACACTCGCTTAAGCCGGTTTACTATTTGGGTGGTTAGGGCAATTTCCGGTAATAGTAACAGCACCTCATCGCCCTGAGCCAAGGCATCTTCAATCAGGCTTATATAAAGTTCGGTTTTGCCGCTACCGGTTATGCCGTGCAACAGCACCGTATCTTTACTTTCAAAATGGTTTAGAATTTCGGCTTTGACCTGCTGCTGCTCAGTGGTTAACTTTATCTGAACATCGGTTTGGGCATCACTTAAATCGAAGCGGGCCACAGTTTCTTCAAACTGCTCCAGCACACCGTTTTTTATCAGCGTTCTTACCGAACTAGGCGATACATCCTGGTCTACCAATTGGGACTTTAGGATTCCGGAAGAGTTTTTCTCCGGATTTTTAAGCACCGGAACCAACTGCAGATACTTTTGCAGAACTTGTAACTGCTTAGGTGTAGCCTCCAGCACCCTAAACAGCGCTTCCAGATCGTCGCGTTCGTTTACCAGGCCCGGGGCCAGCCGTACTTTGCGCAAGGTTTTGGGCTTGTATTTCTCTTTAACTTCTTCAAATAAAAGAATTGCTTCCTTGGCAATTAAATTCTTAAAAAGTTGGTATAGCGATTTCTGCCCCATTAGCTCTTCAACCTCGGCGTAGGTAAGGCTGTCCTGCTCTTCCAGGGTTCTTATTAATAGGGCTTCTTTTTCATTAAAACTTTCTTCGGATGATTCCAGGCTAAAATTAGGGTGAAGTTGGACCCGGCTCTGGCTGCTGAGTTTCAGCCCACTAGGCACGGCCACGTTCATAACCTCGCCGGGCGTACACATATAGTACTTGGCCATCCAATCAAATAACTTCAATTGCACAGGTTGTACAATCGGCTGATCGTCCAGAACCTCAAGTATGTACCGGGCTTCGTAAGCCTCGGGCGCGGTTTGATGCACCAGCTTTACTATGCCGGTCAGGATCTTCCGCTTGCCAAACTGCACAACTACCCGGCTGCCTTCGGTTACCTTATCGCTGTATTCTTTAGGAACCCTATAGGTAAAGCTGCCGGGTATGGGTACCGGTATCAGAACATCGCAGAAGAGTGTAGCCTCGCTGGTGGTTTCAGGAGAATTAAAAAGACCTTGCACAGCTTAAAGATACAATTTGGCAGCCAGTTTATGCAAGCTAAATAGGTAAGAGTATTTGCTAATCGTTTAGTACCTTTGCGGCTAAGCCGGCACTTTAGCAGCCCCGGCATTGTTACCCTAAAAAAAGAAAAGCTTTTATGGCTCAATTTTCTGCCAACGATGTACTTAATGCTTTGCGCACTGTAGAAGACCCCGACCTGAAACGGGATTTGGTAACGCTGGGCATGATTGAAGATATTGATATTGACGGCAATACGCTCAAATTTACCGTTGTACTTACTACCCCGGCCTGCCCGCTTAAGGAACTTATAAAAAATAACTGCGAGGCCGCTATTGCCAAGTTTTTGGGAGATGATGTAGTAACCGAAATCACGATGAGTTCTCGGGTTACTACCACCCGTACCCAAACCCCGCTTCTGCCCAGTGTAAAAAACATTATAGCTGTAGCCTCCGGCAAAGGTGGTGTTGGTAAAAGCACCGTTACTGCCAACTTAGCGGCTGCCTTGGCCAAAAGCGGCGCCCGCGTAGGGGTAATTGATGCTGATATTACCGGCCCTAGCCAGCACCTTATGTTTAACTGCGAGCACGAGCAACCCCGAATGGTATCGGAAGAAGGCAAAAATTGGCTTATTCCAATTGATCAGTACGGGGTAAAGTTAATGTCGATAGGGTTGCTGATGCCGGCGGATAATGCGCTGGTGTGGCGCGGTCCTATGGCTTCTTCGGCACTGCGCCAGTTTTTAGCCGATGTAAAGTGGGGCGAATTAGATTATCTTCTGATTGATTTACCACCGGGAACTTCCGATATACACCTAACCCTTGTACAAACAGTACCGGTAACCGGGGCAGTAATAGTTACTACGCCGCAAAAAGTAGCTGTAGCCGATGCTAAGAAGGGGGTGGCTATGTTTAAGCAAGACCAAATTAATGTTCCGGTATTGGGCATAGTCGAAAATATGGCCTATTTTACTCCGGCCGAGTTACCTAATAATAAATATTATATATTTGGTGAAGGCGGCGGGCAACAGCTTGCCGATAAGGCCCAGGTACCGTTCTTAGGGCAACTACCGTTAGTGCAGGGTATAAGGGAAAGTGGCGATAATGGTTACCCGTTCGCTCTGAAAGAAGATGAAACTTCGGCTAAAGCATTTGCCGACCTGGCCAAAGCCCTGGCCCAGCAGGTTGCTATCAGGAATGCCGAAGTAGCCGAAACTAAAGTTGTAGAAGTAAATTAATATGGATACTAGTACACTATTTGAGCGGGTAGATAACGCGCTAGATTCTATTAGGCCTTATTTAGAGGCCGATGGCGGCGATGTTAAAATTCTGGAAATAACCGATGACAGAATAGTACGCCTGGAACTACTAGGTGCCTGCGGTAGCTGCCCAATGTCGGCCATGACGTTTAAAGGCGGTATTGAAGAAGCCGTTAAGCGCCAAGTACCGGAAGTTAACCGAGTGGAGGCCATTAACCTTACTTCGGCCTAGCCACTCCTATATATTTTACCTACCCCGGAAACTTTTTCCGGGGATTTTTTTATTTTAATGCAACGGAATATCTATTCAGTATGCGATTTTTACTTTTTGTATCGTTTTTTCTTTCGGCCGGCCTGCTTAGTGCTCAGGAAAAGTGCGGATACGAAAAGTACCAAGAGATACAATTAGCCAGAAATCCGCGTCAGTTGCCACCCCATCAGTTTGAAAAGTGGCTACAGCAGAAAAAGCAGCAACTAAAACGCAGCAAATCAGCTTTCAGTATTGCGGAGAATACCTACATTATTCCGGTAGTAGTTCACGTGGTGCATAAAGCCAACGAAGCAGTTAATACCAATACCAATATTCCGACCAGCCAGATTATAGAGCAAATTCGGATTTTAAACGAAGATTTTCAGAAATTAAATACCGCCCAGCAGGAAAGTTTACCGGAAGAGTTTAAACCTCTGGCCGCCGATACCAGAATTGAGTTCGTGCTTGCCAAGCAAGACCCCGAAGGCCTACCCACCGATGGAATAGTACGCGTGGCGGCCAATCAGGATAGCTACTCTATGGACGACGACCTAAAGTTAAAAGGCATCTCGCACTGGCCGGCTTCCAGCTATCTGAATAT
>CAZDEY010000013.1:100850-126311 GCA_964504565.1 uncultured Roseivirgaceae bacterium
TGAATATCTATTCGGCTCCGTTACGCGGCGATTTACTGGGGTACGCCCAGTTTCCGGAAAGCGACGTGCTACCCGGCCTGGATGACCCCTCCATAGAAGAAGCCGACGGTATAGTAATAAATTATCGGTATTTTGGAGTAGGCGGCAATGCTAACCCTAATAGTTTAGGCAGAACTGCCACGCACGAAATTGGTCACTACTTTGGCCTTCGGCATATTTGGGGCGATGGAGGCTGCAGTGCCGATGATTACGTAGATGATACACCCCTGGTAGGCAACTCGCACGGCACCTGCCCAAATACCAAGGATCAGTACAAAGCCTGTGATGGCTCATTGGCTATGTTCCAGAACTATATGGACTATACAGAAGATAAGTGCATGTCCTTATTTACTTTGGGCCAGTCGGAGCGTATGCATGTTGTGCTGGCAAGTAGCCCCCGCCGGAAAGATTTGCCAAACTCAGCAGGAAAAAATGAGCCTACCCGGGTGGCTAACGATGGCGGTATAAGAAGTATTAACATAGCCGGATCTGATATTTGTACCGGCAGCTTTTCCCCAGTGCTTGAGTTTAGAAACTACGGTTCTAATATCATTAACACCGTGAAATTTCAGGTTATGCTGGACGGAGCCGAAATAGCCACTCATTCGTTTGAACCGGCTCTGACCTACCCTGATGTTATTAAACTTACCCTACCGGAGATAAAAATTTCTACCACCGGGTACCATGAATTCATAGTTAAAATTTTAGAAGTAAACGGCCAAACCGACGGCCGTTCCAGCAATAATATTTTTACCTATACCATAAATATTCCTGCGGACGCTGAGTTACCCTACCTTAACCCGGTAAGTAATAATCAGTCCGATGATTTTCTTATTCAAAATCCGGACCGGCAGTTCGGATGGGAAATTACCCCTACCACAGATGGCAACCAAGCATTTTATATTAATATCTACGATTACAGTAATAATGGGTCGCAGGATTACTTGATCTCTCCGATATTCGATTTATCTGATACCCAAATAGCCTTTGCTAATTTTGATGTTGCCTATACTCCGTTCAATAATAGCCAGGATAAACTTAATGTGTATGTTAGTACTGATTGTAGTGCCGAACTGGAAAGTGCTACCCTTCTATACTCTAAACAGGGGCAGGGTTTAGCTACGGCACCCTTTACTGCCGATCCTTTTGTACCCACCTCCAGCCAATGGCGCACCGAATTTATTGATTTGAGCCAATTTATCGGTTACCCTCAGGTGCAATTAATTTTTGAAGTAGTAAACAACTTTGGCAATAACCTGTACCTGGACAACATTCGCTTAACAAATTCTTATGATGATGTGTCGGATGTAATTTTACGGTCAATTGTATCGCCTAGCCCAATACAAATGGACACATCGGGCGTGGTGCAGTTGGAGGTATTTAACGCTAGTGACGAGGTGGTAAACAGCCTGCAAATTACCGTTAGGCGTGATGGCTCGGTAATAGAAAACTTTACCCGTACCAATCTTTCTATCGCTCCTCGATCCACTCAAATTCTTACAGTTAGTTCGTACAAAGGGTTGGCCCTTAACCAAACTTACGAGTGGGAAGCCGAAATTTCGCACCCGAATGATAAGGCTGATTTATTATCTTATAATAACCAACAGGTAGTCCACAGTGCAATTAATAAATCACAGGATATTATTCCGCTTCGTAAAAGTTTTTCCGGCGATCAGCTAAACTCGGTATCTAGTTGGGCCAGTATTACCAGCAATTCTATGGTTAGTTCCTGGCGCCCCGCCCAGGTGGTGTACCCAACCAGCAACCCGGATAATACCGGAAATAACCATGCGGTGGAGGCGTACTTCGCTAACCAACAACTAGGCCCCAGCGCCTGGCTGGTATCACCTACCCTAAATATTAGTAATAGCGAGCAAGCGGGTATGGAGTTTTACTATAGCCTTAGCGGCGCCGAAAATCAAAGTTCGGATGTGTTAATATTAGCATCTACTAACGGTGGAAAAACTTATCCGGATACCATCTGGTCGACCTTAGGATTTGATTCCAATGCCCGCCAGAATATGGTTGGCAGGCCTATAGTTTCTACTGATTGGAACAAGCAATTTGTATCGCTCAGAAATTACGTAGGGGAAGATAGCCTGAGAATAGCGTTTGTAGGAAAAGGAAATTACCGTTCTTCGGTTTATATTGATGAGGTGCAGGTGTATCCACTGAATGATGAGCCTACGTATTACCTGCCCAGCCCGGGTTCCATGTCATTATACCCTAACCCGGTTAATACCAACCAAACACCTGAGGTTTCGGTAGTATTTAATTTTAATCAACGTCAGGATTTAGTGGTACAAATTATAGATAGCCAAGGAAAACTAATGTGGGCTGATAAGTGGTTTAATGCGCTACAGGTGCCATTCTCCCTAAATGTTGCTAACCTTAGTTCCGGCCTTTACTTTGTTAGAGTACAGGGTAAAAACTTTACCCAAACCCGCCGACTGGTTATAAACCGCTAAATATTAAGAAAAACAGGGTACTTTTACATTTACTGATCAGGAAGTTTTATATGAAAATCGGGATATTCTTCGGCGGCCCCTCGCGCGAACGGGAAATAGCATTTGCCGGTGGCCGCACCGTTTATGATAATTTAAATAAAAATCTTTTTGAGGCCGTACCCATATTTGTGGATAGCCTGGGGCAGTTTATCCTGCTGGATTGGCAGTATATTTATAAGGGTACTATACGCGACTTCTACCCGCCCGCTAAATTTCTTCCGGAATCAAAACTGCCTTTCCAAATCTACCTGGATTCACTTCAAAACCTTTCCAATACGGAACTGGAAGATATAGCCAATTCAGTAGGCCGGGTAATTCGCCCTCACGAGTTTAATTCCTTATTTGAGTTTGCATTTCTTTCGCTACACGGGCCATACGGCGAAGACGGAAGTTTGCAAGGCTTGCTGGAGTGGTACGGTATACCCTACTCCGGCTGCGGAATTCTGCCTTCCTCTATCGGAATAAATAAAATTGTCCAGAAAAATTTAATGGAAGCCGGAGGATTTAAAGGACCTAAACGCTGGGTACTTAGTCGCCAAAGGTGGATAACTGCTAAAAATAAAGCTGAAATTTTTGAGGAAGCCAAGCAACAGGTTGGTCTGCCAATGGTGGTTAAAGCACCTAACCAGGGTAGTAGCATCGGGGTAAGCCTAGTTAAGGATGATGAGCTTAGCGCATTTGCAGAAGCTATGCACAAGAGCTTGTTTTTAGAAGAAATTGACCTAACTGCCTGGAAAGCTAAATCTGAGGAAGAAAAATTTTACTTCCTAAGTACCCTAACCGACATTCGCGAAGGTATAGGCTTACCGGTTTACGCCGGCGATAATAAAGAGCTTATCTACCACCCGTCGGACCTGCTGGACTTTCTGAATTCTCAGGCTGAAATAGCCGACAATATAGTGCTTCAGCCCCTGCATAGCGAAGAACATATTTTGCTAGAATCATTTATAGAGGGCAAGGAGTTTAGCTGTATAGTAATTCAGGATAATGAGGGGAATCCGCTGGCCCTACCCCCTACCCAAATAATTAAGAATAGCGATGTATTTGATTACCGGGCCAAGTATCTGCCGGGTATTAGTCGCAAAATTACCCCAATAAATTTACCGGACAGTCAAATTCAGGATATTCGGCGGGAGTGCCAGCGCTTGTTTACCGCTCTGCACTGCAATGTGTACGCCCGCATAGATGGGTTCATAAATGAAGCCGGTGAAATCTTCCTAAACGACCCTAATACAACTTCGGGTATGTTGCCCAGTTCGTTCTTTTTTCACCAGGCGGCCGAAATTGGGCTAAACCCCAGCCAGTTTCTTACCTATATAATCCGCACCAGTTTAGCCGAGCGCATCAATGCCGGTAAGTTTAATGTAGCACTTCGCGATAAACTTAACCAGCTAGATAGTGAAATTAAGAAGCTACGCGCCCAGCAAGAGCGGAAAATTAGGGTAGCAGTTATTATGGGCGGCTATTCTACCGAACGCCATATTTCGGTTGAAAGCGGGCGGAATATATTCGAAAAGCTTTCCAGCTCGGTAAAATATCAACCGGTGCCGGTATTTTTAACCGGTAACGATCGGGAGCACAAACTGTACCTTTTGCCCATTAATATAATGCTGAAAGATAATGCCGATGATATAAAGGAAAAAGTAGCCGCTTATTTACGTAATGAGCACCACCCTATTTTAAAAGCTATTATTGAGGAGGCTAAACCTATTACCGAAAAGTACACCAGCCGCGATACCCTGCAGTTTGGAGCCGTAAGCTATCAGGAGCTGGCTAAGCATGTGGATGCGGTCTTTATAGCCCTGCATGGCCGTCCGGGTGAGGATGGAGCCTTACAACAGCATTTAGAAGAAGTTGGGCTGCCGTTTAACGGTAGTGGTGTAAGCAGTTCTCAGCTTACCATAAACAAGTTTGACACCAATAAGCTACTTCGTGAGCACGGTATACCAGTTGCTAAACACCGGTTGGTTAGTCTTGAAGATTGGGAAAGTAATAAGGAAGATGTTCTTGATCAGATAGAACAGGACTATGGTTACCCGCTAATTGCCAAACCCGCCGATGACGGCTGTAGCTCGGCGGTAAAGAAAATTAAAAACCGGACCGAAATGGCCGCCTTTGCCGAAATGATTTTCCGGGATCTGCCGGAGCTTTTGGCCTTGCCAATGAAAACTCTGGGACTTAGGCCAAACGAAGAATTTCCGCAGAAGGATGTTTTCCTGATCGAAGAATTTGTGGGCAAAGCCGGGGCCAGCCACTTTCTGGAGATCACCGGTGGCTTGCTGACTATTAAACATGCCGACGGTGAGGTGCAATACGAAGTTTTTGAACCTTCGGAAGCACTCGCTGGCGGCGAGGTGCTTTCTCTGGAAGAAAAATTTCTGGCCGGCGAAGGCCAGAATATAACCCCGGCCCGCTACGCTAAAACCCCGGATGAGCAGAACCGAATAAGCAGCGAGGTTCGCAAACAGTTGGAAAAAGTTGCCCGTATCGCTAATATTGAAGGCTATGCGCGGATAGATGCCTTTGTACGGGTGTACGATGACGGCCGGGTGGAAACAATAATTATTGAAATAAACTCGTTACCGGGTATGACCCCTGCAACCTGTATATTCCACCAAAGTGCCCTTAATGGCTATAAACCTTACGAATTCATTGACGCGATACTAACCTACGGGATTGAACGAAAACGACAGACAGCTATTTCATGAGGCGTTTTACCTGGAAGCATGTATTAATTAACCTATTGGTAATACTTGCAATTTTAACCGGCCTGCTCATTTACTTCTTTGAAGGCTATTTACCCAATACTACCAATCAGGGGGTTACGGTAACTGTGCCTAAACTTGAAGGTAGGTCGTATTCGGATTTAGAAAATTATCTGGACCAGTACCACCTGCGTTACGAAGTAAATGATTCTACCTTCGATTCAGACTTTCCGCCCCTAACAGTAATGAAGCAGTTTCCGCGGGCGGGGGCTCTGGTAAAAGAAAACCGTAAAATTTTCATTAGTTTAAATGCTAAGAACCCGCCGAAGGTTAAAATGCCCCGCCTGCTGGATTCTTCGGTTAAAAATGCGGCTTTGGTACTTAAAAGCTTTGGCCTGGAATTAGGTGAAATAACTTACAAACCGGATATAGCCGCCAATGCCGTACTGGAGCAACGCTACAAAGGCAAAGTTATAGCCGAAGGCACCGAAATTGCCAAAGGCTCTAAAATTGATCTGGTAGTAGGCGACGGTCGGGGCGACGCTGATTTTGAAGTACCCAACGTAATGGGTATGGATTTAGAAAGTGCTCAGTTTGCTATAGTTGGCGGGGGTTTTAAAATGGGCGAAATATCCTACGATGTCTCAACTGACAAAACCCCTAACACAGTCTTACGCCAGGTACCGCCGGCAGGGGTTAAAGCGACAATCGGAGAAAAAATTGATGTTTGGGTAGCGGAATTTGATCCAAACAAAACCGGCTTAAAAGTAGGCGATGAGACTTCTTTATTTGAAGAAGATGAACCAAGTGAACGTCCGTAAATTTTACCTAATACTCTTAATACTAGTAGCATTTGGTGCGGGCAATACCTATGCTCAGTTAACAATAGTGAATGATGCCGAAGCTACGCCTAAATTATACAAAAGCAATCCCTCTCAGGCTCGCGAATCTTCCATAAATGCGTACTTGGCAGACACCTTAGCTATACCTTTTTTCGATGATTTTACTGACGAAAGCTATACGCTAGATACTTTACGCTGGCCAAGCAATACAACCGTAGCCCGTACTGTTGGCTACGCTATAATGCCCCCCAGCCGCGGCGTAGCTACGCTGGATGGTATAAACATTTATGGTAACCCTCATTTCCCAAATGTTGAAGTTCCCAGTGATGCTGATAGCTTAGTTAGTGCCCCAATAAACCTGGCCGGTGAATCAATTGCTGACTCCGAAGATATAATTATGTCCTTCTTCTACCAGATGAAAGGCTTGGGCGAGCAGCCCGACAATTTGGACAGCTTGCGGCTGTTTTTTATGAATGCTGAGGGGGAATGGATTAAAATCTGGAACCAAGGTAACGGCCCTACTGTGGACTCTACAATTTTTTATCAGGTAAGTTTTAACTTAGATGAGCTGGCTGAGACTACTGGCGAGGATTACTATCATGCCGGCTTCAAGTTTAAATTTCAGAATACTGCCGACCCTACTGGCCCCTTCGATCAGTGGCACCTGGATTATATATACGTAGGTAGGCCACAAATTTTAAACAGCGATAATACACTAACTTCCTACCTTAATGACAGGAGTTTAGTTAGCATTTCACCTAACCCGGTACTTAAAAGCTACACCAGTGTACCCCTTCCTCATTTTTTAGCCGATCCCTCGTTTTATTTAGCCAACAAAATAGACGCTACTTACCGTAGCTTACGACCTTCCGACGGCAGCGATAACATAGTTGCTGAAATAAATATTCAGGATAATTTAGGTAACGTTTTGATAGATACATCGTCGGGTGTTATAGTGCTGCAAGGCAACTCTATTACCCAAGAAACAAGTTCAATTGAAACTTTAAGCGTACCAGACTATTCAGTGATGCTCAGCGATAGTTTGTATTTAAACACTACCTTAACCTTAATTAAAGAAGACCAAACTGACCTGGCTTTCCGTAACGATACCATCCAGATTTCTTCTTTAATCTCCAACTTTTTTGCGTACGATGACGGCTCCAGTGAGTCAGCCGTATACTTAAGGGGTACTCAAAACCGCCTAGCAATTGGTTTTGAGTCTATTGTAAACGATACCCTTACCGGTATGGACATTCACTTTCCTTATTACGAGTTTCCTTCCGGAGGGGAATCAATAACGCTTCAGGTTTGGGGTGATATCCGAACGCGGGAAAATGAAGCCAGCTCCGAAACCTTGCTTTACGAAGAAACTGTAACCGTGAGGCCGGGCGGTTACAACCAATATACCCGATATAATTTCAATACTGCCATACCTATACCGGCCGGCAATTTTTACGTTGGCTACAAGCAACTAGGCAGCAAACGGGTTTCTGTAGGCTACGACAGAAATACCACTTCTAACCGCCATATTTTTGAAAGCATCGACGGAACCTATTGGCAGCAACCCGACCTAAAAACCAGCGGCAGTGCTATGCTGCGGCCGGTTTTCGGTGATTTTATAGTGGATGAAAACCCGACTGGCTTTGTTGATACCCGCAATTTAACCAGTAAGTTCTACCCCAATCCGGTCAGCGACAACCTTCATTTACAAACCAAAGCTAAGCGTGTACAATTAGCAACTATAAACGGTCAGATATTACTGGAGCAGAAATTAAGCGGGGCCGAACAGGATACTCAAACCATTAGTTTACAACACATTCCGCCGGGTGTGTATTTATTAATTTTTTACAGCCAGAATACCCAGCAAATTGAAAAAATTGTGAAACTCTAATTTTTAGCCATGAATAACAACATTACACCTCAAGAACTTAAAGACCGATTAAATAAAGGAGAAAAGCCATTTATACTGGATGTGCGGGAAGATTGGGAATACGAGCAGGGAAATATTAATGGCAAACTAATACCACTAGGAGAATTACCTAATCGTTTAAACGAAATTGAAGAATATAAGAACGATGAGGTAATTATAAACTGTAAAAGTGGCGGCAGAAGTGCCCAGGCCCAAGCTTATTTGCAAAAGCAAGGCTTTACTAACGTACGCAACCTAACCGGCGGCTACGAGCAGTATAAGCAGCTTAATTAAATACAAAAGGTTCCGGGCTGAAGCATAGCACGAAAATCACTAGTGCTAACCAGCCCAGAATTTTTCTTCCGGTGGTTAGTTCTTCCTCAATAAGAACTTTGGGATGCCGCACGTCTATAAACCGCCCTAGCATTATACCGAATAGCATCCAGCCTACATATCCGTTTATTTCCGGCAGAAAGTACCCAATCAGTAATTGGCAACACATAACCGCTAAGGCCAAAGAAATTATTTGGCTGCGCCGAAAGGGTAGCTTTCCGAAAATGAAAACCAAAAACAGGCCGTAGAATATCAAGCGAAATACCGAGCGGATTATATCCTCGTTGGGTTCGGGTTTGGGCAATTCTAGTCCGGCATAGCCTACCAGTAAAATAAATGCTCCTATGGCAATGCGCGTGTGCCATTTACCGCCTACTAGCCCGTAAAGTATATGTCCACCGTCTAACTGGCCAATCGGCAGCAAATTTACTGCGGTAAAAAACAAACCCAGAAAACCGGCAAATAACCAGGGGTAATGAATAATTTCGTAAGGATTAGGTACGCGGGCCGGCTCGGTAGCTACAAAATTCTCAAAAAACCGGTAGAGTAAATTTCTGCCTAACATCATGGTGCTTCCCGGGGGCAACTCTTCGGTCTGGTACACATGCTGGGCATATTCCGGCCCGTATTGGGCGTACTCGGGGTGAATTTCAAATATATATTCGGCGGGCGGCAGGTGGGTAAAGCCGTAAAATAATATACCTAGGCACACCGCAAATCCGGCCAGAGGACCGGCAATGCCAATATCGAAGTGCTGAATTTTACTATGAATCCGCTGCTTTATTCTAATAACTGCCCCCATGGTACCGATTGAAGGTACAAGTTGCCCCACTAGCGGAGTTAAAAAACCTAGCCAAAACGGTATAAAATAAGGTAAAGAACTATCAACTTTATACTTGCGGGCGGTAAGGTAGTGGCCGAACTCGTGTACGGTTAAGAAGGCCAAAAACGGAAGGCTAAAGGCTAAACCGGAGGCAAAATCTGCCCAAGTATAGGTATCGCCCCACAGGCTACCAAATACACTCTTACTTAAGCGCCACTCCGCTCCGGCTAAGGTTACCCCTACCAGGGTGATAGCAAACAAGAACACGTGTAGTAGGTACTGCTTAATTTTTTTAGTCGGCATTAGTTAGCTTAGTAGAGTGGCGAGCGGATTGTTTCTAGTCCAAAGAATAGTTTGCATACCTAATGTACTGGCTGACTCAATATTATCCGCATTATCATCAATAAACAAAACTTCCTGAGGCCTTAACTTATTTTCATTTAGGATATACTCGAAAGATTTCTTGTCCGGTTTTCTCATGCCTAATTCCTGAGAGTAATAAACTTTATCAAACACTTCGGTGAGATCCGTTATATCGGTTTCGGCACGTAATCTTTTTAGTACCTCTTCCAAATGAATAACATTAGTATTAGAGAAAAGTAATAGTTGATAACCTTGCTGCCTTAGTTGCCTGATGACCTCAATGTTAGCTTGAGTGAAATTGCCTAACATACTGTTCCAGGCATCCCTTAGTTCTTCGTCAGAAGCTTGGGTTTCTAGTAATTGTTTGAGTTGGCGCAAAAAATTCTCGCATTTAACTTTGCCGGTTTCGTATTCAGTGAAGCAGGAGTTCGCAAATAAATCAGCTTCCTGAACGGCTTGATCTTTGGATTTAAGCTTGAGCAGAGCCTGAGTAGTACGGTCGGGATAAAGCGTAATAATAACGCCTCCTAGGTCAAAAAGAATTGTTTTTACAGATTTAGGTATCAAAATATGGGATTACTATTGCCTTATTGAGTGCAAATATGTAACATTGCAATCCCAAATTCAAGGAAAGCAAATTACTTTCCTAATAAGCCTTCCGGGCTACTATTTAGGGAAAAACTAAGTCGGAAGACTATAAATTGGAGCTCAGGCTACGCGCCCCGGTTGGTTAGAGCACCTGACTGCGCTGCGTAGGCTCATAATCAGGTGATTTAACATTAGGGATAAAAAATAAGTCGGAAGACTATAAATTCAGGGCCTATAGCTCAGTTGGTTAGAGCACCTGACTCATAATCAGGTGGTCCCTGGTTCGAGCCCAGGTGGGCCCACCACTTAAAAGCCTTTCTATATATTATAGAAAGGCTTTTTATATTTTATTAAAGTTTAAACTCCTAAAACTTTAAACTATTTGCTGTATAATCAAATAGTTAGGGGGTAAACCGTAAGAATTGAAATCAAGCCGGAAGACTATAAATTCAGGGCCTATAGCTTAGGCTATAAGCCGGTATATACTTAAAAGCAGCTTCCTTTCTTTGTTCCAGAAAAATTTGAATTGGCCTAATAGGGTACCGTATGTCAGGATTAAAAGCTGATAAGCCGGGAATATAAATGCCAGATAGGCTGGTGCTTTAAGCCAAAAGGAGGTTTCTTCCGTAAATCCTAGAAAATTAAAATACCAACCCTTAAGTACAATTACCGAAGAGCCGGCCAGACTGAAAGTAATTAATATTAGAATAATTTGCAGGTTACTGGTAATTCCCCACTTTTCTTTTAAACGTTGCATATAGGTATATTTTATATTGTTGAGCTAAATAATAGGGTTTCCGGCTTGCTCTTCCAAAGCTTGGAATCTAGTGCCATACAAATATTTCTGATAAAGGGGCGGCCTGCTTCACTAACCTGAATAGAGTCTCCTTCCAGGCGGCAAAGCCCATCGGCTACCAATTCTTGCAAACGCGTAGCCGTAGTGCCAAATTCTTCCTGGCTAAAGCTCTGGCTTAAATTATTAGTTCCGTAGTGGCACATGAGATTCAGGATGTGAGCTCTGATACTTAGGTCTTCTTTGCTTAACATATGCCCCCGGAATATGGGAAATTTGCCTTCCTCCACGGCAGCCCGGTACGCCTCCACCGCTTTAATATTCTGACCAAATGCAGACCAGGTATCCGAAATGGCCGAGGCGCCTAAGCCTACCACCAGGCTACTTTTTTGGGTAGTATACCCCATAAAATTTCGGTGAAGGCTCTTGTTAACTAAGGCCTGGTACAAATCATCCTTTTTCAAAGCAAAATGATCCATCCCAACCTCCTGATAATCGGCCTGCTCCAACAGTTCTTTTCCTAATTCGTATAAACTGCGCTTTACTTCATTGGTCGGCAAATCAGCCTCAGTATAACTTCGCTGCCCAGGCTTCATCCAAGGCACGTGCGCGTAGCTGTAATAGGCAATTCTATCCGGTTTTAGGGCAACTACCAACTCAAATGTATTTTTTATGGTGTCGGCAGTCTGAAATGGCAGGCCGTAGATTAAATCATAGTTTATTGAGGTATACCCTATCTCGCGGGCTTGTTGGGTTACCTGCAGTACATTCTGGTAGGGCTGAATACGGTTGATAGTCTTCTGTACTTTGTAATCAAAATCCTGAATACCAAAACTTACCCTTCTAAACCCAAGATTATATAGTACCTGTAAATGCCTGTAAGTGGTATTATTAGGGTGCCCTTCAAAACCAAACTCGTAGGTTGGGGCCAACTCACAATCTTCCAAAATACCGTTAACTAATACCTCCAGGCTTTCCGAACTGAAAAAGGTAGGCGTACCACCGCCCAGGTGTAATTCTTTAATTAGGATTTTTTCCTGACCGAGTGCTTTTTTATAGAGTTGCCACTCCGCCAGTACGGTTTCTATATAGGGCCGCTCAACCTGGTGGTTAACGGTAATTCGGGTATTACAACCGCAGTAGGTACACAGGCTTTCGCAGTACGGTAAGTGTATATAAATACTTAAGCCTTCCTCCCGGTCATAAGCCTGCAATAAGTGATGCTTCCACTGTTCTTGTTCCGGCACTATATTATCCCAAAAAGGTACCGTAGGGTACGAAGTATAGCGAGGGCCGGCAACGTTGTATTTTCTTATAAGTTCAGTATTCATTCCACACAAATTTTAAGCTCCGCAAATAGGAATAGTTTTTTCTACCCAAAGCATTATGGGGCTTAGGTAGGGAATTCCCAAATTCAGACCCCTAATCAGCAGCAATAGGCCTAAAGCCGCACTTAGCACCGGGGTTGCCACCTTCCATAGTAAAGATGCCCGGCTTTTCAGCGACTCACCCAGCACCATACTTAAGCCCAAAGCCGGTACGGTACCCAAACCAAAAGCCAGCATCCAGAGTGCGCCTACGGCTGGGCTGTTAACTACCAATGCGCCGCTTAAGGCTATATACACCATACTGCAGGGCAGTATTCCGTTAAATAGGCCAAGACTAAACTGGGCAGTGTACCCCCCCTTTTTAAGGGAAATTTTCAGAAGGCTTCGGAAATGCTTTAATACCTGGTGGGTTAATCGGTTATTTAGCAGAAAACGCTCGGCCCTGCTGGTGCTGATGGCCCACAATAGTAGCAGCGCTCCAGCCAAAACCGAAAGACCTTGCTGCCACCCTATAATTACTAAACTTTTACCCAGCATGGCTGCCAATACTCCTAAAATTGCGTACGTACTGAGGCGGCCAGCCTGGTATACCGTGCGGTTAATGTACCACCTGGCACTAAGTTGCGCCCCCGCCGGAACCGCCATAGCCAGGGGACCGCACATTAAAACGCAATGCAGGCTTCCGGCAAATCCAATCAGTAATGCAGGCCAGTAGTTCAACATTTCCAGTTAATATAAGGGGTGCTACTGCAGAAAAATCGATTCTTCCAGATAATAAGGTTTGGTTGAATCTTGCCAGGCTATTTTGATTTTATAGTATCCTCTGGGAAATTTTTCGGTAGAAAATTGCTGTTCGTTATTATTATCCAGTTTTAAGCTATCAGCGTAGTCGAACCGTTTATCGGAGGGGCGAAAAAGTTGCACTGTACCGGATAGAGGTTGAACTTCCTTGGGAAACTGGATTTTTAATGATTTAGCGGCTTGGGAAATTGAAACCTGAGCCTCTAGGTTATTAGCATTGGCTATTTGTTGCATACGCCCGCCGTAGGCTATTTCCTGGGCGTAATAATCTTCGGCTACCAAGTCTATATTTTGCTGGTGGCTTTTAATCACTAGAAACACCATAAAAACCACAAAGCCACTAAAAAAGATAGCTATACCGTGACCCCAGTTAAATTTTGACTGCTTATTCATGCCGCTTACTTTATACTGTAAAAGTAGCTTACCGGCATTAGCCAGGGTATGAGCACCCTCACCAAAAAAACTGATTTAAATCAGTTTTTAACTAAGCAGCATTACCTAGTTCCCGGCCCCAAAAACCGCGTATCCAATTCCTTAATTAACTTATCTTCTGAATTATAAATACCCACTTTAACCTCTTGGCTAATACTTTGGAGGCTTGCCGCTGGTAACTTTATAAATAAGGCCCCTTCGGCCACGCCCTGGCTGGCAATAATAATTTGGTTGCTTCCGCCTACCACCTCCAGCGTACCTTGTGGCTCTTCAATAAGGCTAAGGTGTATGAAAAGGGAATCGGCGGTTTTATTAATAAATTTGTATTGGTATAAGTTACTTATCTGCCCCCCTTCTAGCGTTTGGTACATTACCCCCGGGGTCCGGAGAATGGTAGCATCTACATTAGTGCGCAAAAATAGCATGCCGGAAAGCACTAATAATAATAGGGCTAGCACCACAGTGTAGGCTACGCTTCGGGTATCCATTCTAAAGCCTTTTTCGCCCGTTTCTTTCGCTATTCCTTTTTCCGAGGCGTAGCGGATTAAATCCCGGGGTAGCCCAACTTGGTCCATTATATTATTACAAGCATCAATACAGGCTGTACAATTTACGCATTCCAATTGGGTGCCATTCCGAATGTCTATTCCGGTGGGGCATACGTAAACACACTGCTTGCAATCTATACAATCGCCTTTGCCGACGGCGCTCCGGTCTTCCTTCTTTCTGAACTTCCCCCGGGGTTCGCCCCGCTTATAATCGTAGCTAATTACGGTAGATTTACGGTCTAGCAAAACACCCTGCAAACGGCCGTAGGGACAAACAGTGGTACAAACCTGTTCGCGAAAGCGGGCAAAAACCCAATAAAAAACCAGGGTAAATAATATTATGGCTCCTAATCCGGCCAGGTGTTGGGCGGGCGGGTCAGTTATAATTTCCAGTAATTCCTCACTGCCGATTATATAGGCCAGAAACGTATTAGCAATTAAGAACGAAATCAGGAAGAAGATAAGGTGCTTACTTCCCTTTTTAACTATTTTCTCCCGGTTCCAGGTTTGTCTATCCAGTTTCTTCTGTGCTGTCCAGTCGCCTTCAATAGCATACTCAATTTTACGAAAGAGCATTTCTAGAAAAATAGTTTGGGGGCACACCCAACCGCAAAATAAACGGCCGTACACTACAGTAAATAGGATGATAAATACGATGAACGTAATAAAGCCTAAGGCAAAAAGATAAAAATCCTGAGGCCAGAAAACCTGGCCCAGGATTACAAATTTACGCTCCAGCACATTGAGCATGAGCAACGGTTGCCCATCAATACGTAGAAAAGGACCGGTAAATAAAACAAACAATAATAGATAGCTGAGCCAACTCCTCCAGCGATAAAATTCTCCGGAGGGCTTTTTCGGATACACCCAAATTCGCTTACCACTGGCATCAACCGTAGCAATTTTATCGCGAAATTCCTCGTTTTTATTGTGTTGTTCCACCTTAACTTCCCACCTATCTATTTTATACCTGTTGGTGCTACCAGTTTATTCAATTACTGCGGAGTCAGCCGCTTCAATAGCCCGTTCCTTCAGTTCTACGTTCATATCGTACAGATCGCCTTCCGGCTCTTTAGGGTTGGCCGGGGTGCTGCCCTGCATACTTAGCACATAGCTGGCAACCCGCTGCATTTGCTGCGGACTTAATTTACCCTTCCAGCTTATCATACCTTTTTGCGGCACTCCGTTTTTCACAGTCTTAAACACATCCTTAATTCCACCACCGTGAATCCAGTAGGCATCGGTCAGGTTAGGGCCAACCCCACCGCCTAAATCGCTGGCATGGCAGGCGGCGCAGTTAGCGGTGTACAGAGTGCTGCCCTCGGTTAATGAAGGTTCCGTCAGGTCCAGTTCCACATTAGTCTCGTCAATAGCATTGGCCTTGGTGGCTAAGTAGGCTTCAACTTCCAGCCGGGCTTCCAGCATTTCGGCCTGGTACTCCTGGCTTTGCGGCTGAAACCAGCCCCACCAGTGAAACGCCGCCAGGTAAAACACTGCAAAAACTATAGTGGCGTAGAACATAGCCTTCCACCAGGGTGGTAAGTTGTTATCTAGTTCATGTATGCCATCGTACTCGTGGTCAGTCAGTACTTCCTCTTCCCGATCGAGGGGCACCGCATCATTTAGGCGAGTGTTTATTCTGGTCCAGAAGCTTGGTTTGGGTTTAGCGGCTTCGGCAGCCCGCGCCGCCACTGCGTCTTTCTCGTAGTAGCCATTTATAACCCTACCCATTTCAAAAACCGCAAACAACAGGGTAGCCAGAATGAGCGTAAAAATAGCTCCTACAAAAACGGTAGCTCCTATAATCAGCTCATCCCTACCATCGTAAACTTTGGATTCTACACCGGCAGCTTCCTGAGCAAACGAGCCGATGCTTACTAGGAGAAGAGCTACTATCAGGTACACCTTTTTTACTACTAGCTTATTCATAGCGGCTGAAAATTTTAGCGTATTCTTCATTATCATCGCCCAAGGGCATATTGGCCGATTCTTCTATATAAGTTTTATCGGAGCGCCATACCCAAATGAGCAGACCGGTAAAAAACAGGAAGAAGATGGTAAGCGAAACCAGAGGATAGATATCTATACCACCAATGGTTTCCATATGATGTTTAATAAATTTTAACATGGCCTAATATTTTATTGCTCACTAAGCGGTTTAATTTCGTAGCTCTTCTTCTCCTCGTTTTCATTTACCTGTATATCGGTACCTAAGCGCTGCAGGTAGGCTATCAGGGCTATAATATCCCGATCGCTGGGTACCTGAACTCCCGATTCTTCCAAATTGGCAGCAATTTCATCAGCTTGGGTTTGCAAATCGCTCAGCGCTATTTCTTCGTAACCTTCAGGGTACGGCACCCCTAGGGTTCGCATTGCTGAAATCTTGGCTTCCAGGTCATCCAACTCCATTTTATCTTCTAT
Source organism: uncultured Roseivirgaceae bacterium (assembly GCA_964504565.1). Taxonomy (GTDB): domain Bacteria; phylum Bacteroidota; class Bacteroidia; order Cytophagales; family Cyclobacteriaceae; genus Cesiribacter. The sequence goes on from CAZDEY010000013.1 coordinate 117,283, forward strand.
CAGCCAAGGGTATACCGGCATTATAGAGCCCGGCGACATGCTTTCCGGTTCCAGCATATGGTGAAAGTGCCAACTGTTAGGATACTTGCCTCCAATCCGGGCTAAATCCGGGCCGGTACGCTTAGAACCCCACAAAAATGGGTGGTCATATACAAACTCCCCGGCTTTGCTATACTCTCCGTAGCGTTCGGTTTCGGAACGGAACGGTCGAATCATCTGGCTATGGCAGTTATTACAACCTTCCTTTATATAAATATCCCGGCCAACTAACTCTAGTGAGGTATAGGGGGCTACGCTGGCTATTTGCGGCACATTGCTTTCAATTAAGAAGGTGGGAATTAGCTCAAATATGCCGCCGATTAATATTACTATAAAGCTGCCGATCAGTAATTGTACCGGGCGGCGCTCAATCCAGCGGTGCCAGTGCTCACCTTTCGGCTCGTGGTATTCTTTGGCTAACGGCATAGCCTCGGCCGGTTCGTTGGCTACAAATTGGCCGCTTCTGGCGGTAGCAACCAAATTGTACATCATTACCAGTACGCCCACTATGTATATGCCGCCACCCAGCGCCCGTAAGAAGTACAGAGGCTTAAGCTGAGTAACTGTTTCCAGAAAGTTAGGGTAAGCCAACATACCTTCCTGGGTAAACTCCATCCACATTAAGCTTTGGGTAAAGCCCGCCCAGTACATTGGCAAGGCGTAGAATAGTATGCCCAAAGTGGCTATCCAGAAGTGAACATTAGCTAATTTAACCGAGTGCAGACGGGTGCGGAACAGGCGCGGAATCAGCCAGTACAGCATACCAAAGGTTAGCATACCGTTCCAGCCTAAGCCACCTACGTGTACGTGGGCAATAGTCCAGTCGGTAAAGTGGCTAATGGCATTAACACTTTTTAGGGAAAGCATGGGCCCTTCAAAGGTGGCCATACCGTAGGCAGTTACCGCAACCACCATAAATTTTAGTACCGGATCCTCGCGAACCCTATCCCAGGCACCCCGTAGCGTTAACAAGCCGTTTAGCATACCGCCCCAGCTTGGAGCAATCAGCATAATTGAGAACACAACCCCCAGGTTTTGAGCCCAGTCGGGCAGAGCGTTATATAATAGGTGGTGCGGACCCGCCCAGATATAGATAAAGATTAGGGCCCAAAAGTGAATAATTGATAAACGATACGAGTAAACCGGACGGTTGGCCGCCTTGGGTATAAAGTAGTACATCAGGCCCAGATACGGAGTGGTCAGGAAGAAAGCCACAGCGTTATGGCCGTACCACCACTGAACCAGAGCATCCTGAACGCCCGCGTACCAGCTATAGCTTTTAAAGAAGGTTACCGGAATTTCAAAGCTGTTTACTACGTGTAGCACTGCCACCGTAATAAACGTAGCCAGGTAAAACCAGATAGCCACGTATAAATGCCGGGTGCGCCGTTTTAGTATAGTACCAATCAGGTTTATACCAAATATAACCCACATTATGGTGATGGCAATATCAATTGGCCACTCCAGCTCGGCGTATTCCTTAGAAGTGGTATACCCTAAAGGAAGGGTTGCCACCGCTGCTAATATAATAGCCTGCCATCCCCAGAAGTTGATTCTACTTAATAAATCGCTGTACATTCGGGCCTTGCACAGCCGTTGCAGCGAGTAGTATACCCCGGTAAATATGCCGTTACCGACAAAGGCAAAAATTACCCCGTTGGTATGGAGCGGGCGTATTCTGCCAAAGGTGGTATAGGGTATTCCTAAACTTAGGTCGGGCCACACCAGTTGCAGGGCGGCGAGTAAACCTACCAGCATGCCTATTACCCCCCAAATGGTAGTAGCGTAGGCAAACATTCTTACAATGCCGTTGTCGTAGGCAAAGCGTTCCAGCACGCGTTTACCCTGGCGTAAGGCTTCATGATCCTGAATTACTGCACCAGTACTCATAGCTTATAAAAGGTTATTTGTTTTATTTTCCTTGATTTCGTCATCGAACAGCATTCTAACCGATGGCGTATAGTCATCCTCGTACTGCCCGCTTACCTGGGCCCAGAGGAATGCTCCTAAAAACCCCACGGCTACCACCAGGCTAATTCCAATAAGTAGAAAGATTGCACTCATATAGTTTGATCGCTGATAGTACAAATGTCCGGCTTAAACGGCTGGTTTGGCATGATGGCAGTCAGTAGTAAAACTGATATATATCAGCTTTTAGGTTTAGCAGGCCTACGCCCGCTTCCGCCCCATTTTTCGGAGAATTGGGGACAAAATTCTTACATGATAAATCGTATATAAACCGACTTAAGCTCCTTGCCCAATTAGCTGAGGCCGATTTTCTATTCCGTTAAGGTTAAATTGCGCGCTAACCACTTAACTCCAATACTGCAGAAGGCTACTACCGTAACTGAACTTAACGGCATAAGAATGGCAGATATTAGCGGGGTTAGCAGGCCACTGGCGGCAAAGCTTATACCCACAATATTGTACAAAAAGCTTAGGGCGAACGCTCCGTATACAATTCGCTTGCTTTTACGGGTAAAATCCAGGATTGGAAGTAGCTGGTTAAAGCTGCCGGAGGCCAAAATTGCATCGGAGGCCGGCGTAAATTGGTACACATCGTCGCTTATAGAAACTCCTACATTAGCGGTGGCTAAGGCTCCGGCATCGTTAAGCCCATCGCCCAGCATAAGCACCTTTTTCCCTCCGGCCTGAAGGTTCTGAATAAACTCCCGCTTATCGTGCGGACTCTGGCTAAACCGGGTTTGATTAAAGTAAGGTTCCAGAACCTGCCTCTCCTGAGGATTATCGCCACTGATTAGGTGTAGTGAGAACCTAAAGCGTAAATTTTCAAGAAGAGTAAATAAACCCGGCCGGTAGTGGTTTTCAAATACCAGATATCCCAACACTTTACCATTTTGTTCCACCCACAGCCTGCTTTCGCTGCTTACCGAAGCGTTTATAAACCGGGCAGAACCAATACGATACCAATTATTGTTTACTTTTCCTTCAATTCCTTTACCGGTAGTTTCGGTAAAATTTATAACCAAGGGAAGGGTAGCGGCCGGATTATCCGGCTTATAGTACGCGTATAATCGCTGGCTTAAGGGGTGGGTAGATGACCGGCAAAGCGCCGCAATTTCTAATTTTTGTTGTTGGTCAATGGGGTCAAGGTGATCTCGGACAGCCGCGTTTTCTTTTAACGTAATAGTACCGGTTTTATCGAAAACTAGGCTATTCAAACCCGCTAAATCTTCTATTACCTGAGCATTTTTAAGGTACAGGCCTGCCTTGCCTAAATACCGTTGGGCAGTTCCGTAGGTAAACGGTATAGAAAGCGCCAGGGCACAGGGGCAAGCCACAATCAGCACGGCGCTTACTGCCTTCCAGGCAACATCTGGGTTAACTACGTACCAATAAGCCAGGGTAGCCGTTGCTAAAACTAGTATAACCAAGGTAAACCAGCGGCTAACCCCGTTGGCCAGGTTGGTAGTAAGGCCGGAGTCTGATTTGTTACCGGCTAGGTTTTCGGTTTGATTCCAGAGTTGGGTTAAGTAGCTTTGCTCAACCTTTTTAGTAAGCCTAATAATTATAGGGCTGCCTAAATGTCGCCCCCCGGCATACAGATGGCTACCCGCTGGCTGGTCTTTTGGGTCCGATTCCCCGGTGACAAACGAATAATCAATTTTGCCCTGCCCTTCTTCCAATACCGAGTCGGCTGGTATAAGCTCGCCGTAGCGAATCAGCACTTTATCGTCAATGGTAAGATTTTTGAGCAGAACTGTTTCTTCTCTTCCACCAATAATTTTGGTTACCCCTACCGGAAAGTAGCTTTTGTAATCGCGGGCAAAATTTAGGGCAGCGTAGGTTTTGCTTTGGTACCAGCGACCCACCAGCAGAAAAAATACCAATCCGGCCAACGAATCCAAATATCCGCTGCCAACTTCAGTATATACCTCATAAAAACTACGCAAAAACAGCACCGATATGCCAATTACAATAGGCAAATCCATATTAATAATGCGGTGTTTTACCGCCTGCCAGGCCGATTGATAAAAGGTGGTGGCTGAGTATAGTACTACCGGCAAGCTCAAGATTAAGCTCAAGTACTGAAAATACTGCCGAAAGTTGCTTTCCAGAAGGCTGGTAGAATCCAGATATTCCGGCAAACTGAGTAGCATAATATTACCGAAACAGAAGCCGGCTACCCCTAATTTTATAACCAGACTCCGACTTACCTGCGGTTTGGCCGGCTTAGGTTCATCATCGGCCAAACTAATTTCCGGGGTATAGCCTATGGACTCCAGAAGCTGAACCAGTTCCTTGAGGCCCAACTCGCTAATATTCCAGAGTAAACTAAGTTTTTTACGAGGGAAATCTACCGTGCTGTAGCGCACATTGGCATTTAAGCGGGAAAGGTTTTCTAGCAACCAAATACAGGCACTACAATGTATGGCTGGTAGGTAAAAACTAATTCGAGCGCTGCTCCCGTCCGTAAACGATAGCAATTTGGCTTGTACTTCCGGCAGATCTAGGTAATCCCAATTAGCTCGGGTTTTACCAATTTTAATTCCGGCCTGCGGATTTAAGTTGTAGAATTCCTGCAGCCCGCTATCGTGCAGTAGCCCATAAACTAGTTTACACCCCTGGCAGCAAAACAGCTTATCCTCTTCATCTTTAATTACCTCAGCGGGCAGTTTATCCTGGCAATGTTGGCAGGTGGATTTTGCCGGTCCGGCGGCTGGGTTATCCGAAACAACTTCAGGAAGTACCATACGCTTACTGGATCAGGCTGGGCGTAAAGATCTCAATTGGTGCGGCCTGGCCCAGTTCGGGCTGCAAAATGCTGTTCAGCACCTTTAGTTCTTCTAGCGAGCGGTTGTTTATAATTACCAACGTCCGTTCGTTAATGCCCACGGCTCTAACCAGGGTATGCTCGGTTTGGGGGTTTAGCCGGTGAAAGGCCACCTCGCTAAAGTGGCGACGCAGGTACTCAATAAACAGCTTTTCTTCGGTACCGCTGGGTTCGCTATTGCTGGAATAGGTAGAAAGTACGGTTATCGGCAGGTTTTTGGCTAGTTCCGGCAAAAGGTAAAGAAACTGCTTTATTCCCTGCATGGCGTTAAAACTACCATCGTAGGTAAGTACCACCTGCTCAAAATCGTCAGGCTGCTCCGGCACAATTAGCACCGGACACTCGGCGGTTAGCAGCATTCGGCTAACCGGGGTTTGATGGTCATCAGCAACTGTGGCCCGCCAGGTTTGCTGGCTAATTACCAATAGATCGGCGTAGCGGGTTTCCTTTAGAAATTTATCTAGGGTAGTAGTTTGCTCAGGCCGTTGTATAACCTGGAAATTATTTTCCTTAGCTGCACTGGCCAGGTAGGTTGCCAGGCGGGCCCTATCGCGCTGGGCTTTTTTGCTAATACAAGCCGGGCTGGCCTGGCATCCGGATTTGCCGCACGGGAGGTGAACCTTTACCCCCTGTAAGTCCGAGATGAACCCGGCCACCAGCAGGGAATCGGCTTGCATAATGTTTTTGCAAACAAAGTCTATTTCTTCGGTCCGGTACCAGCTTCCGCCAAAGCCTAAAAGTATTTTCTTACAGCGCATATTTTCAGCTTCTTTTCTAGCACAAAAGAGCTGGATTTAAGCGCTATAAAGAATGATACGCCTCACGCAAAAACCTGATTAATATCAGTTTTAGGTTCTTGCTTGTAAAGGTAGCTGGGTTGGAGACTAAATAAGCGTACTTCAAGAACCCTGGATGATTTGTATAATCCCTAACCGATCAAGTTTTTAGTAGATTAAGGTCTTACTACTTATATCTAAATAAATGGATTATATACGACCTACTTTGGCTAAGCCTTGAGGGTTTTCAATAGTAATTTTCCGGCCTTTACCGGTTATGAGTTTCTCTTCCTTAAAATCGTGCAGCAGGCGAATTAGGGTTTCGGTAGCCGTACCCACAATATTGGCCAGGTCTTCGCGGCTCAGGTTAATTTCTACCGGACCGGCCTGTCCGTCATCTTCATTTTTGTAAATTTCCCGGAGCATCAGCAGCGAAATGGCCAGGCGCTCGCGAACGCTCTTTTTGGCCCGGTTGGTAACTTTATCCGTTAGGGTTCCAATTTCCTGACAGATGGATTTCATCAGGCTTTGGTTGAACTCGGAATTATCGGACAGAAGTTGCATAAAATCGGCCTTAGGTACAAAGCAGATAGTACAATCCTCCAGGGTTTCTGCCGTTACCGGATAGGTTTCTTCGCTGAGCATGGCTTTAAATCCCAAAATATCGCTTTCCTTAGCCAGGCGGATAATTTGTTCCTTGCCGTCGGTGCCTAATTTGTAAATTTTAATTTTTCCGTTGTAGACACAAAATACCCCCAGCGGGCGGGTTCCTTCGTGGAAAAGAACCTGGCCTTTTTTATAGTTAGTACAGGATTTAGCCGCAGATACAGAATCAACCTCGCCATCCTTTAAGGCCGCAAAAAGAGACTTCTGCCGGTAGGTACACTGAGCGCAATTAATTTTAGGTAGGGTTTTTATGGCCATAGAGCTAAATTAAGTATCTACAAGCATAAATCAAACCACAAAATCAGGGCTATGTTTAGGCCGGCAAATTTAAGTTTCTGGCACTGATAAGATATTTATACGCTAACCCTCCTACTTGACGTATATATATGACTAATGTATGCTATCAAGCAGACTAAACGCTTACTTGCCGCCGGTCAGCACCGCCATCATACCGGCGTATTGGAACATTTCTGGTGAAGGGATAACTTTAAAGTAAACATGCTAGATGGGGTTTTCCCGTCAATTTATTTTTGGATGCGATAATTTTTTTGCCTAGCTGCTGGAGGCCGCGCCGTGCAGGCCGGGCCGCGCAGGCCGCGCCGCGTAGGCTAAAAAACTCATTCTAAAAAAGACCGGTAATCGCCATGACGAGCACCGGTTGACCGGCAAACAGAAACTAATGCAAGGGCCGCTTTGCCATAAACCTGCCTGCCGGTAGGCAAGAATTAAACTCTTAAAAGCGGTTACTATACCCTTGCTTTTGCTGGCGTGAAGCCCGGGCAACGGAGCACAGGAATGCCGCTGAACCTCCAACTACCCCTAAGGGAGTTGGGCCTTGGGGGGGGGCAAGGCCAACTGAGGCGGTTATGAGTTGGTTTGAAGAGTATTTAAAAGCCTTTATTAATCCTCGTTACAAACGAGGACTAGTGGGGGGTGCAGCCCATACAACGGAGCTCAGACATGCCGCTTTTCCTCTAACCTGACTTAAAGGAAGGTTGGGCCCTGGTAAGAGCGGGGTTGGGTGGTGCCTAGTTGTGGTGGTTATTATAAAGCCCCGACTGTCTACGGTGACGGCGGGGCTTGACTTGAACTTTATTAATCCTCGTTACAAACGAGGACTAGACGGGGGACCTACCAACTACCCCTAAGGGAGTTGGTGCCCTGATAAAGGGCAATGGTCCGTTGGTGGGTTGGCTTGGACGGTTACTGAAAAGCCCCGCTGTCTACGGTGACGGCGGGGCTTTGGTTAGCGCTTAACCACAAGTTGCGAACTTGCGGCATCTGGGGGCAATCTAACGTTTGATAATCTTAGTTTGCTTCAGCAAAAAGCTTATTGCGTCTATTCCTACAAAAACTAATAATGGTAAAATAAATTTGTTCCAAATATAACCATCTATATCCTTGGTCAGTATTATGAATAATACTGCCGTCACAATTAGCATTATAAATTGAACAACATCCTTATCATTAAGAAAATTAATCACTATCAATCCTACTAAAGAAACTAAGTATAAGATGTAATATATGCTATTAGCCTTTATGTTTTCAGCATAATGCGTATTGCTTAGAACCATACTTAAATAGAAGACTACCCAAAGTACTAGTAGCAACTTACTGTACTTAATAATATTACTTGACATAGATATTTGCATCTGGGGAATCTATAGTTTGTGATGTATTGGAAAATCCACTATATAATCTGATCATATCTTTATCTTGAGTCGGGTGAATATTCTTCTCAAAAATAAAGTGCCTACTTTGAGTAGCATCTACTTTACCAGCTTCATCAACCACGTTCATAAAAACTTCAAATACTATTTTATTATCCCCAAGATCAGAAGTCGAACGATATAAAGTTGCTGATTGAATCAACTCAATTGAATAACCAGGAAATACATTTATATGAGAATTTCCTAAATATTTTGCCAAGCCATACGAGGATCCCGCACCTCCCAATATTGAAACAAATGCTCCTGCATTTTTAGTAGCCAATGCGTAAATTACTCCTGCAGCTATACCAATACGAGTATCACCTTCAGCACTTGTTGAATTAAAGTTATTAACTGATTCTTTATCACCGAAAGTATAAGTTAATGTATGGGTGTTTTTACCAAAAATGCGATTAGAATACATATTTGGCTTAGGCCCCGAATTCCAATGCCCCCAATATCCTCCATCAGTATAGTTTGATTGATCATTACCTTCATCATGGTCGTATTCAAACCTTTTGGTTAATTGGTCTACTACTCCTTTGACATCATCCAACGTATTAACATTGTAGCCTAAATTTCGATAGTATTCTATCAATTTCTCTTCATCACTCTTATCTTCTCCATTTGTATCTTCTCCTGAAAGTCCAAACAAATCAATAAATCTAATAGGATTATTGTATGCGTAATTATAAGGTGTCCAACTATCAAATTTAGTTGCTAGAGGATCAATATGGTTCCACCTGCCAATCGACGGATCATACATCCTGGCTCCATAATCATCCCAACCTAAATCTTGTTGACGTTCCTTGCCGTTATAGAGATAGTTATTCTTAGCCCCCAATGAGAAGCTATTAAAGCTCAACCCGAAGGGATAGTAACTTTCCTCCTGGATGATTTCGGCACCCCGGTGCTGCTGCTTTAGCTGGAAGTCATCGAAGTAGATGTCAATATCTTCCACCGCATCGTGCGATAGGTCTACTACCAAGTAGCGGGCCCCGGCTGGTACGCTCACCTGCAAGGCCAGCCGCTCGGGAGCCTTGG
>CAZDEY010000014.1:0-56023 GCA_964504565.1 uncultured Roseivirgaceae bacterium
TACCAACTACCAACTACCAACTACCAACTACCAACTACCAACTACCAACTACCAAAACTAACCTTTCTTACTAAAATACAGAAACCCTACAGCTACTACCATAGCTGCTAGTAGGATGTTAAATAGCCATTTTTGCCACTCATCACCGTTGCCGGCTCTTAATTTGTTGCTGGCGGTATCAATTTGGGTATAGAATGAGCCGGGGTCGTTAGCGGCTATAGCTTGGTCGCGCAGGCTTTCGCCGGTTACGCGCAAAGTTGCCGATGGGCTTAACGTATCGTACGCAGCGGTGCGGGGGTTAAAGTAGATCCAGTTTATAAAATCGGCTAGAGCATACTCGCCCGGCTCGGTGGCCTCGCCGGTATAGCTAAATTCTTTTACCCCAATAACCGTGCTGCCCGATTTACGAGAGTTGCTTCGCTCTTTTGGTCCGCGCAAGGTAAGGTTGGGCGAAGCATTAGGTTCCGGAGCCAGAATAGAGGCAATGTTGCCTTGCCCGCTTATAGTAAAGTTGTAGGTAAAACTGGTACCGGTTTCTACTTCGGCCGGTTCCAGGGCTTCCTGCATACGGTAGTCTCCTACGGCCACTACGTCCTTAAGGGGGTGGTCCGGCAAATCCTTTACCCTAACCGTTAGGGGTTCCGATGTGTAGGTTTTCACATTTTCTTTCTTAGTTCTTCGGCCAAAAAAATCACTTCGTCGCGAAATCTGGTACTTCACCATATCCAGCTCTAACGCCTTGAACTTTACATCCTGAGCGTTTAAAGGGTAATAGCGCGCCTGATAGAGCTTATATTGGCCGTAGGGTTTACCGTTAATTTCTACCGGCGTGCGCCTAATGTCGTAAATCTGAAAGCCTTCTTCCCAACAGTTTTCGGGTTTAATATCGCGTACCAAACTGTTTAGCTGGCTATTTAGCTTATGAAAATCGAAGAGGTACATTTCATTATCCGGTATATAGAAAGCCAGCGTAGTAGTAAATCCCTCGCCCATCCATACCTCGTTTTTATCGGCCGTCAGTCCTAAGAAAGCGTGGTCGTCCAAATCAATATAGTCGTCGGGATTTTCTTCGGTATTATCGTTACCGAAAAGTTCATCGAACAGGCTACGGGGCCGCTGAGGGTAATTTTGGGCCGAGCGTTGCTTTGCTTCGGTTACGGTTATAACTATGCCTTCGCTACTAACTTCTTCCCCATTTGCATCCATTACAAAAGGTTTTAGGGTAAACTTTCCCTGCTGCTGAGGCATATAGCTTTGTACTATTTTTATTTCCCGGTTTACGCGTCCGTTATAAATATTGGTTGAACTTTCGGTAGAAGTTCCGGCCTTAACAAATCCGGCTATATCCGGAAAGGCACTATAATTTTGCAAACTGCCGTTCCGCACTACTAATTTTACCTGAAACGGCTCATTTTGGGCAATACGGGCCGGGCCAAATTCTATACTAATTTCGCTCTGCTGGGCTTTAACTCCTGATGCGGTAAGAAAAAGCCCGAAAAAAATCATCCAGATGTTATACCTGTTCCTCATAAAATACGTTATACCATTCAGCTCCGCATACGTTTGCATAGGGCTGAAATCCATAATTTTAACTTGAAATTGGCGATATTATTATTTATATTCACCAACCGACCTGAAAAACCATTTTTTTATCTACTTCGCAAATGAAAAATATGTTAGATTATTTTAAGCTGATTCTGCATAAGGTTAGCTTCAATCGGGAGTTGTTTGAAAAGGAGCTTAGGAAAGCCCTAAGCGAACTGGTACCCAAAGAAGTTGAACAGTTGCGCATTTGGTGCTACGAGAAATTCCAGCACCTGTACGGTGAGGTTCTTAACCGGAACTTTGCTTCATCACCTAATTAGTAGATTTACCACAAATAATTCAGGCCCTTTGCTAGCGTTAGTCAAGGGCTTTTTTATTAGCCACATACCGTATATTTCGTTGTAAACCTTCGTACTTAGCTCTTTTCACTGCCGATTTTCTGAATAATTTATTAAATACCTCGCGGGTAATTTCCTGCCAGTCCTGCTTGGTCATATCCTGCAAATCAGGGTGGGGCTGAAAAAGCGGTTCGGTATGCGGGCGGCTAAAGCGGTTCCAGGGGCAAACGTCCTGGCAAACATCACAGCCAAATACCCAATCTTTCATATTATCCTGAAAGCCGTTGGGCAACGCTTCTTTTAGTTCAATAGTTAAATAGCTTATACATTTTGATGCATCTACCACGCCGCTATCTACAATAGCCTCAGTTGGGCAAGCATCTATACAACGGGTGCAGGTTCCGCAAAAATCTTTAGCCAGCGGCCTATCCGGCTCCATCTCCAAGTCTAGAATAAGTTCAGCCAGAAAAAAGAAACTGCCCTTTTGCTTGTTAAGCAACAAACTATTTTTGCCCAGCCAGCCCAAACCGGCCAGTTGAGCCCACTGTCGTTCCATTACCGGAGCGCTATCTACAAATGCTCGGCCCTCAATTGCTCCAATTTCTGTTTGCAGGCTGTGCATAAGCTCCCGCAACTTTCCTTTAATTACGTGGTGGTAGTCCTGCCCATAAGCATACTTGGCAATCTTATAGCCGGTTTGCCCGGTAAGGTCTTTCTCCGGAAAATAGTTATAGGCCAGCACTACTACTGACTTTGCCCCCGGCACCAGTTTAGTCGGGTTCAGCCGCATATCGAAGTGGTTAGTCATATAGCCCATTTTACCGTGGAAACCCTGCTTTAACCAAGCCTCCAGCCGGGGGGCTTCTTCTTCCAGATAGCGGGCTTTGGCAACACCACAGGCAATAAAGCCCAACTCTTGGGCTTTGGTTAACAGGAGTTGCTTATGCTTTGCAGGTTTCAAATCAGGTCTTTATGGAAGATGATACGGTTTTGCCGAGCATCTGTCTTAGGCTCAAGGGCGGTAATCAGGTAGTTATTTTTCAGCAGGAAACAACACATAGCCCGGTGGCAATTCCTGCTTTTTACCCTGATGGCCTGAAAGCCCTTCTGCGCTACGTATTCTTCCTGAAAATCCAGAAGTTTTTGGGCAATTCCGGACTTACGGAAATGCGGATTGACTCCGCCCATCCAGCTATAATACATGCATTTATCTAGGGCATACCCTATCTTTACCCCAACCAACTTATTACTATCGGCGTTTATGGCTCCTAAGCAAAGTAACTCCTGCTTATCGGCCACCCTTTGCTCGGCATCAGAAAAGGTAGCAAGTTCGGAGAATTCAGCCAGGCCGGCCAAAAAATTCCAGGCGGTTTGCAGGCTTATACTTTCAATATTGATAGCAGATTTCACTTGCATAGAACTACAAAGGTAAATACCTTTCTTAGTATATGGAAGAATTACAGCGCTGCGCGTGGGTTGCACCGGGCTATCGGGATGGCAAATTTCCGGAATACCGGGAGTACCACGATGTAGAGTGGGGTGTACCGGTATACAACGACCGTAAACAATTTGAGTTTTTGGTATTGGAAAGTGCTCAGGCCGGCTTAAGCTGGGCTACAGTGCTTAAAAAACGCGACGCCTACCGGGAAGCATTTGCTCAGTTTAAGCCGGAAGTGGTAGCTACTTTTGGTGATGCCAAGTTGGGAGAACTGCTTCAGAATAAAGGTTTAATACGAAACAAAGCTAAGCTGGCGGCTGCCATTAACAACGCCCGGCGGTTTCTGGAAGTACAAAAGGAACAGGGAAGCTTTAGCAGTTATATATGGAGCTTTGTAGAAAACAAGCCAATTATTAACCACTGGCCGGATTTCGCCAGTATCCCAACTTCTACCCCACTATCAGACCAAATAAGTAAAGATTTGCGCCGGCGAGGCTTCAAATTTTTAGGCACTACCATAGTATACGCCCACCTGCAGGCCACCGGTTTGATCATGGATCATACCATCGATTGCTTTCGGTACAAAGAATTAAAGGATATAAGTAGTAAGTAGTAAGACTTTCTTCGTTGAGTTATTTAACCATTTAAACATTGCAACTACCTGCTTTATTAATATAGTTTAAAGTTAATTTACCTTGAATCTATCTTAATACTCAATACTTGATACTTATATCCGCCTACTTAACTAAGTAAACCTTTACTAAACGTTAGCCGTATACTGAGCTTGTAACAACTTATTTCTATAGATGAAATATTTTTTCATGACTGCCCTGGCGGCAGGATTACTTTTCAGCTGCGATCAAAATAATCGCCAGAATGAAAACAAAAGTGATGTAGAAGAAACCGATTCGGTTGAACGCTACGATACTTCAAACCAAATTGATGACGACAATAGCGTAGGCGATGCTATACGCGGAGCCGGCAAAGATGTTGGCGACGCCGGTCGTGATGTTGGTGAAGCTGTTAGTGGTGCCGCCAGCGATGTAAAAGATGTATTTGAAGGCCAAACCCCGGCTGAAGAAGCTGCCGAGGACCGTGCCGAAGCTCGCCGCGATGCCCAGGAAGAAGCCCGTGAGGCAGCGGAAGATGCCCGCGAAAACGATCGTTAAGAGTTACAAAAAACCTCCTTCTCCTCTATATATAGTTACTCCTCATCTAAGCAAAAGCTATCGCGTAAGGCGGTAGCTTTTTTTATGCCCCTTTTACTATTTTCTTAACCATACCAAAGCCTTGTTTATAGGTATTGCCCATATTGGTTAAATACCGGATTTGCCTAACCCCGTAAACGTTATGCACATACCACTGATTTATGATATTGCTAAAAGTATAGGTGGTAAGTGTAGCCAAGGCAGCCCCAATTACCCCAAACTGCTTAATAAAAAAGTAATTAAGGGTAAGGTTAATCAGCGCATCTCTGACTACAAAAATGGTATTCATATGAGCTCGGCCGGTAGCATCCAGCATAACGCCAACTTGCTTGTTCAGGCCCATTAAAATGCTGTAAAATACCGTTATCTGTAGAATAGGCCCCGCTTCTTCGTACCCTACCCCGGCAATAATATCCACTATTAAATCGGCCAATACTATTATTCCTATCACTACCGGAATAAGAATACTCAGAATTATAGCTACCGATCTTTCGTACATATGACGGGCACTGGAAATACCATCTTCCTTTAGCCTCTGCACCATTTTCGGGAACATTATAGAGGCAATAACATTTACCGGCATTTCCAGTACGTTGGCTACCTTTAGGGCTACGGCGTAAATAGCTACTGCACTAGGGCCAATAATTCCGGATAGCATCCAGGAGTCGGCACTGCGCATAATTATGGCACTGGCATTGGTACTAAACGTCCATTTGCCATAGTTAAAAAGCTCGGCCAAGGCTGGTTGGCGGTACAGAAACCGAAACGACAGATGTTGGCGGCCATAGATGAACATAACCGCTGTACCGCCTAGTATAGCCAGCCCCTGCAGTATAGCCAGCGTGTTTAGGGTAGGTTCGGGGCTAATAAGTACATAACCTACCGCCAAAGCAAATTGTAGAGCCTTAAATACGAACTGCCCGTACGAGGAAGCCTTAAAATCCATATTAGCCTGCTGCATAACATCCATATGGAAGAAAAACACCGTAATGAAATTTACCAGCGCATAAATTTTTAGCAACTCGGCCAGTTGGGGGGCGTTCATCCAGTGGGCTATGTATTCGCCGCCGAACCAAAAAACTGCCGAGCCAAGCACAGTAAGGCCAACATTTAAAATGAGGGCGGCGGTTTCAACTTCGGCGTATTCATCGGACTGAGTGCTTTGCCCTATGGCCTTCATAAGTCCGGTACTAATAAAACCGTAGCGCAAAAGGTCTAGAAAAGTATATACGTTCAGGTATAACGTCCAAACCCCAAATTCTTCGGTTGAAAAATACCTTACTAAAACGTAGAAGGTAATCAGGTTAAAAAATATTGGAGATACCCGTTCAATCATCTTAAAAAAGCCGGAACGAAGCCAATAAGACTGGGATACCTTTTTAAATAAACTCATCACTTGCCTTTGAACCCGCAAGTTAGAAACAATAAAGGGAGTTGCGCGGACAATTTTGGTTTAATCCCTACAAGCCAGTATTTTAAATTAATCCAATAATCTTATTCGCTGATTTATGCAATAAATTGGCCGTTAGCTCATTATATAAAGTGACAAAATAATGTCCGTAACTTGTTAGAACTTGTATTGCAAACGTTAAAGGAGAGAGTTGCTTTTTGGCACCCTTCTTCATCTAATGATACAAAAAACACTAGCATATTACATAAGCCTTATGCAAACCAAACAGCCAATACCGCTTCTTACTAGCTTTTACTACAAATTATCAGTCAAATTAACCCCCAAACCTTACGTACATGCTTAAGCCTCCGGTATAGAGAATTAATCGGAAACGGTTTTATCTAATTTAGCATTGTAGTATTGTAGCAAATCAAGAGATAGTTCTTTTAATAAGACAATTTTATGAACAGAAGAGTAGTAGTAGCAATTGTGCTGTTGGTAGCCTCCGCACTAATTTGGGTAGCCGGAAGCAAGTTTAACCTAGATGCCTTTAAGCACAGCGCCGCCAAGCCTAAGCAAGATGTGTTGGAAGCCTCGTTAGCGCAGGAAGCCCCGGTTGAAATTGCCGAACCTACTTTACTATACGGGTTACCGGTTGATTCTTTCGCAGTAGTTGAAACTACCATTAAGCGCGGCCAAAACCTGGCTTCTATCTTGCTACCTTATAACATTGAAGCGCGAAAATCTACCGAACTGGCCGTAGCCAGCAAAGAGGTATTTGATGTACGACGCTTGGCAGCCAACAAAAAAATTACCCTTCTGTGCGATAAGAACGACCAGAAAACCGCCAAGTACTTTGTGTACGAACCAAATGCTACGGAGTACGTGGTTTTCTCGGTTGGCGATACTTTAGGCGCCCAGCTTACCCAGAAGGAAGTTCTGACTGAAGAAAAAAGTATTTACGGTATAATTAATAGTTCACTTTCAGCTACTGTTTCCAGTGCCGGGGGCAATGCCGCCCTTACCAGCAAGTTGGTTGATGTTTTTGCCTGGCAGATTGATTTCTTCCATATTCAGAAAGGCGACAATTTTAAGGTTATTTACGAAGAGAAATCGGTAGAAGGAGAATCTATAGGAGTAGGCAATATTTTAGCCGTAGAGTTTGAGCATAACGGACAAGTATTTAACGCTTACCGTTTTGAGCAGGGCGAAGACGGTGCCGGGTACTACGACGAAGAAGGCAACAGCCTACGTAAAGCATTTTTAAAAGCTCCGCTAAACTACACTCGTATCAGCTCTCGCTACACCATGAAGCGTTTTCATCCGGTACAGAAGCGCTATAAAGCTCACTTAGGTACCGATTACGCTGCTCCTCGCGGAACACCAATCTATTCGGTAGGCGATGGCATAGTAGTTGCTGCCGCCTATAACCGAGGCAATGGTAACTATGTTAAAGTTAAGCATAACGGTACCTATACCACGCAGTACCTACACATGAGCAAGCGCGCCAGCGGTATGCGCCCCGGCGTTAGAGTAAAGCAAGGCCAAGTTATTGGTTATGTAGGTAGTACCGGCCTGGCTACCGGCCCTCACTTATGCTTTCGCTTTTGGAAAAACGGCAAGCAGGTCGACCCGTTTAGAGTTGAAATGCCGGCCTCGGAGCCGCTAGATGCTAAATACGTGCAAGCATTTGAAGAAACTAAGCAGCAGTATAGCCAAAAACTAGCTGCCCTAGATGTAGAACAGGAACCGCTGGAATTACACGCCAGCTTATAAGCAAAAAGGAACAGGTTTTAACGGGTTATGAACTAAAAACCACCGGCTGAAAGGTTGGTGGTTTTTTTATTCTTAACACTGGCACTCGTACTCTGACGAGTGGTTATTTTCTAAAATTCTTTTCCGGCGCTCGTCTCCCGGTGAGTGACTAATTAAGCCTACAGCCGCTTGGCTGAAGTGTGAAATAAATCTTTTAATCAAAAAAAATAGATCGGTAATGAGTTTCACCCTAGCTAATAATAATTTCCTCTTTACTAGCGCTCGTTTCCTGACGAGTGACTAACTAGTTATTAAGCCTCCGGCCGCCAATTATATACCTGTAGTTAGTAGGAATGCTTAGTACAAGAAGCGACTATACCTATGCAGCCAAGAGGCTGAAGAAATAGCTAATCACTCGGCTACGCGCCCCGGCTATGACGCGAGCGACAGTAGCTATGCCCCAACTCCTTAAAAATATCGCTTTAACCAAGTTTCACCAGCTGGTTTGTGCCACTCCTGAATTAGCTGAGCTTTAGTGGTTACCAGCGTATTAATGAGAGTAGATTCCGGCTTTATACGGCCAGTGGCTACGGCAGCCTTAAGCTCAGGCAGCTTTACTATTTCTACTTCGCCATTTATATAAAAAGGCACTAAACTACGGTCGGTAAAACTAATACCAAATGTATCTTCCAAGCTCCTTACAAACGCTACGGAGCTATCTATAGAGCAGCCGCTGGCATTGGCTACTTCTTCATTCACCGCCAGCACCAGAAACTGATTCTCCAAAATAGTATACGAAGCCTGCAAACCCGCTCCGTGCGCCGTCCAGTTTTCCAGAAAAACCGGAGCGGCCTTGTTTATATGCGCAACTTCTTCGGCGCTTAAAGGCCTGTTGGCAGTATATACCCACAAGCGGGCGGTATCGGTTATATTTTCGAAAGGAATGTACATAGGTTAGATATGAGAATTGAGACGTGAGATTGGAGACTTTATGAATACCGTTGAGCAGCAATCTCAAGTCTCCAATCTCATGTCTCACGTCTGAAATTTACATGCTCTGTTCTACCAGTTCGGCAATATCTAGTACGTTAACGTCGTTTTCTTTGTTCTTGGCTTTAATACCGTCGCTAAGCATTACCATACAGAAAGGGCAACCGGCGGCTACGGTTTGCGCTCCGGTTGCCAGGGCTTCTTCGGCCCGATCTACGTTTACATCTTTATTGCCCGGCTCGGGCTCCTTCCACATTTGGGCGCCGCCGGCCCCGCAGCATAGGCCCTTGGCGCGGCTCCTTTTCATTTCTACCAGCTCCACATCCAGCGCTTCAATTACGTTGCGCGGGGCTTCGTATATGTTATTGGCGCGGCCCAGGTAGCAACTGTCGTGGAAAGTCAGACGACGACCTTTAAAAGCCCCGCCGTCCTTTAGCCTTATTTTACCGGCATCAATTAATTCCTGCAAATACTGCGAGTGGTGCAACACTTCATACTTGCCGCCTAATGCCGGATATTCATTTTTAATAGTATTAAAACAGTGCGGACAGGCCGTTACCACGCGCTTTACCTCATAGCCATTTAGTACCTGAATATTGGCCATTGCCTGCATCTGAAACAGAAACTCGTTGCCGGCGCGGCGGGCGGGGTCACCGGTGCAGGTTTCTTCGTCGCCCAGTACAGCAAAGCTTACGCCTACTTTATCCAGAATCCGGCAAAAGGCGCGGGTTACATTTTTATAACGGTCGTCGAAGCTACCGGCGCAGCCTACCCAAAACAGTACGTCGGGCTTTTCTCCGGCAGCCAGCATTTCGGCCATGGTTCTTACTTGCATATCTTGTTTAGTCTTGAGTCTTGAGTCGTTAGTCTTGAGCTGTCGTTTTGTGACTTTCAATCTTTTAGTAAATTCTTTTTGCGGAGCTTAAATGCTTAGTCATGGTGCAAGGTTCTTCTTACTCATGACTCAAGACTCAAGACTCACTACTATTGCGCAGAGGTTCGGCCCAGTTGAAGCGGTCGCTGGGGGGGAATTTCCAGGGAGCGAATGAGGTTTCAATGTTCTGGAACATCATTTGCCAATCTTGTGGACTGCTGCTTTCCTCCATAGCCATATACCTTCTTATTTGCAGAATTACATCCAGCGGATTTATTAGTACCGGGCACGCTTCTACGCAGGCGTTGCAAGTGGTACAGGCATTAATTTCTTCGGCAGTAATAAAATCGCCGAACAGGCTTTTGCCATCGTTAGCGCCCTCGCCACCCTTATCCAGGCTGGTGCCAATTTCTTCGGCCCGCTGGCGTACATTCATTACAATTTTGCGCGGACTAAGCTTTTTGCCGGTCTGGTTGGCCGGGCACTCATCGGTACAGCGGCCGCACTGGGTACAGGTGTAGCTGTCTAGTATATTCTTCCAGCTTAAATCTACCACATCTTTAGCGCCAAAGCGGCCAATTTCCTGCGCTCCCGGAGCCTCAGTTTGGTTGGGGTCAGTATCAGCATGTTCCGCAGGCACTTCTTCAGGAATGCCCAGCATCATTTTAACTTCCTTAGTTACTACCGGCATGTTGCGCATTTCGCCTTTAGGCTTAACATCGGCGTAGTAGGTATTGGGGAAAGCCAGGAAAATATGCAGGTGCTTGCTGTAAGTAATGTACACCGAGAACGCCAAAATTCCGACAATGTGAAACCACCAGGCAAATCGTTCAATTAAAATTAAGGTACTGGCATCTAAACCCTGAAACAGTGGAACTAACAAGCCACTAAAGAAAAGCGGACCGGTTTTTATATATTCCGGATTGGTATCCTGCAGAATATAGTCGGCGGCATTCATGCTTAGAATAGCCAGCATCAGTATAATTTCAATAACCAGAATCAGGTTAGCATCTAACTTAGGCCAGTTAGTCATTTCCAGCCCGTTGAAGCGTTTAATGCCGGCTACATTTCTTCTTATTAAGAATACCACACAACTTAGCAGCACCAGCACCGCTAGAAACTCAAAGAAATTGAGGGCAGCGGTATAAATACCTTCTCCGCCAATTAGCGTAGCAAAAAAGCGGTGCGTACCAAAAAAACCGTCAATTATAAATTCCAGCACTTCCAGGTTAATAATTAGGAAGCCGGCGTAGATGAAGAAGTGCAAAATTGCCGGTATTGGGCGTTTAAACATTTTGGATTGGCCAAAGGCCACCAACAGCATATTCCGCAGGCGCTGGTCTTTATGATCGGTACGGTCTTGCTCTTGCCCCAGGTTAATATTCCGCTTAATGTAGCGAACCCGCTTATAAATTAGCCAGGCAGAAATGCCCAGCACTAGTAAAAAAAGTATTTGATTGAGGTATGGCATAGTTAAATGGGTATTCAGGCTAAGTTACAATGAAGTTTTTATTTAGGCTAAAGCTTTTTTTTGCGTTAAGTGTTGCGCAATACGAACGGGCTTGCTACTTTTGCTCTCCCATTCGACGGTGATGTAGCTCAGTTGGTAGAGCATCGGACTGAAAATCCGTGAGTCGGTGGTTCGAATCCACTCATCACCACCGTCAGGCCCCGGATATAAATCTGGGGCTTTTTTTATTCCCTTTCGGTAAACTGACTTGATTTCAACCGATTGAAATATGCCTACAGACACGCTTTCCATAGCCTAAAGATACGGTAAGATTGCGAAAAAAGGTATGCATGCCGAGTAATTTATACTCAGTTAAAACTAGCTCCGGTTATAGTTAGCCAAACCCCAGCGCAGAATGGTTTCCAGCACGGGTTGCAAGCTTTGACCAAATTCGGTTAAGGTATACACCTGAACTCCTTCCTGCTCCTGCTTACTTATCAGTCCATCGGTTTGTAATTCTTTTAGTTGCTTAGCCAACATGCGTTCCGAGGCTCCGGCAATAGCCCGGTTAAGTTCGCTAAAGCGGCCGGGTTGCTTACTCAATTCCCACAGTATAATGGCCTTCCAGCGGCCGCCAATTAGCCCTAGTGTATAGGCTACAGGGCAGCGCTGAAGTTGCTGCTCATTTTAGTAGTTAGTAGAGGTGCGTTTGCGCATACTTACAAAATTGTTAGTGTAACCTTCTTTGCAAATATACTTACAAAATGTAAGCTTTGAATCTTTGGTGCCTGGTGCCTGGTGCCTGGTGCCTGGTGCCTGGTGCCTGGTGCCTGGTGCCTGGTGCCTGGTAAAGCAAACGAGGTAGAGCTTATTTAAATGAGTGAATTTCTAAAAAAAAACTCAGCAGCTTAAGCCTAGGTATTAGCCACTAGCTAAGAACTAAAGACTCAATACTCACGACTCAAGACTAAAAAGATGGCAAACAAAACCATAGCTCTCTTCGGGGCAACCGGAAAAACCGGACAGGAATTTTTAATTAAGGCTTTAGACGCCGGGTATAAGATACAGGCTCTGGTGCGTAGCCCGGCCAAGTTAAGCCAGCAGCACGCCAACCTTACCGTTATTCAGGGCGACGTGCTGAATGCCGAACAGGTACGCCAGGCAGTAAGCGGCAGCCAATCGGTGGTAAGCCTGTTCGGGCACGTTAAAGGTTCGCCCCCGCGCGTGCAAACCGAGGGCACCGAAAATATTGTACGGGCTATGAAAGCGGCGGGGGTAAACAAAATTATATCACTGTCGGGCGGCGGCTTACCCTACCAGAAAGACAAACCTAAATTTGCGGATAAGCTGATCCGGGGCATTATGAAAGTGGTTGCTAAGGATATGCTGAACGATGCCATTGCCCACGCCGAAGTACTAAAAAAGAGCGGCCTGCAGTGGATAATTGTTCGCGGCCCGCGCCTGACTACCGAACCCGAAAAGAAGCAGTATCGGGTAGGTTGGGTAGGCGTAAACGCCAGTACCAAAATAGGCCGCGCCGACTTGGCCGACTTTATACTGAAGCAGGTAGAGCGCGACGAATTTGTACACGAAATGCCGTTTGTGAGTTATTAAATTTAATGCTTTGAAGCTATAGCCTTAAGCCCAAGGTTTTAAACCTTGGGCTAACGGATCAATGGCTTAGCTTACCTCACCAACTCCTTCATTTCCTGCTCGCTAACCTTTAGCAAGTCGCTGGCGGGTAGGCGGCGGGTAAGTTCGCGCCAGTTAGGGTCTTGCTTGTAGATTGGTTGCAGCATTTTGGCGGCTTCCGCTACCTTACCGTTATTGGCCAGGGTTATGGCGTGCCAGTACTGCATTTCTAAATTATTCGAAAACAGGGCTTCGGCAGCGCCATACTCGCTCATAGCTTCCGCCATATTGCCTTCTTCTACGTAACCATCGCCCCGGTTCATATGCTCGTAGGCGCGGTGTACCTTCAGCAGCCGGGCTAATTCCTGCAACGGTTCGGCGTGGTCGTCAACCCGCAGGTCAACCAATCTTCCCTCCCAGCTATTAGCGGGTTTTTCGCCGGCTACTACCAGCAAAGCCGCCGATTGCCGGCCGCGAATATCGCCCCCGGCCGCCTGGGCAGCCTGCAGGGCCGCCAGCACCCGCTCGGCCAACGGCAACTT
Source organism: uncultured Roseivirgaceae bacterium (assembly GCA_964504565.1). GTDB lineage: Bacteria > Bacteroidota > Bacteroidia > Cytophagales > Cyclobacteriaceae > Cesiribacter. The sequence continues at coordinate 13,163 of CAZDEY010000014.1, forward strand.
GGCATTCTCCCGAAAGGCCTTAGCCATAGCCTCGGGCACGGTGGGGTTTAGCATCATATTAGCCTGAACCGAAAAATGGGTTCCTTTAATGTGGTTGGCGTAGGCAATGCACTTTTCGCCGGTATGCACCGCTACCTCACCCTTGGAATTGAGCAAGGCAACCTGCCGGTAGTCGGCGGCGGGGTCGTTGGCCAACAGCCCAGCCAGCGCCGTTTCCGGCGAAATATTGGCCTCTAGTAACTGCAAGCCGCGCGGCCCAAACGATACGTTAGCAAAAGATTGGGTAGCCACTACCCCTACGCCGGCCTGGCCCCAGGCTACTACCGTACCTACGCTAAACCAGTGGCTTTGTACGCCCACAACCATCTGTCCGGTAACCGAATCGCGCGCTACTATGGAGTAAGTATGCGCTAACGGATCGGTGGATTTTTGGGCTTTTAGATCGGTTGAGAGTACCAAAAGACTTAAAATAAGCCAACATATAGGTTTGCGTATATTCATAATGCTACTTCTTAATAAGAAATATAGGCATATCATTCAGAAGTTTAAATGCCTAAGCTAAAGCTACACGCCAATACTTAATCGTATAAAATTGAAAATAAGATTCTTGCGACAGTAATTAGTTTTTCGTAACATGCTACACATTCGACCAGTAACAGCATGAAAAAATACGCAGAATACCTTACAGTTATATCAATTTTTTTGCTGTTGGTACACAGTACTATTAGGGAGATCTTTGTTGGCCCACACCCCAGTCTAATTATACCGCTGCAAGCCACCATTGAATGGGTAGTGCTATTCGGTTTGTACCTAGTGATTATATATCGAATAATTTCGTTGGTTTGGCAAAACAGGAAGTTTGCAGCGCTGAAGTTTTTTCTTGGCTCACTGTTACTTAGCTATCTTATTCTTGCCCCTTTTGAACTACTTTGGGAAATAGCCGTTCAACCCCAGACCATTTTTAAGTGGCAAAACATATTTCATCCGGCAATCTTCAGCCGGGTTATGCCCGAACTGGCTATATTTTCCACAGCTGGGGCAATTATAGGCTCGGTACGCCAGCTACTACTCCGCCGGCAGTTTATCAAGCTCAAAAAAATTAGCCTTATTTCCGGAGCAATAGTTACAGTTGGCATTACCCTGTTTGCTAGCGTATATTTTTTCAATTTAGACTATAATGGAACCGAGGAAATAAAATTCGTAAATGACGAGTTTAATAGCCTTGAAGAATTACTAAACCAACCTCAATTTAGAGATAAAGTTGTATACGTAGATTTGTGGTACAGTAACTGCAAACCCTGCATTCAGCAGATGCCGTATTTGGCTAATATTAAAAAGATACTAGCCGCTCAAGAGATTGAGTACCTCTATATTGCCCGCGAAACCAGCAATCCCGACAGCCGCCAGCGCTGGCTTAATGCTATTGAGAAGTATGACTTGCAAGGCTGGCACGCGTATATGGAAGGTGCCTTACAGGATAAAATATGGGAGCCGATTTTAGCCAGTCAGCCCGAAGCCAAAAGCGCCGCCTACCCTCGTTATCTGTTGGTAAATCGGCGCGGTAAAATTGTAAACTACAACGCCACTTACCCTATACACTCCGAAATAGCCTTACAGGAAGTACAGAAGGTTTTAGCTAACTAAATTTGCAGTTTCATTAGCCAGTAGACATAGATAAATTTCGTTTGCATTTTGAATTTTAATTTTCATTACCAGGAAGTTGAAAACTCATACAATTTTTAAATTTTAGGCTAGCCCTATCATTTGCAGATTTGCAGTCATACAGTAGCTGGAATTTTTATTAGTACCTTTACCCACAAATTTACTATTCTAAATAAACTAGTATTTCGGTGAAGGCACTAACATTTTCCTCATTCGGCCCGGCCAGTGTATTAGAGTATACTGAGGTTGATAAACCCCAAATTCAGGCTGGGGAAGTTTTGGTTCAGAATAAAGCCATTGGCTTAAACTACGCCGATATATACCGCCGAAAAGGTAACTATCATTTAACGGGGAAGCCTCCTTACATTGCCGGTTACGAAGGGGCCGGAATAGTGGTAGAATCTAATTCGGACGAAATTGAGGTAGGCGATAGAATTGCTTATACCGATGTGCCCCTGGCTAATGCCGAATTTATTGCTGTACCTCAAACGCACGCCATTCCCCTTCCCAATTCAGTAGAATTTACTTTGGCGGCCTCCATTTTACTTCAAGGGCTAACCGCCCAGTACCTGGCGAACGACAGTTATGCCGTTCAAGCGGGTGAAACCGTACTTATTCATGCGGCCGCCGGCGGGGTAGGCCAACTGCTGACCCAGTTCTGTAAACTAAAGGGGGCTACAGTTATCGGTCTGTCGCGTAGCGAAAGTAAGCTGAAAACCGTATTGGCCAGCGGGGCCGACTATGCGGTTAAGCTTAATGATACCTGGAAGCAGGAAGTTCTTAAAATCACCAATAACCAGGGGGTAGATGTGGCCTACGATAGTGTCGGGAGCACTCTGGCCGACAGCTTTGCGGTGACCCGGGACTGTGGTACGGTAGTATTCTACGGTATGAGCGGGGGCGACCCCGAGCCGGTAGACCCCCGAATGCTAATGGACACCAGCAAGACCCTAAGCGGGGGCGATTTATGGAGCTACTTAACCACCCAACAAGCCCGCCGAGAACGATCAGCCCAATTGTTTGAGCTCATCCTTCAGAAGAAGCTAAAGATTAAGGAACCGGTTAAGTTTAAACTTTCGGAAGGAAAAGCAGCCCATGAGTTTCTAGAAGAAGGCAAAAGCGCCAGTAAGGTTCTATTAATTCCATAGAGACCTATAAGGTTTCTGAAACCTTATAGGTCTCTATTAAAAGATAGCAAATTCTACATGCCCTTATATCTTTAATTCTAATTTAATTAATCTTATAATTTATACGTATGAATGAAGGTTGTACTAATAGTTTTATCCGTTTCAATTAGTATGGTCATGCTGGGAGTCTTATTTATATGGTTTCTCGCATTGGCTTCCTCTCATGAAACCGAACTAAGAGTTCATTTAATATTTTTTGGTTTTCTGATTGTCTTAGGCATAAGCCAATTCTTGGTCATAAAGTATTATAAAATTTATAAGTCGTTAAAATAATTATTAGGCTAACACCTTTACCTATCAATAACCCAACTTTAATCCGTTTTTAGCCGTACCTTGCCCCGTAGCTATGGCCGAAGAAGTAAAAAGCGGAAATATTGTTGACTGGAAAGTGCTGCGCCGCTTGTTCGGCTTTGCCAAGCCCTACATTGGCCGCTTCTGGGTGCTGGTGGTGCTTACCGTGCTGATGGCCGTGCTAGCCCCGCTACGCCCCTACCTCATTCAGCAAACTATCGATAAGTACATTAGTCTGAACGACCTCAGCGGTCTGCAACTAATGCTCTACATTTTGGTAGGCTTGCTGCTGTTTCAGGCCGTGGTGCAGTACTTCCATACGTTTATGAGCGACTGGCTGGGGCAGTACATCATTCGCGATTTGCGCACTACCCTCTACCGCCACTTGCTTAAACTTCGGCTTAAGTTTTACGACCGCACCCCTATTGGCCGCCTGGTTACCCGCAACGTATCGGATATTGAAACTCTGGCTTCAGTGTTTAGCGAGGGGCTGGCCGCCATTATCGGCGATTTGCTGCAACTGCTGTTCATCGTCGGCTTTATGCTCTATACCGACTGGCGGCTTACCCTGGTGTGCCTCTCTACTCTGCCGCTGCTCATCATCAGCACCTACGTTTTCAAGGAAAAAATAAAGGTAGCCTTTAACGATGTGCGCAATGCCGTAAGCAACCTCAACTCCTTTGTGCAGGAGCATATTACGGGCATGAGTATTGTGCAGATTTTTAACAGCCAGGAACGTGAGTACCAGAAGTTCAAACAAATAAATAAGGAGCACCGCCGCGCCAATCTTAAATCGGTGTTGTACTACAGCATCTACTTTCCGGTGGCCGAGGTTATACAGGCGGCCGGTATTGGCTTGCTGGTGTGGTACGGGGCGCGCCAGGTTATTCACGAAGAAATTCAACTGGGTGTACTGGTAGCTTTTATTCTGTACATTCAGATGTTCTTCCGGCCCATTCGCCTCATAGCCGACCGCTTTAATACGCTACAAATGGGCGTAGTAAGCTCCGAGCGTATTATGAACCTGCTGGACAATCAGGAGCATATACCCAACAACGGTACCTACCAGCCCGCCCAGCTAAGCGGCGAGGTGCAGTTTAAAAACGTATGGTTTGCCTATAACGAGCCCGAGTGGGTAATTAAGGATTTAAGCTTTACCGCCCGCCCCGGCGAAACCGTAGCCCTGGTGGGCGCTACCGGGGCCGGCAAGAGTTCGGTCATAAACCTGCTAAACCGCTTTTACGAACACCAGAAGGGCGAAATTTGCATTGATGGCCGGGCAATTGAAGAATTTGATTTGCCCATCCTGCGCCAACAAATTGGGGTGGTGATGCAGGATGTTTTTCTATTCTCCGATACCATTGCAAATAACATAAGCTTAGGCAACCCCGATATTAGCCTGGAACAAATGCGCCACGCCGCCGATTTGGTAGGGGCGCGCAAGTTTATTGAGCGCTTGCCCGGCGGTTTTGAGTACAACGTAATGGAGCGGGGCGGAACACTATCGGTAGGGCAGCGGCAGCTTATTAGCTTTGTACGCGCTTTGGTGTACGATCCTCGCATCATAGTGCTGGATGAGGCCACCAGCAGCGTAGATACCGAAACCGAAGAAATGATTCAGCAGGCGGTAGAAAAGCTAATGCGGGGCCGCACCTCCTTAGTAATTGCCCACCGCCTCAGCACCATACAAAAAGCCGACCGTATATTGGTAATGGAAAAGGGTAAACTGGTAGAAGCCGGCACCCATACTGAACTGTTGGAACAAAACGGTGCCTACGCCAACCTGTACCGGATGCAGTATAAGGAGGTGGTTTGATTGAATTTGCGAGTATATTATATGAAATATTTCTATAAATACATCTTAGTCCTAACCTTTCTGTTAATTTTAAATAAAACCATATATGGTCAATCAACCCAGATTAAGTGTTTAATAGAGAATGGTTATATACCTAAGGACATTAAAGGCAAAAAAATTCTTTTTGTATTCACTACATATAATGAGCAACTAGATAGCTTGAAATTAAAATACTCTAATGCATTAGCTCAGATTACTGATAGCATATATAAAAGACAAATACTTAAGCTGAAATGGGATGAATATCCTATGCACATGCTTTATAATACAAAAAAATTAAGTAAGCATCGTAAAAAGACAGTTAAGTTAGCCCAAAAATATCTTTATGATGATATTGAAATCCTTAGTTTCGAAGAATTTAAGGAATATGATATAGGCGAATTTGACTATGCTTTTATCCAAGAAGTTTCACAAAACGGAATGGAAGATGAAAAGCCGTATTTATTTTCAATTATTTTAAGTTGGAAGTTTATAGACCTTAGAAACAATTTCAACTATTTTTCATTTCCTCCTTGGGAGGAAACTTCAATAAAGGTATTAAACAATTGTTCTAGCCATTTTAATGGTAATTTAGATAAAGAGCTATTTAAGTATATGGGTAGCATTAAATGATAATATTTAATAATACAAAAATCAAAACCTAATAATTTCCACCAAATTAATATTATCGCCTTTATCTATATCAGGTTTACGGCTTATATGCAATTTTTAAGAGTTAAATCACTAACTACCCATAAGTCTGCTTTTTAATCTTACTCCTCCACTTAAAAACACTTAAAATGTGCCTTATCCTTTTGCTGAGTGCAGTAGCTTCAATGCTGAACTATGTCCTTTAGATGTATAACCCTAGCTTCGGTATTAAAGGCTAGCATTCAGCAGGAATTGTAAGTTAAATACGGCGCCTACGCCAACTTGTACCGGATGCAGTATAAGGAGGTGGTGTAACACCGCGTTTATCTGTAAATTCTTTTGCCGTGTTCCAACCCTTATAAGGTATTAATTATCTGTTCTATAAATACCGTTGTAAAGTACATGCGGTAAACCTACTATTTTCTTCAAAAAAATAAACATCCTTAAACCGTATGAAAAAATTTGTAATTACCACGCTAATGCTAGGTTCATTAGCTAGCTGTTCCGAGTACGATGATGCTGGAATGTTAGGATACTCAGATAACTTTGACTACGAATATTCTAGTACTGAAAAATACAATGACTTTCAAGAAAATCCATTTGTTAGTGTTTCTGAAGTGCCAATTTCTACCTTCAGTATTGATGCTGACGGAGGCTCCTATAGCAATGTTAGAAGGTTTTTAAGCTACGGCCAACTCCCCCCCAAGGGTGCAATTCGTACGGAAGAGCTCATTAACTATTTTGCTTTGGATTACGATGAGCCTACAGATAACCAAGCGATTGCTATTAACGGTGAAGTAAGTAGTTGCCCCTGGCAAGAAGGTAATAAACTAATCAGGATTGGCATAAAAGGAAAAAAACTAAATCAATATCCTGCATCAAATTTGGTATTTCTTATTGATGTTTCCGGCTCAATGGGGTCAACGGATAAACTACCCTTACTTAAACAAGGATTTTTAGCTTTAACCGAAAACCTGAAAGCAGAAGACAAAATCTCAATAGTAACTTACGCCGGATCAGCCGGTATTGTGTTGCAACCTACCGCAGGCAGCAACAAAGACAAAATACGAGCGGCCATTAATTCGTTAGGCAGTGGTGGCAGCACGGCCGGGGCAGCCGGTATTAAAACCGCTTATGAGTTGGCTGAAAAAGCTTTTATAGAAGGAGGCAACAACCGGGTAATTTTAGGTAGTGATGGCGATTTTAACGTTGGTATTTCCAGCCAAGAAGAATTAGTTTCGTTAATTGAAGAAAAACGCGACTCAGGCGTATTTTTGACCGTTTTGGGCGTAGGACAAGGCAATTATAATGAGGCCATGATGGAGCAAGTAGCCAACCATGGCAACGGAACTTACGAGTATATTGACAGCTACGAGCAGGCAAAAAAGGTTTTTGTGTACGAGTATGCTAAGTTTTATACCGTAGCGAAAGATGTTAAAGTTCAAGTTGAGTTTAACCCAAACTTAGTAAACTCGTACCGACTAATAGGCTACGAAAACAGATTACTAGAAAATGAGGATTTTGAAGATGATCAGAAAGACGCTGGAGAAATAGGAGCGGAGCAAACTATCACTGCTCTATACGAAATTGTTCCAACCTCAAACCCGGCAACTCGGCAGGAACCCAGTTTTACTATTGATTTCCGATATAAAGAACCAGATGCTAACGAAAGCCAAGCTTTACAATTAGAGATTTACGATGAAGGAATTCCATTTGAAAGCGCTACGGAGAATATGCGCTTTGCAGCATCGGTAGCGGGCTATGGTATGCTATTACGAGAGTCCGCCTTTAAAGGTACATTATCTTACAGCCAACTTACAGGTTGGGTAGCTAACGCTCAAACCTATGACCCCCACGGATTCAGGCAGGAATTTGTTAACCTAATTGAAACCTCATCAGCTATAAGTTCAAAATAAGAGCAATAAATCCCTCGTTTGAGGGATTTATTATTTAAACCCGAACAATCTTCTCCAATTTCATACATTACCTTCCTTAGCTATACCAGGTTTGCGGCCTATGCATTAATTTTAGGGGTTAAACCCTTAATTACCAATGAAGTTCCGCCTTCCTGATCTGCGCTCCTTCACTAAAAAAGGACCTAAACTATACCTTACCCTTTCGCTGGCTGCGGTCGCGCTGGTGCTATTCTTTGTTCCCTGGAAATCTCCCCAAGCCCCGGTTTTTGAGGCCAGTGTTCAGCAAGAGTTAGAAGATAAATACGGCGCCTACATTGCGGCCTATACCTCCGGGGTAATTTCCGCTGCCGATAATATCACCGTTCGCTTTGCGGCCGATGTAATTAGCGAGGAACAGATTGGCACCGAAGCCCGCACCGATATATTTGACTTTGAACCCGCAATTTCGGGCAAAGCCAGTTGGCAAGATTTGCGAACCCTAAGTTTTAAGCCCGACACCCGCCTGCGATCCGGCCAGGCATACCAAGTTGAAGTAGCCTTTCAGGAACTAATGGAAACCGAGCCGGATATTGAGGATTTTGCTTTTCAGGTGCAGGTTATGGCCCAAAACTACGATTTCAGCTTTGAGGGCATGGAACCTTACGAGCCTAAAGAGCTAAAGAAGCAAAAATTTGCCGGCTCGCTAGTAACCGCCGATGTAGCGGATGCCGCCGAGGTGGAGAAGATTGTTCAGGCTAAACAAAAAGGAAACACCCTAAAAGTAAGTTGGCAACACCTGAGCGACGGCCGTCAGCATAGCTTTATTATTGAAAACGTTGCTCGCCTGGAGCAGGAAACCGAGGTGGTAGCCGAGTTCAGCGGAGAAAGTATTGGGGTTAAAAAGTCGGTCAAAGAAAACCTGAGGGTGCCCGCCCTGGGCGATTTCAGCCTGATGGAAGCTAAAGTAGCCCAAAGCGAACAGCAGTACGTATCGCTGCGCTTCTCCGATCCGCTTCAGGAAAACCAGAATCTGGAGGGCCTGATTACCATTGAGGGTAACGCTAACCTGCGCTACATAATTGCCGGCAATGAGATAAAGGTGTACGCTTCCAGCCGCCTGAACGGGGATTTGCTTCTGGAAGTAAACTCCGGTATTAAGAATATTCTGGGCTACAGCATGAAGAACGGCCACAGCCAGAGCCTGCGCTTTGAGCAGAGCAAACCGGCCGTCCGTTTAGTGAAATCCGGTACCATTTTACCTTCTACCGATGGCCTGGTACTGCCATTTGAAGCAATTAGCTTGAAGGCCGTAGATGTTCAGATTGTAGAAATTTTTGAAGAAAACGTAAGCCAGTTCCTCCAGGTAAACGAGCTTTCCGGCACCCGCGAGCTTACCCGCGTAGGCCGACCGGTAGTCCGCAAAACCGTTCCGCTTAATGCCTCGGGAGTTACCGACTTTGGCAAATGGACCCGCTTTACCCTGGATCTGGAAAAGTACTTGAAAGCCAAGCCGGGCGCAATTTACCAGCTTAGTATTAGCTTTAGAAAAGAACACGCCGCCTACGCTTGTGCCGATTCCGAGGAAAGTGCTTTAACCTCCACCAGTACTAGTGACTATGAAAACTGGGATGACAACGGCAACAATAATGAGTACTACTACAGCTACTACGATTACGAAGACTATGAGTATTCCGACCGCGACGACCCTTGTACCAGCTCCTACTACTACAGCACCCGCCATACGGTAAAAACCAACATTTTGGCTTCGGATATTGGCCTTATTGCTAAGCGAGCGGCCGACGACCGTTTGCTGGTGGTAGCTACCGATATTAAAACTGCCCAGCCAATTTCCGGGCTCACCTTAAAAGTACAGAACTACCAGCAGCGGGTTATTGCTTCCGGCACTACCGATGCCGAGGGACTGGCTACTATTGAACTGCCCGGCAAAGCCTTCTTACTGGTTGCCGAACGCGGAGCCGAAAAAGGCTATCTGAAACTGGACGACGGCAATGCTCTTTCCCTAAGCAATTTTGATGTTTCCGGCGAAAAAATTACTAAAGGCCTAAAAGGCTTTATTTACGCTGAACGCGATGTATGGCGGCCGGGCGATGCCATTTACCTGAACTTTATGCTGCAGGATGCGGAGAAAACCCTGCCGGAAAATTACCCGGTTGCTATGGAACTGTACAATCCGCAGGGGCAGCTTATAAAGAAGCAGGTGAATGCCAATCCGGTAAGTGGCTTATACGCTTTTCATACCAGCACCAGCCCCGATGCCCCAACCGGCAACTGGCAGGCGCGCGTACACGTGGGCGGTACTACCTTTACCAAGTCGGTTAAAATTGAAACCGTAAAGCCTAACCGCCTAAAAATTAGGTTAGGTGCTACCAACGGTAGTTTACAGGCAGGCCAGAAAAACGTCATGGAACTTAACGCCCGTTGGCTTCATGGCGCTACGGCCAAAAACCTGGATGCCGATGTAGAAATGGTACTGGTAGCCGACAAAACCAGTTTCCCTAAGTTCACCGGCTATAACTTTGATGACCCCGGCAAGAAGTTCAGTTCCTCCAACTCTATGGTGTTTGATGATGCCGTTAACGAGCAGGGCACAGCCAATTTTAGTGTAGAACTGCCAAAGCAAGAAAACGCCCCCGGCCGCCTGAAGGCAGTTTTTAAAACCAAAGTTTTTGAAGAAGGTGGCGAATTCAGTATTGACCGCATAGTAGTGCCGGTACATCCGTACGTTAGCTACGTAGGCGTTAAGGTAGATCAGCCCCGCACCAGTAACTGGCTGGAAACCAATACCCAGCAAACCGCCAATATTGTTACGGTAGATTCGGCCGGAAAGCCCGTGGCGCGCAGTAAAGTAAACCTGGAGCTGATTAAGCTTAATTGGAGTTGGTGGTGGGATCAGGACGATTCCGGAACGGCCAGCTATATGGCGCGCAGCCACCAAAATGTGGTAGCTAAAGGCCAGATTTCTACCGGCCCGAACGGACAGGGCAACTGGAATTTTCAACTGGATTACCCCGATTGGGGCCGCTTCTTGCTCCGCGCTACCGACCCAATTTCCGGCCACAGCACCGGCCAGATTATATACATTGACTGGCCCAATACCTACGACCGCTCCTCGCGCAGCAACCCGGATGGCGCCAGTATGCTTTCGCTTTCTACCAATAAAGATAAGTACCAAGTAGGCGAAGAGGCCGTCGTAAGCTTTCCTTCACCGGCCGAAGGTCGCGCCTTGGTAAGTATTGAAAACGGTAGTCAGATACTTTCTACCCGCTGGGTTGAGGTGAAGATGGGCCAGACGGAGCTAAGAATTTCGGTGAGCGAAAAGATGGCTCCGAATGCCTACGCCCACATTAGCCTGTTGCAACCGCACCGCCAAACTACCAACGACTTGCCCGTGCGCCTGTACGGCGTAGTTCCGCTACTAGTAGAAGACCCGGCCACCCATCTTCAACCCCAAATTAAAATGGCCGAGAAACTACGACCGGAAACCCCGTTTGAAGTGCAAGTTAGCGAGGCCGGCGGCCACGGTATGGCCTATACCTTAGCCATTGTAGACGAAGGCTTGCTGGATTTAACCCGCTTCCGCACGCCGGAACCCTGGAAGGCTTTCTACAAGCGCGAAGCCTTGGGCGTAAAAACCTGGGATATGTACCAGCACGTAATTGGCGCCTACGGTGGCCGTATGGAAAGGCTTTTGGCTATTGGCGGCGACGAGGCCGGCCGCAAGGTAGAGAACAACAATGTAAACCGCTTTAAACCGGTAGTAAAATTTGTTGGTCCGTACTATCTTGAGGAAGGCGAAACCGCCCGCCACGAACTTACGCTTGACCCCTACGTGGGTTCGGTGCGGGTGATGGTAGTGGCCGGCGAACACGGGGCATATGGCCAGGCCGAGAAAACCGTACCGGTTACCCAGCCGCTGATGCTGTTGGGCACGCTGCCCCGCGTATTAGGCCCGGGCGAGGAAGTAATGCTTCCGGCTACGGTGTTTGCTATGGAAAAAGAGGTAAAAAATGTAAGCGTAAAAGCGAAAACTAACAATCTGTTTAACCTGCAGGGCAACCGCAGCCAGCAGTTACAATTCACTGAACCCGATGATAAGCTGGCCTACTTTAGCCTGAATGTTCAGGAGAAAACCGGCGCCGGCCGGGTGGAACTAGAAGCCCAATCGGGCAGCAATACGGCTACCTACGCTATTGATATTCCAGTACGCAACCCTAACCCTCCTATTACCCAAATGTACCAAGCAGTGGTAAAACCGGGGGCCAACTGGCAAAGTCCGGTAGAGGTGGTAGGGATGCCGGGCACCAATTTTGCCCAAGCCGAGGTGTCTACCCTTCCCTCCCTAAACCTGGGCAAGCGCCTTCAGTACCTGATGCAGTATCCCTACGGTTGCGTGGAGCAAACTACGTCCTCGGCTTTTCCTCAGTTATACCTAAGCCAAATTATGGAGCTTTCGGCTAAGGAGAAAGCCCAAACGGAGCGTAACATAAAGGCCGCTATTGAGCGCTTGAAGTTATTCCAGTTAAGTAGCGGGGCTTTTGCCTATTGGCCGGGTAATACCGAGGAGAACGAATGGGGAACCAATTACGCCGGGCACTTCTTGACGGAAGCCGGCAAAATAGGCTACCAGGTACCGGACGATATGCTGCGCCGCTGGAAAAACTACCAACGAAAAACTGCCTCGGAATGGCGTTACAAATCGCAGGATGATTATACGCAAGCCTACCGCCTTTATACCCTTGCCCTGGCCGGAGCCCCGGAAATGGGGGCTATGAACCGCTTCCGCGAGAATTATAAAACCTCCGGAATAAGCCAGTGGAGGTTGGCCGCGGCCTACGCACTGGCGGGTCAGGAAGATGTGGCCCAGACCCTAACCGCCGGCCTACAGAAAAAACCGGAAACCTATACCCGCCCGGGCAGCACCTTCGGTTCCAGCCTGCGCGACGAGGCCATGATACTGGAAACCCTGAGCCTACTAAATCGCGATGAGGAGGCGGCCCAGATGCTTCTTACTATTTCGGAGCAAATGAGCAGCGAAAAATGGCTAAGTACCCAAACCACTGCGTACTGCCTGATTGCCGGTGGCAAACTGTACGGAAAATACAAAAAAGATGCGCCGCTGGTGTACAGCAGTACGTTTAACGGCAAAAGCTCCGACGCCAAAACCGGCCAGCGTCTGGTACAACAGGAACTGGTTCTGAACGAAGCCGGTAGCAATTCTTACCAAATTAAAAATACCGGCGAGAGCCCAATTTTTGTGCGGGTATTTAGCACCGGAACGCCCCTACACGGCCAGGAAGTCAATACCGAAAATAACCTGAATATTAAGGTAGCGTACCGCAACATGGCCGGCGATATTGTTGACCCTTCCGCCTTAGAGCAGGGTACGGACTTTAAAGCCGAAGTTACAGTTAGCAACCCGGGCCTACGGGGCGATTATACCAACCTGGCCTTATCGCAAATATTAGCCAGCGGCTGGGAGATCCACAACAACCGCCTGAACGAAACCGCTTCTAACAGCAAAAACTTTGACTATCAGGATATTCGCGACGATAGGGTTTACACCTTCTTTGATTTGCGAGCCGGAGAGAAGAAAACCTTTACCGTACTGCTGAACGCCAGCTACGCCGGCAAATTCTACCTGCCGGCTGTAAGCTGCGAGGCTATGTACGACAACAGCATCAGCGCCAGCCAAGCCGGCCAGTGGGTGCAGGTGAATAAGGTGGTTAATCCTTAATCAATATTAAAGAGCTATGATAAATAGATTTCTACTTGCCAAAAACTGGCAGATATTTCTTATAACCGTAGGCGTACCTATAATTTTCCAACTGATATTCATGGGTGCAACATTCAGTGATGCTACTCATTTAACACATTCTGAATTCTCAACCGTGATGATACTATTTCTAGTCATTTCCATGATTCCGATGGCAATATTATTTGGCTGGTTTTGGGCAGTCGCAACAGGTTTACAAACTGTTATACCTGTCGCTGATAGAATGAATGTGAAAAGATTTAAGGTTACTTTCTTTATTCCATTCATTTACATTTTCCTGTTTATGGGTTTTTTCTACATATCAACGCAATATGGAGTGCCCGATCCAAAAGCATTTGCAATAATTTTGCCACTGCATTTTATCTCAATGTTTTGTATATTCTATAACATGTATTTCATGGCAAAAACAATAAAGACGGCTGAACTACAAAGGGAGGCTTCTTTTTCTGATTTTGTAGGGGAGTTTTTTCTTATATGGTTTTACCCAATCGGAATTTGGTTTATTCAACCAAAAGTAAATCAGCTTGTTAATTTCTGAAGCATTGGGTTACCTCAGCTTTGTGAAAAAGACCAAAAAACCGAATAAGGCAATTATCTATAGCTTATTCATAGCTTTAATTACTTTCCTATGCTTCCTCCTCTGGCCGTACCAACCCTTCAACACACCTTACTCCACCGTACTTACTGATAAAAACGGTGAGCTACTTAGCGTAAAACTAGCTGCTGACGGGCAGTGGCGGTTTCCGGCCGATACGAATGGGCAGGAGCTTCCGGAGAAATTTAAATTGGCCCTGCTGGAGTTTGAAGACCGGCATTTCAATACGCACTGGGGCGTAAACCCGGTATCGCTGGCGCAGGCTTTCCGAGCTAACCTAAAAGCCGGCAAGGTAGTACGCGGCGGTAGTACGCTAAGTATGCAGGTTATCCGGCTGGCCCGCAACGGGCAGGGGCGCACCTTGGGCGAAAAGTTGCTGGAGTTACTACTGGCGTTCCGGCTGGAGGCTCAGTATTCAAAGGAAGAAATTCTGGCTATGTACGCGCTGCATGCGCCCTTTGGTGGTAATACCGTTGGGCTGGAAACCGCCTGCCAGCGGTATTACGGCCGTCCGGCTAAGGCCCTAAGTTGGGCCGAGGCAGCAACGCTGGCAGTGTTACCCAACGCCCCCGCCCTTATTTTTCCCGGTAAAAACCAGCAATCGTTAGAAGCCAAGCGTAACCGATTGCTAACCCGCCTGCTGGCAAACGGGGAACTCGATTCGCTCAGTTATAAATTAGCCCTTCAGGAACCCCTACCCCTTGCCGGACAGAATTTCCCGAATATAGCTCGCCATCTATTACTCCGGGCGGAGCAGGAAGGCCAGGCCGGGCGGTGGATTCAGACCAGCCTGGATAAAAAGTGGCAGCTAAAAATAACCGATATTCTGGATCGGCACCACCAGCAACTGGCCGGAAACCAAGTGCATAACGGTGCTGTACTGGTACTGGATACTAAAACCGGCGAAGCGTTGGCCTACTTGGGCAATACCGGAAAAACCGCTATTCAGGAACACGGCAAAAGTGTGGACATCATTACCGCCCGCCGCAGTACCGGCAGCTTGCTTAAGCCATTTTTATACGCGGCCAGCCTGCAAGAAGGCAGAATTTTACCTAACGAACTTCTGCGCGATACTCCTTTCTACCAAAAAGGCTTCAACCCTCAGAATTTCGATAAAACTTTTGAAGGCGCCGTTCCGGCCAACGAAGCCTTGGCCCGTTCCCTCAACGTTCCTTTTGTTTATCTGTTGAAGGAATACGGTACGGAGCGTTTTCATAGTATTCTTAAAGAAACCGGCCTTAAAAGCCTGGACCGCCCCGCCGGCCACTTTGGCTTAGCGCTGATACTGGGCGGGGCCGAGGGTAGTTTGTGGGAACTGACCGGTATGTACGCCGCTATGGGCCGTTCGCTGGGTCAGTTTCAGGCGCGGCACCAACAATACAGCCCGGCAGATTATCGTGAGCCTAGCTATACACTAGCGGATTCTACTGAAATCAAACTGAAAAATAGTTCTCTACTCAGCGCGCCGGCTATCTGGCATACGTTTACAGCATTGGAGGAAGTTAACCGTCCGGCCGAAGAAGGCGACTGGCGGCACTTTAGCTCGGCCAGAAGGTTAGCTTGGAAAACCGGTACCAGCTTTGGCCTGCGCGATGGCTGGGCTATAGGGGTTACACCCGAATATACTATTGGCGTTTGGGTAGGCAATGCCGACGGCGAAGGCCGCCCCGGGCTGACCGGCTTGCAGGCCGCCGCCCCAATCCTGTTTGATGTGTTGGCTGCCCTGCCGCGCGGAGGCTGGTTTACTGAGCCCGGCGGCGATATGGCGGAGGTTAGCATTTGCCGACAGAGTGGTACCAAAGCCGGGGAATACTGCCCGGAGCAACTTACCCAGCTAATCCCAATTGCCGGCGCCAATAGCCCAAATTGTACCTTTCACCAGTTAGTCCATCTGGATAAAGAAGCGAAGGTGCAAGTGAGCAGTGTCTGCTACCCGATAAGCGAAATGCAGCATCGGGGTTGGTTTAGCCTAAGCCCGGTTATGGAATGGTTTTACCGCCAAAAACACGCCGAATACCAACCGCTACCGCCCTATATGGCCGGCTGTGAACCCCTGAGCAATACCGTAATGCAGCTTATTTATCCGGCTAAAGAAACCCATTTGGCCATACCCCGGGAGTTAGACGGTAGCCCCGGCCGGGCTGTTTTTGAAGTAGCCCACCGCCAAAGGGGCGAAACCCTGTTCTGGCACTTGGACGGCAACTATTTAGGCAGTACCCAAAGCGTCCATCAGTTTGCCTTTAACCCGGCCGCCGGCCGGCACCAGTTAGTAGTAACCGACAGCCAGGGCGAACGCTTGGAATATGGTTTTGAAGTGCTGGCAAGCGGGGAGTAACCCAGGCTAAACCTTAGAAGATACCCTATCCTTTTTCTTTCTGGTATATCCATAAATCCCCAACCCAATTGCAATTCCTACACATAGGCCCACAGCAGTAGCCACCGACGCATTATCGTTTATCTCTATAAAATTAACTACTAAACTATAGGATGAAGAAACTATTTTGGGCAGAAACAGCGTGAACGCAAAAGCAGTTGCCAAGTATTTGGCAGAAGTAACCTTGGTAATTGCGGTGGCTACAGCCGGCCAAATCAATAACTCAGCCAGGCTGAGTATAAAAACCGAAAGAGCGTAGTTTGAAGGGTTTACTGCTAAACGGCTGTTTAGAAACAAATAATAGATTAAAAAAGCCATTGCTGCTAATACAAAACTTGCTGTAACTACATCAATGGTGCGCTGCCGTTTACCATACCAGATTATAGTTAACAGTATTCCCAGGCTTAGTAGAAAAGTTATATTAAGTGATTGCCAAACACTTGATGGCACAGCCGGATAGCTACTACTAAGTTGCTGAATGAACCTAAATACCAATGCCCCGCCCATTTCATACGATAGCCAAAACAAGCTTAGCAACAGAGCCCCAAACAAGATATATAGAATATTTGTGCCGGATTCTGCTCCCCTAGCCTCACTAGCAGCTTTATTAGACCATACAACTAGTAGTGTAGAAACTAGCATACTAAACCCGGCAATGCTAAATACCATCTGCTAGTTTCCGGCTTCGGAAAACTCTGCAAAAAAGCTGGTGGCGGTAAATGCGCCGATATTAAGTATTATGTAAAATAGAGTATAGCCCATTGGCAGATAGCGCGGGCTACCATAAAAACTCTTTCCGAACCGGGCAATAATATTAGGGGTATAGAAGCCGCTTCCCACAACAATCAAGCACAAGCCAGTATAAAGGCCTGCATTGCTTGCAATGCCCAGCACAAAGCAACCAGCTGCCAGCAAAAGCCC
This sequence comes from uncultured Roseivirgaceae bacterium, assembly GCA_964504565.1. Taxonomy (GTDB): domain Bacteria; phylum Bacteroidota; class Bacteroidia; order Cytophagales; family Cyclobacteriaceae; genus Cesiribacter. Next base: position 30,367 of record CAZDEY010000014.1, read on the forward strand.
GCCCATAATTGTTGCTACTTTATTGCCGATAAGTAAATCGCTAAGTAAAACCCCGACTAAATAAGAAAACACGACTGCCAAACCTAACCAGGTATATACATTGAGGGCGGTTTCTTGCGGTAAAGCCAGGGGGCCGGTTACCATATACAGCACTATTGCGCTTATAATTCCATAGTAGGAAAATCGTTCTAACCCTCTGGAAAGTAGCAATAACCAACTGCTTATATTCATAGCATTATTATTTTCTTGAAGTTCTTGGCCTTTATCACCTAAATTGTTCAGGCAATTTATATGGTCTTCCCTAATTAGGCTAGACAACTTCAGTCATTTATACCCGCATTTAATAAGCCTAAAAAAAATTTCCAGAGATCGTGTGGAATCCTTAAGCGTCCTGCATCCTCATTATAAATAAGGCTAATTATCAACTAACAATATAAATTGCAACCATATTTGTGAACCATGTGTCTTTCTTCATCCTCACCTATACGCCTATGTCAAAAGTTATACTTTCCATTTTAGTTATACTGTTACCGCTGGCAGCTACTTCTCAGCAAGCTAAACTGGTAACCGTTAGTGGTGTATTAACCGCCAACAATGGCGATCCGCTGCCTGGGGTAAACGTACGCATTAAAGGTTCTAACCAGGGCACTTCTACCAATCTTGACGGTTACTATAGTATAGACGCACCGGTAGGTAGCACTTTAGTCTATGCATTTATTGGGTTTAGCCCTAAAGAAGTGGTAGTTACCGAAGCTATGGGAAAAAGCAAGTCGGTAGGCAGTGTGAGCTACCCTAATTACCCAACCGTAAACCCTACTCTATACTTGCCCAATGGCAAACCGCAACGAGGGGTAGCCGTACTATCCGATTCTTCGGCGGGCTACGCTGTAGAGATTCAGAACGGAACCTATCTTGATTCGCCTGTTCCTCAGTCAGAAATACGCTTTCCCCTAGCTGATATAACCACCAAACGAGTTAATGGTAAGCGCCAATTGGTACTCCAGAATGCGTATGCCTGGCGCGACAAGAGGCCTCACGTGCAGGTAGAGTATAACAGCAGTGTTAGTTTTAGCGAGGCCAACAGCCTGCCGGAAAGGCAAAATACTTACGCTCAAGGGTATAATCCGGATGGCGAACTGCAGTATATAGCCAATTCCCCATTAAGCTGGGGGCCGGCGCTGGCCAACTTAAAAGTAAATGAGAACGGAAACCTAGACAATGCTCCCGGTACCGCTAACCCGGCACCCGCCTATAACCCGTACGATGCCTTGCGCAAAGGCTGGGCTACTCATAACGGCTTACAGTTAACCAGTTCGCCTGGCAAAACAGAGTTACGAGCCGGCCTGAGCTACGGAAATAGCAAGGGAATTTTACCCGGAACGGAGACTAATAACCTTCATTTAAATTTTTCCGGAAAGCTGAAAACCGGAAACTTTAGGCCGCAACTAATTATTAACCACTCGGCCAACAAGCAGCTACTGCCCGAAATAAATGCAAACCTAAGCCGGGTTTGGGGAAGCATACACCTTACACCACCTAGTTTTGATCTGTTAAATGGCAAATCTGCCAGCGACTGGCAGAATAAAATCATTTATACTGGCGAGCGAGGTGAACGCACGTACGCTCCTGGCTTTCAAAATCACCCCTACTGGCTACTAAACTCAATGCCGGATAGAGCAACTGAACGGCAGTGGTTAGCCGGCTTAAACCTAGACACGCACTACAATGGCTTGATACAATTCAATTATAAAGCATCGGTTGAACGAAGTACGTCCGAAACCAGGTGGGGATATGCAAGGGGCACCGCTGGTGTGCCGTATGGATACTCCGGTTACCGCGAGGCTAATAATACTACGGGTTTTACCCAGCTACGAGCTTATACCCACGATTTGCTTCAGTCAACTAACACCTGGGAGTTAAAACCTAATTTAGCCTACCGGTACCAATATACTGAATACGGATTGAAGCGCTATGATAGGTTAGGATATTTTGACCCAAATAATGAGCAAAGCCAAATAAGCTCTCCTACGCGCCATCAGCAGGAAATAGTTAGCGGACTTTCCGTAAAGTTAGAGCCTGACTACACCCAAGACTTGGTTAGTTTAACCCTTCATAATACATCTTATACTTCAACTACATTGCCGGGTAGAGCCAAGCTTTTTCAGCCTTCGGGCTCCTTAGCTATAGATTTAAGTGAAGTTGGCTTTTTAGAATACTCTGAATTTCTAACTAAGGTGGCTATTGAAGCTCAGTATTCCCGAATTTTTAGAGAAAACGAACTGCTATATAACCAATATAGCTACCTGAGCACCTACTTACCAGTTAACCAATACCAGCAGTTTCTGCCTACCTATGAGCTACTTCCCAGCCAGAGCCTGGAACCGGAAGAATATAGAAAATTTGAGATAGGCTCTACCATAGCCTTGGGGTATCATTCCGTTAGCCTGAGCGGTAATTATTTCAATTACACTACGCAAAACCTCATTTTACCAAATACCAATGCCAATAGGGTAAGTCTGGAAAATGTAGCCCGGGTTAGAACCACTGGCTGGGAACTGGGGCTAAACACCAAATATTTTGACATACTTAATTGGGATGGTAGAATTAGCTTTAACCTGCATTTTACCCGCCAGCGCCCCGTGACCGAAGAGGTGTATGGAGCCGAAACCAGCCTGGCTTTAGCCGGCTTTCAGGAAGTTTCAACCCAGTTGGTAGAAGGCCAGCCGGTCGGCGTAATTGTAGGCTCATCCTACGTCCGAAATAGCGAAGGTGAACTGGTAATTGGCTCCGACGGATTTCCTTTAGTAAATAATGAAGCGGGGGTTGTTGGCAACCCTAACCCCGACTGGCAGGCCGGTTTTACCACCACTTTTCGCTGGAAGGCCCTTACTGCCAACTTTAATTTAGAGGGTCAGTATGGCGCTGATGTATGGAACGGCACCCGCCGCTTTATGGATCATTTCGGCACCTCGGCAGAAACCGGCGAACGCCGCCTAATTAGTGATTATGTATTTGAAGGTGTTACCGAGGGTGGGCAGCCTAATACTCAACCAGTGGCCTTGTACAACCCTCAGCAGCCCTTGCAGGAAAACTATTGGCTTAGGTATGGATTAGCCGGAGTTACCGAAGAATATATAGAACAAGCCAACTGGCTACGCCTGGGCAGTGCTTCCATAGGCTACAATTTTTCTGAATTAATTAAAAGCTGGGTTAATTTTTCAGAAGCCACCCTTAGCTTCCAGGTCAATAACATATTACTGGCTAAAAGCTATTCCGGCGTAGATCCGGTAAACCCCCTGTTTGGGCAGGCGGCCGGTACCGGCCTCGATCTATTCAACCAGCCCAATACCCGATCGTACGGCCTTTCTTTCACCCTAACCTATTAATGTTTTTATTATGAAAAAGTCTCAATTTTTACTTGCCCTTACAGCCCTGATTCTACTGGCTATGGCCCTGCCTCAGGGCGAAGGTTTTCTTAAAAAATTAGAAGATAAGCTTAGCGAGTACCAGCGGCGGGTGCCGGAAGAAAAACTGTACTTACAACTGGATAAGCCTTTTTACAAACCCGGTGACGTTATCTGGCTTAGTGGTTATTTAGTGAACGGAGCAGACCATAAGCCTTCGGAAACCAGCAATATTGCCTACGTAGAGTTACTTGACCCCAAAGGCAATGTAAGCCAGAAGCTGGAGCTAGCCGCCAGCGAAGGCCGCCTGCAGGGAAATTTTACGCTGGACGAAAGTGCCCCGGGCGGGCTGTACACCGTACGCGCCCATACTGTTTGGCAGCAAAATTTTGGCGAAGAAGCCTACTTTACCAAGGATGTTCAGGTACAACGAATTGTTGCTCCTCGCCTGTTATTAACCCTTGATTTTGAACGCGATGGTTACGGACCTGACGATAAAGTTACGGCCAAGTTAAAAGCCCGAAGCCTCACCAATGAACCCATAGCCAATACCGAATTTAACTTTACCGCCAGCTTACAAGGCAATAAATTTCTGAAGGAAACCGCTACTACCAACGGTGACGGCCAGGCTGACATAACATTTGAACTGCCTGCTGAACTAAGCTCGGCCGATGGCTTACTGAACGTACAACTTACCTATAAGGGTCGGCAGGAATCTGTTTCCCGCTCAATTCCTATAATTCTGCAAAAAATAGACTTACAGTTTTTTCCGGAAGGGGGCGATATGGTGGCCGGCCTGAATAGCAAAGTAGCCTTTAAAGCCCTAAACGAATGGGGCAAAGCGGTGGATGTTGAAGGAATTATTCTGGATGAACGGCAGAATGAAGTTGCTACTTTTACCAGCTACCACAAGGGTATGAGTGCCTTCAGTTTGAAGCCCAAAAAACAAGGTACTTACTACGCTAAGATTACCAAACCGGTAGCTTTAGATTCCCTTTACCAGCTACCATCGGCTCTGCCCAACGGCTACGGTTTAAGCATAGAAAAATTGGAAACTAATGAGCTAGAGTTTAAGGTTTACAACCCCCTGGATAAGCCGGTATTTCTGGTTGGTCAGGTACACGGAAAATTATACTATTCGGAGAAACTTAGCAGCAAGGCCGGCTACTCAAACTATACAATATCAACCGATCAGTTCCCGATTGGCATTGCCCGCTTTACCCTTTTCGATCATCAGGAGCTGCCCCGCAGCGAACGCTTGGTTTTTCTAAATAAGGACCGGCAACTAAAAGTTGAGCTGGAAACCGATAAGGAGCAGTACAATGGCCGCGAAAAAGTTGAACTAAAAATCCGCACCTACGATGAGCACAATATCCCGGTACCGGCCAGCCTTTCGCTTTCAGTAGTCGATGATAAAATAATTACCTACGCCGATGATAAGCAGGATAATATACTTTCGCACTTGCTGATGAGCAGCGAGCTGAAAGGCAAAATTGAGGAACCGAACTTCTATTTCGATCCGGAAGAACCCAAAGCTGAGCAGGCGCTGGATTACGTGCTGATGACCCACGGTTGGCGGCGCTATGCATGGGAAGAGGTTTTACAGCCGAACTACACAGTTAGCTTTTACCCGGAAAATGAGGGCAGCCTTAGCGGCCGGGTTATAAACCGCCAAAGCGGCGAAGGGGTAGATGCTGAGGTAACCCTGATTGAACTGGCCCACCGCAAACGTTCGGTACAGCTTCGTACCAAAGAAGACGGCAGCTTCCTGTTCCTGAATATTGATGCCGGCAGCCCTATTCAACTATTTGCCCGCAGCAGAGATACTGAAAAACAAGACCTGAACATAGTGCTGGATAGCAAAAGCCAAGGTAAGTATCAGCAGCTTGGTGGGCGGTATAAGCTTGAGGATATGAGCGCTGTAAACGAAAGCGTAGCAGTAGCCGCCCCGCCTCCAATTAGGCAGCAGGTCGAAGTTATAGAAATGGCTGACCAGGAAGAAATTGAAGAAGCTATGATTGGCAATTTTAGTCTGCAGGAAGATATAGAACAGTTAAACGAAGTAGTTGTAACCGGATATATTGTTGATGAGCAAAAGCAAGCTTTAAGCTATTCTACGGTAAAAGTAGAACGCATAGAAGATAACCCACTGACTAACAACCAGGCCGCCCTACAGCAGCTTTCCGGTAAAATAGCCGGGGTGCAGGTAACCCAAAGCAATGGGGCTGCCGGTAGCGCATCGCGCGTAGTAATTCGGGGCTCTTCTTCCCTAACCGGTACCAACCAGCCATTATTTATAGTTGACGGCATTCCGGTAGAAATGCAGAGCCCAACCGACTTAAACCCCAACGATATTAGTTCGGTAACTGTCATTAAAGGTGCTCAGGCTACGGCGCTTTACGGAAGTAGAGGCTCCAACGGGGTAATCCTTATTAATACCAAAAACGGCTTCTACTATCCGTACCGTCAGCAGGGTTCAGTGCCCGATAATTATGCTAGTTTGTACGTGAAGCCCCGAAAATTTTCGCCTACGCAGGAGTTTTACAGCCCAATATACGATAGCCAGGAACCGGTGGAAGAGCGTACCGATTTTAGGGAAACCATTTATTGGAACCCCTTAGTTACAACTGACCGGCGGGGTGAGGCTACCCTTACCTACTATAATTCAGACGCGCTAACTTCCTTCAGGATTACCGCCGAAGGTATAGGCTTGAACGGACTGCCCGGCAGGCAGGAATTGGTTTACAGTACTGTACAGCCCCTGAGCCTGGAAGCTAGCATTCCACCTTACTTCTTATTTGAAGATGAACCGGCAATACCTATCCTTTTAACCAATAATACCGACCAACCTCAACAGGCTACGCTTAAACTGGCTATTCCAACGGTAATGCAACCGACAGCCCTGCCGGATACTGCGGTTACCTTAGCCCCAAATTCTACCCAAACCGTATACCTGAAAGCCCGCATCAGCAACCAGGCGGGTAGCCATACCATAAGCCTAAGCCTTACCGGCCGGCGGTTAAAAGATAAAGTTGAGCAAACTATAGAAGTACTGCCTAAAGGCTTTCCGGTAGAGGTTAATTATTCGGGCAATGAGCTTAGCAAGAACTTCTCCTTCCGAATAAACGACCCGGTGCCGGGCTCGGTTAAGGCCAGCTTTACGGCTTACCCTAGCGTGGTCGAAAATATATTTGGGGGAATAGAATCGATTTTGCGCCAGCCTTACGGGTGTTTTGAGCAAACCTCGTCCGCTACTTTCCCTAATGTATTAGCACTGCATTTTATGATGGAAACCGACCAGGATAACCCGGCCGCCCGAGATAAAGCGCTCAAGTATATTGATACCGGCTACAAGCGACTGATAGGCTTTGAAACCAAACAAGACGGTTTTGAGTGGTTTGGCCGCACCCCGCCGCACACCAACCTTACGGCCTACGGTCTGCTGGAGTTTACCGAAATGGCTAAGGTATACAGCAAGGTTGATACCAAAATGCTGGAACGCACCAAAAACTGGCTGCTTAGCCGGCGGGATGGAAAAGGTAATTTCACATTGAATGACCGAGGTCTAGACGGATTCAATACCAAAAACCAAATAGTAAGCAATGCCTACGTACTGTACGCTATGGCTGAGGCCGGTATAGCCCTCAGCCAACTTCAAAAGGAATATGAAATTGCTTATCAGGAAGCGTTGGATAGCAAAGATGCCTACCGTTTAGGGTTAATGGCTAACGCGGCCTTCGCCTTTAAGCAAACCGCCCAGGCCGAAAAGTTGATTTCTATTTTGGAAGAACTGGCAAGTAAATATAGCGTAGCCAAGTTGCCGGCCAAGTATTCTATAGTGAATAGCTACGGCTCATCGCTGTACATTGAAACTGCCAGTTTATATACGCTGGCCCAACTTCGCTCGCCCACCCCGGCTATTGAAAGTGTCCGACAGGCTATAGATTTTATCCAGTCGTCGCGAAACGACTTTGGCTTCGGCTCGACCCAAGGCACGGTTATGGCACTAACTGCCCTAACGCGCTGGGCTAAGTACAATAAACGAACTGCCGAGAGCGGAGTAATTGCTTTGGCCTTAAACCAATCGCCTTGGGCAAAAGAAGCGTACGCCAAGGATCAGCAGGGCGAAATACTATTAGCCAGCCTGGAAAACAAAATTGTTCCCGGCCTGCAGCAGGTTCAGGTTACGTTTGATGATACCAAAGCAGCCCTGCCCTATAACTTCCGGGCGAACTGGACCAGTTATACCCCAGCCTCCAGCGCCGATTGTAAAGTAAAAATAAGCACCAAACTAGCCGCTAGTCAGACCACAGTTGGCGAAACCGTACGCCTGACTACGGAGATTCGGAACCTAACTAACGAGGGTATTCCGCAAACGCTGGCCATAGTAGGTATACCTTCTGGGCTAAGCCTGCAAGCCTGGCAGTTAAAAGAATTGCAGGAGAAGAACACTTTCGATTTTTACGAGATCCACGGCAATAACATAGTATTTTATATGCTGCAGCTAGAGGCCGGAAGCACCAAAACCATTCACCTGGATTTAAAAGCCGATGTACCCGGCAAATATCAAGCCCCGGCCAGCAGTACCTACTTGTACTATACCCCGGAGTATAAAAACTGGGCTGCCGGCACTAGTATCACTATTAACCCTTAACCGACAAGCCCTATAAGAACTTAATCTTGTAGGGCTTTTTACCAAAAATCATCTTATAGCTTATATAATAACTGTACAATCTTAATTGAACTATCTCAACCAAAAGGCTAGCGACGGAATAAACGAGCGTCAGCATTTAAAAGATGACTACTGACAAGTCAGTGAGCTATATGTAAAGGAAACTTGCTTAATAATAAAACCCGGTGTAGCTCTCTGCACCGGGTCTTATTTTTACTCAATTCCTAAATATTTATTGTTGAGATACTTTTTGCTAAAGTTACCTAGTCCGTTAAAGTAGGCATCGGTAAGTTCAGCCGGGTAGTAGGCCATACCACCGGCGTATAGTCCGGTTCCGCCGCCATCGTTGCCGTCATCCCAATTCCAGGGGGCATTTGCGGTACCGTTACCTACCGATTTACGAAAACTCTTGGCGTTATCGAACAACTGGGTATTAAAGCGCTGCTGCCATAAACCGCCCGCCTCAAATATATCAACCAGTTTATACCGCACGCTTCTATCGTAGATGCCCGAAGGCTGCTCGGCGGTGGTTAAGCTAGGGTAATACACTACATAATCACTACCACCGGGCTTTAGCGGACCGTAAGCTTTCATACCGTGCCCTTTGGCTTCAGCAGCCGTAGTTATTCGGCTAATTCCACCATCGTTAGTAAACTGAATTTGCCCATCTATACTTTCCTGCCCATTGGTAAGGCCGGAACCCGCTACGCTAAAAGAGTAGAAGTCGGAGTGAAATACAGTTACTATGCCTTGGGCTGTTCCGTACGTACTTCCGTCCTTTTTTACTATAGTTAGTACCCCTTCCAGATCATTCTCGTGTTCATCCCAATGATAAAGAAGCCATACATCGGTCCAATCGCGGGGGTGAAAGAATGCATAAATAATATAGTAGTGGGTTTCGGTTTCGGTAACCGAGTAGTAAGCATAGGCAGTAGGGCTGTACTGGCTTTTGGCAATATTATTCCAATTGTTAGTAGCATTGAAGTCGCCATCAAAATCTACTTTAGTAATGTAGTCGGCTTTGCCGCTTAAGCCATGCGAGCCGGTAGGGTCAACATCCTGATAGTGTACCGGGGCATGCTGAAGGGCCAACTGCTGGTAAAAATTGCCGGCCAGCCCGTTAACCGCCGTGGATTGGTCCGGTAGAGTGGGCATTACTTCGTCTTCGGTAGAACAAGCAGCTACAAAAAGTAGTATACCTGCTAAAAATAAAAGGTTCTTCATTATAAAAGTGGGTTAAGTTAATTGTTCCCGAAGCTATTATGATATATTATGAAAGAAGTTACCTAAGGATTAAGGCTTTGTTCTGATTACATTAATTGAGATGGAGTATTTTTTAGCCTCGGTTTGAATTTCTGCAGTAAATCCTATTAGTTGCTGTTACAACTCATTGTAATAATTTTGAAGAAAAGTTTAGCCTATACAATATTGCTTCTGCTGGGCAGTTGCGCTACCACCGAGCAAGCCGATGCGCCCGAAGTGCAGTCAGTACCAGCCGTACAGTATGCCCTGGATGATGGCTCAGTTCCGTTGCAGGATTTTTACGCTACCTCGGTTACGGCCGACCAGCGGGTAAGTTTTGTGCAGGCCCTCTTCGATGGTGATTCAACTACGTATTGGCGCACTAAAACCGGGGCCGGCCCCAATGAGGGCCTAATGCTGTATTTTGCCGAGCCAACGTATATAAAACAAATACACTTACAGCAACCGCAACTAGCTGATGCCGACAAAATTACCGAAGTGCAAGTGTACGCCAATGGCCGGCTTCTAACTTCCTATAATCCTTCTTCCAAAATTACGGTAGATACGGAGATACAATCGCTATTTATACGCCTGGTTGGGTTTGAAGGAATGAAAAACCGCTCGCTAAGTCAACAGGAAGTAAGCCTAAGCGGATTAAGTGCCGATAACGAAATGTTGGAAGCCTACGTGGCTACCTTCCCCAAAACCAGCTTCGCCGCTATTTCCGGAATTGAGCTGTACGGAAAAGATAATCAAGCCTTACAATTAGTGCCGCCCATTATGCTGGCGGCTACGGTAACGGCCAGTTCCGAGCTTAGCCCTATACCGGCCTACGGCGTGCAGCAACTATTTGATGGCCGGCGGGAAACCGGCTGGGCCGAAGGGGCTACTGGCACCGGCGAGGGCGAAAGTATAACCTTTAGTTTCTCGGAACCTCAGCAATTTACCGGCCTACAGCTAGCCAACGGTTTTCAGCGTTCTAAAGAGCATTTCTACGCCAACGCCCGCCCCAAGGTACTTAGCGTAACGGCCGACTCGTTGCCCTTTGTGGTGCTAGCCGAAAATAAAATGGGCATCCAACAACTGGAGTTTCCCCATTCTGTTACATCGGACAAGCTAAGCCTAAGCATTGATAAGGTACAGCCCGGCACCAAGTATAACGATATGGTAATGAGCGAACTGCTGTTTAAGCAGGGCAAGGTAGCTATAAAGCCGGTACCCGCTCAGCAGGAAATTATTGAAAAAGACCTGACCGAAAAGGCTGAAGGTACCGTTCTACAAAAAGTGCTGGACCGAAACCTGAATATTGAAATCGGCGATATGGATATTCAGCGCAGCCGTTCCTTCATACTCCGTTCCGACTACTCGTTTGTGTATTACGATAAGGAAACCCTGTACGATAATAACGCCCGAGCAGAAGACCAGAAAGTAGCTGATGGCAATTGGGAAATTAAACATTTGGCGACCGATAGTGCCGTAGTTCGTATTTTTGGCAAGCTGGCCAGTACTAGCCGCCGGGCCGAGTTTTACGTAGGTAATACCGAAGAAAGCGGCCTCCGCATATTCCAGGATTTTATAACCATTACTCCTACCCAGCTTTACGGTCAGCAGTTTATCGATACCCTCGGCCTATATGAATAAGCTAATTCTACTCCTTGCCTTAAACCTAGGCTCTTTTAGTTGCAGCACCTCCAACTCAACCGATACGCCTATGGTATCTTCTACCGATTCAGTTGGTAAATCAGCGGTAGAAATAGCCGCTACTGCGCCAGTTACTGAGCCTTCGGACAGCCTACATAACCTTCAGGCCCGAAAAGATCTCAAAAATTTGCCCGATACGGCCTTTGTTGATATGATCCGCTACGCTGAAGGATTTGGTTACGATATGCGCTACGCCACGGCCAACAACTTTCTGGATACGGCCGTATACCCCTGCCCTACCTGCAAACTCCGGAAAGAAGTAGCCGACGCGCTGGTTAGAGCCAATACTTCATTACAAAAACAGGGGGTACGCATAAAGTTTTTCGACTGCTACCGCCCGCTAGATGTACAAAAGCAAATGTGGGCGGTAATGCCCGATGGCCGCTACGTAGCCAACCCGTACAAAAGTGGCTCTATTCACAACCGGGGCGCGGCGGTTGATATTTCGCTGGAAACCTTGGCCGGAAAAGAGCTGGATATGGGCACCGGCTTCGACCATTTTGGCAAGGAAGCCCACCATACATATACCCAATTGCCTGATACCGTGCTAGCTAACCGAAAACTACTGAAATCCGAAATGGAACAAGCCGGGTTTAGCGCCCTGGCAACCGAATGGTGGCACTACCTATACGGCAGCAAAAGCCGGTATACATTAGCCAACGAAAGCCTTTGCGAGTAGGTGAGAATTCAACCCGATAGTAGGAAAATATACACGCTGGCTACTATAGCTATAGTTTGCGGAATGCTTTCGGCTTACCTGCGCTGGCAAGCCCTAACCCAAACCCCTTACGCTAACGGCTGGGATTCCTACTTTTACCTAGTACAACTAAAAACCCTGCTTACCGAAGGCCAAATGCACTCCCGCGATTTATCGCTTATTTACCCCTTTATGGTGGTTATAAAAGGTTTGGGGGTTTCGTATATCTCGGCCTATAAACTAACCGCAGCCGGGCTGGCCTCGGCCGTATCAGCACTTTTTGTTCTGATTGGCTACCGCTGGAGTGGGCAAGCCAGCGTAGCAGCCGGCCTGGGAGCCTGGAGTGTCTTTAGCCCGGAGCTAACCTACTTTGCCGCTCACTACCCCAAGAATTTACTTGGTATAGTTATTCTGCTGATAACTATTCTGCTCGTTAACCGCCCGGTTTGGCCTATTTTATTGCTAGGAATAGGCTTCTTTGGCCATCGGCTTACGGCCTTATTAGGTATTGGCTACGTTTTGGTTTTTTATATACTGAAGTACGGAAATTGGAAGTACCTACTTTACGGCACGGCAGGGGTAATTCTTATAGCACTATTGGGAATTATGCTGCCCGGTTTATTTAGTATATACGATCTGGAACGCTTTAACAATTTACTGCAGGCTAAACCGCAACTTGCCCCCTTATCCCTTATTTCTACCCTGCAAACTGCCGAACTGCGGTTTTGGTGGAAGTTTGAAATACTCTTCAGCCTTATGTTCGTACTTTTTGGCGTAATATTTCTGATCCGGAAGAAAGATGGGAACAGGCATACAGTTGCCCTACTAGGTATAGCCTTAATCCTGATATTTCCTTTTCTACAATGGTCGGTAGAAGGTCTGGCGTTTCGGCTGGTTCAGGTGTTTGTGTTGCTAAGCCCGCTACTGCTGGCTTCCGTAAACTTGCCCAAAACCCGTTTCTGGTGGGTAGTTAGCTCCGGCTTGTTAGCCTGCGCCTTTTTCTCCTGGCGAAGCTACAACCCACCGCAGCACGATCCGCCCTACGCTCTGTACCAGGCAGTAAGCCAACGAACCCTTAAACACCTTCCGAAAGCTACCGAGTTGGTTATTGCCCATAAAAGCCTGGCGGAGTTCTTTACCTTTACTACCGGTATTGATGCCCTGCCCTGGCTACCGGAATATACCGTTAACAAGGGTAAATTATGGCGGATCAGCTCCGGTTTTGAGGCTACTGAGCTTACCTACCGCAGCCAGAGCAACCAAGTATATCGTTTGGGTTTAGGCTACGCCCTACTGCCGGAAGAAGCCTGGCAAAAGTGCTTTACCAAGTGGCAGGAAAGCGGCAATCCAGAACTACTGAAGCGAGCAAGCAGTTGGAAAAACCCTCACCAGATACGTCCGGGGTATTTATTAAAAAATAAGACCTTACCCTAGCCGGGCGCCCCTAGTCGGGCACCCCTAGCCCTCTCCTAAGAGGAGAAAGGATTATTTCGATAATCGCCATTTCCTGCTTACCGGCAAGCAGGGAGTAATATAACAATTTCCCGTCATTCCCTGAATTGGCGCAGCGCAGCGGAGCTAATTGTAAGGGAATCCGTTGATTCATGTGCTTACTGCTTTAAAATACCAGATTCCCTTAGGATTTTTAACGCTTCGCTAAATCCAGGGAATGACGGACAAGCCAAGTAGTGTCCTTATTTATTCAAAGCTTGTATGCACGAACAGCTAAAAGTCCCTTCTCCTACAAGGCAGACGGCTAGTCGCGGACGGCTAGTCGAGTAGGTCGGGCCGCGTAGGTCGGGCCGCGCAGGTCGGGCCGAGTAGGTCGAGCCGCGTAGGCTAGAATGAGGTTCAACTACTTCTCCAGTAACGGATTGTACATCATAATGGCGTGGTTCTCGGTAATCCATTCATCGGCCTGTTCTTCGCCGGTTTCCTTATCCAATACCTTGCGCCTGATTTGGTTATGGCGGGTGTAGCCGCCCCAAATTTCGCCCCGCATAAGGTGGTTGCTTTCGTATACCTTATATGCCAGCTTGGGTTCGCCAGCCGAACGAATTTGGCCCTGTAAATGGGTATCGGTAAATCTAAATACTAGCTGGTACGCCTGTTCGGTAGGATTGTGGAGTTGCAAGTCGATGTAATTATAGCTGAGCGTTGCCCCGCAGCCAAAGGGTATAGTACGGTTTACATCCGGGAAAACATCGAAACCGTGGCGGTAGCGCTCCTTTACTTCCAGCGGGCTGTGCAGGGCCATCCAGTAAATAAGATTGCCCAGTTGGCACAAGCCGCCGCCGGTACCGGCTGTGGCCTTCCCATCCTGCAAAACCAGGCCGGTTAAGTAGCCTTTACGCCGGGTAGGCTGGCCTACCAACTTCCAAAACGAAAAGGTTTCTCCGGGCCAAATAACTACCCGCTGTATGTGGGCAACCGCTAGCTTTAGGTTAGTAATTTTATTACGCTGCAGTTGCATATCCACATTTTTTAGCGGACGAAGCAGCAGTGATTGGTGTTTTTTTATTAGGTAGGGAAGAAGAACCTGAGGCTGCGGCCGGGCAAATTTAGTATTACTAGTTTGCCACTGATACCAGCGTTTGGCCGTATAAAATTGCCGGCCCAGCCACCGCCGTAATGGGCTGCGGTGTATATGCTTAGTTACCGATATGGAATCAAAGGGCGAGGGCACCGGGCAAAGATAAGCACTTTAGCGCAGCTTCTTCTCGTACCATACGCACGGCTGCAAATGGGGTGACTTGGGCAGTAAGGAATTTTTAAGCTCACCCGATGCCAGAGTTTAGCTCAAAAAGTAGCAGTAGCCGATTTTCTGGTATTGCGCCTGCATACGATGCATTAGGTTCTGGGTTTGCTTTAGCTTATTTGAAGTAATTTATTTCAGTGCGCAGCACTAATATGCTTGTTTAAGATAGAAATCATTACTCTATTCTTAATGGTGGGACATTTTAAGAACGCTCGTTTGTAAAAAGTCCCATATCTCCTTGCTGTTGGGAATATTCTTAGTAGATTTAATGTTATAGGTATGATTTTGCGTTAGATCATATATTGAGCTATTTTGCTTTCTTAACTGAACTTAAGAGGATACTCTTATACTAAAATGCCTACAGCTGAGCAGATAAAAACACTTCTTAAGTCCCACTTCGATAATAATTCGGAGAGGTTCAATACTATTGCTTTACAAATAGCAGCAAGTGAGGCTAAGAAAGGACACGCTACCCTTGCTCATGAGATCAAAGATTTAGTAACTAAGAATAAATCAACTGGCGCTAGGATTGTTGAGTTCACCCCTGATCTTCAGGATTTAGTTATTGCCTCATATCCAGATGTTCGTCTAAATGAATTAATAGTCTCACCCGATATACAGAAGAGAATTGACCGTATTCTAAAAGAATATATACAACGGGATAAAATCAAAAAGTTTGGGTTATCAAATCGTAGGAAGATTTTATTTTCAGGAGCACCAGGTACAGGAAAAACTTTCACAGCTTCTATTATAGCAGGCGAACTTTCACTGCCGCTTTATACAGTGTTGATGGATAAGCTTATCACTAAGTTTATGGGCGAAACTAGTGCGAAGCTTCGATTAATATTCGATTTCATCAAAAAGCATAGAGGTGTATATCTTTTTGATGAGTTCGATGCTATTGGTAGTGAACGGGGGAAAGAGAATGATGTAGGAGAAATGCGGCGAGTACTTAACTCTTTTCTTCAATTCATAGAGCAAGATAGTTCAGACAGCTTCATTCTAGCTGCTACAAACAACTTAACACTTTTAGATCAGGCTTTATTCAGGCGATTTGATGACGTACTACACTATCACAAACCGGACAAAGTTCAAATAGAATTAATTGTGAAAAATAGACTAGGTTCATTTTATAAGAGCTTCTCCTTAAAACCTATTTTAACTAAGGCTGTAGGATTAAGTCACGCAGAAATAACACAAGCGTGTTATGATGCTGTAAAAGAATCTATTCTAGAGGACAAAAATTTTGTTACACAAAAGCTTCTGATGCAAATGCTTGATGAGCGTGGCTCAGCATATATCAATGAATGAACATCCTCATATTTTTATAAATAATGGTAAAAGCGATATTAGCTTCAGCCAGCGTCCAACACCCATCACCCCAGAGCTACCTGCTAGAAATGTCCAAAGTCATGCAGGTTATTTAACTAATCGTTTCAATGATATTTGGGAGGAAGCCAGTCGAAACAAACGAGTTAGAGAAGCTGCCTCTATACCAACTAAAGATGGCTTTTATATTGAATTCAAAAGTCAACCTGGGTATGATTTAACTACTAAGAGTCTTGAAAGTATTAAGCACGGAATCAGGCTATTAAATATTCGTAAGCTCGATAATGGCTCTGGATTAGAAACATATGCCACAGTATTTGTTCCTGCCAGTAGAATAGGACATTTTACGAGTAAAATAAGAGATTATGCTCAAAGTACTGCTCCATCAGGAAAGCCTAAAAATAATACGCTAGTTGCTAGCATTGAAGATGTTATATCAGCTTTAAGGTTGGAATCGTTTTGGCAGGATTCGGTTCAACTAATGCCTTCAAATGAACCAGTCTGGTGCGAAGCATGGCTTTCTTATTCAAATAGCGAGATATTGTCTACTAGACAAGAATTTCATAATGCCTGTGCTGAAATAGGGGTTGAATATAGGCCAGAACAATTAGTATTCCCTGAGAGAATAGTTATTCTGATAAAAGCTGATTATTCTCAGCTAATTGAACTTATAGAGAGAAATTCTTCAATTGCCGAGTTCAGAAGAGCCCAGGAAGCAGCGTCCTTCTGGATGGAGCAAAGAAATTTTGAACAACTAGAATGGGTTAGGGATTTAAGCCAAAGATTGGAAGTAAGGGAAACAGGTGTTGTAATTACAATTCTTGACAGCGGGGTAAATAATGGTCATTTACTACTGCAGCCAATATTAGAAAGTGGCGATTGCCTAAGCTGTGATCCAGCCTGGGGAGTAAATGACACTAATCGCTTCGGACATGGAACATTAATGAGTGGCTTAGCTGCTTATGGGAATCTTATCGAAAAACTACAGCATAATTTACCTGTTGAAATATCTCATAGACTTGAGTCCGTTAAAATTCTTCCTCCCAATAATTATAACCCAAATCCAATTGAACTATGGGGATATATAACCTCCCAGGCTGTAAGTTTAACAGAAATTAATCATCCAAACCGTAATAGAGTCATTTGTATGGCTGTTACCAGTACAGAGGGCACAGATTTAGGCAGGCCATCTTCATGGTCTGCTGCCATAGATAGCATTACTTCTGGCGCTGAAGATCAACAAAAAAGGCTTTTTATTATTAGTGCAGGCAACGTTTTAATTCAGGAAAGAAACCAATATCCAGAGGCAAATCTTGGGTCCTCAGTACAAAGCCCTGCACAGTCTTGGAATGCACTAACCATTGGAGCTTTTACTAATAAGATACAAGTTAATGATACCAACTACAAAGATTATGAAAGTCTTGCACAAGCAGGGTGCCTTTCACCTTTTAGTACTACGTCAGTTTGTTGGGAAGATCGATGGCCAATAAAGCCTGATGTCGTTATGGAGGGTGGAAATCTGATTATTGCTCCTGATGGCACGCTTTCAGAACATGAAGATCTATCTCATCTAACGACCTCAAATTCCACAACAAGCAGTCAATTTAAGAGTATTAATATGACTAGCGCTGCAACAGCGGAAGCATCATGGTTCGCAGCTCAACTCATGGCTAAGTATCCAGAGGCTTGGCCAGAAACCATAAGAGGCTTGATTATACATTCTGCGGAATGGACAGAAAGTATGATTTCTCAATTCGATATTAACCTTAAAAGAAAGAGAGAGGTTACAAGACTCCTTAGAACATGTGGGTATGGTGTCCCCAACTTAACGAATGCTCTAAATAGTTTAAACAATAGTCTGACTATTATTGCTCAAGAAGAGATACAACCTTTTAGCCGAAGAGAATCAGGCAGTGGAATTGGGTCAAAGGATATGCATCTATTCGAACTTCCGTGGCCCCGTGAGCAACTTGAAAATCTAGGTAACGAAGAGGTTGAAGTTAAGATTACCCTATCATACTTTATTGAGCCTGGACCTGGTGAAATTGGTTGGCAGGATAGATATCGATATGCTTCTCATGGCTTGAGATTTGATTTCAATACTCCTACTGAATCTAAAGATGATTTTATAAAAAGAATTAACGCTGGGGCTCGAGCAGATGATGAATCTATTACAAATAGTTCGGATAGTGAACGATGGCTAATAGGTAAGAATTCAAGAAATCATGGCTCTGTTCATTCAGATGTAATTAGGGATACTGCTGTTAATATAGCTGCGTGTCGTTATATAGGTATATATCCAGTAATTGGTTGGTGGAGAGAGAGAACAAACCTTAGAAGATATGATAGTTCTACTCGGTACTCCTTGATTATTTCGATTAAAACCGCTTCTAATGAAGTGGATTTATATACCCCTGTAATCAATATGATCGCTCCCGAAACTACCATTTCAACATAGTTGATATCTCAGAGGCATTATTAATTGTAAGTACTTATATAGGATATTGTGAAATAAACAACTGAACTGATTGAAGCATAAGTTTAACCTGATCAAGGGTATACTCATTGAAATGCCCGTGCGCTGCTTGATTTCTTAAATCTAGACTAGCAGTCACATTTTTCTGTATTAGCTTGTTATACACTCCATTTTTTGCAAGTTCGTCGTTAAGCCTGGATGCTCTTAAAGGTATGCTTCTACCTTTCTTTTCTTCTTCGGTCTCAATATTATTTTTTCTGCATAATTGCCTCAAATGCTCTTCGAGTGTACTTCCGATAATTACTGCGGCTGGATCTTTATAAGCAGAGCTTATTAGTTCCTCAGCCATCTTAAGAAAGTCTGCATAGAATTCAGCTGATACTAGACTCTTTAGACCAGTCAACCACCCTTTGTCAACTTCATCCTTAATCAGTTCGAGAGTCTTTAGAGCAATGTCGACATTAGCAGCATCGCGTTCTCTTTTTTGGCAGACACTAAATTGCTCATAATATGGATGACTACGATTGTATAATTCTAAGGTTAATAACAAACAGGCAGAAAAGAATTTTTCCTTGATTTCAAATGGCACTAGATCAGAGGTATAACCAAATGCGGTGCTTCTTTCTTTCTTAGATAAAGCCTCTTTGCCTATATCTGCTATATAGTCTACTCTATCTAGTAATGTTTTTTTGATAGACATAAGTAAAACAATTTTATTGTATCGAATATATTTATTTCCACATCCGGCCAGCAATATCCCTTTCCTCTTTCCCAATAGCATTCGCATAGATTGCCGTTGTTTTTAAATCAGCATGGCCGAGCCAACGCTGCACCAAATTCAACGGTATTTCGCATTCCGCAATAGCATAAACTCCGAAGGCATGGCGTAGTCCTTTAGGAGTGGCATGAGCGCCTTCAATTCCGGCCTGTTCCATAATGGTCGTAATCTTTCTCCAGCCGGTCATGCGTGACCAGGTCCAGAGGCTTTTATTCTTCCGCTTGGCTGAGCGAAGGTTGTGAACCAGGTTCAAGGTTTCAGTTAATCTTTCTGGAATAGGCACACTTCGGTACACCCCGTCTCTTCTTTTTTTTAAAGAGCCAATGGTAACTTCGTTACTCTCCAGGTTGATGTGTCGCACCTGCAGGTTCAGGGCTTCGGAGATCCGGCACCCGGTATACAAAAGGGTTAAGGCAAAGGTCATGACTTCGCGCTCCTGGAGCCGGGCAGTCTCTTCAAATCGCTTGCGCTCGGAAGGGGTCAAATACAGGCGTTCCCCGGAGTCAGAATACAGTTTCATTTCGCTCATGTTACAAAATTACTGTATACGGTATCGAAATAAAACACGGTGCGTAAAAATCTTTCCGGTATAGATAGGCTAAGGTTCCAAATGTGTTACACTATTACCAATAGTGTAATCGTGCTGTAGCTGTATTCAGAATAAGAAATTTTTCTAATAAGAAGAAAAACCAAATATTTGCCCCACTGTCTCCGAAGGTACTTAAAAGCCGAAAGCCCAATTAAAATCCGGAATGTGCACGGCCGGGGTTTTATTCTGAAATAGTTTAGTTC
Source organism: uncultured Roseivirgaceae bacterium (assembly GCA_964504565.1). Lineage (GTDB taxonomy): Bacteria > Bacteroidota > Bacteroidia > Cytophagales > Cyclobacteriaceae > Cesiribacter. Next base: position 50,216 of record CAZDEY010000014.1, read on the forward strand.
GGTTAGCCGGTGGTTTACAAATTTTACCCCTTACCCGCCGCTTATCCAATCGATAATTTGTACTTTAGGGGCAATGGCGGGGCGAACTTTTTCTGTAGTCTTCTACTTTGTTATTTTTTGCCTATCGGTATTGGCTAGGCAGGCCGTTTATTGCCAGGCCCAACCCAGCCCTACTATTAAGGTGGGCGTATACCAAAACGGACCCAAAATTTTCTTTAATGAAGATGGCCGGCCCGATGGTTTCTTTGTTCACCTACTTAACGAGCTAGGCGCCCGAATTGGATTTACCCCCGAATACGTAAAAGTAAACTGGAGCCAGGGCATGCAGGCCATGAAAGAAGGCCGGCTGGATTTAATGTCGGATGTAGTGCCTACCGACTACCGCCGGGAACAATACCTTTTTAATGAAATTACGGTGCTGGAAAATTGGGCCAGCTTGTACATAAGCAAAAATAAAGAGCCCGAATATTATACCCTGCAAAACTTAAGCAATATGCGGGTTGCCTATATGAAGGGCGACAGCAACTTTGAAGCTTTTAAGAAAGAATTAGGCCGCGATTCTGCCAGTTTGCAGTTTATTCCGCTTAAAGGGTACCCCGAGGTATTTAAAGCCCTAAAAAACAAAGAAGCCGACTTGGGCCTGGTAAACTATTACTACGGCAAGGATCAGGAAAGCTCGTACCAACTTCAGAAGCTGGATATAGTAATTAACCCGGCCACTGTACACTGGGCCAGCAATAAACCCTCAATGGCTCCCCTGCTCAGGAAAATAGACAAGGAACTGTGCCTAATGAAAGATAATAAGGAATCGGTATACTACGCCCTTATTGATGATTTTCTGGAACCCGGCGATACGTATAAATTTCCGCGCTGGCTAAGCATTTTACTTAGCGGTTTGGTAATATTCTTATTTGTATCGCTAGTAACCGTATCGGGCCTGCAGGTAAAGCTTAGGCACAGCCGGGAAAACCTCCGCAGTACCAACCAGCAATTAGAACGCAAAATTACTGAGATAAGCGCTGCCGAAGAATCGCTTCAGAAAAAGAACCAGGAACTGCTGGCGACCAACCGCGCAATGGATCAACTAATGTACCGGGTATCTCACAACCTGCGGGCGCCGCTAACCTCGGTGCTTGGCTTAATTGAGGTAGTTAAATTGGAAATTCCGGCTACCGCCCGGCAGTATATGGAGGCTATGGAAAAGAGCATTCATAAACTGGACGGCACCATCCGCGATATACTGGACTACTACCGAAACAACCGGACTGAAATAGCCCGGGAACCGGTAAACCTGGCCGAACTGGCTAAAGAAGTATACGAAAGTATGGCGTTTATGAACCCGGGGGTAAACATACTGCTTCATTTGGATATTAGGGAAGAATGCCACCTGGTAACCGACCCCTTACGGCTAAAATCGGTACTCCATAACCTGATAAGCAATTCCATTAAATACTATAACCCCTATACCGAAGAACCCTACGTAGCCGTAAACGCCGTAATTACTTTTACCCAGGCCAAAATTACCATTTCCGATAACGGCATAGGTATACCCGGAGCCCAGCAAGATAAGGTTTTCAGTATGTTCTTCCGGGGTTCAAACAGCAGTAGCGGGGCCGGTTTAGGTTTATATATTGTAAAAGAAACCGTAGAACGCCTGGGCGGTACCATACATCTGGAATCCAAACTGAACCAAGGCAGCAATTTTACTATACTAATCCCGAACAACCCAAACTAAAGTGTTAGGTATAATACTCTTCAATGTTTACTCTACCCTACAATACCCTGAGTATTTGATTTCCGTGTATAATTTCGATAAAGAACTACGATAAAAATCTTACTACTTAATACCTAGTACTTACTACTACCTACGGTATTTTGTAACTTTGCCGGCTAACCCTTACCAGTCTAAGCTTACCGCCAGGCTTCGTTTCTTATGAAATACTTGTTCAATTTACTTCTGATACTGATAATTTGCCCTAGCCTTCAGGCCCAGTTTGCTATAGACGGTAATTTCAACGATTGGCAGGTTAACCCTACCATTGCTACTAAAAATGTCGATAGTAAAGTACCCTTGCTGGAAATAGGCAACGATGCCGAGCGGCTATACTTTCACCTTCGCCTGGCCGAAGAAGTAAAGCTTTACGAGGCCTCGCATTCCGGCAATACCTACCTAAAACTCTATATAGATGCTGACAATAACCCTAGTACCGGTCTATTGAAAGGGCCGGTCGGTGCCGAACTGGTGCTTGATTTAGGCTCCCGCTCGTTTTATGCCTATTCAAGTTCGGGCAGCTCACAGCAAATTTACTGGCCGGCACTAGGCTTTAAAACCCTGCCCACCGTTACTGCCCAAGAGCATGAGTTTACTGTTTTAAGAAATTCCGGGCAGTATAGTCTATCCGATACTATAGTTATTGTAGCCGAAGAGATTAGAAGCCGAGAGCTATTTCCATCCGAAGGGAAATTGGAATATATCTTCACCCAATCTGGGGCCAGTTTGGCTACTAATTTATCGTTCGCCCGACCGGAAAAAGGCCAGATTAGGGCTATGAGCTACAATCTGCTGCACGATGGTATGACCGACCTTGACCGCCGCGAGTCTCTAGGGAAAATTATTGCCTCGGCTCTGCCCGATGTAGCTATTCTAAATGAAAATTGGAACACAACCCACTCGCAAGCGCAGTATTTTCTAAGAAATTACGTAAGTAATGCGGTAAATTGGCAGGTAGCGGTGTACGGGGGCGGCAACATTCTGGCCTCGCGCTGGCCCATTACCGAGAGCTGGACTATTGAGGGGGGCAGCAACGCCCGCCATAATGCCAGCCTGGTAGATTTACCCGAAAGTATTAGCCGGCAAGATTTATTGGTTATTTCCCTGCATTTGCCCTGCTGCACCAACGATGGAGGCCGCCAGCAGGGCGTAGATGCCGTAGCCGCCTTTATTAGAGACGCTAAAACCCCCGGCGGTGCAATTAATTTACCCGATGGGACGCCCATCCTTATCGGCGGCGACCTAAACCTGGTGGGTTACGCCCAGCAGTTAACTACTTTGTTGGAAGGCGATATTCAGGATAACCACCGATTTGGCGCCGACTTTAGCCCGGATTGGGACGGTAGCGGGTTGCGGGTAGACGAAGCTACCCAAACCCACAGCCGGGAAACTATAAGCTGGTACGATGAAGGCTCTAGCTTTCCGCCCGGTAAACTTGACTATATTGTGTACACCGATAGCCGCCTAAACCTGCTGCACAGCTTTGTTATTAATACCCGCAATATGGACGAGATAGCCCTTACCGAAGCGGGTTTGTATAGTACCGATAGCTACGGATCGGATCATTTACCGGTGGTAGCCGATTTTTCGGTACTTCCTGAAGACCTTAGTATACCTAGCGTACCAACCGAGGTTAGTATCTGTAATAGCGAAGAAATACCGGCTATAGAAGCCCAGGGCGAAAACATAAGCTGGTATTCCGATAGGGCCCTTAGCCAAAAAGTAGCGGCCGGCAACACCTATACCCCGGAAATGAACGAGCCGGGCTGGTATTCTTACTGGCTTACCCAAACCTTAGCCGGCCAGGAAAGTGGTGCCGCCCGGGTAGATTTCCTGCTAAAACCAAACCCGGAACTAAGTATACCGGACTACGGTACCGTATATACTTCTGACGACAACTTTTTGCTGGAAGGCTACCCTAGCGGCGGTCAGTGGTACGAAGGCACCAACCCGATAAGCAATATATTCGAACCCACTAATACCAGTCCGGGTAACTATTTGCTGAGCTATGAATACGAAGCCCCCAACGGTTGCCGCCAATCGCAAGATGTTTCTATTACGGTAGAACAGGAGCCCTTAGGCAACGCCGCTGATGAATTTGACGATAGAATCATATACCCAAACCCCGCCCGCGATATTGTAAATATTCAGTTTGAAGTTCCCACCCAGGGCACTGCTTGTATTATTTCGGCTGATGGAAAGATTTTGTCGGTACGGGGATTCCGGCAACTGAGCCACTGGGAAGTTCCAGTAAATTTTCTGGCTAAAGGTTTATATATTTTAGAGATTAATCAGGACTCCAAAACCCAGCGAATACGGCTGGTCCGTAACTAAACTTGGTTTAATGTTTATTTAAGGAAAGTAAGAATATACAGTTAGTTTTACACAGTACAATCTGAATAAGCAGTTAACGTATATTAATTACCGGACAACTATCATAATATAGTCTTAATTCTTAATACTCAATACTCAATATAACTATACCTTATACCAACCCCCAAATTCTGCCCATTCATGGATCAAAATACTATAAACTCCCTGCGGGAAGCCCTAAAGTTTAGTCCGGATAATGTACCCCTGCGCATGCACCTAGCCGATACCCTCCGGAACCTGAACAAGCTGGATGAGGCCGAGCAGGAGTACCAGCAGGTTCTAAAAATAGAAAACAACCCTAAGGCTAAATTTGGTCTGGCTGAGCTATACTATGCCAAAGGCAACTTTACCACGGCCAGTGTAATTTTGGAGGAATACCTAAAAACTTCCGCTCGTACAGTGGAAGCTTTAGTACTGTATACCCGCTGCCTGCTGAAGGAAAATGAGTTTCATAGCGCGCTGGAAACCTATCAGGAAGTACTAGCCCTGAACCCCCAGTTTAGAGATGAAGAACTGGACAGCAAACTGCGCGTAGGCCCGGAAGCCACTACCAACCCCGATGTTGACGAACACGACCATAAATTTCTACAGAAACCCGATATAACGTTTACCGATGTGGGCGGTATGGATGAGGTAAAGCGGGAGATTGACCTAAAAATTATTCAGCCCCTAAAGCACCCGGAAATCTACAAAAGCTACGGCAAAAAAATTGGCGGCGGCATACTGCTCTACGGCCCGCCGGGCTGCGGCAAAACCTACTTGGCCAAGGCTACGGCCGGTCAAATTAATGCCAAATTTATAAGCGTTGGCCTCAATGATATTTTGGATATGTGGATTGGTAGCAGCGAACGTAACCTGCACGAGGTGTTTGAACTGGCCCGTAAACACGCCCCCTGCGTACTCTTCTTCGATGAAATTGATGCCCTGGGAGCCAGCCGCAGCGATATGCGGCAGTCTAACGGCCGCCACCTGATAAACCAGTTTCTGCAGGAGCTAGACGGGGTAGACGGAAACAACGACGGCGTGCTGGTACTGGGCGCTACCAACGCCCCCTGGCATCTGGATACTGCTTTTCGCCGACCCGGCCGCTTCGATAGGATAATATTTGTGAGCCCGCCCGACCGGGAAGCGCGCGAGGCTATACTTCGGTTAAAACTGGCCAAAAAACCAACCGCCGATATTAATTATTCAGCTTTAGCCAAAAAGAGCGAAGGCTTTTCCGGGGCCGATCTGGAAGCCCTTATTGATATAGCCGTAGAAGGCAAATTGGATGAGGCCATACGCCTGGGTGCCCCGCAGCCAATTGAAACCAAAGATTTGGAACGGGCCCTAAATCGGCAAAAAGCCACCACCAAAGAGTGGTTTGGTACGGCCAAAACTTTGCGCTCTACGCTAACGATGCCGGCCTGTACGACGATGTTCTTCACTATTTAAAAATAAAGAAATAGCCCTATGGAAGAAAAAATGTTTCAGCGGGCTACGCTGTTGCTGCAGCAAAAACGCTACCAAGAAGCTGCCCAGGCACTAAACGAACTACTAGTTAAGGAGCCGCGCAACCCCCGCTACTTGGCTACCTATGCCGAAACCTTGCTGGAGCTAAATAAGCCGCAGGAGGCCCTGGAAACGCTGAATGTAGCCGTAGGCATAGCCCCGGATATGGACTA
>CAZDEY010000014.1:56033-66608 GCA_964504565.1 uncultured Roseivirgaceae bacterium
CCTGAAAGCCCGGGCTATGCTGGCCATGCGTAAGTATAATGAGGCGGAAGAAAATCTGCGGCAAGCCATCAGCCTGGACCCCGCCGATGCCGATTACCACGCCGTACTGGCGGCAGTAAAGCTTCAGCGAAAGAATTACCAGGAGGCTTTGGACTTAGCCAATCATGCCTTAGAGCTAGAGCCGGCCAATTTAAATGCTTTAAATATCAGAAGTTCGGCCCTGGTAAAACTAGATAAGAAAGATGAAGCCTTTGCTACTATTGAAGGTGCCCTACGCGAAAACCCCAATAATGCCCATACTCACGCAAATTACGGCTGGGGTCAGCTAGAGAAAGGCAGCCCAAAGAAAGCCTTGGAGCATTTTAGGGAAGCCCTCAAAAACGACCCCGATTCGCCCATGGCCCAAGCTGGAATGCAGGAAGCCCTAAAAGCCCGGTATTTACCCTACCGCTGGTTCCTGAAATACGCTTTCTGGATTGGTAATATGAGTGCCAAATACCAGTGGTTTATTATCATTGGCTTCTATTTATTGGCCCGGGGTTTAGGCGAAATTGCCGATTCAAACCCGGCCTTGGCACCTTTTATTTACCCCATCATGATTGTTTATTCACTCATGGCGTTCTCCACCTGGGTTATAGGGCCAATTAGCAATTTGTTCCTGAGGTTAAACCCTTACGGTAAGCATTTGCTGGATAAAAACGAAATGCGGGCTTCTACCCTAGTAGGCTTATTGGTAGCCGGTAGCCTGCTAGCCTTAGTAGCCTTTTTGGTAACTCAAAATATAGGCTGGGCAGCCCTGGCGGCATTTCTGTTTTCGTTCATGATTCCGGCCGCTATGGTATATAAGCCCGCCTCTAACCGCTGGTTGCTGGTAACCGGTGCTATAGTATTATTTGGCTTAGGGAGTTTTGCCAGTTATATTTCCTTTCTGGGTCAGGTCTTCGTAAACCAAATCAGCATTTATTATCTATATGGCCTTATTGGCTTTCAGTTCTTGGCCAATTACCTTTTAATTAAAGATGATAATAGTTAGGGAGCTTTAGAAAATTAACGAGGTTACTCAAAGTAACCTCGTTAATGTTAAAGGCTCTTACAACTAAAAGAAACAAGCACGAACCTTATGGCTTGCGTTTTTCTCTTTTTAAACTACCGGCTAACTACCTCCTATTCAACAGGGCTATAGCGCCGGCGGCGGCTACGGCTACGGCACCGGTTAACACCGGGTGCATGGCGGCGCGGGTGTAGTAGCTGGTTTTCATTACGTGCCCCTCGTGCTCGCCGTGTATTTGGCCGTCTTGGCCGGGCTTATGCAGAATGCCCTCTTTATGGCTGGCCGGTCTATCGGTAAACTGCTGGTCAATCATAAACTTCTCGTTTATCCAGTCCATAAGGCCGGGGGCAATTTTCTGGGTCACGTTCATCATGCGGCCCCCTCCGCCAACTATAATATCGCGCTGAGGGTGCTCGGCGGCGTGAAGTATAGCATTGGCAACTTCTTCCGGAGCGTATACCGGTGGCGGTAGGGTAGCCTCCTGGTCGGTATAGTTTTTGGCGTGTTGCGGGTAGGGCGTATTAATGGCCGAAGGCTTAATCAGAGTTACCGAAATAGGAGCCTCTTCATCTTCCAGCTCTACTCTAAAAGCGTTAGTAAAGCCTTTAACCGCGTGCTTGCTGGCCGAGTACATGCCCTGAATAGGAATAGAAACATCGGATAGGATGCTGCCTATATTAATTATGGCCCCGCCCCGGGTTCTCAGGTGTTCAGCGGCAATTAGCGAGCCATTTACCACGCCCCAATAGTTAGTATCGAACAGGCGGCGGTTATCTTCTTCGCTAATATCTTTCATACGACCATATACGGAAACCCCGGCATTATTTACCCAGGTATCGAAACCGCCGTAGGTTTCTTTAGCTTTAGCGGCTACTTTTTCCAGGTCTTCACGCTTGCCTACATCGGCTTTTACCATTACGGCCCGGCCACCCTCGTTTTCAATATCGTTCACAATTTTTTCTAGCGCCCCTTCATTACGGGAGGCCAATACTAAACGGGCCCCCTGGCGGGCGGCTTCTTTGGCGGTGGCTAAACCAATACCACTACTGGCGCCGGTTATTACTATAACCTGGTCATCAAGAGGTTTTAATTTAATTGACATATAGTAAGGTTGTTTTAGGTTAAAAAAATAGGGCGTATATATCATACACCTTACTACATGACTGCTAAACTACCTAAATGTTAATGCTTTAACCTTATTTATTTAAAAATGATAGTACCAAAAATTATATTGTCAACTAACCGTTACTCTACTTTACATCTACCGCTACTACTAAAACTGAAAACCGTATAATTGGCATTGAAACATCATGTACACTAATTAAGCGATGCCTTAACCTATAGTCTAGATGTACCCTTGGGCACCCGAACTTGATGCTATTGGCTCCATTAGGTAGTCTACTACCCATTTTTCCTTATCTTTATCCTGAACTTGTTTCAGGATCTCTGAACCATCCACCCTGCAGCCTATACTCGCATCCGGTTAAATTAGCCAAACAATTAAGAACTAGAGGATTCATTCATGCCCCAAGACTATACAAATTACCGCCTGCAGGCCTTTCTGCAGCGGTTTGCCAAGAACATCCGCTTTATTTTGCTGGCCATACTGCTGCTGGTTACCCTTATCAGTTCGGTCTTTCAGGTTGGGGCCGAGGAGGTCGGAGTAATTACCCGCTTTGGTCAGTATATGCGCACCGTAGAACCGGGCCTGAATATGAAAATACCCTTTGCCGAGCAGGTGTATAAAGTTCCGGTAGAACGCCAGCAAAAAGTGGAATTTGGCTTCCGAACCGTAAGTGCCGGCGTGCAAAGCCAATTTACCAAAGAAGGCTATCGCGACGAAAGCCTGATGCTGACCGGCGACCTTAATCTGGCCGATGTGGAGTGGGTAGTACAGTACCGCATTTCCAATCCGTATAATTTCCTATTTAAAGTTAGAAACCCCGAAAACACCCTGCGCGACATTAGCGAAGCGGCTATGCGCCAAATTGTAGGCGACCGCACGGTAAACGAGGTGCTAACCACCGGCCGTACCGAAGTAGGCAGCCGGCTGGAAACCCTGATCCAGGAAATCTGTAACGACTACAGCATGGGCATTAGCATTGACCAGGTGGTGCTGCAAGATGTAAACCCTCCCGAGCCGGTTAAAGCAGCCTTTAATGCCGTAAACCAGGCCCAACAAGAGAAAGAAACCCTAATCAACCAGGCCAAGTCAGAGTACAATAAGGTGATACCCCGCGCCGCTGGCCAGGCGCAGGAAACCATACAGAAAGCCGAGGGCTACGCCACCGAACGGGTCAATTTAGCCCAGGGCGAGGTGGCCCGCTTTAACGATTTATACACCGAATACGTGAAAGCGCCGGAGGTTACCCGCAAGCGTATCTATCTGGAAACTATGGGAACTATTCTGCCCAAAGCCGGGCAAACTATTATTACCGATGAGGAAGGCAGTAATGTGCTGCCCCTACTACAAATGCAACTACAAAAAAGCCAGAACTAATGAACGCCAAAACTATAGCTGCGGCCGTACTGGCCTTACTGATTTTACTAACGCTTAGCGGCGCTACTTACCAAGTAGAAGAGCACGAACAGGTAATAATTACCCAGTTTGGCCGCCCGGTGGGCAATGCCATTACCGAGCCGGGTTTGTATTTAAAAATTCCCTTTGTGCAAACCGCCAATTTCTTCGAGAAGCGGTATATGGAGTGGGACGGCGACCCCAACCAGATTCCTACCCGCGACAAGAAATTCATATTTGTGGATAGCTACGCCCGCTGGCAAATAACCGATCCGCTGCAGTTTTTTAAGCGTTTGAAGAACGAACGCGGCGCCCAAAGCCGCCTGGATGATATACTGGACGGGGAAACCCGCAACGTAATTGCCAATAACGAAATTGAAGAAGCCGTGCGTAGCACCAACCGCCGGCCGGTAATATCCGATAGCACCATTGCAGTGCTGGATACGCTCAGCCGCATCCGCGTGGGTCGCGACCAGATTCAGCGGCAGATACTGGAAGCCGCCAACCGTCAAACCGGGGACTTAGGCATTGAGGTACTGGATTTCCGCTTTAAGCGCATTAATTATGTGGAAGAGGTTCGCACGCAGGTATACGAGCGTATGCGCAGCGAGCGGAACCGGATTGCCGAGAAATTTAGAAGTGAGGGGCAAGGTGAAGCCAGCCGCATAAACGGGGAAAAGGAACGTGAGCTAAAGACCATACAGTCGGAGGCGGTACGCCGGGCCGAGGAAATTAAAGGTAGGGCCGATGCCCAAGCCGCCGCCATATACGCCGAGGCCTACGACCAAAGCCCCCGCTCGCGCGATTTGTACAGCTTCCTAAAAAGCCTGGAAACCCTGGAGCGGACCTTCGACAAAGAAACCAGCCTGATTTTAAGCACCGATAGCGAACTGCATAAGTACTTGAAGGAGGATTAAGCCTATTTCAGAATACGGGTGCTTAGGTAATTAACGATTGACAATATTGATAAGTGAGCGAAACGCATAAACTGACGGGCGACGACCAGCCCCGCGCTCCAGGCAATCTATAATATTGGTTTCCTCCATCTGTTTAAGTAGACGGGCGGCACTGGCTTTGGGTACGGTGGTTTCCTTATAAAATTTGCCGGAATTGAATATTGGGTTGGTAAAGATAAAATCCAGACAATGGATAGAGAATTGCGAATGTATTTCCTGAGCCAGCTTTATTTTCACTTCTTCGTATAAGTTGATTATTGCCCGGGTTTGGGTTACATTTTTCTCAGCTTGTTTAATTATTCCTTCCAGAAAAAAACGTATCCAATAGGTCCAGTTTCCGCTATCGGTTATACTCTTTAGCGCATCGTAATATTGCTGCCGGTTGCTTTCCAGGTAATCACTCATGTAAAACACCGGCTGTTGAATTACCTCTTTGTGGTACAAAAATAAGGGTATTAGTATACGCCCTATTCTTCCGTTGCCATCTAAAAACGGGTGGATTATTTCGAACTGGGCATGGATAATAGCCAGTTGTACCAGGGTATCTTTATCATCAAAATGAATATAGCTTTCCCAATTATACAGGGCTTCCTTCATATCCGGTACAGTGGGTGGCACAAAACGGGCCTGTTCCATAGCACTGCCCGGTGATCCTATCCAGTTCTGAATTCTCCTGAACTCGCCTGGGTCTCTGCTATCACCGCGTACCCCGCTCATGAGTATCTGATGTAGCTGCCGAATCATGTTGAGGCTGAGCGGCCGTTCCCGCATTTTTTCTTTGCCTACCGAAAGGGCTACCCGGTAGTTAATTATCTCGTAGATGTCGCTTTTTTTGCCTTCTGAAATATGCTGACCGGCTTCAAACTCCATTACCTCTTCCAGGGTAGCCTGCGTACCTTCTATTTCGCTGGATAGCACAGCCTCTTTAGTACGTAATGGAGTAAGCAGTACTTCGGGGTTGATAACCGACTGCAAAAGGCCATCATAGCGGGCCACGTAGCGGTTAGCTTTGCCCATTAGGTCTACTAAGGCCGGCCAATCCAGCGATTCCAGCGGTAAGGTATGGGGTTTATAGGCTTTCATTTTTGTGTCTCATGTATGATATGCTACCGGTTTTGTGTCTCAAATATAGCCTTTTTTGAGACACAAAATTATTTGTGTAGTATAAATGAGACACTAGCCGTTTTGCTCCATTTAACATTTTGTAGCTACCAGCCATATTATGTACTTTAGCCAGTTGCCGAACTGCCGGCCACATTAGCGCACCAAACTTAACCCCTAGGCTAGTGTCCTCACCAACCTCATATAATAATTCATACTAAGAATTAACCCCCAAAACCAATTTCTATGTTTCACTCAAAAACCTTCTATCTAAGCATATTGACCTTATGTCTTAGCTTGGCTTCTTATGCTCAAACCCTTAATTACGCTGTAGATCTTACCGAACTAAAAGGCGATAAGCTGCGGGTTCGGCTTAATTGCTCCGGTATTGATGCTGATGAAGTGATCTACTACTTCCCTAAAACCATACCCGGCACCTACGCTACGCTAGACTACGGCCGCTATGTATCAAAATTCCGGCCAATGGATGCTGCCGGTAAAGCGCTGGAGTACGAAAAGCTGGATGTCAATTCATATAAAATTAGTAATGCCCGCCAGCTAGCTAGCATTACTTACCGGGTTGATGATACCTGGGAGCAGAAAAAAGGCAATAAGATATTTGAACCGGCGGGTACGGGTTTTGAAGAAGGAGAGTATCTGGTAATAAATGCCGGCGGCGTGTTTGGGTGCTTCGAAGGCCGGGAGAACGAACCGATTACGGTGAGCGTTGCCAAGCCGGATAAGCTGGTGAGCTATACCAGCCTGAAGGAATCCGACAATAAAGGCTTACTTACCTATGAGGCAGAAAGCTACCACCAGCTACTCGATAACCCAATTCTTTTTAGCACCCAGGCCAGCGAGTCGCTTACCGTAGGCAACTGTCAGGTTAATATTGCCAGCTATTACCCAAATGATTCCGCTTCGTACTACAGCAAACAGAAGGTAGAGGCATCTTTTCAGGCTATTGAACAGTTTGTGGGTGACTAGTTGCCGGTAGATGAGTATAATATTTTGCTGTTTATTGCCGACGAACAAAAGGCCGGACGACTTATCAGCGACGAAAAAGCCAGCTTCTTCAATACGGTACGCTTTGCGCTGCGGCTAATGGGGCAGGCCTACGGCGCGCTGGAGCACGGCACCTCTTCAGTATATTACCTACCCGATTATGGCACCAGAACCTATACCAGAATGCTGAACGACGTGGTGATTCACGAATTCATGCATATTTACACCCCACTAAGCCTGCATAGCAACCTGATTGGCGATTTCAACTATCGAAACCCTAAAATGTCCAAACACCTGTGGCTGTACGAAGGGGTTACCGAATATTTTTCGTTGCTGATACAAATGCAGGGCAATCTGGTGGCTCCGGAAAAAATGCTACAGGATGATATACGGCTGAAAATTGCTCAGTCGTTTAGGTACCCCGATTCTATAGCCTTTACTGAAATGAGTGCGAACGTACTGGAAAAGCCCTATACAAAACTATACGATCAGGTATATGAGCGGGGCGCTATTTGGCTATGTTGCTCGATTTTGAGATTATGCACCTGACCGGCGGCCAAAAAACCCTGAAGGATGTAGTATTTACCCTGGCTAATAAATACGGCAAGGACCGCAGCTTTGCGGAGGAGGCAATCATCCCCGATTTTGTAGCCGAGGTACACCCCAACCTGCAAAATTTCTTCGATAAGTACGTAACGGGCACCCAGCCACTGGATATTAGCGGCGGCTTTGCCAAGGTAGGAATTGACTATACCCGAAAGAAAGAAGGGCTGGTGCCGGTTAATATACTTTCCGAGGCTAACGATGTTAAGACCAACCGCAATTTGCTTAAGCCGCAGGAGATACGAATACGGAAAGTAGGCAAGGGCGATATGGTAGGCTTTCTGGTGAATGACAAAGTAAACAAAGGGCAAATATTGAAGGCCTACAAAGACGAGAAAGGCAACTATATATCCGAAGGCGAAACCGTGACCATAACCGTACTCCGCGAGGGCAAGGAAGTAGAACTCCGTTTCCCCGCCCGCTACACCGAAGGCACCCTCTACAACCTGATAGAAATAAACCAACAAGCTAGCGAAACCCAAAAAGCACTCTGGCAACTCTGGACGGAAGGAAGAAATGAGGCAGGTAGCTAATACTTGTTTAATATTTTGCCCGAAAATTTAAATAAGCCTATTCCTTATTTAAGGGATTTTGTTGTTATTTAAATAAGGATGCTTGGTATTTAAGATTTGGTGGGTTTTCTTTGACGATCCTAATTTATACTCTACAGCCAGTAGTAGTTTTAATACCTCACATAATAATTGATAATCTCTATGGTACGTTCTATACTATTTGTTTTGCTTTTGATGGTTAATTTTGCGGTTAGTGCTCAGCCTCCGGCAAGATTTCTGAATAAAATTAAAAAGGAACATGCCAACCTGATTTACGGTCGAGAGCATACAATTGGCAAATTATTAAGTTGGAGTAATTTTAGGGCTTCTAAAATTGAAGAGTATACTGGAAAAGGCGAATCAATAATGATGCTTGGAAGTATAGCCTATTTGCAAGACAAGCTATCCGCTAAATATCCTGACTTCAGAGCGGAAATTACCAAACCAAAGTCTGCTTATCAATTACGATTTACATTTGATAATATTGATGTTGATATTTATAGAAGAATGGTTGTGGCCGAACAGTGGAAGGATAGTTATGCATATCAAAGACCCGAAAACTACTATATAGTATATGCTTTTGATGATTCTGCAGCCGGCGAAGCTTGTAATTACTTTTTGAGTTTACTTGATAATTATTACAAAGAAAGTAATATTCCTTATCACAGTGAACTTTCTCAAGATTTCGAGTACTCGATTCGGGAAATAAGCTACGAAAAGTATGATACAGACTATGCTATTTTGAATATTTATGATATTGGAAAATTCTATGGCAGTGAATTGGGTTCGGTTACCTACGAACTTCATCTAAACGACTCCCTGATTACAACTATAAGCGAAAATTCACCCCAATCAATTAACTTAAATGTTACGGGCGAACATAAATTAGTTGCCAAAAGAGGTAACAAAGTGAGGGAGTTACCAATTAAAATTGAAAACGGTCGTGACTATTATGTACGATGTGGAATAGAGGTATTTACAGTAACATATTACAGTGTTGTAGTTGTAAAAGGTAGTCCGAAGGTTCATCTAGTAGTACCGGAGCAAGGAAAATTAGAATTTCAAGCAGCTTTAGAAAGAGCTCAAATGGGCAAATAATTAATTTAGCCCTTTTTTTATGTTCGAAACTGCACAATCTAGATATAGTGCCAACCTTCATTCCCATACGTTTGCGGCTTGGGCGGCAAGTAGAGCGGCTTCAGTCAAAAATTGTCGATTTTCGGTTGAGCTCGGGCAGGCTATTTTAGCTGAATGGAGCTTTACTCGAAACTATATCAATTTTTCTGAGCCTGACCTTACTCAACTCTTGCCCAAAGTTGGCTATTTTGATGAAGTCCATCTAGGTTGGAGGAGAGAAATAATTGTTCTAGCCGCCAAATATGATTTACAATTTACTCATGGGATTGCGGCTAAGCTCATAAACATTTATTTAAAAGCACTATACCTGGGTTATTTTAGGAATTCAGTTGAAAGAGTAAATACAATTCATCCTCCTATTGATAGTGTATTGCTTCAAGAGCTATGTAAGCAAAATTTTGGAGGTAAAGCAAGGTTTTGGCGAGAGGCAAACTTGAAGAGGTGGTCAAAATTTTCTAGCCAGGAATACGAAGAGGTAATAAACAAAATTCGAAAATCATTGCCCCATGGTCAGGGCTTATGGACTATTGAGCAATTTTGGCAGGGATACCAGTAGTGATGCTATTTATAGTTACCATTATTATCTCCAATATTTATTTATGAAAGAAAGCACTTTTGTTCAGGGCTCGACCTTAGGCGGCAAGGCTAAACCTTTTCGCTGGAAAGTAGATGAGGTTGGCGATTTGCTTATTGAAAGAAAATTCGATTTAAAATCTAGCCCTGAGCCTACAGTTCATTACACAAAATTTTCGGTAGAAGAAATTCAGGCCATAGCAATTTACGTAGAGCAAAACGGCTGGACTGATTTAGCCAACAATATTAGTAAGTTGGGTAATGGAACGGAGAAGGAAGGAATTGGTAAATTTTTATACAATGATTTGAATTGTGACATTACTAAATGTCAGGCCTCTAGCCAACTAAGCGCAATATTTACCCACGCTGGTATATGGGAACACAATGGTAAGTCCAGAAGTATGCAATTTTGTTCCGAAAAAAAAACTGGAGAAAGCTCCTGCTAAATTACTACCAGAAGCAAAGTGCTAATACTTAGCCTCTAAATCCTCCCCAAAACCACCCCCACTACCCAATTCCTTGTAGGGGCGGGTTGGAAGTAACGTTGGCCGAAGGGGTTCAGATCAAAGCCGAGGCTGTAGGTTTCATTCAGGAGGTTTTGGCCGCTTACGAATAGAGTGAGGCCGGTAGCTTGCTTTAGCGGTAAGGTATAATCTACGCGGGCGTTTAGTAAATGGTAGCTATCGCTGTATTCGGTATTGGTATTATTGAGGGGCAGTTCGGCCAGGTAGTAGTGGGTGGCGTTAATCCGCAGTCTATCGTTCCAATTATAGGTTAGTTGGTGGGTGGTGCTCCAGCGGGGTACGCCCGGCATACGGTTCCCGGAAAAATCTTCTTCCCCATTGCTAAAATTACTGAGTATATACCGCTGAAAGGTAAGGGCGCTACCTAAGGCCAATTGCTGCCGCTCCGATTGGTACAGTACAGCGTCTAGCTGGCTCTCTACGCCCCACTGGCGGGCATTTCCGGCATTTCGGAAACGGGTAACCGTACTAACCGTATCGGTAAAACTAATAATACTCTGGCGCTGCCGAAAGTGGTATACCGAGGCCTGCCAGTTTATTCGGTCGTTAATAAAAT
>CAZDEY010000014.1:66618-96885 GCA_964504565.1 uncultured Roseivirgaceae bacterium
TGGTTGCGCGTACCCAGCTCATAATTTATGCCCTGTTCGGCCTCTAAAGCACTATTAAAGCTGCCTTCGTTGGTTCTAACTTCATCTAGCGTAGGCGGGCTAAAACCTCTACTAACCTGTGCCCAAAGCTGCCAAGCAGGGTTTAGCTGTTTGCTGATGCCCAGGCGCGGTGCCCAAACCGAGTTAAATGGCCGATCCAACTCGTAGGGGGCGGTAGGGTTAGTGGCATCCTGCAGGCGGTATACGGTATAGTGGTAGCGGTTGTAACTTAAGCCGCCACTCACCGACCAGCCCGCCACCAATTCCCCATCGGCCTGAATAAACAGCAGGCCGGTAGTGGAACGAACTTCATCCGAAAAATTTAGCGTATCGGGCTGGCCGCCCACGTTGCCGTAGTTGCGGGCTATCTCAAAGCCGTACTGGTACTCGCCCCCGGCTTGTAGTTTCCAGCGGTTCTTTTCGTAGCTGAAAATACTACGCCCGCCCACGCCCGAGCCGGCATCGCGCTTGTAGTCGGTATTGAAGGGGTTAAGGTAGAGGCCGGTATTGCCGTGGAGGTAAGTGCTATTACTGAAACCAGAGGCAAGATCCAACTGATGGCCTAGGCCTAGTAAGGCGTAGGTATGGTCAACGCCGGCATTGCTCTCCTCGCTACCCAGGGCGAAGCGGTTGCCGGGGCGGGCTTGCGTAGGGTCAGCAGCAAACTGCTCGCGGGTAAGGCCGCCGGGTATGTCGTAGTCGGCCTGGGCCAGTAGTACGGTACTTTCCAGTTGCTGCCTATCGTTCAGCCTATGCTTACCCACCCAGTACGCGTTAAGCCGGTCCAGCTCGCTGTGGGTGCGGTAGCCGTTGGTCCGCAGGCGGCTCACGCCCACGCGCCATTGCTGGTTTTCATTAGCAAAGGTGTAACCCGCCATTTGCCGGTTGTAGCCGTAGCTACCCAATGCCAGTTCGGCTTCGGGGTAGCTTTGGGTATTATCGGGCGCAAAGGCATAAATAGTGAGCACGCCGCCCGTACCCGCCCCGTAGTAGCTGGCCGCCGGGCCCTTCACTACCGAAACCTGCCGGTAAAGGGCTACATCCAACAAATTTAGCGGTGTAGAGCCGTTAGCTTCGGTAAAAGGCAGGCCATTGAGGTATACCTTTACGTTGCGCACACCGAAGGGCGATCGTAAGGCACTGCCGCGAATAGCCAGCCGGTAGCTGCCGGGGGCCCGCTCCTGAAACTGTACGCCGGCTAGGGTATTGAGGCCGTAGAGGGGGGTAGCCTCGCCGTAGGCTTCAAAGGCTTTGCTATTTAGCGTAGCTACCGAAGCGGCTACTTCTTCGCTGCGGTTACCGTAGACCGTGGCAGTTACCGTAACTTCAGGCAGTAGGCTATCGGCGGGGGTTTGCGCCGTGTTGGTTTGAACAATTAGCAGTAAAAAAGTAGCGAGTGCCGCTATAAAGGCAGGGCCGGTAAGCCGACGGTAAAGTTTCAGCATTAAAAAAATCTTAAGTATCTGGACGTAAGTAGTAAGACTTTATTTTAAAGTTAGTTTAATAGTCGTAAACTGGTAATGTAAGTACTAGAAATTATCTCATGAATGGGAAATGAAATAATAGCTACAGTTTAATTCTAATCTTACGGCCTACGCGGCCAGGAGGCCATTGAATTAGCAGTCACTCGCCCACAGGCGAGCGACGGAGCAACATAATAACTTAGTAATCATGTATAAGATGGCTTCTTGGTATATTAAGTTTGAAATAGTATACAATTCTTACTTATTATCAAGCACAACAGACTAAACAACAAGCAATATTTCATTCTCTCATTCCTTCATTCTAAATTCTTTCATTTCCCCGTATAGCTTATCCGGTAAATGTTGCCGGCGCCGTCGTCGCTCATCAGCAGGGAGCCGTCGGGTAGTTGTAGTAAACCGCAGGGGCGACCAAACTGAGCGGTGCCATTTTCCACCACAAAACCGGTCAGGAAGTCTTCCTGCTTTACCGGCCGGCCGTCTTTAAATTCAATACGAACCAGTTTGTAGCCGCTGGGTTCCTTGCGGTTCCAGCTGCCGTGCATACTGGCAATAGCCGAGTTGCGGTAAGCTGCCGGAAACTGATTTCCTTGGTAAAACACAAAATTCATGGGGGCCGAGTGGGCCGTAAATAGCATGGCGGGATTAGTTACCTTCTTCTTAAATGCCTCAAAACCTTCTTCCGGAATGTCGGCGGGGTTTTGCTTACCATCAGCGTAAATGTAGGGCCAGCCGTAGTGGCTATCCTCGCTAATCAGATTCAGTTCTTCCTGCTGCTCATTGTCGCCCAGCCAGTCAATGCCGTGGTCGAGACCCCATAGTTGGCCGGTTTGAGGGTGCCAGTCCATGCCAATAGTATTGCGCAGGCCCTTGGCGTATATTTTCCGGCCGCCGCCCTCGGGGGTAAACTGAAGCAGCGTAGCGTTTTCCTTATTCGGCTCATCGCAGGCGTTGCAGGTGCTGCCCACCGATACGTACAGCATATTGTCCGGCCCGAAGAAGATAGTACGGTTAGGGTGCTGGCCGCCGTCGGGCAGGTTTTCAATTATTTTTTCGGCTTCGCCCAGGGTGCCGTCGGCTTTAATTGGCGCGCGAAATACCTCGGTCACGGTAATTATGTAGAGCTGATTGTTGTGTACGGCCAAGCCGTGGGCGTGTTCCCGGCTAAAAACCGTTTGGGGCGGGTCGGCCTTGCCGTCATTATTCTTATCGCCCATGAGCCAAACTTCGCCTTTTTTACGGCTGCTAACGTATACCTGACCCTGCGGCCCAACGGCCATCATGCGCGGGGCTTCCAGGCCGGTAGCCCAGGCTTCAAGTTTGAAACCTTGCGGCAGTTTTAGGTTCTTCTGAAGTTCGGGCGTAGCCTTTTTCTGTTCCAACCGGTTTACGTGGCCTACTACCTGGGCGGTGCTTCGGTCTTCGGGCATTTGGGCGGCGGCGGTGGTTGCCAGCAAGCCAAGTAAAGCCAGGGCGGCAGTAAATTTTAGGGTCATAGGTTAAAAAATGTGGGGTCTAGTATGGCTTAACCGCTTGGCTGGTAAATGGTTTCTGGCAAAGACTTAAGAACCTACCTTTTTTAAATAAAAAAGCCCGGCATTTGCCGGGCATATAACTTCGATGATGTGAAAATTTAATCTCTATAAGTTACCGTATATTCTCTTGTCCAAGAATCGTTATCTTCAAGATCATTGATTACGCAATTCCACTTATAAGGCCTTTCAGTATCATCATATACTATTTCAATATTTACTTCATACTGTAGCTGCAAGTTGTCATTACTGTCTACTCCATAAAATTTGGATAGTTTATTGGAATTAGTTGTAGCATATACCAATAAGCCGTCCATATCAAAATCTTCTAACAAAGCTATTACTGAAAGAGGATTCTTCTTGTTATCATATTGCTGATATTCTACTTCTTCCTCTAATATAACTTTTCCTTCTTGGTTTATATCATAATATTTTTTCTTTTTTAAGTTTCCGTTCTCCCATTCTATTTCAAAATATGAGGTACTCTCTTCGGAAGAACCGTTCTCATGGTAGGAAACTTTGCTCAACTCTTTGTTCGCGTTATATTCATATACATCTGAATAGGTGCTGGTTTCTTGCCATTCACCTGTAGTTTCCAATTCATAAGAAACAAATTCGATTTTGTCAATAGTCCCGTCCAAATTATACGTATAACTCTTAATTGATTTATTTCCTTTGTTAATAGTTATAGGATTGTTGTTTTCGTCAGTAGACTCATAGGAGTATAAATCAACTTCACTTATAGAATTCAGTTTGCCATCTTGGTACGTAAACTCATAATAGAATGGGTCACCATCAGGCTCCTCTCTATCAATTAAATCAACTTTAATTAACTTGTTATCATTATCGTAGTTGAAAACATAGTTATTATACTGAGTTGTTAATTGCTTAATCTCGTTCTCAGCCAATATCCGATTGGGGTCGTAGATATAGTAATTGCTTGCTTCTTCTTCGACCTCAACTTTCTTATCTTCGACGTCAATTTCTTCCGGCTCGCAACCAGCCCATACACTCAATCCCGCCAACAAAATTAGCGAGTGCTTCCATACATTTGGTTTCATAACTATTTAAGTAAATTGTAAGCGATAAAAGTATTTATCCAACATTATTTTTTTTTGGTAATTCTGGAAAAACCTATCGTGAGTAGTACAAAAATAGTACTGCCTACCGATTTAATTTTTATATTAATTATAGTTGAATAAGTAGAACTTTAGAACGATTACCCAATGCTAGAAGATATAAAAGCCCGCTACGGTAACCAGTTTGAGGATGAATTATTGGCCGAAATGGATCGGGTAGGCAAGATGCAGGTTATACCCGAGGGCGAAGAGCTTATACGACCCGGGCAGTACATTAAAAGTATGCCGCTGCTGCTGCGGGGCAGTATAAAAATTATGCGCCCCGACCCCGACGGCGAAGAGCTATTACTGTACTATCTGGAGGAAGGCGATACCTGTACCATGACGATGGCCTGTTGCGTAGGCCAAACCCGCAGCGAAATTAGGGCCGTATCGGAAACGCCGGTAGAAATAGTTATGATTCCGGTAGAGCTAATGGAAGACTGGGCCGGCAAGTACAAAAGCTGGCGGCAATTTGTGTTTAAGAGCTACCACAACCGTATGCTGGAACTGCTGGAAAGTGTGGATGACCTAGCGTTTAAGAATATGGAAGAACGCCTGGAGCGCTACCTGCAAAATAAAACCGAACTCACCGGCGAGCAGAACCTCTACACCACTCACCAAGAAATAGCCCGGGATTTACATACCAGCCGGGTAGTAGTAAGCCGCCTGCTAAAGAAAATGGAGAAGGAGGGTATGGTGAAGTTGCATAGGAATTTTATTGAGGTGGTTTAGTGGCTGGTTTCCCCTCTTGAGAGGGGAATATAAAACCCCACCGTCTACCTTCTAACCTCTAAAAACCCTACGTAACCAAAGTTACTGACCCGCCAACTATAGGCTTCTACCTTTGTAGCTTTAGTACGGTTTATGGAGTTTGCAGAAATTATTGGCTACGGCAGTGCCCTGCTGGTGGGTTTGGTGCTAGGGCTTACCGGCGGCGGCGGGTCAATTCTTACGGTGCCGGTGCTGGTATACCTTATCAATATCGATCCGGTTAAGGCTACGGCTTATTCACTCTTTATTGTTGGGGTTTCCTCCCTGGTTGGCGCGCTTAAAAATATGCAGCAGCAAATGGTCGATTACCGGACGGCGGCGGTGTTTGCGGTTCCGGCATTTACCGGCGTGTACCTTACCCGCAAATATTTTGTGCCCGCCCTTCCGGAAAAACTGCTTACCATAGGCAGCGTTACCCTAACTAAGGACTTGGGCATTATGCTGTTCTTTGCCCTGATTATGCTGCTGGCGGCCCTTTCCATGATTCGCAAAAGGGCGAAGGATTCCGGTGTGGAGAACGACGAGGTTCATTATAACTATCCGCTAATTATTGTTCAGGGCTTGCTTACCGGCGTGGTTACCGGTATGGTGGGGGCCGGCGGCGGCTTCCTGATTATTCCGGCGCTGGTGCTATTTGCTAAACTGCCCATGAAGCGAGCGGTAGCCACTTCCCTACTCATAATTGCGGCCAACTCGCTAATTGGTTTCCTGGGCGATGTGCAGAACCAAACCATCGACTGGCATTTTTTACTAAGCTTTACCGCCCTGGCAGTAGTGGGTATATTTGGGGGAATTTACCTAAACCGCTTTATTGATGGCCCCAAACTAAAGCGGGGCTTTGGCTATTTTGTGCTCTTGATGGGCATCTATATGCTATATAAAGAACTGAGCCTGATGTAAATGCCAGATAATCAAAAACCTAACTTCATTCGTTAAAAAATTACCTTATGTAACCCCAGTTACCGAGCAATTTAGTTTTAGACTGTAGATTTGTATATAATTCAGAACCAAGAGTCAAGAATCAAGAGCCAAGCGGCCACCGCGCGGATTTGAGACGTGGGACAAAGGATATTAGACATAGGATGTATGATTTATGAGCGGGTGAGTTATCCATATATCATATACTACATACCTTGTACCAAGTGCCGCGCGGTGGTTGCTAAAGACTAATGACTAGCTACTAACCATTAAAAACATGAAAATAGAACAAATATACACCGGATGTTTAGCCCAGGGCGCTTACTATATTGAAAGTGCCGGCGAGGCTGCCATTATCGACCCCCTGCGCGAAGTTCAACCCTACCTAACGCGGGCTAAGCAGAGCGGGGCCAAAATCAAGTACATTTTCGAAACCCACTTCCACGCCGATTTTGTAAGCGGGCACGTAACGCTTTCTAAGAAAACTGGCGCGCCCATAGTGTACGGCCCAACGGCTCAGCCCAGCTTCGCGGCTACAATTGCGCAAGACGGACAGGTGTTTAAACTGGGTAAAATCACTATTACCGCTTTGCATACGCCCGGCCATACTATGGAAAGTACTACCTACTTGCTTAAGGATGAAAGCGGGAAAGACCACGCCATTTTTAGCGGCGACACCCTGTTTCTGGGCGATGTTGGCCGCCCCGACCTGGCCCAAAAAGCCGCCAGCCTAACGCAGGAAGAGTTGGCCGGTATGCTGTACGAGAGCCTTCGCACCAAAATTATGCCCCTGGCCGACGATGTAATTGTGTACCCCGCGCACGGGGCCGGCAGCGCCTGCGGTAAAAATATGATGAAGGAAACCGTGGATACGCTGGGTAACCAGAAAAAAATGAACTACGCGCTTCGGGCCGATATGAGCAAGGAAGAATTTATTAAGGAAGTTACCGACGGACTGGCACCCCCTCCGGGCTATTTTCCGCTAAACGTAAAAATGAACAAGGAGGGCTACCAGGATATTGATGCGGTGCTGGAGCGCGGCACTCGTCCGCTGAAGCCCGAGGAGTTTGAGGCCGCCGCCAACGAAACCGGCGCCATTGTGCTGGATGTTCGCCACCAAAACGAGTTTGTAGAAGGCTTTATTCCCCGCTCCATATTTATTGGGTTAGACGGTCAGTTTGCCCCCTGGGTGGGCGCCCTTATTGCCGATACCGAGCAGCCGCTTCTGCTGGTAGCCCCCGAAGGCCGGGAGGAGGAAGCCGTTACCCGCCTCAGTCGCGTAGGCTTCGATGGTACGCTGGGCTACCTAAAGGGCGGATTTGCCGCCTGGAAAGCCGCCGGTAAAGAGGTAGATACCGTAAAATCGGTGCCGGCCGAGGAAATGAAAGCCGGTATGGAGAAAAACAGTACCCCGGTATACGATGTGCGCAAGCCGGGCGAGTATACTTCGGAGCACGTAGATAAGGCTCATTCTACCCCGCTGGATTTTCTGAACAATCACTTAGCCGAGTTTCCGAAGGAAGAGAACTTTTACGTACACTGCGCCGGCGGCTACCGCAGCGTAATTGCAGCATCTATCTTAAAAAGTAGAGGAATTCATAACCTAATTGATGTAAAAGGAGGCTTTAAGGCTATAAAAGAAGCCGGAATTGAAACAACAAATTATGTTTGTCCTTCTACGCTAAAATAAAGCATTTAGCTTATATTTGCATTTATATACAGTGGGGGGCTAAAGGCCTCCTACTTTTTTTAAAACTGGATATTGGAATTTTTCATGTGGAGCTGGGTATTGAGGATTTTAATTGTAGGTATACCGATTAGCGGATATACTTTTTTCTTTGCAGAGCCAACGTACCGGTTTCTAATAAAAGAAGATGGGATTTACGAAAACCTTACCGCTGTATGCCTGCTGCTTATGGCAACCATCTTATTTATTAGCATATTTTACCAGCCAGGTTCGGTTCCGCAGCGTATTTATAAACTAGGGCTAGCCGCGGTTTTATTTTTTGGTTTTGGTGAAGAAATTTCTTGGGGCCAGCGCCTGTTTTCGGTAGAAAGTAGCCAATTTTTTCAGCAATATAATGCTCAGGGCGAAACCAACCTGCATAACCTTAAGGTAGGTGATGTGAAACTAAACAAGGTTCTTTTTTCTTGGGGGATGACCCTGTTTACGCTCGCTTACTACGGATTATTACCCTGGCTATACCGCAGGAGTCAGTGGGTTAAGCGTGAAGTAAGTAAATGGAAGGTGGCAGTGCCGCGCTGGAATCAATCACTGCTGTTATTGCTTGCTTTTTTGCTGGTACTTATGATACCGGATGGTAAAAAATGGGAGTTATCGGAAACCAGCTTTGTCTTAACCTTTTTTCTGGTGCTACTGCATCCACTTAATACTGAAGCTAAACCGCTGCGCCGCCGCACCTACGAGCCGGTAGCTGCATAGCCTAGCGAAATATTCAATTTTTACCTGTTCAATGCTTCTATGAAACTGGCTCTTTACTTAGCATTGGCCGGTATTTTACTGCTTTCCGCAGCCTGCCAGCCCGATAAAACTAAAGAACAGAGAGAAACCACCCCCGCAAGTCCCGCCAAGCCGAAAACTACCCGCCCTTGGGCTTACTCCGGCGAAACCGGTCCCGAGCACTGGGCCGAACTAGAGGAAGGTAGCGCTTGCTATGGACAGTACCAGTCGCCGGTAAATTTGGTAAACTACATAACCAAGGCTTCGTTGCCGCCAATTAATTTCTTCTATTCCGACAGTACCCACTTACACGCCGTAGCCAATAACGGCCATACCATTCAGTATGCCTTTGAGCCGGGCGACTATATAAACTACGCCGGCACCCGCTACAACTTAGTACAGTTTCACGTTCACGAGCCGGCCGAGCACCTGATTGACGGGATACGCTACCCGCTGGAAGTTCATTTGGTACATAAGAGCGCCGGCGGATTCTTTGCAGTGGTAAGCATTATGGCCAAGGAAAACCGGAGCAGCCCGGCCTTTAGTTTTCTGGAGTCGTATTTGCCCGTAGCTGCTGGGGAAGAAAAAACGGTACGCCGGGCTTTTGCTATGGAAAGTGTGCTACCTACCAACCGCAACTATATTACTTACGAAGGCTCACTTACTACGCCACCCTGTACCGAAGGTGTGCGCTGGCTGGTAATGCGGGAGCCTCTTTCGGTTTCGCTAGAACAGCTTGAGCAATTGCAGGAGCTAATGCCAAAGCCTAACTACCGGACGGAGCAAAGGCTAAACAACCGGCAAGTGCTGGTTTCGGATTTATAATTAATAAGGGGATAGCATCTTTTCAGTAACGAGCTTACTCGGAGTAACCTCGTTACTTGCCCTTTATTAAGAAAAATAGCACCGTGACGATATACTTTTTCCGCTTGTGTAACTCAAGTTACTGCCAACACGCTACGTAGGCTTTTCCTTTGCAGTAGAATTTATGAAACTACTGTATACCAATGGAATTTATACTTCAGCCCTGGCCCTGGTACGTGGCCGGACCCCTAATTGGGTTTAGTTTTCTCCTGCTGCTGTACTTTGGCCAAACGCTGGGTCTGTCATCTAGTTTCCGTACCGCTTGTTCGGCTATGGGGGCGGGCAGGTTTAGCGACTTTTTCCGGTGGAACTGGCGCAGCACCCAGGGTTGGAATATTGCCTTTATTGTCGGCACTATACTGGGGGGCTTTCTTACTCAACTTTACTTAACCAATGGGCTGCCTATTGACCTGAGCGCTGCCACCTGGCAGGATTTAAACCAGCTTGGCATTTCAACAACTAATCGGGGACTGGCTCCGCTTGAAATTTTTAGTTGGGAAAACCTGCTTACTTGGCGCGGACTGCTCTTTATGGTTGGCGGCGGCTTTTTGGTAGGGTTCGGTACGCGCTACGCCGGCGGCTGTACCAGCGGCCACGCCATCAGCGGCCTCAGTAACCTGCAGTGGCCCAGCCTGGTGGCGGTTATCGGCTTCTTCATCGGCGGCCTAATTATTACCCACCTGCTGTTTCCGGTAATATTTGGTATTGGGTAGTGAGCGGCCGCCGCGCGGTCTTGAGTCTTGAGTCTTGAGTAGTGGGTGGCCGCCGCGCGGTATTTAGTACAAGGTATTTGGTATTTGGTATAGGGATCTCACCCACTCCTAAGTCTTACATCCTATGTCCTGGGTCTTACGTCTCACGTCTCCTATCTTAAATCTAACCACATGAAATATATAAAATTCTTATTTCTCGGTCTGCTGTTTGGAATTGTGCTAACTAAGGCCGAGGTTATCAGTTGGTTCCGGATTCAGGAAATGTTTCGCTTCCAGAGCTTTCATATGTACGGCGTAATTGGTTCGGCCATTGCGGTGGGGGCTGCCGGCCTGGCTATGTTCCGAAGATGGAACGTAACCGATAAGTACAACCAGCCTATAAGCCCGGCCCCAAAAGAGAAGCGTGTGTGGGGCTACCTGTTGGGCGGCACCATTTTTGGGTTCGGTTGGGCCTTAACCGGTGCCTGCCCCGGGCCCATCTACATCCTGATCGGTAACGGCCTTACCGTGTTTGTAGTGGTACTGCTCAGTGCTGTGCTGGGTACGTTTACCTACGGACTACTCCGACCTAAACTTCCGCACTAAGGAAATAGGGTTAGGTTAGTAGGAAGTCGGCAGGAAACTGCCGGCTTTTAGGCATATTTGCGTTAAGTTTAGACGTTTGATTTTGATATACGCTACTCTACAGGGCTAAAAAATATGTTGAATTCGCTGGCAAATTTGTATAAGGTAGGTCGGGTTTGCTGGCAGATAAACAAATTCAATAATACCAATTCGTACTACCACCGGCGGGCCCGGCAACTGCTTACCGAGTTTCTGCAACCGTTCAATCTGGCGGCAATTCCCAAGCTGCCGCATAATACCGAAGATAAGCTGCGGTGGTATATGAGCGAAACGCTCTATATGGGCGAAGCCTTTAACGAGCTTTTTGGCCGAAAGTCTACCCCGGAAGAAAAAGACCTGTACATGTACAGCGGTATGCTGGGCGCCCTGCTGGATATTATGGTGGACGATATCACCCTAAGTAGTGAGCAATTGCAGCAGTTAAAGGACCCTGGGCTGCCTAATGAAAACAATACCCCTTTTGAACGCCTGTATGCCGCTGCCTACCACTTGGTATTCAGTAGCATACCGGAAGAACAACAAGCCACGGTTAAGCACTACTTTACCCTAACCTACGATGCCCAGGTAGCGAGCAAGCTACAGTTTAGCCCCCAACTTAGCCGCGCCGAGGTAGATAAAATTAGCCACGATAAGTGCGGCTACGGTACCCTGTGTCTGCGCGCCCTACTTCCAGAGCCAATTTCTGAAGCAGAGGAACTGGCGTGGCTGGAAATAGGAGCCCTTATTCAGTACTGCAACGATGCGCAGGACCTGCATAAAGACCTAAACAAAAAGCTGCGAACCTTTGCCAGCGTACGCCCCCATCCGGACACTATAGCCGCCGACCTGGACCGGCAAAAAGTAGTGGCCTGCCGGTTGTTTAAACAAACTCACTTTGCCAAAAACCGCAAAGACTTCTTTCTGCTGGGTATGCAAATTATGTACGCCGGAATTTTAGTAAAACTTCAAATAATGTCGCGCCTGGCCGGTACGCCCTACTCGCATCATAAGCTAGCGGCCCTGCCGAAAGCCGAAGTTCGCCACCAAACCCAAATTCGGAAACTGCTGAAATTAAGCCTGCCCAAGGTAATAAACTACTCTTACGAGGGTATGGATGCGCCTCTGATTGGCTAACCCAAGAACCAAAAAGCCACAGCGGAAAGCTGCGGCTCAGGCATTATCTTCTAGGTATCAGCCTAGCTTCCGGCAAAGGGGCTGCCGAAAATACCTACGGCCAACTCCGCCCAGATAAGAAGGAAAATAAATAAGGCGGCACCAACCATCAGCAGTCTTTTGCCCCAGCCCGTAACGTTGCTAATAATTAGGTTTACGGCTAGGCCAGTAATAGTAAGCAAAACACCCATCACGGCAAAATCGAACGGACTCCAGTTTACTTCCGGGCTAAACTGCATAGCAATTAGCGGAATAGCCAGTATGGCGGCAATTATAATGGCGGTCAGGCTCAGGTTCTTTCTACGAATTATCATCATGGCATTACGATTTAGGTACATCTTTAATTACTATATAAAAGTACTTTGTGTTTCAAAGTAAATAAAGATTTTCTAATAAAACAAGAGGCTGCGGTTAGCATCTTCTTGAAAGGCAATAGACGATGGATATTGAATCGTTAGAATATAAAAACTGTAGATTTATCCAGATACTTTTATTAGATAAGCTCTCGGCCAAACTACCAATCCATAATGTTGAAGTCTATTGTCCATTGTCTATCGTCCATTGTCCCTCAAGCGCTCCCCCCCCTTCGTAATTCGTAATTACCAATTCGTAATCAAAAACCCCTACCTTTGCAGCTTATTTTCTGAAAGAAACGAGTACTATGGAGTTTGTGCGGAAGCGAATGGCAAATGCCAAAAATGATATTCTATCTGGCCTTACGGTGGCCTTAGCCCTGGTGCCCGAAGCCGTAGCCTTTGCCTTTGTGGCCGGGGTAGATCCGCTGGTGGGCCTCTACGCCGCCTTTATGATCGGCCTAATCACCTCGCTGTTCGGCGGCCGCCCGGGTATGATAAGCGGGGCTACCGGCGCGCTGGCGGTGGTTATGGTAAGCCTGGTAGCTAAGGGCAACGCTATGGGAGCCCCCGAAGATAACCTGGGCCTGTACTACCTTTTCGCTACGGTAATTCTAATGGGCATTATTCAGATGCTGGCGGGTGTGCTTAAGCTGGGCAAATTTGTGCGCCTGATTCCGCACCCGGTCATGATGGGCTTTGTAAACGGCCTGGCCATAGTAATTTTTCTGTCGCAACTGGGTATGTTTAAGGCTAACGTAACCGATAGCAACGGCAACCCGCGCTGGGTTACCGAGCCTACCGAACGGGCCTTTGTGCTGAAGGAAGGCGAAATTTACAGCGAAGAAACCGGCCACCGGCAGTACGTAGTGGCCGACGATTTAATTCTGGACGCCGCCACCGAAGAGGTAGTATACAAAATTGACGAAGGGCAGGTGTTTGACGCCACCACCCAGGAACTAGCCTACGGCCTGGAAGCCGACGGCCTGTATCTGGTAGAAAAGCGGGGCGTACAAAAAGCCTATTTGCCTACCGATAAGCTGCTGCTAATGCTAGGTCTGGTACTGCTGACTATGGGCCTGATGTGGGGCTTACCGAAGCTGAGCAAGAAAATACCGGAGGCGCTGGTAGCCATTGGCGCCGTATCGGCCATTGTAATTCTGGGTGGGCTCGATGTAGCTACGGTAGGTTCGTTTATTCGTAGCGGCGGGGGTGAGGGCCTCAAGGGCGGGCTGCCCCAGTTCCAAACCGATATTTTCAGCAAAGTACCCCTGACCTGGGAAACGCTGGCTTTTATTGGCCCCTACGCCCTAATTTTGGCCGCCATTGGCCTAATTGAAAGCCTGATGACCCTAAACCTGATTGACGAGCTAACCGAAACCCGCGGCAACACCAACCGCGAGTGCCTGGCGCAGGGCGGGGCCAACATAGTAACCGGCCTGTTCGGCGGTATGGGCGGCTGTGCTATGATTGGCCAGTCCATAATTAATATAAAGGCCGGCGGGCGCACGCGGCTGTCGGGTACGGTGGCGGCGGTTACGCTGCTGCTGTTTATACTCTTTGCCGCCCCCTTTATTGAGCAAATACCCATTGCCGCGCTGGTAGGCGTTATGTTTATGGTAGTAATTGGCACCTTTGCCTGGAGCAGCTTCCGCATCTTGCCCAAAATACCGCGTATGGATGCCTTTGTGCTGATACTGGTTAGTAGCCTCACCGTTATATTCGATTTAGCCATTGCCGTAATTAGCGGCGTAATTGTAAGTGCGCTGGTATTTAGCTGGGAAAACGCCAAGCGCATTAGGGCCCGCAAGTTTATGAGGGAAGACGGCACCAAGGTTTACGAAATCTGGGGTCCGCTCTTCTTCGGCAGTATTCAGGCGTTTAATAGCAAGTTTGATGTGGCTAATGATCCGCAGAATGTAGAAATTGACTTTCTGGAAAGCCGCGTGGCCGACCACTCGGCCCTGGAGGCTTTGTTCAATTTGGTAGAAAAGTACGAGCAGGCCGGTAAAACCCTCCGGATTAAGCACCTAAGCGAAGAATGCAAAATGCTGATGCGCAACGCCTCGCCCAAACTACAAGCCGTAATAGAAGACGCCGTAGACGACCCCCGGTATCACGTAATGGCGGGGGATTTTGCTAATATCTAATTTGAGAAGGTCCATGAAGAAGTATATAATAACAGCATGCTTAATCATAATGTCTGGCATTCTATGCGCACAAGATAAGAATGCAGTTTTATGGAAAATAGAGTCTAAAAATAATAGTAAGGTATCTTACCTATTTGGCACTATACATAGCAAAAATAAAAATATATTTAACTTAGATAGTGCATTAATTCCTTTAATAAAGTCATCTGAATTGTTTGTGCCAGAACTTGATATCTCAACGGAGGCCGAAAGCATGGATTTATCAGCTCTGCTGCTTCCAGAAGGTACTGTTCTAAAAGATTTATATAGTGCTAATGAATACGCATTAATTAAACGTGAGTTTGAAAGAAGAAGTGGTCTTGAAATAGAAGAGTTTGAACAAGTGCATCCCTCTGGTCTTATAATGATGCTTAAGGATACTCTCTTCTATAATTTACCTAGAAACCTTGACCATTTCTTAATTGATGAAGCTAAAAAGAATAAAGTTGAAGTAGTAGCATTAGAAACAGTGGATGAGCAGATCAATTATATTAAACGAAGCCAAAACATAGAGCATATTTATAATCTATTTAGCAATAAAAACTATTATGATTCGGTGCATAATGCGCTTCTAAAATCTTATATAGCCGAGGATGCCGCAAAAATGCTAAATATATCTAGAGATGGATCAGCAGGTGGTTATGACATGGATATTCTGATTAATGAACGAAATCAGATAATGATATCGAAAATCGACAGCCTTATAAGAGTGAAATCAACATTTGTTGCTATTGGCGCAGCCCATTTATATGGTGAAAAGGGAGTTATCAACGGACTAGAAAAGTTAGGGTATAGTGTTAGTCCCATTCATAACAAAAAGATCATGCACCAAGTCGTCTCTTATAATTTTACTTGGAAAAACTTTGAAGGAAAGAGCGGAAATTTCTTAATTAGTTTTCCTGAGACCCCTGAAATTAAAAATGAAAAAAATGGTCATACTTACAATTGTGAAGTATCTATAGGGGAATACATGCCAATTAATTTTGTACTGCAGGAGCAAATAAGCTCAAGCTTTAAAGCTATGCGAACCCCCATATTAAAGAAGATGCTACTTATGAAGGTAAAATCTTCATTTGAGGAAAATATAGGTCTTAAAAGCCTTGGGGTACAGAACATACAAGTAGAGGGATATCCTGGATTAGCTTGTGTGTTTAGAACTAAAGATATGCGAAATGTCTGCCAAGCCAGATTTATTTTAGTTGAGGACAAATTATATACAATTATGGTTATAGCGGAGCCAGTTACCGAGGATATAGATGGTATTGAAAATTTTATGAACTCATTTAAAATTCTAAATTAAGTCGCGCAGCAAACAATCCCGAACACCACGTAATGGCGGGGATTTTGCTAAGGCGTTATAAAATTGAATTAAACATTTCTGATGTTAGCCCGGGAGTTTCTGCTGGGCTATTTTTCGTTAGAGGTACCTACAGTGTTTTAAATTGGAAAGAAGCCAATCAATAAGTTTGGGTTTTAAAACTATTGTATGTAAATTGTTAAATGAAGCTTTGGGTATTCTCCTCTTTCCTTATAGGAAATTTAATTATTATAAATGCTAAAGTAAACGCTCAACCGGCCGATCAATTAGCTTTTGATGAAATTACTTCGCTGTATGAAGAAGAGCACTATAATGCGGCTTTGTTGCGGCTTAAGTATTTTATGGAAGAATTTCCTGACTCACCTCTTCGAGGCCGAGCCCATTTCAACCTGGCTACTATTCAGGAAGAAGTGGGAGATACAGTTCGGGCCATTCAAAGCTACCAAAACATTCTGAACAGTAATTACAACGAACTAGATGAAGCTGGTGGGTTAATGGAACAGTACACGCTTTACAAGCACCAAAGTGCCTCACGTTTAGCCGAGCTATTCTTGCAGCAGAAAGATTACCAAGAGGCTATTTATTATACACAATTAGCCGACAAAAAATATCCGTATCAACACTTTTGCGGCAATGAGCTTACCGCCAGCGAAATTTATATAGCCTACAGTTACGCGCGGGCGTACCAAGGCCTAAATAAGCTAGACCGGGCTATAAAGTATTTAATTCCGCATACCTTTTATACCGGCTTAGCTGAAAACGATCATATTAACGAACTTTTAATTAAACTTTTGTTTCTTCGATACAGCACTCAGGAAATTGAGAACTTAATAGCCGAAGCTAAAGAATCACTTACCATTAAAAACGGTCGAGCAAACATCAAATTCTTAGGTAAAAAAATAACCTACGGTGAGGAAGCACTATTCTACAACCTAAACGACGTGAACCCTGCTTTTTTTGATCGCTCTGAAGAAGAACTGTTACAAGCGGTATTGGATAAACATCCGGTCTTTGGTGTCGAATTATAATGATTACCAGAATCTTATTTCTTTCAATTCTTTTCTGGGGAAGTGGTTTTAACTTACCTGCCCAAACCCCCAACAATAACATCGAATCTGCCATACCACTAGAGCTTGATTCGGCCGTAAGCAGCCGCACCCACGGCAATTCGGTACAGTGGGCTTGTGTAGACGAAAGCCTGACCGGCAAGTGCATTGAGTACCATAACGACCAGTGGTTCACCTTTGAGCCCGCCCAGCACTACGAGCTTCTTTACCTGAATGTTTACCAGCAGCAGTGCCGCGATGTTAAGGGCGTACAGGCCGTAGTGTTTACCGGCCAGCCCTGCCAACCCCAAACCTACCAGATTTTAAACTGCAGCTCGCTGGCCACGCAAGACAATATTTTTATACTACTGGAACGGCTAATTGCCGGCCAAACCTACTTTATTAATATTGATGGATATTTAGAAGACTACTGCCAATTTACGCTGGAGGTTTCCACTAGCGCTAAGGGCATAAATGCTGAAGCTCGCGAACTGCTTAGCTTGGAACCCCGCCTTACGCCCGACTCGGTATTTATAAACATCCGGCCCTATGCAGAACTGGAAAAAGAATTTAGCCAGTTAACCCTGTACCGCCGAAAAGCCGCGGACAAGCAACGCCAGAAGGTAGCGGTTTACTCACTAGCGTACGCCTACGGCTCACCTACCGACTACGTCACCTTTGCCGATACGCTAGGCCGCGGGCCGCTTGGCCGCGGGCCGGTAGTATACACCTTGGTTGGCACCGACATAGGGGGAAGAAGCGTAATTGTAGGAGAACAAGAAGTTAAGCCCGACCGTACGCTCTTTTGCTATAGCGATAGTTTTATCCCATTCTTGCTAGACTATAAAAACAATACCGACTTAGAAATAAGAGTATGGAACCACCGTACCGGCCAGTTATTAAAAAGAAGGTTATACACCCACAGCAAACACCAGCCGGAATACAGGCTTCGGGTAGAAGATTTTAGAGAGCAGGGAGTACGCGAAATCCGAATTGAAATCATTAACTCCCAAACCCGCGAAATTGAGGAACTACTATTCAACCTCTAGCCAAGCTGCTTTAGCTAAAATCCTCCATTTCTAATTCGTAATTCGTAATTTTGCATTCGTAATTAAATCAATATGCCCAGCCCCCGCACCGTATTTATTGGAAGTGTAATAGTTTTTATTCTGGCCGCTGCTGCCGGTTATTGGTATCTAGGCGGCTTCAATGAGCCTCAAGTCAGTATAGTTGAGCACGGTGGTTATCGGATGGTAGGTAAATACTATAGCGGTGAAAGCGGTAGTTCCGAAGCCAACTCTACCTTTCGCGAGGTGGCCAAGCTTAGCCAAAGCGGTACCCTTGCCGGCACTATGGCCGTAGTAATTCTGCACGAGGCTACCGAAGAACTAGACAGCGTACACCAATTTGTGGGTATTCTTCTTCCGGATAAAAATCAGAAACTACCCCCCGAGGCCGATAGCCTGCAACTACTGGAAATTCCTAACCGCCAATCGGTACGAGCGCAGTTGCAAGCCAGCAGCCTGGTATGGCCCAGCCCCGATAAAATTGTGGAAGCTGCCCGCCAATACGCCCAGGAAAAAGGGCTGCAACTAGCTCCAAACCTAACTATTGAGAAGTACGTAAGCCCTACCTTACTAGAAGTTGAACTTCCGGTAGCCTATCAGAAACCAACCCGCCCGTTGCCCAATAGCACCCAATTTATTGTACCCGATAGCGTAGCCGACTTAGACTAAGCTCCTTATAGGCTGACCGCCGTAAGATTTTAGTTAACATTAAATTAACATTTACTTCTTGCTTCTTTACCTTTGCCCCCTGCTTAACCAATAGTTTTAACGCGGGTTTAATGAATCAGGATAGTAAAGGGATACGCTGGCCCTTGCATTTGGCTTTGGTATACTACGTTTTGGTAGCATTACTTTTTTACGGTATTGCCAGGGCGTTATTTTTCTTCATGAACCACAATCTGTTTCCGGAAACCAGCGGGGCCGATGTAGCCTGGTTTATGCTGGCCGGTACTAAATTCGATATTTCGGCAATTCTATATACCAATATCCTGTTTATTGCCCTGCTTATTTTACCCCTGCCCTACCGCTACCAGCCGGGCTATCAGGT
Organism: uncultured Roseivirgaceae bacterium; assembly: GCA_964504565.1. Classification (GTDB taxonomy): domain Bacteria; phylum Bacteroidota; class Bacteroidia; order Cytophagales; family Cyclobacteriaceae; genus Cesiribacter. The sequence continues at coordinate 85,316 of CAZDEY010000014.1, forward strand.
TTTTCTAAGGGGGCTATTTTTGTTTGTGAACGGTATTACGCTGGCTGTAAACCTCAGCGACATTGTATACTACCGCTTTACCCTGCACCGCACTACCTGGAGTGTTTTTCAGGAATTTTCCGGCGAAAGCCTGGGCGCACTGGGCTTTACTTTTGTACTGGACTACTGGTACATACCACTGATTTGGCTAGGGCTTATATGGCTTATGAACCAAACGTACAAAGTAGTTAAACTAAGAAAACCCGTAGGCATAAGCCCTTGGGCACTGTACCCGGTCCACGTGGTACTAATGGTTCTGGTAGTTGCCCTAAGTATTGCCGGTATGCGCGGTGGCTTACGCCATAGCACCCGCCCAATTACCCTAAGCAATGCCGGCGAATTTGTAAACCGCCCCGATGAGGTAAGCATCGTGCTGAATACGCCCTTTTCTATGCTCCGCACTATTAATCGCCCGAGCCTGGAACGCCTTAATTTTTATTCGCAAGAAAGATTAGACTCGGTATTTACCCCAATTCACCAGCCTAAATTGGAGCAAGTATTTCAGCCTAAAAATGTGGTGGTGCTGGTTATGGAAAGCTTTAGTGCCGAAATGATGGGCAGCTTCAACGGTGAAAACCTTAAGGCTGAAGGCTATACCACCTTCACCCCTTTCCTGGATTCGCTGGTTGAGCATAGCCTGATTTTTGACCGCTCGTTTGCCAATGGGCATAAATCAATATCGGCTCTGCCTTCGGTACTTTCCAGTATACCCAGCCTGCACCATCCGTTTGTGTTAACACCCTACGCGGCTACCAATACCCTACCCAGCCTGCCCCGCCTGCTTAAAGAAAAAGGCTATAGCAGCAGCTTCTACCACGGCGCCCCTAACGGCTCAATGGGCTTTAACTCCTACATGAACCTGATTGGCGTTGACGAATACTACGGCATGACCGAATACGGAAACGATGATGATTTTGACGGCCTATGGGGAATTTGGGACGAGGAGTTTATGCAGTTCTTTGCCGATGGGCTTACTTCTGCCCAGCAACCGTTTATTTCTACCCTATTTTCGGTAAGCTCGCACCATCCGTTTAAAGTACCGGAGAGGCACAAGAATAAATTTACTGAAGGCCCGGTTCCAATCAGCAAGTGTATGAGCTACTCTGATATGGCCCTGAAAAAATTCTTCGCTAAGCTTAGTCAGGAAGAATGGTTTAATAATACCTTGTTTGTTATTACGGCCGATCATGTTTCGGGTACCATTCATTTTCCGGAAACCAAAACTGCCTGGGGCGCCTACCATATCCCGATTATATTTTACGCCCCCGGCGATAGCACCCTAAGCGGCCGCCAATCCAAGCTAGCCCAGCAACTGGATATTATGCCAACCGTTCTGGATTACCTAGCCTACGATAAACCGTATTTAAGCTTTGGCAAGAGCTTACTCAGCGCAGATTCGCCTAACTTTACGGTAAACACCTGGTCGGGCTTATACCAATGGTTTAGCGGGGATTGGCTGTACCAGTCGGACGGTAAAAAAGCAGTTGCCCTGTATAATTATCAGGAAGATCCGTTACTTCTCCAAAACTTACTTAGTACGGAACCGGAACGGGCCAGCACTATGGACGCCCAACTAAAGGCCTTTTTGCAGCAGTACAATAATCGCATTCTCGATAATGAGCTGGTGGTGCAATAAGTAAGAAGCCGGTTTTTATTTTTAGCCGTAGGGAGAATATAGAGTGATATAAGCCCTCCGCTATACCTAACATTTTGCCCTAATTCCGCTTATATATAGAACTTGCCCCGGCGCAGTACTATTTTTTATTTTTCAGGGAGAATATGTTCAGGAGGATTTTTACCCCAACGCTACTACTTATAGCTACACTGTTTGCACAAAACTCAGCACTTAACGCTCAGCAACCCATACAACTAACCGACTCTACTACGGCCGTACCCAGCAAGCAGTACGAGGCTTCTAAAAGAAAGGAGAAGTGGTTAGGCGCTAACTACCGTCAGGTTTGGAGCACCGAGGTTAAGGTGCCTATTTTGCGCCTAAGCGAAGTATACGGAGGCCTGAAAGTTTCCGAGGAAGGCGGCGGTATGCAAACCAAAAGCCTGCAATTAACCGATAGCCTGGGCCGCGAGTTTAGCCTGCGTTCCGTAGAAAAATATACCGAAGGCATACTGCCCGAAGAGTTCAACGAAACCCTGGCCGCCGATGTGCTGCAGGACCAGATTAGCGCCTCGCACCCCTACGCCGCCGTAGCCACCGCCCGACTGGCCGATGCCGTAGGCGTATACCACACCAACCCCATAATTGCCTACGTAGCCGACGACCCGGCGCTAAAGGGTTACGAGCATTTTGTGGGCAAGCTGGCTTTGTTTGAAGAACGCCCCGACGACGAAGAGTGGGTAGGAAACGAAGATTTTGGCAATGCGCCGGACATCCGCAGTACCGAGCAAACCCGCGAAGATTTGCGTAAGAACAGCAAGTACTACGTAGATCAGGATGTGTTGGTGCGGGTGCGGGTATTTGATATGCTTATTGGCGATTGGGACCGCCACTTTGACCAATGGCGCTTCGGCGAGCACGAGGAAGAGGGCCCGGATGGCGAGGAACGGGTTCGCTTTGAGGCTATACCCCGCGACCGAGATAACGTGTTCTTTATAAACGAAGGTATAGTACCTAACATAGCCAGCCGCCGGTGGATTCAGCCTAAATTTCAGGGCTTTGAACTGGAAATCAGAGATGTAGAAGGCTTATACTTTAACGCCCGCCACTTCGACCGGGAATTTATAAACCGGGCCGACCGCAGCGTATGGGTAAAGCAGGCTCGGTATATTCAGGAAAACCTGACCGATACGGAAATTGAGCGGGCCTTTGCTCAGTGGCCGCCAGAGGTGTACCGGATTTCGGCCCCAGAAATTATTGCTAAGCTTAAAGCCCGCCGGCAGGATTTGGTGAAGTACGCCGAAGAATACTACGAATTTCTAGCCAAAACTATAGATGTAGTCGGCACTAACGATGCCGAACTGTTCCGCTTGGAGCAGCTTACCGAAGACCAGAGCCGCCTCACTGTATACGATTTTGATAAGGACGATAACCTAAAACCCGCCCACTACGACCGCCTAATTATTCATGATGAAACCAAGGAAGTGCGCCTTTACGGTATGGAGGAAGACGACGTATTTGAACTGGTAAACAGCGCCCCCAACGAGAACGATTTTGAGCTAACCATCCGCATAATTGGCGGCGAGGGCGACGATTTGGTGCGTGACCTGACTGGTGGCCAGGCCAGGCCCTACATTTACGATACCAAAAGCGGTAACCGCTATACAGGGGTGCCCCAAGCCCGCTTTATTTTAAGCGATACCGACACCACCGTGAACCAGTACAACAACCAGGATTTTAAGTACAACCAAACCCTGCCGGTGGTGGCTCTGCAGTACAATCCCGACGACGGCCTGTTTGTAGGCGGCGGGGTATATTTTAAGCGGCAGGAGTTCCGAAAAGAACCTTTTGCCTACGGCCACCGCCTGGCCGCCACCTACGCCTTTGCCACCGGCGCCTACCAGCTAAATTATACTTTTGAGGCTAACGATATACTTAAGTATAAGTACAACTTTACACTGGATGCGCTGTACCGCGGCTCCAGTTTTGCAACCAACTTCTTCGGTATAGGCAACGATACGGAGATTGATCTGGAAGGGAACGACCTGAACTTTTACCGCGTACGCCAGCAGGAACTAAGCTTGGTGCCCCAACTGGAGCGTCCGCTGGGCCGGCACCACCTGATTACCCTGGGTAGCTACTACCGTATGCTGGAGGTAGAAAACACGCCCGGCCGCCTGATTAACCAGTTTGCTAACGAAAATAACGAAATGGAGTCGGAGGGAATTAGCGCCAATACCTTTGAGCAGAAGCACTTTGGCGGCGGCTTTCTGCGCTACCAGTGGGATACCCGCGACCGCCAGTTTTTAACCACCAAGGGCATACGCCTGGAGGCTCAACTGGAAAGCATGAAGGGCCTGAACAACGTTAGCCGGGACCTGACCCGCTTTAGCGGCGAGTTTAGCGTATACCAGCGCTTAGGCAAGCTACCTGTGGTGCTGAGCAACCGTACCGGCTACGCCCACAACTTCCAGACGGCCGATGAGTACGATTTCTTCCAGGCCAATTACCTGGATGGGCAGCAAAACCTGCGGGGCTACCGCCGCAACCGCTTCGGCGGCGACCAGATGTTCTTTAACAACTTTGAAGCCCGCATTGCCCTGTTCCGCTTCTGGAGTTATATAGCGCCCGGCCAGGCCGGCATTATCGGCTTTTACGATGTAGGCCGCGTGTGGGTAGCCGGCGAGGATAGCAACACCTGGCACAGCGGCTACGGCCCCGGCATCTTTATAGCCCCGGCCACCCTCAGCTTCTCGCTCATGTACGGCATAAGCCCCGAAGATAATTACCCGATTGCGAGGTTAGGATTCTTTTTCTAAAGATTATACTTCTATTTTATCTATATAATCTGGCACAGAAGTTGAGTAATATCTGTAAATTTTTAACCTTTAAACCAGTTTTTAACTTAACACCCTTAACACAGTGAAAAACTTGTCTCTTTCCCTATTCATAGGGGCAGCCTTTATTTTATCTTCTTGTAATAAAGATGAAGTGGACCCGGCTTCGCAAATTGACTACTCCATTACCTCTACTAAAGGCTTTGAACTGATTAGTCAGCACCCTAATGGCTGGATTAAAGAAGGCCGTTACCATGATATACAGGACCACACCACTAAAGAATTTGAATATTACGAAAATGGCTACATAAAATCGGCTAAAATATACAGCAATAATTCGCCCTACCATCTGTATATGGAAGTTAGCCGCAGTGAAGACAATAAACCACTCTGGTCGAAATACTACAATGAGGCGGGCGAACTATGGTTTGAAACTGAGTATACCGATGGGCTGATATCTGTAAAAAAAGTATATGACGAAGACGGTACAGCTATTCACAATTTTATTAATGGAGAACCCACTACAATTGAATATACTTCAACGGATAGCTCTAGTAAAACAACAGTTACGTACAACAAAGCCCAAGCTAAGCGAACAGTTTTAGTTACTATTAACGGCGAAACTATTCTGGATGAAACGTACCCGTATAACGAACAGCCGGGAGCCGGACTCTATAGCCATACCGAAGTGCCGGTAGCCAATCCTTTTGGTGGATTAGAAACCACTTATTACCCAATAGGACAATCCTTTTTTAGTAGTGTAAGCTGGAACAATGCTAGTGATCCCCAATTCATTGACGAATTATTTCCCTACCGTTCCTTAGAAAAAGTATATTCACGGGGTTCGGTATATGACACCAAATATGCTGTTAGCACTGATATGTACCGTTCAATAATTGAGCAATATCCGGTAACTGAGAATGGCGTATTAATTGGCGGTGGCTCAAACCTGAATGGCTACGAAACCTTGAAGTCTTCCTTTACCATGAGGCAGGCTTTGGCTGAAGAGCACAACGAAAACCCGGAACTATACGAATTAAAATACGGAAACCAGTTTGCCGATAAGGTATACAAAGGAAAGACCTATTTGGTGATTGGCGCCATACGCAATGTACCCAAAGACATTGCGGCATATAACCAGATTAAAGAAGTAGCCCGCAAGCATTTAAACTCCTTACTAAATGCCAATAGCGATGGAACTACCGAAACTGAGCAACAATTGCTGCATAAGGTATGGTTTGAAGTAAAATTCTTCTCCACCCTAAAGGAACAGCAGAACGGAGTACTCATTGAGAGCTACCAGGACTACCAAAATGCTTTTGATGCCATTGACCAGGCAGAAAACTCCACCGTACAAATAAAATACGGCTCGGTAGAGAATTTGTAAAGGAGAGGTATATCTTATTGAGAGCAACTGCTGAAAAGTAGTGGCTTTTTTTGTTCACTTCTATCACCCTTAAGTATGCTGAAGAATAGGTTACTCCCCTTAACAATTATGGTCGCACTTTTTCTTTCTTCTTGCGAAAAAGAGACTGACGAGCCTGCCCCCAAATTGATTATTCCATTGAATCCGGCTTAAGCTTTGAGTTAATTAGCCAGCACCAAAACGGCTGGATAAAAGAGGGCCGTAACGTACTTGCCGGAAATCTTACCAAAGAGTTTGAGTATTATGCTAATGGTTACATAAAATGGGCTAAGTTGTTCAACTCTTACCCGCAACAGCACCTGTATATGGAGGTTAGCCGGAGTGAAGATAACCAACCGATGTGGTCAAAATACTATAATGCGAATGGCAAACTGTGGCTGGAAACCCAATACAACAATGGCATTACAGCCAGCAAAAAGGTGTATGCCGAAGAAGGCACTGCCGAATACCGGTATGCTAACGGCAATCATGCGGCAATTGAGTATACATCGGCAGTTGGTAGTACAAAAACTGCTGTTACTTACAACATTGCCGAAGGTTTCCGCCACGTGCATATTACCGAATATGAACAAGTTGTTTTAAACGAAAATCTTCCGTTGGAAGAGCAAGTAGGAACCGGCCTGTACCAATTTACCGAGGTACCGGTAGCTAACCCCTTTGGCGATGCCGAAACCAACTACCAGGTGGTTAACCAATCGTTCTTCTCCAGGCCCGGTTGGGAGGGCAATGCTGACCCAAATTATTACCTGGCTCCGTACCGCCTGCCCGACGCATTATATACGCCGGGTTCGGCTTTTGCTACCCGATTTGCCCTAAGCACCGAAGTATGCCAATCGGTTATTGAGCAGTATCCGGTAACTGAAAATGAGGTGCTGTTAGGCGGAAGCCAACATATTGATGGTTATCATGCCTTTAAATCGTCTGCTGTGGTTCGGGATTTCTTAGCAAAAGTGCGTGATGCCAACCCGGAACTCTACGAACTAAAGTACGGTAATGAATTTTTAGAAAAAGTCTATTTGGTAAAAAGCTACGTAGTAGTTGGCGCCATCCGAAATATGCCTACCGAAAGCAGTGCGGCCAACAAGGTAAAAAACATAGCCCGCAAACATATGTACGCCTTGCTAAGCAACGGAGAGGGCATTAGCAGTACCGAGCAAGAAATACTGAATAAGGTATGGTTTGAAATCAAATTTTTCTCTACCCTGAAAATACACCAAAACCGCCTTGTAATTGACTCCTACCAAGCGTATGATACAGCATTAAAGGCAGTAAACAATTCCGGATAAGATGAAATGGAATTAAGATATGAAGCAGTTTAAGCTCTGGCTAGAATTTGAAGAAATCGATCTGAATAATTGAGATATTGAAAATGAATTTGCAAATATTTATATTGACCTGGCAGACGGTAGACATTATGGTATGAAAGTATGGACTTTTAAATTTTTTGAGTCTTTAATTAAGCAGGATATTTCAAGTGGTGAGAATTTGAATGGTTTATATCAGATTCCCCCAGACTTGTTTGTAAAGGAGTTGACAAGAGATTGCATTGAAAGGACAATCTCTGACTTACTAGAAAATGGAAATTTGGAAGATGTTCTAAATCCGAGAGTAATTAAAATTGAAAAATAACAATGGGTTATAATGTTTTGGGTATTGTATGCTTCCTGAAGAGTATACATTATACCCCGAACGATATACCATAAAAACTAAATGTCAGAATAAATACCTAAAATAATCAAAACAATAGTTGAGCCAAAGAAATTGTTCACTACCGATATGCTGACATATACGTTTACTTTAATAACTTTTTCCTACATTAGGCTTGACCTTTATTTGGGGCACGTGCATTTTATACAACATCTTATTATATTAATAAATAGATTCTCTTCCAATTTCTTTCCTCATGACTTCCATAAAACGCATTACACTGAAGAGCATAAGCCTGATTGGGCTAATTTTACTGCCAATGTTCGGTTTTGGGCAGGGTGAAAAGGAAGCCTATAAAAACGTGGCGGCTGAGTTTGAGACGTACTACAACTCCGGGGAGTATCAGAAGATTTTTGAGCTGTTCTCAGCCGATATGAAAGGGGCTTTGCCACTGGATAAAACCACCGATTTTTTGCAGGGTCTGGCGCATCAGGCCGGTAAAATTAAAACTAGGGAATTTGTAAGGTATAAGCAGAGCTACGCAGTATATAAAACCCAGTTTGAGCGGGCGGTTTTGGCGGTAAATATTTCACTGGATAACTACGCTAACATCAACGGACTGCTGGTAGAGCCGTTTGTGGAAGATAATCTTCCTAAGCCCGCCAGAAATACAACTGATTTAATGCTGCCGTTTACCGATGAGTGGACCGTAGTATGGGGCGGCGATACCAAGGAACAAAATTACCACGTGGAAAGTAAGGCCCAGAAAAATGCCTTTGACCTGGTAATTACCGACGCAAACGGCAAATCTTTTAAAACAGACGGCAAAACTAACGAAGACTACTACGCTTTCGGGAAGGAACTGCTAGCCCCCTGTGCGGCCGAAGTAGTGTTGGTAGTGGACGGAATTAAGGATAATAGTCCGGGAGAACTCAATCCGATGTACGTTCCGGGGAATACGGTTATTCTTAAAATCGCAAATAACGAATACTTATTCTTCGCCCACTTTAAGCAAAGCTCCATTGTAGTAAAACCCGGCCAACAGCTAAAGCAGGGCGAATTACTGGGCTTGTGCGGCAACTCGGGTAATTCCTCCGAGGCGCACCTTCACTTTCATATCCAGAACGTTGAAGATATGAACCAGGCAACCGGAATAAAGTGCTACTTTAATACTATATTAGTGAACGGAAGTACCAAGAATGATTATTCGCCAATTCAGGGAGATAAAATCCGGAATTAGGCGTAAGCCCCGGAAAAATGGTGCTATGGGCGTTTGAAAATAGCAGGCTGTACCAGCTGGAAAGCAGGTCTCTAGTTGGTCAGAATTTTTTGTGTGGCTATACCTACGGCCGAGAGATGAATTTACCTATGTGGTTACAAGATATAAACCCTTAAACCTTTAATTTATGAAAAGATTTGTTTCGATATGCTTTACGGGATTCGCGCTTTTAGTTGCCCTGGCTTCCTGCCAGGAAGATTGTGAGCCCGTAGCCGCCGCCTGTAATGAGCAACCCCCTACAGATGAGGCGTGCCAGGCCGCGTTCAGTAGGTGGTTCTACAATGAGGAGCAAAACCGCTGCGAGCTGATTACATACAGCGGCTGCAGCCAAAAGGGCTTCGCTACCCAAGCCGAGTGCCACACGTGTGCCTGTAATTAACCCCCGGGCTCAGTCCAGATAATTTAGTTTAGTCTTTTTTCCGCAACCACTCTATGGAGTTTTCCGCGCAAGCCTTAATTCAACTTCTGGAAAAGCGTTTCGCCAAAAAAGCCACCGGCACGCTGGCATTGCTTGGCCCGGAGTACAAGCTAAACTGGCGGCGGCAGTAGCCCAGCCAAGCCCTAAACTGGCGGCCCTGCTGCACATGGAAACTACGGCGGCGAGCCCGATGTAATTGGCTACGAGTCCATTATCAACCAATTACCACATCACCAAATTAGCCAATCAGCTAATCAACCTCCGCTTCTTCCTGTAACTGCTTTTCGTACAGTTGTCGGTAGGTGCCGTTGTGGGCCAGTAAGTCCTCGTGGCTGCCCTGCTCTACTATTTCGCCATCGTCCAGCACCAGAATGTGGTCGGCTAATTTGGCTGAGCTTACCCGGTGGCTAATAATCAGGCTGGTGCGGCCCCGCATTATGCGCTTTAGGTTATTGAGGATAGTATTTTCGGTATGGGTATCTACGGCCGAAAGGGCATCATCCAGAATCAGGATTTTGGGGTCGCGCGCTATGGCCCGGGCAATGGAGGTTCGCTGCTTTTGGCCCCCGCTAAGCGTTATGCCGCGTTCGCCCAGCTTAGTATCGAAGCCCTGCGGAAAATCCTGAATGTTGCCCAGTAAATCAGCATCCTGAGCCGATTGTTCTACCACTTCCTGAGAAAGTTCAGGGTCGCCCCAAGCTATATTATTCCGGATAGAATCCGAGAACAGGAACACATCCTGCGGTACGTAGCCCATTTGGTTGCGCAGGTAGCCCACATCAAAACTTTTGAGGCTATGGCCGTCAATTTCTACCTCGCCGCTGGTAGGGTCGTAGAGGCGCATCAGCAGGTTGGCAATGGTGCTTTTGCCCGAGCCGGTGGTGCCGATTATAGCCAAACTCTGCCCCGGCTCTACCGAGAAACTAATATCTTTAAGGGCTTTTATTCCGCTATCGGGGTACACCAGGCTTACATTATCAAAGGTTACTGCACCGGCAATGTCGTGTTTCTGGTTTTCGGTAGAAACTATACTGGTTTTAGTATCCAGAAACTCATTAATTCGCTTCTGCGAGGCCGCCGCCTGCTGAATAATGGAGCTAATCCAGCCCAGGGAAGTAACCGGCCAGGTTAGCAGGTTTACGTATATAATAAACTCAGCAATATTGCCTACGGTAATACTGCCTTCCATAACCTCCAGGCCGCCAATATACACCGTTAGCACTACGCTTAGGCCAATCAGCGCCATAATCAGTGGAAAGAACAGGGCATTTACGTAGGTAAGCCGCAGGCTTTTATCCTTGTACTCGTTGCTCAGGTTATCAAACTCCCGGGCCGAATCCGACTCGCGCGAGAAGGCTTTTATTACCCTGATTCCGCTAAATGCTTCCTGCGTAAACGTACTAAGCCCGCTAAGCGCCTGCTGAATTTTAGTGCTCCGTTCTTCAATAATATTATTTACAAAATAAATACTGATGGAAAGAATGGGCAGCGGCAGCAGCACGTAGAGCGTAAGCCGGGTGTTTATGGTAAACATGTACGGAATAAGAATAGCGAATAGCGTAAGCAAATTCACTCCGTACATAAGCGCCGGCCCCAAATACATTCGCACCTTGCCTACATCTTCACTAATGCGGGCCATAAGGTCTCCGGTGCTTTGGCTGCGATAGAAGCTAAGCGGCAGGGTTTGGTAGTGGGCGTAAATTTCGTTCTTCAGGTCGTACTCAATATAGCGCGACATGGCAATCATGGTTTGCCGCACCAGAAACAGGAATACGCCCCGTAGCAGGGCCATACCTAAAATAACCAGGCCGTACACCAAAATACTTCCGGCGAAAAGTTCAAAAATATTTTCCTGTAACGCCAGCCCGTCAAACTGGCGGTAGAGGTCAATGTTTTCCTTTACCAGATCGAAAGCGTAGCGAACTACTAGGGCCGGGGCAATAGCAAAAACGTTGCTGATGACCAAAAACAGCGTTCCGCCCAGCAGGTAGTGCTTATACTTATATAAATATTTATTGAGGTAACTAAGTGATTTCACGCTCTTCTAAAAACGGCAGTTCAAATCAATGGTTGTACACGAAAACGTTTGAAATACCCTGCTAATTAAATACCTTTGCCCCGACTTTTTTGGCTAACGCCCGTTAGGCTATTACTGCCGGCTTTTTAAGTTTGGCTGCAGGAACAATAATGGGTAAAGCTAAAGAAACTTAACGTAAACAACATGGTGGAAGTAAACGAAGTGATGACCGCTGAACTAAAGAATTCAGTTTTTGGCCAAATGGAGGCCATGGAACACGAGCAACTGGTAACCT
>CAZDEY010000015.1:0-41490 GCA_964504565.1 uncultured Roseivirgaceae bacterium
TAGAATACCTGCCTGTCACGCAGGGGGTCGCGGGTTCGAGTCCCGTCCGTTCCGCTTAAAGCCAGTACGTTTGTGCTGGCTTTTTTATTTGCCAAAGGTAACGGATAAATCTCCACGTTGTGACATATTACTAATATTCTTACGGTCGGCCATAGCTACCGCGTCCGTTCCGCAATTTATTATATATTACCTCATTAGAGCGGTAGTTCAGCCTACGCGGCCCGGTTGGTTAGAATGCCTACCTATGCGGCGCGGCCTGTCACGCAGGGGGTCGCGGCCGGGTCGCCGGTGGTCCGCCACAGCGGTGCGATTCGAACGGTCCGCCGTAGCGGTCCCGTCCGTTCCGCTTAAAGCCAGTACGTTTGTGCTGGCTTTTTTTGTTTATATCCCTATTAATATTAAGCTTATTAGTTAATTTAAAATCTGAAATCACCAATCGATCAATGCAATCTTTTAACCATTCCGGTATGCTAAAGTGGGTTTTAGCATCAGCTTTTTATTTAGTTAGCCAGATTATACTTGCTCAGTCCAGCGATAGCTCTAATGTATTAACTGTAAAGAAAATAATGCAAGACCCTAAGGTTTGGATAGGAACCAGCCCGCACGATCCCTGGTGGTCGGAAGATGGGCAGACGGTCTACTTTTACTGGAATCCAGACCAGAACGATTCCGATTCTGTATATCAATACAATACTAAAACAGGTGCAATAAACAAGAGCAAAACCCAACCGGTAAACTATACCAATTCTCCGTATCAGGATTCCGAGAAAGCCGTAAGGCTATATCTGGAGAATGGGGATCTCTACGAGCGTGAAAAAGGTAAGTCCGGAAGTAAGATTGTAGAAAATGTAGAGGGAATACAAAACATATATCGCAACAGTAAGGGCGCAGTATTTTATACACTAGAAGGCAATCTGTATAAGCTTAATCGTAAAGTGGGAAGTTTAACCAAGCTAACAAATTTTAAAACTGGTAAGCCCCGCAATGAATCAGAAAAACTGAGCGATAAAGATGCCTGGCTTAAACAAGATCAATTAGCCTACTTCAAAATTATACAGAAAAAGGAAAAGGAAAGACTTGGTAGAGAACAATCCCAACCTGAAAAAGGCTTAAAACCTCAATATGTAGGTGATAGGCTTCCTGAAAGTATAGTTGTTAACCCAACTGAAAACTATATCACGTTCTTAATCAGAGAAGAAAAGCCTGGAACTTCCACAATTGTACCTGATTACGTTACCGAAACCGGCTATACCAAGGATTTGCGGGCCAGGGAAAAAGTAGGCGAAAACACCTCAAATACCAAGCTTGGAATTTATATACGCGAGCTTGATTCCATTTATTATGCAGACTTTTCGGCTCTGCCTGACCTTCATAAAAAGCCTGCTTACTTACAGGATTACCCTATTAATGATTTTGTAAAGGATACTTCAATTATAATCCATGGCCCGCGGTATTCTCCCGTATATCCTAACCGGCCTTTATTTGAAATTCGGTCAATGGACAATAAAGACCGGTGGATAGTACTGTACAACCTTAATGAAGCCAAATGGAGTTTAGTTGACCACCAACACGATGAGGCCTGGATTGGCGGGCCGGGGATTGGTTGGTTGTTTAGCCCCGGAGAATTAGGCTGGCTACCTAATGGCCAAGGTATCTGGTATCAATCCGAAGCCGACGGTTTTAGCCATCTATACACCTACGACCTTGCCTCAAATAGTACTACTCAGTTAACCAAAGGCTCGTACGAAATATATGATCCTCAGATTAGCCAGAATGGTAAATTCTGGTACTTTCACTCCAATCAGGTTCACTCCGGTGAGCATCATTTTTACCGCATGCCAATCGGCGGTGGAAAAGCAGAACAGTTAACCAATAAAATGGGTCGGCATGAAGTTTTACTTAGCCCTGATGAAAAAACAAAAATTGATCTATTTAGCCAAGCTAATCACCCGCCTGAATTGTACATTTCCAAAACTGACTTCACTGATCTGGGTAAGAAAATTACATTTAGCCAAACCCCCAAATGGTCAGCCTATTCCTGGAGAACTCCCGATTATATCAATTTTGAAGCTAGAGATGGAGCTCAGGTTCCTGCCCGCCTTTACCAACCGGCGGACTCGGTAAAAAATGGCGCAGCGGTAATATTTGTCCATGGTGCCGGTTATTTACAGAATGCGCACAAATGGTGGAGTAGCTACTTTAGGGAATATATGTTCCATAACCTACTAACCGATTTAGGATATACTGTTTTAGATATTGATTATAGAGGAAGTGCCGGGTACGGCCGCGATTGGCGAACCGCCATATACAGGCACATGGGCGGAAAAGATTTATCGGATCAGGTGGACGGTGCGGGCTGGTTGGTCAATAACCACGGGGTAGATGCCTCAAGAATTGGTATATATGGCGGTAGCTACGGCGGTTTTATAACGCTAATGGCATTATTTACCGAGCCTAACGTATTCGCTGCCGGTGCAGCCCTCCGTTCAGTAACCGACTGGGCGCATTACAACCATCCATATACCAGCAATATTTTAAATGAACCAGCTAACGACAGTCTGGCCTACGCCCGGAGTTCTCCCATCTACTATGCTGAAGGCCTAAGCAAACCCCTATTGATTTGTCACGGAATGGTTGATACAAACGTCCACTATCAGGATGTGGTACGCCTGGCACAGCGCCTGATTGAGTTAGGAAAAGAGGAATGGGAGTTGGCGGTGTATCCGGTAGAAGGCCATGGGTTTGAAGAACCAAGCAGTTGGACAGACGAATACCGAAGGATTTTAGAACTGTTTAACAGACATTTAACTAAGCCTGAAAATTAAAAAAGGAGCCTTTTGGCTCCTTTTTTATTAGTTGTTTTTCACCACCGTAAACTCTACCCGTCTATTCAACTTTCGGGTGGTTTCGTTAGCATTACTGGCTATTGGGCGGGTGCCTCCGTAGCCTTTCCCCTCAATACGGTCTACATCTACTCCCCTGCTTACCAAGTAATCGCGTACAGCATCCACGCGCTCTTTGCTTAACTTAATGTTTGCCCGGCTGCTACCTTGGTTATCGGTATGTCCGGTAAGCAATATTTCCAGACCCCGGTTTTCCTGAAGCAGCTTAACAACCTCGTTTAGCGCCGGGTAACTGCCTTCTAGCAATACCGCCGTACTTTGCTGAAACATCACGTTTTCCAGCCTTACAGTAGCTCCGACTTTAATAGGTGAAAGTTCAAGCCTAAAATTTTCAGTTGCCCCATTAAGTTGTATCAGAGTATCTTTAGAGAAATACCCTTTGGCCGATACCGAAACTTTATAATCACCGGCAGTTGGTAAAAGCATATTAAAAGAGTTTGCCGCCGAACTTGAGTCTACATAATTTGTGTTGCGGCTGCTCACTACCAGTTTAGCAAACAAGCTTTGGTTATCTTCCGCCATAATGGTTCCAGAGAAGCGTACCCCCTGAGGTTCCTCTTCGGCCTCCGGCTCATTAGCTATTTGGGCAGTCATTACCGGTTCTTCGTTTCCGGTTGAATTTGCCTCAGGTTCTGAAGAAACTATAGGTTCCAGGGTCACGGTTTCTTCGGGCAATGGCTCTACCACTGGCGGTTCAGGCTTCATTATCCGCTTAATATCCCCAAAGCCTTCAGAGTTCTGGGTAGAAATGTAGTATGACCAATTACCTTTAGAAGGCGTATAGAAAAAGTTTTCTGTACCGCTGGTATTAATAGCAGTTCCTAAATTTTTAGGCTGGCTCCAATTTTTCCAGGTATCATCTAAGCGGATGCTCTCGTAAATATCTACACTACCCCAACCTCCTAAACGGTTACTGGCAAAATATAACGTGCGCCCATCTTCGGCTAAAAAGCCCCCCAATTCTTGTAGGGGAGAATTTACCTGATTCCCCAGGTTTTTAGGTTCGCTCCACTTACCATTGGCTTGCAGAAAGCTAACGTACAAATCTTCCAGACCATACGTACTGTAACTTTCTATTGAAAGAATCATGGTTTTGCCGTCCGGACTAACGGTTATATCCTGATGGCGAGCTTTATTATAGAAATAGTCAATTTCGGTTTCAGTGCCTTTGCCGCCGGCTAGTGGTACCAGAAATAAATTAGCCGACTTTTTATAGCGAGCTTCCTCATCGTTACGAACAACGTACATTTTGGAACCACTAATATCAAACCCCGCCACTTTATCGGTAATTGGGGAATTTACCCCGTTTAATCGTACCGGCCTGGCAGATGGGTTAGTAAGATCGAGCATAAAAATATCACCCTTATCTTTTCGCCCTCCTATATTGTCCGGCTCATTACTACGGGTGTAGTAAAACTTGGTGCCGTCCGGGCTAAGCATAGGCTTAATTTCGTTTCTTTTAGAGTTTATTAGCGAATCGCCAGGCTGAAGGGGAACCTCCTGCCCTACGCTTATTGTACAAACCGAGGCCAGCATTCCGGCCATTAAAAATCCTTTATACTTCATCATATCCTAATTCTGGCTCAAATGTAAAAATTTAAAACCATCACGCTATACTAATGGTGAATAGCTTACAATATTGTACAATATATTACCTGAAAATAATTTTCCATTGGTTCTGAAATACCTGCAACTATTTGTTCAATATTGCTGTCATAAAACCATTCATATTACCAGTAGTTAGGGCATTATGCCAAACCAAAAATTACGAAGGCTGCATATACTCGCTCAACCTGACGATAGCACCTGCGGCCCAACGAGTTTACATGCGGTTTACAATTATTTTCAGTACACTATTGCTCTGGAAGATGTTATAAAAGATGTAAATTACCTTGAAGAAGGAGGTACCTTAGCCGTATTCTTAGGCTTAGATGCCATAGCCAAGGGTTTTAAAGCCCGAATTTATACATCTAACCTTACCATGTTCGATCCGAGTTGGGCCGATTTACCCACTGATGAATTAATTCATAAACTGGACGCTCAGCTTAAATACAAACGCAGCAAAAAGTTTATTCTGGCTACTGCCGCTTATAAGCAATTTTTGCAAAAAGGTGGCGAAATAAAACAGGATATGCTCACCGAAGAACTTTTGCGCGGTTATTTAAGCAATAACTTACCCGTATTGGCTGGTTTAAGTGCTACGTACCTTTACCGTACTAAACGCGAATATGCCGATGAAATGGACCGCTCAATTTTCGATGACTTAAAAGGAGCGCCAATGGGTCATTTTGTGGTACTTACCCGTATGGAGGAAGATTGTATGTGGGTAGCCGATCCATATAAAGAAAACCCAATCTCTCAAGACAACTATTATAAAATTGATATTCGCCGGGTAATAAATGCTATACACCTGGGTATATTAACCTACGACGCAAATATTTTGATTATATCCCCATCTGATTTCTATGAAGAAAATCATCGTAACTAATCAGCCCTATATTTTTGAGCGGGAGATTGACGATGTTGAAATAATGAAGCCCCGGGATTACCTGACCCGGCCGGATCTTATGAAGCTTCGCAATACGCGCGTATTTAACCTTTGCGACGATTACCGTTACCAGAGCAAAGGCTACTACGTTAGCCTGCTGGCCGAAGCGCGGGGCCACAAACCTATACCTTCGGTCAAGCATATTCAGGATTTAAAGGCTCCCAAAATTGTCCGGGTAATGTCATCAGACCTAGATGATTTGATTCAGAAAAGCTTAAAAAATATCAAGCGCCCTGAATTTACCCTTAGCGTATATTTTGGCCGTAACCTGGCTATTCAGTACGAGAAATTAGCCGCCGAACTCCATAAAATCTACCAGGTTCCCTTACTACGGGCTCGTTTTTCTAAGAAGGATGAAAAATGGTTTGTAAACTCAATTAAGCCTATTTCATTAAACGAAATTCCTGAAGACCACCTGTGGTACGTTCAGCAATACGCGGAAACTTACTTTAAAAAGAAACGCTACGACCAAGCCAAAAACGTTCGTTACCAATACGATTTAGCAATTCTCTATAATCCGGAAGAAAAATCTCCGCCTTCGGATAAGAAAGCTCTTCAGAAATTTATTGAGGCCGCCGAACGCCAAAATATATACGCGGAACTGATAACCAAAGATGACTATGACCGCCTGGCCGAGTTTAACGCTTTGTTTATTCGCGAAACAACCAACGTAAACCACCATACGTACCGTTTTGCTAGCCGGGCTGAAAGTGAGGGCTTGGTGGTTCTGGACGATCCACTTTCAATTCTAAAATGCACTAATAAGGTTTACCTAGCCGAACTTTTAGAACAGGCAAAAGTGCCAACCCCTAAAACTTTAACGGTACACGCAGACAATAAAAAAGAAGTAAGTAAGCAGTTGGGTCTGCCCTGCGTGCTTAAACTTCCCGACTCCAGTTTTAGCCAAGGGGTGGTAAAGGTTAAAACCGAAGAAGAACTGAGTACCCAGCTTAAAGCCATGCTCAACCAGAGCGAGTTAGTAGTAGCGCAGGAGTTTTTACCTACCGATTTTGATTGGCGGGTAGGCGTAATTGATAACAAGGTTCTATATGCTTGTAAATACTTTATGGCTAAAGGGCATTGGCAAATTTACAATTGGGAAAACAAGAAGAAAAATGATGTTAGTGGCGGGTTTGAAACAGTACCAATTGCCAAAGCTCCGAAAAATGTTATAGAAATTGCCTTAAAAGCTACCGCACTAATAGGTAATGGCCTGTACGGAGTAGATGTAAAGGAGTCCGAAGGTAAGGTTTATATTATTGAGGTAAACGATAACCCAAGCTTAGAAAGCGGGGTAGAAGACAAAGAGGTAGGCGATAAACTATACGATACTATTATAGAAACATTTAAAAACCGCCTAGAAAGCGCAGTCTAAGAGTACTATGGCTTATAAAATTTTTAGTGTTTTTGGGGTAGAGCTGGAATATATGATTGTAGATGCCAGCACCCTTAAGGTTATGCCGGTAGCCGATGAACTGATGAAAAGCGTATTAGGCAGCTACGAATCGGATTACGAAAACGGCGATATTGACTGGAGCAATGAATTAGTAAACCACGTAGTAGAAATTAAAACCCACCAACCCGCCCCTCGGGTTACCGGACTGGCAGAAAAATTTCAGGAAAATATTCACCAGATAAATAAGCAACTAGCGCAGTTTGGTGCGTGCTTATTGCCCGGCGGAGCTCATCCGCTTATGAACCCCTACACCGAAACCCAGCTTTGGCCGCACGAGCACCGCGAAATTTATACCCTCTACAACCGAATTTTTGACTGTAGAGGCCATGGCTGGTCTAATTTGCAAAGCACCCATATAAATTTACCTTTTAATGGCGATGAGGAGTTTGCCAAACTGCACGCTGCCGTTCGGCTGATTCTTCCGTTTATACCGGCTTTAAGTGCCAGCACGCCAATGTTAGATGGTAAGCTAACCGGTTTTCTGGATAGTCGCTTGGAAACTTACCGAACCAATCAGCAAAAAATACCGATAATCGCCGGGCAAGTTATTCCGGAAAGGGTGTACTCGCATAAAGCCTACGAGGAGCAAATTTTCAATCCAGTACGGCAGGCTATAGCTCCGTATGATGAGGACAAAATTTTAGACCACCATTTTTTAAATAGCCGGGGGGCCATAGCCCGCTTTGACCGGGGAGCTATTGAAATCAGGATTATTGATATACAGGAATGCCCTAAGGCCGACTTGGCTATTCTGGAAATTATAGTAGCGGTGTTAAAAAGGCTGGTTGCTGAAAGCTGGACCGGTTGGCATGAGCAAAGTGAATTTACTGAACAGGATCTGGCAATTGTGTTCCGAGAAATAATTAAAGAGGGTGAGAATACTAGAATTACCAACCTGCCCCTATTGAATCAGTTTGGAATTAGTCAGGCACTTACCGCTAAAGAATTTTGGTCCGCTATGCTCATGGAAGTTGGAGCCGAATTGTCGGAAGAAGCTAAGCAGGTAATTGAGTATATAGTAACCGAAGGCACATTGAGCAGCCGAATAATAAGCAGGTTACCGGAAAACTACTCCGAAGAAGATGTTAGAAAAGTTTATGCGTTGCTGGCTGAAAAATTGGCCAAAAACGAATTGCTATGAAGTTCTTTCTGCTGAGTTGTGAGCACGGCGGCAACACTATTCCGAATGAGTATCGCCACTACTTTGCCGAAGCCGCAGGAGTATTAAATAGTCACCGTGGCTGGGATCCCGGCGCACTTAATTTATTCAACCTTCTTAAACCGGAATTTAATAGCACATACTTTAGCACCACCAGCCGGTTATTAGTAGAGCTTAATCGGAGCCTGCATCATACCAACCTTTTTTCAGATTATACTAAATCTTTGCCGAAGCAGGTTCACGATGAAATAATTGAGAAGTTCTATTCACCTTATCGAACCCAAGTTGAGCAAACAGTCAGCGAACAACTAAGGTTAGGGAAAACCGTATTCCATCTGTCAATTCATAGCTTTACGCCTAGTTTAGACGGCGAAGAAAGAAACGCAGACATTGGCTTGTTATACGATCCATCTAGAAAAATAGAAAAAGAATTTAGCGCGAAGTTCAAAAGCCTGCTGACCCAAGAGCTGCCTGATTTTAAGGTGAGAATGAACTACCCTTATTTGGGTACTGCCGATGGATTAACTACGTATTTAAGAAAAAAATATACTGCGAATTACTGCGGAATGGAGTTTGAGCTAAACCAAAAATGGGCCGACAACCAACAGGTTTACAATGGAATTTACGAAGCTACCCGTAAACTATTATTAGCTGTTTAATTAGCTATAACCTCTGTTACTTCTAAAGAAGAGAGCTTAGAAGCTGCATTTGGTAATACTAAGGTAAAAGTAGAACCTATTCCCACTGAACTTTCAACTTTGATGCTACCTCCGCATAAGTGAGCAAATTTCCTGGCCAATATTAACCCTAACCCCCTACCCCCACCTTCACCGCGAGTTAAACTACCCACATCGCTAACTTCCTGGTCCTGAATACTCTTTATCTGGTAGTTAGTCAAGCCAATTCCGGTATCGGTAACTGAAATATAAGTACTACTGAAGTTGGTATTCAAGCTTATTGTAATAGTTCCGCGTTTAGGGGTAAACTTTAAAGCGTTGCTCATAAAGTTTCGTAGTACCAATTGAACCGCACTAAAATCACTAACCAAAAAGGTATCAACTGACTCATCGATTACCAAGGCTATATCCTTTTTTACTGCTTCAGATCGGTTGGCTTCGATAATTTCTTCAACTAAATTGAATAGGTTTAATTCCGTAGTTTGAGCTTCCAGACTGGTTAATTGGCTGCGTGTCCATTCAATTATATTATCCAACGTATGTACTTGCCTAATCATTTGCCGGCTTAGCAGATCAGTGGTTTTTTGCAGGTCAGCCGCATTAATTTGGCCTTCAGCAAATAACTTTAAAATGCTACTAGTACTAGTGAATGGCTGGCATAAATCATGAGAAAGTACTGAAAGCAACTTACATTTAATCCCATTTAATTGACTTACCTCATTTTTATAGTTCAGCAATTCCTGTTTCTGTAGCTGAATATTTCTGGTTCGGGCAGCTACCAAACGGCTCAATCGCTCGTTTACTCTGGCTAAATGATGTATTCGGAGCTTGTACGCCAAAACACACAAGCTAATTAGTGTAAGTGTAACTAGAATTTTAAACCAGACAGTTTCGTATATATAAGCTTCCTGCCTTAGGGCCAAAGTAGCTAGGGTAGTTACGGGTAAACCGTCTTCATTAACAGCTTGTAATTCAAACTTGTAATTACCCGGGGGAAGATTGGTATAAAAAGCTTGGCGGCGAATTCCGGCAATAATCCAATTTTTATCGAAGCCTTGTAAGCGATATTTGAAGTATAATTCCTCGGGAGCTGTAAAATTTAAACCGCTATAGGTTATATCCAGATATTTAGTACCCGCTGGTATTGAGACATTGGCACCAACTGTAGCAACCTCTTTACCATCAGCCTGCACCTGTTCTATCAAAGGCTTAGGGGCATTCTTGTTAATTACCTGGCTAATATATTTAGGTTCTGTGGGCTCGTCCGCACTTTCAGCTATAGAAGTTTTTTCTGAACCGGCCAGGCTATCCAGATAGGGGTATTGGTTGCGACTTCCTAAAGAATTAAGCCTATTGACATCGGGATCGGTAGCTAAATTATCGCTTCCATTTACTGAAAGAGTTGTATTAGTTTCCTGGGTGAGATTTTTGAAGGTATACTCATCAAATTGAGCAAGGCCATTGTAAGTATCCACCCATATATAACCGTTGCAATTTTTAAGTACTGGCAGTATAGCACTATTAGATAAGCCTTCTACTAGGTTCCATTCGGTTTTTGCTAGGCTATGGTTAGAGGAGAAAAGATGTTCCGGCTGGCTCCGGATATTAGAAGCGAAACTAAGTTGAAAAAAAAGCAGGAAAATAATAACCAGACATAAATACCTCATGCTGGTGCAATAATATTAATTATATTTTAAATAACTGTAAAAAAGAAAGAAGTCAGCCTTTGAATTCAAGATTATTACCCTACTACTTCTTGGGTTTTGGTTAGCGAGGAATTATGATTAACCGTAGTACTAGAATTTTTTGAGAAATTCGTGTGTTTGTCCAATTTCCAATATGTATCAGAGTAACGTTCGGCATCAGCTCCCAAAAAATCCATGAGCCAAATTTTAAAATCCAGAGCTATTACATTAGAGAAACCGTTTTTATATAATCTGCGGGCGGAGGTTTTTACAGTCAAGGGTAAAAGTTTTAATTTACCTTTTCCCTTTAGTTTTTCGCAAAAATAGGCTGCTTCCAGTAGTCTTTTTTGAGGCCAGCCACCAATTTCATCGTAAACCGTTTTTCTAACAAAAATTCCCTGATGGCCATAAAAACGCTTTCTGAAGCGATACCTTAGGCGATAAACCATTGTAAGCATCCATAAAAGCGGAGAGGATTTATCGTAGTCAAATTCAAACGCCCCACCTACTACTTCTTTATCTTCCAATGCATCAGCTATTGCCTTATCGTAATGCGGGGGCAGCTGAGTATCAGCATCTAAAAATAAAATGATTTCTCCCTGAGCTAATTTGCCGCCCAAATTAAGCGATTGCCATTTAGAACCTTTAAGGCGGGGGTTTTCAACAACTACTACCGATTTGTGCCGGACAGCCTGAGCGGTACCATCGGTTGAACCGCAGTCAATGACTATTATTTCTAGTTTATGACGGCCGGCAGCATGGTTAATTACCGTGTTGATTGTTTTATACAGGTACTGACGTTCATTACACGTCGGAATGACAATACTTAGCTTCATGCGGTGAAAACCCTTCCGGATACTATACGAGCATTCGGCAAAAAAAGGTGCATAAATTATTATTCTTCATGTTAAAGTTAAGCATTAATTAAAAATTAATCGGCATACCTAACAAGCAATTAGTACTTTTTAAAACTAATATTCCTTCTTCTTATCCACAGTATGTAGCAGAGGCAGTCCTTTTTTCAGTCTATTATAGTTTTCGCACACCTGAGGAACGGCCGCTAGTGGATTAGTTATGCTAGAGATGTGCGGGGTAATAGTAATTTTTTCATGCGACCAGAACGGATGGTTTTTAGGCAACGGCTCCTGACTGAACACATCTAAGGTTGCCGAATGTATTAAACCCTGATCCAATGCTTTAAGCAAATCCGGTTCGTTTATTATTTCGCCCCGGGCCACGTTTATAATATGAACGTTTGGTCTACATTGGGTGAGAAGTTCATAGTTGATAAAGCCGCGGGTTTCATGGGTAAGGGGCAATAAAATTATAAGTATATCGGCCTGCCCTAAAAATTCGGATAGGCCGGTCGTTCCCGTGTAAACTCGAAATTTTTCTGAAATATGAGTTCTTGCATAGCCTATAACTGGAATTTCCAAGTTGTGAAGAGCCGAGGCAATATGACTGCCCAAAACCCCCATACCCATTATACCCACTATAGGGTTTAGCTCGGGTTCATCGGTGTAGCCCCAAGTTCGGTCCTTCTGAAATTCTTCGAACATCTCCATCCGGCGGGTTATTCTCAAAATCACTGCCAACAGGTAACGAGTCATACTTACTGCCAGTTGCTGGCTTACAATTCTGGTTATTAATACCGAGTTAGGAATGCTGGTATCGGCAAAAATATGGTCTACCCCCGCCCCCATAGAGCATATCACTTTTAAATTGGGATATGCATTAAGTGAACCAATTGGGTGTTTCCAGCATACTGCCATTTCAACCTCTGTTGGATTTCCTACCTGAGGCCATATATAAACCTCGGGTATAGGTTGGCCAATGAAGTAATTCTCAATTGCCTGCTTCCATTCCATTAAGTTTTTTTTGGCCGGGGCTATTATTACAATACTCATAGCTTATAATTGGCTTTGGCCGCACTAACCCAAGGATTGTTAAGTATACTAAACCTCCAGGGAAGAAGAGCATCTTCCTGAGCATAGGCAATTCCAATGCGGGGGCCGGAAACAATATTACTTTGGTTTATACTCTCGGCATCTTCAATCCACAACTCCGGACCTTGCAAGGTAGCACCATAGTGTTGTTTACTAATACCCATAGCCTGCGTAAGCATTCCAGGTCCGCTGGTTAATTTTTTATTATTAATAGGAAGTCCTCTTCTTTCAGCCATTACTTCAATACCTTCTAAAGGTTCAACTGCCCTAACTAACACTGCATCAGCCAAGCCTTCTTGGTTGGTTACAATGTTAAATAAATTATGAATTCCGTAGGTCAAATAAACGTAGGCTACCCCACCCGCTCGATACATAATCTCCGTACGCTTAGTTCTTCGGCCTAGATGAGCGTGGCAAGCTTTATCGGTTCGGCCATTATAGGCTTCGGTTTCCACAATTTTACCAGCGGTGACTATTCCATCAGCCGAGGAATATAGTATTTTCCCTAGTAAGTCCTGGGCAATTTCAGTAACCTCCGAATGTTGATAGTATTCAGGGGGAAGTTTAGGCATAGGTTGGGGAGTTTTTATATTTGGGTATATATCTTTTTTGCCTCTAATATGTTTTAGGCTAACTTGTAGGCAAACTTTATTTATATCCTTTTTTATGAAGAAGCTCGCATTATTTTTTTTGCTAATTAGTGGCACCGCCTACAGCCAAATTGAAACTCCGGCGGCCAGCCCAATGGCCAAACTAGAAACAACTATTGGCCTTACTCCGGTAAAAGTTGAATACAGCCGCCCGGGGGTTAAAGGTCGCGATCGATCTATTTTTGGGGGCTTGGAACCGTACGGTGAAGTTTGGCGGACAGGAGCTAACGCCTCTACCAAAATAACTTTTGAGGATAGTGTTCAAATTATGGGCAAAAGCCTGGCCCCCGGCACTTATGCACTTTATACCATACCCAACCAAGACGAGTGGACGGTTATATTTAATAATAATACCGGATTGTGGGGTGCTACCGGCTATAAACAGGAAGAAGATGCCCTTAGAGTAAAGGTGAAACCTACTTCCCTTACCGAACCTCGCGAAACGTTTACAATCGATTTTTCGGGTTACAAAACTAATTCGGCCAACTTGGATATCATGTGGGATTTTACCAAGGTAAGCGTACCTATTACCGTTGATACCGACACCCGGGTAATGGCTCAGATTAATAAAGCACTAGGCAAACCAGAAGCAACAGCTTACTACCGAGCCGCCAACTACTACTACCAAAACAAGAAAGATAAAAACCAGGCTCTAACCTGGATAAACCAAGCCCTGGATCAGCGCGAGCATTATGCTTTTTACCTATTAAAGGCTAACCTATTAGCTGAAACCGGTAATACTAAAGAAGCTAGAAAAGCAGCAGAAAAATCTAAAGCTATGGCTAAAGAGGCTGGTAATAACGACTACGTTAAAATGAACGATGACTTAATTAGCCGTTTAGGTAAATAGTAGTTCGTTCATACATACTACCAAGAGCCTGGCTATGTCAGGCTCTTTTCTTTAATCTACAATTAAAAATTTAAGTGAGACTTGTACCCAGTAGTTCAAACGATTGCACTATTATAATTCACTACATAATTCTTTATACAAATTTGAATAATTGAATGAATAATATTTTATTTTTTTATTAAATTAAAGGCTTGTTATAGCCTACTTTGAGCACTATTGAAGAACAATAACTACTCAGCTATACCCTGAGATTGAGTATAGTTTTTATATAAAGTTAGGCCGGTTAAACATCAGCAGATTACGTAGCTGACAACGCCCCTATATTGTACCAATTGTAATACCTTAAGCAACCAATTTTAATCAACTATAAATAAAGCCTGGGGCAGTTTGCTTCAGGCTTTTTACTTTTTAGCAATTGAACAAACCTATAATAACATCAAAATAAGTTGTTCAGCATATTAAATCAGTAGTTACCTCGGTAAAGCTATTGCGAATTAACTATAATTATGGAAAGCGATTATTTGTTGTCAACCTTACTGATTAGAAAGGCCAATAGCATAACCGTTAGGCAGCCGATTGGATTGTACCATAAGTATTGAACTGCCTCATTAGTAAAGAAGTGTAAATAAAAAATTAATGTTTGGGCTACCAAACCGGCTATAAATACATGGTTGCCATTTACATTTTTTAAGAAGAAGGCGCACATAAATATGCCTAAAATAGTACCGTAGAATAGCGAGCCGATAATATTTATAAATTCAATTAGGTTTTCGTACTGGCTGGCGGTTGAAGCAAAGAACAACGCCAGCAGCCCCCAACCTAAGGTGAATAAGCGGCTGCTATTTAGGTAATGCCGGTCACTAGCTTCAGGTTTTATATTTCTTTTATAAATGTCAACCGTAGTAGTTGATGCCAAAGCGTTTAGCTCCCCGGCGGTGGAGCTCATGGCGGCAGAAAATATAACTGCTAGCAACAAACCAATTAAGCCGTGGGGTAAGTAGTTTAGTACAAATGATACAAACACATAGTCAGCATCCTCCACGTTGGCATCGGCCTTGGCTGTGGCCAGTTGCTCCTTAATTCCTTGTTTTAAATCCTTTTCGCGCTGGGTAAGTTTTTCTACCCGGTTCCATTTATTTTCTGATTCACCTAAGAGAAGGGCTCTTTTCTCTTCAAATATCTGAGCGTATTCAGCTTCGGCTACTTGATATTTGTCCTGAAATCCTTCGGTTTGAACACTAGCTACCTCGGCCTGATTGAAAAAAACCGGTGCCTGGTAGAATTGGTAAAACACAAAAACCATGGCTCCAATAAAAAGTATAAGAAATTGCATCGGCACTTTCACAAATGCGTTCATTAGCAACCCCAACCGACTTTCGCTCACCGACTTCCCCCCTAAATAACGTTGTACTTGGCTTTGGTCGGTGCCAAAGTAGCTCATAGCCAAAAAGAAACTACCTAGTAACCCACTCCACAACGTATACCGATTACTAAGGTCTAAATCAGTATCAATCAGGTTGAGCTTACCTAATCGGCCAGCAATTTCCACGGCCCCACCTACCCCAATTTCTTCAGGTAAAAGACTAAACAGAATTATTAGGGCAATAATCATACCGCCCATCATAATAGCCATTTGCTGTTTCTGGGTTACGCTAACTGCCTTAGTACCGCCGGAAACCGTGTATAATATTACTAATACCCCAATAATTAGGTTGGTAAGGTTTAAATTCCAGCCTAAAATAGTACTAAGAATTATAGCTGGAGCGTAAATGGTAATACCCGCGGCCAATCCTCGCTGAATTAAAAATAGAAATGCAGCAAAAATCCTGATTTTCAGGTTAAATCGCTTTTCCAGATACTCGTAGGCCGTATATACATTAAGCTTATAGTAAATAGGTATAACCCATATACAAATTACCAGCATGGCCAGCGGCTGGCCTAAGTAAAATTGGATAAAGCCCATACCTTCCTCGAAAGCCTGGCCGGGGGTTGAAAGAAACGTTATGGCCGAAGCTTGGGTAGCCATAACCGAAAGGCCGATTGTCCACCATTTTAAACTATTGTTTCCCTTTAAATACCCTTCTAGGTTAGAGGCACCGCGGGTTTTATATATGCCGTAGGTTACAATAGTTATAAGGGTTCCAAACAGTACAATCCAATCCAGTGTATTCATTACTGCGTATATAAATTAGTCAGCCAGTAATAAAGTACAATCTGGGCAAGCAAAAACAGAACTACTAAAATATAGAGACGGCGCCAATTGAATTTCTTAGTTGGAGGTGGTGTTATTTTATGCATAGGGCACAATGTTTGCCGCATTAAAGAAAACAATATTAAGTGGCTTACCCAAAATATGGATAGCCTAGCACAAGTAAATTTCGTATAAACATGAACAATAAAAAGTGGGTTATGCTATCGGCCTTATTAGCTGTTAGTTTATTAGGGTCGTGCCAAAGCAATTCTCAAGCAGACAAAAGAAATCAACAAGCAACTAACTTTATGAATAAAACTGACAAAGCCGACTCGGTTTGGAAAAGCAAACTAAGTCCGGAAGAGTACCGGGTGTTACGTGAAAAAGGTACCGAACGGGCATTTACCGGCAAATACAACGATTTTAAGGAAAAGGGAATTTTTACCTGTGCCGCCTGCGGCAACGAACTTTTCAGCTCGGAAGCTAAGTACGATAGCGGCAGCGGATGGCCAAGTTTTTATAAGCCTATAAGCAAAAATGCGGTTGAAGAAGAAACTGACCGTAGCCACGGCATGGTTCGTACTGAAGTGTTATGCAATGATTGCGGTGGTCATTTAGGCCATGTATTCCCGGATGGCCCGGAGCCTACCGGAATGCGCTACTGCATCAATTCGGTAAGTATGGATTTTAAAAAGAATGACTAAACCCAAATTAAAAAGGCTTCCGAAACGGGAAGCCTTTTTTGGTCTAAGGGTGAACGAAAGGTTTAATAATTTGCTTGACTGGTTCTATATAAACAAACTTTATACCAAGAACATAAAATAGTTCCATCTAGAGAAGATTTTTTTCAGATAAGCCTGGTACTTAACTTCGCCGCATGAATAACTCGGTTATAATTATTGGGGCAGGAATTGTTGGTTTGGCTACTGCCTACCAGTTAAAACAACGCAATCCTGAACTTAAAATCACGGTTTTAGAAAAGGAAGGAAAAGTAGCTGCGCACCAAACCGGCCATAATAGCGGGGTTATCCATAGTGGTATATATTATAAACCCGGCAGCCTAAAAGCCACCAATTGTACGCGGGGCTACCACATGCTACTAGATTTTTGTAATGAACATGAGGTAGCCTACGAGCTATGCGGAAAGGTTATTGTGGCAACTTCCGAAGAAGAACTGCCGCAACTGGATACCATATTCGAACGCGGGCTAGCCAATGGCTTAAAGCAGATTAGCAAAATAAACCGGAAAGAACTGCTGGAAATAGAGCCCCACGTGACCGGACTAGCCGGAATTAAAGTACCCGAAACCGGAATTATTAGCTATACCGAAGTTTGTCAGAAGCTGGCCGAATTGTTGGAAGCCGGAGGTTGTCAAATCATTTTTAATCAAACAGTAAAGGCCATTACCCCGGTCGGTAAAATTATTTATGTAGATACACAAGATCAGGAATACACTGCCGATTTAGTTATAAACTGCGCCGGTCTTTACAGCGATAAAGTAGCGGAGATGACCCAGCAAAATCTAAATGTTAAAATTGTACCATTCCGGGGCGAATACTACGATTTGAAGCCGGAAAAACACTATTTGGTCAAGAATTTAATATATCCGGTACCCGACCCTAATTTTCCCTTCTTAGGCGTACATTTTACCCGCATGATAGGCGGAGGTATTGAGGCGGGGCCAAACGCTGTTCTGGCCTTTCAGCGCGAAGGCTACTCTAAAACTGATATAGATTTAGATGAATTAACGGAAACCCTGCTTTGGCCAGGCTTTCAGAAGGTAGCCGCTAAATACTGGAAAACCGGTATGGGCGAAATGTACCGCTCGTTTAGCAAAGCTGCCTTTACAAAAGCCTTACAAAAACTTATGCCGGAAATTCAGGAAGATGATTTAGTACCGGGTGGTGCCGGCGTACGCGCCCAAGCCTGCGATAAAAACGGTGGACTGCTGGATGACTTTATGATTTTGGAAAGCCCCGGCGTTATAAATGTATGCAACGCCCCCTCGCCGGCCGCCACCTCTTCCCTATCCATTGGTTTAACCTTAGCCGAAAAAGCCGAAAAACAATTAAGTTAAGCTTTCGGCTTGGTTTTCTATTTGCTCTACTAGCTTAGAGTACCAATCGGTACCGTATTTTCTTATTAGCGGTTCTTTTAGAAACTTATAGATGGGCACCTTTAGCTCCTGACCTAAGTGGCAGGCATCAACACAAATGGTCCAGCGGTCATAATTTAATGCTTCAAACTCATCGTACTTGGTTATACGTATAGGGTATAAATGACAGCTTATAGGTTTAGGGTAGCTTATTTTCCGGTCACGATAAGCCTGTTCTATAGCGCACTTTAAAAATCCCCTTTCATCGTAAACCGCATATGCACATTCCTTACCCCCAATAGTTGGAGTAGACCAATCGCCGTCTTCATCCAACAAATACAAACCTTGCTTTCTAATTGCTGCCTGGCCCGCTTCCGACATATACGGCAGAACCTCGTTCAAGATATTTTCCAGAATCGGCAATTCATTTTTTTCCAGCGGGGCACCTAAATCTCCTTCCACACAACAGGCTCCTTTGCACTTCTCTAGGTTGCATACGAAAAAATTATCCCGAATGTCATCCGAAATTATGGTGTTGTTTACAGCTATCATAAGGAGGGCAAAATTATGGTTTTCTAATGAATCTAGCTAGCAACCAGCCAAACCGATAACTTAGTTCCTGAAACAATGGACCCCCAATTCTAAAATTTTTAGTAATTTAGCATAAGCAAGCTTAGATGATCCCAACTCTCCTATTTAGAAGCCAATTAGGTTTCATGAGCACCTACTCTATAGTTTGCTAGTTACATAAAGTATATCGGCCTAAGCCCAAACCTGTAAGATTTATACCTTTTGGATTATATAAAAGAACTTAACGACCCTCAGCGCGAAGGGGTAATAAATACCGAAGGCCCCACCATGATTATTGCCGGGGCCGGCTCCGGTAAAACGCGCGTACTAACCTTTAGAATTGCCCATCTGATAAAGGACAAAAACGTAGACCCTTTTAATGTTTTGGCCTTAACCTTTACCAATAAAGCTGCAGCCGAAATGCGGGACAGGATTGAACGGGTAGCCGGAATAGAAGCCCGCAACCTTTGGATGGGAACATTTCACAGCGTATTTGCCCGAATCTTACGGGTTGAAGGTCCGCGCTTAGGTTATCCCAGCAATTTTACTATTTATGATACGGATGATAGTAAAAGCCTCCTAAAAAACATTGTAAAGGAAAAAGGCCTCGACCCGCAGATTTACAAACCAGGAGTTTGCCTGAGCCGCATATCCGGAGCCAAAAACCGCCTGGTTAGCTGGCAGCAATACATTAATAACCCTGACTTTCTGGAAGAAGACCACGCCGCCGGCAAGCCGCGGATGGGGGAAATTTTCAAGACCTACGTTGAGCGCTGCTTTAGGGCCGGAGCTATGGATTTTGACGATCTGTTATTTAATACCGCTGTACTCTTCCGCGACCATCCGGATATATTAAATAAATACCAGCAGCGATTCAAGTATGTTTTAGTCGATGAGTTTCAGGATACGAACGTTGTACAGTATTTAATTACCAAAAAGCTGGCGGCTGTCCATCAGAATATTTGCGTTGTAGGCGATGATGCGCAAAGTATTTACGCCTTTCGCGGAGCTGATATTCAAAACATCCTGAACTTTGAAAAAGATTTTCCGGAACTCAGAACCATTAAGCTGGAACAAAATTACCGATCTACCCAAAACATAGTAAACTCGGCTAACGCGGTAATTGCCAAAAACCAGGCCCAGCTAAAAAAGAATGTATGGACAGAGAATATTGAAGGTGAAAAGGTAGAATTAATTAAGGCTTCATCCGATACGGAAGAAGCAAAAATTGTAGCTTCCACCATCTTTGAACTTAAGCACAACGAACGCCTAAACAACCAGGATTTTGCAATTCTGTACCGTACCAATAGCCAAAGCCGCTCGTTAGAGGAAGCCTTACGCCGTAATACTATAAAGTACCGTATTTACGGAGGCCTGAGTTTTTACCAACGGAAAGAAATTAAGGATCTGTTAGCTTATTTGCGCTTTGTAGTAAACCAAAAAGATGAGCAGGCTTTCCGGAGGATAATTAACTTACCCCGCCGCGGCATTGGCGATTCTTCAGTGGATAAGGTAATTGTAGGAGCCTACGAAAATGGGCTGGAAATTTGGGATGTACTACAAAACGCCAATTCCTTTGTAGGTGGCCGCCCGGCCAACGCCATCGCCGAATTCACCAATCTAATTAAGCGATTTAAGATTGAAGCACAGCACCGCGATGCTTATGAAGTAGCCACTACCATAGCTAAAGATAGCGGGCTAATGCGCGAGCTGTACGAGGACAAAACCGTTGAGGGCCTCAACCGTTACGAAAACGTGCAGGAATTACTCAATGCGGTAAAGGAGTACGTTGATAGCGAAGAAACCAAGGATAAAAGCCTGGGAGCTTTCTTACAGGAAATTGCCCTGCTTACCGATGCCGATAATAATAAGGATTCCGACCCGGATGTGGTACAACTAATGACCATACATGCGGCTAAGGGCCTGGAATTTAGGGTGGTTTTTGTGGTAGGTCTGGAAGAGAATCTTTTCCCCAGTCAGATGATGCTCAACAGCCGGGCCGATCTGGAAGAAGAACGCCGTTTATTTTATGTAGCTATAACCCGGGCAAAGCACCGCTTATATTTAAGCTATGCCCTTACCCGCTATCGCTACGGTCGGTTAATAACCAGCGAGGCCAGCCGGTTTATGGAGGAACTGGATTCCAGCTATATAAAAATTAATAAAAAATTTGGCAGCCGGGAGGCCGCGCAGTTGGGGCCTAATAGCGGGGGCAGTACCCACTTTGCAAAATCGCTACTAAAGAATATCAAGAAACCAACCAGTCGGGTAGCCCAGGCGGCGCCAATTCACCGGGTTTCTACAAATTTTGCACCGTCCGACCCTAATTTACTTAAGGAAGGAATGAAGGTTGAGCACCCTAAATTCGGCTTCGGAACGGTAGAAAAAATGGATACCGGCGGGGCCAACCGCAAGGCAAAAATTAACTTCGACAACGCCGGCGAACGTACCTTGCTATTGAGTTTTGCCAAGCTAATGATTGTTGAATAACCAAGAACTCCCCGAGTTCTTGGTTATTTCTCCGGTTTTATTGATTGCTTTCAATTGGGTATTCATCGTAAATATTATCCACGTATTCCCTTATTGAGGTTTCTAAGTTCATAGGATCAACCGAGGTGCTGGACCAGCCTCTCCAAACAATTCTATTGTTTTCTCTATCAATCACATCCACTACAAAGGTTCCTTCGGTATACTCAATTTCGCGGATATTGTAACCGGTTACCCTCGGAATTGTAGCATAACCTCTGTAGTAATACGGTGAAAGTGTAGTTGGTGAGTAAAATCGAGGTGAATAGTAATCGTAGGATGTATAGTATGGTTCCCGTCTTAGCCGCTCTTCCTCTTCGTACATGGCCTTAACTAATACTACCAGATCCGGGTTATCAGCATCAAGTTTATAGCCTCTACCTTCCATTTCCTGCCTAACTTCAGCAATAACCCGTTCTTCCATAACCACTCTATTTTGTACCGAATCGCCGCTGGGTAAGTATGCGAACGTGCTGTAATTTTTTAAATTTACATCCTCCGCCTTATCTGTGTTAACCGAAGGATTGCATGAAATACCACCAAGAACAAAAATTACAATGGTTATAGTACCTATTAAATTCTTCATCATGTATAAATTAAATTTTTAAAGAATTACTTTTAACTAGGTAATAGTCTGCCAGAGTATATGTTTTTGTTTCCCCATTTTTTTGTAAATAGAATTGAACGTAAATTGCCGGCTGAAAACAGGCTTATTTTTTCCTATTGAAAGCGTAATTGATCCGACTGTTGAACAATTGATTCGCACAGCCTTCATTCACCCGCTTCTACTACAGAGAAGTTAATTTGACATTGAACACATTTTGAGGGCTTTTTACACCTAAGTACAAACAACCCTTTTCAATTTTCTATTATTAGCATATGAACTCTATTCAAGAAGGATTGACCTATAATACCAGCCGGGCTGATATTAAGCTTAAGGAGTACGGCCGCAATCTGGAAAATATGATTGACTGGATGAAGCAGGAACCAGATAAAGAGCGCCGAACCAGATTGGCCTATACACTGGTA
The DNA here is from genome assembly GCA_964504565.1 of uncultured Roseivirgaceae bacterium. GTDB lineage: Bacteria > Bacteroidota > Bacteroidia > Cytophagales > Cyclobacteriaceae > Cesiribacter. The sequence goes on from CAZDEY010000015.1 coordinate 22,286, forward strand.
GAAATGATGAAGCAGATCAATCCGGCCATGAAAGAGAGTGAAGAGTACAACCAGAAGGTATGGGATGACTTATTTATAATGTCGGGATTTGACCTGGATATTGATAGCCCCTACCCAGCTCCGCAAAAAGAAATGATTGGCCGCCGCCCTCAAATGCTGGATTACGTGAACAACCAAATCAAAATTCGGCACTACGGCAAAAATATTGAACACCTGATTGACAAAGCCTCAGAGCTGGAAAATATGGATGAGCGCGTAGCCGCAGTAGCTTCCATTGGTAAGCTTATGAAGAGCTTCCACTACATCTGGAACAAAGATACTATTGATGATGAGGTTGTTCTAAATAATATTATTAGCCTAAGCCAAGGCCGTTTACGCCAGTCAGTAGAAAAAATGAAAGAAGAAGGATTACCGCAACCTCAGCAGCACCAGCAGCGTCGTGGTAACCGCTACGGCGGCGGCAGAAAAAATTATAGTAATAAACGTAGAAAAGGGTAAATGTCAGCATTACACGTAGTGGGCGGGCACCAACTATCCGGAGAGATAGTTCCGCAGGGTGCCAAAAACGAGGCGCTTCAAATTCTTTGCGCCGTGCTCCTTACGCCGGAAGAAGTTACAATTCATAAGGTACCGAACATTAGGGATGTTAATAAACTGATTGAACTTTTGGGTAGTATGGGCGTAGCGGTTACCAAAATTGGTGAAGAAAGCTACCGCTTCAAAGCCCAAAACGTAGATATTGAATATTTGGAAAGCGCCGAATACCGGTCAAAAGCAGCTTCTTTACGAGGCTCCATTATGGTATTGGGCCCTCTGTTAGCCCGCTTCGGTAAAAGCCGTATACCCCGCCCCGGGGGTGATAAGATTGGTCGTCGCCGGCTAGATACCCACTTTATAGGTTTTGAAAAGCTGGGTGCCAAATTCAACTACGAACCTGGCGAGCAACTATATAATATTGATGCTAGCAACCTAAAAGGTACCTATATGTTGCTGGACGAAGCATCCGTAACTGGTACCGCTAATATTGTAATGGCGGCAGTTCTAGCCGAGGGTAAAACTACTATATACAATGCCGCCTGTGAGCCTTACCTACAGCAGCTTTGCGAAATGCTTAACCGCATGGGGGCTCAAATTAGCGGTATAGGGTCCAACTTGCTTACTATAGAAGGTGTTGAGGGGCTTAAAGGTACAGAGCACACCATGCTGCCCGATATGATTGAGGTAGGCTCCTACATTGGTATGGCTGCAATGACCAATAGTTCGCTAACTATAAAAGATGTTAGAAATGATAAATTAGGTTTAATACCAGATACTTTCAGGAGACTAGGTATTAAAATGGAGATTAAAGGGGATGATATTTTTGTTCCGGCTCAAGACCACTACGAAATAGAAACCTTTATTGATGGGTCAATAATGACTATTTCGGATGCTCCCTGGCCAGGTTTTACCCCGGATTTACTTTCTATAGTTTTAGTGACGGCGACGCAAGCCAAAGGTACCGTATTAGTTCATCAGAAAATGTTTGAAAGCCGCCTATTCTTTGTTGATAAGCTAATTGATATGGGCGCCCAAATTATTCTGTGCGATCCGCACCGGGCAACTGTTATAGGACTGGATAGGAAAACTCCCCTAAAAGGCATCAAGATGACATCACCGGATATACGGGCCGGGGTTGCCTTATTAATTGCAGCACTAAGTGCAAAAGGCGAGAGTACTATTTTTGCCGCCGAACAAATTGACCGGGGATACCAAAATATTGTTGAGCGCTTAACTGCTGTAGGTGCAAAATTAGAAAGAAGGGATTAATAGCCTACACGATTATACTTCTGTAGTTGAGAATAATACTGCTTAGTGGCGGTATTTTTTATTTTATAATATGTAGGTAATTATTACATGGGCTGGATATACGGACTGTAAATAGGTATTTTTAAGCTTATTCCAGATTTTATTCCATGACTGCCACCTCTAGATTTAAAGTTGTCGATTATAAAGCCGCTAGCCCGGAAGTAAAAGAAGTGTATGATGAAACCATGCGCGAGATGGGTGTTCCATTTGTACTAAATTGGTTTAAATGCCAGGGTAGCAATCCTGTTTTACTTAGAGGAAACTGGGAAAAACTCCGCTCTACTATGTTGCGGGGCAATGTGCCATTTGTACTTAAGCAGCTTATAATTTATAATATTTCCAAGGCTAAGGGTTGCACCTACTGCGCTCAGGCGCACGGTATAATTGCCGATAGCCTTTCCGAAAGTTTAACCGGAGACGCAACAGTTAAGCTTACGCAAAATATGGAAAGTGAATTTATACCGCAATCCTACAAAACTGCTGTAAATATTGTAACCAGTGCTGCCCTCAATCCTCAGGGTTTGTCTGATGAAGATTTTGAAGAATTACGCGATGAAGGATACAACGATGGGGAAATTCAGGAATTAATGGCCTTAGCTGACTTAACCAATATGCTAAATACCATAGCTGATATTTCCGGTATAAAAATCGACAATGAGTTGATGGAGACTAAGTAGCTATGGATTATCAGGATTTACTAAATAAATCCTTACGAATACGCTATGAGGCGTACTCAACGTTTGCCTCGGCACTTTCAACTTTAAACTCAAACCAGGAAATAGCCGAGTTACTTCAGACTAATGGCAAGTACATTTTTGATGCATTTGCCATTCGGTATTTTCATGCTTTTCAGTCTAACTACACCAGTATTGAAGCTATAAGAGGTACCACCAAAGTGCTGGAATCATTTACCAGTTTGGCACAAAGTTGGGAAAATAACAGTTTACAAAACTTACTACCTACCCTAGATCTACTAGATCAGGCTGATGAGCCGGACTCACCTATCAGCAACTCAATATTCGATACACCACGGGTTAAGTCGCTATACTGCTTGCCTATAAAGCTGCTGCCGGATCACTTCTTTGTATTCACCGTAGCTTCTAAAAACTACAAAGCCTACAAAGATTCGGATTTTAGATTTATAAAATTGGTTGGTGAACAAGTAGCCAATAAAATTTCCCAATTAATTCTTACCAGCCAATTAAAGGACAAAAATAACGAACTTGAAGAAGCCAATAATGAGCTTTCAACCCTTAATGAAAAGGTAAATTTCCTGAACATCGAGTTAGAAAATAAAGTAGCCCTACGAACCGCCGAACTAACCCAAGCCAATCAGGAACTCTCAACTTTATTTTACCGTACTTCGCACGACTTTAGGCGGCCACTAACTACTTTGGATGGTTTAGCGAACTTAGCTGAGCGTAGCCAAAACCTGGAGGAGGTGAAAGCCCTATTCAAGCTTACCTCCGGAGTAACGAATGAGCTCTGGAGCATGCTGGTAAAACTGAAGGTTTTAAGTGTACAGGAGTACCTTGATGAGGATAAAGAAGTATTAAACCCAGATGAAATTTTGGCTACATCAATTAGCAAGTTGCAGGTTCAGATTAATGGTAAGAAGCTTCAGTTAACTATTAATACCGAAAACAAAGGTAATGCAAGAGGTTTTCCGTACGCCATTGAATCAATACTAGACAACTTGCTCGAAAATTCAGTGAACTTTTGCAATACCGGAGATGAAATAGAGGTAAAGTTGTTAGTTACAGATTCACAAATAGAAATAATAGTAAATGATTCGGGCCCGGGTATACCGGGGAAGTTTCACTCGGTTATTTGGAAGATGTACCAACGAGCTAACGAAAACGCTAAAGGCAATGGCTTAGGCCTTTACGTGGTAAAAAGGCTTAGCGATCAGCTTAACGGTGCTATAGACTTTACAAGTGAACCAGGCAAAGGAACCAAAATTACGGTACTTCTACCTTTGGCTTAACAAACTATCTGCCGGCTGTTTAGGTAAGCGTATGGCGTAGGTGGTATTTCGGGGAACCCGCAGCTTATAGTTGCTGGTATTGTTGAACCAGGGATTCAGTATCCGAAGCTCTTTATAGGTAGTATTATGCTCTTTAGCGTAGGTTACCAAATTATCAATATCACTACGTACCGAATCAGTAAAAAAAACGTAAGGTTGATAATATTCTTCCGGTTTAACGTAGTAACCATAGGCTTCCGGATTTTCTAGAATAAGTTTAAATGCCAAAATCCGATACAGGTAGCGGGCAGTTTCGCTGTTCAGGTGCAAGTCAAAAAAATTATCTACTTTTTGTTCCTCTAATGCGTCATTAATTCCCCTAACGCCCCTATTGTAAGCCGCCGCCACTAAGGTCCAACTTTGTAAATTTTCGTAGGCGTTTTTTAAGTAGTTGCAGGCTGCCTGGGTAGCCAGTACCGGATCGCGTCGCATATCCACGTCCTTATCAACCTCCAGGCCCAAATCTTTACCGGTACCTTCCATAAACTGCCACATACCAACTGCCCCGGCGTACGAGGCAGCATTATTATCAAATTCACTTTCAGCTACGGCCAAGTATAAAAAGTCAGTTGGAACCTGGTAATTTTTAAGCGTTTCTTCAATTAAAGGGCGCCAGCGGTTTAAGCTCTTAATTATTCCTAAGGTTCGACTATGGCGAAAGGTATTAACCAATAGCTCATTTTCCAGTCCTTCCCGCACATCATCCCGATCTAAGGGTATAACTTCGCCGGCAAAAGTAAGCTCATTTGGCAATGGCGGAGTACTAACTGCCTGCGGCTTATTGCCGGAGATTACCTTGGTAGAAACTTCAGCTTCCTGGCTAGGATCGGCAAAATTGGCTGCACCGGAGTTAGGCGGAGCCTGAGGCTGTGGCGAATCACAGGCTAAAAAAAAAGTACATACCGATAGTGCCAAAATACCACGCATATAACTATACTTCTGATTTGATGATAGGTAACTGCCTATAGTACGTAATTAAGCTAATCAATAGTTCGAATATCAGGGGTTAATTAGACCAGCGGTGGGGAAATAAAAAAGGCAGGTATGCTATACCTGCCTTACTAATAATCTGTATCTATCTAAACGTAATTATTTAGCATTACCGGCATCACCAGCATCAACACGTCCTCGTTTTCATCCTTATCCCGCGGAGTTAGCAGTCCGGCACGGTTAGGCTGGCTCAGGTTTAACTGTACATCAGTGCTATCCAGATTGTTTAACATTTCAATTAGGAACCGGGCATTAAAGCCAATTTCAATGTCTTCCCCATCGTGGTCGCAACTTAAACGCTCAAGGGCTTCGTTTGAGAAATCCAGATCTTCGGCACTAATTTGCAGTTCATTGCCCGAAATCTTAAGGCGAACCTGATGAGTGGTTTTATTAGCGTAGATGGCAATCCGCTTCAGCGAGCTTAGGAACTCCAGGCGGTTAATTACCATAGCGTTTTCGTTATTCTGCGGAATTACATTTTCATAATCCGGGAAGCGCTCATCAATTAGGCGGCAGATCATATTTACGTTGCCAAAGCGGAAGAATGCATTAGATGCATTGAACTCCATAGTTACCGGTGTACCGTCCGAGGGTAGGGTAGCTTTAAGCAGGTTTAAGGCTTTCTTAGGAATAATAATATTATTATCCATATCGGCGGCTACATCAACCCGGCGGTAGCGGATTAGGCGGTGACCATCGGTGGCTACAAAGGTGGCATTGCTATCGCGCAACTGAATGTATACACCGGTCATGGCCGGGCGAAGCTCATCATTACTAACTGCGAACAGGCTATTGGTAACCGCCGTCTGCAGCACATCGGCAGCCATTTCTACCGAGTACGGATCTACAACTTCCGGCGTGCGGGGAAAATCCGTAGCGTTTTCACCGGCTAATTTATAGCGGCCGTTATCGGAGCTTAACTCTACGGTATATGTTTCTTCATCAATACTAAAAGTAACCGGCTGTTCGGGCAGGTTTTTCAACGTATCCATTAGTATACGGGCCGGAACGGCAATTGAACCGCTGTCTTTAGCTTCAATATCCATTTCGGTAATCATGCTGGTTTGCAAATCCGAAGCGGTAATTTTTAGCGTACCATCCTGTATTTCGAAAAGGAAATTTTCCAGGATTGGTACCACCGGATTGGTAGTGATTACGCCGTTAATTGATTGTAGCTGTTTTAAGAGCGCCGCTGATGAAGCTATAAATTTCATACGTAGTATATTGTATCAGTCAGTTGAGTTGGCCGAAAAAATTCCGTCCGGAGCCATGCCATTGAAGACATATTTTGTAAAAAGCTGAAAACAAGCCTTGTACATCTAATTTTCCCAATTTGGCTTACTGCCGGTTTGGGAGCGTAAAATTAATTAAAAATCCCTAAAAAGCACTTCTATCGCTTAATTCCTTCGGCTAAGTTTTGTCGGCTAATCATTAACCCTCGGGCCAGCCGGCCTTCCAAAACTAGATATTGATTCTCCTCTACCAAATAAGCTAACTGCCCCCCCTCCTGGGTTTGCTGAGGATATATCCATAACTCTTTACCCTCTAAATTGGTAATCGTCCGAGCCTTAATTTTAACCAGAGGCTCCGTATTTAAAGTTAACTCTTGGCCTTGCGGCAATGGTACAAACGCCTGAGCTTCTATCGGCTCGTACAAACTCATATACCCAAATAAGGTAACCGAATCCGGTTCGGGTATATTGGCTACCCCAAGTTGGTTCTTTTCAAAAACCACCTCAAAATTCCGCTCCGGAGCCTCGGGATAATCCAGCTTAAGCCCTAAGAAATTTCGGCTATTAAGGTTAAAAATTGTTTTGGAACGAATGCTTTCCTCCGATTGGTTAAAAATAGAACTTAAATAACTGTTATATCCCGGAAGTTGAACCACGTAAATTCCCTGGCTGTTACTGAAATAAGAAACACCTTCCTGCTCTAAGCCCCCGGCAGTAAATTTAACATTTTCATTACCCTCTACGGTAACTGCCACCCCTTCTTCGGCAAGTACATCCTGAGCTTCCTCCATCTGGTTCTTAGCTACGGGACGCACAGTTTCAATGTTATTAAGCACTGAAGTTAGTACCTGCATATAGCGACTATTTACCTCAAATGAGTTATTGACCAGCCAATGACTACCATTTCTAGATAAGATTAAGCTTTCTCGGTCAACTGGGTTTAAGGTAATTTTTTGAATAGCTGAAGTATCCTGGACCGTAAAATCAGGTAACTGGGGTTGATCGCTTGACGATAGCGATTCCCCTCTATTTAACATAATAAAATATATGACAACAAGCAGCGCAAAAATTATAGTTAAGCCCCAATTTTTCTTTGTCATCATACTAGTAATTTAAAAGCGGGCGTAACGGTGTTTCCTCCAAATGATATAGCCTAGGCCCAGCACCATAATTAAAATAACCGGTACTACCATATTCAGTAGTTGCCAAAACAGTTCATTACCTTCCAGCCGTACATTATCTAACGGACGAATAGCGACTTCTTTATTCCGAGCTAAAATTAACTCGTCACCCTGAATTAAATACGCCAAACTATTCATAATAAATTCCTGATTGGCAAAGGTTTGCTGGGTAAATGCTGCATAACCCAGGGGATAGGCTTGGTTTGTACGGTTATTTATTTCGTTCACCATAAAATTACCATCCGCTACCACAATTAACTTACTTTGTCCGCTAGATTTAAACTGCTTATCCGCTATACCCTGAGGCCGAATTCTATTCTGGTATAGTGATGTAAAGTTACCTTCCAGCAGATAAGCTACCGTTTGTCGGCCTTGGTTGTAACGTTGCGGTTGTAATTCCTTACGCAAATCTTCAATACTAATCCGCAGTGGCAAATTAAATACTCGGGTATATTCTGAGGTATAAACCAGGGGGGTCTTTACTATACCGTCCGCCCTAACAGTATCCAGGTTACTAACGAAGCGGCCGTAAATTGCATCCAGATTTCGTACTATTGGGTGATTGCCGTAGTTGTTGAGTATTGGAAAAAACGGCCAGCGCAAGAAGCGGACCTGGGGCTGGTTACCCATATTCCCAACAACTATAGGATACGCCCCGGAACTCAAATCCTGAACTAAATTCTTATTTAACCTGATGCCCCAGTTAAAAAGTAAATCCTGCAAGCCCGTAACCTGAGGTATGGCTAAATTGCCGCCCTGGGTTAAACTGTCCATTTCTACCTGAGCCCCATCCATAGCTAATAAAATTTTTCCCCCACCTAACAGATATTGGTCTAGCTGCAGCTTTTCTTCCTCACTAAAGCGAGCCGATGGTTTGGCAATTATTAGTGCTTGGGGTAACTCATTTAGTAATTGAGAAGTACCTAATTTCTTAAAGGTATACTGGGTAGAAATTGCTTCCTGAATACTGGCAACCTGAATACTATCTACTTCTCCGTGGCCGCTTAACCACCCTACTACCGGCGGCTCGGTGGCGGTTAGCGATTGTATTGTGCTAGCTAATTCGTATTCTATACCCTCGGCCGATTGGTTTAAGCGTTCCTCGGGCGTTGCGCCGGCGTTACCCTTAAGCAACGTAACGCCTTTCTCGCGGCCGCCATAGCTTACCACCGCGCCGGGAAAGACTAGTCTTTCGGTACGTTTACCTTCCTCATTATCGAAAATATTGGTAGGCTGAATTCCCTTGGTAGCCAATGATTGATAGAATTCATTCCGGGTACGCTCGCTTCCGGCCAGGGCAGGATCTACAAACCGGTACTGTATATTTTGGCCTCCATAGTTTTTAAATTCTTCCAGATTTTCCCGGATGCTCCGCTTCAGTCGTTTAAAACCAGCCGGCATCTCCCCTTCTAAATACACATCTATATACACTACATCATCCAGGTTCTGAAGTAGGTTTTGCGTACCTTCGGTTATAGTAAATCGCTGGTCGGCGGTAAGGTCTATCCGGAAAAAATTGCGACTGGCCCAGGCATTTAAAATAAGTATCAGCATGATACCAATTCCTAACCAAAGCCAATCAGAAATCTTCTTTTGCTTGCCGGTATAGGCTGAACTGGTTCGGTCTACCATGTGCGGCTGCTAAGTTTAGTACGGGTTAAGAGTAGAACCAAAGCAATCAGGCTAAGGAAATACAAAATATTACGGCTGTCTAGCAATCCTTTGCTTAGCACCTGGTAATGATAAAGCATACCTAGCTGCTGAATAATGTATGACCCACCGGCCCATACATTTATTGCGGCCAAAGATTCAAAGCCGGAATAAAGCAAAAAGCAAAGAAATAGTGCCAGCAAAAAAGCTACGATCTGATTATCGCTTAAGCTGGAAGCCAGCAAGCCAATAGCCGCAAATGACGCCCCTAGCAAAAATAAACCAATATAGGAACCGGCTACGGCGGCCCCATCGATATTGCCGACTGGCGCAGCCAATTGGTACAGACTATAATAGTACAACAGAGTCGGTAGTAAGGCCAATATTAATAAGAATAAGCTACTGAGGTATTTACCTAGTATAATTTCCCAATCACTTACCGGTTTGGTTATAAGTAATTCTAGTGTGCCGGATTTCTTTTCTTCGGCAAGCATACGCATAGTTATGGCCGGCAGCAGAAACATTAATACAAATGGACTGTAGGTGAAAAAGGTATCGAGGTCAGCATAGCCCCAATTTAAAACCGAGGTTTCCGGAAATACCCAAACGAAAAGGCCGGTTCCTACCAGAAAAACTGCCAACACTACGTAGGCTATCAGCGAGCTTAAGAAGCTATTGACTTCCTTCCAGAATATATGAATCATGCTGAAATTACTTCCTCCGCAGAAGAGTTTAGGGTCAATTCCCGGAAAATCTTTTCCAGACTATTTTCTTCGGTTCCCATGCTGGCTAGCGGCAAATCGTTGGAGGCTACATATTGAATTAATTCTTTTTTAGCCAAGCTTTCGTTCGAAGTAAACAGTTTGAATGACTGATTTGTAAGGGGCTGAACTTCCTGTATGGACGATAAGGCTAAAAAACTATCCGCAGCAATGGGTTTATCAAAACTGACTTTAACTATTCGGCTAGAATCTGAATTCTGTAGCTTTGCTAATGGACTGTCGGCAACAATATTACCCTGATTAATAATTACCACCCGATCGCATAATGCCTGTACTTCCTGCATTATATGAGTGCTAAACACCACAGTCTTATTAGCCCGGATACCCCTGATCACCTCCCTAATTTCTAAAATCTGATTTGGGTCTAAGCCAGTAGTAGGCTCATCCAGAATCAGGACGTTAGGATCGTGAACCAGTGCCTGGGCCAGGCCTACCCGTTGGCGGTAGCCTTTACTCAGGGCAGCAATACGCTTATTTTGCTCCCGTTCTAGTCCGCAAAGTTTAACAACTTCTTTTACTCGGGAAGCCCGATTTTTACGATTTACGCCCTGTATGCCGGCTACAAAATGCAGGTATTCGTGTACGTAGGCCTCCAGGTATAGAGGGTTATGTTCGGGCAAATAGCCAATATGTTTTTGGGCTTGAATTGGTTTTTCCTGAACAGCGATATCCAGCACACGAACCCCGCCGCTGGTGGGGGGAATATAACCGGTAGCAATTTTCATGGTAGTACTTTTACCCGCGCCATTAGGGCCTAAAAAACCCACAATTTCGCCCGGCTGTACCGAAAAGCTAATTCCGTTAACGGCCCGTTGATTACCGTACTGTTTCACTACCTGATTTACTACTAACGACATGCGACGGGCAAGTTAAAAATTTTCCGGCAATTACCCTTTAGGCTTAAGCGGCCTCATTTCTACATCAACCACATGAAAATTCGGGTGAGTATGTATAGCATGATAAATAGCCTCAGCAACATCCTGCGGTCGCATCATATTATCATTACTTTCAATACCTTCTATATCGTCGAAAAAATTGGTATTAACCGAACCCGGGTAAATACAGGTTACCTTTATACCATCATTTCTAATTTCTTTAAAAAGACTATGGCTGAGGCCACGCACAGCGTGTTTGGTGGCACTATAACCAGCCATTCCCTCCACGCCGGTAGTTCCGGCTATACTGCTAATATTAATAATATGCCTGGCACCGGCCCTTTTCATTAGCGGAATTATCAAACGTGAACAGTAAAAAACGCCGTTTATATTAAGGTTCACCATTGTATGCCAATCGTCCAAAGAAGTTTCCGCTAATTTGCCCTGAATCCCCATTCCGGCATTATTAACCAAAACTGCAATATCTTCACCAACATCAGCAATTGTTTTATCGAAAGCTTTTTTTACCGAATCGGAATTGCTTACATCACATTCAATCCAGGTAAAATTCGGGTTATCTATACTAGGATTGTGACGGTTCCAGGCTACTACCCGCATGCCTTCTTCCAGAAGTTTTAGCGCGGTTGCCTTACCAATGCCTTTGCTGGCTCCAGTTACAATTGCTATTTTTCCATTTATATCCATTTACTTATAAGCTATGGATGAAAATATTGTTAACTTAAGGCTTAACTATTAACAAGGTTACTCTAATTAACCTCGTTAATTAGGTCAGAATTTACAGAATTAAAGTTTCTACAGATACCGTTCTTCAATTACTTTAATATGATGGCGGGCATGTCCGATTATTATACCCGCTAGTGCCCTAACGCTTACCGGACTACCGCTGGCCGTTCCATTCAGGCTCCAGGCCGAAGCGGGTATGGTACTAAATAAGCTAATGGTAGCGTGTCGGATAGTGGTAAACTCCTCGGATAAACTGGATAAGGTTCGGCCTTCAAAAATTTTACTGGCTATGTAATCATTTTCCTCATAGCCCGGGAGGGGAGTAGTATCTCCGCGGCTAATTCTAAGTGCGCGATAGGCCATTATTCGTTCCGTATCGTTCAAATGTCCCAATACCTCGGCAATACTCCATTTATCAGGCTGATACTTATAGTCTTTTTTAGCAAACGGCAGGCCGTTAACTAGTTCTTTAACCTCCTGAAAATTAGTATGCAGTGTATCAACTAAATCAATATCTTCCCCTACATAATTAAGGTAAGTCTGGTAAAACGGGGCGTATTCGTTTTGGGGTATATGCATAGCTATAAATTAAACATTAACCAGTTTAGTCAGTAAGCGGGTAAGTTTTGGTTCGGCCTGGGCGGCGGCGGCCAGCACTTTTTCAATAGTAACCTGCTCTAAAGCTTCGGGTGTACATAGGTCGGTAATTACGCTTACAGCACAGACCGGCAAATTCATATGGCGAGCTACAATTACCTCCGGTACCGTACTCATACCAACGGCATCGGCACCTATGGTTCTTAAATATTTATACTCCGCCGGGGTTTCTAGGTTTGGACCGGGTACACTCACGTATACACCCCGCTGCAAATTAATACCTAAATCAGCGGCTACCTTCTTAGCCTTTTGTTGCATATCCGGATCGTAAGTATGAAACATATCCGGAAAGCGAGGCCCTAGCTCGTTTAGGTTGGCCCCTCTGAGTGGGTTATCGGGCAGCAAGTTTATATGGTCTGTTATCAGCATTAAATCGGCTAACTCAAAATCGGGGCTTAAACCACCCGCTGCATTACTGATAAACAAACGTTCTATACCCAATAACTTCAGTACCCTAACCGGAAAAGTTACCTGCGCCAGATCGTAGCCTTCGTAGTAGTGAAAGCGACCTTGCATGGCTACAACATCCACCCCATTTAATTTACCAAAAATTAACCTGCCACTATGGCTTTCAACCGTTGAAACCGGCATATGCGGAATTGCATCGTAGGGTATAGTAATTTCGGGCTCAATGCTATAGGCTAATTTACCTAGGCCGGTACCCAATATAATTCCGGTTTTTGGTTTAAACTTAGTTTCGGATTGAATATAGGAAACCGCTTCGTGCAGTTGGTTCATCATATGCCAGTAATAAAAAATTTGCTAGTCCAAATAGGAAAATAGGGCTCAGATTTGCAAGCTAGCCAGTGAAAATCCATTTTCGCGTATGATAGAAATTATTTGCGGCACCAACAGACCCGATTCAGTTTCAGCCCAGGTGGCGCGCTTCTACGAACGGCTGCTAACTACGCGACGGCAGGCTTGTAAGCTGCTAGACTTAAGTAGGCTACCGGCCGATTTTACCGTAAGTGCCCTTTACGACAATAACGGTACTAACCCGGAATTCAATCTGTTAACAGATCGTCTGAATAAAGCGGATAAGTTTGTATTCGTGGTACCGGAATATAACGGATCTTTTCCCGGCGTGCTTAAAGCATTTATTGACGGTATGCCCTACCCTAGCCCGTTTTCCGGTAAAAAATGTGCATTAGTGGGGCTTTCATCGGGCGTGCAGGGCGCAGGTTTAGCCCTAAGCCACCTTACTGATATTTTTAACTATTTGGGAATGCACGTATTAGCGCAAAAAGTACGGCTAGCCAATATAGAAACCCATTTTCAGGAAGATAATTTTAGCAATAGCTTATACCAGGAACTGCTGGAAGATCAGGTAGAGGCTTTGGCTAAATTCTAAGTCAACGTTCACTGCTCTAATTAATTTGTACCCCAGCATAGCATTTTTTCATTTAGATGCTGATGAACAGCGGCGAAAGGACCAAAATTACCCGAAATACTGGCAGGTTTAAAACCAAAAGGAAGCTTACTGTAGCTTCCTTTTGGTTACCATTTTTATTCATATGCTGTAGAACTGAGTATACGCATATTAGGCCTTCCACAAAAAAGACTGCATCCGGCAGCTTTTCCTATATACATATACCACAATTTCAATAATTCTTAACATACAATTGCACCTTACCTAAATTGGCTCGTTCGTAGGCGTAGGCCAGGCTTTTGTGCAGGTAGCTATTGGTGGGGTTATAGGTAAAGAAGGAGGCTGAGTTGGGCACCTTTACACCCCAGGTACCGCTTAGCTTTAGCTCACCGGGCAAAATAATGGAAGCATGGCCCAGTTGTTCCTCGCTCATGTACACGGCTACTACAGCCTTGCCCTCGTTGGCGTAGGTTTGGGCGTTGGCTAACACTTTGGGGTCGTAACCTGCGCCCAGAGCCGTCCACTTGCCGCTCTGCTGTAAGTAAGCAACCATTTCCGGCAGGTTCATGTACCGCTTATCCGCGCTGGCGTAAAAATCTTTTACGTTATATACGGTACTAAAGCATTGGGCGGTAAACTGCTGGCAGCGGTTTTGTCCGTTCTCCGCATCGGGCGCGCAGGCCTTAAATTCTTCCAGCATCTGGCTCAGCTGCTTTTCCCAACCGGCGTTTAACTGCTGAGCGGGGCACATTACGGCCAAGCCTAGTAGCACTAGTAATAGGTTAACTTTTTTCATGAGGAGTAGTGTTGAATCAGGCGAGTTGCGCCCGGAATACTAATTATCCGGCTAAAGGTAGCCCCTCTGCCTACGCTTGGCTAACTAAGCTAGCGGTATAGCCCACGCGGGTAATATGGCCGGCTAGTATAGTGTTAAATCAGAAAATTTAAGCTTTTCCCCGGATTATATTGGGTTAACCGTAGCCCAAAGCCCTGCCTGATTTAAATATTAGCATAGGTCAATATATACCAGAGCCTAAGCCGGTTACCAAGCGGCTGCTTTTGTATGAATAGGCTGAGCCAATACTTCTGATGCTAATTGGTCGCGGGCCAGCTTTATATCGAGGCAGCAATTTCGGGCTTGCTCTTCTATTGAATTTGGAGCCGCTAGTTGGTTAGCACATCATAGTTATACTACTTTTTAATTTTATAGCTATACCCTACACGGGGCAGGTTGGCGAACAAACTAAGCGGTATAACCACGGCGGACCGGCTATCTTTAAAGCTGAAGTTGCCCGATTATGACTGCTGCCCGATATCTGTTCGTATTACTATTCTGCCTAGCCCTGCTCAACCTAAGCTTTGGCCTACCCAACCGTAAACCTGCGGGTGAACCAACAACTAAACCATTCGGCCGTACAGCAGCATTGCACGCGGACTATAGTACTTTAGCAATTAGGCCTTACCTACCCCCTACCGATACGCTGCCGGGCACTAAGCCGGCTAAGGCCGAGAAGGTTAAGAAAAGTAAACCGGAGAAATTTCCCCGGCCTAAGGTAAGCAAGCCTACCTCTAAGCGTAAAGCCCGCCGCGCCAAAACCAGCGGCTAAAATGTCAAGTACTATCACCCGGTATCAGGTTGGCAATAATCTGGATATACCGAAATCGATCGGGATATAATCATTCGCTAGCCTTAGCTAGGTTTTGGCTTTTATACGTTCTGTGAATACGATCCTGAATACCAAAGACCAAATTTCAAATACAAATAGGAGGTTGTGCTGTATTAAGCTGTATTTGAAAAATAGCTTTATTTGCCTATCAGCCTTACATCAGCCTGTAAAGTTTTAAAAGTGGTTGGTTGGTGAGGGCACCAACCACGGAAAGGATTTACTGCCGGGAGATAGTGCTGTATCAGGCTGCTCGCTGGTGCAGGCTTTCGGGCTTTATCTGCTGCTTTTGGCGGTAAGCCTCCTTGCCCATCAACCTCAACAAGCGGTAGTGACTACCTAAGGCACTCCAGAAGCTGCGGTTTTCCAGGTAGGGCAGGTTAAATTCCTCGGCAGTTTGCCGCACAATTGGTGCCAGGGCCGGGTAGTGAACGTGGCAAACCTTCGGGAATAAATGGTGTTCAATTTGCCGGTTGAGTCCGCCTAGTAGAAAAGCGGCTAGTTTGCTCTGCGGGCTAAAATTAGCCGTAGTGCGCAGTTGGTGGGCGGCCCAGGCTTCGTCTAGCTGATTGGCGGCATTGGGCACCGGAAAATCGGTACCTTCTACCACGTGGGCCAACTGAAACACCAAGCCAAGTACCAAGCCTTCGGCCAAATGCATAGCCACAAACCCCAGCAACACCTGCCACCAGGCAAAGGGCAGTACAATTACCGGCAGAACTATAAAAAACAGGTAGTATAACGTTTTATAGAAATAGAGGTTGAAATACTCTTTAGCCGGATGAACGGTGGTATGCTGCCCGATTTTGCTCTGGTAGAATTTTTTAAAATCTTTAGTAATTACCCAAGCCAGCGAGGCCAGGCTATACAGTATAAAGGCGTAAATATGCTGGTAGCGCTGAACGCGATTTACCCCCTCGGCCGCATCTAGCCGTACCAAACCCGGAAAAACCTCAATGTCCTCGTCGTGGCCGGGAATATTGGTATAGGTATGGTGAACAATATTGTGGCTTAGATGCCATACGTAGGGGTTAGCCCCAATCAGGTAAAATATACTGCTGTAAAATTGGTTGGTACGGGCCCGCTGGCCCAGCGATCCGTGTATGGCATCGTGGCAAACATTAAAGCCAATTAGTGCCGCGGCAACACCCATAAGCAACGCCAGCCCCAGCGTAACCAGCCCGGAAAACTGCCCCAGCAGAATAGTGCCGTACAAGCCTAAATAAACCACAATCATAAGGACCGCCTTAAACCACATAGCCGGGTTAGCGGTACGGTCAATCTCATTCTCGCCAAAGTAGGCATCTACCCGTTGGCGAAGGGTAGCAAAGAAACGGGTGTTGGCGGTGTTGTTGAAACGAATTTTAGCTGACATATGAAATAAATAACTGCTAGGCGCAACCAGCGTGTAACCAGGATATAATTAAAAAAATTAGCACAGTTGCCAACCAAACTATAGTTGCGCCTGCGAACCAGTATAAAAAGTAACCCAAGGTACGTATTTAAGTTCCAGTAGTAGCCTGCTTCGGTAGAAAAAGTTGGATTAATGAATATTACTTGACCTGAAACGCTCAACTGCTATATTTATTAGTGGCCGATAAAATTATAAAAAGGCGGCGGCGGTACCTATCTAACTAGTTAGTGGTTGTTCGAAAGCTTGTTGTAAAATGACCACAAGTTCAGCAATTTGGATTGTATTCTGATATACCTTTGATGATATATTTCGGAACTACAAGCCCACTTAATGAACTAAGTTAAAAGTTGGTTTAAGCTAGAAAAGGGCGCATAGATACGCCCTTTTCTAGCTTAATATGGGTATTTAAGTAGCTCTCTATTCAATATTCTCTATTCGATATATTATAGCCAAGAATATCTCGGATACTGAATTACTTCGGTTAGAAAACTATAGTCAACTTCTGTATACCACCAATTTCTATATAGATAGATACTAGTTTGTGCGCTGGTTGGCAGGCGGAGGCAGTTTTCGTAGCAAATTTAGGTTGAAGAAACCAAACCCGGCTTTAGACACTATCGGCAGAATTATATACAGAATGCTGGTTAATTCGGTACCAAAAACCCGCAACCCCATACTGCCTAAAGCCCATACCAGCGGATATAGTAACCACTGCACCGTTAGGTATATTGCCGATTTACGATAGGCATTTTGAATTGGCAAATCCTGGCTGCGGGCAATTGCGTAGAGTGGCTTCCAGAATAGGTACAGTTGAATAACTAGAGCCACGCAGCCCATAGCGTACCAGTACCATTTATACTCATCCGGCACCAGTTCGGCCACTAAGCCGGTCAATATCATAACTACCTGCACAAATACCAATGCCGTTTTTAGCCAATACACTTTCGTAAGCCGCAGCATAGCGGTAAAGGAAAGCGCCAGCACCAGCAAAGGCGTACTAATTACCCAGTCCAAATAGCGGGCAAATACTACTTTTTCGCCCAGCCACTCAAAATGGCCCTGGCCCTGAGCAATAGCCGAATAAACCAGCCCCGACCAGATTACAATAAGAATATGGATCAGATACTTATGTTCGGGTACGTGGCGGGGCTGCCGGCTCCAGGCGAAAAAAGCCAAGGCACTGCCAAACATAATGGCTACATACAGCCAGTGCAGGGTTACTTCCAGTGAGGTCATGCGATTGAAGATTTATTTATGAGTAACCGGCTATCTTACCAGAAGTTTAATACTGCAGGTAGACTTAGGTGGTAGTATATGGATATCATTTCAATATAATAAATTACAATTCGCTATTTCACTATTCTATAAACTGTACTTGTTAAATAACTTTCTTATAATAGTATTAAATTTGCCTAAATAAAAGACAGCCAAATTTGGTTACCTGAGAACATCCACTACTGCTACGGTTATAAATAATCAAAAGCTAAATTACGCTGGATAGTTAGTGAGCGAAGCCTAGAATTATATAACTGAATACTTACCCAAGGCTATTGGTAACTAATAATTTCAAGTTTTCAGTGTTTAAACAACAACTCAATTCATTAAACGCCGTATTGGCTTATGTGTCCAGATTATCCTATATAACGATTATACTATCTCTGGTGGCTTCGCTAAGTATACTAGGCTCATCCCTAGGCTATTTGCACGCAGCTCCTGATATAGAAAATTATTATAACCTGGATACTGAACCAGAAGAAGAACGTCCTAAGACTGAAATTGAATATTTAACTACTGAATTAACCCATCAGCCATTATCAGTTTGGAGTTTCGTTAAGGAAACATCGGGCCGCTCGCCCATTCTTCTATATACTTCCCCCCTGCTAAATCATCATCTCGATCCCCCGGAGCAAGTATAACACTACTCTGTTCAGTATCAGGTTAGAATAGGTTGCTAATTTTACACAATTAGTAACCTCATAAACCCAAGGCTAGGCTATACTGTTATTCCTATCGGTTTTACAGCCAACCCATAACAACCTGCCTCTAATAACTTTTTATCATTATCATCAGAAGAATCTTTTTTTAAAAGATCTAAAATTTTTATCATGACTAATTCTATAAAACAGATTGGCCTATTGACCTTGGCCCTATGCTTAATTTCTTTCGCCGGGTACGGGCAAAAAAGAAAGGCTGCCCCTGCTTCTCAAGAAACTTCTACTAAGCAAAAGCCAACTGTAGAAGAACTTTTGGAAGTAGAACCCAATACCTACTTTGCCAGCCGCGATAGTGCCTACCTCGATCCCTACTACGGATTAAAAAAGCTCATAATCGGAAATAAACGGTTTGCGGAAAATAAAAGTGTTAGACCGCGCCAGACCGAAGAAGATCTTAAGAATACGGAGCTTGGCCAAAAACCATTTGCAACTATCATAGGCTGCGCCGATAGTCGGGTTCCTAACGAGATTATTTTTGACCAGGGTGTAGGCGATTTATTTATTACCCGAACGGCCGGGCAGGTAATGGCCGAAGCCTCGTATGGGACTATTGAATACGCTACTGAGGTGCTAAACACACGCTTAATTGTGGTTTTAGGCCACGAATCTTGCGGGGCGGTACAGGCCGCGATGAAACTACCCGAAAACCCTCCGGGTCACGTAGTTACCCTAATTAACGCAATTAAACCAGCCTCTGTAAAAGCTAAGGCCGCTAATTTAGGCGAAGATGAATCGCTTGACCTGGCCATTGAGCAAAACGTTATTGAGCAGGTTAATTTACT
>CAZDEY010000015.1:41500-65247 GCA_964504565.1 uncultured Roseivirgaceae bacterium
AATCTGGAACCGGTACTAAGCCGCCGTTTCGAAGCTGGCAAAGTGTTAATAGTAGGTGCGGTATATGATTTACAATCTGGCCAGGTAAAGTTTATTGAAGAGACTGTTAAAAGCTTACCTAAATTCGAAAACAAAATGTAATATAAAAAGGGTGTAACCGCTTTGGTACACCCTTTCTTATACCTTATTAACTAGAGGCTCATTCTATTCAATGAAAAAGTTCTTATTGCTGATATTCTTGCTTCCGCTGCTTACGAACGCCCGGGCACAGGAAGGTGACGTTGACCAACTGGGGGCTTGGTACATGTACTTCTTTAATAAAAAATTTGGCGACAGCCGATTTGGCCTGCAGGGTGACTACCAGTTTCGGTTCTGGAACGCCGGCAGTGACCTGGAGCAAATTTTACTACGTACCGGATTAACTTACCGGCCGGAAAAGGCAAATGTCTTGTTTACGTTGGGCTACGCTAATATTACTACCGGAGCTTATGGCGAGGAGCTAGACAATACGGTAAATGAACACCGGATATACCAAGAAGCTTTAATTCCGCAGCAGCTCGGTAAGCGATTTTACCTTACTCACCGGTTTCGCTATGAACAACGCTGGAACGAAGGCCAAGATTTTAGGACTCGCTACCGCTATAATATTTTCCTAAACGTTCCGCTCAATAAAACTGAACTTGTTAAAGGGGCGGTTTATTTGGCATTGTACAATGAGATATTCATTAACGGTCAACGAAATATTGGTACCGAAAATAGGGTTACCTTCTTTGATCGCAATCGTACGTATGCTGGACTAGGTTTTGGCCTCCGAAATAATCTGCGATTGCAAACCGGCTGGATGAAGCAGACTACCGAAATTTGGAATAAAGGTCAGGCGCAACTTAGCTTACACCATACATTTTAGGAACTATCAGGTATCCAACCAATTATATCTCAGCTAAGTAATTAGCGTGTTGTTTCCCCAATGGGCTGAACTATGGTCGGTAGCATTGAAAGGCTTCGCTAAACGTGCTAATTTTCTTTCGCCTTCTGATATACATTTCAGGGAAATTATTTCCTAGAGAAGAATCTGTTAGGTATATGCTGTACTCGACGGTTTTTAATCTGCTATAGCCTAGCGAATCTATAGTTATATTAGTCGAAGCGCAGCTAAACCTTACAATGTAGCGTGAACGAAAAGCTTGCCGGGTATAGATTGATAGCTTAACCTAACTTCATAATTGAACTACTATTTTGATTATGAAGCCACTAGTTACTACCCTACTCACAATTGCTTGCATAGTACTAATGAGTTTTAATACGCTCTATCAGGATACTTACAATGTCGATAATCCTACTGCATTTCATCAGGAAGATAACTTATATATTCAGCAGCCTAGAAACTTTACCGACACCCTGGAGAATAAACCAAGCGCGAGGAACCAGGCTAAAACTACGGACAAAAAATCTAAACAAGTAAAAGCCCCTAAATTTAAGCGGCCGCAGGTAAGTAAACCTACCTCTAAGCGCAAGGCTAGGCGAGCAAAAACCGGCGGCTGAACTAAGGTTTAGGCAGGTAAGTCTGGAGTATATTAACATTTAGTTTATATTGGGTGCTATATAATTTTAGCTTATGCGCCACCTGATATTTTTACTATTTGTAGTACTGTTAACCGTATCAACCTCATATGCTCAGTACCCTAAAATACTTACCCTGAAAGAGCAGGCTCAGGTGCGCGATAGCTGGCTAAAGTATCGAATAGATAGCCTACTACCGCAGCTTATGGATACAAGCGGAATTGATATGTGGGTGATAATTGCCCGGGAGTATAACGAAGATCCGGTAATTAAAACTATGCTGCCCGCTACCTGGCTGGCTGCTCGCCGCCGAACCATATTGGTTTTTTACAAAGTTCCGAATCAGAATAAGGTTGAAGCCTTAGCGGTAGCCCGCTATAATATTGGCGAAAGTTTTAGTAAAGCCTGGGAACCTGAAAAACAACCTGACCAGTGGAAACGGTTGGCGGAAATAATTGCCGAGCGTAACCCAGGCAAAATTGGTATTAACCGAAGTGAGCATTTTGCACTGGCCGACGGCCTTACTGCCAGCGAGTACGAATTACTCCAAAAAGCTCTTCCTAAGAACCAACATCCCAAATTGGTAAGCGCCGAAGCCTTAGCTATAGGCTGGCTGGAAACTCGAACCGCGGCCGAAATGGTGGTTTACCAGCAAATTGTAAGCATAGCCCACCATATAATTGCCGAAGGCTTTTCCGAGCAGGTAATACAGCCGGGGGTTACCACTACCAACGATATAGTTTGGTGGTACCGCGAAAAAGTTCGGGAATTAGGTTTGGATGCTTGGTTTCATCCATCAGTTGCAATTCAGCGAGCCGATCCGGAAAGTTTTGAGCATTTGCGGGCCTTTAGCGATAGACCGGAGGCTGAAATAATAATGCCGGGCGACTTATTGCACGTAGATTTTGGCATTACCTATTTAGGATTAAATACCGATACCCAGCAGCACGCCTATGTAGTTAAGCCCGGAGAAACCGAAGCGCCGGCTGGTCTACAGCAAGCCTTTAAGGTTGGCAATCGTCTTCAGGATATTCTTACTGATAATTTTATTACCGGACGCTCGGGAAATCAAATACTAAAAAGTGCCTTAGCTCAGGCAAAGCAGGTAGGAATTAAAGCTACAATTTATACTCACCCGATAGGCTACCACGGCCATGCCGCCGGGCCCACCATTGGCCTATGGGACCAGCAGGGCGGGGTACCCCACACTGGCGATTACCCACTGTACGCCAATACAGCCTATTCTATTGAGCTCAATGCAGCAGTAACTATTCCGGAATGGAATAAAGAAATCAGGATTATGCTGGAGGAAGATGCATTTTATGACGGTAAGACGGTACGCTATATAAACGGCCGGCAAGAACAGCTTTTACTTATTCCCCGCCAGCCACAGCCTGCCGGTAACTGAAAAAGCCCGGATTCTCACCCGAGCTTTTCAAACTGTATGCCTGCTATTCCTCATCAGGCGGGGTAAACTCTTTATTGGCTTTGGTTACCCGTTCGTTAATCTTGTCCAGCATATCGTTTAGCTTGTCCGCCGCATCGCTGGCATTGGAGTAAACCTCCACTAAATCATTCTCACCTTTTTATCCGGACTATTCATTAAGGAAGTTCCCAATTGAGCGGCTTTAGTCATTACTGCTACCTGGCTATTGTGTAAGTCTTCAATTGACGATTGTATAGAGTTTAATTTATCAAGAGTTTTAGCATCCATATTTTCGAAATTAAATTTTGGTATATAAGCTTTAAACTTATCCAATCTTCTATAGCATACGACTACAATAATATAAGGTTCTGTAAAACAATTGGTTGACTAAATACTTGGTACTTACCGCTTGTAATTTTGAGGTATTGTAATTTCAGCGCAAGATTATATATGCTTTGCTTATTTAAATTTTTGGAATAGTATAATCTTGCAAAATTTTATAAGCGAATAAAGTTTTATACATTTACTAACTCTCAACCAAAACCTATTTTTATGGCAGAACACACTATTTTAATCCGGCTAAAGTCGGGGAAACCAGATCAACTGGAGCTTAGTAACGATAATGGAAAAAATTGGGGCGAGGCTCACACCTTCTACACACAGGTAGCCAAAAATGATTATGTAATTTGGCAGCTAGATAAGAACAGCGATATTGACAAACTTACTGGAATAGAAGCTAAAGACGGCCGCTTCAATCTTTTTCCGCCTAACCAACCTAAGGCAAAAAAAGACGGAACTTGGCAGGGTAAAGTGAAGGATATAGACGAGGAGAGGGATTCTTATAATATCAAATATGTAGTAGGATCTGACGAATACATAGTAGATCCCATTTTAGAAACTAAACCTCCCGGAACCTGAAAAATTTAATTTCAATATTATTTTTTGTCGTAAGCTCAGTGCTGGCCTGTGTTTCGGCTTGGGCTTATTCGTTTACTTCTAAGGATAGCTTAATTTTTCATAGGAGTAACATGGTTCCTATTGAGCAATTTGAGTTATATTCCCTCCTAGCCGACACAACACAATCTTCCTACAATAAAATTTTGTACGCAGAAATGGCAATCAACCTTGCCGTTAAACATAAGCTAGCGGTTGATACCGTTAAACTAAAAATGTACGCCGCCTATGGAGCAATACAGAGTGGGCAGTACTTAAAGGCAAAAATTTTATTGTTACAAGCAGCCGATATTTATAATAAAGATAAAAACAATGTTGGCTTAGCAACAGTGTATAGCCACTTAGGTCATTTACAGGGTTTAATGAAGGATTATTCCGCTTGCTATGCATCTTACTCCAAGGCAATTGATTTATATGCCCAAAATAATGATTCTGTACGCTTAGCTACAACTATCTTAAATCTAGGATATAATCAATATTTGAATGAAAAATTTTCCGAGTCGATAACGACATTGGAAAAAGCGCTGATTATGGGTCGGTCACTTAATCAACCATTAATCGAAGGCTATGCTATTGGAAACTTGGGATTAAATTATATAAAGAAAAAAGAATTTGCCTTGGCCGATATGCATCTACAGCGGGCAGTAAAAATTATGCAAGCGGAAGGTGATATTTCCGGTCTGGCCGAATTTATTTATGAACAAGCATTAATATATAATCAATTTAATTCTACCTCACCAGCCCTGAGTTTAATTAAGCAAGCCGATTCGTTAGCTGCCCAATTACAAAATATTGATTTACAAAGGAAAATTAAAAAAGGGTATGCCCAATCACTGTATAACAGCCAAAAGTACGAACAGGCTTATAAAGAGCTAAATCACTACAGTGAACTTAATACAGCTATTCTTAGCCAAGCCTCTCAAGATTTAGTATCAAACCTTAAATGGAACTATGAGCTGCTTAACAAAAACGCTGAAATTGCCCGCTTAGAACAGGAAAGTTTAGTTCAAAGGATATTTTTAATAGCATTATTCCTATCTTTTATATTCATAGCGGCTTTGGCCTATGTATGGCACCGGAGTTATAAACATAAAAAAGAGGCTAACCTTAAACTAAACTCCCAAGCCCAAGAACTAGCCGCTCAGCGCGATGAGCTCCAGGTATTAAATAATAGCCGGAACAAGATTTTTTCCATAATATCCCATGACCTGCGGGGGCCGGTAGGTGCCTTTAACGGAATCAGTAAATTAATTGAGCATTATATAACCGTTGGGGATACCGCCCAACTAAAAATTATTTCGACCCATCTTAATAAAAGTGCTGACCAGCTTTCCGGCTTATTAGATAACCTCCTTGGCTGGTCAGTTAGTGAGCAGGGCGAATTTCCATACCGTCCGGAGAACATACAATTATCCAGTTTAGCTGATGATATACTGGCTATGTTTAGCACTATGGCGCACAGTAAGCAAATAATCATGATCAACGAAGTACCTAAACGGGTACGCGTTTATGCGGATTATAACAGCCTAAGTACCATACTTAGAAACCTGGTAAATAATGCTCTAAAGTTTACCGAAAAAGGCGGCGAAGTTAAAATATCGGCTGAAATACACTCCGATAATATAGCAGTTTCAATCCAGGATAATGGTATAGGGATGTCGCCCGAAAAGATGCGTAACCTATTCCGGAATAGGGATGAAAAAAGAACGTGGGGAACCGACGGAGAAAAAGGCTTAGGACTGGGCTTACGGTTAGCCTATGAGTTTGCCAATATGAACCAGGGCGACCTAAGAGTAAGAAGTAGAGAGCGCATTGGTACTACTTTTATACTTACTTTGCCTGCCGCCAAATCTCCGCAACCTGAAAAAACCAAAGAGAAAAAGTTGGTTACCGCTTAAAGCCTTCTCAGCTTTCTTTATCCAGTAACTTAGCACTTAGCGGCATAAGTATTGGATATAGCCAATATATATTCCCGGCTATTACAAACGTAGTAGTGTAAGATCCTACCCCAACCCACGCTACTAAAACCGAAAGCAAAGGCGGTATTATACTCACAAAATTCAGAATCATACTTTTACGAGTTAGCTTTTTCTCAATGTCGCTAAGTTCAAGTTCTTCTGATTTAGCTAAAGCGTGCCTAAACATTTCTGCCAAGATCAGGTAAATAACAATTGCTCCAATTCCGTAAAGTATAAGCAAATTGGCAGCTTGATTTATTGGCAGAATATTGGTAAACAAATCATTAAGTGGTTGGCCGGTAACCAGCTTACTGAAATACATATACAAAACCCGAAATAAAAATTTTAGAGGGTACACGTAAAACAGCACCACCGAAAGTAACACTGTATTTAGGACTACGGTCTTTAAATCGCTGAGCCCGTAGCGGTAAAAAAAAAGATAATGCTGATACCAAATTGTCCCTAGTATGGTAATGCATAAGGCAAAGGGCACTACATCGGAAAAAGCCTCCAACAACTCACTAAACGTTTCCGGCACCGAGCTACTTAGTACCAAAAGGGCAACGGCTAGCGCAAATACCCCGTCGCTAAAGGACTCCAGGCGGGAGGATTCAGTTCCTCGGGCAGAAAATTGGGCAGGAGGGCTGGAAGTTTTAAGCGTTTTTCGAAGCATACCTTTAGTAATAATCACTTTAAGTATAGGCAAATTCTATTAATTGGTAATAACCAGACCGAAAAACTGCTAACCTGTTAGTCAGGCTGGGGTGAAGCTTTTGTAGTATTGACCACTGGGAGTGCTTATTATACTTAACATTTAAAACTTAGCCACTCTACTTTAATAGAAAATACAAAAGCCGGATAACATGGCGTTACCCGGCTTTCCTTCCTGTCAGCTTGATTCACAAATTTTAACTATTCTTAAGTACGGCAACTAATTGGGTAGTGTCTCTCAAGTCAATTTTATCAGCAGATACAATTTCCGTAATACTATTTAAGCGCCGTTCGCTGTGCATATATGGAGCCAATAATTTACGCACTTGGCGAGCGTTTGGCTTATGCTGCCAATAGTTTGACCAAAAGGCGGTAAATTGGTTAGTTTCGGCTAAAAATAAGTCAAACTTTTCCGGGGTGGCTATAAATACTAACTTTTCAATTTTAATGTTACTCTCATCGGCTCGCTTAGCACCGCTAAAATTAATAGCGCTAAGGGCATTATTTTGCTGAAACAGTATAACTGGTTGCGATTCGGCCGTTTCACTAACGTCTTCGTAGTAAACCAATTCGTTGGCCTCGGCAAGCAACTTCAGCATTTTAGTAGTTGGCTTTTTTTCTAGTAACGCTAGCTCTTCACCCTCAAACTGGATTTTGTAAAAAGTATTGAACTTACCCATAAAGGTTAAGGAAACATAATCGCTTCCGTGAAAGGTAAATCGAGTTACTTCATCTGCGCTGATAATGCGGGGCTCTGCTCCTTCCTCGTATTTAACTAGTAATTGATCGGCATCCTCATTATAGTTAACCCAAGCATAGTAGGCTTTGCCGTTCTCAAATTCTATAACCTGGTACTCGTAAATAGTCTCGGCCTTAGCTGACAGAGCGAAAAATCCGGCAATCAGTACTAAAAGTAATCTTAGCATTAGGAGAAAGTTGAGTTACAAAATTACAATAAATTTTTATTTTAATACAACTTATAGACGGAAAGTTAGCATACAAGGTTGTAAATTACATTTATGTTTCTAGCCTTAATTGGGTACATCCCTGAAAATCAAGCGGTACATGCCTAAAATACTTTACTCCCTCCATCAATTATTACATACCTAGCCTGCTATGAATTTGAAAGTGCCCTAATTTTTCTTTGGTTTGATAAAAATGTTTTACAAGTGAATTTTAGGACATATCACCTTTAGAATAACCTTTCTATTTAATACCATTAAATACGGTTGATAAGACTGGCAATGGATTCGAAAAAATCTCGGGATCTGTATTTGGGTAAGCTAAACAGCATTCATTACCATTACCCCTATGTACCTCAACTGGATATCCGCCGAACTATCGGTTCACACAGGTTAAAACTTGGTGGCGCAATCCAAAAAAATATATAATCGAATAAGGTAGCCGTAGAAACTTTAAATTTTAACCCTAACCTCGTAGCAGTTTTAAGGAAAATTCTGGGTGAAGCAGAACGGTTGGGCTAGTGCAGTATTCCCTACGGTGCTTCGCTGGTAAGTATTGCGACTACTTATTAGAAATAGGTGAGAAGTGAATAAATTTTTAAAACATATAGCCTGAAAGTTCAAACAATTAGGCAGCCACTTTTGTACTTGGTTCAGGAGTTGCCAAATTAAATGCTGGACCGGAACGAGTTTGGCTTTGGTTATTAACCGCCATTTTTTTTATTTGCCACTGTTTTAGCAATTTTTTTGACAAATCACGCCCAGCATATCGATGAAGTTCAGCTTATCAGCCGCCTAAAAGCGCGCGATAAGGAGGCGTTTGGCTACTTATACGATAATTATTCCGCCGCTATATTTGGGGTTATTTCCCGTATAGTTAAAAACGATACGGTTGCCGAAGAAGTACTGCACGACGCGTTTATAAAAGTCTGGAATTCAATAGTTAAGTATGATTCCGGCAAAGGCCGCCTTTTTACCTGGATGTACAATATTGCGCGTAATTTGGCTATCGATAAGCTTAGGAGTAAGGAAATCAAACAGGAAGGAAAAACCGATTCAGTTTCGGATAACGTACATACCCTCGAACAGCAAAATTACAGTGAGCAGGAGGTTGATTCAATAGGGATAGAAAATCTGCTTAAGGAGCTTACCCCGGATCAACAACTTATTATTAATCTTTTATACCTGAAGGGGTATACGCAAGCCGAAGTATCGAAAGAATACAATATACCGTTGGGAACCGTGAAAACCCGACACAGGTTAGCTATGCTTCATTTACGAAAGATAGTTGGAAAATAGTGGATATTAAAGCCTACATATCGTCCGGAATTCTTGAAACCTATGTGTTAGGTGAGCTAACCCTTGCCGAAGCTCAGGAGGTTGAACGTATGGCTGCTCAATATCCCGAAGTCAGCAATGAATTACTTGCAATTGAGGCAACTTTGCAGGAACTAAGCTTGGCTGGGGCCAAACCGGTTCCGCCGGCTCGCCGCAACCTGCTTATGCAGGAAATTAATAAAGATATAGCCCCACCGGCAGCCTCCGCTGATAACGAAAACCCTCCCCTTGGCAGGTTAAGACCAATAGAAGTTAATCAGGAGCCTAAAAAATACTCCTGGCTACTAGCGGCCAGCATAGCCCTGGCAATGCTGAGTTCTATTGCAGCGGCAGTATTCTATACCGAATGGCAGGAGGCCGAAGGGAGGATTGTAAACCTGCAAGCCGAAACCGATCGCTACGCTAACCAAATTGATAAGCTAGAAACCACTAGCAACCAACTAGGCGAACAATTAGCAGTAGCAACCAGCCCTAGTTTCAAAATTATACAACTGCAGGGTCAAGCTCCGGCACCTAAGGCCCAAGCGCAGGTGTACTGGAATGCCGGAACCTCTGAGGTTTTTGTAACCCCGGGTAGTTTACCCAACCCGCCGGCAGATAAGCAGTACCAATTGTGGGCTTTAGTAGATGGCAACCCCGTTGATATGGGAGTATTTGAAATGGAGGCCGATGGCTTACAAAAAATGAATGCTACCGCCCAGGCCGATGCTTTTGCCGTTACCTTAGAACCCAAGGGTGGCAGTCCCACACCTACCCTGGAACAAATGTACGTAATGGGTCCTACCTCCTAGGTCAACTCATAACCGTATTTTTCCCTTTATATAATTCATTTTGAAATTGTAAGAACTGAATTCTATTTTTAGAATAAACTCTTACAATCTACAATGCGATTTAACTATTTACTCTTGGCCAGCGCAGTTGTCGTAGCTGCCTGCCAGAGTCCGGCCACCCAATCTACTGAAACTTCTCCCAACCCTGCGGCAAGCAAATCCGCAACGGCTGGCACTGCCGCAAACAGGGATTTCTCTATTTCATACGAAAAATACACGCTGGAAAACGGCCTGGAAGTAATTTTGCACGAAGATCATTCCGACCCGGTGGTGGCAGTAGCTACCTTGCTTCACGTAGGCTCTAACCGCGAAGAACCGGGTAAGACCGGCTTTGCTCACTTCTTTGAACACATGTCATTCAACGACTCGGAGAATGTACCCGTGGGGGCCAACCGTAAGCTTATACCTGAGTGGGGCGGCGATAGAAACGGCGGTACCTGGTCCGATGGGACAATCTACTACGAGGTTGTACCTAAAGATGCCTTTGAAAAAATAATGTGGATTGACTCCGATCGCCTGGGGTATATGATTAATACGGTTACTGAAGCCGCCCTGGAACGCGAAAAACAGGTAGTAAAAAACGAAAAGCGTCAGCGGGTAGATAACGCCCCCTATGGTTTTACCGATGAGGTAATACGGAAAGCCCTTTACCCGGAAAACCACCCTTATAACTGGACGGTGATAGGCTCCCTGCCCGATTTGCAAGCGGCTACATTAGAAGATGTGAAGGAATTTTATAACAAGTATTACGGAGCCTCAAATGCTACCTTGGTTATAGCCGGCGATATTAATGTGGCTGAAACTAAAAAGTTGGTAAACCAGTGGTTTGGAGAAATTCGCAGTGGGCAAGCCGTGCCGCCCCTTAACCCGGAACCGGTAAAATTACAACAGGTTAAATCGCTTTACTATGAGGATAACTTTGCTAAACTTCCCGAGTTGCGCCGGATTTACCCTACAGTAAAAGAGTACCACCCCGATACCTATGCCCTCAGTATTTTGGCCGATTTACTAAGCGGTAGCAAGAAATCACCGCTGTACGAAGTTCTAGTGGAGGATAGAAAGCTTGCCCCCCAACCCAGAAGCTACCAAAGCAGTAGCGAGTTGGCTGGTGAATTTATAATTAGGGTTCGAGCCAATGCCGGAACCGATCTGGATAGTGTTCAGGCAGCTATAAACCGGGCCTTTAAGAATTTTGAACAAACCGGCTTTACCGATAATGAGCTAAAACGTATAAAAGCCGAGCAGGAAACCGCTCTATATACCGGAGCCTCCACTGTTCTAAATAAGGCCTTTCAGTTAGCTCAGGACAACGAATTTATCGGCGATCCGGGCTTTATTAGCAAACGGGCCCGACTTATGAATGCGGTGAGCCGAGAAGACATAATGCGGGTATATAATACTTATATAAAAAGTAAACCCTACGTACTAACCAGTTTTGTACCTAAGGGTTCTGCCAATTTAGCTGTTACCGGGGCTAACCTAGCCGAAGTATATGTTGAAGAAATAAAAGATAATATTGCTAACGAAGAGGTAAGCCAGGGCGAGGAAGCCTCGTATACCAAAACAGAAACTAAATTTGATAGAAGTGAACCCGACTTTGGCCCTGCCCCGGTGTTTACTATGCCCGATGTTTATAAAGCCGAGCTACCGCATGGTTTTAAAGTCTTAGGAATTGAAAATAATGAACTACCAATTGTGGCCTTCAATATAACCATAAGCGGCGGGCACTGGCTAGATCCTATAGAAAAATCCGGCACAGCAAATTTGCTAACCGATTTAATGATGCAAGGCACGGCCAAGCGTACGCCGGCTGAACTAGAGGAGGCAATAGGCCTATTGGGTGCCACCATCTCTATAACTACAACTGAAGAAGAAATTATAATAAATGCTCAGTGCTTGGCCCGCAATTTTGAAGAAACCCTGGCTTTAGTACAGGAAATACTTTTAGAGCCCCGCTGGGACGAAGGTGAGTTTAACCGATTAAAATCAGCCGTACTTACCCAACTAAAAGATAGGGAAGCCAATCCAACTTCTATTGCCTCTATCCGGTTTAGCGAACTTTTATACGGACCAGACCACATATTGGGCGTGCCTACCAGCGGAACTCTTAGCTCAGTTAAGGATATAACTATTGAGGATGTAAAGGCTTATTACCAGAATAACCTTTCGCCCCAGCTTAGTACTGCGCATATTGCCGGTGCCGTTCCGCAGGAGCGGGCCAAAACTGCCTTTGCTGAACTAGCCCAAAATTGGCCGTCAAAGGAGGTTTCCAATAAAGAGTATGGAATTGTTCAGAATAAAACAGCCGGTAATATATATTTTATTGATGTTCCTGGGTCCAAACAGTCGGTTATATATTTGGGCAAACTTACCCAACCGGCTACACACCCTAACTTTAATAATATGCAGTATGCCAACGAAGTACTAGGCGGCGGCTCCAGCGGTAAATTAACCCAAACCCTTCGCATAGAAAAAGGCTATACTTACGGAGCTTATTCCTTTTTCAGAGATTACAAAGAGGTATCACCGTTCATTGCCTATACCAGCGTACGCGCCAATGCAACCGTACCCTCGCTCGAAATTATTGAAGAAATGATCGGCAATTACAGCCAGGATTTTAATGCGGAGGAAGTAGCCCTAACCCAAAATAAAATTCTGAAAGCCAATACTAAAGATTTTGAAAGTCTGTATGAAAAGCTTGGACTGCTAAGACAAATTAGCAAATTCAATAAACCGACGGATTATATTAGGCAGGGTCAGCAGGAGCTTATAGCAATGAAGGCGGACGATTTCAAACAGCTTATAAGCGAAAACCTTTCAGAAAGGGACATGACATATGTGATTGTTGGCGATGCTGAAACCCAATTAGAGGCTATTAAAGCCTTTAGGCCGGGTAAGGTTTACCAATTAAATATTGATGGAGAACCGGTTAATTAGCAGGACAATTTAAATTCAAGATACCTTAGAAAGAAGCGGGCCCAGGCTCGCTTCTTTTATTATTAACGGTTAAAGCTATAAAGTTCTGTATTGGGGTTTGGGATGTTCTGATAGCAGTCGGCTAAAATGTTGGAGGCTAATAAGCTATAGGTGATTCCGTTACCGCCATAACCTAACGCAAAGTATGCTGATTCCCATTCCGCGCTTTCTCCTATATACGGCAAACCGTCTTTAGTTTCACCAAAAGTTCCGGCCCAGCAAAATGCAGTATCAGGGTACTGCAGGTCGGGGTAAAGTTCCGAGAAATTTCTTTGGATATCTTTGATACGGCCCTTCAGTTTGCTGTCTCTAATCTTATTGTTTTTAAAGGGTATATCGCCACCGCCCATCAGCAAACGCTGATCCGTGGTTGGCCGCATATAGAAGTATGGCCGGCTCATTTCCCAAAGCAAATACTCCCCTCCAATATCTCTAAAATTCATAGGTTCAGTAGCCAGAGCATAGGTCGATTTTAGCGTGACGACATCTTGTTTTAGGTAGTTTACGCTTTCGTAACCCGTAGCAAATATTAGTTTTCCGGTATTAACCGTATAGCCCTGGTTTGTAGTGAGCCGGTAGCCTGTTTTCTGGGGTTTAATATCAGTAAGCTCCGTACGATCGTATATGCGGGCACCCAAATTCTCTGCTTCTCTAAGCAAATTATGGGTAAGCTGGTAGGCATCTACAACGGCTGCTTCCTCAGACTTTATTGCAGCCTCCGCGCGCAACCCATAGTCCTGGTTAAGATTAATTCCGCTAATCCACTCTACCGGCAAGTTGGCAGCTATACGTGCTTCAAACTCCTGCCCTAATTGCTGATACTCCTGTTCGGTTTTGGCAATATACAGGCTGGGGTGTTTTTTGAAACTACTTCCCTGCCCCACCGTTTGGCAAATCTCATCAATCTGGTTTATAGCATCTATGCCCTGCCAATAGGCTTTTTCGGCTTTCGCCTTACCTATTAAGTTAATGAGTTCGTAAAGGTTAGTATCAATTTCGTACTGAAGCATAGCCGTACTGGCAGCGGTGCTTCCCCAGCCAATTTCTCTCTTCTCTACCAATACCGCCGGTATACCTCTTTTAGAAAATGCATAAGCAATAAGTGCCCCGGTTATACCCCCACCCAGGATTACAACTTCCTCATCCAAATTTTCAGCCAGTGCTGGGTAGGTTTTTAACAAGCCGTTCTTAACCAGCCAAAATGCCTGACCACTCCTTAAATCCATATAATTTCCAATTCAACTCAGTGGTTAATCGTAGGATTTAGGCAAAAGTTGGGGAAGTGAGACACTTTATTTTTAGGTATAAAACTCTGCGAAAATTTGTATACTAAAAATTGGCTCAATTGCTACATAAACACGATGTCGCTGACCATATCGGCCCCGTAATGCTGCTGTATATTGCGAAGAACCAAACTGCGCCGCTGGTTAAGTTCGTGCTTTAGCGGGGCCGAGGTTAACTCTACAAACAACACTGAATTCTTAAAAAAGAGCTTATTAGTGCGCTCGGCTATTGGCTTACCAATTACATCCGCCCAGTGCGAAATTAGGTGAGCTTCATTAAATTTTCCCTGCAGCCTATAAGTCTTGAGTAAACTTTCCATAGCCTGCCCAATAGTAAAACTATGCTGGTCCCCTTCTTTCTTCTTCATGCTGCAAAGCTAGTTAATATTACTTATTAGAGAATGGCTAAAGAAAACCACCAATTAAAATTTTATTTACTAAAAATTTTACCAAACACCTAGTAAATAAATAGCGTTAAACCATTAACTAAATATTGCAAATTATGGATGCACCAATTAGCCACAACGTTAATATTAATGAAAATAGACCGCTTACTATTGAACGGGTAGGTTGGAAATTCGGCCTTATTTTGGCCGGTGCGAATATAGGGTACTTTTTAATGATGGCCGCCTTAGGGTTAGAAACTGAAACCTGGTTGCGGGTTGGCAACCTGCTATTTATGTTCTTTATTACCTACCGGGCCGTTCAGCATTTTAAGCACCACGTACATGGGTACTGGACGTATATGAAAGGAATAGGAGCCGGCATGTATACCATTATTGTAGGTTCGTTGCCCTTTGCCATTTTTTTGCTAATCTACGGCCTTATTGATTACGATTTTATTGCTACTCTAAAAGATACCCAGTTGATGGGCCGGTATTTTAATCCGTTTTACGTAGCCTTTCTATCGTTTATGGAAATGCTTGTATACGGCTTCATATTTACCTTTGCCGTAATGCAACGTCTAAAAAGCAGTCATTTTAAAAACCCATACCATAAGTAGTAATGAACAATTCAGGAAAAATAGAATCCTTGTTTGCTAATTTAGGTAGGAAAATGGATGACCTGTTGGGGCGGGCCAAGGAGGCTTCGGAACAACCCAATGTGCAGGAGACATTGAACGACCTAAACCGTGCGAAGGACAAACTGGAAAAAGACTTAAATTCTTTTATTAAAGATGATGAGAAGTGGCAGGAGGTTAAGGGCCGCTTACAAAACGCAGCCGGCGAATTAAAGAAAGCTTTTGACTTAGCCTTCCAAAATAAAAACCAGACTGACCCGCCGCCCCCGGCTGACCCGGCCGAACCCTACGAAACACCTGAACAAAGAACAATCGGTACTCCCTAAAGTAAAAAAGCCGCTAAAGACTACTCCTTAGCGGCTTTTACTTTTTTTCAGTAATCAGGTTACCGGCATCTGATTACTGGGAGCTACCACCTTAAAACCCTGGTCGGCCAGTACATCAAAAGCTTCCGAAGAATTTAGAAGGGTACTTTTAGTATTATATTTTATACTAGGGCCATTAACGTAAATAACTGTATTATTTTGAATGGCATTGATAATTTCATCCTTATTATCCCAAGCTATGGCCGGGCAGCCAAAACTTCTACCCAAACGACCGGTCCGATCCACAATTTTTTGGCTTACGTAGTCAGAACCGTGCATTACAACCGAGCGAGCGCGTAGCTTATCGTTTATACCGGATTCCATTCCGTCTAACTTAAGGCTTCGCCCGTATTTGCCGTAGTAAACCTCTCCGGTTACGTAAAAACCTAAACTACTGCTGTTACTATTTTGCTCGTTAGAAAACTTTTTGGCGTACAAATTGCCACTATTTCGGCCGTGGGCTACTAACTCATGAAAAAGCAGCTTCTTACTATTCAAATCAATTATCCAGAGCCGTTTTTTGCTGCTAGGGAGGTTAAAATCAATTACCGTTAGAATTTGCTTTTGATTTAATTCACCGGCCGATCTTAAGTTCAAGTACCCAATCATGGCCTTGCGGAAGGTAGCGTAGTCCGGCTTAGCGGCCTCGCCAAAATTCATGGAGTTGTAATACCGCAAAATTACATCCTCAGCCATTTTACGCTTCATTTCATTGCTATACATCTCGGTATCGTCCAGCAAATCTATAGCATCGGAGCTTACGGCATCAAACGACTTGAAGCTTAGGAAGGAGGTAGTTAGAAGGGTTAATACTCTTTTACGCATAGGATTACTCTCTATAAAAAAATTAAAGCCGCAATTGTTATAAAAAAAGCCATTACAAAATGGCTTTAGATTGAAATTGTTGCTTGAATTAGTTTGTAGCTAGCAGTTGGTTGTGTAGTTCAACCGGTTCCTGCAAAAGAGCGGAGGCTTTGTGATAGTCTACTGAAGTATGGTAAATAAACATACAGCTTCCGTTGGCTACTGTATTAATAACCTCCTTATAAATATCCATAGAGATGGCGGGGCAGCCAAAACTACGGCCTAAGCGGCCAATACTTTTGCAAATACCTTCGTTAACGTAATCGGCACCGTGCATTACTACCGCGCGCTGCATAGCATTGCTATTAAAACCCGCCTCCTGGCCAGCAAGGCGCAAGCTAAGGCCGTGCTTACCAAAATAAGTATTAGCGGTAACGTAAAAGCCTAGGCTGCTCATATTGCTATTGGGCGTATTAGAAAAAGTTGTAGCAATGTTGCCGCCGCTATTTTTGCCGTGGGCAACCAAATCGTGGAAAAGAACTTTATTACTGGCCAAATCAACCACCCACAACCGCTTTTGAACGCTCGGCAGGCTAAAGTCAATCAGGGTTAAAATATTCTCGTTTTTAAGTTTGCCCGCCCGCTGTAGGTTCAGGTAACCTACCATGCCCTTGCGGAAAACTTCGTAGGCTGGTTTACTAGATTCATCAGAAAAGATTACTTGATAAATACTGCTAAGTTTTTGCTCAGCCAGCTCGGCAGAAGTTAGGGTAGATTCTTCTTCAGTAAAGGGCTCGGTAGAAATATCAGGTAAACTAAGGCTGGCTTGAACTACTTTAGCCTCCGGTGCGCTTCCTTCACCATAGCTAAAAGTTTTAAACATCAACATTCCAAATAATACGGCACCTGCTACTCTAATCATACTCTTTAATTCTCTACTGTTTTGGTTGTATCTATAAATCTTCACTTTCCTAACGTAAATAGCCGTAACCTTAGTTCGCTCATTTCGTAGGGAATTTGCCCTAGCCCAACTCTTACGGCTAAAATCCGGCTTAATTTTAAAATATAGGGCAATCCTGAGCTGAAAAAAATTGCATACTTTTGGGTATGAATTTATTATCAGCAGAAAACCTTTCCAAAAGTTTTCAGGAAAGCAAATTGTTCTCCAACATAACTTTAGGAATTCTGCAAGGCGAAAAAGTTGCCCTTATAGGCCATAACGGAGCCGGTAAAAGTACTATCCTGAAGATTTTGGCAGGGGAAGAGGCCGCAGACAGCGGCAAAGTAGCGGTTAGGCAAGGTGTACGAATTGGGTACCTGCCCCAGCATCCGGTACTGCCGGAGGGCAGCACTATTCGTACGGCCTTATTTGATGAGGCCAACCCCAACATGAAGCTGTTAGCCGATTACGAGTACTGGCTACAGAAATCGGAGGACGGAAGTGTGGAAGCCGCCGAAAAGATAATGGAGCTAACTACCGCTATTGACGAGAAAAACCTCTGGGACTATGAGGCCCGCATTCAGCAAATTGTCAGCAAATTAGGACTGCCGGAAATGGATAGAAAAACCGACGGCCTAAGCGGTGGGCAAAAACGCAGAATTGCGCTGGCCAAGATGCTGGTGGAGCCTCCTGACCTGCTGCTATTGGATGAGCCAACCAACCACCTGGATTTACCGGCCATTGAGTGGCTAGAAGATTACCTGAAACGTTCGGCCCTAAGCTTACTTATGATTACCCACGACCGCTACTTTTTAGAGTCGGTAACTAACCAGGTATTGGAGCTCAACGGGGGTGTACTTTACAAATACGAAGGCAGTTACAGTTACTTTCTTGAAAAGAAGGCTGAACGCCAGCAACTGGAGGCTGCCTCAATTGACAAGGCCCGCAACCTGATGCGAAAAGAATTAGACTGGGTACGCCGGCAGCCTAAAGCGCGGGGAACTAAGGCAAAATATCGCCTAGATGCATTTGAAGATTTAAAGGATAAAGCCAGCCAGAAAATTGCGGACAATAAAGTAGAGCTGGACGTAGTAGGCCGTAGATTGGGAACTAAAATTATTGAGCTTTCCAATATTGGCAAATCGTACGGTAGTAAAACTCTTTTTGAAGATTTTACCTATATATTCCGACGCGGCGACAAGGTTGGCTTAATTGGGCCGAACGGTACTGGCAAAAGTACCTTCCTTAATATTATAACCCAAACCATACAACCCGATACCGGACAGGTGGTAATTGGTGAAACTCTTAAGATTGGTTACTACCGGCAAGAAGAGAGCCTGTTCGATCCTAATTTGCGCGGTATAGAAGTGGTTAAAGCCGTGGCCGAAGTAATTGAATTAGCCGATGGCAGCCAGGTTACGGCCGGTAAGCTTATGGAACGATTTGGCTTTAATGCCGAGCAGCAGTATACCCAGGTCGGACGTTTAAGTGGGGGCCAAAAGCGAAGGCTTCAGTTATTACGGGTGCTGATGGAAAATCCTAATTTTCTGATTCTGGACGAACCCACTAATGACCTTGATTTAGATACCCTAAATATTCTGGAAGATTTTCTGGAAAGCTTTAAAGGCTGCTTAGTTATTGTTAGCCACGACCGGTACTTTATGGACCGCCTGGTTGACCACTTGTTTGTATTTGGCAGTACTGAAATTAAGGACTACGCCGGCAACTATACGGATTACCGTCTGGAAAAAGAAGAAGAGGAAAAAGCCGCGGTAAACCCGGTAAAGCCTAAATCGCTGGTTGAAGCCAAGCCTGAACCTACCGCTACAAAAGAAAGGAAAAAACTAAGTTATAAGGAGCAGCGGGAGTTTGAGAAGCTAGAGCAGGATATGGCTAGTATAGAAACCAAGAAAACTGAATTGGTTAAAAAAATGAATAGCGGGGCCAATCACGAGGAACTTCAGAAGTGGGCCGAAGAACTGGAACTTCTAAACGAAACCTTAGACGAAAAAGAGTTGCGCTGGCTAGAATTAAGTGAAATGGCTTGAAAATTATCAGCTATTTCTGCAAAACAAAGCCTTCTATACATTAGAAGGCTTTGTTTTTACTAATGCATAATATGAATTAGTCAACCAGCTTTTCCAGAACCAACTCAATCAAATCATCTACCACCTTGGTTGGATCCTCGGCAAATTCGTTGGACATCCTGTTCGCTAATATAGCATTTACACTTACCGCTTCGTGTTCCAATATATGAGCCAGAGCGTAGTAGCCGGCGGTTTCCATTTCAAAATTGGTTAAGCGTTTACCTTCGTGGGTAAATTTTGCCAGGTTCTCCATCATTTGCGGCAAGCGAAGTTGAGCCCGTAGCTTACGGCCCTGTGGAGCGTAAAAACCGGGCGCAGTAAGGGTATTACCCTTTTTCATTACTTCACCAAACTTTCGTATTAATTGCTTAGAACCTTTAACCACATAAGGGCGAAACGGCAATTCGGCGGCGCGCTGTACCGCATAACCAAATTCTGCTTCGGGTATGGCCATACGCAGGTTATAGAAGAACATTAACGTATCAAGGCCTATAGCGTACTCGCTCACCAGATAGCTACCAATCTTTATATCGGGCTGCAGACTGCCACTGGTTCCTACCCTTACTATTTTTAGCTTCTTTTTATCGTTTTTTACTGTTCTCTGCTTAAGGTCAAGGTTTATCAGCGCGTCCAACTCCATCATGGCAATTTCAACATTATCCGTACCCATACCGGTACTCATAACAGTTAGCCGCTTGCCCTTAAATTCCCCGGTATGGGTTACATACTCGCGTTTGGCCAGCTTTACCTCAACCTTAGAAAAATGGCGACTAATACGGGCAACCCGCTCTGGGTCCCCCACACAAATAACGGTATCGGCCAGTTGATCGGGCGTTAAGCCCAAGTGGTATACACTACCGTCAGGGTTAATTATTAATTCGGATGGGGCTATAGTTTTGGCTGACATACTAAGCTGAAATAGGTTCTTTCTTTTGTCTGAACAATATAGCAATATTCTTTCAGCCCCCGACGGCTACGTGCTATTCTCCTAAAGTTTACGGATTATTATTATTTTTTCTTCGCCAAATTTCGGTAGCCTTGCATAGGGTCGTAGCCGTTAATTGATGTGCGGTAATAACCGCTACCATCGTAAGGGCGCTTGGCCGGGTGGGTTCGGCATTCCTCACTACAGGCACCTTCCATTTTGTCCCCACATTCTTCGCAAATTGGCACGTGAACGTTACACTCGGAGTTGGCACAATTTACCATCCTATCACTAGGCGCATTGCAAACATGGCAGGTACTTATAACCTTAGGGTTTTTCTTATTAATTTCGGTAGTAAGACGACCATCAAATACATAGCAACTGCCTTCAAAATCCTCCCCGTCGGTTTCTAGCCCGTACTTAATAATGCCACCGTGTAGCTGGTATACATTTTCGAAGCCTTGTTCCAGAAGAAAGGCCGAAGCCTTTTCGCACTTGATACCGCCGGTACAGTAGGTTACAACTTTTTTTCCTTTGTATTGACTAAGCTCCCCTACTTTGTCTGGAAAGTCCCGAAAGTTTTCAATATCAAAAGTGACTGCGTTTTTGAAGTGGCCTAGCTTATGTTCGTAATTAGAACGCACATCTACTATAACCACATCCTCCTCATTTTTCAGTTTATGGAAATCCTGCGGCGAAAGGTGAGTGCCGGTTTTCTCGTGCGGTCTTAGATGAGTAAGGCTACTATGCACAATCTCCGGTTTAACCCGCACGTGCAGTTTCTGAAAAGCGTTTTCGTAGTGATGCTCAACCTTAAATTCTAATGTTGTGAAGCGTCCATCGGCATTTACCCAATCCATATACTTTTGGCAATCCTCAGCCCGGCCAGAAACTGTGCCGTTCAAGCCTTCTTCAGCTATAATTATACGGCCGAGAAGGTTGTTTTCAATACAGAATTTGTGGGTTTGGTCGCGATACTCCTGGGGGTCGGCAATTGGGGTATAGCAATAGTATAGCAGCACGCTATACGCGGTATCTGGTGTTTTCATATAGTTACCTGGTCCGGTTTCAGGCCGGCTGATAGTTTATGAATAAATAAATTAGGCTACAAAAATAAGCAATTAGTGTCTGGACACAAGTACTAAAATTTTATTGCAGTACAAAAATGTCTAGTTATTTTGAAGAAAATTATATTAGGCTACGAAATAAAAAATAAGACTATTTATTGACCGGTTGGGCAGGGTTACCAAAAACAGTTTGGCCTTTCTCAACCGGAGCTACAACTACCGAGCCAGCCCCAATCCGGGCACCCTTACCAATAGTTATTCCGGAAACTATAGTGGCCCCGCTACCGATAAATGCACCTTCTTCAACTACCACATTGTTGCCAATAGTTGCTCCGGCCCCTATTTGCACATAATCCTGAATTTGGACTTCGTAGTCAATACTTACCCCGCTGTGAATTAGGCAGTGGCCGGCTAATTTTACCCCGGCCCCCAGGTTAGCCCCGGCATTAATAAAGTTTCCGTAGCCTAGTTGGGCACTTTCGGCTACATACGCCCGGGGGTGAATGGCATTGCTTGGCTGTACCTTGCGGCGCTCGTTCAGCATTTTAGTAAGCGACTTACGAAGCTTACTATCATCAGTGGCTACAAAAGCTTCGCACTTTTTACCTATCAACTTCAAAAAACCATCATCGTCGGTTGCACCCAATACGGTTACGTTATCAATTTCAGTATTGTATTCCTCTTGGTTCTCAGAAAGAAAAGCGTATACCACTCTCTTATTTTGTAAGAAAATTTCCAGTGCCGCCCGGCCAATACCGCCGGTGCCAAGTATAATTATTGGGTTTTCCATAGTTGAGCAAAAGTAAATCTTTTAACGCCCACCTTCAAACTACCATCTGGTATTAAATACGCCAGCACTATATACAGGGCGAGGGGCAGGTAAAATACCCTGTACCTAACCAATGAGCCGTATACCGGCGAGGCAACAACCATAGCCGCGGCCATACCTAATGAGTATGTCAGCCCAACACCGGCGTATAAGCTATATGATAACCGTCGGCTTTTAGCGAACTTATATAGTGCCGTAATGGCGAGTACTAATAGAAAAAGGTTCTCTAGTCCTAATAGTATCTGCAAAGTATTTAACCTAAACGGTAGCATCGGCAAAGGCATAAATAAGCCGTTAAATAGTAGCAGCGGAGCGTGAATGGTAAAGCTGCCCCAGGTAGGCTCCAAGCTACTTAACTGGGCGTATGATCCAGCCTCGGCGGTGGCGGGACTAATGCCTGCAAAATTCGCGGAGCCTGCAAATACGGATGGCTTAAGCTAAGCCAGTAGGCTACAAATAAAACTAGGGCTCCGCCGCCTACAAATACCCACCAACTTTTACCCCTCAATAAGCTGCTAATCAATACCGCAAAACTTGCCATAATTAGAGGTACTGCCACGTAATACTTAATTCGCCAGAGAAATAAAATACCTAACAGCATTAAGGCGAATTGCACTACGGATAGGCGCTTGCCGAAGATTAAACTCAGCAGGCCGCCAACCATTAGCCCCACTGATCCCATTGCCAGCGATTCTTTTAGCAAACCCGATGACCAGAAGACTACACTAGGCCATAATAAAAGTGAAATTACCGCCGCCCGCGAGGTATTATTAAAGCACAGGGAAAGACGCGTAACCAAGAAGAAAAGTCCTAAAAAGGCTATGAATGAACACCACAAACTAACTACATAGTAGCTATGGCCGCTAATAATTGTTAAAATGCTGATCCAGCGCTCAAATACCATTGATCGGGAGTCACCATCAAAATTTGTGAAGTCAAGCCAAGTATCTAACAGGAAGAATTGGCTTATATAGGCCGACCAATCAGCTGAGGCAGCTTCTGCAACTTTTACAGAATTATTGTATAAATTAAAAGTGTCGCCACCCGGATAGTAGTAGGTATATAAAGCGCCTACCGCCAGGCCAGCAACCAACTTTAGTATCAAACCCGGCCAATATGCCCAGTAGGCTGCTGAACGTTGCCATTGACGGGCCGCTAACCACGCCAAACTAAAAATTAGTAAAATATTTAATAGGGCAATCATTTAGCAGGCCGCATAATGGCAATACCAACCTGGCAGTTTAAGCACTTTTTAGGCTGACAAAAGTTATTGTATTGCTCAATAAGCGCTTGAGAGGTATAGGCGCTTTCATTGCTTATTCCTAACTCGGCATATAGTCGGGTAATTTTGTTATTTTCAGGAGGCAACTTGCTAAGAGTTGCGGCCAGAATTTCGGAAATATCTTCTCCGGACCTCTGAGATGCATAAAGTATTCGCAAAGGAAGAATTGCGTTGATTAGCAGACTGTTTGCACTGGCAGTTCCTAAATTGCCTAACTTCTGCTTGCTTTCCTTACCAAAATGATAGTGACGGTGCCAAAACTCACTAGGGCTGGCCTGTAGTTTGGTATGTAGAATTGTTGGTTGGGTAGAGACTAAATCCTGAAAAATGTTTGGAAGGCGCCTGAGCAACTCGGCAGTTTGCGCTAACCTAAGGGTAGGAAAGTTAGCCGACCGCATGCGCGAGAACTTCCAGGCTACCGGGTTCATT
>CAZDEY010000015.1:65257-77813 GCA_964504565.1 uncultured Roseivirgaceae bacterium
CAAATTGTACTTCCGGCCCAAGAATTTCCATTCGTTAATAAGGTTCTGAACATAAGGCTCGTGGGAAGAAGCCGGCAATAGACCGGCCACACCAAATACTAGTGCCTCCAGTTGAAGGTTGTTGGCAAGGTGCTTCTGAATTAATTTGTAGGGCAAGCGGCGTGCAAGCTCCAGCATAGGCATACGGTTGGTTTTAAAGCCCATGCCGGAAAGTAATGCTGTATAGGCCAGTTGGTTCCAGTCCAGTTTATCTAAT
This sequence comes from uncultured Roseivirgaceae bacterium, assembly GCA_964504565.1. Taxonomy (GTDB): domain Bacteria; phylum Bacteroidota; class Bacteroidia; order Cytophagales; family Cyclobacteriaceae; genus Cesiribacter. The sequence continues at coordinate 65,514 of CAZDEY010000015.1, forward strand.
TCAGCATCCACCACCAGCTCCCTACCCTTTCTTTCCAACCGTTGAACCAACGCCCGCTCCCACTGGCTTTCCAAAATAATTGCCGGCATTTGAGGTAAGTAACCAGCGCAAGGAATTGTAAGTAAGCTACTAACTAAATTTTGGTACTTAGAAAAAAAATCAGGGTCAACTCGCTCAACAAGTACAGCAGTAGGTATAGGAGTACCATCCTGCCGGGTTGCACGCTGATTTCCTGCCCGGTATACTAGGTGCAAAATCGTTTTATTATAGGCCGGGTCTAGCTGGTGATTATGCTGAAACCAGTCCCCTTCATCAATATGAATTTCAACATCGCCCCGCCATACAAGGCCACCAATTTTAACCGAAGCATTGCTAAAATCCGGCCCGGCATCAGTATTTAACGTACCGGTTTGTATAACTTCCACCCCTTCTCCGCTCAGGGTTTTCCAGTCAGCTTTATTAAAATACTGAAATTGCCAAACCCTATGCAGAAATTCTTCCTTCACCTATACATATTTTTTTAGACATTCCGCCATACCCGCCTGAAGGGTTGCCGCTTCCTGAGCAGCAGCTTCCTGCCAGTCGGCACCCCGGCTGGCGTATAAAATTCCCCGGCTTGAATTAACTAGTAGCCCACCATTGGTGTTAAGCCCCCATTTGCTAACTGCCTCTAAACTGCCGCCCTGGGCCCCTACGCCAGGCACTAATAAAAAGTACTCCGGTGCAATTCGTCTAACATTTTCAATTTCTTTGGGCTGGGTAGCGCCTATTACAAACATGGTATTTTTGGGCGTACCCCAAAGTTTAACCGATTTTAACACTCGTTCATATAAACACTCCTCTCCCGTCTTAAGGGTCTGAAAATCCTGACTACCGCTGTTAGAGGTTAGGGCCAACACAATAACCCATTTGTTGGGTATTTCCAGAAAAGGCTGAACGCTGTCGGCACCCATATAAGGCGCAACGGTAATGGCATCAGCCCGCATTTTATTTAAAAAGGCGTTGGCGTACATCCGTGAGGTATTGCCAATATCGCCTCGCTTGGCGTCGGCAATTGCCAGGTGGGTACGCGGGATCATATCAAAGGTACGGTGCAGTACCTCCCAGCCATCGGAACCCAGGCTTTCGTAAAATGCGGTATTAGGTTTGTAGGCTACACAATGCTGCTCGGTTGCCTCAATTATTCCTTTATTAAAGGCCAGAATACGCTCGGGCAGACTGCCTTCTAAGCTTTCCGGAAGTTTCTCCGGGTCGGGGTCCAGGCCTACACATAAGTAAGACTGCTTCTGGAAGATGGTCTGGGCTAGCTGCTCGTAGGTCATAGGGCTAAAATTACGGAATGCCACTCGGCCGGAAAAATTTTTCTATCGGAAACCGTTGGTGCTAAACGAAAAAAACCGAGCCAAAGGCCCGGTTAGTAAATTACTTATAGAGTTGCTATATACCCCGCCCCCTAATTAGGCGAATTAAAATAGCAATAATGGCAATAACCAATAGCACGTGAATTAGCCCGCCTACGCTAAAGGCAAAATAACCCAAAAGCCAAAGTATAATCAGTACTATAGCAATTATATATAGTAGGTTGCTCATAAAAGAAAGAATTTAGTACGAGCTTATAAGAAGTTCCTGACCTTAAATGTTTTGTCGGGCGGGTTAAATTAGCTTGCCCGCTTAAGATATTTTTAGGAGTTTTGGTGGTTTTTAAACCGAAAAAAATCCTATGCCCTTATTTTTCAGGCGAAACCTAGTTCACCTGGCTGCAATAGTTTTGTACGCCCTGGTATCGGTATTAGTATTTTCACCAATCTTTCTGGATAATCAGGAACTCTACCAGCACGATATTCTACAGGGTGCGGGGGGCAATCAGGAAATTATTACCTACCGCGATAAGGGAATAGAGCCGTACTGGACTAACAGTATGTTTTCCGGTATGCCGGCCTATTTAATTACGGCTGACTATCCGGCCGATTGGTTAATATACTTTCACTCAATTATTACCTTGGGCTTTAAAGCTCCGGCTAATTTATTGTTTGCCGCTTTAATTAGTTTCTATTTTTTACTACTTACCGTAAGGGTCAGGCCGCTTTTAGCCCTGGTAGGTGGCTTGGCCTACGGTCTATCGGCATTTATACTAATAAGCCTAGAGGCTGGGCACAATAGTAAGGTTATGGCCATGGCTTATGCACCCTTGGTAGTTGCCGGAGTACTAATTGCGTTTCGGAATAAATTGGTGTTGGGGTTTGCCTTAACCGCCCTGGGGGTTGGCCTGCACCTGCGGGCTAGTCACCTGCAGATTACCTACTATTTACTGTTGGTACTAATATTTTTTGCGATATCTCATTTAATATATACCCTTCTGGCCAAACAAAAATGGACGATTCTACTAAAGCCGGCCGGGGTCCTGATTTTGGCTGCACTTGTGGGCTTGGCGTGTAACTTCGGCAAAATTTACGATACCTATAGTTACTCTAAATATAGTATTCGCGGAAAATCGGAATTAACGTCTTTAAACGGACAAGAGGAAAAGTCCGGCGGCTTAAGCAAGGAATACGCTTTTGCCTGGAGCAACGGTATAGAAGAAAGCTTAACCCTGCTTATACCGTATTACTACGGTGGCGCATCGTCGGAATCGGTAGATAAGGATGGGCCGGTTGGCATTGCCTTAGAAAGAAATCAGGTTCCCTATCAGCAATCCCAGCAATTACTTAAACAGATACCTACCTATTGGGGCGATCAGCCGTTTACAGCCGGCCCAATTTATATGGGCGCGGTAGCTATTTTACTCTTTGCTATTGGGTTGGCCTTTGCCCCTGGCGAATTTAAATGGTGGTTGCTGGCGGTGGTAGTAGTAGGTTTGGTACTTTCTTGGGGAAAGAATTTTTCTGCGGTTAACAACTTTATTTTTGACTACCTGCCGGGCTATAACAAATTTAGAGCGGTTAGCATGGCCCTATTTATGGTTATGCTGGCGGTGCCGCTGCTAGGGTTTATAGGGCTAGAAAGGTTTCTGGTAAAGTTGCCGAGCTGGAAACCAGCCGACACCAAAGTTTTTCTGTATGCTGCCGGTTCAGTTATTGGAATACTACTGTTAGTATTGATTTTTAGCCGTAGTTACGATTATTCGGCCGCGGTTGATAGCCGATTAGCCCAATCTGGCTACCCGGATTGGCTCTTGGATGCTATACGCGCCCAACGTAAAGTTTTGCTTACGGCCGATGTTTGGCGTAGCCTTATTTTAGTTGTATTATCCGCATTATCTATCTGGTATTTTGGAATTAAAAAGCCAATGTTGCCGGCACTAGCCGCGTGTTTAGGCTTATTAATCCTGTTTGATTTCTATGGAGTTAATAGTCGCTACCTTACCGAAGATGACTACCGAGGTAACATCCGCCGGGAATTCTTTGCTCCTACCGCCGCCGATCAGGCCGTACTTCAAGATAACTCCCTAAATTATCGGGTTTTAAATCTGGAAAACCCTTGGAATGATAATCGCACCAGTTATCATCATAAATCTATAGGCGGGTACCACGGAGCCAAATTACAACGCTATCAGGATATGATTGACCGGGTTTTTACCCCCGAAATTCAACAATTAATCAGTGGCCTTCAGCAAGGTAATGCCGGGTTTAATGAACTACCAGGTTTAAATATGCTTAACGCTAAGTACCTACTGGCCGGCACACAAAAAGAAGCTGTTATTCAGAATCCGGAAGCTTTAGGGAACGCCTGGCCGGTAAGTGAAGTTATGCCAGTTAACTCCCCCGATGCCGAAATAGCAGCTATAGCCTCACTACAAGTTGCTGATCAGGCCGTGATTGATGAATCGGAATTTAATTTACCTGCTAACCTAAACGGTGCCCAAGGTGAAGTTACGTTAAGCTCTTACCAACCCAACAAACTGGAGTATGAAGCCAATATGCAGCAAGGCGGCCTAGTTGTATTTAGTGAAGTATTCTATCCCGAAGGTTGGCAGGCAACCATAAACGGTCAGCCGGCAGAAATACTGAGAGCCAACTATATACTAAGAGCCTTGGCAGTACCGGCCGGTAACCACAAAATCACCTTTAGTTTTGAACCGCCCAACCGACAGTTAGTATTCCTGATTATGATGATTGGCAATATTCTGTTAGTAGGTTCTCTGCTGTATTATTTGTATCAGGAAATACAGAAAGGAAGAAGTGGGCACCTAGCCACTGAACCTACAGACAAAAACTAATTTAGTTAAAATTAGTGGGCTTCATTATAAAGCGCAGTTTTGCGATTACGGTACTAAATTATGCCGGAGTTATTCTGGGCTATATAAACCTTCTATGGCTTTACCCGGCGGCCTTTGAAGTGGCTGAGTTAGGAATTTTTCGCTGGGTACAGGATACAGCCTTGCTAATTGTACCCTTTACCCAACTGGGGGCCGGGCAGGGCCTGTTGAAATTTTACCCAGCCGAGGGTTCTAAACGTGAGCAAAGCCAAATAATTGGCGGACTGACAGCTTGGTCTTTAGTGGGCTACCTAATTTTGGCGAGTTTCTACGCATTCTTTAATGAATACCTAGCAGAAAATTTGGCTAATTACAATCCAGATTTAGTCAACTTTTTGCCAATTGTAGTTTTTCTGATTGCCATCCTCTCTTTTCAGGCTTTGCTAGAAAACCTGGCCCGAGTTAACCTCCGGTTTAGGTTTGTGGCCTTTAGCAAAGATATTTTAGTTAGAATACTGAGTGGCCTATTGGTTGCACTTTATTTATTACGGTATATAACCTTTCCGCAGGTAATTGGAGGCCTTATGGGGGTTTACGGAGTTGTTTTCATTGTAATACTTATTTATCTATCAGCTAAAATATCCATTGATTTCCGTTCATTTTTCCGGGGTTTTAATCTCAACCAGATTCCGCGGCAAGTTTATATTTACAGTCTTACAACCTTTTTAGGGGCTGCCGGCTCTACTCTAATAATCCGCTCCGACTCCTTTATGGTGACTTTGCTGGGAAGTAGCGCAATGAATGGCATTTATATGACTGCGTTCTATATGGCAGTGGTTATTGAAATTCCTAAAAGAACCGTAGCCTACGTTGCAATTCCGCTTATAAGCCAGTCATTCCAAAAAGAGGATCTAACTACTATTAACAGTATTTACCAAAAGTCCGCACTCAATTTGCTTTTACTCAGTGGCTTACTTTACCTGGGTATAATCTGCAACCTGGATAATCTTTTCCACTTTATGCCTAAGGGCGATGTGTTTAGGGCCGGTTTACCAGTAGTAGTAATAATTGGCTTAGGTAAGCTATTAGATATGAGTGCCGGCCTAAATTCTGAAATACTGGTACTTTCTTCCCGCTACAAGCTTAACCTCTATTTAACTCTTATACTAGCTGCTACCAATATTGGCCTAAACTACTACCTTATACCCATTTATGGCATGACTGGGGCTGCCATAGCTTCCTTTATAAGTTTGGTTGCGTTTAATATAGGCAGGTTTATTGTGCTTAAAAGGTTCTACCACCTGCAACCTTTCAGCCTCAATACTTTTAAAGCGGTTGTAATATTGGTGATGGTTGGCTTACTGGGGTGGTTACTTCCGGAGCTCCGCCATACTGCCATAGATATTGCTTACCGTTCGGCATTTATGGTGCTTAGCTTCGGGCTGGGTCTGGTAATTCTTAAGCCTTCGGAAGATATAAACACAATGATAGGCCAGGCATTGGTTAAATTAGGTTTTAAAAACTAGACTAAGCGGTCTAGTAGTTGGCTTAATTTATGAGTCTGATGGCGGCGACTAAATTGTTCTTTACCTTTTTGAGTAGCAGCCTTGGCAGAAATAGGCTGGCTTACCAGAAAATTAAGTGCTCGAATAATTTCTTCTTTATCAGCAGAATAATCAATTAGTACGTTCGCCGAACTTTCAGCTAAGAGCCCGGCGACTTCCCCATTCTTAAATCCAAAATACATAATTGGATTGCCAGAAGCCAGGTATTCAAATGTTTTAGCCGGCACTATTGCGCGGCTTTTTTTGTCTCGGCCATTCATCAGCAGTAGACCGTCGGCCTGTTCAATAAGCTGTAGTGCCTGATGGTAAGGTACCGCACTTATAGCCTCAAAATTTTGCGTCCCCAAAACACTTTTAATTTGCTCAGCCAGATTTTCACTGAACGATCCTACCATTTTAACTTTTATAAGTTTTTTGCCGGCACTCGCGTTTTTGTTGTATTCGCTGATAGCTTGCCATAGTACCTGATAGTTACGCTCCTCGTTTAACAAACCTGTGTATACAAGCTCGAAATAGCTTTTATCTGGCTCTTGGGTTTTAGGTCTAAAAACGTAATCAACTCCATTATAAATAGTATAAACCTTTTCCGAAGTAGTTTTTTGCTGAAATTCCTGGGCAGTATGGTAGCTGGTCACTAAAATCCGATCGGCAGAGTTTAAAACCTTTTTTTCTAATAACCGGTGTATAGCCAAGGCTATACCTGAAGTTCCTAAGTCCTTAAGTACCTTCCATTCTGACCAGGGATCTCTAAAATCAGCTACCCATTTTATTCCGGTTTTCTGTTTAATACCTCGGCCAATTAGGTGCATACTGTGGGGTGGGCCAGTGGTTATTAATACGTCAATATCACCCTCTTCAATAAGCCTTTTAGCGTAATTTACTGCCGACCTCAGCCAAAAAATACGAGGGTCTGGCAGAAAAAAGTTAGCCCTGATCCAATTTAATATGGTGTGGCCGCGGCCGCTAGAATCCACCGCATTGGTGTAGGTTACTTTTTTACCGCTGCGTATCTTGTTCAAATACTGAACAGGTTCCCGAATTGCAGTTTTATGAACCTCTACTTCTGGTAAAATATCCTTAACTAAATCTGCATCCTGAATATCGGTAGTTGGATTAACGGGCGTTAAAATAACCGGCTGCCAGCCAAATTCCGGCAAGTACTTGCTCATCTTTAACCACCGTTGCACCCCTACCCCTCCGCTAGGTGGCCAGTAATAGGTAATAATTAGGCATTTTCGCAACCGTTTGCGGTTTTTTATTGTATTGCTTTTGGGTTCCAACGTTTTCAGGACCTTAATTTTTCGTTATACTTGAAGCGCAAAAATAAAGCGAATTGCATGAAAAGAGTAGCGGTTTTTACCTCGGGAGGTGACGCACCCGGCATGAATGCATGTATTAGAGCAGCAGTACGGGGCGCAATTTACCACGAAGTTGAAATTTATGGCATCAGATACGGCTACGATGGTATGATTCGCGGTGAAATTTTTCCTATGCAGTCGCATAGTGTAAGCAATATAGTACAACGCGGCGGAACAATCCTTAAATCGGCCCGCAGTGCCCAATTTAAAACTTCCGAAGGCCGAAAAAAAGCCTACGAACGTTTGCAAGAACACGGCATTGAGGGATTAATTGCTATTGGCGGTGATGGTACTTTTACGGGTGCCCACAAATTTTACGAAGAGTTTGGCATACCCACTGTAGGAGCGCCTGGTACTATTGATAATGATTTGTACGGCACCGATTTTACTATTGGTTTTGATACAGCGGTAAATACCGCCCTGGAGGCAATTGATAAAATCAGGGACACGGCCGACTCGCACGACCGGGTATTTTTTATAGAAGTTATGGGCCGTGACAGTGGCTATATAGCCGTACAATGTGGAATAGGCGGAGGAGCCGAAATAGTAATGGTGCCCGAAACCCTTACCTCAAAGGATGACGTAATCGCTACGCTTCGCCAGGGCTGGAGTCGTTCTAAGACCTCCTCCATAGTAGTAGTGGCCGAGGGTGACGAGGAAGGTACCGCTATGCAAATTGCAGAAAGCGTACGCGAACAACTTAAACAAAAAGACCTGCGCGTTACTACCTTAGGCCATATTCAGCGTGGGGGCCGCCCCTCGGCCTTCGATAGAATTTTGGCCAGCCGATTAGGTTTAGGGGCTCTAGAAGGGTTGCTGAATGGTGAAAAAAATGTAGCCGCCGGTATAATTAACGACCAATTGGTGTATACCCCCTTTAAAGATGCTATAGAAAAAAATAAACCGCTTAACCCTGACCTTATAAGAATGGTTAATATTCTAAGCATTTAATACCTGCATGGGATTTTTACCAATTACACTGGCCCTTACCGCATTAATGATTGTGGTGGTGTCTATTAACCTTACTAGCATAAAACGCCACCAGCAATCTATTAAGTTTGCCCTATTCACGGTATGCCAAACGGCTGCCAGTCGTAACCGTCTTCTTAAAAGATCGCGCAAACTAAGCCCCAACGAACTTTGCATTGAGCTGCCGGAAAAGAAAAAGTTTACCTCTGAAATTACCGACGCTATTACTAATATTCTAGTATCGGAACGCGCCAGTGTAGAAGATACCCACTATATTTTAGATGGGGAAGAAATGCCCCCTCGCCTGGCTAAATCGCTGGCACTGCTAAACCAACGCCAAAGTATTAACCTTAAAATACTAGAAAGGAAAGCCCGAGAGTATAACCAATTGATTGATAGTTACCCAACCAAAATGGTAGCATCCGCCTGGAAGTACCGGCCGGTTATTTTAAAATCTGACTCTGTAGGTAGGCTATAATCTCCTGAAACTGATCAGGATGAAACCATTGGGTTGACTGATCGCGCTTAAACCAGGTAAGCTGGCGTTTGGCAAAGCGGCGTGTATTACGTTTTAAAAGCCTGATACCTTCTTCCCAATCATACTCATTTTCCAAATAGCCTATAATCTCTTTGTAGCCTACGGTCTGCAAGGCGTTGGTATGCTTATAAGCAATAACCTGTTCTACCTCTTGCAATAAGCCTTGCTCAATCATTACGTCTACCCGATGGTTTATTCGGTGGTAGAGTTCTTCCCGGGGCCTTTCTAGCCCTATTTTAATTACTTCAAACGGCCGGCGGGCTTCAGCAGAATTACGGAATGCGGAAAATGGCTGACCGGTAGAGCGAATTACCTCCAGTGCCCGAACTATCCGTTGCTTATTTTTCCGGTCTACTTCCTGATAGTACTTAGGATCCTTTACTCTTAACTCCTCAACCAATCTATCTAGTCCATCGGCAACTAGTTCATCATTCAAAGCTTCGCGCACTCCAGGCTTGGTTTCGGGCATTTCGTCAAAGCCTTTCACTAACGCATCCACGTACATACCGGAACCGCCGCTAATTATTACCACCTGGTTCTTTTGGAACTCTTCAACCAAAATGTTTAGAGCGTCGCGTTCAAACTGGCCGGCACTGTAGGTGGTATTTAAATCTACCTCGGCAATAAAATAGTGCTTGGCCGCGGCTAATTCCTGCGGGCTAGGCTTTGCTGTACCAATACTGATTTGTTTATATAGTTGGCGACTATCAGCCGATATAATTGAGCTGTTAAAGTGTTGGGCTAGGCGTATAGCTAAACTAGTTTTACCTACGGCGGTAGGCCCAACCACAAAAATCGCATAATGCTTTGGTTTCTTACACATAGTAAGCTATATAGTATTCTGCCGCGTTCTTTACTTACCTTACAATAAAATTTCAGCCAGAAGAATTCTAGCCCAAGGTATGGAGAATTACGAAAACTTAAGCCGGGAAGACCTGATAAAGCTGCTCCATCAGCAGGACACCGACCACCAAAACGAGTGGGTAAATGGGCTAAGCATGCTCTTCGCCACCTTAAATTCCGAAGGTAAATTTTTAAGTTATAACCAGCGTTGGAAAGACCTTTTAGGCTACAGTAAATACGATTTGGCCTATACCAAATTAGGCGATATTTTGCCTAAAAATGAGTACCCGCATATTCTACGGCAATTAAGAACGCTGCAAAACGGCGAAGAATTACCAATAAAACTTCAGCTTTACGATAAGCGCGGAATACTAAAGCATGTGGCCGGAAAAGTTAGACGCTCGCATACCAAAAGGCAAATCCAATTTCACGTAGGTCTGCACGATATTAGCTCTAAAGTTAAAGGAGACGAAGCCCAGGATCTATACAATAGAATTAGTGAGTTTGCAGTTCATAGCCAGAACCTGGAGGAGATGTATGAAAACATTCACCGGGAATTGTGCAAAGTTATGGAAGCGAAAAGCTTTTATCTGGCGTTGCACGAAAAAGGCCAACCTATACTAAACCTGCCCTATCTGGTTGACGAACTATCAAACACCCCCTTAACCAATAGCCAGCGGCGGTTTAGCAAAGGCTTGTCCGAACATTTTATCAATACCCAGCAACCCGTACGCTTGTATCAGGAAGATATAATGGCACTTATTACCGAGGGCAAAGTTGATGTATTCGGCACAATACCCGAGGCGTGGCTGGGGGTTCCATTTGATCTATCGGCCACCGAGCGGGGCTTACTGGTGGTATACAGTCTACACAATCGGAATGCGTACAACGATAAGCACCTGGAACTGCTAAATTTTATAAGTGACCAGGTGGCCCTTGCCATCAGGCAAAAACAATATGAGGAACAAATCAACCATCAGGCAGCCCGCCTCCAGTCTATTTTTAAAAGCAGCACGCATTTAATCTGGACTATCAGCCGTACCTACGAGCTTTCGGTATTTAGCCAACAACAAGAACATACTATAAGGGAGTATTTTTCGGTTATGCGCAAGGATAGGACGCCCGACGGTAGCGGCTTTGCCAACGATAAACGCCTGCGCGACGACAACAAGTTTTGGTACGAAAAATACCAACAAGCCTTTACCGGTCGCTCTATGCATTTTGAGGTTATGCTTCGCAACGCGCAGAATAGCCACGTTTGGAAAGAGGTTTTTATAAACCCAATCTACGATAAAAACGGCCAGATTAATGAAATATCCGGCATAGCCACCGATATAACCAGCAAAAAACAATCGGAGCTAGACTTGCTGGAAAGCGAAGAGATGTTCCGGAATATCTTTAATTCTTTTCAGGATATCTACTTTCGCTGCAATATAAACGGCGACCTAACTATTATTAGCCCCAGCGTTCAGGAGCTTTTAGGGTACGAACCGGAACAGGTTCTGGGCAACAATATTACGAACTATTACCTTTATAATAGCCGCATAAAAAACCTAATCCGCCAGCTTATTAAGCTAAAAAGTGTCCGAAATTTTGAGGCTTCGGTGGTTAAAGAAAGCGGACAATTACTACAATGTATTTGTAATATCCGCTTGATATACGGTAGCGACGGAAAGCCTAAAGAAATTGAAGGTGTAGCCCGGGATATTACCGAACTAAAGCGGGCTAACCTGGAGTTGCTTACCGCCAAAGAAGTAGCTGAAAAAAGCCTAAAGGTTAAAGAAGAGTTTCTGGCCAATATGAGCCACGAAATCAGAACGCCGATGAACGGCGTAATTGGAATGGTGGATATGCTAACCACCACTAAGCTCGATGGGGAACAACAAACCTACGTAGATACCATTCGCAAGAGCAGCCGCACCCTACTGAATATCCTTAATGATATACTGGATCTCAGTAAAATTGAAGCGGGCAAAATGCAACTTCGCCCGACGGTAATAAAATTTCCGGCAGTGGTAGATAAATTATATGCACTGTTTTCCCAACAAGCTCAAGATAGAGGCATTAGCCTGGAGTATAAAATTGACAGTTCTATACCCGAATTCCTGCTTGCCGATGAAACCCGCCTGCTGCAGGTAATGAGCAATTTTACCTCTAACGCTATAAAGTTTACCGAAAGAAAGGGTAAAGTAAGCCTCATTTTCACTGAATTAGCTCAACAAAGCGGAGTACATGAGATTAAAGTTGAAGTTACCGATACCGGCATAGGCATAGCTACCGATGAGTTAGAAAAACTTTTCAGCAACTTCAGCCAGCTAGATAATTCCCAAACCAAATCGTACGGAGGCACTGGCTTGGGCCTGGCGATTAGCAAGCAGCTTTGCCAACTTATGGGTGGCGAGGTTGGGGTGGAAAGCCAGCGCGGGGTTGGAAGTACCTTTTGGTTTACCTTTAAAGCTGCCGCCGGTCAGGCTAAAGATTTTGTAGATCAGGATCAGGAGGAAAATTTTCTGAAGGCGTTCAGCACCCAGGAAGGTGAAACCGGCCCCGCCATCCTACTAGTAGACGATAATGAAGTAAACCGGCAGGTAGCCAGTACTATACTTAAAAAGGCCGGCTGTTTGGTAGTTACGGCATACGATGGGTTTGATGCCCTAAACAAAATTAGGGAGCAAACTTACGATATTGTGTTTATGGATATTCAGATGCCGGAAATGGATGGAATAACTACTACCCGTAAAATTCGAGAGCTCAACCTACGGGAGGTTCCGGTAATAGTAGCCATGACGGCCTACAGCATGGAAGAAGACCGCCAGCGCATACTGGAAGCCG
>CAZDEY010000015.1:77823-94195 GCA_964504565.1 uncultured Roseivirgaceae bacterium
TAAGTAAACCTATAAAAGCTAACCTACTCATTCAGAAGGTTAGAAAATACGTTGGTTCAGGTGAGGCCCCGGACGTTAGCGAGGAAATTCCGGCGGCATTGCCCGATAATGAGAGCCCTGAAGATGTGATAATTCAGCAGGAGGCTATTGACCAACTACTACGCTGGGGCGGCACCGAACTGGCTGAAAGCGCATTTGAAGAATTTGAAGCTGAAGCCGGCGAGCAACTTGCTGCGGGCTCGCTTTTTCTTAAAGAAAAAAATGTAGAAAAATTACGCGAGGAAATGCACAGCCTGAAAGGAAGTGCCGGCACCTTAGGGGTTTATCAGGTGGCGAAAATTGCCACAGCCATTGAAAAACGGCTTAAAGAAAAAGATATTACCTTTGCTATGGCAGAATTCCCTAAATTGCTTCAGGCATTTAAAGAATTTAAAGCCTACTACACACTACACGCTAAATCAATTTTGTCATGAAAAAGAAGGTGTTGATTGCTGAAGATAGTTCGGTTATCCAGAACCTGGCCCGAAAAATCCTTCAGTTTCAGAATTACGATATAACTGCCGTTAAAAACGGCCAACAGGTGTTAGACAAACTTAATGCGAACGATTACGCGGTTATTATAATGGATATTAACATGCCGGTTATGGACGGTATGAAGGCGTCCGAAGAAATACGCAAGCGCAACGACGATAAGCGCAACACCCCAATAATTGTAATAAGCGGAAACGCTAAAAACTATTCCGAAGAAGATTTTAATCGCATTGGTGTTAATGCTTACTTGCCTAAACCACTCAATTTTGACGAATTGGTGGAAAAGGTAAACGAGCTAAGCAATGCCTGAGGTTAAGTATACCCGCCACTTCCTAAACCGTCTGGAAGATTTATTTAGCGAATCGGACTACTTTTTGCGGTACGAGAAGGGAAGTTTTAAAAGCGGCTACTGTATTCTTCAGGATAAAAAAGTAGTAGTAATTAATAAATACTACCCACTGGAAGGAAAAATTAACTGCTTGCTGGATATAGTGCGGGAGCTTAAACCAGAACTTACTAACTTGAGCGACAAGAACAATAAGCTTTTACAAGAACTCAGTAAAACCGAATAAATCTTGGCGCACGGCATTTTTTTAGGAACCGGAACCTCGCAGGGTGTACCCGTAATAGGCTGCTCTTGCGAGGTTTGTCGTTCCTTAGACTACAGGGATAAACGGCTACGAACGTCATTCTTACTTCAAATTGAAGGTAAAAACCTGGTAATTGATACCGGCCCTGACTTCCGGCAGCAAATGCTTAGGGAACGTATTAAACACCTGGAAGCCGTAATTTTTACCCACGAGCATAAAGACCATACCGCCGGGCTGGACGACGTGCGGGCGTTCAACTTTCGGCAAAAGCGCGATATGCCAATTTATGCCCATCAGCGCGTAATTAGCCAACTAAAGCAGGAGTTTAGCTACGCCTTTGCCGATTTTAAGTATCCTGGCGTACCTCTTCTGGAAGTTAACCTTATTGATGCCGGGCCCCAGGTTATAGAGGGTATTTCGCTGGAAGCTATTGAGATAATGCACTATAAGCTACCGGTATTGGGATTTCGTTACCAGAAATTTGCCTATTTAACCGACGTTAACCACATACCTGGACCAAGTTTTAAGGCCTTAGAAGGAGTTGAAACCCTGGTTATAAGCGCCCTGCAGCAGCAAGCTCACATCTCACACTTTACATTGGAAGAAGCAATTGCAGTAGCTAAGCAAATAGGTGCCAAGAGAACTTACCTGACGCATATTAGTCACCGTATGGGCACCCACGCCCAAGTCAGCCAACTACTACCGAAAGGTATAGAGTTGGCGTATGATGGTTTGAGGATTACCTTGTAAAGGATGCACACTAATTACTATTTCCTACGTCAACTGAGCCGGGCACTATATGATAGGCTTAATGGATATACGGTAGTTGAGTGTTTTACCCAGAATAAGGATGAACTCTATATTGAGTTTACCGGTGAGCAAACCCTTTGGATGCAGGTAAGGGTAAGCCCGCAATTTACTGCAATAGCCTTTCCAGACGATGTTAAGCGGGCTAGACGAAACAGTACCGATGTATTTCCGGAACTAATTGGTCGTAAGGTAGAATCAGTTATCCAAACACCCTACGATAGAAGCTTTACCTTCAACTTTGACCAGGAAACCGTCCTGCTGGTTAAATTTCATGGAAATCGAAGTAATATTATTCTATTGAAGAAGAACATTCCAGTTAAGCTCTTCAAAAGCAAACTGAAATCCGACTGGGAAATATCACCTAAAAGCTTAGCCTCAACCTTAAATCTTTCCTTAGAAAATTTTATACAATTAGAAGGTAATTTGAGTCGCTTCTGGCCCGTGGCCGGTAAAGAGGTAAAGGCTCATCTGCTTAACCTAAAAACAGGCCAACTTAGCCCGGAAGAGCAGGTAGCGTATATTCAAAACCTTCATCAAAAGCTGGAAAACCCAGAGGGATTTTATATTGAAGAATGGAATGGTAAGCCTACGGTAACCCTATTTCAGTCGGGCCGGGAAGAACTTTTCTTCTCTATCGACCCAGTAGAAACTACAACCAATTATTATAGGCGTATAACCCAGGACTACTTCTTAAACCAGCGTAAAACCACGCTACTTAACCAAATAAATAAACGAATCAAAAGTACCGAAAGCTATTTGGTAAAATCTAGCCAAATGATAAAGAGCCTCCAAGGTAAACGCGACCTGAGCCAACAGGCCGACGTACTTATGGCAAATCTTCACCAAATACCTAAAGGTGCTAAGAAAGTTGAGTTGCTAAACTTTTATACCAATCAGCCGCAGGTTTACAAGCTTAAACACGACCTTAATGCCCAACAAAATGCGGAACGCTTGTATAAACGAGCTAAAAATCAGCATAAAGAACATGCTCATTTACAGACAAATATTTCGGAAAAAGAGGAGCGGCTTCTGCAGCTAATGGAGTGGCAGGAAGCTATAAATGCTGCCTATGATTTCAACCAAATTAAAGAACTGGAAAAGCTAATAAACCCCCAGTTTACTGAAGAAGATAGCCGGAAACCCTACTGGGAAGAGGTATATCGGGGCTGGCAAATATGGGTTGGCCGGGGTGCCGCCGATAATGATTCTATGCTGCGCTACTTTTCCAATAAAGACGATTGGTGGCTCCACGCTAAGGATGCGGCCGGCTCGCACGTACTAGTTAAATATCAGGCCGGGCAAACTGCCCCGGCACTGGTGCTGGAACGTGCCGCTGCCCTGGCCGCCTACCACAGTAAACGCCGCAGCGATACCCTATGCCCGGTAATATGCACCCGGCGTAAATGGGTTAGAAAAAGAAAAGGCAGCGCCCCCGGAATGGTAGCCGTAGACCGCGAAGAACAGGTTATTCTGGTAGCTCCGGAAGGTTAAATCTTCTGCCGATCGGCATCGTAGTAGGTTGTTCGACCGCCTACTTTTTTAGTCTGAATGTTCTGTTTTCTCAGCGGGTGCCCTTCCCTATCGTACCAGCGGAAAGTTACCAAATAGCTATCCGGGAAACGGGTATATTCGGCTTCTTCGTTTATAGCCAGCTTAAGTATTTCCTGCATTTTCTGGTAAAGCAATTTATACTCTTTAGTTGAAATAGTATTGCCCGACCGCTCCGGATGAATTTTAGCCTGATAAAGCATCTCGTCTACAATCCAATTGCCTAAACCGGCCACGTAGCGCTGGTTCATAAGTAGCGGCTTTATTAAGCCCTTCTTAGTATTGAACAGTTCAGTAAATTCTTTTTCGAATATCTGCAAGCCATCCTGGCCCAGCTTTTTATTCTTTCTGAATTCTTCAACCGAATCTGTAGTACCAATTCTGCCTAAAATTCTAGGGCAGCGGAAGCCCAGTACCATACCATCGTCTAGCTGAAAGAAAACCTTTATAAAGCGCGGCTGCTCTTCTTGCTGTCGGTAAAGCCGCCAGGAGCCCGTCATACCAAAATGTACGGTAATTAGTCGGCCATTATCCAGCTTCAGGAAAAGTTGTTTGCCCAGCCGGTCCGTTCCAATTATCTGATTACCCTCAATGGCTGCTTTAAGGTGGTCCGGATTCCCTACAACAACCCGAGGCTCCACCACTCCTACCCGGGTAATTACCCGGTGCAGGGCGGCTTCTTCGGCAAATTTTTGGTAGGTAGCTACTTCGGGCAATTCAGGCATTAATCTACCCGGGTTAGTTTAATTACGTTAGTGCGGCCCTTACGCTGAATAGGCATACTCGCGGTATGGATAAGTATATCACCCTGGTGCAGACACCCTTTCTGCCGTAAAATTTCCACGGCATCATCAAAGGTTTGGTCGGTGCTTTCCATTTTATCATAGAAAATAGTACGCACCCCCCATAATAAATTTAGCGTGCTCATTATAGTTTTGTTATTTGTAAAAATGAACACATTGGCTTTAGGGCGGTGGCTGGCAATTCGGTAACCGGTATAGCCCGACTTAGTCATGCCGACAATAGCATTGGCTTTAACCTTTTTGGCCAATCGGCAGGCTTGCAGCACTATAGAATCATTTACAAAGGTGGCTGATTTTTCCGTAACGTTTTCGTGCTTAAAGTAGATGCCGGCCATATTAGCTTCCACACTTAGTATGGTTTTTACCATACTTTTTACCACCTCAACCGGAAACTGCCCGGCTGCAGTTTCGGCCGAAAGCATTAGGGCATCGGCACCGTCGGCCACGGCATTGGCAATATCGTTGGTTTCGGCCCGGGTGGGGCGCGGGTTGGTAATCATACTCTCCATCATCTGAGTGGCAATAATTACCGGCTTGCCTATATCATTACACTTGCTTACGATATTTTTCTGGGCCATCGGCACCTCTTCCATTGGAATTTCCACACCCAGGTCGCCCCGCGCTACCATTATTCCGTCCGAAGCTTTAATAATATTATCGATATCGGCCAGGGCTTCGGGTTTTTCAATTTTGGCAATTACCTTGCAAAGCTTTCCCGCCTGCCTAATTTTTTCCTTCAGGCTAAGTACATCATCGGCCGTACGCACAAAACTTAGGGCTATCCACTCAACTTCATGCTCCAAGCCAAACAATAAATCCTTCTCATCTTTTTCGGTTAAGGAAGGGGCCGAAACTTTGGTCATGGGCAGGTTTATACCCTTTTTAGTTTTAAGCGTGCCTCCGTGAATTACCCGGGTTATAACTTCCCTTCCTTCTACCCTATCAACCACCAGCTCCAACTTACCATCGTCAATCAAAATCATATCGCCCTTGGCCACATCATCCGGTAACGATTGGTACGAGGTACTGACCTTTTCGCTGGTACCCATTAATTCCTCGGTGGTAATAATTAGCTGGTTACCGGTTTCAATTTCTACTCCGTCGTTCTCAACTTTCTGGACTCTTATTTTGGGGCCCTGCAAGTCTTGCAGTAGGCAAATATGCGTACCCAATTCATCGTTTAAATCCCGTACGTGGGCAACAACCTGGGCGTGGTCATCGTGAGTACCGTGCGAGAAATTAAGCCGAAAAACATCTACCCCGGCCAATATTAATTGCTTTAATTTTTCGCGGGTATTACAGGCTGGGCCTACGGTGGCTACAATTTTAGATTTATTAAATATAATATTGGGTTCCATATTAGAATATAAGGTTCTCTTTAGATTTTAGATTTTCGTGATCAATAGTTTTTAAATACTGTAAGCCGGGTATTTGCTGAAGGGTTTGCGACAAATTTTCCCTATCAATATAATCGCCTTCACCCCGGAGCATCAGTAAAAAATCAAACTGCTTTAATTCTGGTACCAGGTATCCGGTTTCCGACTCGTGAACTGATAAATTACGAATTAACCGTAATTCGGTATGCTCGGTGGTAAACACATAATTAGCTATCAGCAGCGGACTTTGGTGGTTTGTAAACTGAAGCTGAATATCTTTTTCTTTAACCAGTTTTACCGATAGCAACTGATTTATGTACCAAGCCAGCTTAAAGCCCCGTAGCTGGCAAACCAGTGCCAATAGGGTAAAGTCATACTCGTAATCAATCAGTAAGCGGTTTTTTTTCATATAAATCGATCAACAAAAAAACCTATTGGACCAATGGTTGTTTACCCCATTGGGTAGTTTCAGCGGTAGATCGTGCTCAAGTTAAGTAAAAGTTTTTCAAGGCCGGCAAGGGTTTACCAGCAAAAATCCCCTCAAACGTTTGCATATACCCGCTACTTGGTAGTTTGTTTTTATTTTAAAACTTCCATTTATTTGCAGCGGATAATTTTCTAACCTAAATATTGAAACCAATGTCCGAGATCGCTCAGAAAGTAAAACAGATCATTGTGGATAAGCTTGGAGTAGAAGAATCAGAGGTTACTCGTGAAGCCAGCTTCACTAATGACCTGGGTGCTGACTCGCTAGATACCGTAGAGCTTATTATGGAGTTTGAAAAAGAATTTAACATCTCTATTCCCGACGATCAAGCCGAAAATATCGGAACGGTTGGCCAAGCTATTGATTACCTGGAAGCCAACGTTAAATAAAAACCCCTTTTTCTTCCCACACCTTTTATGGAATTAAGAAGAGTTGTAGTAACAGGCTTAGGCGCAGTTACCCCCCTTGGCAATACTGTGCCGGAATACTGGCAAAACCTTGCCAAAGGGGTTAGCGGCGCCGGGCCTATTACTAAATTCAATGCTGAAAAATTTAAAACCCGCTTTGCTTGCGAGGTTAAAGACTTTGATGTAACCCAGTATATTGACCGGAAGGAGGCCCGCAAAATGGACCTTTTTACCCAATACGGTATAGCGGTTGCCCAACAAGCCTTTGACGATGCCGGTATGAATATGGATGAGCTTGACCCGGATCGGGTAGGTGTAATCTGGGGTTCAGGTATTGGTGGGCTTACCACCTTTCAGCATGAGGTAGCCGATTTTACCCGTGGGGACGGCACCCCTCGTTTCAACCCATTCTTTATTCCTAAAATGATTGCGGATATATGCCCGGGTCTTATTTCTATGAGATTTGGCCTCCGCGGTCCTAATTTTACTACCGTTTCAGCCTGCGCTAGTTCTACCAACGCCCTAATCGATGCCTTTAATTATATACGGTTGGGCAAAGCCGATATATTGGTAAGCGGTGGTTCAGAAGCGGCGGTAACTGAAGCCGGTATCGGCGGATTTAACGCCATGCGCGCCTTAAGCGAGCGAAACGACGATCCTAAAACTGCTAGCCGCCCGTTTGATAAAGACCGGGATGGTTTTGTACTTGGCGAAGGTGCCGGAGCTCTAATAGTTGAGGAGTACGAGCATGCTAAACGCCGGGGCGCCAAAATATACTGCGAGATTATTGGCGGCGGCATGAGTGCTGATGCCTACCACATGACTGCCCCCCACCCCGATGGACTGGGAGTTATAAAAGTTATGCGTAATACCTTGGAAGATGCCGGTATTGGCGCCGAGGATGTTGATTACGTTAACGTTCACGGTACCTCTACCCCACTGGGCGACGTAGGTGAAGCCAAAGCCATTCAGGAGGTATTTGGTGAGCACGCATACAATATTAATATTAGTTCTACCAAGAGCATGACCGGCCACCTGCTAGGTGCCGCCGGAGCAATTGAAGCTATTGCCAGCATAATGGCTATCGAACAAGGTATAGTACCTCCTACTATTAATCAGTTCAATCTGGATGAATCGCTTGATCCGAAATTAAACTTTACGTTTAACGAGGCGCAAAAACGTGAGATTAAGGTAGCCCTAAGCAACACATTTGGTTTCGGTGGCCATAATTTCAGCATCCTGTTACGCAAACTTAATGGGTAGTGGCCAATTGGGTTAAACGCTCGCTTCATCGCCTGCGGCCCCGTTCGCTTACTGATCGCCAACTGGCAGCTTCTATCCGGACTATTGTTGGGGTTAGCCCCGCTAACCTTAAAGTTTATCAGCTTGCGCTCAAGCATAAATCAATGGCTACCGTAGAGCCAAATGGTTTCCGCAGTTCAAACGAACGGTTGGAATATTTGGGCGATGCTATACTCGGTGCAGTCGTGGCCGATTACCTTTTCCGAAAGTACCCTTTTGAACAAGAGGGTTTTCTAACCGAAATCAGAAGCCGCATAGTAAACCGGGAATCGCTCAATAATTTAGGCCGACAGTTGGGCTTAGAAGGCTTAGTTAGGTTTGATTCCAAATTAAGAAAAGAAAGCTACCGAACAATTTTCGGCAACGCCCTGGAGGCCCTAATTGGCGCCTTGTATCTTGACTGGGGCTATCGCATAACGGCCGATTTTATTGAAAACCGTATACTGCATTCCTATATTGACCTGGAGCATTTAGTTGTTACCCCGCATAATTACAAAAGCCTGCTTATTGAATGGGCTCAGAAAAATAATAAAAAAGTCAGCTTCGAAATAACTGGTCACGAGGATAGTCAAATCCACGACTTTACTGCTGAATTGTACTTAGGCCAAGAACTTATAGCCACCGGCAGGGGCAGCAGCAAAAAGAAGGCTGAGAAAGATGCCAGCCGAAAAGCCTGGGAAAAGTTAGGCTTAGACACTGATTAAAGCGCTACTTGCCCTATATTGGGGCTTTTACCATGCATATATTTTTTTATGAGCCTAGTACGAGTAGCCGCCGCCGCCCTTAACCAAACCCCGCTAGATTGGGCCAATAACTTAGCTAATATTGAACAAGCTATACAGGAAGCGCTCGCAAAAAAGGTAGATATTTTACTATTACCCGAAATGTGCGTAAGCGGCTACGGCTGCGAGGATGTTTTCCTGAGTGAGTGGTTACCAACCAAAACGCTGCAGCTTATCAACGAAATTAGGGATATGACCAAAGGCCTTACCCTGGCATTTGGCGTACCCTACCGCTATAAAGGCGATTTATATAATTGTGCCTGTATAATTTCAGACAGAAAAATTGTAGGCATGACAGCCAAGCAGTGGCTGGCCAACGACGGCGTTCACTACGAAACTCGCTGGTTTACTCCTTGGCCCGCCGGCAAAACCATCGAGGCCAACCTACACGGCGATACCTTTCCGTTCGGTGATGTAGTATATGAACTTCACGGGATAAAAATTGCCTTCGAAATTTGCGAAGATGCCTGGCGCAGCACCAGCCGACCGGCCATCCGGCACCACGAGAAAAACGTAGATTTAATACTTAATCCCAGTGCCAGCCATTTTGCGTTTGGCAAAAGTGCTTTGCGGAAAGATTTAGTCTGCACCAGCAGCCAGCTTTATAAGTGCACCTATGTTTATGCCAATTTATTAGGTAATGAGGCCGGCCGAATGATATACGATGGTGACTGCTTTATTACTCACCACGGCGAATTGGTACAGCGCAGTTGCCGCCTTTCCTACAAGAATGTTGACCTGATTTACGCCGATGTTGACTTTGCCAACCGAAGGTTTGTAAACCAGCAAATCTGCGATGACCCTCAGGATAAGGATACCGAATTTATTAAAGCCGGCAGCCTGGCTTTATTCGATTATATGCGCAAAAGCCGAAGCCGAGGTTTTGTACTAAGCCTGAGCGGCGGAGCCGATAGTAGTATTTGCGCCGTAATGGTATCGGAAATGGTTAGGAGAGGGTGCAATGAATTGGGTACGGAAGATTTTTTGAAGAAATGCGGCTTTAAACAATTGTGGCAGGACCTAAGTGCCCTGAACCTAAAGGAAAAGGAACAAGCCCGCTGGATTTGCCACCGATTGCTTACTACTGCTTATCAGGGTACTCAAAATAGTTCGGACGATACGTATAATTCCGCCAAAACTTTGGCTGAAGACATTGGCGCAACTTTTCACCGCTGGGATATTGATGAAGAAGTTAAAAGTTATACCGAAAAAGCTGAAAAAGCCTTAGGGCGAAAACTAACCTGGGAGCAGGATGATATTACCCTGCAAAATATTCAGGCCCGGGCCCGCTCGCCAATCATCTGGATGTTCGCTAACGTACACAATGCGCTATTGCTTACCACCTCTAACCGCTCGGAGGGCGATGTAGGCTATGCAACTATGGACGGTGACACCAGTGGCTCAATTTCACCCATTGCCGGAGTTGATAAATTTTTTGTAATCAACTGGTTGCGTTGGGCCGAGCACGCTTTAGGCTACCGTGGCTTAGCACCGGTTAACGCCCTACAGCCTAGTGCCGAACTACGTCCGCAGGAGCAAACCCAAACTGATGAGGAAGACCTAATGCCTTACGCTATTATGGTAGCTATTGAGCGAACGGCTATTCTGGAACGCTACTCGCCCCGTCAGGTATACCAAATTCTTAAAGGGCAAAATCTGGCTTCCAACCAAAATTTAAGGAGCTACATAGTAAAGTTTTTCCGCCTATGGTCGCGTAATCAGTGGAAACGCGAACGTTTGGCCCCGGCCTTCCACCTGGATGATTTTAACGTGGATCCCCGCAGTTGGTGCCGTTTCCCTATTCTATCGGGTGGCTTTAACGATGAATTGCTAGAACTGGAAAGTATAGAAGATTAAGGGGCTTATAGCGTTATTTTTCGTAAACTTGCGAATTAACAAGATAGATTCATGAGTGAGCTAGCCTATATAGTTTGGGATATGAACCCGGCCATTTTTAAAGCCTTTGGCCTGGAAATTAGGTGGTATGGACTCTTATTTGCCCTAGGCTTCTTAATTAGCCAGCAAATAATGTTCTACATGTATCGTACCGAGGGTAAACCCGAACGCGATGTAGAGACCCTAACTATCTTTATGATTGTGGCTACTATTATTGGTGCCCGCTTGGGTCACGTATTTTTTTACGAGCCGGCTCGTTTTCTGGCTAACCCTCTTGATATAATCAAGGTATGGCAGGGTGGTTTGGCCAGTCACGGAGCTGCTATCGGTATTCTTACAGCGCTCTACTTATACGTTTCCTATTACGTTAATATTAGCTTTAGCAAGTTTGAATGGAAAAAGCGAAAACGGCCAGGACAGTCTTACCTGTGGGTAGTAGATAGAATTGTAATTGTAGTTGCCCTTACCGGTGCCTTAATCCGGATGGGTAATTTTATGAACAGCGAAATTGTAGGCAAACCTACCGGCGATGAGGGCGGTGTTGTATTTGCCCACTGGCTGGAAAACTCACTGGAAAGCTTTGGGCAGGGAAACCTTATAGCCAATGCCGATGCAACTACTTACGAAAACACTACCCCTGAGGGCATGAGCCACCCAATTGCGGTGGATATAGAATTTAAACCGGGCTACAGCCTAGAACAGGTTAAGCAAATAATGGAC
The DNA here is from genome assembly GCA_964504565.1 of uncultured Roseivirgaceae bacterium. GTDB lineage: Bacteria > Bacteroidota > Bacteroidia > Cytophagales > Cyclobacteriaceae > Cesiribacter. The sequence continues at coordinate 89,076 of CAZDEY010000015.1, forward strand.
AATCAGGTTATGCCCTATCTGCAACGTTCAGTTACAATCGGTAAGTTTTTTATAGTGGATGAAAACCAAAACTTTACCCAGCAGATAAGCTTAAAGAATGGTAAAGTTACCGGCTTTTTAGTAGCCGACGGACTACCGCGCTACCCTACTCAACTGTATGAGGCCGCTACCTATTTTCTTATTTTTATCTTACTTTTTGCAATTTGGTTTAAATTAAAGGAAAGAACCCCCGAAGGATTACTGTTAGGTCTTTTTCTGATCTCGGTCTTCGGAATGCGTTTTGTATGGGAATTTTGGAAAGCTAACCAGGAACAATTTGAAGAAGGCTTACCTATTAATATGGGCCAAATTTTAAGTATTCCTTTGATAGTTGCCGGAATAGCGTTGCTTTTCTACAGTCTAAGCAGAAAAAACCAGTCTAAAGCCAAAGTTTCAGCTTAAAAATTTACTACCGTAGCCACTCTTATTTAGAGTAATTTAGCTAAATTATAGGCTTATCATGAGTCTAAGGGTTGCTTGCTATTTGGTTTGGGTATTTTTAGTGCTGGGAAGTACAATAGCAAAATCCAATTCACAGAACTCAATCTCCACAGACACGCTTAAAACTTCTGGACAGTATCTAGCAGTGGCCGACAGCCAGGTAGTTATTGGGTCAGTAATTCTGGACGGTAATATTAAAACCAAGGATTTTATTATTACCCGCGAAATGTACCTCACGCCAGGTACTGTGGTAACCCGAAATGAACTGGCAGAAAGGCTGGAACGTGATCGGCAACGAATATATAATACTCAGCTATTTACTACCGTAGGTGCTAGTATTATTCCGGGCGATAGTTCTCAGGTTGATATTTTTATTCAAGTGCAGGAACGCTGGTATTTTGTACCGAACCTTATTTTTAAACTTGCTGACCGAAACTTTAACGACTGGTGGACTAACCAAAACCGGGATTTAAGCCGGGTTAACTACGGCCTTAGGTTAAAACACGGAAATTTTCTGGGTCGCGCCCAAAAAGTGGCGGTACAGGCCCAGTTTGGCTTTACCCGAAATTACCGGCTTAATTATATAAACCCCTACATAAACCGAAACCAAAATACCGGCTTGTCTTTTACCTATTCCTTTAGCGAAAATCGGGCAGTAGCGGTTAAAACGGTTCGAAACAAGCAGGTTTTTAGCAGCAAGCCCTACATTGTGCGGCAGGGGCAAACGGTAAGCGCGGTAGTTACCCGCCGGCAATCGTACAATTCCCTTCATTTAGTTGGGGCAACCTACAGCCATACCAATTTTGCCGATACCATTCTGGTTGAAAACCCGGAATATGTTAATGGCTCCAAAAGTAAATTAGAGTTCCTGAGTATATTTTATGGGTTTTCGCACAACAAAGTTGATCATGTAGGCTATCCGCTACAAGGCTTTTATATAAATGCTAGTACAGATTACCTGGACCAGCTGCCTACTTCGCGGCCGTCTTTATTTTCCGCTTCGGCCACCGGGGCTTATTTTAGTGATTTCGGTAAAAAATGGTACTGGAATACCCTACTACATACCCGGGTGAGCAGCCTTAACGACCCGCCCTACACCCTTCAGGGAAGCTTAGGATACGGCCGTAATACGGTTAGAGGCCTTGAGCTTTACGTAATGGAGGGCCAGCATCACGCCCTAAGCCGTAACGAACTTAAATACGAAGCTTTTAATAAAGCCTTTAGCTTAGGCCAGCTTATGCCGTTCGATCAGTTCAGGGAAGTACCATTGCGCTTGTACCCCAAGGTTTACTTTGATGCCGCCTTTGCCTACCGCAGCACTACCAGCAACGGTAACGACCTACTACTAAACCGAGCCGTTTGGGGCACTGGTTTTGGTTTAGATATCGTTAGTTACTACGACTTTGTACTTAAATTAGAATATTCATTTAACGATTTAGGCGAAAGTGGCTTTTTCTTCCACCTAAATAGTGGATTTTAGTATCTTGGCCTACCAAGTATTTACTGTTAAATTTTAATTATGAAAAAAGGATTTTTAGCGCTCATTGCGTTGGTTATGCTGGCCGGCCCACCCTTGCGGGCCAACGAAGGTATGTGGCTTCCGCTACTGCTTAATATGAACGAAGGCGATATGCAGAAACTCGGCTTAAAGCTTTCAGCCGATGAAATCTATAGCGTAAACCGTAGTTCCCTTAAAGATGCAATCGTTTCCCTGGGTGGTTTTTGTACCGGAGAAATTATTTCTGGCGAAGGTTTACTGCTGACTAACCACCACTGCGGTTACGGGGCAATTCAGAGCCATAGTTCAGTAGAAAACGATTATTTAACGGATGGCTTCTGGGCCATGACCCGCGAGGAAGAATTGCCTAATGAGGGTTTATTCGTTCGCTTCCTGGTTCGTATGGAAGATGTAACCGCTAAGGTTAACGCCCAACTTAATGCCCAAATGAGCGAGGAAGAGCGGGCTAAAGCTATTGCGGCCGTTACCAAGCAAATTGCCGAAGAAGCTAAAGGCAATACTCACTACGATGCTATGGTTAAGGAATACTTCGAGGGTAACGAATTCTACCTTCTGGTATACGAAACCTTTACCGACGTGCGCCTGGTAGGTGCCCCACCGGAAAGCGTAGGCAAATACGGTGGCGATACCGATAACTGGATGTGGCCCCGCCATACCGGCGACTTTAGCCTGTTTCGCGTATACAGTGGCCCCGATGGTAAGCCGGCTGAATATTCCAAAGACAACATTCCCCTGAAGCCTAAACACCACCTGCCGGTAAGCTTACAGGGCGTACAAGAAGGCGATTTTGCTATGGTTATGGGCTACCCGGGTAGTACCGATCGTTACCTGACTTCGTACGGAATTAAGCAGGCGCTGGACCAGACTAACCCTACCCGCGTTAAAATTCGGGAAGAACGCCTCCGTATTCTTAAAGAAGATATGGATGCCGATAAGGATACCCGTATAAAATACGCCAGCAAGTACGCCAGCGTAAGCAATTACTGGAAGTACTTTATTGGCCAAAGCGAAGGCTTAAAAAAGCTACAGGTTCTGAACAAGAAGCAGAATCTGGAAAAACAATTTATTACCTGGGCAACGGCTAATGCCGAAAGGAAAAAAGAATACGGAGAGGCCCTAAGCCTTATTGACAAGAGCTACGCCGAAAGTAATGATGCTAACCTTAGCTACCTCTATCTGATTGAAGCGGTATTTGGTTCGGAAATTATTCGCTACGCCAATGGTTTCCGCAGCCTGGAAGGTGCGCTTAAAAGTGAAAAACAAGAAGCTATTACCGAAGCGGCCAATGCCCTTAAAGAACGGGCTCCGGACTATTACAAAGACTACAATGCAGCTACCGACGAAAAGGTAATGGCTGCCTTAATAGAAATGTACTATGAAGATGTGCCTAAAGCCGATCATCCGGAAATATTCAAGACCATTGAGAACGAATATAAAGGTGATTTTAAAAAGTGGGCAGATGATATGTTTGACAACAGCGTTTTTGCCAGTCAAGATAAGCTTATGAAGTTTTTGGACGATCCTAAGTTAAAAACCCTGCAGGAAGACCTGGCCTACGTAGCAGCGCAATCGTTTATGAATAATTATTATCAGAACATTCGCCCTAAAACTACCGAGTTATACGCCATGCGCGATAAGGGCAACCGCCTTTTCGTTAAAGGTTTACGCCAGATGATGCCCGATAAAAAATTCTACCCTAACGCCAACAGCACTATGCGCTTAACCTTTGGCACGGTGGGCAGCTACGAACCTCGCGATGCAGTAGAGTATGAGTATTATACCACTATGGAAGGCGTAATGCAGAAAATGGATAATTCTGATCCGGAGTTTGTAGTGCCTGATAAATTAGTAGAGCTGTACAATAAAAAGGACTACGGACAGTATACTAACAAGCAGGGTGAGTTACCGGTAGCCTTTATTACTAATAACGATATTACCGGCGGTAACAGCGGTAGCCCGGTAATTGATGGCGAGGGCCGGTTAATTGGTTTGGCGTTCGACGGTAACTGGGAAGCCATGAGCGGCGATATAGCCTTTGAACCCGAGCTTCAGCGCTGTATTAATGTCGATATTCGCTACGTACTATTTATTATGGATAAATACGCCGGAGCAGGTCACTTAGTTAACGAAATGACCCTAGTTAAGGCTGATACTAAAGAAGCCTCTACCGGCAAAAAGAAAAACAAAGGCAAAAAATAGTTAATCAAATTACTTGTTAATCAACAATTTAAGCTGAGGACTATTAATCCTCAGCTTTTTTATTTTATAGCCTCCATACTTCTTGGCACGGTTTTTTCAAACTTCTAGACAAACACAACAGAAGAGCCATGAAAAAATTTAGCCTATTACTACTAGCCTGTTTTAGCATAAGCCTGGGGGCTTTTGCCCAGTACAAAGCCGAATCTAAAGTCAACCCTTCATTCGGTTTACGCGCCGGATATAATTACGCCACCTGGGGCGGCCAGTCCGTTGAGGATTTTGCCAACTTGGGCGATCAGTTTGGTGCATTTCAGACCGAAGCGGTTTCCGGTTTCCACGCCGGCGGGTATGTAAATCTGCCTATCGGCCAAAACTTCTCTATTGAGCCGGGTATACAATACAGCCAAAAAGGTATACGCGTATCACAAGCTTTTATTGGTGAAAACAGCAGTATTGGATTCCTCAATCCCCGCTTGGATGTAACCAGCCGCATGCAGTATTTAGATGCCCCTATTTTAGCTAAAGTAACTACCAACCAGGGTTTTCAGGTATACGCTGGTCCGCAGTTTAGCTATTTACTTAATCAAGATGCAATTGTAGAGGGCGGAATCTTAGGTTTTAGCTACGAGCAGGATTTTGAGCTTAACCGGGGGTTCCGAAAGTTTGATGTGGGCTTAACCGCCGGCCTTGGCTACCAACTGCTTAACGGGTTAAATTTTAATGTGGGCTATGACTACGGCCTAAACTCTTTGGATGAAGGCAATAGCAATGTAAAAGCCTACAATCGGGTAGTTAAAGTTTCAGTAGGCTACCAATTTTAGGTAAGTGTACTACCCACCTCTGATGCGAAAGCCCCTTCAAATTGAAGGGGCTTTTTTTATATATATGACTCGTCCTAAAATAGGTTGACACAAAGTTAACT
>CAZDEY010000016.1:0-21940 GCA_964504565.1 uncultured Roseivirgaceae bacterium
AAAACTGCTTTAATTGAGCCTCCTATCGGGATCGAACCAATGACCTACTGATTACAAGTCAGTTGCTCTACCAGCTGAGCTAAGGAGGCCTTTAACCTTCTTGTATAAAACAAGTCAGTTACTCTTTCGGAGCGCCGAACCGCAGCTAAGCTAAGGAGGCGTTCCGTAATTGTGATGCAAATATAGGGGCAGGCCCTATACGGGTCAAGCCCGTTTACTCATTTTCTTGAACAATTTTTAACTGCTCTTTGAGCTGCGAAAGTTGTTCCTTGGCCTCCTCAATCTTACCGGCAAAGCTATCTTTCAGTTTATCAGCGTTTTTAGAGCTGGCAAAGAACTCTAGGTTATTCTGCCAGGTAGCTATATCATTTTCTACTTTACTTATTTGGCGACGAATGTTATTTTCTTTTTGGCGGAGCTTGCGGCCGCTATCCGGCGTACTCTTTATCCGGCTGATCTGACTCTGCAGTATAAGTTTTTCTTTCTCCTCTTCCGGCATATCCAGGTTATCAATAAATTTCTTATTGGCCTCTGAATAGGCATTGCGCACCTTGCTTATAGCACCGCGCGGCACAAAGCCGTAGTTATCGTATTCATCCTGCAAATCGTGAAAAGTGTCAATATCCTGGCTCTTTTCCTCAGCCATTTTATTAATCTTACCAATCACCTCCATTTTTTTCTGCAGATTATCATCCTGCTCTACGTTAGCCTCTTTCCGCTGCGCCCGCTTACGGTTAAAAAACTCATCGGCGGCGGCTTTAAAGCGTTTGTATACGTCGTCGCGCTGCTTTTCGGGCACCGGGCCAATTTCCTTCCAGCGGGTTTGTAACTGCTTAAATTTATTAGCCGTATTCTGCCAGTCTTCACTTTCCTGCAGGGCTTGGGCTTCGGCAACCAGTTCTTCCTTACGCTTCAGGTTCTCTTCGCGCTGCTGCTCCAGGGTTTTAAAAAATTTGTTCTTGTTGTTAAAGAACCCCTTAAATGCGTTCCAAAAAAACTTATTTACTTCTTTGGCCACCTGGCGGGGCAAGCCGCCTATACTGTCCCATTCCTTCTGGATATGAAGAAGCTCCTTGGTCTTATCATTCCACTCGGTTATTCTATCGCTGCTAAATTCTAGGAAAGCCTGTACTTTATCGCCCAAATCGCGCTTCTTAACCAAATTGGCTTCCAGTTCTTCATTCAGGGTCTTCAGGTGTTCGCGACGCTTATCGTAAACCTTATCTGATAGTTCTTTAAAACGTTGCCACAGCGGCTCTTGCTCCTCTTTCGGTACCGGACCAATATGCTTAAATTCTTCGTGAAGCTCGCGCAGCTCGCGGGTGGCCTGTTTAAGGTTATCGCGATCTAACAAGGCCTGGGCCCGGTCTACAATTTCCTGTTTGGCTTCCAGGTTTTTGCGGCGATCCAATTCTTTAAGCTCGTACAAAATTGTACGGTTATTATAGAAACGGTCCAGCAGTGCGTTGTAATTTGCCCAAAGGTTGCTATTGTACTGCGCCGGCACCGGGCCAATCTTCTTCCAATTTTCCTGCAGCTGTTTTAACGAACCTAAGCTGGTATCGCCTTCCTCGGAGTCTACAAATTCGCGCAGCTTAGCCAACAGTTCGTTTTTCTTTTTAAGATTATCTTCGCGCTGTTTTTGCTGATCGTGGTACTGCCGTTGACGTTCTTCTTTGATTTTTCGGTAAACAAAATCGTAGCGGGTATCTAAATTATCGCCCCTATAGTCAAAATCGGCCTCATCAGCCCCTTCTTCCTTAAGAAATTCTTCCAGCGCAGTTTGGCGCTCGGCGGTATGCAGTTCTTCGTAGTGAGGTTTTATTTCGTTTAACTGGCGGTCAGCTTTGCGCACGTCGCCCACTTTAAGCAGTTCTTCGGCGTGCTTAACCAACTCCTCTTTGCTCATGCCGTGATAATCGATTTCCTCGTGGTCTTCGTCATCATCGTGCTCATCCTCATCATCATGATGGGTTGAATCGGCCTTGGCTGAATTTGTACCGGACGCATGCTCTGGTGAAGAATCACCCGCAGTTTGCTCTCCGGCATCCGCCTGATCCTGGCCGGGCTCATCCAAGCCGGGCATATCCATGCGGGGCTCATCCGAGCGGGACTCATCCAGATCGGGCTGGGTAGTATCTGAACTTAGGGTGTGATCGCTGGAAGGATCGGCCGGAATATCAGCAGCATTCGTAGGCTCGGCAGCAGTTGCTACCTGGGCTTTATCGGCCTCGTCAGCCTCGTCAGTGGCGTTGGCTTCCGGGCTGGTAAGGGTGTCGGGGTCGTAGCCCGTACCTTCTTGCTCACCCTTTATTATAGGGTCGGTTTTATCCGTAGCCCCACGTTCAGGGGTTTGGTCGGCCTTGTTTTCAGTCGATTCTTGGCTCACTTCCGGCTGTACGTCGGTAGTTTTTTTGTTGTCTTCCATCATGATGGCCTAAAAATAGTAGTTTAGCTCTTAAACCCCCAATACCCGCTTAATTTAGTCGGGGGTCGGTGGGGTAGTTTGAAATCATTTTATATCGTCCGCCCATACGCTGTAGTATTTGCCGCCACAGCGCATCGGGGTCAGTATCAAAAATATCGGTGGCGGTAGTGCCTTGGTATACTATCCAGCTATTCTGGTTAAGTTCTTCTTCAAGCTGGCCGGCATCCCAGCCGGAGTAGCCCAGAAAAAATTTAAAGTCGCTAGTCTGCATTAGTTTGGTTTCCAGGCCGCTAAGCAATTTGCTGAAATTTCCGCCCCAGCGTAGCCCGTCGATAATAGCTTCCCCGCCTAGTTCTTCATTTTCTTCCCGGTGCAGAAAGTGCAGGGTATCTTGCTGTACGGGGCCCCCAACGTATAAGGGGGAGTCCAGCACATCTGCCCCTTCCAGCACGTCTTTACCCTGCAGCAAGCTTTGTTTATTAAGTACGAAACCAAACGATCCAACCTCATTATGCTCACACAATAGCACCACCGTCCGAGAAAAATTGGGGTCCGGAATAAAGGGTTCGCTAATCAGCAAGTCGCCTTTTTGTACTTTTATGTTGTCGCTATTATAAGTAAAATCCAGCATCTAGTTAATATTACCAAAAATAATCTGGAAGGTAAAGCATTGCCGGGCAATTATCTGCTTAATCAATTTTGGCGGGGTGGAGTTTGGCAGATTCAGCTAAAATTTAAAATTTCTTATAAGGTTTTAAGCGGCCTGTACTTCCTTATAAAAGTCCTTATCTTTGGCGGCTCAATTCTAAATATAGCATGTATATAGCGGTAAGCGGAAATATAGGAAGCGGAAAGACTACCCTCACTCAGAAACTGGCAAAACACTATGGCTGGACAGCCGAGTTTGAAGCGGTAGATAATAATCCTTATCTGGAAGAATTTTACAAGGATATGCAGCGCTGGGCGTTTCACCTGCAAATTTACTTTCTGAACAGCCGCTTTAAGCAGGTAACCAATATTGCCAACCGCCGGCAAACCACCATTCAGGATAGAACAATTTACGAAGATGCCTATATTTTTGCGGCCAACCTATACGAAAGCAAACTGTTGACCGAACGCGATTACCGAACCTATCTGAACCTGTTTCAGTCGATGATTGCGTACGCCAAACCGCCGGATTTGCTTATTTACTTAAAAGCTGATATTCCTAAATTGGTAAGCCAGATACAAAAGCGCGGACGAAGCTACGAAGATGCAATCCGTTTGGACTACCTGAAAAACCTAAATCGCCACTACGATCACTGGACATCTACCTATAAGCACGGCCGCTTGTTAGTAATAGATGTAAATAATCTGGATTTTGTAGCCAATGTTGAAGATTTTTCCTGCATAGTAGACCGAATTGAGGTTGAGCTGAACGGCCTCTTTAGCCCGGCAAATGGTTAATATGATAATGTGGTAATTTGGCGATTTGGAAATTGTTATTTTATATTACTGTTTAGTAAATAAGCTTCAACCTCACCAATTCAGTAATTCACTAACTCACAACTTACTACCTTACTCCTTCGCTCCTTTCCTCCTGCGCGGGGGGTTCGGTTTCGCCAAACTTTCTGAATTTAGTTTGGCGGCTAAAATCCCATACAATAAAGCCTAGTATAATCAGGAAGATAATTCCGGCAACCAGAAGTATTTTTTGCGAACGAGTCATAGTGAGCAAAGGTAATACATACCACCTAAAATAGCCCGCTCGGTTCTACTTCCGGAACCCGGTTTCTTCGGCCCTCGGCCTCTTCTTCCAAAATAAGCAGCAGGCGTTTGTATATTACAATGCCTCGTTCCAGTTCGGATAGCGGCAGGCGTTCGTTAAAACTGTGTACACTCCTTATTAATTCTTCGTTCATAAGGGCGGGCACCAGGCCAAAGGATGGTATGTCGTACTTACGAAGATGACTATTATCGGTAGTTGCCGGAAAAAGTATAGGGATAACCCGGGCTTCGGGTACTTCCGCCAGAATTGCTTCCTCAAAAGCATCGTAAAAGCGGTTGGTAGGCGAAGGCCGAACCTCCGGGCTCTGGTTTTCCACGGAAATTTTTATTCGGTCTTCATCCAGAATCCGACGAAGTTTTCTTATAAAAGCTCGCGAACTGAAAGTTGGCTGTAGACGGCAATCAAGATAGGCGGCAGCGGTGGGCGAAATTTGGTTGGTAGGCCCCGGCGGGTTTTCTATTTTGGTTACCGTTATAGTATTAGTAGTCAGGCTTTCCAGCAAAGGGTCATTACTGACAATATTCTTAACCAACGGGCTAAAAACCCACCAGTTTAGGTGGCGGATTACAAAACCGCGCACCCCACCCTCGGCCCGGCCCAGCCGGCGAAACATCCGCTTGTTAACCCGATTAAATTCCAGCTTCATTTTTCGGTTCTCCAGCCTGCCCAAAGCTTTAATCAGCAGCTTGTTGGCGTACTCGGGGGCCGGGGTAGCCCCGTGGCCAAAACTGGGCACCTCTAGTTCCAGCTTTAACCACAGGGCAGTTTTCTCAGCGACGGAAATACCGTAAACCGGCGTCAGCGGGTGCCTTTCTAACACCCCGGTTAAGCCAGAACCGCCCTCTCCGTAGGCGGCTATGGGTTTAAGCTTTTTGGCGTAGCGGCTGAGGACCCGCCGTACGTTCGGGTTATCGCCGCTTTCTTCATTAGTTAAGCACAGCAAGCCTATATTTAGCGGTAGTTCGGCCGTATCAGTTATAGTTCTCAACCTCAGCAGAGAAAAAAGCTGCATTACTCCCAGGCCTTTAGCGTCAATTGTTCCCCTGCCCCAAATAGTATCGCCTACAATTTGCCCGCCAAAGGGTGCAAATTTCCAGCCAAAAGCAGTAGCCGGTACTACATCAATGTGGTGGTGCAACCAAACTACCGGCTTATCTACGCTAAGGGGCTCCAGGGTAGCCGCAAATTGATAGCTGCTGTCACTGCTGGGTAAATCGGTTATAAATAAACCGGCACTGCGGCAGTAATCGCGAAAAAATTCCCCGGCCGCCCGCTCGCGGCCGCTTAGGGAGTTGTACTGTACATAATCTTGTAAAAACCGGGCGGCGGCTTGTAAACTGGTATCGGTTGGGGCATTTTCTTCAACTAAGAAAGTTTGAGCTGAGCTGAGCTGCACCAGCGTGACTATAATTAAAAATGTAAGGGAGATATTTTTATACATACCAGCGATCAATTGCCCACAGCAGGCCGGCGCTAATTACAAATATACCTACGAACCACCAAGCTGCTATAGGTTCGTATACTGTGTAAGCGTTAAGTACCCCTTGCTGTTTATTTCTTAGACTTAATTGGGCAAGCAAATTATTTTTTTCGGCCTGTTGCCGTTTATTTAGCCTGCCGGTAAATGTGTTGGCCCAGCGGCTACTATCACTAACTAGTTGATATAGGCCCGGCGCCGGCGGTAAAAAGTTAAGCACCGCCATACTAGAGTCGCTTTGAAACAGGCCTAAGGTATCTAGCTCAGGGTTTAGTAGACTCCACTTTCCCTCGGGCATGATCACCCTTTGCAGTTCTGCGGCTTGGCCATTAGAAACCAGTTGGGGCTGGGGTATTTTAGTTTGGCGGTTAATTACTTGCCGTAGCGCGGTATTCCACAGAGTAATATAACGGCTCCTATCCTTCTTTAACCAAAGGGTATAGGTCTCGGGGTACCTGAATATCGCATACTTGCCCTCATCGCTTTTGAACACTTGCTCACTTCTAAATACCTGATTAGAGGCTGCCGCATTAAGCCGATTTAGTGAGTTGACTAGCTGTTGGTTGGTGAGGCTTATGTTCACATCTGGCTTTAGGGGAATTTGCGAATTGGCCGACGCTTCGAAAATTAGAATGCCGGGTCGCAGCTTAGGGGTAATTTCCTCCAGAACCCGGTTAACAGTACGGTGGTTAGTGGCCCACCACGCGGCAGAAACCAGCATCACATCCCACTGGCTGAAACTTTCCGGGCTTAAGCGGTAGAGCGGAGCCTTATTTATAGTTTCTTCCTGAATAATTCCCGGAGCTATTTCCGACCGATAATAAACCTTATGGTTTTCGCTGCCTAAAAACCCCTTTAGATATTTGCTTTCCGCCGAAGGGTAAGAAGTTAAAATGGCAGCGTTTAGTTCTTCAGGGGCTTCAACCGGAATGTAGGCTACCAGACTGTCCTGAAGGGTTTTCTGTCCTGATAATTTAATTTCTACCTTCGTTAAGCCGCCTAGTTTAGGTACGTATTCCAGCTCAAATTTGGTACTGAATTGCCCCGAATCTACTGGTTGTCCGTTAGCCTGCAAAATTACTTGGTAGGCACTTGCTTTCTCAGTATTTAAATTGATATCCCCAGAAACTCGGAGGGTATCCCCTACTTGCCCTACCTGCGGCCAGTCCACTTTATTGAAATATGCCCCTACTAAAGGCTCCGGCAGATACGTAAAGTTTCGGCTTCGTAATTCAGCTATAGCTTCCGCATCAATAGCGTTGCCGGTTAAATAAATATGCTTACTTGCCGGAATTTCCCGTATGGTACTTAGCAATGCAGGTTCTGCCGGCAAGTTGGTGCGGTAAGCTTTTTCTACCAAAAGGCTATTGTCCAGGCTATCAATAACCGAGCTCGGCACTTGTCCGGCTTGCACTAGTACGTTGCCCCCGCTTTGTACCGGTCGTTGGGGTTTTATAATTAGAGCGGCCAAAGCGGCCAATGCTAATAACAGTAGTATACTGCGTAATATTTTACTTGGCAGCAATGCCCCGGCTACCGCATAACGGTAGGTTAGCCCCAGCCAAGCCGCCGCAAGTACCAGCAGTAAAGCTATATGTTGGGTTTCCAGTTCAACCATCTTAGTTGCTACGAAGGTTAAAAAGTGGCGTAGGCTCTAACCTAAGGTTGCTAGCCTGAGGCTTAGGCAGCAAGGGAAGAAGTTGTCTATACATAATCTCTGCTTCAAGCTCCGTTACCTGGGGCTTTTTCAATAGGGCTTCCAGTTTGTTTAGCAGGTTAACATATCCCGGCCCGCTACCGCCGGATGATTTTTCGGCCAAAAATTGGCTCAGCCCGCTCAATTGCGCCCTTACTTCCGGGCTAATTGGTTTAGGGGCGTACCACTGGCCCAAATAGGCAAGGCTATATTTAAGATATTTGAGACTATCTTCGGCTACGTAATTATTGCTAAACCGAACTGAACCGGCATCGTCACGTTCGCCGCTTAAGCGTACTTTTTCTTCTATAATCTGGGGAGCTTCAAAGCCTACCCGCTCTACGTACACCCGGGTTTGTTGCTGAATTTCTTTAATGATTTTCAGGGCGTTGTATTGATGGGGCAGCGCAGCTTTGGGGTTGTGGGTTCGTAGTTGTAACTCACTATCCCACATAAAAGCCAAGGCCGACTTTAACCTTACTTTAACTGATTCTTCGTAGAAAGTGGCCCCTTCCTCAGTATCGTGAAAGTGCGCGTACCCTTCCAATAAATTCTCACCAGCCCCGCCTGGCTCATGGTCGTGGTCGGCATGATCGTGGTTATGATCGTGCCCCCCGTGGTCATGTTCCTCATGGTCGTGGTCATGGTCATGGTCATGGTTCTCTTCCTCCTCGTGATCGGGTTCATGCTGGGCGACTTGCGCACTGCTCGGCCCTACTGAACTTTCAAACTCTTCGCCTAAAAACTTACCGTAGCGCAATCGTAGTAGCTTTTGATCAACCCCAATACTCTCGCTTCTCTCTATAAATTCTTCCGAGCTAATTTCCGGTCTATCAGCAATCAGCTTTTCGGTATCGATAATTATTTGCCGCTGGCTACGGAAGTATTCCGGTTCTACATCCAGTGCCAAGCCGCTGCCCAGCATAGTAACTTGGGTACTGTCTTGCCAGCGGTAGTAGTAGCTGCTGGTGGAGTTCTCTTGCCAGCGGGGTTCGCGATTATCCTGAGCCACCAGCCGGTAGTATAGTTCGTCGCCCATTTTCATTCCTATTTCTCGCGGGTCAATCTTTAGGCGCTCACTCAGGCTTTTACCATTGCTTTTAAGCCATTTTTTGTTGGTTGAAAACTGAACATTTTCACCGCTGCCCCGGCTAATGGTCAGCTCCAGCCAAACCTGGGCCAAGCCCCAATCGTCTTCGGCCTTAGCGGTAAAACTAAACCCATTGCCGGTATAGTTGGCTCGGTACTGTTCGGTTTGGCTAATGCTAAGCTGCGGGGGACGGTCGGGTATAACCTTTAATTCGTAAAAATCACTGGCGGTAGCAGTATCCTTATTCTGAGCTACCAAGCGATAAACCCCACTTTTGGAGGCAATCTGCTGAATGGTAAATCGGCCCTTAGTGGTAGAATTTAGTGGTATGGTATCGCCGGCCGTAACCAGCGAAATTGCATTCACCCTACCCTCGGGCCATACTTGCCAGGTAAGCTTACTGCCTTCGGGTATGCCGCCGGTGCTTAGCTGGGTATAGCGGGCGGCTTGGCGGGTATAGCCGGGGGGCGAAACCAGCAATTTAGCCTGCCCAATACCGGCCAGTTCAGTTTTTTTATCATTGGTAAGAAGTTGGGTTGAATCCATGCTTAGCACAATAGCTCCTTTATCTTGAATAAGATTTTGGCTGGACGCTACTGCTGCCGGAACCAGCCAGGCACCGGCTATAAAAATTAGAAACAGCAAGCCAAGCAGTACCGGAAGCGGCCACCCATGAGGGGTGCTAGGGGTATAAACCTTGCCTTCAGAAAACGACTGTACCAAACGGCTATACTGAATTTGTTGTACCGGCGATCGGTTGCCATTGATCTGGTTCAGCAAACCGGCCGCCCAATTAAGTTGAGGATTTCGGTAGTGAAATGCTGCTAGGTAGGTGCTATAGTCAGGGTAGCATTTAGGAGGAAATTTATAGCGCCAATATAAAAAAGCTGTCCCGGCCAGCATGCCTAGGGTCACCGAAATTGGCAGGTTCAGGTTCAGCAAACGGCTAGCCAAGGCCGTAAGCAAACCGACCCAGAGCGCGTAGGCGAGTTGCCAGAACCACCACGCCCGCCGCCAAGCTGAGAAGCCCCGATGTAGGAAGTTATTTATTTTTTGACGTTCAGACTCCAAATTCGTTCGCTTAAAAACAATAGTATAACTAATAACCACCACCAGGGGGAGGCCCCCTCCTTAGTTTTCGCCGGAAAGGCGGTATATTCCACGGTTTGCGGCTGCCAAATTTCGGTAGCTGCCGGCCCATTTTCGCCTATAAAATACGGCAGGGTTTGTAGCCAGGCAACCATAACCTGATCGGCTAGTCCGGGCTTTTCTTCTAGATCTTTTGCTCGCCAACCAAAATGGTGTATGTTATTTTCCGCAGTTCTAAACCACTGGTTACTACTATCTTCAGCAGCATACTGATATACCAGTTCAGCCGGGTGCGTTTTTTGATTGGGTACTCCCAAGCGCACTAGAACATCCAAACTATCCGGTAAAGCAGCGGCAGAACTATAAATTTTATACGATACTGGACGCGGAATAAGTGCTTGCGTATAGCGAAATATTGCTTCCCAAACGGCGGCTTCCTGCTCCAGGCTATCCGTATAGATGGCAGCAAACTGTAAAGGTTTCTCTTCCTGCTTAGCATAGCGTAGCGACGAAACTTCCAGCGGAACAAATGCTTTAGTCGTACGGGGCTTTTGACCAATTAATTGACTTAGCCAGGGTTTTCCTAATACATATAGGGTATCTGGCCATACCCGGCGGGCGTCGGCGTCCTGTAAGCCGCTCCAGAAGGTAGGCTGTTCCGGCGGGTTACTCTTTTGGTTTATACGCTCTTGGGTAATTTGGGGTAAGCCGGCAGTGGCCAAGTACGCTTCCGTATTTTCAACCTTCAGTAGGCTATCCAACAGCGCCCGGTTAGCGAATATATCTACGTTAGGGCTTACCAAGATTACGTTCGGTTTTTGCTGGCCGGAAATGCTATTGGAAAATTGGGGATCGGCTAACCCAAGAATTAGCAGCCCAAAAATTAGCAAACGCAAGAGTAGTAACGCTTTTTGCTGAAGTAAGAAGGAGGCCTGCTTCCGAGGCTCATGGCCGGCCAGAAAGCGAGTGGATCCTACCGGCCGGGCCGGTTGCTCCTTCTTGCCCAATAAATGAATGGCCAGCGGAACAAGCAGCACCGCTAAAGCCCAAAACGCAGCAGGATTTCCGAAACTCATTAGGCCGACCGTGAATTTTGTAAGGCCAAAAATTTAGCCAGTACCAATTGGGGTATTTGGTCAATTACTAACGGAAAGTAAGCAATGCCCTTGCCTTGGCACCATAACCTCCATTGCTGCTGCCAGTCAGAAAATGCCTGCTTCGCCTTAGCCAGTTCCTGAGACGAAAGCTGGGTAAGGCTACCGGTTTCCAGATCCTTAATTACCGGGTTTTTGCCCAATAATTCCGGGTCGAGTTCTTCCGGAGCCATTACATGAATTAACCAAATATCGGCCGGGCCGCTAGATCGGGCTGCTTCCAACTGCTCCTTCCACTCCTGATCTTCTTCGTATAAATCGGTAATATATACCTGCAAGCCAGCGGTTTTACCTAATTTCGGGCTTACAAAACTACCCTCTGCTTTAATTTTACTTAAAAAACTAATTAAAGAATGGGCAGTGGTAACCGAATTGCCGAGCGGCCAGTGGTGCCTGGAGGTTTGAATGCTAAAATCATCTTGCTGGGCCAGAGCCAATAAACCTAACTGAGCGCCGAGCCAGCGGGCGTAATCCCATTTGGTATGCTTTTGGCTGCGGTGGTTCATAGAGGCCGAATCGTCCAGTACTACTGAAACGGTGGTTCGTTGGGGCGGCAGGGCTTGTTTTAAATAGAACTTTCGGCGGCGGGCGTATACCTTCCAGTCAATACTACGCGGATCGTCGCCGGCTTGGTAGGTGCGGTACTGGCTAAACTCCAGATCCGGGCCATTTATACGGCTGCGGTGCAGGCCGCTAGCCAGCCGGTTAACTGCCGCTTTGGCTAGCAGGTGCAACTGCTGAGGCTGATCTAGCTTCGATAAATCTAGTTCGTGAGCCGCCGCCATAGTCTACAGTTTAGAAATAATATCCCTAACCTGAATTCCCTCGGCTTGGGCGTTGAAATGTAGTACCAAGCGGTGCCGCAGCACCGGTAGCCGAGCCCACTGCAAATCATCCGGGGTAATGGACAGCCTGCCTTGAAGCAGCGCGTGGGCCTTAGCTGCCAGTAGCAACGCCTGCCCCGCCCGCGGCCCGGCACCCCACTGCACGTACTGGCGTATATGTTCGTTACTGCTGCTATCGGGGCGGGTGGCCCTTACCATACGGGCAGCTTGTTTTACCAGTGCCTCATCAGCAATAACATCCCGGCACATCTGTTGCAGCTTTAAAATTTCTTCTCCCCCAAAAACCTGCTCAATTTTATTGGTTCGGTTATCGGTAGTTTGCAATAACACCTGAATTTCCTCTTCCTCATTAGGGTAATCTACCTGAATATGCATCAGGAAGCGGTCGCGCTGGGCTTCGGGCAGCGGGAAGGTTCCGGACTGCTCAACCGGGTTTTGAGTGGCTAGTATAAAGTACGGCTTGGCCAATTGGTACGTTTGGCCGGCCCAGGTGATACTACCCTCCTGCATAGCTTCCAGCAAGGCCGCCTGGGTTTTGGGCGGGGTGCGGTTTATTTCGTCGGCTAGAATTAGGTTGGCAAACAGCGGCCCCTTTTCAAACCGAAAGTGGTGCTTACCGCTGCTATCCTCCTCTAAAATTTCCGTTCCTATTAGATCGCCCGGCATAAGATCGGGCGTAAACTGGATTCGCTTAAAGGGTAAATCCAGCGCCTGGGCCAGGCTCCGAACCATCAGGGTTTTGGCCAGCCCCGGCACCCCCTCCAGCAAGGCATGGCCACCCGCCACCAGCGATACTATTATCTGATCAAGTACTTCATTCTGTCCCACAATCTGCTGGTGTAATGCCTTACGCAAATGAGGTAGCCGCTCCTGAAGTTCCTGTACGTCGGTTTGGGTGTAGGTCATTTTTAGTCTTGAGTAGTGAGTCTTGAGTCTTGAGATATTTTAAGTAGATATTCTGGCCTGGTTTGCTTAATTAACACCTTCATATAAAATCTTAAATTTTTTAATAATAGGTTATAAAAAAATTGACCGTCTTAAGAGTTGGTATTATTGTCTAAAATCTCATGACTCAATACTCATGACTCATGACTGATCAATCAAACCGTAAGCGCGTATAAAATTATGTTCACTCCGAACTTGGTATTATCCTCAGCTAGCCAGCGCTTGTTTCGGTAGTCGTAGTCCCATTCGCAGCCGTAGTCTTTGTTGCTGTAGAGCACTCGTATTTTTCCGTCAAATTCTATGGCTTTCAGGTAGTCGTGTACTAGGTCATCGCCCCAGCCGTTCAGCTCAAAAGTAGTGGCCGGGGGGCCGTCTTCAAACTTAAAGAATTGGCGGTACAACTGATGGTTGTTGGGTATTTTCTGTAAAGATTTATCACCGAATAATTTATCCATTTGCCGCTCGAACGATTTGGCGAACAGGCCGTCAATATCGTGGTTGCAGTCGTCTACAAATACAAAGCCGCCGTTTTCTACGTATTGCTTAAAATTCTGGGCTTCTTCCTTAGAAAACTCTACCAACTTATGTCCGCTCAGGTAGCAAAAGGGCGATTCAAATATCTTTTCGCTGCTCAGCGGGATTACCCGTTCTTCCGTATCAACCGGAATTTTAGTATACTGGATTAGCGAATGCATGAGGTTAGAGGGCATACGTTGATCTACGTTCCAGTCACCGGAATTGTATTGTAAACGGGTGAAAAAGAATTTACTCATTGGGGTCAGTCCTCATCCTCAATACCTTCTTCGTCGGGGTCGTAATTATGCACAAAAGGTTCACCGTAGGGGCTACTCTGGCTAAGTGCCTTGGTAAATACTAGCTTTTCCAAGGGCTGAATTTGGGCGTAGGCTTCGTCCTCTATATAGACCATAATCAGGTCATCATCCAACTCCTCAATGCGTATGTCCTCCGGGTCTAGATCGTTAATTACTGCCTCTTCGCTGGCGTATTCTGCTAAGAGCGGGGGCTGGTTGCCTTCGCTGATGAACCGCTGAATTTCTTCTTCATTGGCACTCAGTTTTCCTAGCGAACATAGAATGCCGCTAAAGTCAACGCCTTCCTGCTGCTCATTCAACACGTATATCCATACCGAGAACCCATCTCCTTCCAGCACTACCGTTCGGTTGCTTTGGGTTAGGTGCACCGATAGGTATAAATCTTCTTTCTCCATACTGCTAAGATATACAAAACCGCCGCCGATTCGGTTTCCTGAATCAGCGGCGGCAGTAGGTTTACCAAATTCTAAATTGCGTCGGAAAGACTGGTAAAGGTAAAGTCCCTGATTTTTAGGGTTGGAATAAGGTTTCCATCTACCCGTACCGGTTTGCCCATAGCTTCCAGGTTATTCAGCATAATTACCGGACTTTCGTTGAAGCGGAAATTCTTTACCGGATACTTAATTTTACCGTTTTCAATATAAAAGGTACCATCGCGGGTAAGGCCGGTATATAGTAAGGTTTGCGGATCAACCGAGCGAATGTACCACAGGCGCGTTACCAAAATACCGCGCTTGGTATTCTTGATCATTTCTTCGGTAGAGGCATTACCACCTTCCATAATAAAGCGCTGCGGTGCCGGAAGCGGCTCTTTTCCCTGCTTACCGGCCCAGTACCGATCGTAGAAAAGGTTTTTAACCACGCCGTTTTCAACCCAGTTTACCTTTTTATTGGGCAAACCCTCACCCGTCCAGGGCGAGAACGGAACCTCGCTATGAAATGGATCGCTGTAGATATTTACTCGCTCGTCCAGTAACTGCTCGCCCACACGGGTACCGCCCCCTTTTTTGGTCAGGAAGCTTCGGCCTTCATCGGCCGAGCGGGCACCCATGTTGTACATCATATTACTGATAAGGTCTACCCCGGCCGCCGGCTCCAGAATTACGGTATATTTGCCCGGCTCAATAGCTTTGGGTTCTCGGCTCATCAGGGCTTTTTCCATAGCTATGCGCGAGGCTTCCGCTACGTTCAGCTTAGAGATATCGTTTACATCGCGGCTAACCCAACCTGAGCCGGTACCATCGGCCGTACGCATGGTTACGGTAAAATCTGCTCCGCTGCTTTTATTGTAGGCAAAAAGGCCCTTGCTATTCATTAAAGCGGAAAAACCGGCATTGTCCTGCAAGAAACCAGCCGCCGTTACATCTTTAGAGGCAGCAGGGTTAATGCTGCTGGCGGCCATTTCGGCCCGCATTTCCGGGGTAATTTCGGCCGTTTTCTGGAAGAAAGATTTTCCTTCCGAATAATTTTGCGGCTCTAATACCGGCATAAACTCCGGGTTTTCCGGCGCCAGCTTGGCTAACTCTTCGCTGCGGCGCACCACTTTTTCCAGGCTGGCCTCGTCAAATTCGTTAATGGTGCTGGTGCCGCTACGTTTGCCGTACGAGCTTTGTACCACCAACGAGGTGTTTTGCTCGGCCCCGGCCGTAGAAACCGAATTACGAGCGTAGCGGATGTTGCCTCCGTGGCTACCGCTTAGGTTTATTTCGCACTCATCGGCCTTGGAGTACGCCAACACGCGCTCCAACAACTGACGAGCTTCTTCTTTAGATAATATTGCCATTTTATATTAGTCTTGAGTAGTGAGTCATGAGTCGTGAGTAAAGTAAATCTTGAATTCTCAAGACCGCGCCGCGGAGGCTCAATACTCATGACTCACGACTAGCTATATGTTTCTTGCCGTGTTAATTACGTTTACTCCGTTGAAGCGGGTGGTACTGCTGCCGTGGCTTACGGCCGATACCTGACCGGGCTGACCTTTTCCGTCGAAGAAGGAGCCGAATAGTCGGTAGTCGCTTTCGTCGCAAATTTGGCTGCAACTGTTCCAGAACTCCTGGGTGTTGCTCTGGTAGGCTACGTCGTTCAGCATTTCGGTAATTTTACCGTTCTTAATTTCGTAGAAGGTTGTACCGCCAAACTGGAAGTTATAGCGTTGCTGATCGATTGAATAAGAACCCCGGCCGGCTATAAAAATACCATTCTCCACATCCTTAATCATTTGCTGAACGCTATACGGGCTCTTGCCTGGCTCCAGGCTTACGTTCGGCATACGCTGAAACTGTACGGAACTCCAGCTATCGGCATAGCAGCAGCCGTGGCTTTCGTCCTCATTTATGATCTTGGCCTGGTCGCGGATGGCCTGGTAGTTAACCAGCGTACCGTCTTTCACCAGATCCCAACGTTTGGTTTTAACGCCTTCATCGTCCCAACCTACGGCACCTAAAGAATTAGGCTGCACCTTATCGGCAAACAGGGTCACTTTATCGCTACCGTAATTGAAGTTTCCGGATTTCCACTTATCTAAGGTGGCAAATGATGTACCCGCGTAATTGGCTTCGTAGCCTAATACCCTATCGAGTTCCAGCGGGTGACCTACCGACTCGTGAATAGTTAGGCCCAGGTGGTTAGGCTCCAGCACCAGATCGTACTTACCGGCCTGCACGCTTTTGGCGGTCAGCATTTCTTTGGCTTGCTGGGCGGCAATCTTGGCATCTTCCTTCATATCGTAGCTGTTACGGTAGAAGACCATATCGCCGATGCCCGGAAGCTTTTCAGAGGCCGCGCCGTCCATATACTCCCAGCCCATGCCCATGGGGGCACTCATAGCCTGGCGGGTTTTATACTTGCCGCTGCTCTGGTCAATAGCCGTGGCGGTAAAGGTTGGCCAAATCCGGTGAATATCTTGATTGATATAACTGCCTTCGGTGGAAGCAAAATACTTTTGCTCATTTACCAAAAAGAGTGCGGAGTTAATAAAGTTAGCCCCGGCTTCGGTAGCGGCCGCATTGGCGCTCAGCAGTAAGTCTACTTTTTCGCTAACCGGTACCTCAAAGGCATTTTTTTGGATGGGTGCTTTCCATTCTTGTTCGCCGTAGCTTTGTACCGGCACTAAGTTTACCGGCTCTTTTTGCAGTTTAGAATTAGCCTTAGCTATGGCCACGGCCTGCTCAGCAGCCTTTTTAATGCCGTCGGCAGTAACCGAATCGGTAGCGGCAAAGCCCCAGGTTCCGTTAGCAATTACCCGAACGCCAACTCCGTAGCTTTCGGTATTTACAATGTTCTGAACCTTATCTTCGCGGGTGAATACGTACTGGTTCAGGTAGCGGCCAATGCGAACATCGGCGTAGCTGGCTCCCCGGCTTTTGGCCGAGTTCAGGGCTACATCGGCCAATTGCTTTTGCGCGGCCGCATCCAGGGTGGTGTAGGCAGCTTCTAAGGGTCGGGAATTACCAAAAACAGTAATAGGCAACATGGTTGCCCCGGCCCCCAAACCGGCCAACTGCACAAATTTTCGTCTATCCATAGTTGTTTATAAATCCTCTAAAATCCCAAACAAAATAGGGCTACTAAAGCAAAAGGCAAAAAAATAGGCCGCAAAACTGATAAGCGGCGAAGTTAGGGGGTTGAGTGGTGGGTTGGTGAATTAGTGAGGTGGTGAGGTAATTTATCAAACGATTTATCTAAACCAGACATGTACCAAATCTTCTTGAGCTTGATTGGCTTCATTACAAATTCTAATAAAATCCTGAATTGAACTTTCTGCGCTAGAGGAACTTACTACAGATTAACTTATATGAACTTCAGATAATTTGGCATACCATAACTGAGCAATGCCTGCTATATCATTTACGCTACAATTACTAACTAAACTCTGAATTATAGGCTTCACAAAGTACGCACCACGATCAGTTTCGTCAAAAAAGCACTTCTCGGTATCTAAGTTTTCCCTCAAGCTAATTTTATTTTGACCTTTGTACTCAGCAATAACCTCTAATAATAAATTAAGGTCATTCGGTTCAATATGAAGGCTGAAGTCAGCTAATTTATTTCCATGTTCTAATTCCTCTAAAACCACAAAATCTTCGTAAGCAACCGCATCTACTATCTCATCTTTGTTGCCAATATAAAATTGAAGTATTAGCCCCATAAATATTTAGGTTACGGCCTAGGTTTTTCTTATATAAGAAGATTGGTTTTAACCCTTCCGCTCCACTTCTACTTGAGCTTCATATTCGGCGAAGCATTCTACTATGGCTTTGTGGATGTCATACTCTGATGCCTGTAGCAGAAAACTGTGCGGGAGTTCGCACCAGGCTTTGAAGGCGTCCAGTTCGTCCTGACTCTCGATTCCGGTGGCGTAGGCTATAACGGTATCGTTATACTTGGCAGCAATAATTTTTTCTTCGGCGGCATCTTTAGCTAGTTTGGCTTTGAACGCCCGGCCTCTATCCTTCTTGTTATATTTACTTACTAAGCCGGAAACTATTCCGCCTAGCTGCACGGCTGAGGTAGGATCCTGCTTAAACGGACGGGCGGCCCAAGCCGGAATATTCAGCTCAACCTTATCTTCGTCCGGCAACTCCATAGCCAATATTCGGTTTTTCAAGACCCGCTCGCTGGGCAAACCCTCAACAACTACCTCCTCCATCTCCTCATCTGCCGATTGTAAGTATATAGTAGCCGAAGCTTCCCCGCCATTAGATACTGCCCAGCGGGTGGTTTGGTAGCCTATATAACTGATACGTAGCGTATCGCCAACCAAGGTTTCAATTGAAAATTTTCCATCCAGCCCCGAAACCGTAGCGCTACCCTTGGCTTCAGATACAATGTGGGCACCCGGCAATCCGGTTTGAGCGGAATCGGTTACAATTCTTCCTTCTAATAGAAAACCCTCACCCGTTTGGGCCTGAACCGTTATGCCGGCCAGCCCTAAAAACACTATTAACCAATACTTAATCATTCTCCCTAAAATTAACAAAATACCTAATCAATAGCCACTTATATTTTACATGCATGGTTGACCTACGCGGTTCGGTGATGACACCAACCAAGGAATATGAATTAACTCACCAACTCACTAACCCACCAATTCACTAACTATACCCTCTTGCCTGCAGCTCAAATAACTCAGCGTAGCGGCCGTCTCGGTTCAGCAAATCCTCATGGTTACCTTCTTCCAGTAAACGGCCGCCCTCCAGAACTAGTATGCGATCGGCCATTCTTACGGTAGAAAATCGGTGACTTATCAGTACGGCCATCTTACCGGTAGTTAGTTCGGCAAAGCGCTGAAAAACCTCGTGCTCGGAGCGGGCATCCAGGGCGGCGGTAGGTTCATCTAAAATCAATACCTGAGCGTCGCGCATATAGGCCCGGGCCAGAGCCAGCTTTTGCCATTCGCCCCCGGACAGGTCAACCCCATCGGCAAAGCGGCGGCCAATCATTTGCTCGTACTTTTGCGGAAGTTTTTCCACTACCGTATCGGCCAGGCTCCGCTGAGCGGCTTGTTTAATGTTGTGCTGCTCGCTTCTTTTCTCAATCCGCCCCACGGCTATATTATCGGCAGCGGTAAAATTGAATCGCACATAATCCTGAAAAATCACCCCGATCTGGTCGCGTAATTCTTCCGGATCGTATTCTTTTAGGTCTATCCCATCTAGCAATATGCGCCCCTCATTCGGATCGTACAGGCGGGTAAGAAGCTTTACCAGGGTGGTTTTACCCGCCCCGTTCTCCCCTACCAGGGCTATTTTTTCTCCTTTATGAAATTTAAAGTTAAGGTTACGGATGGCCCAGCGCTCGGCATGCGGATACTTAAAACCAACATCCTGAAATTCAAATCCTTGCTGAATAGGTTTAGGAAACGGCTTAATTGCAGAAGGCGCAATTACCTGAGGTTTGAGGGCAAAGAAATCGAAGAAATCGCGGAGGTAAAGGGCACTTTCGGCTATTTTGGAGAAACGGTTAAGTATTTCTTCCAGACGGGAACGCATGGTAGAAAATGATCCGGCGTAAAACGTAAGGTCACCTACACTTAACCGGCCTAGCACCGTATTGTATATTATATAAGCGTAGGCTCCGTAATACCCCAGGCTGCCAATAGCTGAAAATGCGGTGCCCCACCCTGCCCGCTTCACCGAAATACTTTTGTTCTGATTGTAAAACTTATCGGATAGGTAACGAAAGCGATCAATTAAAAAGCCCGAGAGGCCAAACATCTTAATTTCCTTAGCGGTTTCGTCACTAGCGCCGGTATAGCGTAGGTAATCCAGTTCGCGACGCTCGGGCGTCCAGCCGTAAATTAAGCTGTAGCTACGCTCATTAAAGTGCGATTCGCCCAAGAAGGCCGGGATAACTGCTATAAGCACCAGCAGCAATAACCACCACTCCAGCACAATTAGACCGGCGGCTAAAAAAATGACAGTTATCAAATCCTGTACTTGGCTGAGCACCTGGCTCATGAGCAGGGTGCGGCGTACGGTTTGCTGGCGGGCTCGTTCCAGCTTATCGTAGAACTCGCTGTTTTCGAACTGGTACAAATCTAGCCGGGCGGCCTGCTGCATTAGTTTAATGGAACTCTCGTTGGCAAATAAATCGCCCAATAAGCCTTCGGTTAAGGCTATACCTCTATTAAGTGCATCGGAAAGAAGGGCTAAGGCAAATTCGGTTACTACATAGGTTATCAGCAGGGAAAAGTCCGGGCTATCCAGTTCCGATAGGCGAACCACCTCATCAATTATCAACTTCCCTACATAAAGCATGCTCAGGGGAATAGCGGCCCTGAACAATCGGAGGATTATATTAGCTAGGGTAAGTTTTGGGCTGGTTTCCCAGATAAGCTTGAAAAAAGCGGGTAGTTGCTGAAACGCGCTGATGCGTTCGCTAAAACTTAGTTTTTTATTTGATTTTTGCGGCCTGCCCCGGCCGGTTACTGGTGGTGACAATTACGAAATTCTGTTTTAAATATTACCTAGGTTATATGCACGGGTATAACACCAAATTGCTCTATTTGGATTCAATAACCAAACCTATCTGAAATGTTATGTTTCTACAAGCTTAAATTATATACCTGTAAAATTCTTAGTAAAATATAAAGCTGTTTCTCTATTGGTAGCAAAGTTCTAAATAACCACAAATTAGTACACCTACCTAGAAGTTCTAAGTACTAGATTATTGGACATTTAGCCTGCTCTTTTGCAATTTTATTGGAGAAGAGTAAACAGCTAATTATGAAACAGGCCACCTACAAGGCATTTGGCCGCCGCACATTCCGATTTAAGTTTTTGCTGATATATGCTGCTGCGGGCTTCATTGCCGTATCCATAATTTTAGCAAGCGGGCTAATTTCCCGAAGTGTAGTGTCGGGTTACCAGCACTTTGATACCCGGATAGACCCCCTAAAGTACCAGTTGCTATCAATTAATAACAACATTAGCCAGCTTACCGCGTACCAACAAGCCTATCTACAAACCCAAGATAACCACTTTAAAGATAAGCTGGACTTTCTACGGAACAAGGTAAAAAGCCGTTTATCCATAGTGGCAGCTCACGCCGATACCCTTAATGATCCCAGCTTTATAATTCAGGTAGATCGTTTAAAGGATACCTATAATAATTTACTAGCCGATGCCGACCGCTACCAGGCCGCTGGTATGGGTGGCGACCAGAAACTTCAAGTGGCTTTTCTGGAACGTATGGAAACTATGGCCGCTATGGCTAAGGAAACCAACAATTATGTATATGAAGCCCACCAGCGGGTAGAATATACCGATGTTATGGAAAGCATAACTACCCGGCAATACTACCTACTGGGCGGGTTCCTGGTTATGATTATAATATTCTACTTTATAGTAAGGCACGCCCGGCGATTCATAAATCAGGAAGTATTAACCCTACAAAATGAACTGGTAGAACTTTCGGAAGGCAACCTACCTCAAGCGTTGCCTAACCCGCAAAACGAACTTTCGCCGATAACCCAGTATGTAAATGTACTATTAGAAAACCTGAAAAGCGTTAAGGAATTCTCCCTTAAAGTAGGTGATAATGATTTTGACACCGATATTACGGTTTTCAATAACGAGGGCGAACTTGGCAATGCCCTAGCCAGTATGCGCCAGAGCCTGAAAGAGGTTAGCATAGAAGATAAGCAGCGTAACTGGATAAACGTAGGCCTAGCCCAGTTCTTAAATATTATACGCGACTATAACGGCAAAACCGAAGAGCTTAGCTATCAGGTAACCAGTAACCTGGTAAAATACGTTGGGGCAACCCAGGGCGGAATTTTTCTGGTTCAGAAGTCAGGCAATACTACTAAACTGGTGCTGGAGTCTTGCTTTGCTTACGATCGCAAAAAATTTACTGAGAAAGAATTGGAACCCGGACAGGGCTTAGTTGGCCAGGCTTATCTGGAACAAGAAAAAATTTACCTGAAAGAAGTACCCGAACACTACACTAAAATTACCTCGGGCTTAGGATTAAGTACCCCGCGTACCATTCTGGTGCAGCCGCTAAAGGTAAACGATGAGGTTATGGGAGTACTGGAGTTGGCCAGCTTCGACGATTTTGCCCCGCATGTGCAGGAGTTTATTGAAAAGGTTAGTGAATCGGTAGCTTCAGCA
>CAZDEY010000016.1:21950-62933 GCA_964504565.1 uncultured Roseivirgaceae bacterium
GGCAATGCCCAAAATTCAATTAAGAACGATCGTATTTTAACCGAGCAGCGTGACCTAACCGAGCAACTCCGCTCTCAGGAGGAAGAACTAAGACAAAATACCGAGGAGTTACAGGCTACTACCGAGGAACTTGAGCGTAAAATACGCGAATTGGAAAATGAAAATGCCCTATTAAAAAGTGAGGTTCCGGCTTAAAACTAGCTAAAAGTTGTACAGAATAAGCTGCCCTAAGGGTGGCTTTTTTTATTGGTCGGCCACTAATTTTTACAATACCCTTTAGATAGCCCCATTCCAATTTGTAGATTTGCGTACCGGCGAAATCTATATTTATGAACACCACGGAAGCTCAGGCCCGCATTCAGGAATTAAGTCATCAACTAAACTATTATAACCAACAGTACTACCAAAACCACCAATCGGAAATTTCTGATCGGGAGTTTGATCAGCTAATGAATGAGCTTATTGATCTGGAAAGCCAATTTCCGCAGTTTCAAGTAGCCGACTCGCCAACCCAGCGTGTAGGGGGGGATATAACCAAGGAATTTGCTACGGTTTACCATAAATTTCCGATGCTTTCCCTGGCCAACGCCTATTCGGAAGAAGAGCTGCGCGAATTTGATGCCCGGGTAAAAAAGGGATTGAACGATGAGCCGATTGAGTACTTTTGCGAGCTGAAGTTTGATGGAGTAGCCCTTAGTTTAACCTATCAAAACGGCAAGCTGGTACAAGGGGCTACCCGGGGCGATGGCACCCGCGGCGATGATATTACTCCTAATATCAGAACCCTGCCTACCATTCCGCTATCAATTTTGGGCACCGATATTCCGGAAGTATTCGAAGTACGGGGCGAAGCGTTTATGCCGCTGCGGTCATTCAATAAAATTAATAAGGAAAGAGAAGCTAAGGGCGAAGCCTTACTGGCCAACCCCCGAAATGCCGCCTCCGGTACGCTAAAGATGCAGGATTCTCGCATAGTAGCCCAGCGCCGCTTGGATTGCTATCTATATAGCTTCTTGTCCGATGAATCGGAGGTTAGCACCCACGCCGAAGCTATTCAGAAACTAGAGCAGTGGGGCTTTAATGTGTCGCCAACGTATAAACTATGCCGGAGCGTTGAGGAAGTTGTAGCCTATATTAAAAAATGGGAAGATAAACGCCTGGAGCTACCCCTGGACACTGACGGCATAGTGATTAAGGTGAACAACATTAATCAGCAAAACCGCTTAGGCAATACTGCCAAAAGTCCACGCTGGGCAATTGCTTATAAATATAAAGCCCAGGCCGCCGCTACCCTGCTAGAAGATATGGAATATAACGTTGGCCGTACCGGAGCGGTAACGCCGGTAGCCCACCTAAAGCCGGTACTACTGGCTGGTACAACCGTAAAGCGGGCCAGCGTTCATAATGCTAATTTTATAGCCGATATGGATTTGCGGCTGGGCGATACGGTTTACGTAGAAAAAGGCGGAGAAATTATACCTAAAATTACCGGCGTGGAATTCAGTCGGCGCCCCGAGGTAAGCCGGCCAATAACCTACCCTACCCACTGCCCGGCCTGCCATACCGAGCTGGTAAGAAAGGAAGGCGAAGCTGCCCACTATTGCCTGAACGATACCGGCTGCCCGCCCCAAATTAAAGCCAAGCTGGAACATTTTATCCAGCGCCGGGCCATGAACATTGACGGCCTGGGCGAACGTACCGTTGCACTATTGTACGAGCAGGGTTTGGTTAAAAACGTTGCCGATATTTACTCGCTAACCTACGATGACATCTACGCACTAGAAGGGTTTAAAGAGCTTTCTACCCAAAACACTCTAGCCGGAATTGAGGCTAGCAAAGCTACGCCCTTTGAGCAAGTATTATTTGCCATAGGTATTCGCTACGTGGGGCGAACGGTAGCCGAAAAGCTGGCCCGCCATTTTGGGTCGGTTGATACACTAGCCCAAGCCACTTTTGAAGAATTAATTGCTGTACCCGAAATTGGGGAACGGATTGCCGAAAGTGTGCAAGAATACTTTAGCAGCCCGGCCAACCAAGCGTTAATTCAACGCTTAAAGGATGCCGGCCTCCGTTTTGAAACAGAGGAGCCTGAAAGCTCGGTTAGTGAAGGCCCGCTAAGCGAGCTTACTTTTGTGGTAAGCGGCGTATTTGAACATTATAGCCGCGATGGCATTAAAGAAGAAATAGAACAGCAGGGCGGCCGGGTAATATCGGCAATCTCGGGTAAGTTAAATTACTTGGTTGCCGGTGATAAAATGGGGCCCGCCAAACGGCAAAAGGCGGAAAAATTAGGAATTTCTGTAATTTCGGAGGCTGAATTTCGTAAAATGATTGGAAAATAGAGCGTATGTCGTTTTTGCACGGAACCGTAATGCCACGACGCATCAAGTCGGCCATAAAAAAAAACAAAGCAGCCCGTACAAGTGTACCTTTTCAGCAGGCCCAGCACGTCGGCATCCTGTTTACCATGACCCGCCTGGATGAATTTGAGGCCATTCGTAAATTTGAGAAACGCTTGAAAGACGACGGAAAGAAGGTAGAGGTGCTGAGCTTTCTGCCTAAAACTATGGAGAACTTCCACTTTCACTACGATATATTTCAGCTTAGCGATTTTGGGCCTACCGGTAATATTAAAGCCGAAAACATTCAAAGCTTTGTAAATAAACCCTTCGATTACCTAATTTGCCTGGATATTAACCCGAATGACTACCTTAGGTACATAATGGCTGCCAGCAAAGCTAAATTGCGTATCGGCGCAGCCCAAGAAGAGTGGAACCCAATTTTTGATCTGGCCATAGGTTTAAACAGCCAGACCACGGTCGATCAGATGATACAACAGATAATACATTATACTTCAGAATTTAATGGTTAAAGATATTTCAGGAGTTGGCGTGGCGCTGGTAACTCCTTTTACCGCCGATGGAACAGTAGATTTTGATGCCTTAACCCGCTTGCTCCGCCATACCGCCCGGGGCGGGGTTGACTACTACGTGGTACACGGCACCACCGGGGAATCGGTAACCACTACGGCGCAGGAAAAGGCCCAAATAATTGAACACGTAATAAAAAACAATCCGGATAAACTTCCTATAGTATATGGTTTAGGCGGTAGTAATACCGCTAGTATTGAAAGCCAATTAAAAAGCCTGCCCTGGGACGGTATCGATGCTATACTTTCGGTAAGCCCCAGCTACAGTTTGCCCACGCAAGAAGGTATATTTCAGCATTTTAAGCGCTTGGCCGATATTTCGCCCCGTCCGGTTATCCTGTATAATGTACCGGCCCGTACCGCCCGGAGTATAACCGCCGAAACCTGCCTGCGCCTGGCGGAGCACCAAAATGTAATTGGTATTAAGGAGGCTTCTAAAGATCTAAACCAGGCTATGGAGATTGCCCGCTACAAACCGGCTGATTTTAGCCTAATTAGTGGCGATGATATGATGACCCTGCCGCTGGTTTCCGTAGGGGCAAACGGTGTAATTTCAGTAATGGCCAATGCCCTGCCCGGCGTTTTTAGCAAAATGGTACACCTGGCTTTAGAAGGAAAATTTGAAGCCGCCCGCGACCACTTGTTTACCTTGCTGGATGTTAACGCCCTGCTGTACGAAGAAGGAAACCCGGCCGGGGTTAAGCAGGCCCTATGCGAGTTAGGTATATGCCAAGGCAGCGTACGTTTACCGCTGGTTCAGGCTAGTGAAGGGTTGGTAGGGAGAATTAAGGAAGCAATAAGGCCTTTTTACGCAGTCTAAATAATTACTCAACTACGCATTCCAATTTAAAGACGAGTGCCAGAGAAAAAAATTCGAAAATCTTATCTATATTCAAAGACCTTCAGATTCTTTAGAATAAGATATGCTGCAACCACCATTGTTGCAAAAATTAATATGTACACTAGCCAGTTAATTAAGGTAATTCCTATTACGCTACTGATACTAAAATAAGGTTCAGAATCATAATTGCTATGTAAAATTGTAGTAATGATGATAAGCTTCTCCACTGAAACTAGCATCAACAAACCTATTACAACCCTAAGTATCCGGTTTCGTCGAATTCGGTTATTCCATGTTAGTTGAGTGGCAAGAATATATATTCCTGTAGGAACCCAAAACCCATACCAATACTTTCCAAATATTCGGCTAAGTATACGGAATTTTTCATAATCATCAATAGCAAAGGAGTAATTCAGATATATATTAACCAGCAAGTTGAAAATAAGTATTAGTCCTCCAACGGAAAAAACTATACTAGCTGCCTTATCGATTTTATCAATCAGTTCATCTTTCCATTGCTCTAGCCTCTTCCGAAAGAAGCTCAGAAAAATGCTATAAACTCCATAGCCTACTAAAATAGAATCGATCAGAAAATTCATAGCTAGTTGTAACGAATTTGTATTTAGTCGTTAACTAAAAGGGAAGACACGAAACGGCAGATGATAGCAAAATTTATAGGTCTAACTAAATTTAGATTACCTATTTAAGAAAATAGCCGAATACCGCTATTGCTTTTTTTCATCATCAATTTTTTCTACACTACAAAACATAAAAAAACGGCCCTGAATTACCAAGGGCCGTTTTTTATATGGAAACTGCTAATTACTTATCAGTTTTTTCATTTTTCATGTTCTGAACCTCAGTACGAATTTCCTGCGCAAGGTTTTTCAGCTCCTGCATTCCTTTACGTACCCGGGTACCAGCAGCTTGGTTATCTTTATCGTAAAACTTCTGGAAGTCTCCCTCTAATGACATTACCAAGTCACGGATTTGATCAAAGCGTTTCATAGGTTTTAGCTTGTTTTGGTTTTAGGACTCAATTTGATTCGCTAGCAATATAGCTATTTAGTCAAAAAACGCAAATAAAAGCCTACTATTAGGAATCAAAACCTGCCATTTGAGCGGCATATTCGTGGTTTTCGTACTCCCCGCTGTCCAATTTGTGCTTAATTTCGGTAAATGCCTTAATGGTTTCCTGCACATCGGCCAGCGTGTGCGAGGCGGTAGGTATAAGCCGTAGCATAATTACGCCCTTAGGCACTACCGGATAAATTACTACTGAACAGAATATATTGTAGTTCTCGCGCAGGTCTTTATTAAGAATGGTAGCCGAACTTAGCGAACCCTGAAGGAATACCGGCGTAACGCAGGATTGCGTAGTACCAATATTAAAACCCTTTTCTTTTAGACCGTTCTGAAGCGCATTTACGATAGTCCAGAGCTTTTCTTTATGCTGAGGCTCCTCCCGTAGCATTTGTAAACGCTTAAGGCTACCCTCAACTAAAATCATAGGTAACGATTTGGCGAATATCTGCGAACGCATATTATACTTCAGGTACTCAATTATACCTTTATCGCCCGCTACAAACGCGCCAATACCCGCCATTGACTTGGCAAAAGTAGAGAAGTAAAGGTCAATTTTATCCTGCACACCCTGAGCTTCGCCGGCTCCGGCTCCGGTTTTACCAACGGTACCAAAACCATGGGCATCATCAATAAATAAGCGGAAATTATATTTCTCTTTGAGAGCCACAATACTTTTAAGGTCGCCCATATTGCCGCTCATACCAAAAACACCTTCGGTAATAACTAAAACGCCACCGCCGGTTTCCTGGGCCAAACGTTCGGCACGCTTAAGCTGCTTTTCTAGGGCTTCCATATCGTTATGCTGGTAAACAAAGCGTTTGCCCATATGCAGGCGAACACCGTCTACAATACACGCATGAGAATCGCTATCGTATACAATTACATCTTTACGATCCACCAACGCATCAATTATAGATACTACGCCTTGGTAGCCAAAATTTAGCAGGTAAGCAGCTTCCTTCCCAACAAATTCAGCCAGCTCTCTTTCCAGTTGCAAGTGCTTGTCGGTATTGCCACTCATCATACGGGCACCCATGGGGTAGGCGGCCCCCCATTTGGCCGCAGCATCGGCATCGGCTTTGCGCACCTCCGGGTGATTGGCTAACCCTAAGTAATTATTTAAACTCCAGGTAAGAACCTTTTTGCCTCTCCACTCCATTCGCGGCGCAATTTCCCCCTCAAGTTTCGGAAACATAAAATAGCCTTCGTCAACTTCGGAATGGCGACCTAGCGGCCCGCGGTCCTGCAATAATTTTTCAAACAGATCCAAGGTAGTTCTACAATTTTCTGACTACACAGAAAAAACACACAAAGGTAAAATTAATTCCTGAGTGTACCAAAATGCCGTAAAATAGTCCGGTTATTTTATTAGCTGACTCTTAATTAGTAACATTGTAGTACCGAACCAAGCTTGTTTCAGCCTTATGGCCAAAATAAATAAACTGCTAATTGCCAACCGGGGCGAGATTGCCCTCCGCATCATCCGCTCTGCCCAGGAAAGGGGTATTAAGACCGTAGCCGTGTACAGCGAGGCCGACCGCAATGCTCTGCACGTATTGCAGGCCGACGAAGCCGTATGCTTAGGCCCGGCCCCCTCGGCCGAATCGTACTTGCGTGGCGATGCTATTATAAAAGTGTGTAAGGAATTGGGCGTTGATGCCATACACCCCGGCTACGGATTCCTTAGCGAGAATGCTGATTTTGCCAAGAAGGTAGAAGAAGCCGGCTTAATATTCGTAGGTCCATCGGCCCACGCTATAGAAGTTATGGGCAGTAAGCTGGCCGCTAAAGCGGCCGTTTCCAAGTATAATATTCCACTGGTGCCCGGTACCGAAAGTGCCATTACCGACGTAGCCGCGGCCAAAAAACGCGCCGCTGAAATTGGGTATCCGGTGCTAATTAAAGCAAGTGCCGGCGGTGGCGGCAAAGGTATGCGCGTGGTAGAAAGCGATGCCGAATTTGAAGAAGGGATGCAACGAGCGGTTAGTGAGGCCAAGTCGGCCTTTGGCGATGGGGCGGTTTTTCTGGAGAAATTTATAAGCTCGCCGCGCCATATAGAAATTCAGGTGCTGGGCGACCAGCACGGCAATTTAGTTTACCTGTTTGAGCGGGAATGTTCCATTCAGCGCCGCCACCAGAAAGTTATTGAGGAAGCACCATCGGCTATAGTAACTCCGGAGGTAAGAAAAGCTATGGGCGAAGCCGCCATTGGGGTTGCCAAAGCCTGCGGATACTACGGGGCCGGCACCGTGGAGTTCATAGTAGATGATAAGCTGAATTTCTACTTTCTGGAAATGAATACCCGCCTGCAGGTAGAGCACCCGGTAACCGAAATGATTACCGGTGTTGACTTGGTTAAGGAACAAATTAATGTGGCGGAAGGTAACAGCCTACCATTCTCGCAAGATGACCTTAAAATTAACGGACACTCGCTGGAAGTACGGGTTTACGCCGAAGACCCAACCAATAACTTCTTGCCGGATATTGGCAAACTTCAAACCTATAAGCGCCCGCAAGGCCCGGGCATACGGGTAGACGACGGCTTTGAGCAGGGAATGGATATTCCAATCTATTACGACCCGATGATCGCTAAACTGATTACCCACGGCAAGGATCGCGAAGAAGCGCGTTTGCGTATGCTTAGGGCAATTGAAGAGTATAAAATTACCGGTATTGAAACTACCCTACCCTTCTGTAGCTTTGTGCTAAAGCACGATGCTTTTGTGAGCGGAAAGTTCAACACCAAATTTGTAGAAGAACATTTTAGCCCGGAAAAGCTGGAGCTAAAAGCAGAACCCGAAGAAGAAAAACTGGCGGCTGCTCTGGCGGTTCACTTCCTGAAAAACCAAAAATCGGCTTCACCGGCCTGCGGCCCTGCATCTAACCAAAGCTCTCCCACCAGCGGATGGCGCAATCGCAGTAAAGCTTACTAGTAATTCTGTTTATGGCCGAAATTAAGCCTTTTCGTGCGTGGCGCTATAACCCGGAACGCTTTCCGGCAATTGAAGATTTAACCTCGCCCCTGTTTGATGTGGTTACCGATAAGCAGCGCCTGGCTCTGTACCAAAACCCCTTCAACAGCATTCATTTATCCGTACCCGCCGGCAGAAACCCAGCCAGTACCGCCGCGCATTTACTTAGCGACTGGAAAGCCCGGGGCGTGCTTAACCAAGACCCAATACCGGGTATTTACGTTTATTATCAGCAATTTACCCTGCCCGGTAGCGATAGACTGTATACCCGCAAGGGCTTTATATGCTTTATAAAAGCCTACGATTGGGACGAACGCACCCTACTTCGCCACGAAAATACCATACCCAAAGCAGTAAATGACCGCCTGGAGCTGCTAGATAAAACCCAACTGAACGTTAGCCCTACCCACGGCCTGTATACCGATCCGCACTTTGAGCTGGAAGAGTATATGGACGAGAGTATGCAAGCACCGATTTACGAATCGGAAGACTACCAGGGCGTACGCGATACCCTCAGCGTAATTCACGATGCCAAGGTTATAAAGAAGTTTTTGTCGGTTCTGGAAGATAAGCAGGTAATTCTGGCCGATGGCCACCACCGCTACGAAGGCTCGCTGCACTATCGACTAGACCAGAAAAAGCGAAATAAAAAGCATACTGGAGAAGAGGGGTACAATTACCACCTGATGTACCTGACCAATACCGAATCGGACGACCTGCGAATTTTACCAACCCATCGTCTAATTCAGGATATTGCTAACTTCAGCGAGGAAGAACTTCTGGAAAAGCTGGCCCCGTACTTTAGCGTAACCCCACTAGATGACCCCGACGACGTAAACACTATAATTTTAGGTAAAAAGTGGGCGTTTGGCCTGTTATTAAAAAATAGTACCTACAAAATAAAGTTAAAACCGGAAGTTTTTGACCAGCTTGACTGGAAAATGCCTTTAGAAATAAAGGAACTGGATTTAACGGTTCTTCATTATTTTGTAATTCAGCAAGTACTGGGTATTGAGGGTAAGGAGCAGCGGAGCAGCGAACATATAGTTTTTGAGCGAAACTTTGCCACCTGCTTGCGCAAAGTTATTAAGGAAGAAGCCCAGTGCGCCCTGATAGTGAAAGATATAAGTATGGAAGAAGTGAAACGGGTATGCTATAGCGGCTATACCATGCCGCAGAAAAGCACCTTCTTCTACCCTAAAGCTATATGCGGATATTTATTTGGTTCTATACAAGAGGATGAGTTTACGTTACCAGATTATTTTAGCTTCTAACAGCCCCCGCCGGCAAAGTTTACTACGCGAGTTGGGCATACCCTTTACGGTGGAAACCAACGCTGCCGATGAAACCTACCCCGATGATATGCCGGCCACTGCCGTAGCTCAGTACCTGGCGCACGCTAAAGCCCGAGCATTTCGGAAGTTAAAAGAAGGCGAACTACTAATAACCTCCGACACTACCGTGGTAGTAGACGATACCGTACTAAATAAGCCGGCCGATAAAGACGAGGCTTACCACATGCTACAGCAACTAAGCGGACGATGCCATAAGGTTATTACCGGTGTATGTTTACTTACGGCCAGTTCGCAGGATACCTTTCAGGATGAAACCGTGGTGCATATGCGCCACCTGCGCCGGCAGGAAATTGAATTTTACTTAGACCACCATAAACCCTACGATAAGGCCGGAGCCTACGGCATACAGGAATGGATTGGTCTAGCCACCATTACCCGCCTGGAAGGGTCCTATTACAATGTAATGGGCTTACCCACCCATAAGCTCTGGCAACGGTTGCAGGAATACGGCAGTTGGCTGGATTAACCAAATTGTACTACTGCATGAATAAAAAACCTTTATCAAGCCGGGTTTCCCATAAAATGCTGTTTTTGGTTGATGGCTTAGGGGCTCTTGTATCGGCGGCTATGCTAGGGGTTGTGCTGCCGGCAATTCAGGAAAGCATAGGGTTAGCGGTGGAAGTAATGTATATGTTGGCGTTAATTCCCCTCTTCTTTAGTATCTACAGTTTCAGCATGTACTTTTCAAGACCAGCCAATTGGGGCCGATGGCTAACTACCATAGCAATGGCAAACCTGTTATATTGCATTCTTACTCTGATAATTTTGGTTAGTTTTTATTCAGAAATTAAGCTATTAGGATATTTGTATTTTATAGGAGAAATAATAGTAATCAGTGGACTAATATATCTTGAAATAGGGGCGGTTAAACAGAAATTCAAAAGTTAGTGATTACTAATCAAGCCTGATCTTTTTACGCTTCCCATTAGGCTTAACGTAAAACCATTGGCCGGTTTTTTGTCCGTAAGCATAATTTCCCTCGTATTCTAAAGTGCCGTTTTCCCGGTAGGTTTTCCAGAGTCCGGATTCTTTTCCTTCTTTAAAGCTGCCCTCCATCCACAATGTGCCGTCATCATAGTAGAATTTCCAGTAGGCGGTAGGCAGGCCGTTTTCGTAGCGGCCAATCCTGACTAAATTCCCCTCTTCGCTATAGTAACGCCAAGTTCCGGCGTATAAATCATCGGCGTAACGGCCTAGCCTGTGCAGTTTACCATTAGAGTGGTAGTACCAACTGCTATCCCACTTGGCCCCCGCCCGAAACTGTTCTTTTGCCAAAAGCTTTCCGTCAAAATCGTAAGTAACCTGAGTGCCGCTAATTTGGCCGTGCCAGTACGGGATTTCCGCGCCCAACGTTCCATCCGGGTAGTACCACGTCCATACCCCGCTGCGCGTTCCACTTTCCAATTTCCCCACTTCCTTTAGCCTGCCATCCGGGTAAAAAATAGTATCTGGCAGAGCTTGGCTAACTACTAAATGCGACAGAAAAATTAGGCAAAAAATTAAGTACAGCTTAAACATAGATGAAAAGTTTATAAAACTCCAAACAAAAACCAAACCATTTGAGCCTCAACTTAGTAGGGTAACCATTATGTACCGAGCCTACCTGGCAACCCTTATTATTTACTTAATTACTCTTCCGGAGTTAGCGGCCCAAATTCCTGCCGAAAACGGAACCGCCCGCGCTGCCGGCATAGGTCAAATAAGCGCTACCCTAAGCGGACGCGATGCCTTATTTGCCAACGGTGCTGGCCTGGTGCTGGATTCAACCTCTGGTTTTTTGGCAGGCTACACTAGCCTGTTTAATCTAAAAGAACTAAATACCCTACAGCTTGGCGGCCATTACAATTTTAATAACTCGGCGGTAGGCCTGGCGGTTAGCCGCTACGGAACCGGGGCGCACCACCAGCACAGCTTTAGCGCCATAGTAGCCCATAGGCTAGATAAGGTTTCCCTGGCCGTTAAAGTCGGTATGGTTCAATTAGCTACCGAAGGCTTCAGCACCCGCCGAACGCTGGTACTTTCAGCCGGCGGCATTACGGAGTTAATTCCTAACTTAAAAATTGGGGCCTACGCATATAACTTAAACGCTTCGGTATTAAATGAGGAAACCAGTGACAAACTGCCCACCCTATTGCAGATTGGCGTTAACTGGCAGGCTGTAGAGCAGCTTACTATATATTCTGAAGTGGAAAAAGAACTGGATTTAGATACCAGGCTGAAAACCGGGCTGGAGTATACTCTTAGGTCATTTTTAATTCTGCGAACCGGTTTTAGTACCCAACCCAGCACTACCCACGCCGGACTGGGCATGCGGCACCGTCAGCTAATTTTCGATTACGCCGCGCAGGTTCACCGCTACTTGGGGTTGCGCCACCATCTAACGCTTGGCTTAAGTTTGGCTAACCTATGAATCAGCGGCTGGTCGGTGTACTCTTGCTAATACTAAATGCTGCTACTACTACTGCCCAACAGCCGCCCCAGGAGCCTATTGATCTGGAAAAATTTATTGAGTATCGGTTCGGACTGCCGCAGGAAGAATTAAACTACGAAGACCTATACGAAACGCTGCTGCTCTACTATACCCAACCACTAGATTTAAACCGGGCGGAGGTTACCGAACTGGAAAGCCTGCACCTCCTGAACCCTGACCAAATACAGAGCTTCTTACGACACCGCCAAATGCATGGAAAACTGCTTAGTCTGTACGAACTGCAGGCCGTGCCCGGCTTCAACCTAGCTACCATTCAAGACTTATTACCTTTTGTAAGCCTGGAAGCCACCGCTTTAAACCTAGACAGAACCCGCAACCTAAACGATCTGGCCGGACGGGCCAACCGCTACGCCATACTGCGGTACGAAAGAGTGCTGGAAAACCGGCGAGGCTACCTACCCAAATCTGATACCCTGGCTGCCCCTTATGCCGGCTCGGCCGATAAGCTCTACTTTAGAATTCGCCTGAGCCGACCTAAGGATTTTAGCCTGGGACTAACTGCCGAAAAAGATGCGGGCGAAAAATTTACCTTCAGTAACGAACACCAAACCTACGGTGCTGATTTCTACTCCTTTCACGCTATGGTATACAACCGCGGTAAAATCAGCAAAGCAGTGGTAGGAGATTATCAGGTTCAGTGGGGCCAGGGGTTGGTATCGGGGGCAGGTTTTTATTTAGGCAAAGGTGCCGAAACCGTAGCCGGCATTATGCGGGCTTCTACCGGCATAAGGCCGTATACCTCGGTAGTAGAAAATGGGTTTTACCGGGGCGCCGCCCTTAGCTACCAATTGAATAACCGCTGGCAACTAACCGCCTTAAGCTCTCGCCTTGAAAATGATGCCGCTCAGCTACTTGATTCTGCCGCCGATGGGTTTGAGTCGACCATAACCAGTATTCGAAGTAGTGGGCTGCACCGCACCGCTTCCGAAATTCAGGGTAAAAATAAAGTAACTGAAAGTAATGTGGGGGCAGCACTGGAGTATAGTTCGGCAGACCAGCGTAGCCAGTTTGGGGTTGCCTCTTTATATACCCATTTAAATAGGAATTTACAGCTTGCCCCCCGCCCCTATAATCAGTACTATTTTAAGGGAAGGAAGCACATTATTAACAGCGTTTACGGCACGCAGTACATTGGAAATACCTCTATTTTTAGCGAGGTGGCCTACAGCTCAAACGGCGGGTTGGGTGCGGTGGGCGGGGCGGTAACCTCGCTGAGCCGCCGGTTAGACCTTTCGGTTTTATACCGACACTATAGCCCCAAGTTCCACACATTCTACGGCGTGGCCTTTAGTGAAGGAAGCCGCCTGCAAAACGAAAGCGGACTATACCTGGGCTTAAGTTACGCAATTGATAGAATCTGGAAATTTAGCTCTTACCTGGACCAGTTTTGGTTTCCTACCGCCCGCTACGGAGCCTACGCACCCACCCGGGGCTACGAAACCTTAAGCCGAATTCAATTTCAGCCTAAAAAAGAAGTACTGCTCTATACCCAATACCGTTACCGCCAGCGCGAGAAAAACCTACCTGAAACCCAAATCTATAGAGTTGAAAGCAGCGGTAAACACCAAATTTTGTTCAACCTAGAATACAACCTAAGCGAAGCCTGGAGCCTGAGAAGCCGCTGGCAGGCTAGTTGGTACAAGTTCAATAATAGTAATACCTCCGGTCAGGTACTGTGGCAGGATATCAACTACCGCAAAAACCGCCTGGCCTTCAGCACTCGCCTGGCCCTATTTAAAACCGATGACTACGAAAACCGCCAGTACGCCTTTGAACGAGATGTGCTTTGGGCCTTTTCGGTACCGGCCTACTACGGGCGGGGCATGCGGTACTACGCCCTGGTTCAGTATAAAGTGTTTTCTAGCCTAAGCATTTGGCTACGCTACGCCCGCACCACCTACCGCGACCGCAATACTATCAGCAGCGGTAACGAACAGATTGAGGGCAATACAATTTCCAGCGTAAAATTTCAGATTAAGTGGGATTTTTAGGCCGACCCTTCTAACCCAAACCGGAATTAGTCCGTAGAAAGAAGAGACATTTATACCAAAATTTTTTTCGACTTATCGATGGACAATTTCAATCCGTTTTGCTGCGAAAACGCCCTACAGTACGCTAACTACCATCCGCTATATACTACCAAAAACCCCGCTCCAAGTGGCATTTCGCCCCAAGTTAGTGCGGTAGCCCAAAAGCTTAATTCCTTTATTGTTGAAAAGAAACACCCTTGCTTAGGAGCTCATTCGGCCGTACGGGGTAAAGCCGTGCGCTTCGGTTACTATCCGCCACTAGGTAGTAAAGAAGCCGCCGCTGGCCTCTGCCACGATTTGGTGGAGTATATTCAGGATAGGGAAACAATTAACAAGCCGCTAGCCTCCTTTATGGCCGTATTTGATGGCCCTGATGAGCTTAGCGAGATGGAATTTGAAAGCTTACTGTGGCAACAACTGGGAATGATAAAGGAAGCCTCGGACCAGCACTACTGCCCCGATAGCCGGGTGAGCGACGACCCGGAGCACGGTAACTTTAGTTTTAGTTTTGGGGGAAAGGCTTTTTATATAGTAGGTATGCACCCTAATAGTTCGCGCAAAGCCCGCCAGTTTAGTCAGCCTATGCTGGTATTTAACCTGCACGAGCAGTTTGAGTGGCTACGCGAGCGGGATAGTTACGAAAAGCTGCGCAGTAGCATACAGGCTCGCGATATGGCGCTGCAGGGCAGTATTAACCCCATGATGGAGGACTTCGGAAATACTAGTGAAGCTCGGCAATACAGCGGCCGTAAGGTGGGAAGCGCTTGGAAATGCCCCTTAGGTTACTAATTTAGCCCAATGCAGTGCATCCGTAAAGAACGAATTGCGCCCCAGAGCGGCGTTGGCTTTGAATTGCAAAAAGGCCAATACCTTAAGATAATTGACCCACAGGGCGAACAGGTAAGCGACCTTATGTGCTACAACCGGCACGACACCGAAGAGTGGCTCAGTAGCGGCCGCACGCTAGATTACGCCAGCAAGTGGCTGATTACCACGGGTGACATACTCTATAGCAACCGCAGTAACGCTATGCTCAGTATTGAGGAAGATACCTGCGGCGTACACGATTTTACGCTGACCCCCTGTAGCCTCACTATGTTTCATAGGTTGTACAAGGTGCAGGGCCACCACCCCAGTTGCCACGAGAACCTCTACAGCAACCTGAAACCCTGGGGCATAACCCCGGATAGCGTACCAACTACCTTCAACATATTTATGAACGTGCCCCTAAAACCGGACGGCACGCTAAGCGTAGACCCGCCCCTGACCCAAGCCGGAGACTATATTCTGCTAAAAGCCCAAATGAATTTGATAGTTGGCCTAACTGCCTGCAGCGCCGGCCAAAGCAATAACGGCACCTACAAACCTATAGACTTTGAGGTTTTAGAAGAAGTTTAAAACTTTTAACAATAGTGTATATATTGTAAAGCCTAAGCTATATAGCTTAGGCTTTTTAAGTTCTAATCCTGCAAGGATGAAAAGTAGATAACGCACAATGGTTTGTTTTAATGGATGTTGTAGCCAATTAAACTAAAATGAAAGTTCAGTGCAAAAACTGCATACCGAAAGAAAGAATCGAAATCCCCGAGTTTTCCTCAGCTGAAAAAGAGCATTTCAGAAAGTTGAAAGAAGAATCACCTATTCGAGCCATTAAAGAACTGATACATGAAAAAAAGTTGAGTCATAGAGACGCAAAATATATTGTCACTCATATCAACATTAAATATGGTCAGTGTAACAGATGTGGTTTCAATAAACTTGAAACAGAATACGGGAAATGCCCTCAATGTGGTGCTTTAAACTTTAACTGGATAAGATTTAAAAATGAAATTTAAGCTATGGTTGAAATTTGAAGAAGTTGAACCTAGTAATTGGTACATTAAGAATGAGTTTTGTATAATCAATGCCGACTTACCAGATAGTAGACATTATGGAATTAATGTGTGGACATTCAAATTCCTGGAAACCTCCGTTAAATAAAATGCCGAGAACGGGGAAAATCTAAATGGATTGTATCAAACTCCGCCTAATTTGTTTATAAAGGAATTGACGAGAGATTTTATTGAAATGGTTATTAGTGACCTTTTAGAGAAAGGTGAATTGAAGATTACCTGAACCCAACAATGATTGATAATAAAAAATCAAAATGATTACAATACTATGTAAAAATGCATCAAAACGCATTTTATATTCAACGTTGGCAATAAGCTAAAACAACCTTGAAACAAATAACTTACATATTGACTTTTCTAATTTCACCAATTGTGGTCAATCATATTCTGAATCGCTATTTAACAATATTTTAAGCGAATATGATATAATTAAGGTGGAATCTGAAGTAAATACCACAAAACCCGACTTGAATTTTAGCTCAATCGAACAGGCTGAGCATAACAATTAAGACTTGAGTTATGAATCTAAGGAAGCAGTCATATTCAAACCGACGGATACAATTAATGCAGACTTTAATGGCGACGGAAATACTGACCAAACAATTTTCAAAAAAGAAAATGAGACTTTAGGAATTATTATAACTCACGGAGAGACTAATCAGAAAATCAAAAGTGGCTTAGGAGAACCTTTTGCTCATTTGACGAAATTTAACTGGGTTGACTAATGGTGACTTATAAATGACTCTGGAAACGTATGAAATCATTATTAAAGAGACTGAAATTATTGAAGACAGAAAAGTAAAACTTGACAATCCATCGATTGTTGTTAGAAAAGAAGAAGTTGGAGGTGGACTAATAACATGTAAGGACGGTAAATACATTTGAATTCATCAAACCGACTGAAAATAAAAAGGCAGCTGCTAAAATCGATTACTATATTTGCGGCTGAGGCATAATTGTATAGATTTCGTAATTTTTAAATTTGCGGTAGGCGAGCAATAGTACAGTTTCAAATTTCGCCCTTCTAATAGCCAGAGCCGTTAAACAAATTCAAAATACAAAATTGACCTTTCAATCCTTGTCTATCACAAAAGTCTTCCCCTACATAGAAGAAAACCTCTCCGGCGATCTATCATTAGAAACAGTTGCCGATGTAGCCTGCTTCTCTCCTTTTCATTTTCATCGGCTGTTTAAGGCCATTACCGGCGAAACACTTGGGCAGTACGTTAGCCGCCTGCGCGCCGAGAAAGCCGCCGCTGATTTGTTGCATACCGAACGGCCAGTTACTGAAATTGCCCTGAATCGGGGTTTTAGCGAGCATTCGGCCTTTACCCGCTCCTTTAAAAAATATTACGGTAATTCACCTACTGAATTTAGGCAGCAAAATAACCAGCGATTCAGCAAGGTTCGTCAACTACTTAGCAAGAGCGGTCAAGCCTACCCAATGCCCCAGCAGTACCTTTGTAAACTCAACAAATTAAAACATTGGACTGCCATGAACGCCACCATCGAAGTAAAAGAACTAGCCCCAATGCAACTGGCTGGAACACACTGCCAGGGACCGCAAAACCTAGCGGCCGCCTACAGCAAAATTTTGCGCTGGGCCACCCCCCAAGGTCTTGT
This sequence comes from uncultured Roseivirgaceae bacterium, assembly GCA_964504565.1. Taxonomy (GTDB): domain Bacteria; phylum Bacteroidota; class Bacteroidia; order Cytophagales; family Cyclobacteriaceae; genus Cesiribacter. Next base: position 39,170 of record CAZDEY010000016.1, read on the forward strand.
GCACGCTAATACCAAAATGGTTACCATTTACCACGATAGTTTTCAATTTACCGAAGCCGATAAGGTGCGCATGAGCGCTTGTATTTTACTGGAAGGATCGCAATCCACCGGAGGGGATACACTGCCGATAATATTGCCCGGCGGCAAACACATTATCGCCCGCCAAGAGATAGGCATACATGAATTTGAAAAAGCCTGGACCGGCCTCTTTCTCTGGATGAACGAGAACGGTTACCGAAAAGCCGAGGCTAACCCCTTCGAAATATACCACAACAACCCCAACGAACACCCGCAAAACCTGGCCGTTGTGGATTTTTGTATTCCAGTGATATAAGAAAAGCCCGCCCAAATAATTTACCCGGCGGGCTTTTAAAATTTACTCGCTTTATTCCGTGTTTGGTATCCGAACCATATAATCCAATCTTTTTTAACCCACTACCTATTACTATTGTAAATCTTAAACTTCACCCATAACCAAATTATCTCCTTATGGCCAAATCATAAATTTATTAAGTTAATTTGGCTTCAATTAACGTATAGAAATGTTCTGCAAACCTGAGCTAACTGGTTAGGTAGTAAACCATGTCTGTAAAATAAATCTACGGAGCTTAAATTTAATTTCGCAGAAAATATTCAGATTTGTATAAGCAATCAGTCTGTGTCAAGAAGTAGTTGGTATAGATCAGGTCTATAAGGTTGCCCAAACTCACCTTCACTTTTACTGCTTTACTAATGTACAATCAGAGCCTTGGAAATAAGATCCTGCACTTTCCCCTTACCCGAATAGTAATTGGATTTATAGTAGTGCTAACCCTAGTTAATCTCGGTAAAGCCGCAAGTGACATACTCCTTAAGGAAATAATCGCTAAGGAAGATTGGAGCAAACTAATCAGAAGTATAGTGGTGGCTATTCTAGCTATAGCTGCCTATACTACCTTATACAAATATTACGAGAGAAGAAAAATTAACGAATTTTCTAGTCGGCACCTTTTCCAACATCTACTCACAGGTATAGCATTGGGTGCAGTATTGCAGTCGCTAACCATTTCGGTAATTTATTTAGCCGGAGACTATTCCGTTTTATCGGTTAATCCAATACTATTTATAATTCCGCCATTCGCTATGGCCTTCTCTTCTGCTATAATTGAAGAAATATTATTAAGAGGTATCGTATTTCGTATTACCGAAGAAAAATTAGGCAGCTATGCCGCCCTTATAATTTCGGCTCTATTATTTGGCTTAATGCATTTGGCTAATCCTAATAGTTCACTATTAGCAGGTTTAGGTTTGGCTGTTCAAGCTGGGCTGTTATTGGCCGCAGCCTACATATATACCCGAAATTTATGGTTTCCTATAGCTCTACATTTTGCCTGGAATTTTACGCAATCCGCTATTTTCGGGGCTAATGTATCAGGTAATACTGTTTCTAAAACCCTAATAACTTCCAGCATTCAAGGGCCACAATGGCTAACTGGTGGTGAATTTGGACCGGAAGGTTCTATTCAGGCCACCTTATTTTGCCTGATACCAACTACTATTTTACTATTACTAAGTTATAAGCAGGGCAAAATTATTAAACCTTACTGGAAGCTTAAAAATGAAGAGTTTGCAGTGGCTTAGCTTAGATACCCAATAATCAAACTTCCTGGCTCTGGTAAACCTTCTTGATACCAAGAGTAAATTTTTTTGGTTGATAGAAAATTATCCACCTCCTTAACTGAATACGAGCATTGGCTTTACGGAGCCTATTTTTTCAGGCAATATAACTTGTGGTTGGCTTATTTTATGTTATTTAAGTTACTCCGCCGCCCCCGGGTCTTTATCTTCCAGGCCGGCGGGTGAGCTTTGCAAGGTAAAAATAGTAAGCTCCGGACGGCAAAATAACCTGATAGGCACCAGGCTAAACCCTATGCCCCGGTTTACGTACAAGCGATTCCCTTCCGCCCCAACTTTATCGGTTGACCAGCCATCAGCTACTACCTCGCGATCGCGGGCAATATCCAGCCAATTGTTGCGGGGGGTAAACGGCAGACGGATTTGCCCGCCGTGCGTATGGGCAGCCAGTGTTAAGGGTGCGGAATTAGCCGGCAAATCGCGGTAGGCTACCGGATTATGCATAAAGATGATGCGGGCGTCGTTAGAACCTACTTTACTCATAGCGATACCAACTTGGCTGTTATCGGCCCATTCGGAGCCTATACCTACAATATGCAGCGGTTCAGCGCCAGTACCCACATTTACGGATTCGTTCTCGAGCACTTTAATATTAATAGCCTCCAACTCTGCTTCCAGGTAGCCGGCTATTTCCGGCCGCTTTTGGCTCTTCTTCTTCATTAAGGAATAATCGTGGTTACCCAACACGGCATATACCGGAATCTGGCTATCGGCCAGGGGTTTAAGCAAGCCTACGGCCTCGTCTACCACGCTGGTATCGGGCTTATAAACCAGGTCGCCGGCAATCAGCACGGCATCCACATCAGATTGAGTAATTTCTTTCACAATTTTGCTAACCATACCGGTATTATCCCACCACATGCCAGTCTGGAAATCGGCAATCAGCGCAATGCGTTTTCCGTTCCAATCGGCGGGCAGGTTAGGTACGTAGGCTTTCTCTTCTCGCTTATCCATGAGTAGGCGCGGTTCAATTAATGCGCCGTAGAGTATCAGCAATAGCAGAAGTACACCCAAGATTCCCAAGACCTTTTTCACAATTATTAAATTTTGTTTTGAAAGTAATTACTGCCATAACTGTATGAAAACCTAACTGTTCGCCACCCGCCCAGCTTAACCTAAGCCTAAATGTAGTATCTTGCTTCTATGGAAAATGCCCTACAGCAACTTATGGAAGCCGAACGTAAGGCCGATCAGCTATTCGCGCAGATTGAAGAGCAGCACTTGGTAAAGCCCGGCAAAACCGAAAAGCAACTGAACGATGAAGTATTTGCTCTGGCCAAAGAAATGTTCGGGATAGAAAAATACTGGCATAAGCGTATTGTACGGGCCGGTAAAAACACCCTGCTTCCCTACGAACACACCCCGCCTAACCTCACGCTGCAGGAAGATGATATCCTGTTCTTCGATTTTGGCCCCATACTGGACGATTGGGAGGCCGATGTTGGCAAAACGTATGTGGTAGGTAACAATCCTAAAAAAATAAAGCTTAAGCAAGATGTGGAGACGGCCTGGCACCAGGGGAAAGCGTACTACCAAACCCACCGGGACACAATTACCGGTGCGGAATTTTACCAATACATCGCTACTTTAGCTAAAGAACTAGGCTGGACCTACGGCAACGAGCATTGCGGCCACCTGGTAGGCAAATTTCCGCACGAGAAAATTCAGGGCGAAAAGGTAGCCAACTACATTCATCCCCATAACCACCGCCCAATGGCCGAGCCGGATGATAACGGCAACCCCCGCCACTGGATTTTGGAGATTCACCTGGTAGATGAAGAACTACAAATCGGCGGTTTTTTTGAGCAATTGGTCAGTTAACTTAACCCATCACCACAAATTTTTACCAAATTCTTAAAATCACTGCAATCGATTGAAACACAACTCTTGCCGGTAGTTCAGTAGGTAATGGCTCGTCTTTAGCCTTTGGGGAGCGGTTTGGTATTGGCAAGCCTGCGCCGGAATGTTATCTTGCTATACAGATAACCAAAATTTTAGGCCGGTACCAACTTATTCTATAGGGGAGTACATTCGGCAACTTTCAGCAATATTTAAGCAATGCGAAAACTCTTTTTTCTGATGGCCCTGGTGTTTAGCCTGCCGCTGGCGGCCCAAACTGTAAAATCTCCCGACGGAAATATTCAGGTAACCTTTGAACTAGCCGAGGGCGGCGTACCCACCTACCGGTTAACCTACAAAAACAAACCCGTAATTAAGCCCAGCAAGTTAGGGTTCGTAACCAAAAATAACGGTCAGTTTACCGAAGGCTTTACGGTAACCGATACCCAGGAAGCTACCTTTGACGAAACCTGGGAGCCGGTATGGGGCGAGGTTAGCGAAATCCGGAATAACTATAACGAGCTGGCTGTAACCCTAAGCCAAAGCCAGCCGCAGGAGCGCCGTATGTTGGTACGCTTCCGGGTATACAACGAGGGTATGGGCCTGCGCTACGAATTTCCGGAGCAGCCTAACCTGCGCTATTTTATTATAACCGACGAGAAAACCCAGTTCGCTATGGCCGGCGATCATACCGCTTTCTGGATTCCCGGCGACTACGATACGCAGGAGTATGATTTCACAACTTCTAAGCTCAGTGAGATTAGAGGCCATATGGAAGGGGCCGTAACCGATAACGTATCGCAGACCCAGTTTTCGGAAACCGGCGTACAAACTTCTTTACAGATGAAAAGCGCCGATGGTTTATACATAAACCTGCACGAGGCGGCCCTGCTGGACTACCCCGCCATGCACCTGAACCTGGATGATAAAACCATGACCTTTGAGAGTTGGCTAACCCCCGATGCCAACGGCGATAAGGCCTATATGCAAGCCCCGCGCACCACGCCCTGGAGAACCGTATTTGTAAGCGATGATGCCCGCGTGATGCTTTCTTCTAAAATGACCTACAACCTGAACGAGCCCAGCAAAATTGAGAATACCGACTGGATTAAGCCAACCAAATACATTGGTGTATGGTGGGAAATGATAACCGGCAAAAGCACCTGGCACTATACCGATGAGTACCCAACCGTACAACTGGGCGTTACCGATTTTGCAAGTGCCAAGCCTAACGGTCGGCACGGGGCAAATAATGAGAAGGTGAAGCGCTATATTGACTTTGCGGCTGAGCACGGTTTTGACGGCGTACTGGTTGAAGGCTGGAATATTGGCTGGGAAGACTGGTTCGGCAATAGCAAAGAGTACGTATTCGACTTCCTGACCCCCTACCCCGATTTTGACGTAGCCATGATTCGCGACTACGCTAAGAGTAAGGGCGTAGAAATGATAATGCACCACGAAACCAGCGGCAGCACCCGTAACTACGAGCGCCACTTGGATACCGCCTACCAATTTATGAAAGACAACGGTTACAATGCGGTAAAGAGTGGCTATGTTGGCCCAATTTTGCCCCGGGGCGAATTTCACTACAGCCAGTGGACCAATAACCACTACCAGTACGCGCTGGAAAAAGCTGCTGAGTATGAGGTTATGGTTAACGCCCACGAGGCCGTACGCCCTACCGGAGTAGCCCGCACCTGGCCTAACCTGATTGGCAATGAGTCGGCGCGCGGTACCGAGTACCAGGCGTTCGGCGGTTCTAAGCCTAATCACGTTACAATCATACCGTTTACGCGCCTTAACGGCGGCCCTATGGACTTTACGCCGGGTATATTTGAGATGGACATCAGCAAGCTGAACCCTGATAATACCAGCCACGTAAACAGCACCCTGGCCAACCAGTTGGCGCTGTACGTAACTATGTACAGCCCGCTACAAATGGCCGCCGACCTGCCCGAAAACTACGAGCGTTTTATGGATGCCTTTCAGTTTATAAAGGATGTAGCTATTGACTGGCAAGATAGCAAATACCTGGAAGCCGAGCCGGGCGAGTACATTACCGTAGCCCGAAAAGCCAAGGATAGCGGCCAGTGGTTTGTAGGTAGCGTGGGCGGTAACGATAGCCGTACGTCCACTATCAACTTTAGCTTTCTGGAACCCGGCAAAAAGTATATAGCTACTGTTTACGCCGATGCTAAGGATGCCCACTATAAAACTAACCCGCAGGCCTATACCATTACCAACTATGCAGTAACCAACAAATCGAAGCTGAGCCAGTTTGTTGCGCCAGGCGGAGGCTACGCTATCAGCTTTAAAGAAGCCGGCAAGGGCGAAACACGGGGATTGAAGAAGTTATAAGAAAATACTCAATAATTGATAAAAGCCGCTGCCCTTCTTGGAGGGTGGCGGCTTTTATTTTATAACTTGTTTTTGCGATTCATGTAATAGTTGCAGCTATAGGAGTAACTAAAGCAACATGGACCGAGGTTAAGGGTACTAAAGCATTAGACACCTAAATAAATAATTTGTTAGATTGGCGACATAATGGATATATAATGCACTAAGTGCATTATACACGGATGTTGGCAATAATTTAAAGACAGCCTTTATGGATCCAAATGAGACGGAAGAAGGAATAACTAGAAAAGCATATCTAATGGGCATGAGACTAAAAAATTCTGGTCTTGACCAAGAAGTAATTTATGCCCGACTTGAAAAAGCTGGATTTCCAGAAGAACTGGTGAATAAAGTAGTGTCAGACATGATGATCGAACACAAAAAGGACTTAGAGGCTGCCGAAAGACCTTTTTTTAACGTGGCCATCGTTAAAATTGGGCTTGGGATTCTATTTGCACTTGTAACGATGATAATTTCACCAGGTCGAATTTTTCTACCTATCATATTTATAATCAGTGGAGTAATCTTAGCTCTTGCTTCTAAAGAGCGAATGAAAATGAAATAAAAACTATTGCCAACACAAAATAAACGCAATGCGGCTTTAGCCAGTCTTCGTTTCATGTTCACGGTCGACAAAAACATGTTCCGTAATTTTTACAACCTGCGGACAAAGCCGCACTGACGTTTATTAAATACGTTATGTTAAACAAAAAAGATATGGATTTTAAACTTTTACCAATAGACGTAACCATGCAGATTCTAAGAACTGAATCTGATCCTAAAATTGCTTTCAAAAAAATATTAATACAAGCTAATAAGAACTTACCTTCCGAAATATGGAAAGAATATGGAAATCTAAGTATTGAAAGGGATATTGAAGAAGCAACCAATTGGTTACAGAAGTCCCTGACGGAATTTCCAGATTCAAAAGGCATATATCTTGGCCTCGATACTTTAAATATGGACGAAGGGAATGGAACAAATATAGAAATTGGACTTTCTAATTCGTGTAATCCAAATACGTTTTCTGACGACTGGGCATATAATTGTCACCATTATGGTGATTCACATTTAATTAGAGGGCTGTCTGAAGTTGCAGACACTTTCACGAATTCCGAAAAATGGACAAGTGAAGAGACTAGTTTCGCTGAGTATATTGTATTTCTTGCATATAGTGGTATTATATTAAAAAGCGCATTATACAAACTGGAAACTAACAACGACTTTTTATCAATATGGGGATTTCATGATGGAGACATGTTCTTCTTAATGCAAAAAGCAAATGGAATAAAGTCCATTGTGACAGAAGTTGATTTATGAAAAGAGCATAACACGGTAAATAGCAAATAGGGCTTTCGGTGGTTTACGAAAGTTCAGTGCTATTTACCAACACCGCCAAAATCGTTTATTTGGCTTTTAAGAATGAATTAAAAACAAAATAAACGATTTGGCTCCAAGCAAATAGAAAGTTCGGTGCTTTCTACTGCCCTACTTGCTATATACTAATCGTTGTAGAGCATTAACATGAAACAGCTAGCTATACTTTTTTCTTTGGGGTTTCTATTAATATCTTGTGATCCAGTCTATCGTGCAGAGATTGAGAACAAGACTGATCAGCAGATTTTTATTGAAATTGCGTTTAATCAACAAGAGCTTGAGAAATTATGGGGAGGACGTCCTTATTTACCTTTCCTTAAAAGTTATCCAAATGACGGAAGTGTCGATAATGCTATCAAGTTTGATACTATCAATTTAGTTAAAACCTATAAGATTCAACCTGGATCGTCATTTCCATTAACATCGGGGATCGGAAGCCATCCAGAATATAACCTATTTAAGAAACTACGAGTTTTATATAGTGATACGTTGGTTTACAATAATAGAGACCAAATTGAAAAGGCTTTTCGCGAGATTAAAACACGATATTGGGCGGTAAAAGTAAGATAACGCCCTACAACACAGGGTAAAGCCTATGCGCATATCGACAGTTTTGTTATCTTCGTTTACCGTACCCGTCAGCGTCACGGTTCGACATCGAACTAGCGTTCGAGTCGAGCGCACTTGCCATAGCCAGGGCCGTTGGGCGGCATTTAAATGAAACTACTAATTCACATACTGTCAATATTGATTCTGACCATTGGAATGATTTCGTGCGACCGAATCAGAAATAAGTCTGAGCAAGTGGCGAAAAAGGTCAAAGAAAAAACTGAAAGCGAACTCAGGGAACAAATTCAAAAAGTATTTGATAAAGTTTACCCACCATTTGATCACGACAAACCAGACACAGAAAACAACAAAAAAAGATTCGAAGACTTCTTAAAGGTTGAAATAACGCCAGACGTTAAGAATATCTTCTGTTTTGATGACGCAATTGGAATTGACGCAGATTATATGTTTTCTTTTAACTGCAACGAGAACACTTCAAATAAAATAATTGAAGTTCATAAGCTCACGATTGACTCACTAAACTCAGATAATGGATTTGGTATGCAACATGATTTCAAATGGTGGAATAAGGATAGAATCGAAAGTTTACAAAAACACAGTTGGACAAACGGAAATCAGTATTTCAAATACTATTGGTATGACAAAGAGAATGGAAAAGCTTATTTCTTTGATTTTGATATGTAAAAAATAAAAAAACGACCGTAAAAATCGGCTATAGCAAGTGCGGGTTGATCGTATAAAAATAAAGATTTCACAACTAAATAAAAATCACGGTAGGCGGACAAGTGTGCAGCTTTAATATCCTGCACTTACCCTAGATAGAATAGCTAGAGCCGTAGCCACAACTCTATATGAGAAAATTCTTAATTTCAATATTGACTATCATCTTTACTACCTCTTTGAGTCATGGGCAATTACGACCAGAAATTGCTATTGAAAATGGAATTTTAACAATCAACGATTATCAACTTGATTCTGAAATAAGCACTGAAAAGCTAGATGAATTGTTAAAGGAGGCAGGTAAAATTGTAAGGCATAAAAGGAAAAAGTTTAAGGACCGACATCATGGAACCAGGCATGTGATTCCAGAATATGTTGAGGTTATCTACCACAAAAGTGGATTAGTTTTCAAAGGATCAGATAAAAATAAATTAACTCAATTACAGATTAATCTTCGTTCTAAAGAGTCAACCGAGAGTTATATCCTGTCAGTGCTTGATAAAGAATTCGAGCTTAATAAAAATAACCCTGGTTTCAACCTATCAAAATCACAACATCAGAAAGCTTACATGGATATTTATATGGATACTTTCGATCCTTGGACTGACCATCAATTTTCTGGGAAGCTGCGTATCGAAAATCAAATAATTATTTCTGACAGCTCAATATTCGATTTGACCGAAGAGAACTTAAATTTATTTGAAGATGCTTTCTTCAATAAGAATGCTCTTAACCAAAAATTTAATTGTATGACACCAGCCTCTGCAATGGTAGTGGGATTTTGCGAATGCGTTACGTATAAACTTAAGCTGATATTATTCGATGAAGACATGAAACTACAAACTATCAACTATATCTTTGGTAGAGAATAAAAGCATCTTATATACTTTATGAATGAACGGAGCTTCGGTGGTTAGTACTATTTGTTGATAATTGTAAAGTTCGCCGCAAGTTTTAAATTAAAATTAAGGTATAGTTATATGATAGACGAGAGGTTAGTGCTTTATAATCCCAACTCATTATAGCTATTACATCAAATATAAACTGAAACCAACCAAGTAAATGATAGGAATTTTAGTAGCAATTGTTATTTCTTGGTTGCTTCTACATCTGATTGAAAGGAGGAATATTTTAGCTTTAGGATTTCTGCCAATTGGGAGAAGATTGAAACAATTCTTCATCGGCTTTTTAATTACCGGAACTCTCTGTGTTCTCACCCAGTATTTAGAGGCATTTCTAAAATCTTCATTTTGGGTTTTGAACGAAAATAGTACCACCCTACTAGTTATAAAATCATTTTGGTGGGACGTTAAATCCGTACTAACGGAAGAATTGATTTTTCGGGGAGCCTTACTTTATATTTTAATCCAGAAAATTGGCACCAGAAAAAGTATAGTAGTTTCCGCAATTGCGTTCGGAGTCTACCATTGGTTCTCATACGGTGTTTTAGGAAATGCATTGGCAATGATATTAGTATTTATCGGAACCGGATTAATGGGTTACGCTTGGGCTTGGGCCTTTTCCAAAACCAAATCCATCTTGTTACCTTTCGGGCTACATTTAGGCTGGAATTTTATCTATAACACCATATTTTCAAACGGCCCGTTAGGCGAACTGTTGCTACTACAGAAAGGCGGAAACGAACTAACTGATTGGCCCTCACTCCTAAACTTTATTAGTGGGTTAATTATAGTTCCGGTTATTGTGCTGCTTTACATCAAATATTTGGTAACCGAAGAACCGGAAATGAAAACAGCTAATCCAAACTATACCCAACAACCTTAAAAAGTATTGCGGATTAAGGGCTCAACCGAAAATAAGTTGCGGGTTGGTGTCCGCACTACTTATAGCCAGAACCGCCGGTAATAGTAAAGGCAAAGTACTATGAATAAAAGTTTAATTGGTGCACTAGCAGGCAGTTATAAAGAATTAATATTATGAATGATGACAAACCCAGAGTAACCGGCATAGGTGGAATATTCTTCAAATCCGAAAATCCTACAGAGACGAAAGATTGGTACGAAGAAAATTTAGGACTCAACACAGATCAATGGGGCACTAATTTCGAGTGGCATCAAGGAGGCGATCCTTCCAAAAAAGGATTTACCCAATGGAGCCCCTTTACCCGTCAGACTAAACATTTCGATCCATCCGAAAAGGACTTTATGATCAATTACAGGGTAGTCCACTTAGAAAAGCTTTTGGAGAAGTTAAAACAAAACGGAGTTACGATTTTAGATAGCGTAGAAACCTTCGAATACGGCAAGTTTGTCCACATACTAGACAATGAAGGGAACAAAATTGAGCTTTGGGAGCCAAACGATATAGAATACGAGAAATTAGTAGAAGGAAGAACGAAATAAATTATTACATCCCTTAATTCATAAACAAAGCTTCCAACTAAACCATCTAGTAAAATAAGGCGCTGACTCACTACTCGTTGGCATTAAAGGCAGCAAAAGGTGAACTCCAAATATTTATCCTCTACTAAGCTCCGTATCTACTATACCAGCAAAAGGCTCACCCATTCAAATTAAGTTGAATCTCAAACCGAATAGTACATGCCTCTCCTATTGGCACAGTACATGATACATGGCTGAGTAGCGTTAACCTTATTGAATTTAGAAAGCATTATGAAGTATCTCCGCTTACCCTTATTTCTGCTGATCCTCTTGGTAAATTTACTGCCGGCCTGTACTACTACCGATGAAGGCGACCCAGCAAACGATGGACCGGACTTGGCCAGCTTACTGGTGGGCAACTACAACTACGCCACCTTTAAAGGCTCTAACGAAACCGGCGGCGGCACGGCCAATATAATGAAAGCCGGCAATCGCGAGATTACCATTGCTACCGATCAGGGTATTGAGTTTAACGCCACTATTCTGGAATCAATAGATGCCGGTCTGGTGTTTGATATACCCCAGCAAGAAATTAACTACTACAATCTGGATGATGCCCGGCTTATTGGTCAGCCCAACGTGCCGGCCCAAAATACCCAGTACGATGCCGTGTACTTTAGTGGTACTTCCACCTTTAGGGCCAGCCTGAAAATTACCTATGCCGGCGGTTCGGATGAATTATATATTCTAGAGCTTACTCCTAGATCAGGTGAGTAGTTACGCTGTCCAAATTTCCGCCGTAGCGTTCGGTTTCCACGCCAAAGCGCTGCAAAAAATCGATACCTTCTTCCAATTCTATACCCTTATATTCAGCGTAGGATTTTAGGTACACTACTTTCTTAATTCCTACACTATAGATAATTCGGGCGCAGGCCAGGCAGGGCGAAAGCGTAACGTATAAGGTGCCGCCGCTAACCTTCATATTGTTTTTAACGGCGTAGATAATAGCATTCTGCTCGGCGTGCAGGGCCAGCGAGCAGGAGCCTTTCCGATCGCGGGCGCAGCCGGTTTCCGGAAATTCCTCGTCGCAGTTATGGGTGCCGGCCGGCGGTCCGTTATAGCCAATACTAATGATACGGGTATCTTTAGCCAGCACCGCGCCTACATGCCGTTTAACGCAGTGCGAACGCTTAGCCAGGTTTACGGCCAGTTCCATATAAATATCATCGAAGGCGGGGCGGCTCATAGGGCGGTTGTGGATAAGCGTAGAATAGTGTACTTTGCTGAGTAAACTGTAAAGTAACAGAATCTTTTTAGAGCTATAAAATTACTACCCAATTTATGCTATCAATCGGGCATGGTTTTGGTTAGTAAGAATTAAATTTTAGTTAGATGAAATCAATTTTATTAAGTAGCTGCCTGGCAGTAGTAGGCCTATTAGTAAGTATTTCGGCCAGTGCGCAGGAGGCGGTTAAAAGCCGAATTAGTCCGCTGGAAATTGTAACCTATAAATCGCCGGACACTTACGTAAAAGTAACCTACGGGCGGCCTCATAAACGGGGCCGGGTAGTATTTGGCGAGTTGGTACCCTACGGTGACGTGTGGCGGACCGGGGCAAACGAGGCCACTGAAATTACCACTACCGGCACCATTACCCTGGCCGGCAAAACCATTCCGGCCGGTACGTATGCATTGTTTACTATTCCTCAGAAGGATAAATGGACGATAATTCTTAACCAGGATCTTGGCCAATGGGGCGCCTATCGCTACGATCAGGAGCAGGACTTTATTCGGTTTGAAGTACCAACCATAAAGCTAAACCAAACCTACGAACCGTTTACCATTGAGTTTGAAACCGTAGGCAACGATGTTAGCTTAAAAATGATGTGGGACAAAACCGGAGTGAATATGCCAATTACCTTCTGATTTAGTAAGCAGAAAAATTTTTAAACCATTGAGCCAACCCTGCCAGGGTTGGCTTTGTCATATAATTAGGTACAATACTTACTCATAGGTATTGTGTAGTTGGAAATTTAAGCACCCTTAACCTTTTGTATTGTTTATGAACCGAGCATTTTTTCCTGTTTCTGCTGTATTTCTCTCAGTATTAAGTAGCTGTAGTTGGGATAAAGAGGCAGAATTGGTTGAGCCGGAAACCATCTTCGGAAGCTGGCGACTGCAGTGGGTATATCGGGGTTGGCAAAACCCAACTGACAATGTTCCCAACAAAAAAATTGAGCTCGACCCCGGTACCTTTACCTTATACGAAGACGATAAGCTTATCCATACCTCCGGTTACGCCCTGGATACTATTTTTTACGAGGATAGGGCAATTCAGATAGAAGTGGAACTAGACGATAAGCTGGATAAGGAATTCTACTACAAAACCGATACTAAAAAACTTTATGCCGATGATAATTTTGCCGCCGACGGTGATTTATACGAATTTGTAAGAATTCAAGATTAGCTCCCGGCACTTAATTTAGTCACTACAGGAAAAGCCCGAAAGTAGATAGTCTTAAATCATCAGAAGTCAAGTAATTGGATTTGGGTATCTAGTAGTAATGTCTTGTCTTGAAATAGGTATTCACAGAGTAGATCAAAATAAAAGAGAGAAGACATATACATCACGGACTGCGCGTCCCGGACTAGAAAGTCTACTTATATCCTTTATTAGATAGCTGCTGAAATTTCGATATAGAATAATGCGTTGAGGGAATACTGCTTGGGATTATCTGGCCGACCAACCGGCGATTACCCTTCGTACCAAACCCTATAGATAGCCCCGGCCTGGTCGTCGGAAATTAAGATATCGCCGTTGGGCAGTTCCAGAAGATCTACTGGGCGGCCCCAGCTTTCATTACTTGCTTCATTTAGCCAGCCGGTAATAAACGAACTTACCTGGCCGGTTTGCGGGTCTACTTTTACTACATCATAGCCACTTTTTTGTGTGCGGTTCCAGCTTCCGTGGCGGGCGGCTAAAACAGCACCCTTATCGGCAGAGCTTCCTCCCTGATCAATAAACATCATACCCAAGGGGGCGCTATGCGGGGTAAATAGGGCTACTGGTTTCGTATACTTTTTACAGTCGCCAGACTGGCCAAATTGGGGATCCAGAATATTGCCTTGGTGGCAAAAGGGGTAGCCAAAGTGTTCACCTTCCTGGCTAACCTTGTTCAGTTCGCAGGCCGGGTTATTATCGGTATACTGCGTAGCCTCTTCCTCCGGAATTCTGCCGGCATCAGCCATATCTTTTCCTAAGTTATCGCCGCCGTTTTCGGTAAACCATAGTTGGTTAGTACCCGGCTGCCAGGCAAAGCCCACGGTATTACGCACGCCCCGGGCCACAATTTGGGGTTGAGCATCCGGGTTCTCAACATCTAGCTTGGTAATAGTGGCGTAAATTTCCTCATCGGGATTGCAGATATTACAAGGTGCCCCAACCGGTACGTACAGCATACCATCCGGCCCAAACGCTATATACTTCCAGCCGTGGTGGCGGTCGGTAGGGTACGCATCGTACACTACCTCGGGCTGGGGCGGGTTGGCTAGGTTGCGCTCAATATCGTTAAGGCGCAGTATCCGGCTTACTTCGGCTATATACAAATCGCCATTTTTGACTGCTACACCGTTGGGCATACGCAGACCGGTAGCTATCGTATATTTTTCTTCCGCTACCCCATCGCGGTCCGCATCGCGTAGGGCATACACTTTATCCTCACTCCTATTTCCCACAAATATGGTACCCTGCGGGCCCCGCGCCAGGGAGCGGGCATTAGGCACCTCTTCGGCAAATACAGATATTTTGTAGCCGGCCGGTAAGGTTAATTTTTCCAGCGGTAAGTTGGTAGTTACGGTAGCCTCCGGTTGGTCTTTTTCCATAGGCGGGGTTACCCCACCATCACTACCATTGTTAGAACAAGCGGCCAAATGTAGAACAAGGCCGGTCAGTATTAATTTAATTCTCATAATTAAGAGACATACGTATTAAATAGTAAGCGGCTGCCGCGCGGTATCAAGACTCTCTCCGTATAGCAAAAAAATTAATTCCTACTAAAAATACCGTTACTCAGGATTATTTGAAATATGACTTCCTGCTTACCTAGTACAAATATAGAAGATAGAAACTGTTTTGCTAAATAGTTATTTATAATGTAATTTTGTTTATATTATAAACATATTTATATTTGCTTCGTACTTATATTACAAACGAACTTACTATGGAGACAAAATTTACCCATCAGGATAGCCTGGATACCATTAGCCAAATGATACATACGGCCAAGGGCAATGTGCAGGAAGGAAGTTTCTATTTTTTGCTATGGGGCTGGGTGGTAGCATTCTGCAATTTTAGTAATTACATTTTACTGGCCCACACCGATTTTCAGCATCCGTTTATGGTTTGGTTACTTACTATACCAGCGGCTATAATATCTGGAATCTA
This sequence comes from uncultured Roseivirgaceae bacterium, assembly GCA_964504565.1. Taxonomy (GTDB): domain Bacteria; phylum Bacteroidota; class Bacteroidia; order Cytophagales; family Cyclobacteriaceae; genus Cesiribacter. The sequence continues at coordinate 54,533 of CAZDEY010000016.1, forward strand.
CGGAGCCCGCAAAAAACGGCAGGCTACCTTCACCACTTACTACGATAGGCTTTACGGCCTAATCTGGATGGGTATCGGCATTAGCATTGTTGTGGTGATTATCTTCGGCAGCAAGATAAATTTTTTTATAAACCCGGTAATTTTGCTCATGGCCGGCACGGGCACCTTTCTATCAGGTAATCTATTACGATTTAAACCTCTAGTATGGGGTGGAGCCGCCCTCTGGGTTAGTGCCGTTATTGCCTTTATGCTCCCGGTAGCCCTACACTATTTAGTCGGCGGCATTGCCATTGTGCTGGGGTATTTAGTGCCGGCCTACCTTTTAAAGAACCAGAAGAATGGCTGATTTAGACCCACTTGACCCCCTACTCCACTCGCAACTGAGGCTGGCCGTAATGTCAATACTCGTTAGCGGCGAAAGTGCTGATTTTACGTATTTGAAGGAGAAAACCGGCTCAACCTCCGGTAATCTTAGTGTACAATTAGATAAGTTAAGTGAAGCCGGCTACATTAAAATTGACAAAGGCTACGATGGCAAGCGACCCAAAACAACCTGTTCACTTACCAAAAGCGGTGTTAAAGCTTTTGAAGACTACGTAAAAATTCTTCAGCAGTACATAAATCCTAAATAGTAATGAAAAAAGCAATTTGGTTAACCACCCTGGCAATACTAGTTATAAGTAATTTCAACTATAGCCAAACCCGCCCCCAGCCCAGCCCGGCTATGCAGGAAGCTATGCGTAAAATTGCCTGGCTGGAAGGTAAATGGCAAGGCAGCGGCACGGTGCGTATGCCCGAAGGTACCCACGAATTTATTCAGCAGGAGAATGTTAGCTTTAAAGCCAATGGGTCGGTACTACTTATTGAAGGCTTAGGGTTAACTAAAGCCGGCGGCGATACCGTACACCAGGCCTTAGCCTTAATTTCATTTGATGAAACAACCGGCCAATACCAGATGCGGGCGGTTAAAGGAGACGGTGTGATTGTAGATGCCGATACCGAAGTTAGCGAAGGAATATTTAAGTGGCGGATGCCGGTAGCTAATGGAGCCAAGGTGGAGTATACGCTCAAACACGAAGGCAGCAACTGGGTAGAAACCGGCAGCTACAGCCCCGATGGTAAACAGTGGTTTCCGTTCTTTAGTATGAATTTAAGTAAGCAGGAGTGGTAATGCTACCTGCATTAAAATATAAAAGCCCCTAAGAAAAACTAAGAGGCTTTGGTGATCCCATCAGGACTCGAACCTGAAACCTACTGCTTAGAAGGCAGTTGCTCTATCCAGTTGAGCTATGAGACCGGCAACCAAATACTTCTACCTGGCTTCAATGCGAGGGCAAAGATAGGCAATGGTTTTAAAAGTTCAAGGGTTAATTAAGCACAAGTAGTAGCTAATTCTACTTTATGTCCTAATCCCTTTTATTTTATTCCAGAGAATTGCATTTTGGCGGGTATGAGTTTTAACAGATTATCAACCGAGGAAATTGACGACCTGAAGTTTATGGTTCGTCGCGAATTAGATAGGGCCGAAAGTCGCCTAATGAAATTTTTACCTGATACGAACGAAGATGATGAGTTTGCCGATGTACGGCAGGAAACTATTGATACCCTAAGTCGGCGCAAAGCCAGTATGCAAAGCATTTTAGGTAAACTAGATCGTTTCCACCAGTCGGAGGCACGTCGCTTCTACCAGCCCGATCATTATAATAACAACTACCATAACGGCGGCAGCTACAATAATAACTATAATAGTAACGGCAATTATAATAATTCAAATAGTAGCTACAGCAACAACACTAATTACCAAAGCTCCGATTCCGATAACAGCAAGTCAGATAATCGATACCAGTCCGAAAGCTACAACGACTAGCCCTTAAAAGCCGACTACATCAGTCGGCTTTTACTTTTATAGCTTTGTTTCGCTAATTAATTCTCCGTTTCGGTATACAGCTTTCCGGATTGGCTTACCGTTCTGGTAATAAGTCCACTCCCCAATGGGCAGCTCGCCCTTATAGCCACCGGTTTCTGTAGGCTGTCCGGCCTCATTAAAAGCCCGGTAGGCCCCAAATCGCTTGCCGGACTGGTACGTGTACTCCGCCCGTAACTGGCCGTTTTCGTAATAAATTTTCTCTAGCCCGGCCAGCTGATCAAACTGGTAGGTAATAAAACTTTTGAGCTGGCCATTCTTAAAGTATTCCTTCCATTCACCATTCTTCTTTCCTTGCTGATAAGTATAATCGGTGAGCAGCGTACCGTTTTCAGCGTAGGTTTGCCAGTTGCCGTCGGGCTTCTCGTTTAGGTAGCTTTCGGTGGCTTTCAGTTTCCCGTTAGGCCAGTACTTTTCGTGGCTTTCCCGGGCTCCGCCTTCACTAACCGTAATTTTACTTTCCAGTGTACCATCCTCATAGTAGGTTCGGCCCATGCCGATTCGCTTTCCCGCTTTGTACGGAAATTCCAGTTTCAATTGTCCGCTGGTGTACCAGGCTTTACTGGTGCCATCTAGCTGGCCGCTTTGGTAATGGCTTTCCTGCAGCAACTGACCATTCTCGCTGTAGCGACGGTAAACATTTTTGGTATTGCTCTCTAGTAATTTACTTTCGGTTTGTAGCTGCCCACCGGGAAAATACGTACGGTAATTACCCGATTCCCGACCGTTTCGGTATTCCACTTCGCTTTCCACACCTCCGGCTATAAAGTACTTCTTCGTCCAGCCATTAGGCATACCGTTAGCGTAGGCAATTTCCTGTTTTTTGCCGCCCCCCGGATAATACTCCTTCACTATACCATCGGGTTTACCGTCCACGAAGGTAGCCTCGCTCTGCAGGCCAGCCCCGGCGTAGTACTGCAGTACCTTGCCGCTCAGCGAATCTTGGGCGTAGGTAACTTCCTGAATAATATTTCCCCGCTCATCGTATACCTTCATGGCCCCTTCGCGCAAGCCCTCTTTAAACGGAATAGCCCGCTGCAAATTTCCATTAGGGTAGTACTGGTAAAAAGTATCAACCTTCTGCCCGGCTTTAAACTCACCCTTGGTCAATAGCTCGCCCCCCGGGTGGTACTGCCTAAACGGACCGTCGATCAAGCTGCTATCACCCTGCAATACGTAGTATTGAGATTTAACTACGGTTTGGGCCGAATCGTAGTAGGTGGTGATTTTTTGGGCACCAGGTTGTTGGGCCAGGCTGCCAAAACCAATTAATAGTACACTCAGGAATAATATAAATTGCTTTGCCATGAATTGCTATAACGAAGTAAGGTACAGTTTGGTGCCATGCAAAAAGGCTGCCGAAGCAGCCTTTAGGTAATAAATATAAGGAATAATGCTTAATTCATTCTTTCCAGTACTATAGCCGAGGCCCCGCCGCCGCCATTGCATATACCGGCTACGCCTATAGAAGCGTCTTTCTGATCCAATACATTAATTAGCGTGGCCATAATACGGGCACCACTAGCCCCCAGTGGGTGGCCCAAGGCTACCGCACCACCGTTTACGTTTACCTTGTCTGCATCCAGATCTAACTTCTGAATATTAGCTAAGGCTACGGCCGAGAATGCCTCGTTTATTTCGTAGTAGTCAACATTGCTCTTATCAACCCCGGCCATTTTTAGTGCGGGTGGTATAGCCAGAGAAGGTGCGGTGGTAAACCAGATTGGGTCTTGGGCGGCATCGCCGAAGCCAATAATTTTAGCTAGGGGCTTAACACCTAATTCTTCCGCCTTTTCCTTGCTCATTAACACCAAGGCAGCGGCACCATCGTTAATGGTAGAAGCATTGGCGGCGGTAACGGTTCCTTCTTTAGAGAATACCGGACGCAAACCGGGAATCTTCTCAAATTTCACGTTAGAATATTCCTCATCGTGATCGACCTGAATTGCATCGCCACGGCGCTGAGGCACTTCTACCGGAATAACTTCATTCTTGAACAAGCCGTTTTTCCAGGCTTCGGCGGAGCGCTTGTAGGAATTTATAGCGTATTCATCCTGCTGCTCGCGGGTAATGCCCATTTCTTTAGCCGTATTGTCGGCACAGTTTCCCATCGGAAACTTGTAGTATACCTCAAATAAGCCGTCGCGAACCAGTCCGTCTACTAACTCGCCGTTGCCGTATTTATAACCGAAGCGGGCGTTAGGTACGTAGAAGGGGATATTGCTCATGCTTTCCATACCGCCGGCCACCACTACATCGCGCTGGCCAATCATAATACTTTGGGCGCCAATCATGGCGGCCTTCATACCGCTGGAGCATACTTTATTGATAGTAGTACAAGGCACGTTGTAGCCTAAACCAGCCGCCACGGCCGCCTGCCGCGCCGGAGCCTGGCCTAAGTTGGCCGAAACCACATTGCCCATAAATACTTCTTCCACCATTGAGCCTTCAACCCCGGCTTTCGCCAAAGCCCCCTTTATAGCCTGACCGCCCAAATCTGTGGCGGATACTCCGGAAAGAGCGCCGCCGAAACTACCAATTGGCGTACGTACCGCCGAAACTATATATACTTCTTTCATTATGTATGAATTAATATTCAAAAGGAATAAAGCGAAAAACACCAGAATGTTTTATCCTAACTTTATATGCCCCGAAAGTAGGAATTTAGGGTATAAGGAAAAAATTTATGCCGGAATTTACCGTCACTATAACGTTTGAAACTGACTACCAATCGGGTTTATCGCTATTGCGGCTTCGGCTGCGGCGGCGTTGCTGCTGCAAATACTGAATTTCGTTGCTGCGCATAGCTTCCAGTATCATTTTGGCTTTTTCCGGGCTAATGTTCATTTCCTTCAGGCGTTGCTCGGTTAGTTCATCCGGGTTCAGGGGTTCACGCTGGTCGCCTTCTTTATTATCATCGGCCGCGCCTAAGCTGGTTTCGCCGGTTTCTTCTTCATTTTCCTTTTCACCCTGGCCCTTGCCTGACTGATCTTCTTGCTTTTCTTTACCTTCCTGCTTTTCACCGTCTTTCTTTTCCCCTTCCGGCTTACTATCCTGCGGCTGGGAGTCTTTGCCCGGGTTAGGCTGCTGCCCCTCTTCTTTTTTCTCCTGCCCCTGCCCTTCTTCCTGCTGTTGACTGTTTTGCTTATCTTGTTCTTGCTGCGATTGCTTATCCTTATTTTGTTGTTGCTGTTGCTGCTGTTGCTTCCTCTGTTCTTCTAACTTTTGCTTTAGTTGCTGAAGTTTGGGGTCATTTGGATAGTAGCGCAGCCCCTGATCTACGGCCTGCATAGCCGCCTGATTATTGCCGGCAATATACTGGGTAGCGGCCTGATCGAACGCCAGGCCGGCGGTAAACTGCTGGGCATGGGCGTGCACCGCTACTAAAGTAAAAAGTAATCCTAACAGAAATTTCATATAACTTTAACGCACATCTATAATTTCATTATACAACTCCTCTCCTTTCAAATTCGAATAGACTAACTGATAGGAGCCGGGATATAGATAAAGAGTTTGGTGCCTGTTTAAATTGATAATATCGGCGGGTAATCTGTTCCCTTCTTCATTAGCGTAATAGGCAGCAACCCATTTGGCAGTATCTAACTTGTTATTTATCGTATATTCTTTACGCTCACCATTTAGAGAATAAAAGCCGGGCCTGGACTCCGGGCTTAGGTAACGCGGGTAAAAAACCTGTACGTCAGCACCATCAATATTTCCTAGATAACCTTTTTCGGAATCCTTTATAACACTTGGTTCGGAAATTTTTGATGCAACCGTAACGTATTGCGAGCTTTCAAATTCAGGATAGTACTGTTCCAGCATTTTGGTTTGTTCCAAAGTAAGCGGATCTATGCTGGTCATTTCCTGTACAAACTGCGCCATATGCTTCCAGGTTCCTTTGCTTTTTTCAAGTATATGATCGTGTCCGGCATACACCAGTAGTTTCTCATTTGGGTGTTGCTTTACCCACCTGCTTATATTTACTGCCTGGATACTATCTCTAAACCGGTTGCAATAGTTACCATCCTCATTTTCCCAGTCATCACATGAAATTTCCGATTCGTAGGCTACCAGGTTAAAGCCACGTTTTACTGCCTGGCGAATCATCTCTGCGAATAGGGGCTCCCGAATATAAAAACCCGAGGAATCTACCGGATAGCCTCGTTGGTGTATAGCTTCAATATCCTGATAGTTATAAAGCCCTTCTATAGCCAAGTTCCCAAAACCGTACTCCATAAATATGGGCAGCAAACTTATAAGCGTAGCCCGATTGGCTGGATTATAATGAGCCTCGTTCATCATTACAATCTGCTGGTTAGCAAGTATTGCCGGCAAAGCTTCTCGCAGTGTTACAACCTTTTTGTTCTGCAAAAAATCATCATCCTGCTTCGGAGCCTTCCAATTAGCAGTGCGGTATTTTCTTAAATTATAGGCTTGAAAATATAAGGCGCTATCATATTGACCCGCAAAGCTTTGATAGGACATTAATGCCTGGGGCCAAATTCCTTGTCCCATTTCATCATCTTCCTCAGGCTTTATTTTTTGCAATTCATAAATAACACGTAGGCTATTGCCCCCACTTCCATTAAACACGCTGTCACTAATTGCAAACGATTGGCCGGCATTACTTTGGCACACTCCATTATGGGCAATTAGCAGGAGGGTAAATACTATCAAATATTTAAAGTGCATACTCATACTATTCAGAAATTTCAGCAATATCGCCTAAACGCTTTATATAGTCGTTATAGGCCTGAACGGTATTATCTTTAGCCAGGGCTTCTTGCATAATGTCGTAGGCCCGGGCGTAGTTGCCCTGCCCAATCATACCATCGGCTAGGGCTTTTTGCTGTTTGGCGTAGTCCGAAGGTTCAATCGGTTCCTGCTTTTCCTGCTGCTGATCATCCTGATTTTCTTGCTGCTGATTGTCATTTGGTTGTTCCTGCTGCTCATCGGCCCGGGGGTATACTTTCCGGTAGGTTATTTCGTAATTTCTTCGGGCTTTCTGATTGGTATAATCGGCCTTCAGCGCTTCTTTAAATAAGGCCAGAGCTTCTTTTAGCCCACTTTCGGGTTCATCGGTATTCTGCGCAGCCAGATAACCTAATTGGTTAAAGGCGGTAGATTTAATTCGCTTATCCTGAATATTGATACTAGCCTGGCGGTAAGCTTCCTGCGCCTCGGTGGTTTTACCGGCCAAATACAGGAGGTGAGCCCGGTCGATATACAGGGCATCTTCCTGCAATTTGTATTCATCAATCAGGGTGGCGTAAATAGAAGCAGCATCCTGATAGTTGGATGAATCTACCAAAATAGCCGCCTTTTGCTTTAGCTTATTAGCTGTGGCAATTTTAGTAAAGGGATTGTTTTGCCCATAGCTTGCCAAAGCGCTAACCAGATGCATCATCACCAAACCAATTACCCTCATTTTCATAAGCGAATAAGTTTAGGAGTGAACAGCGAATCTATAACCAACAAAATAAGGGCCGCTGCCAAAAAGTAATAAAACTTATTATTACTAACATCTACTAACTTAGATTCTTGAAACTGACCTTCCAGGGCATTAACCGAATTAATTAGGCGTTGAGTGTCGTTAACACGGTCATTTATCTCAAAGTACTGGCCCCGGGCGGTTTTGGCCAGTTTCTGAAGAGAGCCGGATTCCAGCCGGGTTACAACCTCCTGGCCTTGGCGATCGCGTTTGTAGCGTCGGCCTTCTTTAATGCGCCCACCTTGTTCGGTACCCACGCCCAGGGTCATGAGTTTGATGCCATTTTGGCGGTAATCGCGGGCAATTTCCTGGGCTTCTTCGCCAAAATCTTCCCCATCGCTAATAAGAATCACCAGGCGACTGGAATTTGAACCGGCACCCTCCGCTTCGTCCAGAAGTTTCTCTTGGGCTAGTTTAAGGGGCGGAGCAAAATCGGTGCCGCCGTTGGGTACCAGCCCGGTATGCAGGGTTTCGGTGAATATTGAAAGGGCGCTGCCATCGTAGGTAAGCGGGCACTGCATAAACGCTTCCTGGCCAAAAATAATTAAACCTACCCTATCCGATGAGAATGCGTCAATCATGTCCAACAGTTCAAACTTCACCTTTTCTAGCCGGCTGGGCTGTACATCTTCGGCGTTCATACTGGTAGAAAGGTCGACACAAATAAAAATATCTTTACCGATGGCTTTAATTTCGCGCTGGGCTTGGCCAAAACTGGGGCCGAGCCAGGCTGCCAGAAATAAGGCAAATATGGCTGAGCGTAGCAAGAATTTAAACGCAAACACCGAGGGCCGGCCGGAAACCTGCCGCTGAACCCGTACAAACCGAACGGTATAGATAAGATAAGCCAGAAAGAACAGGCCAATTAGCAACCATTCGTACGTACCGAATTCTTTATTCCAGTTCATGGGTTAGTTTTAAACCAGCGGTGAAGATAATGAGTGCAGCCGCAAGGGGCAAGAAGGCTACCGGCCAAAACCCTC
>CAZDEY010000016.1:62984-88630 GCA_964504565.1 uncultured Roseivirgaceae bacterium
TTTGCAACGCTTTAACGGAAAAGCATACCACGGAGAGGTGGGTGAGTGGCTTAAACCAGCAGTTTGCTAAACTGTCGTACGGGTCAAACTGTACCGGGGGTTCGAATCCCCCCCTCTCCGCTCCTTAAAGCTCTACGTTCGGGGTGTAGCGTAGCCCGGTATCGCGCCTCGTTTGGGACGAGGAGGTCGCAGGTTCGAATCCTGCCACCCCGACTACCGAAACCGCTTCCATTTATTTGGAAGCGGTTTTTTTGTTTATATCCTAATTATCGTATTTGGTTTGAGATGGAGCCGTGTAGGTTTGAGTGTCTCAGCGGCGCCATAATGACAGTGCTAAGATAGTTGGCTGATTGACGGACTATTATAGTAGTGCCACCGGGCTGTCCACGGTTCGCCGTAGCGGCACAGTCGAATGCCGGATTGCCGGCTATTGAAACAATTATCACTAATAAGTGCACGCTTGCCAAGTATTGGCAACGACCGCTAATTTCTTAAACAAAATTGAACAATTAGGATTAAGCTGCTAAGAAATAAGCACGCTAATAAGCACTCGGCCGTATGAAAAACAACGAAATTAGTCAAGAAATTTTAACGTGGCTCAGGGGGTACTGGACTCAGTATAAGGAGTGGATGAAGCCTGAGCCTAACGACCCTACTGTCCTAACCGTTATCAAAACGTTTTTTAAGGGCTTAACCGCCATACTGCTGGTGGCCATTTCGCCGGTAGTAATTATTCTTTTAACCGTTGCCTTTGTTGCCGCCTTTTAAATGAAAATACTACTTTCTCCGGTATTTTTAGTGTGTTGTCTGCTTTTTGTAGCTCATCAAGTAGCCCGCTTTGTGCTGGACGTTTATATTCCGCTGGTTTCTGACTACGCCGATCCGCTGCTGGCTATACCTATAATTCTGACCCTGCTGTTATGGGAACGGGTTCACTTGTTTCGATGGAAGGGCTACACCCGGCTTAGCTCGCTGGAGGTTATCGGCGCCACCCTTTTAGTTATATGTATTGCCGAATTGGTTTTTCCCTATTTTTCAAATGAATTTACTGCCGACCCCCTGGATGTAGTTTTCTTTTTAGCCGGAGCGGCCCTATTTTACTTCACCATAAACCCTAAGCCAGTTGCTAAATAAGTACTTATAGAAAGCAGCCCCGGCTCCAGGTCAGGTAGCGGTTTAACCATTTTCCATATAAGGTTGCCAGGTTACCAATACGTACTTTTCCTTAGCTCCCTCTTTCAGGCTTAGGTAACCGTATTCGTAGCAAAATAGGTATACTTGACCTTTAGAATTCTTCCAAAAGTGAGTAAAGAACTTAGGATTAAAGCCCTGTTGCAGTAGAACCTCCTTACGCAGAGTGGTTTTACCAATCTGGTTGTATTTTCTCAGAAGGCTCCTATTTTTCTTCAGTTGCCGGTCAACTCTAAAATAAAACACATTTTCCTTCAATCGATCTTCATACTGCTGAGCCGACCGACAGGAGGAGGAACAATAAATTTTATCTTTTCTGCCTTTTACTTCATTTCCACATACTGGGCAATTCTTCATAAGCTCGAATTATCGCGATAATATTGGAATAGTATACGCATACTATCGCACTTTTTGTAGGTAGTCGGCTTATTTATATCTCAATGAATTACGATCGCCGAATTACGCTTAAGCACTTATTACTAGAGGGCAAACGGTATATAGGTCTCCAATTTATGCCGGAAAAGGTATTGAATGCTTTAGTGGAACAACTTAAGGAAGCTTTTTGGGTGCCTGAGTACCGTATGCACGCCCTGGCCAACACTCCGACTAATGTAAAACTGATTTTTAGGCTGTTTAAAGGAGTAGCTTACGTTAACGGTCAGTACTTCTTCACAAAAAAACCTCTTAAGGGCAAGATAGAAGCAGAAGATATAAGCAGCCTACGCCATAGAAAGTTGCCGGAAAACTACCGGGCTTGCCCCGCAGCCTTCCTGGATAAACTGGAGCTAAAACGATATGCGTTAAATACAGCCAAAACCTACATTACGCTATTTGAAGGCTACATTAACTATTATAAAAGTGAACAGATTGAGCATCTGAGTGAATTGCATATTAGGCAATACATTCAGTACCTTATTCAGCTAAAAAAGTCAGACAGCTACCTGAACCAGGCGATTAACTCAATTAAATTTTACTACGAAATAGTTCTAGAGCAGCCCAACCGTTTTTACGCTATTGAGCGTCCGCATAAAAAAGAAAAACTACCTACGGTGCTTAGTAAGGCTGAAATTAACAGTATGATAGGCCGAACCCAAAACCTAAAACATCGATGTATTTTAATGTTGTTGTACTCGGCCGGTTTACGGCGCAGTGAACTACTTAACTTAAAACCTGCTGATATTGACAGTCAGCGCATGCTTATACTGGTACGCGACGCCAAAGGGGGAAAAGACCGATATACGCTGCTGGGTAGCAAGGTTTTGCAGGAATTAAGAAATTATTTTAGGGAATATCGGCCAAAAACCTACTTATTTGAAGGGCCTCAGGTAGGCACCCAGTATAATGCAAGCAGTGTTTTACAGATAGTTAAGCGTTCAGCAAAGCGCGCCAGGATTAGTAAGAATGTTAGCCCACATACCCTTAGGCACAGTTTTGCAACCCATTTATTAGAAGATGGAACGGACTTACGCTACATACAGACTTTATTAGGCCATGAAAGCACCACCACCACTGAGATATATACAAAGGTAGCCACCAACGCTTTCGCCAAAATTAGAAATTTATTAGATTAGCGGCATAATGGATATAAAGTGCATTAATGCGCTTTACACAGATGTTGTGTGCTATTTGCTACTAAATTCTATATAAGAATTGTCTTTAAAGATTAATAGATGGAACCCACTTTTGCGATTTCAATTTTTGGATTAGCCATATATTCAATACTAGCTGTTCTTGCATATAGACATAGTGATGGCAAATGGAAGGTTGCAGAACACAAAAAGCCCAAATATAATTACTGGGTAAATAATCACGGAAGAAGGGTTAAAAGGAGCATATTTAAAATATCCATTATTTTCGGATTAGGAATGTTGATCCAGTTATTAAGCTTAGTATAATAAAAACAGCACACAACAATGAACTGTATTGAAAAGCAAGCTGTGGTTCATTTTTCTGATTAGGCAATATTTCTCCAGGCCGGAAAACCCCATTGCCGGCAGTTTAAGTTTTCCTTTCTAACTGCACTCAGGCCGAATAATCCGCCTGATACCCCTTACCCGATTTAGCAATGGCCAGTGCCTGGGCTAGCAGCTTATTGGCTACCGCTACCAGGGCCACCTTCTTCGGTTTGCCCCGTTCTACCAACCGTTCATAGAGCTTTCGGCAGGCCGCATTGTAGCGTGCCGCCGAGAAGCTGGCCAGAAACAAATAGTTTCGCATCAGGCTGGGGCCGCACTTACTGATACCTGCCGAGCCCCGTACGCTACTACCCGACTGCCGCTGCCCAGGAGCTAGCCCAAAGTAGGCGCTCAACTGACCACTACGCTCAAAGTTGCGCAGGCCGTTGGTACTCACCACCAGCAAAAGCGCCGTCTTGGGTCCTATGCCGGGTATGCTCTGCAGTAGCTTTAGGAGCGCTCCCTGCTGCTGGGCTACGCACGCTTCGGCCAGTGCCTGTAGCCGATCGGCCTCCTGCCTTAGAGCATGGCAATGCTGCGCTTAAGCGAGGCCAGGGCCGCTTTGGGGGCCACACCACTACTCTTCAGCGCGTGCTGCTGGTTCTGCAGGGCGGTGATCTGCTTGTGGTAGTCGGCCACCAGGGCGCAGAGCTGTCGGCCCTGCTGCAGGTGCGCCTCGGTAGGCTGCCATAAACTTGGTTGTTCTAAGGCCGCGTAGGCAGCAATCAGCTGCGCATCGGCCTTGTCGGTCTTGGTGAAGCGCAGCCGCATCTGGGCGAAGCGCTTCACCACCACCGGGTTAATTACGCTCACCGCCCGGCCCTGCCCGTGCAGGTAGTGGGCCAGCGGCAGGTGGTAGGTGCCGGTAGCCTCCAGCGCGCAGCAGTCGCTGGCGCTAAGCTGCTTTAACAAGCGTTTAAAGCCCGAGGCTCGGTTAGCAAATTGGCGGTGGATGCCACAGCTCAGCCAGCAGTCCAGCCAGTCTTTCGATACATCGATGCCTACCCAGGTAGGCGCAGGTGTAAAGGGTATCATAACTCCTAACGGCTTAGGTACAACATAGGGAGTTTGCCTGGCTGATCCCGTACTTAACATCCTACACTCAGACTCGAAGTCTACTGAACTGTTCAAGTTTAGGGAAAGTCGGCAGCGGGGGTCTGCATTGTTGACAAGCTAGCCCTAAGGCTGCTTACTGTGTATTGCGACCTTATTCCGCTGCCGCCAGCTTCCACTCCCCTCTTCTTAGCCCCTAAGGTAGGATGTGTAAAGCGGTATGCTGCTTCACGGTTGTTGGCGGGACAAGTCCTTTTTGTTAACTTCAGGCCACGGTCGACGCGACCCGGCTTGCTCACCGCAACACCTTTTACACGGTACGTTCCTAAAAATTACCCCCCCTAAAGTAAGCTCTAGTTCTGACACATAAAGAACAGATTATCTCCTAACCAATAGCCAGCCACCTTAATCAAACAGTAGCTATACCTCTGCAGTTAATAACTGAGGTTTTTTCACAAAACCTCATAGAACATAAAAAACCTGCAAGCTGTGCCCACCATAAAAATTACAATAGATAAATTTAGGGAAGAGATATTTGATTATACCACGGAGAAAGAGTGGAAGTTCAAAGGTGAGATTCCGGCAATTATTGACTTCTACGCTGATTGGTGCGGACCCTGCCAAATGATAGCCCCGGTGCTGGAAGAACTTGCTGATGAGTACCAAGGAAAAGTAAATATTTATAAGGTGGATACCGAAGCCGAACAAGAGTTATCCGCTATGTTCAGCATACGCAGCATTCCTAGTATTTTGTTTATCCCTCCTCATAAACAACCCATGATGCAGGCCGAAGCACTACCTAAAAGAGGTAATAGAAAAAGAACTGCTTCAGACTACTTAGTTAAATAGAGCAGTTCAATTCTATAGTTTTTTCTGTAAGCGTATCTAGTATAGATTGAATCTATAATAGCTGTTAGCTACCGACTATAAGCCCCAAATAGTAAACTAGACCTCAGAAATTCAGATTATCGGTGTACCGCTAAAAACATCCGTAGAACGCAGAGCGTTGGCATAGGGAAATCATCAACGCTATGAGCAATACTATTCTGTTGAACAGCCGCCCCAAGGGCACTCCTACCCTTGCTAATTTCAAGTTTACCGATACGTCAGTCAGTCCGCTAAAAGAGGGCGAAGTACAACTGGAAACGCAGTATGTATCGGTAGACCCTTACCTACGAGGGCGTATGAGTGAGGCCAAATCGTATATAGCGCCTTTTGAACTAGATAAGCCTATAAGTTCCGGTATTATTGCCAAGGTTACTGACTCTCGCTACGATAAGTTAAAAATAGGAGACTATATCTCAGGAATCCTTCCCTGGAAAAAAAGCAGGTTACCGAGGGTAAGGGCCTGCTAAAGGTTGATCCGGAACTAGCCCCGCTATCGGCTTACTTAGGCGTTTTAGGCTTAACCGGACTGACGGCTTACTTAGGTTTAACCGAAATTGGCAAGCCTCAGAAGGGCGAAACCCTACTGGTATCCGGGGCGGCCGGGGCGGTGGGAAGTGTAGTTGGCCAAATTGGTAAAATTATGGGGCTGCGGGTTGTAGGTATTGCCGGTACCGACGAAAAAGTGGCGATGATCAAGCAGGATTACGGATTCGATGAAGCGATAAATTATAAAACTACCCAGAACATGGCTCAGGCTATAGGCCAGGCCTGCCCAAAAGGCGTAGATATTTACTTCGATAACGTTGGCGGCGAAATCTCCGATGCGGCTCTCTTCCATATTAACAAGTTCGCCCGACTGGTTATCTGCGGGGCTATCTCGCTATACAATGAAACAAGTTTACCCCAAAGCCTGAGCGTACAGCCGTTTTTGGTGAAAAATAGTGCCCTTATGCAGGGTTTTATTGTATCGGACTACAGCCAAAAATTTTCAGAAGCCGCTCAGGTGTTAGGCAAGTGGCTTAAGGAAGGAAAGTTACATAATACCGAAACTATAGTTGAAGGCTTCGAGAATATACCCCAGGCTTTTATTGACTTATTCTCAGGTAAAAACAAAGGCAAAATGGTGGTTAAGGTTTAAGCTCAACGTATCTAAAATATAAAATTTGTCAACAATTTTAAGTTGTAGCTAAGTATTTGCCTCAAAATTTTGCCTTCTTAATTTGAATGTTTCGCTAATAAACTTCTGGGGTTAGCTAATCTAAGCGTCTTTAGTATAACCTAATATCTACGGCACAAGTGTTTAGGTAACAATGGCAAAGCTTTGTTTAAAAAATTATATCTTTACAAACTTTTTTGCATTCTACCCATTTTCGTGCTTATGAACGATACCGAACCTAACGAGCTAATTTCTAAGATAGAAAATATTCTAAAGACGGAAGGAATTTACGCCGCCTTGAAACTCCTTAATGATGAAACCGGACACCGCTACACCGGTTTATATAGATATGCGGGCCATAAACTTCAAAATATAGCCCTCTACGATCGGCTAGAACCCAGCACTAACCAGGCGGGTGACGTTCCGCTTAGCGTAACCTACTGTTCCCTACTTAAAGAACTGGAAGCCTTGGAACTTCTGGATCGGCAAAAAGACTCCCGAGAAGGGGTTTTGACTATAGAAACCCCAGTCAATTCGTACTGCGGGGTACTGATTCGCGACTCCTACGGGCAACCTTTCGGCAGTTTATGCCACTGGGATATGGTAGCAATTGAGGAAGGCTTACCGCACGAGTTCGAAATTCTTCAGCAAGCTTCCGAAATGTTTTACAATTATTTGCAAACCAACTAATTACTAGCCCCCACTAAAAAAATAAAAGCTAGCCAAAACACTGGCTAGCTTTTAATGCGTCTTGTTTAAATTACCTATTTACCGAAGCTCTAAAACTCGGGATTCCTTAGCATTTCGGGTGGTTACAAGAATAGTATAACTTCCGGCCGGCAACTTATTCAGCCTGCTATCTGCGCCATTCCAACTCGCTTGGTGTACCCCGGCGGCAACATCCTGAAAGGCTTTAATAAAAATAGTACGACCTTGGTCGTTCCGTACTTCAAGGGTATAGCTTCCGCTAGCAGGAGCCTCAAACCCCAATAAGTAATTTCCGCTGCTTTTGCTTGGTTCAATAATACGCAGCGTACCGATTTCCATTTGCCCGGTAGGTCTGGCTTCGTAATTAACTTCCACCATTGCTCTACCGCTACTATAATTACCGGCAACCCAAAGGGTTTTGGTTTCAGCATTGTAGTACATTTTTCCGGCACCCAATTGAGCCGGCACACTAGCAGCAGTAAGCGACTGCCCGGCCCAGCTTACACCGCTGGGTTGGCTTTGCATACCGCGAATCTGCCAAACCACGTAACGTTGCGCCGGAGCCCCATTAAAGCTTTCACCACTTTTTTCTATAGATAAACTTAGCTTCCCGGCATTACTATTTGCAGAAAGCTTAAGCATTTCGCTCTGTGCTGTATTGTTAGTTTGCCCATTATCGTCGTAAAGGGTAAACTCACTATTTCCATTTCCGGCCAAATAATACTGCAGGGTTAAGCTATCGGTTCGGTAGGTGCTTAGGCTGTTACGCTCGCTAATCATCGGAAGTATTGCGCCGCCCTTAACCATCATCGGCAGCCTTTCCAGCGGAGCGGCTACGCTTAGGGTCCGGTTACCGCTAAGCACTCTTCCCGTCCAAAAATCGACCCAATGTCCGGCGGGAAGTACCACCTCGCGGCTGGTTTTTCCCATTTCAGTTACCGGGGCAATTAGTAAGCTTTCACCCAAAAAGTATTGGTCATCTATAACCGCTAGCTTGCTATTAGACGGTTCAAAGAAGTTCATTGGTAAGGCCAGGGGCGTACCCTCGATGCTGTTCTTATAGGCCAGGCTGTACAAATAAGGGCTTAGGCGGTAGCGTAGTTGTATATAATCGCGCACTATGCTGCGGTAAGGTTCATCGTAAAAAATGGGCTCCGGCGGTATGCCCCCGGCGCCGTGGGCCCGCATAATGGGGCCAAAAGCGCCAAATTGCAGCCAGCGAGTATATAGTTCGGGTTGCTTGCCGCCGCCGGTAAAGCCCCCCAAATCGGAGTGCATATAAGGCACGCCGCTCATGCTCATACTTACCATAATAGGTATTTGCGCCTGTAACCCCTGCCAACTGCGCTCAATATCGCCCGACCAGGGGAAACTGGCGTAGCGCTGCATACCAGCATACCCGCTCCGTATTAAATTAAATACGCGCTGTGCCGGAAACTCGCGCTGGTAGCCTTCGTAGAGACTCTTCATCCATAGTAAGGAAAATATATTATGAACCTCGTAAGGCTTTAAACCACCTTGGTGCCGCATATCGGCCGGATGGTTTTCGGGTTCGCCCAAATCGCTCCACCACCCTTGCACACCCGTTTGTATATGCTTCTTGTAATATTGCCACATCCAGTCTTGGGCTTCGGGCTTGGTTATATCGATTAACCCGGCGGGGCCGGCCCAAAAATCTTCAATCAGGTAAGGTTCGCCCTGCTCATTTTCTACCAGCAACCCTTGCTCGGCCAGCACATCAAAGTTGCCGCTTTGCTGGGTAAAGTAAGGCTCGGTAATTAGTACGGTATTTACTCCTTTCGCCTCCAAATCCTTTACCATAGCCTCCGCCGTGGGGAATTTCTGCTTATCCCAGTCCAGGCGACCCATATCGCCCTCTACGCCGAACCAATACAAATCCAGCACCAGGGCATCTAGCGGTATAGAATCCTGCTGAAGTTTATTTACAATATCGCGGGTTTCGGCCTCATCTTTATAGCCGTATTTGCTTTGAATAAAGCCTAAGGCCCAGCGGGGCGGCAGGGGCTGCTTGCCGGTTAATTCGGAATACCTGCCCAGCAACTGGGTATAGTCTTGAGCGGCCAGTACATAGTAGGTAGCCGGCCCGCCCCGGAATCGCCAATCCATAATATTTTGATCGGTACTTCCGGCATCCAGTTTACCGCCGTAGTGGTTATCAAAAAAAATGCCGTAGCCCCGGCTGCTTACCAAAAACGGAATGGAAACGTTTAGTACCGGGGCACCTTTGGTGTAGCCGTAGTGAGCCTCGTTGTATAGCTTAAGCTCGCGGCCGCGGCGGTTGTACGGTATAGCGCGCGAGCCCGTGCCGTGCAGGGTTTCAGTGTTGTTAAGTTTGAAGCGCGTCCCTACATATTCATCCTGCTCGTAAAAGCCTACCTCTTCACTCAGCAGGGTATCTCCCCTGTGTATAAATTTAAGTTGAAGGGGCGATTTTTGAATGTAAACGTCGGTTTCCAGAGCATCATATAGCAGATAGCTTCCCCCATCGGTAACTGTAACCCTAGCATTCTCATTTTCAGCGATTACGGCGTAACTTTCGGCATTGGCTGAGTGGGCGGGGCTATTTAGGTCTACCCGGGTAATACCGTCGGCCCAAACCTGAATTGCTACGCTGCCATTATCGGTTTCAATACTCAGAACATCGCCCTTAAGGGTATGGCTCTGGTAGTTTTTGCTTCCAAAATTGGTTATTTCAACCTCCGGCTCACTAAGGCTCAAGAATATATCGGTTCCGTCACCCATTTTGCCGGCCAGGCTGCCGTCGGCGTTCCTGAACACGAAGGCCAGGGTGTGAGCTTCATCGTCGGGGCCGAGGCCGTAGAACTGGCGCGGCACCATGGTGAATGAGTACTGCGCATTGGCCAGCTCACTCATTTCCAGCCGGGGTATAGCCTGCCCCCAACTGCCCTGCACATTACTCCAGCCCGCGCCCGGCGAAGAAATTACGCCCGTATGCAAGTAAATTTTGCCCGTATGGCTTTCAAGGGCTTTGTTGCCCAGGGTGGCGTTGTAGGTTATCGTTACTTCGTCATCCAGCGTGAAGTTAGCCGGGGAAGCGGTTAAAATTTGGGCTTGTAAATTAGATTGCCCAAAAACGATTAGTAGTGTAAATAAGAGAGAATAAAAATATCGCATAAAGATTGGTGTAGAAACAGCCTAAAATAAGGCTTTTACCAAGCTATACCAATCAATAATTCTATTTCCGGGCAAAATCTTTAGTGCAAACGTTAGCGGAGGTATAGCTTAGACCTATAAGGTTTCAAAAACCTTATAGGTCTAATCGATTTCCCGGTACTAGCCTCTGTAGATTACGCGTTAAAAACAGTCTATGTAGTCCAGTCCAATACGCATTAAGTTTTCTGAACAAACTTTCTAGTTAGGCTGATAGCAACTGTAATTATTCACTGAGTCTATAATAACTATTTTACCACCCCCTGCTAAGGAGACAATATTGCTATCCGCTGAAAGTCAGTAATAAATTTAATGTTATAATAGAATTAATCATATTGATACTTTCAATTTTTACTCTAATTTAGTTGAACTGATACTCATTTCTTTAAAAGAAGGTAGTTACGATAAATGGGAATAGCTTGGTTAGGTTATAAGTGTACTAACGAGTCCCCAGAGCCTATTTTACGAGATCCGCTATGGATATTAAACTTTTCAAAACTTTACTCCTGCTACTTATGTGCCTGGCGGCCCGGCTACTACCGGGCCAGCCGGGCACCCTAAGTTTGCGCCCCGGTGTAGGCTTGGAGTTCCCCATGAACCACGTATACCAGGCTCAGGTTGACGAACGCTTCCGCTATAACAGCTTTCCGCTCTACCCTAACTTTAGCCTGGCTTTACAGTACCAGATAAATGACAGGTTGGATGTGTTTACCGGCTGGAACAACGGGGCCACGGGCTATAGCTTTAGCCTGTTTTGCCCAGATGGCAGATGTAAAATAGGTCACACTACTTTGGGGTCTACGCAGCGATTTCCTTTAGGCTTCCATTGGGAATTGAAAAATGTGTGGTGGTTCCCGATTGAGAAGCGCTTGCGGTTCTTGAATAAGACTATAAACGCCGATGAGCGGCTTCTCTATTTAGTGCTGTTCAGGTTAAAAGCAACGGCCGGAGTCAGTTATAATTACCTTTCTCGTAACACAGGTGAAGATGAAGCTTATAATTACATAACCGGTAACTTAGGCAATACTATCACCCACCAAACTGTACCTCACGTACTAAACCGCCACGCTATTTCGGTTTTTGGTGGGTTTACCTTGCAGTTTTACAACTACCGCAATGATAGGGTACAACTAAGTATACTCTATAACCAGGGTATTGTGCGTCAGTTGGTAATTCCTTTAACCTACACTATAAACGGGGAGGAATATATTGCCCAACTAGGCAGCCGGGGTAGCTACTTTATAGCTTCGCTTAGCTACCCTATTCGGTTAGCTCGGTTGAAGCAGACGCCTGATTGATGCTTAGAGGAGGCACGGCACAAACCTATAAGGTTTCAAAAACCTTTTAGGTCTGTAAAGAAAAGCCTAACTGCTCACCAATTCCATTATCGTAATTTCGGGCAGTATGCCTACCCGGCCGGGGTAGCCTAAGTAGCCAAAGCCTCGGTTTACGTAGAGGTACTGGTTTCCTTCCTGGTACAAATCGGCCCACTGCTTGTACATATACTGGGCGGGGCTCCAGCGCCAGTTGCCAATTTCCACCCCAAACTGGAAGCCGTGCGTATGGCCGCTAAAGGTAACGTCAATATCGCCAAATTGCGGGCGCACCTGCCCATCCCAGTGGGTAGGGTCGTGGCTAAGCAGCAACTTTACCGGAGCTTCTTCGGTACCCTTATAGGCTTTGGCCAGATTGCCGTACTTTGGCCAGCGGCCGGTGCCCCAATTTTGCACACCCAAAACTGCCAGCGTATCGCTTCCCTGGGTAATTAAACGGTTTTCATCCCATAGTAAATCCCAGCCCATTTCTTTATGGGCCCGTTTCAAGTCATTTCGGCTGCGTTGCTTTCCGGCTTCGCTTAAATCGGTATACTCGGCGTAATCGTGGTTGCCGAAGGTTGAGTATACGCCCAAGGGGGCCTTCACCTTACTAAATACCGGCACATACTCTTTTACTTCTTCGGCAACGTTATTAACCAAATCGCCGGTAAAGAATACCAGATCGGGCTTTTCGGCCATTAGCATTTCTACGCCGCCCTTTACAGCCGTCTTATTAAAAAAACTACCGCTATGGATATCGGAAAGCTGGGCAATTTTTATGCCGCTGAACGATTTAGGCAGGTTAGGCAATACTACCCGGCGGTGGCGGATGCGGTAGTCGTGCGCGCCGCTGGCTATACCGAAGCCCATGGTGGCAATAGGTACGGCCGAGGCTATAAGCGCCGATTTAGCCACAAACTCCGAGCGGGTAATACCGGAACCCGAGCCGGTAGCAGCAACAGCTTGCCCCGAAGACAGCTTCTGCCATACCCATAAAAATCCCCGCCAGATATCACCAATCAGGAAGAACAGAGCTCCGAAAAGTTTGCTCATGAAGTAGGCAAAAATCCAGAACAGGATAAACTGCCGGCTCTCGGGGTAGGCTTCACGAATATTGGTAAGGTTATAAACCAGTAGTAAACCCACCGTAAATATCGATAGGCCCCAGTAAATAGATGTCCAAACCTTACGGGTAGTTTCGCTGCTATCAGAAACAAGGAGTTTAACGGCACCCCACAGATACCAGTCAATTACTAGGAACAAGGTAGCCAGCAGGCTAATGAAGATAATTCTATTCAAGATTATATAATTCAGAAAAAAGCTCCGCGAGATTAATGACCCCGGGAGCTTCTACTTACCAAAACTAAACTTTACTTATTTTATAACGAAGCTTATCGGCCAACAGGTACATAACCGGCACAATAACCAACGTTAGGAATGTTGCAAAAGTCAGGCCAAAAATTACCGTCCAGGCCATTGGCCCCCAGAAAATTGCGTTATCGCCGCCCATGTAAAAATCAGCATCAAACTCCGAAAGCAGGGTTTCAAAATTGATGTTCATACCTGTAGCCAACGGTATTAGGCCCAGCACCGTGGTTATAGCGGTAAGCAACACCGGACGCAAACGAGTTTTACCGCCCTCTACTATACTGCTAATGATATCGTTGTAGGGCAATCGGCCGTCTTCGTCTAGGCCTAGCTCTTTGCGCCTACGCTTCCGCAGCAGGTTGGTGTAGTCAATCAGTACAATAGCATTGTTTACAACCACGCCTGCCAGCGATATTATACCAATACCGGTCATAATGATTACGAAGTTCATATCGAATATAATCAGGCCTAGGAACACCCCAATGGTGCTGAATAGTACTGAAAACATAATTATTAACGGGGTAACTACGGAATTAAATTGCGCAACTATAATCAGGAAGATGGCGAATACGGCAATCATTAGGGCGCGGCCTAAAAAGGCCTGGCTCTTGGCTTGTTCTTCCTGCTCGCCGCCCATCTTTATGTCGTAGCCTTCGGGTATCTCCATTTCGCTAACCAGGGCCTGAATCTGCCCTACAATTTCGTTAGCGTTGGCTCCCTCTTTCACATCAGAGGTTATATTGATCATCCGGTCCAAGTCTTTCCGCTTGATAGAGCCGTAGCTGGAGGCGTACTCCAGATCGGCTACGGCCGAGATTGGTACCTGGCGCATCTGCCCCTGGTTATTGCGGAAGGTTATGCTCTTATCAACCAGCGTACCCAAATCATAACGGTAGCGGTCGGCCAGGCGTAACTGGATGGGGTATTCGTCTTCCCCATCTTTAAACTTACTAACCTCCAGACCAAATAGGGCGGTACGAAGCTCCTGCGATATGGAAGAGGTACTAAGGCCGTAGCGGCGGGCTTTATCGCGGTCAATTTGCACCACTACATCGGGTTTGCCTACTTCTAGATCGGATTTTAGGCCGTCGTACCCGCTGATTTCGCTGTTTTCAATTTCGGTGATTACCCGCTCCGAAAGGGCAATGAGCTTATCGTAATCCTCGCCGGTTATTTCTATACTGATGGGCTTACCGGTGGGCGGGCCGTTTTGGTTTTTGGCTACGGTAATTACCGCGCCGGGCTGGCCGCTCACTGCCTTGCGGATTTCCTCCATTACCTCCGTAGAGCTTACCCCGCCCCTATCCTGAAAGTCGTAAAAGCTTACGGTAATCCGGGCTTTATTGGGCGTATCGCCCCCTTGAGGTCCGCCGGCGGCCGGGTCAGATGTATTGGCGCCAACCTGGGCCACTACCGACTCTACCCCGCGCTGGTAGGGCTCAATCGCATCAAAAATTTTCGCCTCTAACTTTTGGGTAAGCCGGTTGGTAGCTTCAATATCGGTGCCAATGGGGGTTTCAATAAAAACGTTAACGTAATTAGGCTCGTTTACCGGAAAGAAGTCAACCTTCGGGCTTTTTATAAATAATAATGATATACTAAAGAATAAAAGTAGTAGCGTTCCGAAAAAAGAGGCGTAAGGCATCCAACCCTTCAGCGCGAACCTTAGGGTGTTTTCGTACCAGCTTTCTAGTTTAACCAGCAGCACATTCTGAAACCATTCGGTGGCCGGATCGAGTAGGTAGAGGTTAATAGGAATTAGTATAGCCAGCAGCATTGATAGATTACCTACCGCTATTTGCCCCACCACGTACATAAATATCGCCAGCAACACAAATGCGCCTACCCAAATCCAGCTTTTCTTACGCTTGCGGCCCTCGTCTTCCGGCAGCTTCATAAGCAAAGCAGTAAGTACGGGGTTAATAACCAAGGCTACAAATAGCGAGGAAGTCAGTACAATTATCAGGGTTATGGGCAGAAATTTCATGAATTCGCCAATAATGCCCCCCCAGAAAGCCAGGGGCACAAAGGCGGCCAGGGTAGTTGCGGTGGAGGTAATGATGGGCCAGGCCACCTCACCTACCCCTTCCTTAGCCGCTTGAATATTGGTATAACCGGCCTGCTTTAAGCGGTAGATGTTTTCAACTACCACAATACCGTTATCCACCAACATTCCCAGCGCCAAAATAAGGGCGAAGAGCACAATCATATTTAGGGTAACGCCGAAGGCATTTAGTAGCATAAAGGCCAAAAACATACTAAGCGGTATGGCCACCCCTACGAATAGCGCGTTGCGAAGCCCCATAAAGAACATGAGTACCAGCACCACCAGCAGTACGCCGAAAATGATAGAGTTCTCGAGGTTGGTTACCTGGCTGCGGGTTTCCTTACTTTGGTCGTTGCTAATGGTTATGCGCAAATCCTTAGGAAAGCGGGTTTGCTGGGCCTCCTCAATAATACTTTTTATTTTATCAGACGATTCTAGCAGGTTTTCGCCGCTTCGCTTTACTACATCCAGGGTAACAACCGGGTCGCCGCCCTCGCGGGCGTAGGTGGTGCGCTCTTCGTAGGTATCGGTTACCTGGGCCACATCGCGCAGATACACAATATTGCTGTTCTCGTTCTTAACAATTACATTTTCAATATCGGCCACCTGGTCAAACTCCCCCTTGATGGATAGCGAACGGCGCATATCGCCCATCAGCACGTT
Organism: uncultured Roseivirgaceae bacterium; assembly: GCA_964504565.1. Classification (GTDB taxonomy): domain Bacteria; phylum Bacteroidota; class Bacteroidia; order Cytophagales; family Cyclobacteriaceae; genus Cesiribacter. The sequence continues at coordinate 78,522 of CAZDEY010000016.1, forward strand.
ACCGCCACTCATGCTCAGGTTCTCGGCGGCTACGGCTCCGCGTATATCGTTAAAGGTTAGGCTATTGGCCTCCATCCGAAAGGGGTCGGCATCAATGCGAATTTCGCGCTCCAGTGCTCCTTTAATATCGGCGCTGCTGATTTCGGGTAGGGCCTCAATTTCTTCTTCCAAATACTCGGCGTAGCTTTTCAACTCGTCAATACCGTAGTCGCCCGACAGGTTAATGTACATAATGGGCATATTGGAAAAGTTAACCTCCAGCACGCTGGGGTCCTGGTCCAGATCGGTAGGCAGTTCACTTTTAGCCCGGTCTACCGCATCTTTGGTATCCTGAATAGCCTTGCTAACCTCTACATTAGGGTTAAACTGAACGGTGATAATCGAAAAATTTTCGATGCTGGTAGAACGTATTGACTTTACCCCATTTAGGCTCTTTAGTTCCTTTTCAATCGGGCGGGTAATAAGGTTTTCAATATCTTCGGGGGCATTACCGGCGTAGGGCGTATTTATATAGGCCGTTGGCTGCACAATTTCCGGAAAGCTTTCCTTGGGCATAATTTGGTAGCTAACCAGACCCATTACCGCAATTAGCACGCTAAGAATTATAATGGAGGTACGGTTGTTTACCGCCCCACTGCTCAGCCCAAACTCCCGCACGTGAGCGTTACCCGCCGGTTCTATTTTCTTTATTTCAGACATAACTTCTAGCTGATTTATAATTAGTTAGCAGCGGCGGTGGTTTCGTCGGGCAGTACTTTAACCAGTGAGCCATCGTTCACCTGGCGGAAGCCCTCGTTAACCAGTACATCGCCCGCCTGCAGGCCTTGGGTTACCAGGGTTTCGCCCTGATAGCTTACGCCAATGCCGATGTGCTGCTTTTTAACCTGCCGGCCGTCCGGTCCCTGGGCAATCAGGTACACGTATTCACCTTTATTATCGCGCTGAATTAGGTTTGTGGGAATAGCAATAGCCTCGGCTTGCGAGAAATCCTTGATCAAGAGCACCGCCATTAGGTTAGGCCGAACGTAGTCGGCATTGGCCGGCAAATCAACCTCTACTTTAAAGGTGCGGTTGTTGGGGTTAATTACCTGGCCCACGGCGGTAAGCTTACTGGTAATTGTTTTATTTAATGAAGGAAAACTAACCTCTACGGCATCGCCCACTTTAAATTTACCGATATAAGCCTCTGATACATCGGCGGTAATGGTCATATCTTTTAAGCTAACCAACTGCAGCAGCGGCATAGCCGGCATGGCGGCCTCGCCCACCCTGGCGTTTACCCGCTCTACGGTTCCGGAAAACGGAGCTTTAACCTGAGTAAAAGCCAATTGGCTGTTAAGCGTACTCAGGCGGTTTCGCAGCGATTCCATATTGGTTTTAGCCTGAAGTAATTGTACTTCGGTACCAATATTTTGCTCGCGCAGGCGTTGCTGGCGCTCGTACAGGTCTTTAGCCAGGGTATACTGGGTTTGAATCTCGGCAATATTGTTGCGGATTACCGCATCGTCAATCTGAACCAGTAGTTGTCCGGCCCGTACCTCCTGCCCTTCGGTAACCAGCACGCGCTCAATTGTACCGCTGGTTTCGGCACTTACGCTTACGTTGCGGTCGCTTTCTACATCGCCGCGCACTTCTACAAAGTGTTCGAAGGTAGTGGCGTTAATTGGCAGGGCGGTTACCAGTTGCTCTTGGCGCAGGTTGTCGGCTTGGGTAGTATCCAGTTCGGCAATTTTAGCTTCCAGTTCGGCTATTTCGGCTTTAATTTCGGTTAGTTCAGCTTTTTTTTCGCCCAATTCTTGCTGGGCAGTTTCCAGTTCAGTGCCACCGCAAGCGGCTAATAGTGCTAAGCCTGCTAAGGCCGCTTTATTTTTATACAGAGATTTCATTAGAAGATATTTTGGGGGTGAAGATTAGCGTAAAGTTCCGGTAGCTTTTTGGTAAGAAGTGCGGGCCACCAAGGCATTGTATAGAGCTTCGTAATATTGGGTTTCGGCGGTAACGTAGCTATTTTCGGCCTCAATAACCTCTAGGTTGCTGCCTACGCCTTCCTGATACTTGATTTTGGTAACGCGGGTAACCTCTTCGGCCAGTTCCATATTCTCGCGCTGAATCTCTAGCGTCTGCAGGCTGTTTTCCAGATTAATTTGAGCCTGCTGAACCTCCATATCAATCTGGTTCTCAGTATTGCGGATCAGGTTTTCAGTTTGCTCAACTACTAAATTGGCCCGGCGTATTCTATTCGCTTTCAGGAAGCCATCAAAGATAGGTATATTGACATTTAGGCCTACCGAGGAAAAGTTATTCCAGGTATTCACCTCCTGAATATTACCTTTATCGTCTTCAATGTCAGGGGATTCTTCAAACAAACCACTAAAATTTTGCTGGCCAGCATTGTATCCGTATCTAAAAAAAGCGTTGAGTGTTGGGTAATACTGTATGCGATTGTTCTTAACGTCCAATAAAGCTAATTCCCGATTGATTTGCAGTTGCTGATATTCAATTCGATCAGAATATGTGAATTGGTTACTTAATTGGTTCAGAAAAGCAAAGTCGGCTAGGGATTCTGTAAGGCTTAGTTTATTTTCAATAGGCAGGCCTACTAGAAATTTAAGCATATTCAGATTTATTACGTAAGCTCGCTCTACGTTTTGGTACTGAGAACGGACGTTATTTCGGTTTACCTTAATACGTTGTACATCTAACCGTTCGGCAAAACCATTCTGGTACATGATTTCAGTCTCGTTCAGCAGAGTATCTAATCGAGCTGTATTGTTTTTCAACAGGCTAAGTCGTTCCTGAGCTACCAAAGCACCGAAGTAGGCCAAACTTACTGATTCAGCTACATCAATTTCAGCCTTCTCTACATTTTTCTGAGTAAGTTCTTTTACGGTTTTAGAAGCTTGTAAACCTACGAAAAACGAACCATTAAAAATTAGCTGACTTACATCAACACTAGCGTTTCCGGAGTGAGGCACACCAAATGCCGCACCAAACACTCCAAATTGCCGGTCTGGATTCTGTTCCACTAATTCCTCAAATTCTAATACCCTATAGGTTGTGGGAGATATAAAATCTGGTAAATACTGAAGTTGGACAGTAGGATTATGGGTATAATTAAGATTTGCATTAATCTGCGGGTACCCTTGCGCCAGTATCTCTTTTACCTGCGCATCGCTAATTGCAATCTCTAGGCGCTGGTTTTTTACCTGCACGTTGTGCTCAATGGCGTAGCTTATGGCCTCATCTAAGGTCAGGCTCCGGGGAAAGTCCTGCTCGGCCGGGGCTTGGGCAGCTAGTTCTCCTCCTGAGTAGAACATACCTGCCCAAAGAATGGCGGTTAATCTGATTAATTTACTTGGTGTTTTCATCACCTTGGTTCTGGTTTAAGTACTGGTTATAAACTTCCCGACCTTTATCGGTCAGTATACCTTCAATAAAATGCTGCATAATTTGGGTATGAACTTCCAGGCGGTCGTATAGATGCCCCGGAAAAATCCGGTCGTCAAGGGCTGCCTGCACAGTTTCCATTCGCATAATGGCCAAAATTTGCGGGTCGAAATCCGGGCGAAAGTAACCTTCTTGCTGGCCTCGCTTAAGGGTATTAGCTATACTCTTTAGTATAACCTCATTCTTATGCTTCAGAAAAATATTCCAGCCTTCCGGAAAGTGACGTTGCAGATCGACCAAAGCCCCGGGATTGACCCGGCCAATTTGGGCGCGCATTAACTGGGTAGCTTTAATTAGAAATTCAACTACGTCTTTACTTTCGGTCTCCAGCTTCTCCATCTGGCACTCGTTGCTCTCAAAATGGCATTCGGTAACCCGGCATACCAAGTCGCGCTTATCCTTAAAAAACTGGTAAATTGTTTTTTTAGATACCGATAACTCGCGGGCTATATCGTCCATAGTTACGCGCTTAAAGCCGTAGCGCATAAATAGGTCTTGAGCCGCCGAAATTATACTGGTGCGTACATCCACATTCTTTCTTTCTAAAATCCTGGACAAAACTATGGAAACTTAAAAATTTTACAAAGTTTCCATATTATATTTTCCTTAATTTTATGTGAATGGTTTGATTCGGTTTTAAGCAGAACATAGGCTGAGTTTTCGGCCTTCAAGTTTCAATAGAAAGTGAGCCTTTCCAATTTTTAATTAACCTTCAAAATCAGCCGGTTCTTCGTCAACTTAAGCTCCCAAGCTACCGCCCGAAACTTCCGATAATAAAATACCGCAGTTGGTGTATCTTAAAGTGTTCATAAATTAGAGCTGGCGGTTAATCCTTTAGTAACTGAGTAAGTCATAAAAAAAATAGCCGAAGCCAGATGCTACAGCTATTTTCTGTTTATACAGGTTCAACCAATAGAACTTTGTACTAATAAAATGCATTTAAACCGGATAGTTGCGAGCTTGGTGCTGTACGGTAATCCACTGTACGGTAGTAAATTCTTCCAGCACAAAATTACCGCCAAAACGGCCAATACCCGAGGCTTTCTCCCCTCCAAAGGCTGCATTCGCTTCATCGTTTACGGTCTGGTCGTTTAAGTGTACCATTCCGGTTTTTATCTGCCGGGCTAAATGTAATGCCCGTTCGGTATCTTGGCTGAAAACGGCACCGCTTAGGCCATACTGGGTGCTGTTAGCTATATCGATAGCTTGTTCATCGCTACTAAATTTTAGTATAGGGGCTACCGGGCCAAATATTTCGTTTTTAGCCAGCGGCATATCGGCAGTTACCCCGGTAAGCACAATCGGTTCTACCTTATTTCCCTCAATTTTACCCTCTAGAACTACCTTTGCTCCAGCCTTAACAGTAGCTTCCAGGTCTTTTTTAATTTTTTCGGCTTGGCTTTCATCAATCAGTGGCCCAATCATTACCTCTTTATCCTGCGGGTTACCAACCTTTAGTTTTTTGGCGTGCGCTAAAAATTTATCAACAAAGGCATCGTGTACTTTTTCGTGTACCAAAATTTTGTTTATCGCTATACAAATTTGACCCTGATGTAGAAACTTACCAAAGGTAGCAGCAGCGGCAGCTTGTTCTAAATCAGCATCTTCCAGTACAATAAATACGTTGTTGCCGCCAAGTTCCAGCGAGGTTTTTTTCAGGTGCTTGCCGGCCAGTTCGCCAATACCCCGACCCACTTCGGTAGAACCGGTAAAGCTAATTAACCGCGGCGTAGGGTGGGTTACAAAGTCATCGCCAATTTCGGAACCTTTGCCAACCACAACGTTTAGTACCCCCTTCGGCAAACCGGCTTCTTCAAAAATTTTAGCCTGTAGGGTTGCGCCGGCCACCGGCGTGGAGGTAGCCGGTTTTAGCACTACCGTATTACCGGTAGCCAAAGCCGGAGCCACTGAGCGCATGCTCAGGTGAAAAGGAAAATTCCAGGGACTTATAATTCCTACCACACCCAATGCTTTGCGGTAAATACGACTTTCCTTTCCGTTGGTAGTTGAGGGTACAATTAGGCCGTGCATGCGAGTAGGAAATGAGGAAGCCTCGCGAACAATTTCGTACGCATTTTTTACTTCGGCCCGGGCTTTGGCCTGCGTGCTACCACCCTCTTTAACTAACCACTCAATAATTTCTTCCGTGCGCTCTTTTATAATTGCCGCAGCTTTTTCCAGAATATCGCGGCGCTTTAGGGGGTTCAAAGCCTCCCAGGCGGGCTGGGCATCTTCGGCAGCCTTATAAGCATCATCAAGGTCGGCTTTGGTTGCCGATTTAAAGGTTAGTAGTTCTTCCTTGTTATAAGGATTGGTAACCGAAATATCATCGCCCTGGCCATTGGTCCACTGGCCGTTAATATAGTTCTTGTTCAGGTTGTTATAAGCAGTCATGCAGTTTTGGTTTAACGTGATACTGGTACTACAAACCCCATGGCTTTTAGTTTTAATGTTTAACCATTATTTAGCCAGAAATAACAGGCTGAGCTACACTGCAGAAATAACAAGCCTATCCGACTCCGTAGAAAACTCTGTATTACTAAGATAATTTTATCTTGAAAGTTTAGTTAAACGCATTAGCGTATAAATAAGAAAACATACCTAATCCTATGTAGTACAACTAGACATTTTGTAATATCTATTTGGATATTTATGCAGCATATGAGCCAAGTTGGAATATTGCATACCTTATACTAAATACTTAAATCTACTACCTTAGCCTAACGAAGTTAATTTTGGGGAATGACCACTAGATTAGATTTTTCAATTGAACACGACAGCTTATTTTTAAGCGGTAGCCGCTTTGGTAATGGTTCCCGACACCTACTGGCTTTTCACGGATTTGGGCAGGATAGCTGGGCTATGCGGCCGCTGGAGAATGCCCTGGTTGATACCACGGTTTGGAGTTTTAATTTGCCCTTTCACGGCGAAAGCACCTACCGTAATCAGCCGGAACCTATATCAAACGATCTATGGAAAGCGGCTATGCAGAAATTTCTTAAACAAAATGGTATAGAATGTTTTAGTTTGGCCGGCTATAGTATGGGCGGCAAATTTGCGCTGAGCACATTAGCCTCATTTCCTGATAAGGTAGAAAATATGTATTTAATGGCGCCGGATGGTATAAAAACTTCTTTCTGGTATAGTATGAGCACCTACCCCCAATGGGCCAGAAACTACTTTCAGCGCCTAATTGAGCAACCCGAACCTTTTTTTAAACTGGCCGGCACCTTAAACCGCTATAAACTTATGGATTCCGGGATACTAAAATTTGCCGAGTGGCATATGCATACTCCGGAAAAGCGCCGTAAGGTGTACAATAGCTGGACGAGCTCCAGCGAATTAAAATTTTCTATGCGCCGAATTGCCAAACTACTGCTCGATAACGATATAAAGCTTCACCTCTATTTAGGCGAACACGATAAGCTAATGACCGCTAAGGGGATGTCGCGCCTGCTGAAGCATTTGCCTAAACCAGCCTACTGCCTCCACATACTGCCAACCGGCCATACCGGCCTTATCCGGGCTGCTGCCCAAAGCCTACGCCAGCATGAAGGTACTGATAGCATCGGATAAATTTAAAGATTCATTAACTGCTCCGCAGGCCTGCGATGCAATTGCAAAAGGCATTCTACTAGCGCGACCGCATGCTCGCATAACTATTATACCGGTAAGCGATGGTGGCGATGGCTTTGCCCAACTTATGACCGAGCACGCGGGCGGCGAGTGGCGCACTACTGAGCTTAACGGGCCGCTACAGGAGCCCAATACCGCCGGTTGGGGCTGGCATGCATCGCTACTGCACGCCTGGGCCGACTGTGCCGAGGTTATAGGATTGGCTAAGCTTAAACCTGAACGTAGAAACCCGCTGTATACCACCACCTACGGCTTAGGCCAACTTCTGGGAATTATAAACAGGCAAGGTGCAAGGCATACAACCCTGGGCTTAGGCGGCAGCAGTACGCACGATGGAGGCTGCGGCCTGGCAGCTGCTTTGGGCTACCGGTTTCTGGATAAACAAGGCAAAAGTTTCATACCCACCGGCGCTAGCCTAATAAAAATTTCCGCAATTATTCCGCCTAAAAACCGGGCTCAACTAGCTACAATTACCGCCTGTGCCGATACTACCATACCTTTTTTAGGTGTGAACGGTGCCGCCTATACGTACGCCCGCCAGAAGGGTGCGGCGGCTGATCAATTACCGCTATTAGAAGAAGGCTCAGAACATCTTTTCAATATGGTTAATCAGCAGTTAAAAACCACACCCGATTTTGCCGGTGCCGGGGCGGCCGGTGGCTTGGGCTTCGGGTTAAAAGCTTTCTGCGGGGCCAAAATAAAGCCCGGGGCCGATTTAGTTAGCAAGCTACTTCGCTTAGAAGAAAAAATCCAGCAGGCCGATTTGGTAGTTACCGGAGAAGGCCGCTTTGATAGCAGCAGTTACCAGGGTAAAATTACTGGCGAAATTCTGAAGCTTTGCCAAAAACACAACAAAACGGCTAAAGTATTCTGCGGAAGCTCCCAAATTGCCGACACGACGGCGGTTGAGGTTATTCAAATTTCACTTGCCGAACAGAGCCTACAAGATAATCTGGCCCAGGCTAAAGGTTTACTTATTCAGGCCGCGGCCGGTATATAGAAAAAGCCTCCGGTCGGAGGCTTTTACACTGAGAATTTTGGAGTGTTAAATTTCCCCAAATATTACTAGTAGTGAATAAATTAGACCTGGTAGGTAAAATAACAACGTCAATAATAAACTTATCCAAAAGCGGTTATTAATCTCGCCTTCGTACAAATAAACACCTAAAGGCGGTAGCAGAATTGTTACAATCACTAGTAAAACCGGGTCAACATTGGAAGCCCCGGAGCCTGGCGGGGGTGGGCTCGCTTTATAAGCCTGCAATTTATCAGCCATTTGCTGCTTTAGGGCGGCTTTCTCCTGGCTATCCATATTTTTAAGCTTGGCTCTAAGTTCTTTTATAATTTGCTTCTGCTCTCGCCGGCTAAGTTCCTTAGGATAGCGGTTGTCTTTTACTGCTGAATTAAAAAGAACAGCTTCATTGGCGGTAGCCGGGGCTACGGCATCCGTAAAAGTTTGTTCGGCTCCGGCCGCAGTAGCCCGGGTGCTTACTAAGTTTGAGGGTTCACTTATCTGCGCTTCCGAGGCTAATTCCGGGTGCTCATACGATGCGGACTCAGGGCTTGAAGGAGCGAAATGTGCCCCGTATTTTGGAGCACACGAGCTGGCCAGAATTACCATAGCTCCAACTGCCCATTTTAATGAGGAGGGTAAAAAATTCTTCATACTAAAATTAAAAAAGATTTAAACAGCTAACGACGCTTACGCAAAAAGGTTGAAGACAGTCATGGCAAAGGCCTAAATTATTATAGTTTTGTGTACGGAAATTATAACTACCAATTACGCCAAATCCGCCATGCAGGAAATTGCCACTCTAGAAACCGCCCGCCAGCTAGGTCTGCTGGAAGAAGAATTTGAAAAAATTAAAGAAATTCTAGGCCGCACGCCTAACTTCAACGAATTGAGTATTTACTCCGTTATGTGGAGCGAGCACTGTAGTTATAAAAATTCTATAGTTTGGCTTAAACAACTTCCGAAAGACTCGCCCCGAATGCTGGCCAAGGCCGGCGAAGAAAATGCCGGTCTGGTGGATATTGGCGATGGACTGGCTTGCTGCTTCAAGATAGAAAGCCATAACCACCCCTCGGCCCTGGAACCGTATCAGGGTGCGGCAACCGGCGTTGGGGGCATTAACCGCGATATATTTACAATGGGTGCCCGCCCGGTGGCCCAGCTTAACTCCCTACGCTTTGGCGACCCTACCCTGGCCCGTACTAAGTGGCTGGTAAAGGGTGTAGTTAAGGGTATTGGCGACTACGGCAACGCCTTTGGTATACCTACCGTGGGCGGCGAGGTTATGTTCGATGAATCATTCAACGTAAACCCCCTGGTAAATGCCTTTTCGGCCGGCATTCTGGAAACCGACAAGGTGGCCCGGGCTATTGCCGAAGGCGTAGGCAACCCGGTATTTATTGTAGGCTCGGCTACGGGTAAAGATGGTATCCACGGGGCGGCCTTTGCCTCTAAAGATATAACCGAAGAATCGGCCAAAGACCTACCCGCCGTACAGGTGGGCGACCCATTCCAGGAAAAATTACTATTGGAAGCTACCTTAGAAGTTATAGCTAGCGGCAAAGTAGTGGGTATTCAGGATATGGGCGCGGCCGGAATTATTTGTTCTACCTCAGAAATGAGTGCTAAGAGCGGTGCCGGTATGGAAATCGACTTGGATAAAGTGCCCACCCGTCAGGATAATATGCTGCCTTGGGAGATACTGCTTTCTGAAAGCCAGGAGCGTATGCTGGTGGTGGTACACAAGGGCAGCGAGGCCGAGATTAAGCGAATTTTTGATAAGTGGGACCTGAATTGCGAGCAAATAGGCGTGGTTACCGATACCGGCATCCTAAATTTTCACCAGCACGGCGAATTAGTAGCCACCGTACCGGCCGAAAGCCTGGTATTGGGCGGCGGCGCCCCGGTCTACCACCGAGAATATAAAGAACCGGACTACTACCGGGAGTATAAAAAATTCAGCATCGACCAAATTACCGAACCGGCTGACTTAAAGGATGTAGCCAAACACCTG
>CAZDEY010000016.1:88640-89519 GCA_964504565.1 uncultured Roseivirgaceae bacterium
GCCACCCCAATATTGCCAGCAAAAAGTGGGTTAGCGAGCAGTACGATAGCATGGTTGGCACTAATACCACCACTACCAACGAACCTTCGGATGCCGGAGTGGTACGCATTAAAGGCACCAATAAAGGCTTGGCGGTGGTAGTAGATTGTAACAGCCGCTACGTAAACGCCGACCCCGAGCAGGGTTGCGCCATGGCCGTAGCCGAAGCGGCGCGAAACTTGGTTTGTACCGGGGCCGAGCCGGTTGCTATTACCAACTGCCTTAACTTCGGTAACCCCTACGTACCGGAAGTTTACTGGCAATTTGTGAGTGCTATCAAAGGCATGAAAACCGCCTGTGAGGCGTTCAGCACGCCGGTAACCGGGGGTAATGTAAGCTTCTATAACCAAAGTAGCGACGAGGGGCCGGTATTCCCTACGCCAACTATAGGTATGCTGGGCCTTATGGAAAACGTAGGCCAAAAAATGACCTTGGATTTTAAGAACGAAGGGGATTCAATTTATTTGGTAGGTGCAGCTAAGAATGATATCAACAGCTCGCAGTACCTGGCCAGTTACCACAAAACTAAAGCCTCGCCCGCCCCGACGTTTGAATTGGCCGACGAAGTAAAACTACAGCACGGTATAGCCCACCTGATAAAAGAACGGATAATTGAATCAGCGCACGATGTAAGCGACGGTGGTTTATTTGTAACCCTGGCGGAAAGTAGCTTCCCGCGCAGTTTGGGCTTTGACGTAAAGTCAGATGGCAAATTCAGGAAAGATGCCTACTGGTTTGGCGAGGCGGCCAGCCGGGTGGTGGTAAGCGTAAGCCAGGCTAATAAACCAAATCTGGAAAGAGCCCTACACGAGCAGCAAGTACCGTTTACCGAACTGGGAG
>CAZDEY010000017.1:0-16618 GCA_964504565.1 uncultured Roseivirgaceae bacterium
CAGAGCACCTGCCTTACAAGCAGGGGGTCACAGGTTCGAATCCTGTTGCTCCCACTCCAAAGCCCGCCTTATCAAAGTGGGCTTTTTTATTGTGGTTGCGCGGGTATTTTTAAATTTTCTACCCTGACTTAAGGGGTTGGCTTTGGAGTAAATACCACTATTTAAGGGTTATTAATTTATACCCAGCCTTTCTATAAATTCAGATATCATATTAAGCAGCCATCTGTTAGGCAAGCATTACTGCAAATCCGCCGCTTGTTTGTGTGAGCCGTCGCAGCGAGGCATACGTTTAGATAAACCGCATACGCAATCGTTAAAGCCAATACCCTGCATAATTCTGGGCCGGTACTTTTCAATCCGGGCTTGGCGGGTTGCCGCCTGCTTAGCTCCGGCAAAGTGTAAAAGATAGGCTTTTTGTCGACCGGCCGTAAGGGCTTCAAACGCAGCTTTCAGCTCCGGACTTTGGATAAATTCCTGCTCTAGTTCTTCCGGAACCTCAAATTCATCTACCTTTTTGTACTGTATTTTTAACCCTTGCTTTTCCACTTCTATTGCCTGGTAAATGTAAGCTTCAATCACTGGAGCCATTTGGCTTATATGCCGGACATCCGTAAACCGCATCTGCCGCGCCGATTGCGATGTTTCAGTAGGTTGTACAAGTGCATTTTCAGGGTCTTTCAGTAAGGCTCCTTTGAAGAAATTCAGGGCACAGTACGCTTTAAAGCCGTGAATTACTACTACGTTACTGCCCTGATAGGTGTAGCAAGGCACCCTCCATTTCATTTCTTCCTCTAAACCGGTAGCCAGCACTACCTGCCTAAGTAGTTTGTACTCAGCCTGCCAGTTTTTAGCGTTTTCTATAAAAACATCTACTTTAGGGTTCATAGAACAAAAAAAGTTGCAGCCGTCAATTTAAGAAATTATATAGCCTAATTGCCAGCTAAAGCCTTTCTCACACCAAAAGTTTCGCCCACCTGAAGGCATGGTCGATATTTGCTGAAGGATAAGGTTTTTTATACAAGTAAGTGGGCAGCTCGGGCTTGTCAGAGACCAGTTGCTCTATTTAAGCCCGGCTTAGCGGCGCAAATCGGTTGTCTTCTTTGCAATCGCGAATTACCGACTTTACCATATTAAGTTTAGACAAGCTACCGCCGGACAGGATTTTTACCAGTCGGTTCTCTTCTAATTTCATCTGCCTGAATATTTCCGCTATGGTCCTCGTGATGGTGGGTAATAAATAGTTGCTCAACCGGTCACCGACGGATTACCCGCAGAATCTTATCCTTAGCCTGGCTTTGGCCGGTATCTATCAGCAGCCCGTCTACACATAGTAGAGAAATACATTCATTTTAGGCTTGCTTAGGGGTTGGTACCCAAACCTGAAGCCCTGTACCGAATTGTGCGTTAAAAAGTTAGTATGTACCAATTGACTACTCTATATAATTGTCAAAATCAAAACAGCATAATAAGAGGCGGTAAGAAGGCAAGGCACCAAACCTGCCGATAAGTTTTGGAATGGATTTATATTTAAAATCAGAATAAAATATGGTTTAGTCGGCTGGCTCAAAACCTATATTTGGAGCAAAGTTTCATCTTTGTGGCTTATGCTATATTATAGTTAAAAAGTACAAAAAGGAATTTCTATACTATAGGGGGGGATTTGTTGAATTAAGGCTTGGTTAAAACACTATATACGCTAGCTGGGCCTCTCTTCCAGCAGTTTTTTGTAGCGTTCTTCCAGCTTTTTGCGTTCGCTCTTCTTATTAAATAAACCAAACATAGTATGCTATTTACCTTAGCCTACACCTGTTCAGTAATTTTGTTTTATAGTTAAACAATTTTTGTCTATCCTGACTTTTACTTAAAACTATAATTACCATGAGAGAAGAACATAAAGCCCTGAAAGACAAAATAAAGGATATAAAGCTGGCCATGCTTACCACCGTTGAGCCGGACGGCGAATTGCACACCCGCCCTATGGCAACGCACGAGATGGAAGATGACGGAACCCTATGGTTTTTCACCTACAACAACTCGGCCAAAGCCAAGGAAATACAACACGACCGCCAGATAAGCCTTAGCTATACAGACACTTCCTCGGAAACCTACGTATGCGCTACGGGCACGGCAGCTATTTCGCAGGATATAGATAAGATGGAAGAACTGTGGAACCCGGCGCTGAAAGCCTGGTTTCCAGAGGGGCTGGACGAGCCGCATATTGCCTTGTTAAAAGTTAAGCTGCACCGCGCCGAGTACTGGGATGAGCCTGGCGGCAAGTTGGTATCCTTATTCCGGATGGCCAAGGCTATAGCCAAAGGCGAAAAGCACGACGCCCACTACCACGAGAAGCTGAAGCTGGATTAATCCCCGGTTTAAAAAGTAACGTAAAAACCCCCGGTTTGCCACGGTAAGCCCGGGGGATTTTTGTATGGCCCGGCCAGAGAGAATACCGCTTAACCCTCAACCTGACCCCAAGGAAGGTTGGGCCCTGGTAAGGCCAATGGTCCGCTTTTTTTTGGCTGCGGCGGGAATGACTAAGCCCCGCTGTCTAAGGTGACGGCGGAGCTTAGGTTATGTATGCTACCCCGTTGTCAACCGTGAAACACGGGCGACAACGGGGTAGCTATCTACTTATTATCTTTATTCCTTTAATTATAAATAGTTCTATAATTCCTATAAAGAGATTCAAAGTGGGTAGGTAAGCTAGGGAGTGTCTGAAAAATAAGGTTTGATGCAAATTTTAATACAGGCAAGTAATACAAAGGCTAAATAATTATCGGCCAGTTTCTCATAGCGGGTAGCAAACCGCCTCATTTCTTTCATTTTGCCAAATAACCGCTCTATAATATTGCGACGCTTATAGGTTTCTGTGTTGAGAGTTGGCTTGCGGCCTTTTCTCCTGCGCTTCTTACCTTCGTTCCGGAATTTGTGCTTTGACCCGGTGTCCAGCTAGGGTTTTGCGGATAGCTTGGCTATCGTATGCCCGGTCGACTACTACTGTTTTTGATTTTTTCACTGTAGCCAAACTATCCTGCAATAAAGCCAGCCCGGCAGGCGCATCTCCAGCCTGTCCGCCACTGAGCGACCAACTCAGTGGATAGCCTTGCCCACAACAAATCAGGTGTAGCTTGCTGGTTAGCCCGCCCCGCGAACGCCCTAAGGCTTGCGAATTGTTTACTTGTTCTTTTTTTTAGCCCCCGCTGCCGCCTTATGTGCCCTATTGACTGTGGAATCCATAAACCATGTGTCCAAATCAATGAAACCGTCTTGCTGTAGTCTAATTTGAAGCTTGACCAGGACACGCTCGAATATACCAAGCTTTTGCCATTTATTGAACCGGTCGTAAACCGTTTGCCAAGGCCGGTAACGCTCGGGCAAACCCCGCCATGGACTCCCGGAACATAAAATCCAAAATATAGCATTCAATATCTCCCGATTGGCTCGAGCGGGGCGGCCTCGCCCACCTGCCTTTACCTTACCTAAAGGCAACTCATCCTGCACCATCTGCCATTGAACCTCACTTAACTCATACCTGCCGTATGCCACGCTGCTTACCCTCCAAACACATAAACTTTGCTAACTTCTAACTAGTTCATCTTTCAGACACAGACTAGCAAATACCATGGGTCTCGTTCACTAGGATTCCCATTAAGAGCCCAATTTATTTCTGGATTTAAGTGTACATTTTTATACCAAAAAATAGATAGCAATAGGTTAGACACCACAATAAGGGTAATTTTTTGATATACCTTATTTTGTTTGAAGCCGATCAGTAAAACGGAGCCTATGAAAATTAATAATTGTAGCAATAGCAGTATAGACTTATAAGGTAAATACCAGAAAGCTGCATGCACAATCATGTATAGAACTAGCAATAATTCACCTAAATATTTATTATTCTTTGGTTCCATTTTATTGCTTTTCAGGAATGTTATTAATGAACCTGTCTAAGGTTTTGGTTAAGAGAAAAGTGTGAGGGTTAGCTTAGGAACAGGTTAATAAGGTGCGAACCAAACAATTAGCCTAGTATGAAAGCCTGCGCCTCACACCTAACAAAGAAAGCAATTACCCAGCACTTTATAAAGTACATAAACAAAGGCAGGCGAGGACCGTCTTGCCGAGTAGGCTTATGGAGGATTCTTCGCGCGGTGCTCTACCGCCTGCAAACTGGGGTGCAGTGGCGCTGTTTGCCCTTACAGACCTTGTTTGGAAACCAGAAGATTAGCTATAAAACGGTCTACTACTATTTTAATAAATGGGCTAAAGACGGTAGCCTGCAACAGGTACACCAGCGGCTACTTAGCCTACAACCCAGCAGGCTCAGGCTTGGGATATGTGCCTTAGATGGTACTCATACACGCTGCCAGCGCGACTGCCAGGCCTCAGGCTGGCAAGGCAGAAAGAAAGCAATAACAACTAATTTGCTCCTGTTAACTGACAACCAAGGCTTGCCTGTGGCTTTGGCCGAGCCTATAGCTGGTAATCATAATGATCTCTACCAAGCGGATAAGGCCTTAAATGCTATGGTTAGTTATCTTAACAGAACAGGCTTGCGTACGCAGGGCATATTCTTAAACGCAGATGCTGGCTTCGATAGCCAAAACCTACAAACCACACTAGGATTACAGAATATGCAGCCCAATATCTATCCAAATCCCAGAGCTGGGCTAATAGAACAAAGCCGTATCTTTGACACTAAACTCTATCGACATCGCTTCAAAATTGAACGAACAAACGCTTGGTTTGATGCATTCAGAGCGATAAAATTTCGCTACGATAAATTGCTAGATACTTGGAAGGCCTCTCTTTACCTAGCCGCTTGCTGCATAATTATGGATAAACTAAACCTTTGGACATCCTAAAACCTTAGACAGGTTCAATAACAGGACTCAGAACATAATCTACAATAGATCTACTTTCTTCATCTATATTACCGTGATTAATACTTTCTCCAGTTGCATCTATATTAACCAACCTTGTTTTATTGAGGTCTTTTGCGCTGTGCTCTTCACCATGAGCACGAGGAGTACCATTAGGCTGATTTTGAAAAATTTTTAGACTAAATTTTACATTATCTGAAACTTCAGTATTAACTGTCCAATTTTCACCAAGACCTACTAATCCATCAGATGAATCTATTGTAATCAATGCTTCAGCAGGTATCTATTTCATCTGCTAATTCTACTGCCGCATCACCACCGTAACTATATCCGTATATAACAATTGCATCACCATCCTCATAATTTTCATTAATGAAATTTATGCCAGTTTCGACTGATGACCCTGAACGCATTCCAGGTTCAACTACGAGGCCTTTAAATTCTCTGCCTTTTGACTCTGCATTTTTTTGAAAGGATGAAAATGTCTTCCCAGTTCCAGAATTATTATTAGCATTAGCTTTATTACCATTTCCTTCTGTACCACCTTCAAAAAATATTGCTAACGTTTTCTCTAGTCCTTCCAACTCTCTATATGATATCAGGCAGTTTTCACTAAAGGCATAGGGCGAGTTATATACATATTTTTCTGATAGAGGATCGACGTTGAAGAACCTGCCGATAGTTGGGTCATGGTTGCGCCACTTGAACTGTACCCAACCTAAACCTAAGCCATTAATCTTCTCCTGATCCTGGAAAGTGTTTAGTGTATTCGCTTTAGAGCTAGGAAGTTGCCAAGAGTTAAAGGTAAGTCCAAAGGTTAAATAAGCATTAGAGGAAATATTGGCTAGTGTTCAAAGCACAAAAAAGACTACTCCATCAGAAGTAGCCTTTACGTTCATATTGGTTGCGTGCCGGGCTTAGTATAGATAATTAAGCGCAGTGCGGTCGCCGCTGGTAAAGGGGCGGTCGGTACCGTCGGAACAGGCCAGCATCCAGCTGCGGGCTTCCGGGCCGGTTGGGGTACCGGGTATATAGTTAGCACCCACGTCGCTGGCCCCTTCGTTATCGGTGGCTCCGCCGCAGCTATAGCTTCTATCCATATAGTCGGTATGGCGGAAGCCAATGCAGTGGCCCATTTCGTGCGCAATAGTGGTAGTTAACGCCCCCAAATCGGTAACATTATCGTAGTAGCTGCGGGTAAGCATAATTTGGTTGTGCGGGTTACCGCTGGCGGTAGGAAAGCCGGCCGAACCTAATATACCAAAAAAGCCATAATACCAGGGCGAAGCTACTAACCGAATATCGGCCTGGCTGCTGTTAGTTACGCGCTGAAAGGTTAAACCCAGGTTTTCAGCATTATAGCGGGCAATAGCCGCATCGGTAGCGTTAAAGTAATTACTGTTGAAGCTAGTACTTACGTGTACCCGAATTACCCGGGGCAGACCCCCTACCAGATTAGTAGTGCTGTAGTGCTCGGGCGTTGGTAGCCCAAGTACCTCGGCCGAGCGTTGGGCGGCCAGATCAGTGTCGGAAATAAAAATATCGCCTTCAACAATTACTCCGCCCTCTACTTTAAATAAACCAGTATTGGTAAAATACCCGGCATCCTGTAAGTGAGCAGTAACTTCCGGACTTACAGTACCATCAGGAGTTACCTCTTCGGTTTCGGTTTGGCACCCTACGGTTACCGCTGCCAGCATAGCAATAGCTAATGCAGAAGTAGTGATTCTTTGCATAAAAAAGTTAGTTAAAGTTAAAAATATTGGATAGCTAAGTATAGGGCATTATGTAATAAAATGCAATTATTATTCGCTAAAAATTGGTCATTACTGATTTAATTATAACTTAAATAACTAATTTACAGAATATTAATTTACAATAATTTAGTTATTTAGTCTGAAATATTTAGGTAAGGAAAAGAGCATTTGGGTAATAAATATTGATGGTAAATTTTTCTTGGGATAACCAACTACCTTTTAACCCTTTAATAAGAACATATAGGGCGCGCCGCTATTATATAGATTTAACCGCGGAGGCTTACATTACCAATTCTAAATTTATAGAAGGAGCGAAAATAAGATAAGTTCCTCTAATTCACCGTATCGTACCAGAATGACCAAAGGGCGACTTTAAGCGCAAATCCTCAACTTTATAATTTTTAAGCAAAAAGAGTAGGTAAGTAATAAATACTATAGAGTTATAAGCAAAAGTAATCTGAGGAATAAACTTTATATAAGCTCTTAGCGCTGAGATACCTTGCTAAAATTCTACTATTTCTGGCTTAGCCAACAAATATCTGTAGATGAAAAACAGCAGTTTATTTAGTTTGAATCTAACAAATTAAAGGTTAGGGCATTCTACTAGAAGCCTTCTTGAATTTTACTTCTACCAATTAGGATAATTGCAATTGAGCATGGTATCGAAAGGGGCAAGTTAAATTCAACTTTAACAGCCGGAGAGTAATTAGTTAACTCTAAGTGGTTTAGCTGGGTAATAAAATGCCCTTTTCTCTTATAAAATAAACTGCCAGAATAGATCAGCCCCCTATTTCTGTCCTAGTTCTCAGGCACTTGCTTGGTGTCCGGGTTTACCTGCGCACGCTTTTTATTTACATTAGTGTTATGCAACTGAGCAACCTTTTATGATATAACTTTAACTCCTACTGATATGAGCCTTATTACCCGTACTGCCCTCACCTTAATCGTAAACATCCTGATAATAGCCTCATTCTTTGTGTTTGTTAATTGCTTTAATAAGCAAGAAATGTGGCCCTTAGTAGTTTCCGGTATCTTTATGGTTTCGTTCGTGTTTATTAAGATAAGTTCGGCTAACCGCAGCCAAGCACGCAACCGCCACTATAGATAAAGTACTGAATAAGCGAGTTACCGAAGGGGCGAATGAGTGAATTTACAGTCACCGGCTAAATTCACTCCTACGCTTAAATAATTGTAGTCAGCTTAATTTAGCCTGTAATTTATTAGGGAATTAGAAGTTAAACTAGGTAAAAGCTTCTACCTACTTCATTTCTTTCGTTTAGCTTATTCGGGCCCAGTTCAGGCTTTCTTTGGTCTGCGCTTCCACTTGTTGTTTTACGGCCCGGTTTTCCTCCCTTTTTAATTCGGGGTCTTCTTCCAGTAGCTTTTCGGCGGCCTGCCGGGCTATTACCAGTATTTTGCCGTCTTTGCCTAAATCAGCAATTATAAGGTCAACCAGGCCGCTTTGTTGAGTTCCGGTAATATCGCCGGGGCCGCGTAGTTTTAGGTCCACATCGGCAATTTCGAAGCCGTTGTTGGTGCGCACCATGGTATCCAGCCGTATTCGGCCTTCTTTACTCAACTTCACATCCGAAATTAGTATACAGTAGCTTTGCTCGGCCCCCCGGCCTACGCGTCCGCGTAATTGGTGAAGCTGAGCCAGGCCAAAGCGTTCGGCATTTTCTATAACCATTACGCTGGCGTTGGGTACGTTTACGCCTACTTCAATTACGGTAGTAGCTACCATAATCTGGGTTTCACCCTTTACAAAGCGTTGCATTTCCCACTCCTTTTCCTCGGCTTTCTGGCGGCCGTGCACAATACTTACTTGGTACTGCGGCTGCGGAAACGTACGCTGAATACTTTCGTAGCCGTCCATCAAATCCTTTAGGTCCAGCTTTTCCGATTCTTCAATTAGTGGATATACTACATACACCTGCCGCCCTAGCGCAATCTGTTCCTTCATAAAGCCAAACACCCGCAGGCGGTGCTGATCGGTGCGGTGTACGGTTTGTATAGGCTTGCGCCCGGCGGGCAGTTCATCAATTACCGATATATCCAGATCGCCGTAGAGGGTCATGGCCAGGGTGCGCGGTATGGGCGTGGCGGTCATTACCAGAATGTGCGGCGGGTATTCCCGGTTCTTCTTCCATAAACGGGCGCGCTGGGCTACCCCAAAGCGGTGCTGTTCATCAATAATTGCCAGGCCTAAATTCCTGAACTGCACCGGGTCTTCCAGCAGGGCGTGGGTACCAATCAGGATATGCAGCTCGCCGGCTTCCAAGGCTTCGTGTAGCTTTTTCCGTACCGATTTCTTGGTAGAGCCCGTAAGCAAGGCAATGCGGATTCCGGTCTTTTCGGCCAGGGGCTTAAGTCCGTGGTAGTGCTGGGTAGCCAGAATTTCCGTAGGCGCCATTAGGGCTACTTGCGCCTGCCCTTCAATAGCAAAAAGGGCACTTAAAAAGGCTACTATGGTTTTACCGCTGCCTACGTCGCCCTGCAGTAGGCGGTTCATTTGGCGACCACTGCGCATATCGGCGTATACCTCCTTTACTACTCGCTTCTGCGCTCCGGTCAGGTCAAACGGCAGGTGCTTCTCGTAAAATTCCTTCAGCATTTCGCTGCTATCGAACACTTGCCCCTTATACTTTACCGTGCGGGTTAGTTTTAGCTTTAAGAGCCTAAGCTGTACGTAGAACAGTTCTTCAAACTTAAGCCGGCGCGTGGCCTGCTGCAGCGTTTGGGCATTGGCCGGAAAGTGAATTTGCTGAATAGCCTGCGGTTTATCTACCAACTGATACTGTTGAAGCAGATCGGCGGGCAGGGTTTCGTGAATATGTGCTTTAGAGATTGATAGCAGGCGTTCTACCAGTTTACTAATGCCTTTACTATCGAGCTGGCGGGTAATTAATTTTTGGGTAGAAGAATAGACAGGCTGCAGATAACCGGTTCTGTCGGTATTGGGCGTAAGCACTTCCAGCTCGGGGTGGGCAATACTGTAGCGATTACCAAAGCGACTGGGTTTGCCAAATACTACGTAGCCTACGCCCGCTTTAAGCTGCTTGGCAATATAGGTTTGCCCCTTAAACCACACCAGTTCCAGTTCGCCGCTGCCATCGGTAAAGTAAGCTACCAGGCGTTTCTTTTTGCCCTCGCCCACCACTTCCAGCCGCTGAATGATCCCCTGAATTTGCACGTAGGGCATTTGCTCATTCAGTTCCGATATTCGGTAAAAGCGCGTCCGATCTTCGTAACGGAAAGGATAGTGCTGGATTAAGTCGCCGTAGGTAAACAGGTTAAGCTCCTTAGCCAGAAGCTCCGCCTTTTGTGGGCCAATGCCTGTTAAATGCCGGAGTGGGGTCTGCCAGAACTTCATTTACAATTAGTGAGTTGGCGAGTTGGTGAGGTGGTGAATTACTGAATTAGCGAGTTGGTGAGTTATTGAGGTGATGAATTTTTTAGTTTGAAATTTTTTCTGGCTTTGGCCATAATAGCCAATAGTTCATTAACCTCAGATTTTATTGGTTGAATGCTCTCTATTAAACTAAGCTTAGCTTCTTCTAATAACTCTAGCCAAAATAGTGTTTCATCAGCTTCTTCAACTACTACGCATAACTTAGAATAAAATTCCGCTCCGGAACGAGCGCGGGTTGCAGCTCTATAATTGGCCGCCACCGACGTAGCACTTTTAATAAGCTGACGGCGAATCACGTAAGCTTCATCAATCTTAGGCAAAGTTTGAGTAAACCGGATAACCTGCAAGGCCATTTGTTTGGTACGCTGCCTTAGCTTTTCAGAAAACTCGCTATTATTCATATCTACAAAAGTAACTCACCATATCACCAATTCAGTAACTCGCCAATTCACCACCTCGCTAATTCCTTTCCTTCCACTCCAGGGTATTGAGCATATGAATGATGTCTTTCTTGACGTACTCAATTACCGGGCTTAGGCTGTCTTCCTGCACCGAGGGGAAGTAGAGGGCGCCACGCAGGAAGTGCTGGGTAGAATCGGTAACGAAGAACTGGAAGTGGCTGGGCACCTCGCCGGTAAGCTCTTCCACTACGGCCGTATGGCCATTGGGGGTTTTCAGTATACTTTCCTCAATAGAAGTAGCCCTGTCCTGATGCTTGGCAGTGAGTTTATAGGCATCGGTAAGCAGTTCGCGCAGGCGGTCTTCCGAGTTATTAACGTCTTTGTAAGTTAGCTGCACGGTAGCCTCTAGCTGAGGGTAGAATAGCGTAAGCCAGTACCGTTCGGCTATATAACTGCTATCGCGCAGCAGGCGGGCTTGTTTGGGGTATTCAAACTGGTAGGGGAAACTATCGGGCAGGGCGGTATAGCTAGGCTCGGGCAAGTCTATACGGTTATAGCCTTTAGGCTTGGGAATATAAGCCGTATCGCCGGAGCAATTCCAGCTTAGAACGGTTATTAGAATAAATAAGATTGAGCTATAGTAAAGGCGGGGCATGCTTATAATTAATATGTTACCTTATAAATGCAATTATTAAAGAAACTTTAAATTGAAGCAGGTCATATATCTTGAAGAGTTGCAAAAGCCTGCTTCTTCAAGATTGCTTTGTAACCTATTGCTTCTCTCCTGGCTATAAATAGTTACTATATTCAGGTATCAAATTTATGTGTAGTATACAATCTGTGTTATAAAAATCTTATTGCAGATAAGATATACCAATAGAGGTTCTATTCTTTTGATTTATAGAGTATAATGACCTGAATTAATATAGCCATAATTATAAGGAAAATAATTTCGCCCTGGGTAAATAAATCAATAGTGTCTTTTGCTCTGTTACTTATAGAAACTTGCCTTTTGCCCTCTTGCAACTGAATTTTAGAGAGTTCGTACAAAATCTGTTCAATCTCTTCAATTTCTCCTAAAGCAACTGTTCTGTTAAATGATGCTGCAGACATCTCCCTTTGCTTAAACGAATTTAATTTCTCTTGAAGTAGGTTAAAATTAAACTTCTCTTTTTCAGTTAGTTTGGTAGTCCTGTATTGGTCTATTAACCTATCTAAATTTTCGTAATGTTTATTGGCTATCTTTTTGCTGGCTGTAGTATCAGAAGTTACAATATCAATTTTTTTGCTATGTATAATCCTCGACATTTCAAATAATAGATCACTAGCAACTATTCTATCCTCATACATAGTTGTTACTGAGTTACTTAGTCTATTGTAGTTATCTCTGTCAATTATATTAGTTATTAATACAATGAAAAAGATTAAAAGTATGCCGGCAATCCATCTTACCTTATTGTAGATCTTCATATAATATTTTAAATATTTTACTAAGTTAATTGCAGAAATTGTATATAGGTAAACTTTTGATTGATATTGATAAAGATGCTAAATGTTTTGATTACCTTAGGCTTTATAAGAAGGATATCTTTCTATATGACCTATGATTATATTAGCTTCCTCTATTAATTGTAAAATACAATTTATTAAAAACCTTTTATCATAATAAAAACTATAAATAAAAATAAAACACCGCTTCCAATATAATTAACTAGCGACATTCTGTTTCTCTTTATATTAATGGTGGCTAATTGGATTATAGCATCAACTATTAGACCTCCTACACAAAGTAATCCCAAGCCTACCATACTTACCACACCCCAACCACCAGAAGCAGATAGGGATTTATAGTAAATTAAGGTATAAAAGATGATTCCAACTATAGAAAGATAGCTGACTACATTGAGAATAGTTAATCTATATGATGTTTTAGCCATTACTGAACCTCCCGTTCCGCCCTAACCTCAGCCACCGGTTTAATAAGCACCCGAATGCGCTTAATTCGGCGCTGGTCTACCGATACTACCGTGAACACATAAGGGTTGAACTGGATTTTTTCGCCGGCGCGGGGTAGCTTATTGTTGATTTCCAGCAGTAAACCTCCCAGCGATTCGCTTTCGCCCTTTACTTTTTCAAATATATTAGAATCTCCGTCTACAACCTTACAGAAGTCATTTAGGCTGGTTTTACCCTCAAATACATAAGTGTTTTCGTCCAGCTTATTATAGATAATATCGTCGTCGTCAAACTCATCGTTTATTTCGCCTACAATCTCCTCAATAATATCCTCCAGGGTAATTAGGCCGCTGGTGCCGCCGTACTCATCTACCACTATAGCCATATGGATACGCTTCTCCTGAAAATCCTTCAGCAGGGAATCGATCTTTTTGGTTTCCGGTACAAAGAATACCGGCCGAAGCAGATTCTGCCAACCAAAATTTTCGTCTTCGTTCAAGTAAGGCAGCAGGTCTTTAACGTAGAGTAGACCCTTTAAATCATCAATGGTATCGTCAAAAACCGGCACCCGCGAGTAGCCCGATTTATTAACTTTATCCATAAGTTCGTGAAAATCCCAGTCCAGTTCAAAGGCGGTTAGGTCCAGGCGGGAACGCATTACCTGCTTTACAGTAAGCGTACCAAAGTTTACTATACCCTTCAGAATGCCTTTTTCTTCTTCAGTAGTATTTTCGTCTTGGGTGGTAATATCCAGCGCCAGGTTTAGGTGGTCTACCGTAACCTGATAGCCTTTACTGTCAATTCGGCGTTCAATTAGGTTGCTGAACGAGGTTAGAAACCAGGCTATCGGCTTAAATACTGTTTGGGCCAGGCTAAGCATGCCGCTGGTAATACGGGCAAACAGCACATTGTTGTTTGTGGCGTATACCTTTGGGGTCATTTCCCCAAAAAACAAAAGAAGGATAGTAACAACAATTGTAAAACCGGCTACTACCTCGGCCGACTGCACCCGCCCAAACATACGCCAGCTTATAAAAGTGGCCAGCGTTACAAAGGCAATGTTTACCAGATTGTTGAATATTAGAATGGTAGCTAACAGGCTTTTAGGCCGCTCCAATAAATGAATGACCCGCTGATCGGAGGGTTCACCCCGCTGGCGGCATTTTTCTATATCATTAGTAGTAAATGAAAAGAAAGCTACCTCGGCCCCGGAAACCAAAGCCGATAGGCATAGCAGTATTAAAAGAATTAGCCCGTTAATTCCGTAGAAGCTTAAGCTTTCGGCACTAAATTGCGGCCAGCTAATTGCCAACACCGGAAACAGAGCTGCATAGGCTAGGGCAGGCATCTTATACGAAGCCTTTTTCGCAAAATTTCTTTTCTCCGGAGGTGCCGCCCGAACCGGGTCTCGCCAGACCGGGTCTCGCCAGACCGGAGGTTCAGCCGGTTCGGCCGAGGGGCTTTCTTCGGCGCTTGATTTTTTTTGCGGGCAGCCGTTTTGCTGACTGCTCCGCCTAATACTACCCGACTCTACTGAATTCTCCAAAATATAGGCTTAAGTTCAACATCAGAATGGCAAATCGTCATCGTCGGCACCGCCCGAGCTATCGAAGCTGGTAGGGGCCGGCTGGCTTTGCTGGTTGTTTTGGTTTTGGTAATTATTTCCCCCGTTATTATATCCATTGCTGCTTCCGCCATCGGGGCGCCCGCCCAGCATAGTAAGTTCGCGGCCTAAAATTTCGGTAATGTATTTAGTTTGGTTGTCCTTATCCTGGTAGCTGCGGGTACGAATTTTACCCTCAATATATACCTGAGAACCTTTTTTAAGATATTGCTCAACTACTCCGGCCAAGCCCGGGCGGTCGTTGCTTCCCCAGAATACCACGTTGTGCCATTCGGTTTGCTCCTGGCGTTGTCCGTCTTTGTCGCGGTAGGTTTCAGATGTTGCCAGAGGGAATGATGCCTGCTTGCGGCCGCTTTCCATAACCCGTATTTCGGGGTCTTTACCTAGGTTACCTACTAAAATTACCTTGTTAATTCCTGCCATATCGTAAAAATTAGTGCAAATATGCCATTTGCTTTCGTAAAAACTGTTACTTAATGTAGTTAAAATCCGGCTTCTTTCAAATAGTTTAGAATCAGAACCGGTTTTGGTAATTTTTCTACCTCGCTTAGGCTAAACCAGCCCTTAACTTTAGCCCGCTGTTCAGGGGGTAAAACCTTACCGTAATCCGTTTCGCTTTCGCGTACTACTGAGGCTGTTTTTAGGGGGCAATTGCCACTTTTAAAACGGTAGAAACGGGCATAAAGTGTCTGGTGCGAAAGCTGGTGTTTCATAATCGGGCTTTCTTCTATAATTGAATCGGCATACGTAATCAGGCTGTCTGGCATAGCCTCCGATTCGGTTTCCAGCACCGGAAATTGGTACAAGCCCTGCCATATATCGCCGGCGGGGCGGACTTCCATATGTAATTTACCGCTATTGTTAATGCATACTATATAATGCAGGTAGCGCTTACGGCTGGAATTCTTACTTTTTTTTACGGGCAGTTCTTCCTGAATACCCTGCTGGTAGGCCAGGCAATCCGCGTTTACCGGGCAGTACAGGCAAAGGGGTTTTTTAGGAGTACATTGTAGGGCGCCAAATTCCATTATAGCCTGGTTAAACGTATCAGGCTGTTTAGGGTCAATTAAGCTTTGGGCTAACGCAAAAAAAGTTTTAAAGGCTCCGGAAGAAGCTATATCGGTTGGTTCGTCAAACAGGCGGGCCAATACTCTAAATACGTTTCCATCTACCACCGGCACCACTTCGCCAAAGGCAAAGGAGGCTATAGCCGCGGCCGTATAGCGGCCAATGCCGGGTAATTTTTGCAGTTCAGTGTAGGTTTTAGGGAAATTTCCCCCGTAATCCTGAACTACTTTTTGGGCGCAGGCATGTAAGTTTCTGGCCCTACTATAATAACCTAAACCCTGCCAAAGCCTCAAAACTTCTTCTTCCGGTGCTTCAGCCAGCTTTTGCAGGGTAGGAAAACGGGCGGTAAACCGTTGGTAATAAGGCAGCCCCTGCTGCACTCGGGTTTGCTGCAAAATTATTTCTGAAAGCCAAATAAGGTACGGATTGCGGGTTTCGCGCCAGGGTAAAGCTCGGTGGTGCTGCCGGTACCATGCAATAATTTGCTCGGCAATCCTACTATTTTTTTTGGCCGTTGCCTGATTCATAGCTGTTTAGCTAAAAGGTAGAAGTAATATTTTGGCAAAACTCCTATTTTTAATTTAATGTTCTACCACTACTTTTGTAGAAGGTTTCTGCTTGAAACGGAAAGAACGATATTAACTAATTTAATCCTTAAACCTGTGACCAAAGCTGAAATAATAGCCGAAATTGCCGATAAAACCGGGATTGACAAAGCCGACGTAAGCACTACGGTAGAGGCTTTTTTCGATGTGGTAAAAGAAAGCATGGCCGAAGGCCATAACATTTATGTTCGTGGCTTCGGAAGTTTTATCAACAAAAAAAGAGCACGTAAGGTAGCTCGTAATATTTCACAAAATACGGCTATAGTAATTGATGAGCACTATGTGCCAAGCTTTAAGCCGTCTAAAACTTTTGTAGAAAAAATTAAGGATAGCGACAAAGTAAAAATCGCAAACATTAATTTGCCCGAAGAAGTACTGGACTAAACGGAACGCTCCGTACCTTTGCCGGCGTTAATACCCTGAAGTAACCTTCAGCCGATTACGTTATTGCAATATGTACTTCAAAATGGATAAAAAAACAATACTAGCCGTAATCGTAACCTTACTGATTACGGCTATTCTTTTTGTGCTGCCCCGCACCGTAGTAGAAAATACTACCGATAATAGTGAACTGGAAGCCGGTCTGGGCCAAACCGAAGAAGAAGGTGCCCACGCCGGAGCCGATGAAAACAGCCCCGACGAAGCTACGGTAGAAGTTATTGAAGAGGAAGGCCACGAGGGTCATGACCATACTGGACACCGGCCCGATTTGGCCGATGATACCCGCCGGCAAATAGCCTCACTAGCAGAAAATGCCAGGAATGAGCAAAAAGGAGAAAAATTTGCTATATTTGCGGACTCTTTGTCGACCCTATGGGCAAACGCAGGCTGGTACGACAGCGCTGCTACCTGGGCAGAGCAGGCTATACAGGCCAAATCTACCGAGGAAAGGCTATACCGGGCCGGCAATTATTG
>CAZDEY010000017.1:16628-68285 GCA_964504565.1 uncultured Roseivirgaceae bacterium
CTTCGACCGTTACGGCCTTGGCATCGTTGCCGCCGGCATGATGCACGATGAACTGGACATGGTGCGGCGGTACCAACAACGGGCGGCGGTTTATCTGGAGCAAGTGGTTAAAGAAAATCCAAAACGCTCCGATGCCCGAGTTCGCCTGGCCATGACGAAAGTTGAAGGTCCTAACCCTATGGAAGGAATTATGATGCTGCGTCAGGTGTTGGAAGAGGAACCCAATAACTCGGAAGCCCTGTTTAATATGGGAATGCTTTCGTGGCGGAGTAACCAGTACGATAAAGCGGTAGAACGCCTTAACAAACTGGTAAAATTGCAGCCAGACCACCTAAACGGTCAGTTTTACCTGGCACTGAGCTACATTCAGCTAGGCGATAACGCTAAAGCTAAGCAGCACTTTCAGCAGGTAAAACGCTTAAGTACCGATGCCGAGGTGTTGGCCGCAATTGAGGAGTATTTGAAGCAACTATAAATAATTGTTTAACTATAAAATCCCTAGGAATTATGCCTTGCGGTAAAAAAAGAAAAAGACATAAGATTGCTACGCACAAGCGTAAAAAGCGCCTTAGAAAAAATCGTCACAAGAAGAAGTAATATACTTTTTCAGTAGGTTTATTTAACCTACAATGGCTACTTATACCTCTTGTCCGGGCGGATGAGAGGTTCCTTTTTTTGTTAACCTAAACCCTAGTACCTTGAGTTACGAACTGGTTATCAATTCTACTCAGGACGGTAGCCGAATTGCTCTTTTAAAAGATAAGAGTTTAGTTGAGTACCATCTGGAACGCGAAGAATCGCGCTTTACCGTAGGCGATATTTACCTGGGTAATGTGCGTAAAGTAGCCCAGGGCCTCAACGCTGCGTTCATTGACGTTGGGTATGAGAAAGATGGTTTTCTCCACTACCTCGATTTGGGTCCGCCTGTAAAATCGCTTAACAAGTTTAGCAAGCTGGTACAGCAAGGTAAACTTAAGCACGGCAAACTAGCCAATTTTAAGCTGGAACCCGAAATTGAGAAGCACGGTAAAATTACGCAGGTGCTTAACCGCAACCAGCAAATTTTGGTGCAGGTAGTAAAAGAACCTATTTCCACTAAAGGTCCGCGCCTTAGCTGCGAGTTGTCCATTGCCGGACGCTACCTAATTCTGGTGCCTTTTTCCGAAGCTATTAACATCTCAAAAAAAGTTAGTAACCCCGATGAGCGGAAGCGGCTTAACCGTTTGCTTACCTCAATTAAACCGGAAGGTTTCGGAGTTATTATCAGAACCGTAGCCGAAGGAAAAGACGTTGCCGAACTGGACCGCGACCTCACTAATCTGGTTGAAAAGTGGGAAAGCGGGATCAAAAAACTTCAGAATGCCAAGCCTAAAGAACGGATTATTGGCGAAAGCAGCCGTGCCTCCACCTTGTTGCGCGATATGCTGAGCGAAGATTTCGATTCAATAACTACGGACGATGAAGAAATTTACGCTGAAGTTAAAGACTATATTCAGCGCATAGCCCCGGACCGGCAGAAAATGGTGAAACTCCATACCGGCAAAGCCAAGCTGTTTGAAGTTACCGGCATTGAAAAGCAAATGAAAGGCCTGTTTGGCCAAACAGTTAGCTTGCAGGGCGGCGGCTATTTAGTGGTAGAGCACACGGAAGCCCTGCACGTTATTGACGTGAACAGCGGCAACAAAAGCAATTCCGAGGCCGACCAGGAAAGCACTGCGCTAAAGGTAAACCTTCAGGCGGCTAAAGAAGTGGCCCGCCAGCTGCGCCTGCGCGATATGGGCGGTATAGTAGTGGTTGACTTTATTGATATGCGTAAAGCTGAAAACAAAAAGCAGGTTTACGATGCCGTAAAGGAAGAAATGAAGGTTGACCGCTCTAAGCATACGGTGTTGCCGCTTACCAAATTTGGGCTAATGCAGATTACCCGCCAGCGGGTGCGACCGGAAATGAACATTTCTACTCGCGAAAAATGCCCAACCTGTAACGGAACCGGTAAAATTACCGCCTCTATACTGGTAAGCGACGAGATTGAGCAAAATTTACATTATTTGCTGACCAGCCAAAACGAGAAGGGTATAAAGCTTTCGGTACATCCGTATTTGCACAGTTACTATACCTCGGGCTGGCCTTCGCGCCGCATGAAGTGGTTTATGAAGTACGGACGTTGGGTAGGCCTGGAGAAAGATTCGTCCTTAGGTGTTACCGACTACCGCTTTCTTACCCAAGGTGATGAACCTATAGAAATGTCAACCTCTAACGGAGAAGAGACTAACGGGAGTCCGGCTAAAGCTGAAGCCGAACCTCCAAATAGTAAAAGCTAAACAGCAAATTTGAGAACAACCAGTTCTGAGTAGAAGATTAAACCCCGCCGGCCGAGCCTGCGGGGTTTTTTTATGCTCAATTTCTTACAAGGAAATTCAGATACCGAAGAATTGAAAATTTTTAAAAATATTTTGGTTAAACTAAGTTATTAATAACGATTTTTCAATACATTTAATACCTAAGTTACTGTAAGCTAGTAGTTAGATCAGTTTATTCTCCAACGTTTTCCATTTTTAATTTTTATTATGAGACACTTCTATGGTAGGGGAAAAAATTCTATTTCCTCCCTGTTTCTTACGTGTTTTTGGTTATTGGCTACCTTAGGCCTGGCCCAAAGCCCCCAACTACTCCCCAGCGCGCCCGAATCTTCGGCGCAGGCTCTGAAAGGCCACAACAACTTGCGCAAAGTTTCGCAGATGTACGACCAGCAGCAACAAGCCGCCAGCGGAACCCAGCCCGAAAAGGTTGGGGATAACGCCCTCTTGCGTGCCCAGTGGGAACTGCTAATGCTGGCCGACCCGGCTACCGGCGAACTGCCCAGCAACATCAGAAAGAAAGAGTTACGCTTTGCCCAGCGGCTAGAGCGTCGCCACGGTATGTCAACGGCCCGTATGGCTGAAAGCTGGAAGCCCCGCGGACCCTACAATGTGGGCGGCCGTACTCGCGCCCTGGCTATTGACCTAGATAACGAGAATATAATACTGGCCGGTGGCGTATCGGGCGGTATGTGGCGCTCGGAGGATGGCGGCCTAAGCTGGACCAAAACCACCGGCACTAACGAAAACCAGAGCGTATCGTACGTAGTGCAGGACCCCCGGCCCGGCCAACGCAATGTATGGTACTACAGCAGCGGCGAGCGCTTGGGTAACTCGGCCTCGGGCGGCGGCGCTTTCTTTGGTGGTTCCGGCATTTTTAAATCAACCGACGGCGGCCGTAGCTGGAAGTTACTGAACAATACTGCCGACGAGGACCCACGCTTTCAATCGCCTTTTGATATAGTATTTAGCCTGGCCATTCACCCCCAAACCGGCGATCTATACGTAGGTAGCCTAGCTGGCGTCTTTCGTTCTACTAACGGAGGAAATTCATTCGAAGAACTTTTAACTGCCGGCTTCGACCGCTGGGCCGAGGTGGCTATTACCCCTAACGGACAAGTTTACGCGGCGTTTGATGGCCGGGCAACTGCCGGGCGTGGTATTTACCGCTTAATTAATAATACAACTTGGGAAAACCTAACCCCAACTATCGGCCTGCCGGCAACCTACGGCCGTATGGTTTTAGGTACTTCACCTTCGCAGCCTAACGTACTTTATGCCTTAGGCGACTTAAACAGCAGCGCAATACTTTGGCGCTACACGCACGACGAAACCGGTGCTACACCAATAAATAACCGGTGGGTAAATCTAAGTGCTAACCTGCCCACCACTATTGGCGGCTCAGTAGGTAATTTTAACTCGCAGGGCGGGTATAACCTTATGGTAAAAGTACACCCCACTAAACCTAATATTGTGTTTATAGGTGGAACTAACCTGTACCGTTCTACCGACGGCTTTGCTACTAAGGTTGGTCAGAGTTCCTGGATTGGCGGTTACTCGCCGCGCAACAACGTAAGCATTTACGAAAACCAGCACCCCGACCAGCACAACCTGGTTTTCTACCCTTCTAACCCCGACCGGGCAATAAGTGCTAACGATGGCGGCCTACACCGGGCCGAAGATATTACCATGGTTAGCGGCACAATTGAACCCGTAACCTGGACATCGCTAAACAATGGGTACCTTACTACTCAGCCCTACGCCCTATCATTCAACCCAACCGGCACCGACGATCAGCTGATCGCCGGCTTCCAGGATAACAGCACCTGGTACACCGCTACCGATAACCTGCAGTCGCCCTGGATTGACCTGTTTAGCGGTGACGGCTCGTATAACGCTATTGCCGACGATGGACTAACTCAATACGTATCGTCTCAGACTGGTCGGGTGTACCGTTTTAACTACGCCAGCCAGGCCGATGCCGCAGTTGGTAACTTCTCTTCGTTTACGCGCGTGCAGCCGGCCGGAGCTAGCGGTTTTGCCTTTATTGCTCCGTTTGTGCTGGACCCTAACGACGACATAATGTATATGCCGGCCGGGGGCACTATGTGGCGCAACAGCGATCTGGATGGCATCCCGCTATTTAGCAATGCGCTGGCTACTACCAACTGGGCACCGCTCCAAAATTCTACTACCGTAGGTAACGCTACCATTACTGCGCTCAACGTTTCGCGCCAGGGGGCCAACCGCCTGTACTACGGTACCAGCAACGGCCAGCTTTACCGGATAGATAACGCCAACCTCGGCGACCAGCCCAAGCAGGATATTTTCTCGGGCAAAGGATTACCAACCGGTTTTGTAAGCAGCATTGAAGTTGACCCGGTTAATGCCGATCGCGTTTTCGTGGTGTTTTCTAACTACAATATTAATAGCGTTTTTTATAGCGAAGATGGCGGTGCCAACTGGACCAATATTAGCGGTAACCTAGAGCAAAACCCCGACGGTACCGGTAACGGCCCCTCGGTACGTTGGGTAGCCGTTAAAGGCAATAGCGATGGTTACCTATTAGGTACCAGCACCGGCCTATACAGCACTACCAGCCTTAACGGCACCGAAACCGTATGGGTGCAGGAAGATGTAGCCGGAATTGGCAACGTGGTAGTACCAATGGTGCGCACCCGTGCCGACGGCTTTATTGCCGTAGCTACTCACGGTAATGGTTTATACAGCGGTCGTTTTAACGTAACCCCACTGCCGGAAGCGGCCCTTACTATTGCTCGTAGGTTAGATAACTTAATTCTATACAAAAATGCCGGAGAGGTACTGGTTGATGTAACCGGGGTGTTTGAGTATAGCGGTGAAGGTGAAATTTCTTACCAATTACTGAATACCAACCCGGCTATAGTAAGTGCCGAGCTAGATGGTAATTTGCTTCGCCTGAATGTAACGCCAAATGCTACGGGCAGTACCGATATTGCTTTAGTAGCTACTGCCGGAACCGAGTCGCTTTCCGAAGTATTTACCGTAAGTGTAAGGGAAATAAAACCTTCTCTAGTAGCCCAGACTGGCCCAATTAACGGTACCCGTCCGTCGCAACTATTCCCGGATTTTGGAGCATTGGCCCAGTCGGCCGATGACTTTACTATTCCGGCCGGCCAAAGCTGGTCAATTGAGGAGGTAGCTGTAAGCGGAAGTTACCGTATTGCTACCAGCGTTAACGATGTACGAGTAGTAATTTACCAAAACGATGGAGGCAAACCAGGTGCCGAGGTATATAGTAGCGGGGCTTTGGTTCCGGCCAACCCGGCCTCGCCTAACTTTACGGTAAAATTACCGGAAGCCCTTACCCTGCCGGAAGGCACGTACTGGCTATCCGTATATCCGAACCTGGCGTTTGGTGCTGGTTTCCAATGGTACTGGGCTAACCAGACTGCTATAAGCGGTGCTCCGGCTCACTTCCGTGATAATGCTAATTTATTCGGAACTGGCGCGGTAAACTGGACGGAAAGCTCACTGGCCTTTGGCGGTATACAAACCGATATGGTCTTTACCTTATTCGGCCAGGGTGAAGGATTGGCCGCCCCCGAGGCACCAAGCAACTTGCAGGCTACTACCGTTAGCGATGTAGTATTTAACCTGACTTGGGAAGATAACAGCACCGATGAGCTGGCATTTGTAGTAGAGCGTTCAACTGACGGCGTAAACTTTACCGCCCGCCGTACTGTAGCACCTAACACCACTAGCTTTACCGATACCGACCGTTTTAATGCCTCGCTAACGTATTCGTACAGAGTGGCGGCGGTAGGCAACGGTAGTAATTCGGAATACAGCAACATTGCCAGTACCGCTATTTTACCGGCCGCACCTAAAACGCTACCGGCCGCCGACTACTCCAGTCGTTCGTTTGTAGCCCGCTGGCAGCCGGTGGTAAATGCTTCGTACTACGAGCTACAGGTTTCAGCCGATGGTTTTGAGACCATGCTAGCCGGTTACGATAACCTACGGGTAAACGGAACGGAAATAAAGGTAACCGGTACTAAAAGTCGTACAACCTATCAGTACCGGGTGCGCGCGGTAAATGCCGGAGGTGCCTCGGCGTATTCCAACCCAATAGAAGCCTCGCGTACGGAATTTATGTACATTATAGGCGTGTGCTCTGAAGAGCCGGAAGTTGAACGCCGCTGGAAGGTAATTAACCCCAATAGCTTTGAGGTACAAGCCGTATGGACTATGTACTCCTACGAGAACCGCCGCGTAGTTACCTATACCGATTCAGTAGTTGTTAGCCCCGGTAAGTTTTACTTCCAAACTTCTACACTGCCTGGCTTTAACCTGCTGTTCTTAAGCTGGCAGGACGATAGAGGCCGTACCCGCCTGAATGCCGGATACTC
Source organism: uncultured Roseivirgaceae bacterium (assembly GCA_964504565.1). Classification (GTDB taxonomy): domain Bacteria; phylum Bacteroidota; class Bacteroidia; order Cytophagales; family Cyclobacteriaceae; genus Cesiribacter. The sequence goes on from CAZDEY010000017.1 coordinate 23,377, forward strand.
GTTTGGGCAGGCGTGTGCGCCGGGAGCCCGTACGCTGGCCGATGGTTCTGAGGACGAGGTAATGACCGAAAGCCCGCTGTTTGTTCAGGTTTGGCCTAACCCTATAGTAAATGGCAAGTTCCAGACTACTATAGCAGCTCCACAACCTGAACAGCCGGTGTTGGTACGCTTAATTGATGCTCAGGGAAAAATTATTATGCAGAAAGAAATGGAAAGCAATATAATGGGCCAGGAATGGGATATTAGTGATAAACCGGCCGGTATGTACATCCTGCGCGTTGAGCAAGGCGACTTCCACCGTACTATTAGAATAGTTAACGACTAAAAAGTAGTCAAAATAAATAAAGGAGGCCGGGGCAGTACGCTTTGGCCTCTTTTTTGGTTTAATAAGAAATATGAAAATGTTGCAAATACTGGGTAGCCTGCTGTTTATAGTAAGTAGCTATAGCTGCCAGGGCCAGCAGACCGTAACCAGCCAGGCCCCAACCGAAACCACCATGCAAACCAAACCAACCCTAAGCCCGCCACCCGCCGCCCCCAATACCATTGTTGCCACGGTAGAAGTGCTAAGCGTAGATAAAGAACAAAATATTTATTCGGTTAAAATTAAGGAAGTGCTGGCATACGGCTCCGGCATATTGCAACCCTTAGCCCAAGGGCAGGAAATTGCTGCTACCTATCAAGCTGGTACTGAAAATTCTACCATACCCGAGGCAGGGCAAGTGGTACAGATAATTATTACCGAAGGCTTTAGTGGGTACACGCTTAGGGTGGAGGGGGAGTAGTGTTGGCTTAAAGGCGAAGGCAAATTTGTATTAGCGTAGTATACTAAGAAAGCTTATTTTGCTAACCAGCTGAGTTTTATTTTATTGGATTATTTTAAGAAATTCGTATGGTTGGCTACGGGTTTAGCCTTATTGTAAAACCAGAGGAAAGCAGCCAGAAACAAACTGTGAAGTACCCCAAGCCCATTAACAAGCACCAAAAATATCTGACCGGCCGACATAGTACAAAGATATACTATAAATTGGTTTTTGGGGGATGGGGTGGTTTATGATTTGCGAGTGTTGCGGTCTTTAATCTATGTTTGAAAAGTAAAGACTATCTATTTGTCGCTTTCTCCTTTATCAACAATCCGTTTTACTTCTCTATCAAAATCCGACTCAAACGTTTTGTCCTGTTCTATTCTAAATTTCTGATATTCTTTTTCTGCTAACTGCTTAGCAACATTGGCAGTTACCTTGCCTGAATCCTTCAGTACCTGATAATCATTAAATTGTAGAAAACCATCCAGCTTAATAATCCAGTCGCTCATTTTCATTGGGTTCTGACGTTCAGCTTGCAGTTCGGCAAAATCCAGGTACATCGTTACAATTCGATTCAGGTCTTTTATTTCTTTCTCACTTAGGTAGTTTTTAGCTACCGAAACATCTGATTTTAATACTTTGCCTGACGGTGCGTTCTTCCAGGTAGTTAATCCCATATTGGGCTTATCCGAATTGGCGCGTTTTTTTATTATTTCGGCAGCGGTATGGCCGGTTATTGCCCAATGCAGTTTATTCTGAACAGTTTTATAGAACGTTTGGGTTATTTCTGCTTTAGGGTCATAATCAATACTGCACTGGGCGTAGATGTCCGTTATTTTTTGGTAGAAACGCCTTTCGCTAGCCCGTATTTCCCGGATGCGTTCTAATAACTCATCGAAGTAATCTTTGCCAAAAATAGCCTGCCCTTGCTTTAGGCGTTCATCATCTATGGCAAAACCTTTTATTATGTATTCGCGGAGAGTCTTTGTTGCCCAAATACGAAACTGTGTACCTTGCTGCGATTTTACCCGGTAACCAACCGAGATAATTACATCCAGATTGTAAAACGACGTGGTGTAATCTTTACCATCATCGGCAGTTGTCCGGAATTTCCGGACAACTGAATTTTCTTTTAATTCACCCTCTTTAAAAATGTTTTGTATATGTTCGCTAATAGTCTGTTTGGCTTTGCCGAACAACTCTTGCATTGCTTTTTGGGTAAGCCATACGGTTTCATCCTGCAAAAGTACGTCTACCTTCACATCTCCGTTTTGTGAGGTATAAAGTACAAAGGAGGATTGGTTATGATTTAAGCCTTCCATTAGCTTGCTAATTACTGATTACAGGGTTGGTTCTCTATATACCGTAAAGACTTTTCTTCGTCTTGCTCAATCTCTATTAAGATAATTATAAATTTAGCATTCAGGTTCTGCAGAAATACCGATTTACCCAAAAGGACAGCATCACCAGTAAAATGCTTAGCAGGCGGTTGGCTACGGGCTTAGCCTTATTATAAGACCAGAGAAAAGCGGCCAGAAACAAGCCATGAAGCACCCCAAGCCCACTAATAAGCACCAAAAATATATGACCCGCCGACATACTGCAAAGGTAAAATATAAATTGGTTTCTTGGGGGTGGGGTGATTTTGGAGGATTGAATGGCTAAAGCAGCTTAAGCTCTTATGTTGAGGGACTCATTAAAGATCACTTCTGGAATTATATTATTGCGAATTATTATGAGTATTTATTTTCTCTATAAAATCATTAAAAGAGCCACTGTTCTTTGTTGCAACAGATTCACGTATTAGAGGAAAGAACTCTTTGCCATGTTGGATTTCATTATACGATTTGTTCCTTGCAGTTAGTTTTTTTATTTCGTCTTTGCCATGTTTACCTTCATAATTTTTCTGCTTCAATTTGTCTCGAAGTATTTTCTTCTTAGAACTAAGAATTTCAATATCAGCTAAAAACCAGTTCTCAATCATTTGATTGAGAACAACAACTTCTAGTGGTTTAGAAAATTTATGTTTTTTAATCTCACTCTCTAGTTCCAATATAAATTCCTTATAAGGCATCTTCCTGCATTCAAAATCAAGCATTAGAATGATTTTGCTACAATTGAAGCTTTCTAAAATTGAGATTTGTTTTTTTGATTTAGCAATGATTTTGTCTACAGGTGCGCAATGACCTCTTGGGCCATCTGTCTTTATCACCCTAAATTTCTTATCATACCTTGCGTCTATTGCAGCTTTATCTCCAGGTCCGTCAACTATAATACCAATTTTGCTCATAATCCTACTATTGAGGTATCGCACCTAGCCCACCACTTACCCATAAATCTCCAAGCCTAAAATTGGAGTTATTTAAAAACTCATCAACTTCAGTTCTATTCTTAATCTTGTCCGTTATTGTACCTTTATCTGTGGCTTCTACAGTTATTATTTCCTCGGGGTAACAAGCATTCAAAACCGTCGAGGAATGTGAAGTCAGAAGAAATATCGAATTATGCAGTTTTGATTGTTCTCTCATTATTTCAACAAGTTTTTGCTGCATCCATGGATGAAGAAAGTTTTCAGGTTCTTCTAGTAGATAAACACTTGAAGAACCAACATAAATGCTTGCCAGTATGCAGAGCCATTTAATTGTTCCATCTGAGACTTGATCGGGATAGAACTTTTCATTCTCAGTTTTAAAAATGACAAAACGCTTTCCGTTTGTTGGATCAATTTCTACACCTATATCAGAAATGGGTTGCACCGCAGCAGATATTTCTTCTCGAATATTTGTCAAGGCATCTTCTAATGGGTTTTTCCGCTTGTCACCTCCAAATCTTCCAATTCTAAAAGAACTGCCGAGTAATCGATTAATTAAGAAGAAGGGTAAATCTGTATCGATGTCGAATGAATTTGAAAGTTCAACCTTGTGAAAATTTTTTTTAACTAAAGCATCGATAATTTCACTTATTCCATAACCATTTGATTGCATTCTTGCATATGGAAGTTGTTCTGATGCTTTTCTGGCTTGCTCAGGAATTATATTGAATTCATTTAGTCTGAGGAAATTGAAAAGAAATTCTCCAAAATTTCTATCAAAACGACTAATCAAGGTTATAAGACTTCTATCTTTTTCCTTTTTAAGATTATTCATTTGAGACTGTAAGTCTGTTCTTAGCTTTTCAAATAATTTGGCTTTATTAAGGTTTTTATGATCTTCTTCATAATTATCGAGCAAATTCCTGCCTAGATCCAGCTCGTTGTTGAAATAAATTTGATATTTCGGCTTATTAATATTTGATCTATCAATCTCAATATTGAATACATCTGTAGGTTTTTTACCTAATATTCCGATCAGAGCAATAGACTCCTTAGTAATAGCCGCAATTTTTTCTTCACCTTTCTGAGCTAATTGAATAGTCCATTTAAGTTGAAAGTCAGTCTTCCTTCTGTTTATCGTTTTTGGTTTAATTTTTTCATTGAGTACGAATTTTAATGTTCTGGATTTTGAATTATAAACACGAGAAGGCCCACCGGCCTTAGCTACCGCGAGTCCTGCACCTTTAAAAATTATATCTTTTAAAAATTTGAGACTGGATAATACATTTGTCTTACCTGCTCCATTTGGTCCAATAAGAATATTCAATCCTTCCTTGATTTCTACCTTGGTCTTAATTATCGACTTGTAGTTGTTTATTTCGATATTCATTTTGCTCTATTTCTAATTGCTCACAATTTGCATTTAAAGCACACTCCAATTCCAACCCACAATCTAACAAATTACCCCATTCCAAAAAACAAAAATTACCCCAGCCTCTAAGTTTACCTCTCCACTTCACCCGGTACTAAGGGCAAATAACTTTTTGCCTTATGAAAACCTTATTTACGCTGCTGCTGTGCCTGCTGGCCAGCCCTATTTTTGCCCAGCCTCCCATTCGCTGGGATGTTTCCTACCACTTTCCGGCCTACGGTAACGTGTACGGCGAGGTGTTTACGCTGCCGCACCCCGCTGGGGGCTATCTGGCAGCTACTACCGTTAAAACCCTACCCCAAAGCTACTGCTACCTGCTATTTAGGGTAGATCCGGCCGGTAACCTGCTGTGGCACCAAACCTACGGTTCTACCAGTGCCGACTATCTGGCCGATTTCGACTATGACCCCTCTACCAACCGCTATATGCTGAGCGGAAAGAGCTTTGGCGGCATTAGCGGGCAAAAAACCGTAGCCAGCCTGGGCGGCTCCGATATCTGGGTAGTTTGGGTGGATGCTGCCGGTACGCTATACCGCCAGCGCGCCTACGGAACCGCCAATAACGATGATATTCAGTACGCCGTACCGCCCCGGGTGGCTGCCGATAGGGCCTACGTATTTGCCGGGCGCGAAATTACGTACTCCAGCTACGGGGAGTTGTTGCCTAAATTGGCCTTCTTTTCGGCTCGCTCCGGAACAGGTTACCCTTTGGCTATTGATTACATTCCCAATACCACCGTATACGATACCCACGGCGACGGCCTCAACCATAACGACGATCAGCACTTATATACCTACACCCCCGATGTACTGGGCGATGCATTGGTGTCTATTCGTAATATCTACGACCCGGGCAGCCCTATTAGGCCGGCGCATAACCGCCCGGTAAACGAGCCTGGCAGTAACCTGATGCTGACTAAAGTAACCCGCCTTAAGACCATCGACAATATTAATAAGTATATAGCTATTGGAACCCCAATACTGGCCGGAACCCAGCAAAATACCGCCGGAATTATTATGTATAATTACAACACCAGCAACTCTACGGCCGATTGGGGCTACCCGCGCATACAAGCCGGTGGTTACGACTATATTGACCGTCCGCTAAACATGATACCCTCCGATGGCGGGCAGGATGTGGACGGGCACTTTCTGATTGCCGGTACCGGTTCACCTTCGGGCAATTTTCACCTGTCGAAAATATCTAAAACCGGGGGCTTTATCTGGGATACTGAATACGGAACCGGAACCTGCACCAGCCTGGTTAGCGGCTCGGGTTCTTCCATTCTATTGGGTGGAAAGCGGAACGATGCTGGTTTCCGCAAGCAATTGGTGCGGCTGGTACAGCTTAATAACTGGCGGGCCTACCTGGGTACTCTATTAGCCAGGGGCTGGTTCCGTATAAACCGGGGTAATTACCGGCCTATTCCCAAACTGGAAACTTACCTTCAGCTAAACCTAAATTTACAGGCCGATAATAAGAACCTGAACGGCAAACTGATACTTGAAGCTAAGGATAAACAAGCCGCAGCCCTATACCTGGAGGTGAGTAAATTCTTCAGTAGTTATACCGACGGAAAATGGATTTACCTGTACGGTCAAGCCATAAGTAAACAGGAGGAAGTTTTTACGCTTCAGCTAGGAATAAACCCCCAAACTCAAGAAGTAGAACTTAACTTATGGGATAAAGCCGGCCAGGCAGTATTGCTAACCGATGAAGGCACCAAGCTTGAGGACGGCGAAATAAAGGCTAAGCCCAATAATTCTTCCTACAAAGTAGCCCAGGGTAAGTTTACCGAGCCGGAGTTTGATGTTACAGCTGAAGGAAATAGTATTGCTATAGCCGCCCCGGAAGACTGGGGTAATGGTTTCATCTATTCGGTATATACCCTAAGCGGCCAACTAATAGCAAGCGGAATTAGCCATAGCCAAGAATTAAAACTGAACGATCAGCCGCATGGTAGATTACTGATAATCAGGCTCACCAACAGTGAAGGCAAGTCGCTTAGTAAAAAATTGTGGCTGGAATAATTAAAAAGAGGCAGGAACAAACCTGCCTCTTTCTCTGTATAACTATTTCTTCTGAGCTAGAACTTAACCCCCAGGTCCAGACCTAGTAAGTCGTTATTTATTTTCAGATCAATATCGTTTACCGGCTCACCGGCGGCATTTATTAAACCCCGGTTATAGAAAAAGCCACCGAATAGCACCGTATTGTACCCCATACGGCGTTCTACCCCCGCGCCTAGGTGCAAACCAAAATCAAAGGGGCGCACATTCTCCAGATAGGCGTTATCCTCATCAGTACCTTTTTCATTAATTTTTATTTCGAACAGGCCGCCCATCTGAAAGTACATGCGGGTATCTAAGGCCAATTCGTTGGTAAATAATTTTACCGTAGCCGGAATCTGTAAGTACTGTAAATTATAGGATTGTTTGTCGGAAAATGACTGGTTGGCCTCGGCGGTAGTATTTATATCTAGCCCTATGCGCTTGGGCGCGTATAATAAGCCGGTGCTAAAAGCGTAGTTATCACCAAAGAAGTAGTCGATGGTGGGGCCGAAAACAAACTTTAAGCCTACGCCGTCGCTATCAATACTTAATGTATCGGAATCAACTTCTACCCGATTGGTGGCTAAAGTTGGAGAAAACTTTAAACCTACCTTAATTTGAGCCTGAGCTCCTGCACTTAGGGCAATTCCCAGAAGCAGTAAATAAAATTTCTTCATGACAGTTTATACTATGCTTAAGAATATACTATTTTGTTTAATACTTGGTTTAGCCCTTGCTTGCCAAACCGATCCGGAAGAAGCCGCCTACACCCGCCCCAATGTGCCGCCACTGGAAAGTCCGGTTACTATAAGCAGGCTGGAGCAGCAACTTTTTAGCGCTTCTTCACCAGGCGAAATAACCGACTTTCTTCAGGATAATAAACTTTTTGCCCAAAACTTTTTAAATTCCGGCCAATACCCCAGCGATTCGGTGCTGGCTCAGCAGTTATTTACCCTTATCCAAAACCCGGCTTTAGATACACTGTACCGCCAAACCCAGAGCAAATTTACCGATTTAAGCGGGTGGGAAGACGAGCTTAGCCAGGCCTTTGCCACGGTTAGGTACTACTGGCCGGAGTTTGTAGTGCCGCAGGTAGTAACTACGGTTTCGGGTTTGGGCGCTATGGGCAACGAGTACGCCATTAGCGATAGTTTATTGGTAATTAGCCTGGATTATTTTTTAGGGGAAGAAGCAGCCTACCGACCCGACTTTCCGGCATATATTCTGCAACGCTTTGCCCCCGACTACGCCGTGCCGGGAGCGATGGTACTGCTTTCTACCCGCTTTAATAAGGTTAACCCCAAAGATAACAGCCTGGTGGGCGATATGATCTACTACGGCAAAAGTTACTACTTCGCCAAATTTCTGCTACCCAACACGCCCGATAGCCTGATAACCGGCTTTACCGCCGAACAACAAGCCGGCGTAGCCTATAACCAAGAGCGAATATGGTCGCATTTTCTAGACAAAGAATTGCTATATACTACCAAAGACGAGGACAAACGCCGCTACCTGGGCGAGCGCCCCACCGTACCCGAAATTGGCGACAAAGCCCCCGGCCGCGTAGGCTACTGGATTGGTTGGGAAATTGTAAAGTCCCACATGCGCAATCAGGAAGAGCAAAACTTAAGGAAGCTAATGGAAAACCAAGACGCCCGGCAAATTTTTAAAGAGGCCCGGTATATACCTAAAGATGTTAGAAAATAGCTCTCTCAGGTATGGCTAGGCGAGGAAAGCGTTTACGGCCTAATAAATTAAGGGAAGAAAAACCGAAAGGCCCAAAGCCCAAAATTAAATGGAATACGCAGTTATTTCGTCAGCAGGTTCTCTACAGTGGGCTATTTATGTTCGGGCTGCTGGTAGCTTTGTTTAGTGCTAGGTTACTCGAAAGTACTATAGTTTCTGGCTGGATCGTTTTTGGTGTGGTTCTGGCTATATCAATTCCTTTTGCATTAGGGTTAAAATTACGGTTCCGGTATTTATACTCTGCTGAAAACTTACTATATAACACTTTTTATAGTGCAATAGTATTCGGGTTTCCCTTGGGAGTCGGCTTATTATTGGCTAATTACCATTTGGCTGATGGGACCACAGTTGTAAAGTTACCTATTGAAAGAAAATACAAGGTCAGCAGCTCCCGAAGCAGAAAAACCAAGTATCCGGCTGTGGCAATCAGATATGGGGAGCTTACTAAGGAGTTGAAATTCAAACAGGAGCAAAAGACCGAAGTTGAACGGGCAGATTACATAGAGCTGACTGTAAAAAATGGTTATTTAGGTTACGATGTAATTGAAGATGTTAAGCTTAGGGTAAGCCAAAAGTATTAGCATGAACTTATTAACTAGGTTACTCAGAGTAACCTAGTTAATGATCCTCTGACTCCAAAAAATCAATTATAGCCTTACATATCTTTTCCTTAGAAAAATGCTCAGTAGCTAACATTTTGGCATTTTCCTGAGCGTCCTTCAACCTGTTTCTATCTTCCAAAAACGGTCTAAGCTTCTGTATAAATTCCTCTGCACTTCGTCCGCTAGCGTAGAAGCCACAGTTGTTACTTTCTACCAGTTCTTGCATCCAGCCGGGGGTATTGGTAATAATTAGCTTGCCCGCCGCCAGTCCATCGAATAGCTTATTAGGGCTGCAGCTTTGTAGTACCGGATAGTCAGCAAACGATATATAAACGGCGTCGCTCAACTGCACACAGGCTTTAGCCTGTTCTTTGTTTCCGTAGGGGAGGAACTGCAGGTTTTTTAAGCCTTCGGCACTGGCTTTTAGCTTAGGTAGTTCTTTACCTTCGGCCATTAGCAAAAAGTAGACTGGTAAGCCTTCGGCCTGGCAATATTCAGCTACTTTGAGTAAAGCATCCAAACCGTTGGCCGGGCCGGCGGTTCCGGTGTAGCTTACTATAAATTTCCCCTCTAGCTCAGCCGGGTTTACCGGCAGGGGTTCTGAGGCCGGTTGGCTAAAATACGCAACGTCAGCCATATTGGGGGCAATTAAAACCTTTTGCCGAGTAGCTAGCTTTTTAATGGCTTCAGCCATGGGCGGCGATAGGGCTACCACACCCCTGGCTTGCCGGTATAAGGTCTTCTCCAGAATTTTCAGGGCCCGATATATCCAGCGATTGGTGATAGCACCGAGCTGCCAGGGTGCTTCCGGCCACAAATCGCGAATTTCAAATATGTAAGGTGTCTTCTTGATCCACTTCAGGTACAACGCCAACAAGCCAATGGTAAGAGGTGTAGAACTAACATATGCTAAATCAAATCTGCCTAAGCTATCAATCTTCCCTTTGGCTTTCTTTATATAATTTAAAAAAGAAAATTTACGCTGCCGATTACCTAGCTGATTGCCGTAAGCGACCGGCAGGTAGTGTACAGTAAATCCATTAACTACTTTGGTTTCCTCCCAGTTGTTGTTCCAGCCGCTAATCAGCTCCACCTGGTGCCCGGCCTCGGCCATAGCCGTAGCCAAGTAGTACGAGCGAATAGCCCCGCCCTCTTCCGGCGTTTTAAAGTACTGATGGAGGTAACGTATTTTCAAGTGGCGAAGTGGCGAGTTAATGAATTAGCGAATTACTGAGTTGGATCTGAGTGCATGAATTGGTTTTTGATCACCCAGAACAAGAAATCACTATTTGCATGAAATGAGTTTACTTTATTCGGTTGGGGCTGCGACGGTTTAGATGCAAATAGACGATTACAACTGAGGATTCTTCAACTTTAAAAAATATAGAAGTTAGCTTATTGAGCACCGCTTTTCTTAAACTTGGTTTGAAAGTTGAAGCCGGATACGTATAAGGATTATGTAAATATGATTTAGTTTGATGCTAAGGTTATTTTTGAAATTAGTAACCTCTTTTTCATTCCACTTATTACTAATATCCTGAAGGATTTCATCTAAATTCTTAACTGCCTCGGCCGACCATCTTTCTTCATAAGCCATACTTTTTCCGAACATCTGACCCTCTATAAAGTCGTTGATTTTCTATATCGTTTAATCCTCGCTCTATACCAGCTTTCTGCTCGTCAGGCAAACTGAGCCACCAATCTTGGTCGCCGGCCAGGTTATCTTTTATATGCTTTAGATACTCAATGGTTTTACTATCGTTAAGTTTAGCTAACCATTCTATTAGCTCCAGTTTCAAGGCTTCTTCACGCATAGCATTTTTATTTGAAGATACAGAAAACTATATTATCGTAGCAACGCCCTTATAGTATAAGCATCCAGTTAATCTCATAATTTCTAATTCGTAATTCGTAATTGACCTTTAAGCCATTCCGTCAGTCCGGCTACCGCCAATAATTCCTGACTAAAATCGGCCTTTCCAGCCTGGTGCTGGGTAAGAATTGTTTTTATTCTGTCGGTAGGAAGATACTGATGAAGTTCATTTTCAGTAGATAACCAGTTAAATAAGAAATCAGCTCGCCCATCTTTTACCCACGCTCCAAAGGGCATACCAAAACCCTCTTTACGGCGCCGGCTTACGGCTTTTCCGCCCGGTTGCTGGTTTAGTACTTCGTGCAGCATCCACTTTCGGCCCCCGACTAACAATTCTTCCGCCTCAAACTCGCTTACCCAATCCACCAACTCATCATCCAGAAAAGGCATACGAATTTCTACCCCGTGCTGCATACCGGCCCGGTCGCTTACGGCCAGCACATCCTGTATTAAAAAGTTTCTAATATCATCGTTATACGCTTCGGTAAGCCCAAATCCAGTGTTTTCTGTTTCCGAAGAAAGAATAGACAGATTAGTAAAGTTGTACCAGGTTTGCTTGGCGGTTGGGCTTAGGTTAGCCATAAACTTCTGAAGCTGACGAGCCTTTGCCCGGCCGGGCCAGTTGAAACCCACCGGCATAAGGCTTGCCGCCGTTTTTACCATCGGAATAAAGGTCTTCAACATACCTTGCTTCTGTAGGTAAAGCTGAAAAGCCTTTAAACGATAATATCCGGCGAAGTACTCATCGGCCCCGGCGCCGCTAAATACTACCGGGGTGGTGGGGGCCGCTTTTTCGCATAGCAAATACGTAAGCCAGTACGCGCCATCGGCTACGGGCTGATCCTGCGTTTGGGCAATAGCCGAAAACCGGCCAAGCACTTCCTCAGAATTTAGCTCCAGCACCTCGTGCTGAGCATCGAACTGGCGGGCTATTTTTTGCGCCCAGAGGTAATCTTGTGTGCCCCAGTGCGCTTCTTTAGCATTATTGGCCACCGTATAGCAAAGGGGCATATAGGTAGCCAGGTGCTTCCGCATTAGGGCCAGAATTAACGTAGAGTCGGAGCCGCCGCTTAAAAATAAACCCAGCGGACGGTGGCTCTGCACGTGCCGGTAAAGCGAATCGACTAACAGCTCCTCTAGAATTTCTACTGAAAATTTAGCCGGATACGCGCTTTTTGTTGGTGTTATAAATCTACGGGACTCACTTAAGCTGTCGGTCAGTACTCGGTAATGCCCCGGTTCTAGTTCGTATATTGACTTGAAAAATGTGGCCGGAGCCTTCGCGTACTTTCTTCTTAAATAATAATTAACCTGCTCCTTATCTATTTCTGACTTAATAATGCCACTAGCCAGTATACCTTTTATTTCGGAGGAAGCTACAAAATAGTTATCGGTCTGGCTCCAGTACAGCGGTTTCATGCCGTGGCGGTCGCGAGCCAGTAAAATTTCGTTGCGCTTTAAGTTGCAGTATACCAAGGCAAACATACCCTGAAAGCGACTCAGAGCCTTTTCGCCCCAGGCATCCAGGGCGTACAGAATTACTTCTGTATCGCTGCCCGAGCTAAACTGATACCCTTGTTGCAGCAGTTCGTTTCGGAGGTCTACATAGTTGTAAAGCTCGCCATTGTAGCTAAGCCAGCTATGCGGATTTTGGCGGGGGTAGTGCCAGGGCTGATCGGCCAGGGGGCGGGTATCCAGCACGCGCAGCCGCCGGTTACCTAACCACAATTGTCCACCCTGCCAGGCAACCCTTTCCGTGCCTTCATTATCGGGGCCGCGATGGGCAATTGCTGCTTGCATACGCTGCAACGGAGCCGCATCGGGTAGGGCACCCTGTTTATCGTATATAAAATTTATTCCGCACATAGTTTAGGCGGGTGTGCTTTTCGTTAGCGATCCGGGGGCAACAATCTTTTCAAAATACCGGCAGAAGTTGGTTAGCGGGCATTCTTCGCATTTGGGCTTACGCGCTAAACAAATGTAGCGGCCGTGCAAAATTAGCCAGTGGTGGGCGTGGGGTATTAACTCTTCCGGAATGTTTTTTACCAGCACCTTTTCTACCTCCAGTGGGGTTTTGGCATTCTGATTAACCAACCCCAGCCGCTTGCTTACCCTAAACACGTGCGTATCTACCGCCATGGTGGGCTGATTGTATATTACCGAAGCTATAACGTTGGCGGTTTTGCGGCCTACGCCGGGTAGCTTTTGCAGCTCCTTTACATCGGCGGGCACTTCATTGCCAAAATCTTCAACCAGCATTTTGGCCATACCCAGTAGGTGCTTAGTTTTATTATTAGGGTAGCTAATGCTTTTTATATAGGGAAAAAGCTCATCGAAGTGGCTGGCTGCTAAATGTTCGGCGGTAGGAAATGCCTGAAAAAGGGCCGGGGTAACCATGTTAACTCGCTTATCGGTACACTGGGCGCTTAAAATTACGGCTACCAGTAGTTGGTATGGGTCTTGGTAGTGTAACTCGGTTTCCGGGGCGGGGCTGTGCTGGGTAAAGTACTGTATAAAGGCTTGGTAGCGGGCTTTTCGTTGCATATAAGGTAAATATAAGTTCTATAAACGGGGCTACCAACCGGGTAATAAAAGTGAGGAGATAAAAAAATCCAAATTTTTTGTACCTTTTTTAGACGTGCCGTCGTAATTAATGTAAGCATTACTTAAAATGCCGATTTTTTAACAGACAGGAAAATGAAAAGTAAACGCCTATATATGCTCATTATAGTGCTGGGCTTGGCGATGGTGTGGTTAGGCTTTTTGTATACCTACGAACTCAAAATAGCCGATAAACCTTCTCAGGAAGAAAGTATTTCTGCCTCCGAAGATTTTGATATTATACCTAGTGCCGCCAGTATAAACGCAAGCACAAACAAATTAGAAAAAGGATTCCCGATAATACTTGCCGCGTTGGGAATTGTATTTTTGGTAGGTGGTACCCGCCGGTTCCGCCAGCCTAAAGTAATTTAAAGTTGGTTAAAGTTGGAAAAGAAAAAGCCCGCTGAATTAAATCAGCGGGCTTTTTTGGTTTTAGATACGGTTAATTTTGCAATGCCGGCATATTGAACAGATGGGCGGCTTGCAAAATTCTTTGAGTTACGTCCTCAGAGGGCGTCACAATTAAGCGGTCTAAATCTTCGGTCAGGTCGGCTAGCTCTTGCCATTCGGCCTGAAGGTTACTATCGGTGGCTAATGCCAGTTCAATTTCCTCGCTTTCGCGGGGGCTGGTTTCGTTATACAGAAACCGTACTAAATCATCCGGGGTAAATGTTTTGATCATAGGCAATATGGCTTTTCTCCATTTTTTTTCTAAGGTTAATAAGCGCATATCGCATTCTACCTAAAGCGGTATTTATACTAACTCCGGTAGCATCGGCTATCTCCTGAAAGCTCATCTTCATAAAGTGCCGCTTTACCAGTACATCGCGTTGTACGTCGGGCAACTCTTCAATTAGTTGGTACAGCAGGGTATTGGTTTCCTCAATAATAGTTTCCTGCTCTACAGTGCCTTCAGCGTGGGCTACCGAGTTGAAAGCCGGGTTGCTATAGTCGGTATTGTGTACCGGATAGCGTTTCTGCTTTCTAAAGTAGTCAATCGCCAGGTTGTGCGCTATGCGTAAAATCCAGGGAAGGAACTTACCTTCCTCGTTATATCGTCCCCCTTGTATAGTAGTAATAGCTTTAATGAAGGCATCCTGTAGCAGATCTTCGGCTATTTCTTTATCTTTTACAATAAGGTAGATGGTAGTGAAAATTCGGGCCTTATGCCGCTCCACTAAAGTTTTGAACGCGTCTTCGTTACCGTTCTTGTAGGCCGATACCAATTGGCTATCAGTAGTCCTCTTCTTTTTCTCCATGTGTTGAACTGTTAAGGTAACGTAGAGGTTCAGGCCATAGTGTGCGGTTAGTAGTTCGGATTTAATTTTTTTGAAGTAGAGCTTCTTGCTGGTTAGTAAATATACAAAACCGTACCAAACTTTTCAATAGGTGTAAGAAGTTAGGCAAGATTTAACGGTTTTTAACGTTCCTTACCTTTTACCTAGCTAGAATACAGCTCCTTAATATACTTTTCAGCTAAATCAATTTTCTCGTACAGGCTTTCTTTTTGCATTCTGTCCAGGCTGCGGTATATCAGTTTCATACGAGGATTGCTTTCTAATTTCTCTCGGTTTACAAAAATAAATCGCCAGTACAGGGCATTCCAGGTTTCTATCCATGGGCCTCTGGTACTAAAATCGCTCATCTTTTTTATATAGCCCGAGCCGCTTACGTAGGGTTTGGTGCTAAGTATACCGCCGTCGGCGTAGAGGCTCATACCGTATACATTGGGTACCATTACCCAGTCGTAGGCATCCACGTACATCTCCATAAACCACCGGTATACCTCAGTAGGGTGCAGTTCAACCAACTGCATAAAATTGCTAAGCACCATTAGCCGCTCTATATGGTGCGAGTAGCCTATACCGTTCAACTGCCTGATTAAATAATCTACCGGAGCCATGCCGGTTTGGCCGGTATAAAATTTCTCGTTCAGGGTATTTTGGTGATTGAAGAAATTGCTGTTGCGCTGCCGTACGCCCTCTTTTTGGTACACGCAGTGCATAAATTCGCGCCAGCCAATAAGTTGCCGTACGTAGCCCTCTACACTATTTAGTCGCACTTCATTCTTTTCGGCAAAGGCTAAAACCTGTTCCAGTACCTGAGCCGGAGTCAGCAGCCCTATATTAAGCATAGGCGTTATTACGCTATGAAAAATTGCCGGATCGCGCTGGGTCATGGCATCCTCGTAGGGGCCAAATAGCTCGAAGCGTTCCTCCAGAAAAGTAGTAAGCCACTCCTGAGCCTGCTGGTGGGTGTAGGGTATCCAGTAGTTCTTGGTGCTACCGTAGTGGCTACTAAAATGCTGTTCTACGTACCGGCGGGCTTCGGTTAAGACCTCATCTTGCAACGGCTCAATAGTTATTGGAATGGCGATAGTTTTGGGCAGGGGCTTACGGTTGTCCGCATCGAAACTCCACTGCCCACCTTCGGGCTTGCCGGCGGCATCTACCAACACATTGAGCCGCTGGCGTTGGTGGCGGTAGAAGGCGGCCATCAGGTACGATTTCTTCCCTTTAAATACCTTATTAAACTCGCTGAGCGGAGTCAAAAACATAGGTGAGGGTAGCGCTGTGGTCTTAATGCCGGCTTCGGCAGTGTATTTACTAAAGCGAAGGGAAAGGATAAAGTCGCTCAGGCAGTAGTAGTAGAGTTCATCAACCTTGGCCTTCTGAATAGCTTGGTAGGCGGCTGATTTTTCTTCCTTAAGTTCCGGATACTCCAGATAAACCACTTTAGCTCCGGCATCGCTCAGCCGCTGCTCAAAATCCTTCATGCTGGCCCGGTGCAGCATTAGGCGTAGCTTATGGTATTTGGCGGGGTAGGTTGCATCGGAGAAAAATAGCGGGTCTTCTACCAGAAATACTGTATCGTAACGGTTGGCTTGGTCAAGAACTTCACTAAAAAGCTGGTGCGGAAAAAGAATTAGAGCGGTCATACCAGGGCTAACTGCTACTGCCGGGTATTTGATTATAACTCAAAGTATGCTCTGCTATTTTTTGGTAAAAGTTAGTACCTATTTAAAAGCTTGATGTTCTACCAAGGCAAGAAACTAGTTCTTACTAAAGATGGGGATTTCACTTAACATCTACCTTTCTTCATTGTTGTTTTTGTTCAGTTGTAAAAAGACTTTTAAACTAATTTTGCTAAAATATTTAGTATATTTGCCCTATGCCGAAAACCCAGTCCGCTACCGCCGAAGCTACTCCTTCTACCAATATAGATGAACTTGACCCGCGCCACCATATCATAATTAAGGGGGCTAAAGTAAATAATCTGAAGAACCTGAGCGTAGCCATCCCGCGCAATAGGTTGGTGGTGGTTACCGGCGTATCGGGTTCGGGTAAAAGCTCCTTGGCCTTCGATACCCTCTACGCCGAGGGCCAGCGTATGTACGTGGAAAGCCTCAGCAGCTACGCCCGCCAGTTTTTAGGCCGTATGGAGAAGCCCGAGGTAGAGTACATTCGCGGAGTATCGCCGGCCATAGCTATTGAGCAGAAGGTGAGCACCAAAAACCCCCGCTCTACTGTAGGCACCAGCACCGAAATTTACGACTACCTGAAGCTGCTCTACGCCCGCATTGGCCGTACCTTTTCGCCCGTAAGCAAGCAGGAGGTAAAGCGCGATACCGTAACCGACGTAGTAGACTATCTGCTAAGTCTGGAAGAAGGCACCCGCTTCTATATCCTGAGCCCCTTTGTGCGCCACCCCGAGCGCAGCCTGAGCGATGACCTGAAGGTACTGCTGAGCAAAGGCTATACCCGTATAATGGCTAACGGCGAGGTAACCGAAATTGAAGAGCTGCTAAACCAAACCGAAAAAGACCTTAAAAACCAGCAGTTTGAACTCCTAATTGACCGGGCCGCTACCCAGCGCGGCGACGAGGACCTGCAGTTTCGCCTGAGTGATTCGGTACAAACCGCCTTTTACGAAAGCCACGGCGACTGCATAATTGAGGTAGTGAAGCGGGAGGGCGAAAACGAGCGCAAAAGCTTCAGTGACCGCTTTGAGCTGGACGGTATTACCTTTGAAGAGCCCAGCGTAAACCTGTTCACTTTTAATAACCCCTACGGCGCCTGCAAAACCTGCGAGGGTTTTGGTAACGTGTTGGGTATTGACCCCGACCTGGTTATTCCGGACAAAAGTATGAGCGTGGCCGAGGGTGTTATTGCCCCCTGGCGTAGCGAGGGCAAGCGCGAAGATTGGCTACAACCCCTGCTACGCAACGGCATTAAGTTCGATTTTCCTATTCACCGCGCGTATAACGAGCTAACCGAGGCCGAGCAGCAAATTTTGTGGGAGGGCAACCGCTACTTTCAGGGCCTGAACGAGTTTTTCCGCTGGGTGCAAACGCAACTGCATAAGGTGCAGTACCGCGTGCTGCTGAGCCGCTACCGGGGCCGTACCCGCTGCCCCGACTGCCGGGGTACCCGCCTGCGCAAAGACGCCCACTATGTATTGGTTGGCGGAGAACCTGGCTCTGGAAAGAGCATAGCCGACGTAGTGCTAATGCCCATAAGTGAAGCCAAAGCCTGGTTTGAGAAGCTGGAACTGGCACCACACGAAAGGAAAATTGCCGAACGCCTGCTGCGCGAGGTAGTAAACCGCCTGGATTATCTGGAGCGCGTAGGCCTGGAATACCTAACCCTGAACCGCGTAGCCAATACGCTGAGCGGCGGCGAGTTTCAGCGGATTAAACTGAGCACCTCGCTGGGTTCGGCGCTGGTAGGTAGTATGTACATACTGGATGAGCCCAGCATTGGCCTGCACCCGCGCGATACTACCCGCCTGATAAGTGTATTGGAGTTACTGCGTAACCTGGGTAATACAGTTATTGTGGTGGAGCACGAAGAAGAAGTAATGCGCGCCGCCGACCAGATAATTGATATTGGTCCCGATGCCGGCTCGCACGGTGGCGAACTGGTGTTTCAGGGTACGCTGCCGGAGCTGATGGATGCCGGTAATACCCATACCGCCGCCTACCTGAGCGGCCGCGAAAGTATACCCGTGCCCAAGCACCGTCGCCCCTGGCGCAACAGCCTGTGGCTACGCGGCTGCCGCGAGAACAACCTGCGCAACATCGACGTGCAAATTCCGCTGGAGGTGCTTACCTGCGTTACGGGCGTATCGGGCTCGGGCAAAAGTACGCTGGTTAAGCGTATACTGTACCCCGCCGTAGGCAAACTGCTGGGTTCAGTTAGCGAGGCCACGGGCAAGTTTGATGCCCTGGAGGGCGACTACAAGAAGATTCGTCAGGTAGAGTTTGTGGACCAAAACCCGATTGGCAAGAGCAGCCGCAGCAATCCGGTAACCTACGTAAAGGCCTACGATGCCATCCGGAGCCTGTATGCCGACCAGCCTTTAGCTAAAGCGCGCGGGTATAAGCCCAGCCACTTCAGCTTTAATGTTGACGGCGGCCGCTGCGAAATTTGCCAGGGCGAGGGCCAGGTAACCGTAGAAATGCAGTTTATGGCCGATATTCACCTGACTTGCGAGGGCTGCGGCGGCAAACGCTTTAAGCAGGAGGTGCTGGATATTCAGTATAAAGAAAAAAGCATCAGCCAGGTGTTGGACCTAACGGTAGACGATGCCGTAACCTTTTTTGCCGGACAAAAAGCCATACTAAGCAAGCTGGAACCGCTGCAGGAGGTGGGTTTAGGTTACATAACCTTGGGCCAAAGCGCCAACAGCCTCAGCGGCGGCGAGGCCCAGCGGGTAAAGCTGGCCTCCTTTCTGGCTAAGGGTAGCGGCAGTAACAGTGGCGGTATCCTGTTCATCTTTGATGAACCCACCACCGGCCTGCACTTCCACGACATCAGCAAACTACTGCACAGTATAAATGCGCTGGTGGAGCAGGGCAACACGGCCGTAATTATTGAGCACAACCAGGAAGTAATTAAAAGTGCCGACTGGGTACTAGACCTGGGCCCTGAAGGGGGCGATAAGGGCGGAAACTTGGAATTTGCCGGCACCCCGGAAGACCTGGTAAAACTCGGTGACAAGAACCATACGGGGCGTTATTTGGCTTATAAGCTTTAATTTGTTACTTTAGGTAATAGTTATAATGAAACCTCGAATTTATACTTCTATTATTTTATTTATAAGTGCATATTCGCCACTTTTCTTGATTCTAGCAGTAAAAGATTTTGACTTTGAAAAAGATTTTACATTAAAGCATCCCTTGGCAGTATATATACTAATTGCTATAAGTGCAATTAGTATAATAATTATATTTCTAATAGTTAAATATATACCAAAGGGTAATATGCCTGTTAAAATAGATAAGGTGAATAATAGATCTGTAGATCTTATCAATTATACTATCCCCTATATACTATCCTTTTTTGGATTTGATCTATCCAAATGGGAAGATATAATATCTCTTTCCATCTTTCTTATTATAATGCTGGTTTTAACAATCACAAGCAGATCATTATTCTTGAATCCCATTCTAGCATTTGCAGGCTATGGATTGTATGATATAGACTATGAATTTAATGGAAGTGTTAAATCAACTTCAGTACTAAGCAGATATGAATTAAGGAAAGGGGAGATTTATTTCATTAAGGGGCTTACAAGATTTTTGTACCTGGTAAAAAAGTAGCATTTGATGACAACTAGAGAAAAATTTGAACTCTTAAAGCGCACTGATATAAGTGCTATGTCAGTTTCCTTAGCAATTGTTAAGGAATACAAAAGAAACAGAATCTCGCA
Organism: uncultured Roseivirgaceae bacterium; assembly: GCA_964504565.1. Taxonomy (GTDB): domain Bacteria; phylum Bacteroidota; class Bacteroidia; order Cytophagales; family Cyclobacteriaceae; genus Cesiribacter. The sequence goes on from CAZDEY010000017.1 coordinate 43,513, forward strand.
CTATAACATAGAATATGTAGAGATAGAAAATCATTTAGAAATCAGGCTAAAAAATATTCTTAGGTCAAAAATTAATGGCTCCAATAGTTTTGAAGAATATACATACGATTGTGCAGAACCAGAAGGAGGGTCTGTTAAAACTATAAACTACGAAAGTACTGATTTCTATAATATTCTCGAAGAACTTTCAGGAGTATCACCGGAAGAAAATAAGATAAATTCTGTAGAAGATTTGATTAAAGCCAAATCCTACATTATTATCCTCAATGATGGTGAAGATATTAGTATAGCTGGGTTTAAACATATTCCCATAAACTGGAAGTTGCAAAAATCTAAAGGTTTGATACCATTACTATTTGAAAATAATACGTTTAAAGATTTAGATACTGAAGATGTATTTAATATTTCTAATACTGTAGATTTTATTTACTTCGAGGAAGAAATATTTATTCTATCTAAAAAAGATTTTGAAAGAGGATTGAATTTTCGAGATGGTATGATAGCTAAAGCAGATGCATGGTATGAAAAAACGGAGGGTTTAGATTTGTTTATTAATCTCGATATCTTAAAAGATAAAATAGGCAATAATATAAGGTATCTAAGGAAGATAGCCTCTATTGAGAACTTAGGCTATTATAATGATCAACAATTCCTTAAAAATGTTTTGAAAATTTCTAAGGAAGAAAATTGGGGAATAACCTTTGACAACAATAAAATAGTTATAACTGAGGATTCTTTAGATGCTATTTTAACCGTGTTGCAAAATAAAAGACTATATTCTAAGCTAACTGAGGAAAACTTTGATGTTGAGAGTGCCAAGTTATTTAATTCATCTGTTTCTCCTTGAGAGTGAAGTAGCTTTCTTCTTCAAACAGTGGGGCGGCAAAAACAAAAAGAAAACCGGCCGGGAGCTTAACGGCCGTACCTACGACGAAATGCCCATAGCAATATTATAACAGTATAAGGGCTAGCCAACCCGGCTAACCTCGATATAATCACAATAAAATACTATCTGTTCTCCCAGTTAGTTTCGTCGGTGCGGCGGGCTACTTGGGTGAATAGATTACCTTCCTCGCGCAGATCAACAGAAGCATTATTTAACCAAATTTAGGGGCAACTTTTGGCCAGTTATAGATGCCCCGGCTCTATACCGCCCAAAACGCTAAACCGGAACCGGCTCGTCAGTGGTTTAGCTTATGAGCTTGGTTAAACATAAAGCCTGGCAAAGTTCCTTAGGCTATATTTGACGAATAGAGAACTACTTTATAGGCTTAAAGGTCAATAGCTAAAGGGAAGTATACCTACCGGTAAGCGCGGTTCAAGGAGGTTGGTAGGGTTGGCTAACCTTAGGCAACGTAACCTAAAACGCAACAAAATACCGTAAGCCGGTGCCGCTAAATAGCCTGAAAGATTAAGCATTTTGAAAAGAAAATCTGCTACAAACTCCCTAATTTTTAAGGCCTAAAATTTATCAGGTAGCTAATTATTAGATTTTTATAAGGTAAGATTGCTGCTATACTAAACCGAATTTTAGTACCTTTGGTAGGGTTGCTATCAGAATAAGAGGGTGATAGTTTTTTACCTACTGATTGCACCTCTACCAATTTCTATGGCTCAAACCCCGTTAACTCCGGAAGCCCTGCAGATTTTTGAAACTGTTCCGGATCTGTACCTTATACTCTCCCCCAGCTTACGCGTACTGACCGCCAGCAACGCTTACCTAAAGGCAACTTTAAGCCAGCGGGAAGATATGGTAGGTAAGCACATCTTCGAGGTTTTTCCCGATAACCCCAGCACCCCGGAGGCTAATTCGGTAAAGAATCTGCAACAATCGTTGCAAACAGCCTTAGCTACCCAAGTGCCTCATCAAATGGCCTTGCAGCGTTACGATGTGCCCCGTAGCGAAGCAGCCGGTGGTGGTTTTGAAGAGAAATACTGGCAACCCCTTAATACGCCCATACTTAATGGGCAAGGGCAGGTTGCCTATATAATTCATAAAGTAAGCGATGCTACCGAAGAAGTAAACCGCCGGCAACAACTTGAAGAATTAACCGATAGGGAGCGCGTTGCCCGGCAACATGCAGGTTGGGAAAGCCAAAAATTGGAAAGAGTACTACTACAAGCTCCCGTAGGTATAGGTATTTTTGAGGGGGAAGATCACGTTATTAGCTTAGCAAATAACCATATGTGCGTAGCTTCCGGCCGAACAGCCGAGGAACTGCTTGGTAAAACCGTTTTTGATGCTCTTCCTGAAGTAAAAGACCAAGGCTTTGAAGCCCTTCTAGCCCAGGTATACCAAACCGGCCAGCCTGCTCAACTGCTTGAAGTAGCCGCCAAAACCAAGCAAGGTAATACTCTGGTAGAAGGATTTTATAATATTGTCTACCAGCCCCTGTTAGACGCTAATCAGAAGATAACCGGAATAATTCAAATTTTTACGGAGGTTACCCAACAGGTACAGGCTCGGCAAAAAGCCGAACAACTGAACCAGGAACTGGAAAAACGGGTGCTGGAACGAACCCAAAGATTACAACAAGCCCAACGGCAACTAGAGGCCGAACGTAGTTTGCTGCAGGCAATGTTAGATCAGGCCCCGGTAGCCATGAGTTTGTTAATAGGAGAAGAACTGGAAATAGCAACTGCCAATAAAAATATGTGCTATTTCTGGGGGCGCACCTCTTCCGAAGTACTCAATAAAAATTTGTTAGAAGCTTTACCTGAGCTAAAGGGCCAGGGGTTTGACGACTTGCTGCGAGAGGTATTAAGAACCGGCGAGCCCTATATAGGAAATGAACTTGCCGCTACTATGCTGCGCCAAGGTAAAATGAAAACCAATTACTACAACGTTGTTTACCACCCCCTATACGACCAACAAGAAAAAATACTTGGTGTAGTAATTGTAGCAATAGAAGTTACTGAACTGGTAGAAGCCCGTAAGCTGGCCGAAGAACGGGAGGAGCAATTAAAAATACTTAATCGAGAGCTGGAAGAGCGGGTAACATTGCGCACCGGCGAGCTGGAAGAAAGCCGCCGACTAGCCGAATATCAACGGGCTGAATTGCAAAATATATTTGAGCAAGCCCCGGTAGCCATTGCAGTGTTCAGGGGGCCTAAGTATACTATAGAATTGGCTAATCCTGCCGTATGCCAACTGTGGGGTCGCACTCCCGAGCAGGCCTTAAACACGCCCCTATTTGAGTTACTCCCCGAAGCTGCCGGTCAGGGTTTTGAAGAGCTACTAGACGGCGTAATGGCTACCGGCAAACCTTATATAGCGCACGAATTACCCTCCACAATTAATCGGGAGGGCCGCCAGGATACCGTGTACTGGAATTTTGTGTACCACCCTTTGCACAATCAGCAGCAAGAAATTACGGGGGTAACGGTAGTAGCTGCCGAGGTAAGCGAACAGGTAATGGCCCGCCATAAAATAGAAGAAAACGAGAAGCGCTTTCGTACCCTGGTAGAAAGTATGCCGCAAATGACCTGGACCAACCTGCCGAACGGCGAGGTAAATTTTTTCAGTGATCGGTGGTACACCTATACCGGCCTATGCTTTCAGCAACTAAAAGATTGGGGTTGGGAGCCAATTGTGCATCCGGCCGATTTGCCCGACATGAAGGAAACCTACCTGGAGGCCCTACGCACCGGGGAAATGTTTATGCACGAAAACCGCCTGAAACAACACGATGGGCAATGGCGTTGGCACCTTAATCGCTCCCTGCCGGTAAAAAACAATAACAACGAAATCATCCTCTGGGTAGGTACTTCTACCGATATTCATGAAAAGCGGCTGGCCGAAGAGACCGTACAGGAAATTACCGAAAATTTAGCTACGGTAAACGAAGAACTGCGCGCTGCTAACGATCAGGTAAACACTACCAACACCGAGCTAGCCAACAGCAACCAGCAGCTAAGCTTTATTAATGCCGATTTAGATAATTTTATTTATACCGCCTCGCACGATTTGCGGGCTCCTATATCTAACATTGAGGGCTTAATGGCTGCCCTACGTAAAAACCTCTCGCCCGAATCATTAAATACGCCGGTGGTAATTAAGCTTACCGGCCTTATCGACTCATCCATAGACCGATTTAAAAAAACCCTAAGCGAACTAACCGAAATAACCAAGCTTCAGCGGGCCGGCAGCGGCGAAGATGTCAGCTTAATTAAACTGAAGGATATATTCGATGACGCCAAGCTAGACTTAGCTCCGCAAATTGAAGAAGCCAAAGCCCAGGTTCAGATAAGGCTGGAAGATTGCCCCGCCATTGAATTCTCGGCCAAAAATGCCCGCAGCATAGCCCATAACCTGCTTTCTAATGCCATTAAGTACCGGTCTGAGCAACGGCCGGCCCAGGTGCTAGTGAGTTGTACAACTCTAGATAATTACTTGCTGCTTAAAGTTGAAGATAACGGCTTGGGCATGAACCTTAGCCAGGAAAATAAAATATTTGCCATGTTCAAACGCCTACACGACCATGTAGAAGGCACCGGTGTAGGTTTATATATAGTAAAAAAAATAGTTGAAAATGCCGGTGGTAAAATAGAAGTAGAAAGCCAGGTAGACGAAGGATCTACCTTCCGGGTGTACTTTAGGCATACAAAAACCAACCAAATTAACATTAAAAACAATGCCTAAACTTAAAACAATCATGTTGGTAGATGATGACGACACTACCAATACCATAAACGAAATGCTTATTGAGAGCCTGGAAGTTAGCGAAAAAATATACCAAGCCAGAAATGGCCGTGAGGCCTTAGATTTACTCGCTCAGCTAATAGCCAATAACCAGCCCGTCCCCGAGCTTATTTTGCTGGACATTAACATGCCGGTTATGGATGGTTTCGAGTTTTTGGAAGAATACTTTGAACTTGATTTCACCGGTAAACCACCGGTAGTGGTTATGCTTACCACCTCGCTCAACGTTTCGGATATAAAGCGGGTAGAAGCTTTAGGTGTGGCCGATTACTTAAATAAACCCCTACTGGAAGAGGCCCTAAAAAAAATAATTGCTAAATACAAAATGTAGTAGTTGCTTTACGAAAATATTAGCCTGGTTTCGGGCGCCATATACGCATGTTGTATACCCAGTAGTGCCTCTTGTGCCTTATATCAAAAATTATACTAAAAAAGGCTAGCCAACTTGGCTAGCCTTTATATTATAAAATAAAATGCTATCGGTTCTCCCAGTTGGTTTCGCTGGTGCGGCGGGCTATCTGGGTGAATAGATCAACTTTCTCACGCAAATAAGCCTAAGTATTACTTAGCCTATCTAAACGGCGTAGGTCAATTTAGCGGCGGCTACCCTCGGCAAATAAGAAGCAGCGACCTGAAGATGAAAATCACTTTTATTACTTATGGTTAAGTTGGCTTTTTTAGGGGCAGCTAAACAGTTGAATACGGATTGCCTAAGTTATATGGCTAAGCTGGTAGGAAGTATAACCAAGAATTCGTTAGTAAAAACTCGTACCTTAGTTAACTATGAAGCTACCAATTATGCTCTGCTGCTTGTTTATCAGCCACTTTAGTGTCGCCCAAAATTCCAGCCCCTGCGAAGTTTTAAACATGGATGAGCCAGAAAACAGGCAATGGCTAATTATCCTAGGCAAAGCCGATACGCTACAACAGTGGAACCAGATAGCCAATCGGTACTTTATGCTGGAAGATTGTGGCCGGCAGGAAACTAAGTATAAAGAATTAATGCCCATGCTGATAATTAACGGTACTTTGTACGGACCAGTAACTAATTACCCTAACCGCAGCCGGCGCATTCGCGAGCTAATTAACCCTGGTGTGATTAGCGATTTACAGATTCTGTACAAAAAGCCGGAGGAGTGGGTGCTTCATAAACCATTTCAGGGAGCAATATTGATTACAATTGACGATGGGCTTATCGCTAAGGAACTGGATGAGATCAACCAGCTTATACCGGGTGTTTATTGAATCTTCTTATAATATTCCAAACCTAATCGTAGGATCTGTGATTCTAGGTGAGATTTTTATGTTGACAAAAGCATATTGTTTTGGTCGCAGCCTATAGATTATATTTTGTATTCCTTATTGCAACTGCTAATAATAATTACTGAATCACGCTGCCAAACCTCTGTATTGACGATTTTTTATCTCTTATAGCAAAGGGTCTAAGTACTTCCTGCTCCAAAAATTACAACTAAAAGGTCTACCAGTTTCTGAGCATTATTACCTAATAAATAGGGCGAAATGCAAGTGAATCTAGTTGATTTAAGGTATTCACAAATTGAATATTGGCTGTAGGGAATTAGGTTTGTTGCCTGCCAATTTATTTCATAGGATTGCTTTGGGTAGGATATATTTTACAATTAGAAATTAGGTCAGATCTTTAACTATCCCATCCCACAAGGCAATACGCTTCTGTAGGGCTTCTTTAGCAACTCCGGTTACATCCTGCCACTTTTGGCTGTCCTCACCACACAATTCAGATACCAATTTTAAGCTCAGTGGGCCGTGTTCGTCGCCGTCTAGTTCTATATGGCGGTTTAGGTAGTAGGTGAGCTTGGGGTAGCTGCCCCGCTTTTCTTGTTCGGCCTTATTAATAATTTCCAGAAACATATCCGGTATAATATCTTCGCGACCAAATGTAAAAGCCGAGGCAATCTCGTGCGCCTGGCCCCCGGCAATAACCTTGAATGTATAGGCTACAAATTTCCTTACTGAAGCGGGTAAGTTATGTAAATTCAGTGCTTCCTCTACGGTTTTTCCGGAACTTATCATTCCCAGAAATTCTTGAACCGGACACGTATCAGCCTCTACTTCCTGCATAGCATCCAGGTACATTTCGTAGTGGCTCATGGGTATACCCTGTTCGTTTAGGTCGGTTTCTTCGCCCAGTACTATTTCGTTTATAAAGCGCGCCACTTCACTATTTTTGGCCGGTAGCCAGGGTACGCTCACGCAGGTTATTTGCTGTTGCAAGGCTTTCAATAACGACATAAAATCCCAAACGGCATATATATGATGCTCCATAAACTGCCTGATATCAGCCAGCGAACTTAGCCGGGCGTATATTGGGTGGTTTACCAGTTGGCGGCGTAGAGGTGCCAGTTCGGTTTCCAGTCGTTCCAGTTCAGTCATAGCAGGTTGCATTTGGGGTTAGCAAAGGTATTAGCGAAAAGTATAAACGGGAAATACTGGAAGTTAGATCCTACTTCCTCTAGAATCTATTATCAGATTAGACCAGTATAATGCCGGTTTTTTCAAAACCTAAAACGCCTCGCCAATAAAGAAGTAAATGCCGTTACCCTCTTCGGTAAAGGCTACATCTATGCGGGTAAATACGTCCTTGGCGGGAAATAGTAAAAATCTTATACCGGCACCACCGGCAACCTTTAGGTTCTTCAGGCTAAAATCGCCTACGGAAGGGGCAACATTGCCGGCACTTAAAAAGGTTGAGGCCCCCCAGCGCTTGCTAAACGGAAACGGCAGAAAACGATATTCAGCCTGAGCAGCGGCCAAAGTATTGTCGCGGTAACGGCCTAAGTAGTAGCCCCGCATCAGGCTTTCGCCGCCTAGTAAGGCCAGTTGATTAAACGGTGCCTGCCCGCTAATGGTAGTGCCAAATGCCTGTAGGGCCAATACCTGACCCCGCTTACCTACCGGCCTATAGTAGCGGGTATCAATAAAGTAATTAGTAAAATCGAAGTCGCTGCCCCATTGGGGATGGTAACGTAGGAATCCTGTTTCCCCAAAAAAGCCTTCGCGCACGTTTAATACATTTTCCCGCTCATCAAACGCTAAGCCTAAGCCTATGCCAAAGTTTTTAGAACCCTGATAACCGGGTGGCATAAGGTCCGCTCCTTCTTCCCGAACATTAAATTCCGTATTGCTCAAGCGCTGAAAATCCAGCTCGGCACCAAAGTACAGCCCGCCCGCAATTTTCCGCAAAACCCGTTCGCGCAGCGCAATACTGGTGCCATCTACTTGGGCCAATTCCTCGTTTGGGGTATTAGGGCCTATGCCGTAGTACAGCAGCGGAAAGCGTTGGTAGCGCAGTCTGCCCAAAAAGAACCATTCACTCTTATCGGAATACATGGCGTGGTCCAGCCAGAGGCCATATTGACTTTCCAAGGTAAAGAAGGTAAACGCATTAATTTCGCTTAGCCGGTTAGTAGTATCGCGCTGGGCGTAATACACATAGAGGGCGCTTACGCCAATTTCCCACTTGGTTTCCGGGGAATACGCCAGGGTAGGGTAGGCTATAAAGCGGGGCTCTTCGGCGGCAATGGTATCGCTAAATATATTGTTGATAGTTTTTTTTACCCACTGACCGGGTTGGCTAATGCCCGAAACAGGAAGCAGGCCAAATATTAGGCACAAAATAATACAACGAGAAGCGGATAGGTTCAACATCGGGTAAATCCTCTATAGTTAATAGCCTAAGCGGTTTAGGCAGGTAAATCTAGTTATTTTTTAACTCCGCCAACGCTATTAACTGCCCCACTCAGGTTTAGTTGATATTTAATTTATCATGTAGTATTGAGGTGAAGGCTATAGTATTTATGAACTAAAACTATCCTACCTTTGTAGCCTATCTGAAATGACCCTGGATGTTCCGGAAAGTCATTTCCTTATAACATTCTATGTCATTTACTTCTTTAGGCCTTTCGGCCTCACTGCTGCATGCAGTAAACAAACAGGGCTATACCCAGCCCTCACCTATTCAGCAACAGGCAATTCCGGTAATTTTGCAAAAGCGCGATGTACTGGCTTCTGCCCAAACCGGAACCGGCAAAACCGCCGGCTTTACCTTGCCTTTGTTGCAGCTTCTTTCCGAGAAACCCCAAAAAGGCAAACGCCCCATACGCGCCTTAGTGCTAACCCCAACCCGCGAGTTAGCCGCCCAAGTAGCCGAAAGTGTGGAAACCTACGGTGAATTTCTAACGCTTAAATCGGCGGTGATTTTTGGCGGAGTAGGCGCCAACCCGCAAATACAGAAACTTCGCCGGGGGGTAGATATACTAATTGCTACGCCCGGCCGCCTGCTGGATTTACACGGGCAGGGAGAAGTTGACCTTAGAGACCTGGAGGTGCTAATTCTGGACGAAGCTGACCGGATGCTGGATATGGGCTTTGTACACGATATTAAACGCATCCTGAATATAGTTCCGCCCCGTAGGCAAAACCTGTTATTTTCCGCTACCTTCTCGCCCGAAATCCGGACCTTGGCCAATGGCATTTTACATAATCCGGTAGAAGTAAAAGTAGACCCGGAAAACACCACTACCGAACTGGTGAAGCAGCGTATTTATAAGGTTGATAAAGAACGCAAGCCGGAACTGGTTATAAAGCTTATTGAAGAGGGCAATTGGCAGCAGGTATTAATTTTTACCCGCACCAAGCACGGGGCCAACCGCCTGAGTAAGAAACTGGAGCAACGGGGAATCACGTCGGCACCAATTCACGGTAATAAATCGCAAACCGCGCGTACGCAGGCCTTAAAAGGTTTTAAGGAAGGAAGTGTGCGGGTTATGGTGGCAACCGATATAGCCGCCCGAGGACTGGATATTCCGCTGCTGCCCCACGTAGTAAACTTTGAGCTGCCTAACGTAGCCGAAGATTACGTACACCGCATTGGCCGCACGGGCCGCGCCGGAGCTAATGGGGAAGCTATTTCGTTGGTGAGTGCCGACGAAATGGATCTGGTAAGAAACATTGAGCGCTTAACCAAGCAGCGTATTAACAGCGAAGTAGTACCCGGCTTTGAGCCCGACCCTAACGCCCCTACCGAAGACCCCGACGACCCGCGGCACGCCCGTAATCGGGGCAAGAGGCCGGGAAGCCGTAGGCCTGAGCAGCGTACGCCGGGGCAAGCTTCTTCTTCCGGAAGAAATAACCGATTTAAAAAGCCGGCTAATAATAACGCAAACGCTAGCCAGAGGCCGTCCGGTGAAGCCGGACCGGAAAGGCCACGGCGTAGGCTTACTAAGTTTAGCAAGCATTCCACCGGAGCTAAAGCCGAAGGTTCCGAAAGGCAATCGTCGGGCAATCAGGCTACCGGCAAGCACCGCCCAAATAACTGGAGAAAAGATTCTCGACGAGACAATAATAGTACGGGCAAAAGTTTAGAGTGGGGAAGTAAAAACCGCTTCGAAGATTAGATTATACATCTAAGTAAGTGCGTGTAAGTATTAAGACTACTTTAAGGTACTTATTTACGGTCAGTAACTTTATTGAATATTCAGGTTATACTATATAATACCAAATTGTCAATTTACTCAGTTATCAGTAGTGTATTCCTTTCCAGCCTCAACTGGTAGGTTATCAGTATTTAAGAATCTGGAAATGGAAATTATTTAAAAATGAAATTTTGAGTCTTTAGATTCACCTCCTTGAAACAGGCTAACCTTTATAGGTTAGTCTGTTTTTTTAATTAGGTATGGGTGTATTCCAATAAGCGCCGACTATCCATTTTATAGAACTTCTACCAGATATTTTTAATTTAAAAATTAATCCCGCATATTTGTAAGTAATTACTCACTATTGTAATGACGGATAAAAAAGAGCGGATACTAAATGCGGCCTTAGAACTATTTGCTAACCAAGGTTACGCAGCCACTTCTACCAGTAAAATTGCTAAGGCAGCCGGAGTTTCCGAGGGGTTAATTTTTCGTCATTTTAAAAATAAAGAAGGCTTACTGGCCGCTTTAATGGATGATATTGAGCTCCAGGTTGGTAGGTTATTTGGGCCTATTTTTCTGCAAGACAATCCAAAAACCGTAATCCGAAAAACTATACAATTACCCTTTACTATTGATGAAAGCGAGTATGATTATTGGCGGTTACAGTTTAAGCTTAAGTGGGAAAGCGCCTATAATAAGCCGGAAAAAATGCAGCCCTTGCTAGATAAGCTGGCTTGGGCGTTCAGAAGCTTAGGCTACCCTGAGCCAGAATTGGAAGCCCAACTGCTTAACCAGATTCTGGACGGCATATCGTCCGATTTATTAAAAGGAAACTTAAAAAACGCCAAAGTGTACCAGCAATTTTTGCTGAAGCGGTACGAAGTATAAAAAAATTTTAGTTCTGAAATAAGTAAGTACTCACTATTAACTAATTAATATGAAAACAGTTTTAGTAACCGGAGCATCATCGGGTATAGGAAAAGCAACCGCATTTAAATTCTTGCAGCAAGGCTATACGGTTTACGTTGCCGCCCGCCGCCTAGATCAAATGCAGGACCTGGAACAAGCCGGAGCCATTGCCCTGAAAATGGATATTACATCTGAACAGGAAGTTAAGGCTGTGGTGGAAACTATAGAAAAGAACCACAAAGGCGTAGATATACTGGTTAATAATGCCGGCTACGCAATTTACGGGGCGGTAGAAGATACCAGTATTGATGATGCCCGCCGCCAGTTTGAGGTAAATTTATTTGGCCTGGCCCACCTTACCCAATTAGTTTTACCCTATATGCGGGCGCAAAAAAACGGCAAAATTATTAACCTAAGCAGTATGGGTGGTAAAATGTACACGCCACTGGGCGCCTGGTATCACGCCACTAAACACGCGCTGGAAGGCTGGAGCGATTGTTTACGATTAGAGCTAAAGCAATTTGGTATTAATGTAGTAATAATTGAACCCGGTATTATTACCACCGAATTCGGCGATGTATTGATGGAGCCAATGCTAAAACGGTCTGCGGGTGGTCCGTACGAAAAACTGGCGAAAGCAGTAGCCAAGGCTACTCAGCAGTCTTACGCTAAAGGCGGGGGCTCGGCCCCGGAGGTAATTGCCAATGTTATTGTAAAGGCGGCCGGTACTAAAAAGCCTAAAACCCGCTACGTAAAAGGGAAACTAGCCAAACCAATGATATTTATCCGGAAATACTTTGGCGACCGTATTTTTGATAAAGCAGTAATGTCGCAAGTATAAAGAAGAAAAACTTATATAATTTTGGTATATCATTTCGAGAAGTAATTCTCACTATGACATAGTTGTAAAGCTAGTTATTGCGCAAATAGCCGCTTTTGGAGCTGAATATAACTGTTGTGAAATAATGGCACAGTCTATGCTAGTAATATACTGATCCTGATTTTTTAAACGTAAGGCTGATTTTTTAAGCTTAAACCCGTTAAAGCAGGCTGATCTTATTTGATTAGCTTGCTTTTTTATTTTTCGATGCCGGTAGTTACAAACGAAAGACCCTGCTGCCCGCTGGTGCTAATCATTACTGCTTCAAAGTAGGGCTTGGGTGCCCCGGCCGTAACTGCCCAATCAAATACGAAATTAGCTCCGCTGCCCCCTTCGGTATCGGCCTCCTCAATTACAATTTCCAGGGTTTCCATAGGGGCTATATACACAGCACCCTGAAAATACGAGCGGATTTTTTGCCCGGAAGTATTGTAGTAGGTAGCTTTGGTAAGGTAAATCGTATCTTGCGGGCTGGTATTACGCATGCTTACCGTAGCGGTTAGCGGAAAGGTGCGGTGCCCACTCTGGGCATAAATCTCGGAATAAACCGATAAGTAGGTGCTGCCACTTTGTACCGTAGTGGAGTTAGGCAAAGTGGTTTGCCGCTGTGTCCAGTTAATTGAGTTGGGGGTACTGTAGCTATCAACTGTATCTTGCCGACACGAAATTAACACCGATAACAGGAAAAAAAATAGAAATTTGGCGGCTTGCATACTTAAAGATACAGCCCGGCCGCCCTAATTCCTAAAAAGTCAAATTGGGTTTAATCTTGCTGCTGCAGGTTGAGTTTAGTATAAACCTGACCGGGTTCAGCCGGAAATTTTTTAAGTTTCATGGTAAAGGTTGTACCTTCATCAGGAGCACTGTGAAGTTCTACTGTGCCGCCGTGGGCTTCGGCCACCATTTTAACTAAGGCCAGCCCAATTCCCCAGCTTTCTAAACTATAGTCGCCGGCCTGCTCATTCCGGCGGCCAAATAGCTTAAAAATAGATTTTTGCTTCTCGGGCAAAATTGCTTTCCCGCTATTCCAGACCGAAATATTCACCCAATCATCCTGCTGAAAAAGTGAAATTTTTATGGGTTGATCCCGGTCACCATACTTTACTGAATTAGTAATCAGGTTTTCCATAGCTCGCTTAATAGCAATTTTATCGAAAACGGCGTTTACCTGATGGGCTTCGCAATGGCAGACAAATGGTTGATTGTAAATAGCCTTTGCTTCTTTATAAATACTTTTTATTTCTTCAATATAATCACCTTCAGTGAGATTTAGGGTCATACCTTCACCAGCTTTTACGCGTACTGTATGGAGTAGCCCTTCGGTTAAAGTCAGCGCCTGCTTTAATTTTCGGCGCATTATAGCTACGTATTCTTCGGTTAAATTCCGGTCGGTTTCATCTAAAAGTAGCTCTGAAAAGCCAAGGGAGGTAGTTATAGGGTTGCGAATATCGTGGGCTAGGGTAGCCATGAGTTCTTCCTGCATATCGCGAATGGACTCGCTAAACTCTAGAGCCGAATGCATTATGCTTACCTCTATAGTTCGGGTAACGGTGTAATTAAGTTCCTGAGAAAGTTCTAGTTGCTTAGTTAAGGTTCTAAGTATGCATCTACGCAGCACAAAATATTCCCAAATAACCTGATCGATAGAATATTTGGACAAAGTTGCCCGGTGGCGGCCGTGTTCTTCGCCTTGTGATTTAAAATCTGAGAGGTTCAGTTTTCTTTCCAGGGCTGATCTATCGGAATAGTTCTCTATAACCTCAGATATGTTTTTTAGCAGATCGGGTAAGTGGTTGCGTAGAGCTAAGCGCGAAGTAGAATTAACTGCCGAGACCTCTTCTCTAACCAGCTTCTCCCAACTGCACATAATTTCTTCTACGGAACTTCGAATAACCGAAGCTGCGTGTACCATACTCCTCGTCATCTGTCTCTACTATATTTGCCTGACTGCCAAATGAAATCAAACTAAAGTAAGTAAAAACAGATAGAATAATCAGTATTTTTAAACAAAATACCCTAATTAGTAGTTTGGAGAGGAAATTTGTTAATAATATAAACTTATAATCAGACTAAAAATTAGACAAAAAGCTTGCCTGGCCTTTAGTACTTAATTTTCACTTAGGGTTTTTTCAGAATTTAATATAGTACGGACCTTGCCCTCTTCACCCGGTTGCTTACCTATAGTAATAGTAAATACCGTACCGTTTTGTTTAGAGCTTTCTACTTCTACCTTGCCCCGGTGCGCCTGAGTTACCAGCTTAACCAACGTAAGGCCAATGCCCCAACTGTGAAGGTTAGTAGAGTGCGTATTTTTTTCTTTAGTCAGAAAGCTGAATATAGAGTGCTGCTTAGCTTTAGAAATTGGGTTTCCCAAGTTTTTAACACTAATTTCTACCGAATCGCCTAAGTCTTTAAGGCTTATCGTAATGGGTTCATTCCGGTCACCATATTTAATAGCATTAGTAAGCAAATTTTCCAATACCCTACGCAAGGCCGCCCCGTCCAGAATGCCCTCTAGCTTTTCGTAAGGACATTCTAATTCAAACTTTTGGTTGTATACATCCTTTGCTTCCTGGTAAACGGTGGTTACTTCTTCCACATAATCGCCTTTACTAAAACTAAGCATTAGCCCTTCGCCAGACTGTACGCTAATGGTGTTAAGCAGCTCTTCGGTTAGCGAAACAGCCTTATTTATACTGCGCAGGGCTATTTTCTTCAGGTGTTCAAATTCTGCAATTTCTTGGTTGGGTTCTAGTAGTTCCAGGCAGTTGGCAGCAATACCCAGAGGGTTGCGCATATCGTGGGCCAGCATAGCCAATAATTTCTCCTGCATTTCCTGCATAGATTCCGAAAAGGAGGTAGCCGAACGCAGAATAATAGTTTCTATAGTATATTTTAGTATTTCGTTTATTTCTCTGGAATAGGTGCTATGAGCTTGTAAAAATTCAGTTAATACCCTATGAAAAATTATATATTCTTTAATTATTTGTTCAATTGAATAGTGGGTGGTAGCCGCCCGGTGCCGGCCATGGTCGCCACTGCTTATAATTATTTCTTCGTAGCGGTCGTCGTTATCAATACTGTGCACATCGCGGTGGTTGGCTATAAGATCGGCAATATCATCCAACATATTGGGCATATGGTCACGCAAAGCCAGTTTAGGGGCTTGGCTAGAAGCTGAAATTTGACTAGTTACCCGGTTTTCCCATTCGCTAAGTATTTCGTTATACTTTTCCTTTATTAACTGGGCAGCTTTAGCATTATTGGACATAGGAGATTATAATAACTGGCAGAAAATTCAGTTTAATTGTTTTTATAAATAAAAGCGGGGTATAAATAGTTCTCTACTAAGGATTATAATAGCGTATAATGCAAAAAAGGAAAGCCCTTACGAGCTTTCCTTACAATTTTTTTATAGTAGTGTTTGCTTACGCTACCTTTTTCACATTTACCGCATTCATTCCCTGCGGGCCACGTTCCAGTTCAAAGCTTACCTTGTCGTTCTCCCGAACTTCTTCGGTTAGGCCGTTTACGTGAACGAAATAACGTTCCTGAGTTCCGGTTTCGTTTATAAAACCGTAGCCCTTGCTATCATTGAAGAAGGCAACCCGGCCTTGGTGTACGGGGTCAACTTCGGCTTGGGGCGGCACCCCGATTATAATATCTTTAGCCTTTACTTTAGTTTTTTTTGCCGGATCCGGGGGCGTATCTAGTATGTTACCGAACTCGTCAACGTAGGCCATCATGTCCTCTAATTTCCCGCTGGTTCCCTCGTCACGCTTTTCTTCGCGACGCTCCATCTTATCCATTTTTTTGCGGGCTTTCTTTTTTTCTCGTTCTCTTTTCTGAAATGTGGTTTGTGATCTTCCCATTAACTGTAGTTTAATAAAACAAATACAACTATTCACCTGAATAGCCGATGGAGGGCATAAGTTAGGAGGGGTCGGTTGCTGAATAAACCAGAATGCCTTAGGCTGACTAACTTGACCCTGTCCGGGTGACCCTGTATGGGGCGGAGTACTGAATTATAAGCAGCTAAAAATTGCCCGGAAAAAGGGCAAATGCGAGAGGATTATTTTAGCTGGTGTGCGTTCTGTACCGAAGCCGGTTGGTAAAGATACGTAAAATAATTGGATTTAGTTCCATTTTTGGTAGTTCACCCCGGTTTGGTGAACTATTTTCGGTTGAATAGTTTTACTAAGGTTTTTGCTAATTCGTTGCCTTTTTCCAGGGGTTCCAGAAAGGAGGCGTTTTTTAAATTTATAGGTCGGTGAGTGGTAAGCTCATACTGCAAGGGATAAATAAGCATAAAGTTTTGGGCCTTAAAGTACTTGTTTAAGTAGGCCGGCACCTTTTCCATAGCCTCCTGAAACGAGGGGAAGCCGGGGCGACTCATAACAGCTATTAGGTTGTCATCCTTTCGTACCTCGCGAGCCAGAATCAGGAAATCTTCCCAATCGTTAAAATCATTAAATTCGGCCGGTACCGGGTGTTTTTCATGCACTAATTTTATATATGTGAGGGTATTGGCCGAAGCGTAGAACTGGAGTACCGCCCCGGTATTGCGGGCAATGTTCCATACCTTAACCAGCCACCAGCCAAAGCCCGCCTCTTCTTCGGCGCCCGGGGGCACGGCCACTATATGGCGCTTAATAGTACCCAGCGGTTGCACCGGTTTGTAAATTAAGGTGGTAGTTTGGCAGCGCGAAAGCACCCCTTCGGTTAAACTACCCAAAAAGGTATCGCTTAGGTTCTTTTGGTGGTGAAGGCCCAGAATAATATCGGTAATGCTATGCTCCTTGGCTACGTTAGAAATTCCAATTAGCGGGTTCTGGTCGTAGCGAAGCAGGCTATGCAAGTTATGGTCGGTGGCGGCCGCAGCGGTAACGGCCTTATCCAAAATTTTGCGGGCTTGCTTCTCGGCTTCAGTAGTACTATTGGCCTGCGGAATTACGTGCAATGCGTATAACCCTTCGCGGTTTTTACCGGTTTTTACAGTAATGCTCAGGTTAATTAATTCATCGGTGGTGTCTAAATTGCTTATCGGTATCAGTACTCTTTCCGGGTAATCACTGGTTTCCGCCTCAGGCTCTAATTGTTCCAGCAACGCTATATTCTTAGCCCCTTTTTGGGCTACAAACGAGGCTATAGTGCAGGTTACCAGTATCATTACTATCGTACCATTCAGAATATCCTCACCCAGCAATCGTATGGGTTCTCCATTGGCATCCGTGCCGGTTATTATATTATAGCCTACCAGCACGGCGGCCAGGGTTGCGGCGGCCTGTGCATTGCTCAGCCCAAAAATCAGGTGGCGTTCGTCGCGCGAGAATTTATAGGTTTTTTGGGTAAACCAGGCGGCTAAAAACTTAGCCAGGGTAGCCACTACTGTCATTACAATAGCAACTTTCAGGGTTTCCCAGCTATCAATAAAGGCCCGATAATCAATTAGCATACCTACCCCAATCAGGAAGAACGGAATGAATATGGCATTGCCCACAAAATCTATCCGGTTCATAAGCGCCGAGGTATGCGGAATAAGCCGGTTAAGGGCCAGGCCAGACAGGAAAGCCCCGATTATAGCTTCGATACCGGCCAGTTCGGCCAGCACGGCACCCATAAACACCATAGCCAATACAAAAATGTACTGCGAAACCGAATCGTCGAAGCGTTTAATAAACCAGCGGCCAATCAGCGGAAAAATAAGCAGTACAACCGCCCCAAAAACCAGCAGCGAGCCCAGCAGCTTCATCCAGAATACAGGGGTTACTGCTCCCCGGCTTAAGCCTACAATTACGGCCAATACTAATAGTGCCAGCGTATCGGTAATTAGGGTTCCGCCCACGGTTATATTGACCGCCCGGTTTTTGGCAACTCCCAGGCGGCTAAGCATAGGGTAGGCAATAAGCGTATGCGAAGCAAACATGCTGGCCAATAGTACCGCCGGGGCCGGCTTCAAATTCAATATATATAAACTGGCCAGCATGCCCAACACCATGGGAATTACAAAGGTGTAGCTGCCAAAAACTATACTTCGTCGGCTGTTTTTTTTGAAATCGGCAATATCAATTTCCAACCCGGCTAAAAACATAATATAGAGCAGGCCGGCCGTACCCGAAAGAATAATTCCGCTATCCCGTTCCATTAGGTTGATGCCGTTGGGGCCAATTATAGCGCCGGCGATTATTAAACCCAGCAGTGGGGGCACCCGTAGCGGATTTAGCAGTAGCGGCACCAGCAGAATTACGACCAGAATGAGCAGGAACTTCAGCACCGGATTGGCTAGCGGCAGTGTAAGGTCAATCGCGGCTAAAAACTGTTCCATAAGCTTCCAGTCAAAAAAATGTCGGATTCTACTCTATACGGCCGCAGCCATCCCAAAGCTGGTTTTTAAGCCAGAGGGTAGCAGTAAATTCGTACGCTTTATCGCTCATGCCGTCGGAGCAGGGGGCCTGGGATTTCCTAACTAATACCCAGCTATCCTTATCCAAGCTATATAACCTCAAATATTCGGGTTGGCGCCCTTGGGCCGGCAGGGGTGTTTGGTAAGCGAACGTTAATGTATCGCCGCCCATTTCGGTAAATGTAATTCTGTTTTGGTTAATATTTAGGTTCCAGAAGGGCTCGGTGCCAGAAATAATTAGGGTAGATAGGTTGGCAGTATCAGGCTCTGCCTGCTCTAACAGTTTTTCATCTGAGAAGGCGGGTTCTCCTTCGCTTGAAGTTTGAGGTTCCGGGGAGTTGCAGGCGCCAAATATGATTAGAGCAAATAAGGCAAAGTGAAAAGCGTTACTCATCAGTCAATTCCAATTATTCTGTCCAAATAAACATTAACCAATTTATGCTGTAGGTTCAGCTCCTGTATAACAGGCCAGTTATTAAATAGGAAAACTCTCAACTCCGCTATTTTCATATTACCTACCTTTATATGAATTACTTTAGGGGGAGGTTCGGCGGCTACCATCCTATCTGAGAAGTCAGCGTCTTTAGTTATAATGGTTAAGTCCTACTGGCGCAGAACTTAGTTCTGTGCCTTCTGTGTGGTAATTTAATCACGGAACTAAGTTCCGCGCTAGTTGAGGCTAGTTATGATACATAATTTGTTAGTGCAGATTATTATTTCATATGGCTGTAGGTCGGATCTCGTAATGATTTTCCATAAGCCGGGAGGCAAAGCTGAGGCAGGCATCTATATCTTCTGTGTTCAGACTGGGATAGGCTTCCAGGATATCGTCCTTAGTGTCTCCGGCACTTAAAAATTCTAAAATAGTCTGTACTGTAATGCGCATACCGCGAATGGTTGGTTTCCCATTACAAATGTTGGGGTCTATTGTAATTCGTTCAGCGATATATTCCATGATCTTTAAGTCAAATAACTATGATTAATATACTAATAAAGACAATGATGTAGTAAAATAACTATGTATAATATTGCTAAAATTTTTAGCTTTGAGGAAGGATTTTGGCAAACCCAATGTTATACCCTTCATTGAAAACGCTTTTGAGCTTTTTGGGTTTACCAATCTAGTACACGCAGCTAACAGAATTATATGTCCGCTAAGGCAACAACTATATCCCCTCCAAAAAACAAACAAAATAAAACCCCGGACTACGTTGACCCGGTGGGCGAAGCCTATCTGGAGGTTATTGGTGCCCGGGAGCATAACCTAAAAAATATATCGGTAAATATACCCCGCAACCAACTGGTAGTAATTACCGGCATAAGCGGTAGCGGCAAAAGCTCATTGGCCTTCGATACTATTTACGCCGAGGGGCAGCGCCGCTATATGGAAAGCTTTTCGGCCTACGCCCGCAGTTTTATGGGCGGTATGGAGCGGCCCGAGGTGGATAAGGTAAACGGCCTCTCGCCGGTAATCTCAATTGAACAGAAAACTACCAACCGCAACCCGCGCTCTACCGTTGGCACCACCACCGAAATTTACGACTTTATGCGCCTGCTCTACGCCCGGGCCGGCGAGGCGTTCAGCTACAAGAGCGGCGAAAAAATGGTGCGCCAGAGCGAAGACCAAATTATTGACCACCTAATGGAAGCCCTGGACGGCAAACGCTTGCTGTTGCTGGCTCCGGTTGTTAAAGGTAGAAAAGGCCACTACCGCGAGTTGTTTCAGCAGATACGCAAGAGCGGCTTTACCAAGGTGCGGGTAGATGGCGAGGTTCAGGATCTGGTGCCTAAAATGCAGGTCGATCGCTATAAAATTCACGATATAGAAATAGTGGTAGACCGCGTGGTAGTGCAAGCCGAGGAGCGCTTCCGGATAAGCCAGAGCGTAGCCACGGCCATGAAGCACGGCGAAGGCCTGCTGATGGTGCAGGATGCCGATACCAACGAAGTGCAGCACTTCAGCAAGTACCTGATGGACCCTAAAACCGGCCTCAGCTACGACGAGCCCGCACCCAACACCTTTTCGTTCAACTCGCCCTACGGAGCCTGCCCGGCCTGCAATGGTTTGGGTACTAAAGATGAAATTACGCCGGAAAGTATAATACCCAACCCTGACCTGAGCATTAGCCGCGGCGCTATTGCCCCTTTGGGCGAGTACCGCGATATCTGGATATTCAAGAAAATTCAGTCTATACTTAAGGAATATAAATTTACCATTACCACGCCGGTAAAGAAGCTTACGGAAGAGGTTATGGAGGTGCTGATGCACGGCAGCAGCAAGCCGGTTAAGGTAAAGAGCAAGAAGTACCCCGGCACCCAGTGGGATACCAAGTTTGAGGGCATTATTCCCTTTCTGGAAAAGCAACGGCTAGAGGGCAGCGATAAGGTAGCCGCCTGGGCCGAAGAATTTACCCAAAGTGTGCCCTGCCCGGAGTGCAACGGCGCCCGCCTGAAGAAGGAATCGCTGCACTTTTTGCTGGATAGTAAAAATATAGCCGAGCTGGCCGAGCTGGATATTCAGGCGCTGTACAGTTGGTTCGATGGGGTTGAAGGCCGCCTAAGCGAGCGCCAGCAACTAATTGCCGGTGAACTGCTGAAAGAAATTCGCAAACGGATTAAATTTCTGCTGGAAGTAGGCCTGGACTACCTGCACCTGAACCGTCCGCTGAAAACCCTGAGCGGGGGCGAGGCGCAGCGCATTCGTTTGGCTACGCAAATTGGCACCCAATTGGTAGGCGTTCTCTATATTCTGGATGAGCCCAGCATTGGCCTGCACCAGCGCGATAACGTGAAGCTAATTAAGGCCCTGCAGGATCTGCGCGATATTGGCAATTCGGTACTGGTGGTGGAGCACGACAAGGATATGATGTTGGCTTCCGACTACATACTGGATATTGGCCCCGGCGCCGGCCGCCACGGCGGTACGGTAGTAGCCCAGGGCACGCCGGAAGAATTTGTGAAGTTGCCGGCTACTACCTCTAAGTACCTTAGGGATGAGCTGGCAATTGAAGTTCCGGCCGAACGCCGAAAAGGCAGTGGCGAGTTTCTGGAGCTTAAGGGCGCCAGTGGCCACAACCTGCAAAATGTAAGCGTAAAGCTACCGCTGGGTACTATGATTTGTGTAAGCGGCGTAAGCGGCAGCGGCAAAAGTACGCTCATTCACGAAACGCTCTACCCAATTCTGCGCAAGCACTTTTATAAGAGCATACAGGAACCGCTGCCCTACAAAAAGTTTAGCGGCCTGGAGCATCTGGATAAGGTAATTGAGGTTGACCAAAGCCCAATTGGCCGTACGCCCCGCTCTAACCCGGCCACCTATACCGGCGTGTTTACCGATATCCGTACCCTTTTTGCCGAGTTGCCCGAGGCTAAGATACGCGGTTATAAACCCGGCCGCTTTAGTTTTAATGTGAAGGGCGGCCGCTGCGAGGAGTGCGGCGGCGCGGGCCTAAAGCTTATCGAGATGGACTTTCTGCCCAATGTGCACGTGCCCTGCGAGGTATGCCGGGGCAAGCGCTACAATCGCGAAACGCTGGAAGTACGCTTCAAGGGTAAAAGCATAAGCGATGTGCTGGATATGACGGTGGAGCAAGCGGTGGAGTTTTTTGAGCATCAGCCCAAAATTCTGCGCAAAATAAAAACCTTACATGACGTAGGCCTCGACTATATAACTCTGGGCCAGCACGCTACTACCCTTAGCGGGGGCGAGGCGCAGCGCGTAAAACTGGCTACCGAGCTAAGTAAGCGCGATACCGGCAAAACCTTTTACATACTGGATGAACCCACCACCGGCCTCCACTTTCAGGATGTAAAATTGCTGCTAAACGTACTGCAGAAATTAGTAGATAGGGGCAATACAGTGCTGATTATTGAGCATAACCTGGATGTAATTAAGGTGGCGGATTACGTGGTGGACTTGGGTCCGGAGGGTGGCCGCGGCGGCGGTCAGATAATTGCAGAGGGTACGCCGGAGAAGGTGGCTAAGAGCCAAAAAAGTTATACTGCTGTATTTCTGCGAGATGAGTTAAAGTAAAGCTTTAATATATAAATTCTGTTAAGTTATTACATATTAAAATTTTATTCTGATTTATTGGCTACTTTTAATATAAATCAACAGAGTAGCCTTATGAAAACCCTTTCTACTACCTCAAAATTCTTAGCGGCGGTGCTTTTAGTTGGTGCTGCCCAGTTATCTGCCCAAGCCCAGCTTAAGGGCGATTCGTACGCCTCGGCTAAAAGCAGCAAGCAAGCCAGCGTTACTTATACCTACGTACAAACACCGGGCTTTACCGAAAAATCTGGTACCCAGGTTTCCGGATTTTGTGTAGACTTAATGAGTGCTTTTGCCGATTGGCTTAAGAAAGAAGAAGGTATAACCCTTAGTGTAAACTACAACCATACCGATGCCCAGGATTTTAAGAAGTTTATGGGTTCGGTAAAAACCAGCCAGGGCGGGGTATTTGGTTTAGGCAACATTACTATAACCGAAGAGCGTAAGAGCCAGTATAACTTCAGCCCGCCATTTATAACCAATGTAGCTATAATGGTTACGCACAAAGATGTCCCCACGCTTCAAAATCTAGATCAGATTGCTAAAACTTTTGCGGGTATGCAAGCCGTATCAGTAAAGGCTACGCTTAACGAGCAACGCCTTAAAAATATTCAGAAGCAGCATATGCCGAAGCTAACCTACAAATATGTAACCAGTAGTGTAGCTGCTTTAGAAGCCGTATCTAAAGACCCTAATCTATTCGCTAATCTGGATTTTACTTACTACCTGGAGGCGCTTAAGCAAGGTATGCCCATTAAACGCCACCCGGCCGGCGATGAAAGTTCAGAGCACTTTGGGATTATTATGCCGAAGAATAGCGACTGGGCCCCGGCTATGGAACGCTTTATGAGCAGTGGATTTACGGAAAGTACCGAATACCGCCAGATGGTGGCTAAAAACTTAGGGGGCAATGCCCTCAAATTACTAGATGCTGTAGCCAGCCGCTAATTTTGCTTTCCAACTTTTCCTCAACCAAGGGGCGTTGGGTTTAAAAGCTACAACGCCTGACAAGAAAAAAGCCACCGAACCCGGTGGCTTTTTTCCCTTTCAACCAAAACATTAAAACCTATTAACTATGAATAAGCTAATGGTACAGCAATAAGCTGTTTAACCGTGGATTAGTTCCCCACAAAGGAGCCTATTTTTATAATGCTCACTGAGAAGCTGTTAACGCATATAATTTTTTATTCAGGCTAACTATTGAAATTATCAATACTAATATAATTAGTAATTATGGGCTTAAAGTATTGGTTTAAGCCTAATTAGCTAATAAATAATTACTAAAAAATTTAGCTAAACTTTGCACCATTTCGTATATTAGAGTGTTCTTAATACGAACGCAAATAGGAAAAGAGATGGCAAAAGAAGTAGCAAAAACCAGTAAGCAGGTTGTAGAAACCTATGACATTGCTAACGCAAATGAGACACTGTATCTGGCGCAGGACTTAGCTAAATTTATTAGTGAGAATAATCTGGCTATGCCTATACAAGGAAAGGATTATGTGAATGTAGAAGGTTGGCAATATGCGGGTTCCAGATTAGGTATAGTTCCTATTATAGAAACTTTAGAAAGACAGGCCGCTGCCGCATCCGATGAGATTAAGTATCAGGCCCACGTTAAACTTCTTGATCTAAAAAGTGGCAATCAGGTAGGTAGCGGCTTTGCTATATGCTCTAACAAAGAGGGCGGCAAACGCTATTACCAGGAGTTTGCCATTGCCTCAATGGCTCAGACTAGGGCAATAGGTAAAGCCTACCGCAATATTCTGGCTTGGATTATACGGGCGGCTGGTTATGAACCAACCCCAGCCGAAGAAATGGATTTTCTTATGCCCAGTAATCAGGCTCCGCAGAAAATTAGCTATTCAAAAGGCAATACCGATAGGCCAGCCAAGAGCAACCGGAGCTCCGATAGCGAACCGGCTAAAGAAGCTAAACCGCAAGCTGAGGCAACGAAGCCAGTTGAAGCCCCTGAGGTTGAAAAACCGGCGCCGCGAATGGCTACCGTAAAGCAGAAGACTGAGCTTCTATTATTACTGAATAACGCTAAAATTACCAGCAGCGAAAAGAACAAGATGATTGAAAACATTAATACGCTGGATAATGATAGGATAGTGAAGGCAATAGATAAGATTAAGCAAGTAATTGAAGAGCGTGAAGGAGAAGCTGCCCAGGCGGCTTAAGAGTAATGGTAAGGTAAGTGTAGGGCGCCCAGATTTGGGTGCCTTAATTTTTTTAAAATTTTTGCACCGGCCTATTGAAATTAAAAAACCGTCTGTTACCTTTGTAGTCCAATCGGGAAGCGGTTGGGAAATCTAACGCGAAAGTAGCTCAGCTGGTAGAGCGCAACCTTGCCAAGGTTGAGGTCGCGG
>CAZDEY010000018.1:0-2025 GCA_964504565.1 uncultured Roseivirgaceae bacterium
AAAACCTGGATATGCCCGAGGAGCTGCGCGAGACCTACCGCGATACGCTGGCCCCAATGGACGAGAGCATATGCCGCAGCCTGGAAGCTCAGGTTAAGGAATTGGTGCAGCTACCGCCTGATTGCGAGGCTTCGGTAGAAGTGCATGAGGGCAATGCCAGCGATAAGTGCCTGAAACTGGCTAAGCGTAAAGATGTTGACCTAATAATATTGGGCAGCAAACGTAAGTTGCCGGGCAAAGGGGCTATGGCGCATAAGTTTGTGAAGGCTACGCACCGCTCGGTAGTATTAGTGCCCGAGCAACTGCCCCGCCTTATGGATCGGTTACTGGTTGCCGTAGATTTTAGTGAACATTCCCGAAGGGCTCTGGAGCAGGCTATGCAAATTAAGCAAAGCTCGGGCAACCCGGTAGAAATTACCTGCCAGCACGCCTACCAACTGCCTAGTGGCTGGAGCAGCACCGGCAAAAGCGAGGAAGAGTTTTCCGAAATTATGCGTACCCACGCCCAAAACCACTACCAAGCCTTTATTAAAAAACTTCCGGCCCAATACCAGGGTATACCCTGCGTGTATACCCTGGATAGCGACCGCGACCCGGTAAAGGAAATATACCAACAGGCCGTAAAAATGCAGGCCGACCTAATCCTGATAGGTTCTAAGGGGAAATCGGCTGCGGCGGCTATGCTAATGGGCAGCGTGGCTGAACGCCTGGCTAACCATAACCACGAAATTCCGCTATTTATTGTAAAAGATAAAAACGAGAATATTGGCTTTCTGGAGGCGCTGTTTAAGATTTAGCGAGACCCGTACGGTATTGAGTATAAAGTATATGGTATGAAAGAGCGAATAAACAACACAAGTATTACAGAAAGAATTAATATGCTTACTGCCCATATGAAGGAGGAAGTATTAGATTTTATCGATTTTCTGCTTTATAAAAATTCTAAGCAACCAAAAGAGACAAAGAGGGTATTTGGAAGTTTAAAAGGCAAAATTAAAATGGCTTCCGATTTTAATGATTAATCATAAGATATATGCACCTGTCAGAATACTCAGCACGGTAACTCATTAATCACCAACCCACCAACTCACCAACTCACTATTTCACCACTTCACCACCTAGCTACTACTCAATACTCATGACTCACTACCCGATACTAAGGCGCCCTCGCCGGAACCGTAAATCCGCTGCCATACGGGCTATGGTGCAGGAAACTTACCTGCTGCCCCAAATGCTGATATATCCTTTATTTGTTATAGACGGTAAAGGAAAGCAGGAGGAAGTGGGCAGTATGCCGGGCCAGTTTAGGCGTACACCGGATTTATTGCTGAAAGAAATAGATTCGTGCATGAAGCTGGGCATTACTGCTTTCGATCTGTTTCCGGCCTTTGCTGATAATAAGAAAGATAAGCAGGGAACCGAGGCTCTTAACAGCGAAAACTTCTACCTAAAAACCATACGCCAGGTAAGGAGGGAATTTCCGGAAGCTACCCTAATGAGCGACGTGGCCCTGGACCCTTACAGTAGCGACGGGCACGACGGATTGGTTAAAGACGGCAAAATACTTAATGACGAAACCCTGGATATACTGGCTAAGATGTCGGTATTGCAGGCCGAAGCCGGCATTGATATAGTAGGCCCCAGCGATATGATGGATGGACGGGTAGAGGCTATACGCCGCGCGCTGGATGAGGCCGGCCATACCGAGGTGAGCATTATGAGCTATACGGCCAAGTACGCCAGCGCATTCTACGGCCCCTTCCGCGATGCGCTGGATAGTGCCCCGCGTGAAGCCGAAGGTATACCAGCCCATAAGAAGAGCTACCAGATGAACCCGGCCAACGGGCGCGAAGCCCTAATAGAAGCTAAGCTGGACGTAGCCGAAGGCGCCGATATGCTGATGGTAAAACCGGCTTTGGCCTACCTGGATGTGATTAAAAGCTTAAAGGAAAATTTTGAGGTGCCTATTGCTGCCTATAACGTAAGCGGCGAGTACGCTATGGTAAAGGCCGCCCACGAGCGGGG
>CAZDEY010000018.1:2043-14406 GCA_964504565.1 uncultured Roseivirgaceae bacterium
AGACGGCCAGGCTATAATGCTGGAAAGCCTAATGAGCATACGCCGCGCCGGGGCCGATATAATTCTAACCTACTTTGCTAAAGAATTTGCCGAGTGGTATAAAGCTAATAGATAGTTTACCAGTATCTAAAGCCTATCAATCTAAATACCCAGAGTATTACAACTGCTCGTCTAAGGTAGCATTAGATCTGTTATTGCGGAAGCAGTAGTCGTACCAAAATTCGTAGTCGCGGTAGGCAATGCAAGGTTCGGAGCAGTGCGGCTCGCGCGTTATGTAGCTTTCGGGAAGCCACTGGCGCAGTTCGGCCAGCTGTAAAGCCGGCAGTTCGGAGAGTAGAACGTAATCGGTACGTCCGGGGCTCATGTGGGGCTTAATTTTAAGCATACTAATATTTTCAATTGGTAAAAGGTAGGCAGCTAAAGTAAACTGGTGGTTACGGCTTGGTTATCCTTATGATAACTAATGCAAATTACCAGCCAGTTTATCAAGAAATTCTTGACCTATAGACACTTAAAAACAAAAAACCGTTGCCTCAGGACAACGGTTTTTTCAGTATGAATATTTTCTATTCAGTAGATTATCTCTTTAAGCCGGCGTAGTGCTGGTAGAAAGAAACTATGGTTTCTATGCCTTTAAAGTAGTTAAACACGCCATACTTCTCGTTCGGTGAATGAATATTGTCGCTATCCAGGCCAAAGCCCAACATTACCGAATCCAGTCCTAGTTCTTTTTGAAAAAGAGATACAATAGGAATGGAACCCCCGTCGCGGGTGGGTATTGGGGTTTTGCCCCAGCACTCTTCAAACGCTTCGGCCGCCGCCTGATATTCGGTACTGGTAGTAGAAAGTACTGCCGGCTCGCCACCGTGGTGGGGTTTAACTTTAACCCGAACGCCTTCCGGGGCTATACTTTCAAAGTGCTCTACAAATAGCTTGGTGATTTTCTCCGAAACCTGGTTAGGCACCAGGCGCATACTAATTTTGGCGTAAGCTTTAGAAGGGAGTACGGTTTTGGCTCCTTCGCCGGTATAGCCGCCCCAAATACCGTTCACATCCAGCGTGGGGCGTATACCTACCCGCTCAAGAGTAGAGTAGCCGTCTTCGCCGTGTACTTCTTTAATTCCTAAGTCTACAGCAAAATCCTTATCGTTATGCGGGGCATCGTGCAGGGCTTTACGCTCTTCCAGCGTTAGGGCAGCTACTTCATCGTAAAAACCAGGTATGGTTATATGGCCCTTTTCGTCGTGCAGGCTGGCTATCATATCGCATAGCACATTAATTGGGTTGGCTACGGCCCCCCCGTAGCGGCCGCTGTGCAAATCGCGGTTAGGGCCGGTAACTTCAACCTCTACGTAGCTAAGCCCACGAAGGCCCACCGTAATGGAAGGCGTATCATTATCTATAATGCCCGTATCGGAAATTACAATTACATCGGATTTTAGTAGTTCTTTGTGCGAACGAACAAAATCATCCAGGTTAGCCGAGCCAACTTCTTCTTCACCTTCAAAAATAAACTTAGCATTGCAGCTTAGGCTATCGGTAGCCATCATGGTTTCAAAGGCTTTTACGTGCATATACATCTGGCCTTTATCGTCGCAGGCACCGCGGGCAAAAATTGCCCCTTCCGGGTGTTCATCGGTTTTGCGAATTACGGGTTCAAAGGGGGGAGTATCCCATAATTCGTAGGGGTCGGCCGGCTGCACATCGTAGTGGCCATACACTAAAACGGTAGGTAAGGCCGGGTCAATTATTTTCTCGCCGTATACTATGGGGTGGCCGGGGGTTTCGTACAATTCGGCTTTATCGGCACCGGCGCGCAATAGTTGTTCTTTAATAAACTCGGCTGCCCGGCGGGTATCGCCCTTAAATTTAGAATCGGCACTTACGGAAGGAATTCGGAGTAAACTAAAAAGTTCGGCCATAAACCGGTCCTGATTTTCCTTTATATAATTTTTGTAGGTAGTCTGAACGTTTGGTTCCATAATAGAAAAATATGTTGGAGTACACCGTTATACAAATTTTACAGCCGGCTAATATAAAGCTAATTAAGGAGCTTAAAAATTGAATTGATTAGGCCGGGCCGTACAATACTAAAAGCCAGTTTATTAGCGTAATGTTTGATTTAACGCCCGCTTGCGGGCCAATAAATAAACAGGCTGCCGGAAAGGTAGTCGGCTTTAACGGGTTGAAGTTAAAAAATCAGCCAGCAATTTAAAAAAGTCAGGATTATTGGGAATATAGCGGAAGTTGGATCGAAATTCCGTACAGCCATATAACTACTGCCAATGATAGCTTTTAACTTTAGAATTTAGCAGCTCAAAATGAGAATAGGTTAATGGTAGGAAGAAGTAAGCAGTAGCGGGTAGCTAATATAAATGTAGAAGCTTGCCGTACCTATTAAACCAAAACAGGCTAACCAATGATGAGGTTAGCCTGTTTTAACGGGTTAGAGTCTAAAAAAGTCAGCCAATAGATAAAAAAATCAGGATCAGTAAGTTAGGTGCATTATACGTGCCAAAATTTACCAAACCACCTTATTTAGCTTAAAACCATATTCTTAGGGAAATACTAGGTTAGGTAACTATATCAAAATGGGAAGGTTATTCTCATTTTAATAATATTAAGTTATTTCTAAGGCTAGGGAATAATCAATAAAAGAGCCGGTGTACTATACCGGCTCTTTTATATTCGGGTTTTCAGTAATCAGAGGAGGCTGCAATAATCAGACTCGAATTACTAGAATACATTATGTATGCCAATTATTTTGAGATCACTTCTTTTTCCTTTAAATAATCTCGCTAATAAATAATTGCCATTTGCGGTTTTAAAATCCGTCATCGTCATCATCGGCCGAGCTACTATCAGTATCGGTAGCCTGGGTTCCGGTAGAGAACGGATCGTCGGAAACTTCCGGTGCGGTCTGGGGCAAATTCAGATCGTAGGGAACTTCCAGGCCAAAGTAATCTAGGCGGAAACGGTCTACAAAGCGTTTGGTTTCGGCAATATCGCCTTCTATTACCACGTATTCACCTGGCTTAGCCTTGTCTGCCCGCGAATTATCGCGGATTTCTTCATTGTAGGGCTCGTGCGAACTATAAGTCATCAGGCGGTTTCCTTCAAAGTTAAAGTAATACCAAACCCCCGGGGCAACCTGCAGAAAAATGTTGAGCACCGTACCCAACTCGGCCGATTTACGGTACTCCACGAAACCATCTACCTGGGCGTTTATATCTTCTAAGCCTACGTTAGATACACTGATTTTATTGATGCTGTACCAAGCCTTTTTCTCAGCCGACCACTTCATGCTTAGGTTACTGATAACCAGATTCTTTTCCAGTTCGGGGCCGGCCTCTACTAGCGGAGTATAGGTAGTTAACGAGTTTCCTTCCCACTCGCGCGCTGCCTTTTCGCCAACTATTTCGGCTAGTTTAAATATGTAAGTACTGCGTTCGCCATGAGCTCGCGCTAAGCCCAATCGTTGTACATAATCCACCATATCCTGCGCCATAACGGCCTCGGCTTCTTTAGGCAGTACAAAATCAATGGCCATAAAGGTATTCATATCAAATTCCTCGGTCTGGAAGCTGCCCTTGCCCAAACCGGAGGCTTTTACGTTCATACTACCTTTAACTTCGGGTTTCAGCATAATTGGCCCTTCAAAACGCACCTCGCTGTTGTTTTCGTTATAGGCAAATATGCGCCCGCTGTACGATTTTCCGGTCTTCTTATCAATATCTTCAATACGATACTCGTTGGTAGCGGCCGTATAGCTAAGTATTCCGGTAGGGCTAAACAGGGGCTGGTCGCCTTCATCGCGTTTAGGCGTTACAAACGAGGGGTACAGTTCGCTGGTGCGCGAGTCGTAGAATATACCGGCCGAAAGCGGGGCTCCCAACTCGGTTTTACTTTGGTTGAAGTTAAACGCTATTTCTTTCTGGTCGGCGCTACTTTGGTACTTAATCCAGGTATCGTAATTTGGTATGTTCTGGAAGTTAAGTTTTACCAGACCGTCTAGCTCCAGGGCAGGTTTGTGGGCGTACATAGTTACCCGGCCTTTATACAGCATGCCCGGCGAAATTATCATTTGCTCGTTTTCTTTAACCTCGCCGTTGCTAACGGTATGCAGTTCGGTTTCTTTTTTTGAAACCTGGATTTGTTCCAGATCAAACCTATCAAACTGAATAGAGAAAGTATCTTCCAGCGAGTTAACCAAACGGTAGGTTGCGTTGCCTTCAAAGCGGTTACGGCTATCAATTTTAATATTACCATTGTACAAGTTATGGTACTCGTTAAGGGTGTCCATAACTATAGTGGCGTTAACCAGGGTTTCTAGCTGGGCGTTCTCTAAAATTTCTACCAGGTTATTTTCCGGGGTAATTTTAGCATCGGCTACTTTAATATACGGTATACCTTTAACTGTAAGCTTAAGGGCATCAATATCGTACAGGGCTTCTTCAGCCATAAAGGCCAGCGAGTCCTGGGCTTTGTTCGTAGTATAGAAGTAGGAGTTCAGAATATCAAAATCGTCTGGCTTGTTCATTACTACGGTTTTCTCTTCCAGGTTCCAGGTAGCCTGCGGTATAGAGGTGCGGTACTGGGCGTACGGAAATTCCAGCGCGGCCACTCCTTCAATCTCGGGGCTAATATCGGCTACACCTTTGGTAAGGTCGTAGGCTACCCGGGCATCTTTAGCCGCCAATATGGGTTTCCCTTCAGTATTAGAATTAATAGTGAAGTCGGCATGGCGGGCGTTAAAATCTTTCCGGTTAAAATCAAACTCCTCCGATACGGCTACCGAGCCTTTTGATTCCAGCGTACCGCTGCCCAGCAAACCGGTAGTAGTAATATTGACCTGGCCGTTTAGCTGGGCTACCCCGCCAAACATATTAAATACCTCATCGTTGTTGCTTACCAGCATAGAGTCGGCCTTAGGGTACCAGTTTAGGCTATAGCCGGCTACCTCAACTGCCGGAAACTGGGCACTGCCCACGGTAGCTTCGTCAATTTTGGTTTTATAGCCCTGGCCGTTAGTAGAATCTTCGTAGAAGAAGAACTTATTACTATACAGTTTACTGCTTAGATACTCAATTCGGCCGCTGCCGTGCAAGCCTTCTTGGTCTAGTTTCAGGCTATCGTAGTAGGTGCCCTGCTTATTGTATAGCGGATAGCCACCGGCCGGCACTTTATGGGTAAATCCCAAGGAATTATCTTCCAGTACTACCAGGGTTTCTTCAAAATCGGGGAAAATTCCACTACTAAACGTACCCCGGAACGAAATAGCTGAGGGGTCGCTGCTGCTTAAGCTATCAATTTCGAAGGGTGGAATATCAAAGGTGATGTTTTTGCTGTAGCTACCGCCGGCTATTTCCTTCCTATCAAAGTACACGGTTGAGCCTTGGTTGGCATCAAAAATTGGGTACTGGGGGTTCTCGCGGCGGCTACTTTTATTGTTGGGTAAATCTATATAAAGCTTACCACTGGTTTCAGCCAACTGGTTATCTAGCCGCTTGCGTTTCAGGTTTTTCTTATTCTTGAAGTTATCAACATCGAACTGAATAGAATCAATTTGGGGCAGGTCAATCAGGAAGCTGTCGTAATCGAACCGTAAGTTTTGGCCGTTAAATATGAAGTTACCGGCGTGTATTTTGCCGTCAAACTCAAAATTACGGTTTTTAAGCAGCGTAATTTCGGAGTTAGTAGGGGTTATATAAACATCTTTGGGGCGGCTTATATAAAATTGGTCAATACCGCGAACTTTCAGTTGGGCTGAATCAAGGTAAAAGGTTGCATTGGGCTGAGATGGCTCAAGGGAGGAGATTAGGAGGTTGTCGTAGTCTTTGCGCTTATTTTGGCTAAGCACATAGTGGTAGCCTTTGCGGTTCATTTTTATTAGGCCGCTTTGGGGGTCAAAATCAATATACCCGCTTTGCATAAGTTGCTGCATGGCATTTTTAACCGTAGCCGGGTTTTGCCGTATTGAAGCCGCTACTTCATCTACATAAAATGAAGAACTATTATTGCGCCGGGCGTAGCCAACCACCAGTTGCAAAGGGTGAAAATCGTATAAGCCTTTCAATTCCTCAAAACGGCGTTCGTTAAAGTAATCCTGCGAGGTAAAATAAGCCGGAACCTGGTTTTTACCGCTTAGTATCGAAAAGTCAACGCTGTCGGTAGCCGTATCCCAGCTCAGAATATCAGCCAGAAATTCCATCTGGAAGTAACTGGAATAAAAAGGCGTATAGCGGAAACCGCCCTTATCTTTAATTACCGTAAGCACCCCGGTATTAGTATTGTACTTTGACTGCACCGCCGGGTGAAAGATACTATCCTGATTATGGAACAACACCAAAGCGGAACGATCAGCAGTTATAGCGGTATCCAGCAGGTTAAAACGGGTACTTCTAATAACAAAGCCTGGTTTGCCTTTAGCCTGTTTTTCAATAGTAGCCAAACCGGAGTTTACCGACGAGCTATAAATGGTAGGCCCCATAAGGGCAAAACCACCGCGGTAAATTATATCTTTTCCTAAGCCGTTTACTGGTATATTGCTTTCGTAGCTTTTAAAGCGGGGAAATTGTGCCTGCTCGGGGCTGGCATACCGGGTGCTTTTGTACTCAAACACCCCTTTAACCGCTTGGCTAAGCCTTCCTAAATACGTTAGGCTAACCTCATCGGCGGTAAGTTGCGGTTTAGAAGGTTTAAATGAATAGTTTTCGAACGTGGCGTATACCGAATCGGGGCTCAGGCCGGTATTTTCCCAGGTAAATTTACCGGTTTCGCCCACCCACAAATCGCGCAGGGGCATATAGCTGCCTTTAGTATTCTGCAGGGCAACCGAATCGTTATTACTAACAAAAACCAGGGAGGTGCCGTCAATTTCAATTAGCGGCCCGCTAACCTCAGGTAGTTCTACCGCCAGGTAAACCGGAGAAGTATCCGTTGGTTCACTGGCTTCGGCGGGGGCGGCGGGTTCACTATCCCAACTGCCCCAATCGTTGCTCCAACTGTTATCTTGTTCTTCTTCGGTGGCATCAAAATCAGAGAACCAGGCACTATCGTCGGCATCTTCTTCAGTTGGCGTTTCGGCAACCGGTTCGGGTTCGGCCGGTTTTTCGTACTTAAAGTGCACATTACCTCCGGCGGTGTATAAACTGCTATAATTGGAAGCATAAAGCGCACCCTGGCGTAAGTAAAGCTCGGCCGCTTGTAAATAAGTTAGAAAAGCCTTGGCGTCGTTATCCTGAAGTAACTGGTCGGCTATAGGCAGCAGTTCGCTTAGCTGATAGCCTTCGGCCCGGGCAATGGTACCTAAGTAAGAAGAAATATGCGGAACCGGACGGTAGCGGCGTTCCTGCATAGCCGTAATCTGCGCCTTTATTTGTTCTTGCTGGGCACTGGTATAGGCCCCAACCGTCCAGAGCGAGTCGAACAGCCAGCCGTTTTCCCGCGCAACCGGATCGCTCTGGTTGCCTAACAGGGTTTTAAGGTCGCTGCTAAAGTTATCCGGATTTGTTGGTTCGGAATTTTGGGCAACCGCTACGGCTGACACCAAGCACATACAACTCACCCCCCATAGCCGTAGATAGCTAAGTATATTTTGCATTCTCTAGTAATTTTCACACACCTGATTAACAACACAACCCTAATTTGGGTAAAAAAGAGCCGCAACGTACTATAAATAACGCAGAGGCTCCACCTAATAATATAGGGGAAGTTACATGATGTACGAAAAGCCTGATAAATACGTCTTGTTAGGACAGGATTATAAATTTTAAGGCTGCTTTAGCAACTTTATACTAGCCCACTTATCCAGTTGGCACCTATGGGCTTCCTCTAAATTATGTTTAGCAGCTTCTTCTAGCAAAATTGGTATATCTTCTTCATAAAAACCGCTGATAATTAAATGTCCATCTGGTCGTAAATACTCAGCGTAGAGGTCCATTTCGTCCAGTAGCACGTTGCGGTTTATGTTGGCAATTATCAGGTCAAAGGTTTCGCTTATCTCGCACTCGCCCAAGGTACCTAGTTTAACCTGAATTTCGGGGCAGTGGTTTAGTATGAAGTTTTCCTGGCTGTTGGTTACGCACCACTCATCAATATCGTTGGCCCAAACCTCGGCAGCTCCTTTTTTGTAGGCCATTATAGCCAGTATACCCGTGCCGCAACCGGCATCCAGCACCTTTTGGCCGGTTAAATCTATTTTGAGCAACTGCTGAAGAATAAGGCGGGTAGTTTGGTGGTGCCCCGTACCAAACGACATTTTAGGGTTAATAATAATTTCATAGGGAATATCGGGGCGGGGCGGGTGAAACGATGCCCGAACTACACACTCTTGACCAATTTCAATTGGGTTATAATTTTTTTCCCACTCTTCGTTCCAGTTCTTTTTTTCCAGTTCCTTCACCTCCCATTCCAGAGCGGCGCGGTCCATATACTCGTGCAAGAGTTCTTTGGTTGCTTCCTGCTGATACTCTCTCAGGGGAATATAGGCCGCAAAGCCCCGCTCTTCTTCGGCAAAGGCTTCAAAGCCCAGTTCAGCCAGCTCGGCCTGCAGTATTTCGCAAAAGTCGGGGCTACAGCGTACGCAAAGCTCTATGTAATTATCTTCGGGCATAAAAGTTATCGGCAACCGGCAAAGGCGGGTTCGTTAGTGTAAGCTATAAAAAAATCGGCTTTTTTGGGTGTAGGAGTGAAATATACACTAAAATTAGCGAAAGCCGGCTTATCGGTAAAGTACCAAATGCCGGGCCGGTCGGCCATAAGCTGATTTACTTCGGAAAATACCAGCAGGTGGGCGGCCGTTTCCGACTCTTTAACATAGACCAGAAAATCGGCTTCCTGCGGACTTTCGGCCACGTACACTACGCCGCTCAACTCGCAGGTTTCGCGGGGCGGCATGCCGGAGTTTCCTGCTGCAAACAACCAGCTACTTAATACGGTAAGAATAGCTACTGACATACAGTACTAGCATTATTTTACAATTAACGCCAAGAAGCCGGTAAAAAGTGCCGGCCCTACTCAGCGGCTTTTACAATATCGGTAAAATCGCGGCTTTTTAGGCTGGCGCCGCCTACTAAACCACCGTCCACATCGGGCTGGTCGAACAGCTCACGGGCGTTGTCGGGTTTTACGCTGCCGCCGTACAGAATGCGGATGCCGTTGGCTACCTCGCTGCCCCACTTGTCAGCCAGTTCTTCCCGAATAGCTTTGTGCATATCCTGCGCTTGCTGGCTGCTGGCGGTTTTTCCGGTGCCAATGGCCCAGATAGGTTCGTAGGCAATAACCAGTTGTTTAGCCTGTTCGGCCTCTAAATGAAACAGGCTTTCTTTTAGCTGGCCGGCAACGTAGCCATTCTGCTTTTCTTGTTCGCGTACGCTTAGGGGTTCGCCGCAGCAAAATATTGGTTTAAGGCCGGCTTTTAGGGCCGCATTCAGTTTTTTAGTTAGAATGCTATTGGTTTCGTTAAAGTATTCGCGGCGCTCGCTGTGGCCAATAATTACCCAGCTTACCCCCAGATTCTTAAGCATATCCGCCGAAACTTCGCCGGTATAGGCGCCGCTGCTATACTCGCTTAGGGTTTGAGCGGCCAATTCTACTTGGCTGTCTTTAGCCAGTTTGCCCACGCTATGCAGGTGAGTAAAGGGTGGGGCCAATACTACCTCTACCGAAAAATTAACTTCGTCCTTCACCATATTCACCACTTCGGAAGCCAGCTTTTGGCCTTCTTCGAGGGTGGTGTTCATCTTCCAGTTACCGGCTACCAGGGGAGTTCTCATATCTAATTGTTGCGTTAAAAAATATTGGATGCTAATATAAGGAATAAATTTTTCCGACTTTCTTCCCTATATTACCCACTAACAAATTTTATGATGAAGTTTTATCTGTTCTTACTCTGCTTTTTAATACTGCCTTTTTTAAGTTACAGTCAGGCAATTCCTCAACAAATTGATTTAAATCACAGAAATAATAAAGAGGTCTATTTTGATATTTCTTCCACGGGAACTCAATACTTACTTGAGCGCCGTCCTCAGCAAGTTTATAAGATACAAATAATGTATTCTGATGGATCAAAATTTAATCATGAACTCAATCTAGCTAACTATACTATTATTCGAACTTCGGTCAATGATAGTTCTATGATGGTTTTCAGTGTAAATAATAACGATCAAACTAGAATATATCGCTTTACTATATATCCAGATAGAATTACTAGGTCAATTATTTATAAAGCAACTGAGAACCAAAAAATTGTTGGCTTAGCTGCTTCGTCATCTATTATTCATCTGGTAGAATATGACGGTGAAAAAATAAGAGTTGCAGAGGTAGGCAATGATAGTATAAGTACTAATGCACCGTGGTTTACTGTGCAGTCAGAAGAAATAAGAAACGAACTAAGTTCAGGCGTGGTTCTATATACTGATAATGAAAAGACCAATAGCCTTTATGTTGCCGAATACCCTCTTAAGGGTTATATAGCAAACCAGGGCTTAATTGTTACATTTGATAATAAGAAGAGGGATTCTACGTACGTAGAACAATTCATCTGGAAGGAAAAGCCAACTCAAAAGATAAACTCTTTTGCTATCAGTGATGCATTCAAGTCGGGCTCATTTACCTCTTATTATTTTGGGAACAAGGTTTACCGAGCTAGTAAGAAAGGTAAAAATATTGTTCTTGAGTCAATTGACTTAGATAAAAATGAAATAGCTAATTCAATTAAAATTGATGAAGAATATATTAGAAATATAAATCCACTTTATATAAATCGGCAATTTCATTTAGAAAGGTTCTATCAAACTGAATCTAATCAGATGAGAGGTAGTAAATGGTTTAAAGGATTTTATTTAGGAAATATTAGCCTATTTGTAGAAGAATTTAATGATAATATACAAGTAAATGTTGGTGCCTATAGTGAAGATAACGTAGGCTTACTACCAGTTAATACTGGTTTACTAGGTTTAGCTTTATTTGCTATAACAACTACTGCGAAAAGTTTAAATGAGAACGGTAAGGGTGTTGAGCAATATGTTAGCATTACATATAGTGACCCACACCTGAAAAATCCAATAAAATCCGAGTACACAGTACTTAATCGGTGGCACGAAGCTATAGAAAAGGCTATTGAGAAGTATAATCGGTTAGCTTACGTTGATTTTATAACTATTTCGGAATTGGATTATTTAGCATTTATACCCTACGGTGAACGTGATACGTTATTTCTGGAGCCGCTATAAAATAATTACGCGCTAAGCCAACAATCTTCCAAATTACTCCTCCGCCTCTACTTCTTTTACCTGCCTGGGAATATACAGTTTAAAGGTAGTACCCTGGCCTAGCTGACTTTCTACCTCAACCTTGCCGCCCTGGCGGGCAAACATGTTTTGTATTAGGTGCAGACCAATGCCTTTG
Source organism: uncultured Roseivirgaceae bacterium (assembly GCA_964504565.1). Classification (GTDB taxonomy): domain Bacteria; phylum Bacteroidota; class Bacteroidia; order Cytophagales; family Cyclobacteriaceae; genus Cesiribacter. Next base: position 13,453 of record CAZDEY010000018.1, read on the forward strand.
CCCTCTACCTCGCGGTTAAAGCGGCTAAAGGGCCGGAAAAGTTTTTTACCGAATCGGCCTAAGTCAATACCAATACCGTTATCTTCAAACAACAGCACCAGGTAGTCAGCTTCTTCGCGGCAGCTTACCTTAATTTGCAATTTTTCCTCCTTGCGGCGGTACTTTATGCTGTTGGAAAGCAAGTTGCGCAGGGCACTCTCCAGGTAGCTCCGGATAAACTGTACCGGTGGGCAGTCTTCTAGTTCAACCTGCAGATGGTGCTCAACTTTGGCCAGTTCGGGCTCGGCTTCGTGTAGTACCTGCTCCATAATTTCGGCGGTTTGCAGGGTTTCGGCCGCTTCCTCCAGGCTCTGAAACTCAATAAGCTTAATCATGCTGCGCAGGGTAAGGTCCAGCCGCTTGGCCGAAGCCTCCAGCATACCCACCACGCTGCCCTCATCGGGGTGTTCGCGGCTGGCCTTTAGCAGGCTTAGCAGGCCCATCATATTGGCTACGGGGGCGCGCAAATCGTGGGCCGAGGCGTGCACAAAGGTATCGAGGTACTGGTTAAGCTCCTGTACCTTCCGGAATTGCTCCTCTAGTTGCAATTGCTGCACTTTTTGGTCGTGAATGTCGGTGCAGGTACCAAACCAGCGCACCACCTGGCCGTCCAGGTCGCGCAGGGGCAGGCCCTTACCCAGGTGCCAGCGAAAGATGCCATCGTGCCGGCGTATGCGATACTCAATTTCGTAGTAGTCTTGCCGGACCACGGCGGCTTGCCATGTAGCGGCGCTACGCTCGTGGTCGTCGGGGTGCAGGTATTGCGGCCAGTCCCAACCCTCTTCGGTATCGGGCATACTGCCGGCGTACTCTTGCCAGCGCTGGTTGTAGTAGTAGGTATGGCCGTCGGACTGGGCTACCCATACCAATTGGGGCAGGCCCTCGGCTAGTTGGCTAAACTCTTCGGCCGCCTGG
>CAZDEY010000018.1:14416-67587 GCA_964504565.1 uncultured Roseivirgaceae bacterium
GCGCTGGCGCAGTTCGGCGGTTTTGGCTTCGTGTATGTTAGAAATGGAGCCTACCCATTTACTAAGCTGACTGTTACTGAACAGGGGCGAAGCGCGCAGCACCATCCAGAGGTACTCGCCTTGGCGGTTGCGCAGGCGTAGTTCCAGTATATAGTCGGTTTCTTCCTGCCCGGCAGTGTGCTGGGCCAGTTCGTGCTGAAAGGCGGGGTAGTCTTCGGGGTGTACCAGCTCTTGCCACGGAACCTGGGGTAGCTCCAGCGCGCTTAGGCCGGTATAACGGTAAAAGGCCTGGTTAATGTAGTCAACGCGCCCGTCGGGTTTTTGGGTGAAGATGATGTGCGCCAGGTTTTCCGACAGCGATAAAAACTCCTTGGCATCTTTAATTTCCTTTTCCTGCCGGGAGGCCCGGGTATAATTGCGGGCAATATGGGTAGCCCCCAGCAGTTGGCCGTTGTGGCTGGGTATAGGCGAGAAGGTAAGTTCGTAGCGTTCGCGCCGCAGTTTTTTATCACCGAAATCCTGTACAATCTGGAAGCTTTCGCCGGTAAGGGCCCGTTGCCATACGGCCAGCGCGTTCATTTGCTCTTCGGGCAGGTGGTTTAGTGCCTCCGCTAACGACTGCCCCGGCCGAATATCAATGCCGAAAATCTGCTTAAATTCTTTCTGATAAGCTTTATTAAAGGCCACAAAGCAGCGGTTGGTATCCAGGGCGCAAATCAGGTCCGGCGTGCTGTCAATCATACTTTGCAGCTTGGCGCTCGTAATCTTAATTTGCTCCAGGGCAGCTTGTAATTGCGCCCGCGAATCCTTTAATTCTTCCTCCTGCCGCTTAAGTTCGCTGATGTCGCGGGTTACTACCAATAGGCTTTCTACCGCCCCTTCGGCATTAACCTCCGGCATTATATTGGAGAAAATAGTATTAAGCCCGGCGGGTGTAGGCACCGTACCGTAATATTCCTGCTTTTGGCCGGTATCTAAGGCCGTTTGAAGGGTGTTTACAAAACGCTGGGTTTCGGCTGCATCTAGCCCCAGGGCAGCAGGTGTTTTACCCAAAATTGTATCGGGCGGTATACCCGTTGCCCGCTCAAAGGCCGGATTTACAAACAGATGTCGTAGCTCGGTATCGAAGCGGGTAATTACATCGGGTGAGTTGCTGATAAGCGATCGAAACTGCTGCTCCGATTTCTGAAGTTGTAGCTCGGTATGTTTTAAATCGGTAATATCAGTAACGGTAACTATTACTCCGTAGGGCAGAGGTGAATAGCCAGCTTTATACCACTGGTTTACGCCATCGTAGTGGTAGTGAATTTGGTGGGTTTCGGGCTGTTGTTGTTCGGTTACCCGCTTCAGTATATCAAGTGCCCCGGATGCTTCTACCCCCGGAAATGTCTGTAGCAAGCTTAGGCCGGTTAAATCGGTATCGGGGGGAAGAAAGCCAAATTCCAGGGTCTTCTGATTTGCTTTTTCGTAGGTAAAATCGGTAATGTGTCCTTCGGCATTGCGCACTGCCCGGTAGCACTGCAAGGCCGCCTCCGAGGTGTTAAAAATAGCTTCAACTAATTCAGTATGGTGGCGTAGCTGGTCCTCAACTTCTTTTTGTTCGCTTATATCGAAATAGAGCAGCAGTAGTCCATCCTGAAACTTTTGGTAATTATACTGGAACCACTTGTTATATTGCTCATGGTTATAGTGCACCTGACCACTGAGCGGCCGGCCGGTTTCTACTACTTCCACTAGTTTAGGAAAAATGCCTTCGGTAGCAATTCCGGGGTGAAGTTCCAATAAACGTTCGCCAGCTACATCTTGCCCTTCCTGGCCGCGCCAACGTTGGCTTTGGCGATTGGTGCGTAGGTACTCAAAATCGGTGATTTGGCCGCTATCATCGCGTATGGCTACCAAGGCATCCAAGGCTACGCTGGCCGTATCGAAAATACGGGTTAACAGATTCTGGCTGTGTTCCCGCTCCAGTTGGCTCTGCTTAAGCTGGGTAATATTCTGGTAGGTTATCAGCAAGCCGTCGTCCAGCTTAACATATTGCGCTTCAAACCACTGGCTTGTAGGGGCTAACTCAATTTGTTCGCGCTGGGGTTGGCCGGTTTGCAGTACATTCTGGTAATTTTTAAACGAAGAGCTACCGGCCAGATGCGGGTATAAACCAAGTAGGGTTTGGCCTTCAACCTGACTATGGCTTAAACCACTATGAAATTTCCGGGCAGCCGGGTTCACCAGGTGGTACTGAAAATCGGTTATTTGTCCGCTACTGCCGTATACCGGCTTTAGCAGCTCGGTAGCTACCGGCGAATGTTCAAAAATTTGCCTGAAAGAGGTTAACTCCATTAAACAGTTAGCGGACGTTAAAAAATGTTTCCGGCTAATATAACCATTTAGCGTAAACCAGCCCCTATACACCGCTAACTTATAAAATTTCTGCAGATTTGAGGAAGCGTAGGTGGCAGCAATTATGCCGAATATGATCTGTTGTTTTGAGCACGCTACTTACTACGCTATCTTTACTCGCTATGCACCATCAACCTTCCGCGCCGGCGCCTTTTAGTTATACCTATTCGCCCAATTTTCCGCAGTTGCTATACCAGCTAAACGCTTCCGTGGTGCTAAGTACCTACCAGAGCGGCAAGGTAGTGGTGTTTTCGGCCCCTACGGAAGAAAAACTGGTGCAACTGCCGCGCACCTTCAACAAACCTATGGGCCTGGCGTTCGATGGGCACCGGCTGGCCATAGCTACTAAAACCGAGGTGGTGGTTACCGCCAACGCTCCCGGCCTGGCCCCGCACTACCCGGCCAAGCCCAATACCTACGATGCCCTGTACGTGCCCCGCGCCACTTACTATACTGGCCCGCTGGATTTACACGACCTGCACTGGGCGGGCGGCGCGCTGCTGACCGTAAATACCGCGTTTAGCTGCTTGGGTTTAGTAGGCAGTCGCTACAGCTTTAGGCCGGTATGGAAACCAAAGTTTATAAACGAACTAAAGCCCGAAGACCGCTGCCACCTAAACGGGCTACTGCTGGAAAACGGCAAACCCAAGTACGTAACCGCCCTGGGCCAAACCAACGCCCCCCGCGCCTGGAAGTCCGGTATGCTGAAGGGTGGCATTTTACTAGACGTTGACAGCCAGGAAGTGGTAGCCGCCGAACTGCCCGTTCCGCACTCGCCCCGCCGGTACAAAAACCAGTTGTTGCTGTTGCTATCCGCTACTGGGGAGTTGGTTTCGGTGGAAGAAAGCACCGGCCGCTATGAGGTAATTACCCGCCTGCCCGGCTTTTTGCGCGGCATGAAGGTGGTGGGCGATTTAGCCCTGGTGGGCCTTAGCAAATTGCGTAAGGGCAGCGAGTTGTTTCAGGATGCGCCCATAGCCCGGCAGGAATTAATGTGCGGCCTGGTGGTGGTGCATATACCCAGTGGAAAGCAAGTGGCCTGGTTGCGCTACCAAAACTCGGCCGAAGAATTATACGATGTAGAGTTGCTGCCCCACCGGCGACCCAATATTCTAAATACCCAAAAAAATATCCATAAGCTATCGGTTGTTACGCCAAAAGAAGTATTTTGGAGTGCCGAAGAAGAAACCGACAACTAAGCTGCTGAACCCAAATTTTTTTATGAATATTTCTACCCTGCTCCATAACCGCCTGGCCGCCACCTACCAAAAACTGGCAGGCCGCTGCACCAAACAACTAGAAGAAGGCGCATTTGCCGAACTAACCGCCCGCCGGCAGCGCCGCTACCTAAGCCGGCTGCTTAAGCTGGAGGCCAAACTAGGCATACGCTCAACCGCCCGAATAAAACACTGGGCCTTGGCCGCCGCTATTGGGTTGGTAAGCCTGGGCAGCGCGCAGGGGCAGGCGCAAAAGCAGCAGCCGGAGCAACAATTATTTAAAGGTAAATCGGCACTGGAAAGAAAAGTATTATTACGTAAGCACTTCAGTCAGGCTAGGCATAATCAATGGTTACGTAGTAATCTAAGTGAGATTAGTTTTAGTAAAGGTACTGAGGTTGGTGATGCTGCCAATGGCTTTTACCAATTTACCGACTTAGACGGCGACGGAGATTTAGATATTTTAGATTCCGGTTATTATTCCGAACCTAGAATATTCTTAAACAATGGCAGCGGCAACTATGCTACTATCCAAGATTTCCTGCCCTCCGGTGGATTTTATTCTAACGTTATAGCCGGAGATATAGATGGCGACGGTGATCAAGACCTTATACTGAACGAATACACATCGGAGAGTTATGGCTCAGCTATCTATTTAAACAATGGAAGTAACAACTTTTCTGAAACAATCGATATCAACGTTGAAGAAGGGTATGTGGTAGGTGTTGCAGATATAGATGGTGATGGTGATTACGAGGTAGCTTTTGGAGAGTATAACTACGACGGGGAATACAATTCTCAGAATAAAATTGTGTTCTATAACTATACTGATAACAATTGGTTGGAAGTAGCCGAACTAGCAGCTGTTGATAATTTTTGGACTATAATTGTCCGGGATTTAAACAATGATTCTAAAGATGATATAATAATCAATAACAGGGAGGAGAGTTCTGCTGAGGTTTATATCAGTGATGGCAACTCATTTAGTTCAGCAATAAAGATTGATGCTGGCAGCCGACCTTATAGTTTAGATAGAATAGCGGTAGCTAACATAAATAGAGATGAATACCCTGATTTAGTATTATTGACCGATACCAAGCTGTATACGGCAATTTCAAATTCAGCCACTTCATTTAGCCTAAATGAAATACACAGCATAAACAGTAGCGATGATTATATAGACTTCTCGGCCTTAGGTGCTGGAGACTTGGACGGAGACGGAGATGATGATATTGTATTCATGCCGGGGGTTAATAACGAAGCTAAGTTTCAGGTGCTTATAAATGAGTCCGGGTCATTCAGGGCGGGCTATTTAAGTGAAAAGCAGGGTAACTACGAAAGCTATAACCAGCTCTTTATAAAAGATTACGATGGTGATGAAGTATATGAAATAATTTTCGTTAACTCACACTACAATCGGTTTTACGAGCCAAGCTCTGATGACAATTTTGCATTGCAAGAAAGTCCGCTAGATATAGTTGTCAGCTCTGGAGAAAGGTTAGCCTTAGCTGATACCGATAGTGATGGTGACATGGAAGTTCTGAGTGCAGGTTTGCCATTTATATGGGTAAATAATAACGGTAGGTTTAATCCTAAAACCATAGGACTTAATGATAATACTCTTCTTCAGAGTATAGAAGGTGCTCAGTTAGATGGAGATGGTAATTTGGATATAGTACTAGAACCGTATGAAGGAGCTAAAATATTCATTCTTAAAGGTAATGGCGACAATACCTTTAAGGCTCCTGAGGAGTTGGTATATGAGCAAAGTGAATATGACGATGCTAGGGTCTATGGCTCTGAGATTGTAGACTTAGATGGTAATGGAACGCTGGATTTGTTCACGGGTATATCGTTAATCAACGATGATGATGATACTTATGAGCGTAAAACTGGTGACCTGGCCTGGTATAATGATGGCAGTGCTAGCTTCGAGCCTCAACAAATAATCTTCGACGGCGAAGATCCTCTTGGTTTTATATCATATAGTTACGTAGCCATAATTGATAATTTTGACAAAGGTGACGAGCAGCCTGAATTTCTACGACTTCAAATTGATGAGGATTTTAACAGGGATATTATTCTGTCAAAACTTACTGGAAACAAGTACCAAGATGTTGACACTTTGGTGAGAAACTTTGAGTTTTTAAGTTATCCACAAATTAAAGCTGCCGACTTAGATGAAGACGGTGATTTGGATGTAGTAGTAATTCAGACTGAATTAGGCGAACAAGGGTATGGTTTTGAGTCAATCTTGGTTTCTTACCTGAATGATGGGAATGGTATATTCACTGCTGGCGAAGCTACTCAACTTGATGAGAGAATTTTTGATTATGCATTAGCTGATTTCGATAATGACAATATTCCGGAGCTAGCAGTTATTGACCCTTTTTCAGGCATTAATATTTATGCACTTGAAGAAGGAGCCTGGTCAACGGAACCTATTGCTACTTTTACAAGCTATTTTAAAGATCAGATCACTGTTGAAGATATAGATGGCGATGGAGATAACGATATTGCCGTATCTAGCTACTATTCTTCAGTAGAAGTCTGGTACAATAACCTAATAGCCAACCCCAACGGCTTACCCACTGCCTTAGAACAAAACATCCGCATCTTTCCTAACCCTTCAAGCGATAAGCTACATATTAGTCTGCCCAAGAATCTAGCCAAAGAAAACTGGCAGGTTTCGGTATATGATACTAGTGGGCGTCTTCAGGTCACTGAACAAGCCTCCACTTTGGAATCGGTTGATATAGAAAATCTGGCTACGGGCATATACATTTTAAAGCTTAGCAACGGCCAAGATATATTTCAGCATAGGTTTATTAAAAATTAGAATATTAGTAGAAACAAAAGGGGGGCTGGAAATTCACCAGCCCCCCCCTTTTTTTACCTGTCAGCCATTACACTGCCCCCATAACCGGCCGCTTTCCTCTCACTAAATTCTTCACTGGGGCTTCTTTCAGCCTTTGGCGGCTAATTAAAACTATATATCCGGCATTCAGCAAGAATACTACTACGCACAGCAGTTGCAAGAACTTCATTTCCGGGTAGTGCAAGAATACAAATATGCTCATAAGGGTGTTCCCAATACCTTTACACCAAGCCGCCCGGGCTGAGTAATATACCTGATTTTTGCCCGAGGAAGCGTAGAACATAACGTACAGAAACGCCATAATTACGGTAATCATATAGGCCGAAGTGGCCCCCATAGCCGTATCGTAACCCTCTTGAAAGAAGAGGTAGAACGCGGGTACCCACAGCAGGGTAGCGGCAACTTCCCACCAGATAAACTTATTTTTAAACAGCGGGGTGCTCATTTGCTTTTTGCCGTACCGGAGAATGGTATAGAATATAAACAGATCCAGGAAAAACCAGATGCGCAGCCCCCACACAAACACTAAGCCCAGGTTAGTAGTAATCATAAAACCCCATACAAACTCCCAAGCCAGGTTAGAGGCACCGGCCGGGGCGGGCATCTCTACAAACTTATGCCGGAATGCATTTCGGATGATAAAGTAGTAGACTACATTCCAGAATATGGTGCCGGCCAAAATCAGTACTATATCGGCAAGCGAGTAGTCGCAGAGGTTAACGTACTTAATTAGTTCCGGGTAGTGTTGGCACCAGTAGTGGGTTTCGGTCCAGTTCATAGCAAATTAAGGTAAAAGGGTATAGGCTAGCACGGCGCTTACTCCAATCCAGACGCCTTCAATCACTCCCAAGGCAATAGCTGAGCGGTTGTCCGACTTAGGCCTAATAAAGCGAACTACTATCAGTGGCAAGCTGGCGGCAATCAGCCCTTCGCAAAGAATTATGTAGTAGGGTGCATTATAAAGCATGCTGCAGTTTTGGTAGAACCACCAACCGGCCTGTTTCGCCAGATGCTCGTATAGCGGAATATAGAGAGCCCCGGAGATGCCCATAGCAAAAATGGCGACTATCGTTCCCCACTTTTTTACCGCCAGGTAACTCATATACCCTAGTTGGGTAAGGGCAATTGCCCAGCTAAGTGGCATGTACAAAGGGGAACTCCACAACTTGGGGCCATCGGGGTAAACCAAGGCACTAATAGTCTGCACTGAATAATTATCGGCCCAGAGTTCCATAATTCCGGCTATAGTACCAAACAGCAGAAGCCTTAGTAAAAAGCGATTTCCCTTTACCCAGGCGTAGCCTAAGTACAGAAAGAAGGACGGTACGGTAATAAGGTAAACGGCCAATTGCCCGGCCTCCAGCCACGCACTAATCGCCGACCACAGCACCATTATACCTTGGGTAATAAAAATAAAGCGCGAGGTTGAGGCTGAAGTATAGGGGCACTGCAGCGTCTTGGTCTGGTTTTTATTGAGTAAAAGTGAACTCATAGCTTAGTTTAATTTCCAGTCTTGTTTTAGAGAAGGCGGGATATAGAAGTGCTGGTTTTTGCCTTCGTTGTACAGATTAAGGTAGCCCTGAAGCAACTTCTGATTAAATACCGATACTACTTCCTGTACTATCCGGGAGTGTTCTTCCATCTCGTTTATTGCGGAACAGAACAAATGGCTAAGCTTCATTATCAGCATCCCCTTAATGTTATGCTGGTGTTCAAGTCCTAAATACCCGGCAACATCGTGGCCGATAGCCTGGCTTATATCATCCATAAAGTACCACAGCATATACTCCGGCACATCATCAAACAGGGTTCCGGGCACCATATGCTGCATAAACTCAATACAAGCCTGGGTTAGCATTTTACCGTCGTCCGAGGGGGCGGCCTGCCGCTTCATTATGGTAATGCCCAATTCCCAGCCTTCTTCAAACGTATCAACCAACAAATCTTCGTGTAAGCCCATTAAATGGCCTACTACTTTCCAGATGTGCATATAGCCATTCTGCTCCTCCGGGCTCAGGTCAATACCAAATTGGCGTAAGCCATCCAGAATAAGCGCGCTGAACGACATAAGCGTGCCGGCCATATCTTCCTGATTAATGGGCTCGCCGTAGTAGGAAGAATTCCAGATAGGCTGGTCTGGCGCGTGCGGATGCCGTAGAAAATAGCGGATAGAAGCGTGAATTAACCTAACCTTTTGAATGGTAATAACTCCGTGCCCGCCGGCTTGCATGCCGCCCGGGGCCAGTACATTTACTACCATCTGGGCCGTTTCCATTAACCTTCGGGTTAAGGGGTTAATATTTCCCTTGGGGGCACTTAGTCGGCCGGTTTGGGCCAATACGTGAGCTCCTTTAGCACAGGCATAACACAAGGGTAAAGATTTAACCGTGAGCAAGGTACTGATTTCCGGCCCGTACCGGCTATATACCCGTTGGCCGACTTTAACTAATTCCGGGTTTAACCAGTTGGGTAGCTCGGCAGTCTCCTGAAAATATTTTTGCAGAATACTGGCCAGGCCGGGTGGTAAGTGGTTAAAGGTATTGACTGTAACACTGCTATTGCTGGTAAGGGTAGCAAAAACATCGCGCATATTGGCCAGGTAGCCCGATTGGATTATTCGGCTTACCACCTCATCGCCCAGGGGGTCGGTTTGCGCCCGTTTGTAGTCTAATAAGGTATTGGACCAGCTTGGTTTGTTCTTCTGAAGGGGGCTTGAATTAATGGTTGCGTCGGGTGAATCCATAGGTTCAGGTAGCTATATAAGTAACAGGCCTGAAGTTATTAATTCATAGCTGGTTAAGGCCAACGCTGTAATATTATTAACAAAAGCAAAAGCATTAGGTAAGGTAACTAAAGCTTTCGGCCGGTCTTAGGCTACTAAAGGCTTATACTTATAGATTAACCAATGTATTAATTCGAAAAAAAGTAAACGATTTGGGGGTAAATTTTCGTTTCAGCTTCAGAATATAGATATATTGATTGCTATATGAAGAAAATTATTTTTCTGTTAAGTACAGTTCTTATAGGTAGTTTAGCTGTACAAGCCCCGGCGCAGCAGGTTGAGGTGGTAAAAATGAATAAGCTGGAAAGCATTATGGCTGCTCCGGAAAAGGGAGTTAAGGTGGTGAACTTCTGGGCTACCTGGTGCCGCCCCTGCGTGGCCGAACTTCCGCACTTTGAAGAAACCTACCAGAACCAGAAAGCCAACGGCATGGAACTGGTTTTAATTACCCTGGATGATGTGGAAGACCTGGAGCGTAGGGTGCAGCCGTTTGTAAGTAAAAAGAATTTAACCGCTCAAGTATACTTGCTTGATGAAACCGATCAGAATAAATTTATTAACGCTATTGATCCTGACTGGGGCGGGGCCATACCGGCCACTATAGTAATTGCCGCTAACGGCGAACGTACCTTATACGAAAAGCCCCTTACTGCCCAAGAACTGGAGAATTCGGTTAAGCCGTACTTAGTTAATTAGACGTGAGATAGGAGATTTGAGACATGAGATTTCCATCATCCAAATACCATATACCTTGTACTTATTACTAACTACTAACTACCAATAAACATGAAGAACACATTTTCACTTTTAGGAGCCCTGATGTTAGCCGTAGGCTTATGGGCGTTTACGGCTGGGCCGGGCTATCAGGTTGGCGATTACGTTAAAGATTTTTCGCTGAAGAATGTTAATGGTTCTACCCTGAGCCTGGCAAGTATGAAAGATGCCAAAGGGGCTATTGTAGTATTCACTTGTAACACCTGTCCGTATTCAATAAAGTACGAGCAGCGCATAATTGATCTGCACAATAAATATGCTAGCCAAGGCTACCCGGTTGTAGCTATAAACCCCAACAGCGAGAAGGTGCAGCCGGGCGATAGCTTTAAAGCCATGCAGGAGCGGGCTAAAGAATACAACTATCCGTTTGCATACCTGCGCGACGAAAGCCAGGAAGTAGCCCAGGCTTTTGGTGCCAGCCGTACCCCGCATGTGTATTTGTTAGAGAAAGATACCAAGGGTTGGAAGGTAGCCTACATTGGGGCTATCGATAACAACCATAAAGATGCCGACGCTGCCGACCAAAAGTACGTTGAGGCGGCTATTAAAGACCTGCAAGCCGGCAAACAACCCGCCGAAGCCGAAACCAAAGCCATAGGCTGCACCATCAAGTGGAAAGCAAGTTAGTGTGGTGATGTGTTGATTTGGTGATGTGCTGATTTGGCGATGCGATAATTTGGTAATTGAACCCCGGGTAGTTTTGGCTGCTTGGGGTTTTTTAGTAGAAATAAGTAGTAATTTGAGAAATAAAAATTCTCTATATGCAATTAAATGTTGCTTTCAAGTATCTGGTTCTGTGTTTGATTCTATTTACAAATTTGGCATCGGCTCAAGGTCAATTAAATCGGTTAGGTAAGGATAAAGAAATAGTAATCGTAGGTGAAACTCATGGAACACTTTCTAACTCCAAAATCTTTTTAGAGTTTTTAAGGGAATATAACGAAGTAGTAGAAGTCGATGCAATAGTTCTGGAAGGAAACAGCATCTATACTAATTTACTGAATTTTTATATTACAACGGGTAATAACTATTATTTAGAAGCATTGCAAAATATAATGCTGGATTGGTCTAGCAGTAATTCTCTAAGTGAAATTGATAGTTCTTATATTTCAGGATATAAAACTTTGCGAAGCTATTATCTTGAGTCCGAACGTAAATTTACTGTCTACTCGGTTGATTCAGAGCCTTTTCAGCTTGCCAAATATTTAAAGGTATTTATTGATGTCAACCCTAATGACTCTGCTTTTAATAGATTATTGGAGCCTTTAGTGAAGGTACAGATTAATGATAGCTCACCGTATATTTCAAAAGACAATTTTGGGAAAGCTGAAATAATTCTTGAAAAATATAGGGGGGAAGCCCAAGCTTACTTGAATACCAAGCCTGATATAAATAAAGCCGCCCTAATATTATCATTATACTTTAATAAAGCCCGAAAGTCTAGAAGTGATAAGAAAATAGCAGAAAATTTTGAGCAACTCCATGCAGCATTTAAGCCTAAAACTACACTGTTTTGGTATGGGTCTTTGCACGCTCAAAAGAAGGGAGGTTGGTTAGCTAATCAATTAAACAAGAACTATACGGTTACATCATTGAAAATTTTATATGATAACTGCTATAATGTAAGGCTCAAAAAGGCTCTATCGACAGTAAATGTGATAAAAAGTACTGATTACATTTATCAAAGTGATACCCAGTTAGAAATTATAGATGAAGTAGCGAAGAATGATAAAGCTTATGACGGATACTTATTATGGTACTGCCATTGAGTATTTTAAAACAAATATAATAACTCATCAACCCACCCACTCTCTACCTATTCTTTATAAATAAACACCTTAGCTTTCTCACCTTCTTTCCGGTAGCCCCGGTACATGCCCGGCGTATTAAACGGCATAGCAATATTGCCATTCTTGTCTAAAGCTACTATGCCGCCCTCGCCGCCCTGGCTTTTTAGCTTTTCGTTGATTACTGAATTGGCCGCCTCTTCCAGGCTCATGTTAGCGTACTGCATACGGGCCGCAATATCGTAGGCTACTACATTCCTGATAAAGAACTCGCCGTGACCCGTGGCGCTAACGCCGCAGGTTTGGTTACTGGCGTAGGTTCCGGCGCCAATTATAGGCGAGTCGCCCACGCGGTTCCAGCGCTTGTTGGTCATGCCCCCGGTAGAGGTGCCGGCTACTATATTGCCCTGCTTGTCTAGCGCTACGCAACCTACGGTTCCAAATTTTTCATCCGGGTTGGCCGGGGCTACGTAGCCCTTTTCTTTGCTTTTTTGCGCCTCGCGTGCCTGTATGCGCTTTAGCTGGTCGTAGCGGGTTTGGTCAAAAAAGTAGTTTGGGTCCACCATATCCAGTCCTTGCGCTTGGGCAAATTCTTCAGCTCCGGCCCCGGTTAGCATAACGTGCGGTGAGTGTTGCATAACTGCTTGCGCCGCTAAAATCGGGCTTTGTATACGGTTTACACCGGCTACCGCCCCGGCCATACCCGTTTTACCATCCATTATTGAGGCATCCAGTTCATTGCGGCCTTCAGCGGTAAACACCGCCCCCTTGCCGGCGTTAAACAGCGGCGATTGTTCCAAAATCTGAATGGTAGTAGTAACTGCATCCAAACTGGAGCCGCCCCGTTCCAGCACGGCGTACCCGGCATTTAGGGCTTCGGTAAGTTTGGCCTGGTAAGCCGCTTCCTTTTCCGGACTCATATTTTCTTTAAGAATAGTGCCTGCTCCGCCATGAATAACCAAGGCTATTTTATTTTGGGCAGAAGCCACTACTGGAAGTACGGTCAGCAGAAATAAAATTAATGTCTTCATAATTCAGTAAAAATAAGCTAAAGATATGAAAAAATAAGGCTTGGTCTATTTAGCAGAAAATCAGTACCTTTGCAGCCTATTTTATGGTTTCGAAGGTGGTAGCTGATAAGAAAGTGCCGCTGAACGCCGCCGGAAATGAATCTTTTAGTTAATTAATCGTTTGTAAGGAAAAAGCGAGACGCCTATGTCCACTGATGCAAATAACGTTAGGTACTCCGATGAGGACCTGAAACAGTTTGAAGAACTTATTCAGGCTAAGCTTGATAAAGCTAAAAGTGAGCTGAAATATATTAAGGAAACCCTTAACAAAAGCAGCGAATATACCTTGGATAGCGGCGGTCCGGTTAAAATGCTGGAAGATGGGGCCGACTCGGCCGAACGTGAAAGCCTGACCCAGTTGGCGGCTCGTCAGCAGAAGTTTATTAACCAGTTGGAAAATGCGCTGGTTCGCATAAAAAATCGTACCTACGGGGTTTGTATTGATACTGGCAAGCTTATAAGCAAAGAACGGTTAAAAGCCGTGCCGCACACTATGCATTCTATTGAAGCTAAGTTGTCAAAAAATAACTAAAGCTAGTACTTGAACTACTTGCACCGGCACGTAGAGGCCCTTATATTTAGCTCGCCGGAGCCACTGCCGGCGGCTGAAATTTTGGCGGTACTTACTGAAATGTTTGAGGCACCGCTCCAAAAACCTGATGTGGAAGGCGCAATTGAAGCGTTACAGCAGCGCTACCGTCAGGATGAGTATTCCTTTGAGCTACAAGAGGTAGCCGGAGGGTACCAGTTTACTACAAAACCCGCTTATGCAGCCGGCATCGGCCAGTTGTTAAAGGAGCAAAACAAAAAAAGGCTATCCAATTCGGCGCTTGAAACGCTGGCTATAGTAGCCTATAAACAACCGGTAACCAAATCCGAAATTGAACAAATAAGGGGTGTTAGCTGCGACTACGCCCTACAGAAATTACTGGAAAAAGAACTAATAGCAATAAAGGGAAAGGCCGAAAGCATTGGCCGCCCGCTCCTGTACGGCACCAGCCCCAAGTTTGAGAAATATTTTGGGCTGAAGAGCTTAAAAGACCTGCCTACTCCCAAGGACTTTGCCCAGGAAGACAACAAAGTTGGCGAAGAACAGTAAATATTGCAGTAAGCCTATAGTTAGGTATACAATCGAATACAAATTCTATTCACTATAACAATTTAATGGACAATTCTCGTAAAGGTTCGTCAGACCGCAACCAGGGAAATGACCCTCGTGGTAACGACCCTCGTGGTAACGACAACCGACGCGGCGATAATCAGCGGAGGGATTCCGGCCAAGATCGCCCGCGCAACAATCGCGACTTCCGCAACAATGATAACCGCTCGGATCAAAGTAGATCTGACCAAGGCCGCCCGCGCCACGATAGGCCGCGCCGTGACGATGACCGCTCGGGCAATTACCGAGGCAATCGGGATGCCGACAGTCGGCAGGATGGTCCTCGCAGAGAGGGTGACCGACCCTACAATCCTAACCGCAGCAATAACTACCGTTCTAATGAGGGCCGCCCTGGCCAAGGGCGTTCTGAAGGTAGGCCAAGTGGCGGGGGGTATAACCGCAGTAACGATAATCGCTCTGGCGGCCCTCGCCAGGGCGGTTATCGCCCTAATGGCGGTCAGGGCCGCCCTGGACAGGGGCGTCCGGGTGCAGATAACCAACGCCCAGGCAATAATCCTAACCGTAGTGGGTTCGATCAGGCCCGTCAGGCTCCGTTTGTAGACCCGGACGATAGCAAAGCCTGGCAAAAGCGCGATGAGGAAGGTCGCCAGTACGGCGATGTAGAAAAGCCAGCCCGCCGCGAGCGCAAGCCTGTTAAGGCTAAGAAAAGTGGGGGAGATTTTAAGAAGAAGTTTGACGACGGCGGTAGTAGCAACCGGGGCGGTAGTAAGTCTCCACGCCGCGATCGGACCGAGAAGTACGGCAAAGCCCGGGGCTGGCAGGACTTCTCTGATGAGGATGGTAGGGCTAAGCCCGGTCAGCAAAAAAACTCCCCCAAAAAACGTAGTGAAACCCAGCCGGGAGGCCGGGCAGAACGTACGGACAAGAAAAAGCCTAAAGGTGTGCCGCAGTACAAAAACATGGCACAGCTACGATTTCTTTAAAAAGAAAAGTAAGAAAACCGAGAAGGGTACCAAGGAAGATAAATCGGAAAGTAACGAAATTCGGCTTAACCGCTACATTGCCAAAGCCGGCATAGCCAGCCGCCGCGAGGCCGATGAGCTTATAGCCCAGGGTTTGGTGAAGGTAAACGGCCAGGTTGTAACCGAGCTAGGCACTAAAGTGCAGCGCACCGATACGGTAGTGTACGAAGGTAAAAAGCTAAATCCGGAGCGTTTAGTGTATGTGCTGCTAAATAAACCGAAGGACTTTATTACTACTACCGACGATCCGGAGGATAGACGCACCGTAATGGAGCTGGTAGCCAACGCCTGCGAGGAGCGCATTTACCCCGTAGGTAGGCTAGATCGGAACACTACGGGTTTATTACTACTAACCAACGATGGGGAGCTGGCCAAGAAACTGAGCCACCCCAGCCATCAGGTTAAGAAGGTGTACCACGTACTGTTGGATAGGCCCATTACCCCGGAGGACTACGAAGCTATTGAGCAAGGCTTGGAGCTGGAAGACGGCTTGGCTAAGGTTGATGACTTAGCGGTACTTAGCCCGGACAGAACGGCGGTAGGTATGGAAATTCATATTGGCCGCAATAGAATTGTACGCCGCATGTTTGAACACTTAGGCTACAACGTGGAACGGCTGGATAGGGTAACCTTTGCCGGCCTTTCTAAAAAAGATCTGGACCGAGGCCGCTGGCGTTACCTGACCGAGAAAGAAGTTATTAGATTAAAGCATTTTAACTAATTAGTACAATTAAACCTATAAGGTCTTCAAGATCTTATAGGCTTTATTGTAAGAGCCATTTATAACAATTTAAAACCGACTGGGTAATCAAGTCGGTTTTTTGTTTAAACAACTTATATTTAATTACTTAGCGCACATCCTGTAGAATAACTGTACATTATTTTGGTTATTGTTTGCTTTGAATATTACATTGTACTTACATTTGTATTAATAATATCTATTGGAGAAGTAGGATAGATAATATTTTCGTTTTCGCCTACCAATTGTAAAATCATGCTGACCAACAGCTTGAAGGCTCTTAGTAGAGCCGGACTACTATTTATTTTCCTTTGCATCACTGCTGGCATTTCGGTTTATGGTCAGGGTAATCAGGCTTCTACTGAAGTAGATAGTTTAACTAACGCTGTTAATACAAGCTCAGATAGCATTCAGGCAGTTCTAGCGAGTGTTAACCAGCAATTAAGCAGTTCGTTACAACACAACGATAGTCTTGTAAATGGAGTTGATAGTTTAGTAGCCCGCACTCAAATAGTTTCAGACTCTCTTAAGCAGTTAGCCGACAGCCTATCCTCTGTAACTCAGTTGCAATTACCAGCCTCAAACGCTTTATCTACTTATCAACAAAAAGCTAAGGGATATAGTCAAATAGCTGATACTCTGTTGCCAGGTTCTGAGTTGTCAGGTCTAGTTCCAAGCTTGCCAGCTTCATCAATTAATATCAGTAATAATAGTCTGGCAGATAATAACAAGTTAGCAGAACTAACCTCTAAGCCGGATATCAGTGTTTCTTTACCTGATTTATCTAGTAGTAAGGATATAGAAATAAGTAAAATACCCTTACAAACTGAAAAAGTCGGTCAGGCTACCAATGGCCTATCAGACTACCAACTTCCCGAAATTCGGGTTGATTCAGCAACGGGTAAAAATATAGATAACTGGATAGATAGGAAGGCAAGTGAGCATGAACTAGCGAATGAGTTAACGGCTAAGCCAAATGCAAAAGAGGCTCTATTCGGGATTCCAATGGAAGAGCTGAGCCCTGATCAATTACCGTCTATTTCGCAAGAATCTTTACAAAAAGCCCAAAGCTTTATTGCTGAACAGCATACCAAAGTAGCCGAACATCGCGAGCGTATTGCCCGGCACCAGAAGCACTATAAGCGAATAAATAGCCTAAAAGAAGAGAAGAAACTGCCTTACCTAAAGCGGCACAGCTTAAGAGAAATTGAGTGGAAACATAGATTACTGTACGGTTTAAGTTGGCAGTCCGGCCGCGGGGGTACCGGCCAGGTGGAAGCTTTCCGGATTGACTTAGGACCGGAATTGGCTTACCAGCTTACCGACCATATACAATTAGGACTAGCAACTCAAGCGCGACTAAGCATAGGAAAATCTTTACCAACTAATTCGTGGGTAAGCCACAGCTACGATCCTATATGGGGCGGACAGCTTTACGGTAGCTACCAAATTAAGAACGGATTCTTTGGCCGGGTGAGTTGGCAACAGCTTTATAGGGGCAGACCGTTAGCTGCATTCCAAGAAAGTACAGAGACTTATGAAAGTAGGGTAGCTAATAATTTAAGGCTTGGCCTAGGCAAAAGCTATAGACTAGGCCGGTGGCTAAAGGGCTATACTTTATTAGAATATAGTTTGGCCCTTAACACCATACCCAAAGAGCATGAGGCCTACCGGAAACCCTTACAGATACGAATGGGACTAATGCTAGCTCCAAAATCAGAACGAAAAAAGAAATAAAAAATAACCAGATAAGTATTACCTAACCCTCTACCAATTTAGAGCACAACTACACCAAAAATTATGACGTACACCCTCAACCGAACCCTGCGACGCAGTCTCAGTGGACTGCTGCTTTTAGCCTTGCCTATATTGGGCTATGGCCAACAAGAGATAAAAAAAGAAGAACAGCAAGAAGTATCTAAACCTGTAGAAGGGGTAGGTGACCAAAATTCAGAAAAGAATCAGACTATTACTGATCTACCTCAGAATGAAGCTAATAATGTCTCCCAAGTATCTAATACTACAACTGAAATTGGATATTCAGGTGAAACAAATGCTCCAAACGCACAGTCTATCCCTTCTACTTTTGCTTTAGGAGAAGATTTAACAGGTGTATTAAGCAACAGTGTAAATTTAGCTAGCGGCGAAATAATTTTTGGTATTCCCTTAGCTAGCATACCTGGCCGAAATGGTTTAGGTGCTGGGTTATCTCTTTCTTATAATTCAGCGGGAGTAAGTTATCAGGCTGATATTTGGAACCAAGAAGCGCCTACTTCTGCAGTTGGATTAGGATGGAGTTTCGACTATCCTAAAATAGTAGTAGATAACAAAATGAGCGCCGCTCGCGCTGATGACGAGTTTTATATAGTAGAAAATGGTCAATCCATTCGTTTATATAATGTAGCTGGTGCGATGGGTGATGTAGAGCGTACTTATAAGACTGAGAGGTTTACTAATTGGTTAATCAAATACTATGAATATCAGGAACGCTGGGAAATTACTAAAGAAGATGGTACTCTCTATATCTACGGTGATAGAAATAATACTACTGCTAATGCGGTGCAGTGGGTGGTACACTGGGGCAATTGGATTGGTAACAGTTCAAAAGCTGAGGGGCAGAGCCGACAGGGGTTGGTATGGAATCTAGCTAAGGTTACCAATTTGTGGGGTGACGAATTAAATTATCGTTACCGTAATGTAGAGCGCTACCTAAACTCAAGTAAACAAGGTCAACGACATACTGAGGCGTCTTATTTAGATGAAGTTGAAGATGCATTAGGTAACCGCATTAAGCTGGTATATGGTGATAAAGAATTACCTGAATATCAGGAACCACATACTGAACAAGCTGAGTATAAAAATAATCTAGCTGGCGACGCCTATCAAGAGCGAGTTGAAAAGGATTTTCTGGATTATTTAGAAGTTTTTGTTGGAAATATTAAAACCTATCGGGTCGATTTAAGCTATGATTTTTTAGGTTCTGACAATCTAACTAAACGACAGCTAAGCGGCCTTCAGCAAATCAGCTATTTTGATGGAGTTACGGAGAGCTCGCCTACAATGAGTTTTAGTTATTTACAATCAGGAAATCGGAAGGGCTCATTAAGCCAAATAGTAACCCTAAGCGGAAGTGTTATTGACTATAATTATGCAACCAGCGCGTTAGAAATTTTTGATTCAGAAAAACAGATTGAAGTAAGCCCGGCCTCTGCAAATTATAAAGAGCCCGGTTATTGGGTCGGAAATGATTTTGTTGCCGTATTATGGCGAGATACTAATAACGGAAGCTGGTATAAGGGTTCAAAAGCTTCCGAAGTGCAAATTTATAATTGGGATGGCAAGTGGACTAAGACTAGCTATGGTAATGTCTTAGGAAATATACATTACCACGATGTTGATGAAGATAAAAACTCGGGCACGCCTGAGCATGATCGAGTTCATTGTGTAAAGCCAGTAGTAGGTAAAGACTACTTTGGGGTATTACGGTGGAATAGGGTTAGTAGTGGTTACCACTACTATACTATGCATATTTGGTTTCGTAACTCAGTTACTAGAGAGTGGCAGTACGAAGCTAAAAGCTTGAGGTACCAGCAAGATTACGGAGAAATATCACTCTATGCAGGTAATAATTATATAGCAGTGAGTGAAGAACAATATGGACTAGATATACTTGACTTTAACGGTATAAGCTGGACAAAAGAGCGAATAGAAAGATCAGTATCTACATACTGGGGTTTTGGAACTAATAATTACCTTATGTATAATCGGTACCGTGATAGAAATAACGGCGATGTCTTTTTCGATTACAAAGATGAGCAAGGAAGGTGGCATCATAATCAGCTACCTGATAATATGAGGTTGTATCATACGAGTTGGGTTACCCCAAATAACTGGTCAGGCACGAATACTCACGCCGGAGTTCATAGATGGTATCAATATGATGACGGAGTTTCATGGTCGCTAAATGATTATATTTATACTTGGGATGAAAATTACAATTTTGACTCTAATTCTAGATATTATATTGATAACTCAGAAAGCGAATCACATCCAATAGAATTCTATGGAGAATCTTTAGTACTTCAGCCTCATGCAAGACATGAACAAGAAAATATTTATTCTCAGCTTTTGAGGTACGATGGTGTAACTTGGAATAGAAACTTCAATAACCTAAGAGTAAACTTCGATCAGCATATAGGGGCTAACTATTTAGGGGATCATCACCAGTATTTGGCTTTTGGTGAGGATAGATTCTATCATTGGAGTAAGCCTTACAATGGAACTATCAGGTTTGAAGAGTTTGACGCTAATGCTTTACGCTGGAATTCTCAGGTTTCTTTTAATACTGGTAATTATTCTTTTGTTTCTTCTATAGGCGACTATGACATTATACAGAACGATTTGTACAAACGAAATTCAGATGGTAGCTATGTTGACAAAGGATATATTAATGCTGGTCAGCGCCACCTTACGGGTGCTGGCATTTATAAGTATTTCATTACTAGTAAAGGGTCTTATGCCAGTACATCCAACGTAAGGCTAATAAAGAACGATAGTTTTATTTACCGATCAACTCCCGGCTTCTACACAAAAGGCAATTCTACGGGCAGTGGGCATCGCTCCTATCATGATGCCCAAACTTCAGCACATAGGAGAGGTAATGCTATGGGAGGAAATATTCTTATTAGCTTTGACGAAGAATATTGGGAATATGCTAATAAAATGTATTTTAACTATATAGGGGCAGATACCCAGATTAGTGGAAAAGCCAATATATACCCACTATCAAGCGTTACAATAAATGGTATACCTACAAGTTATGCTTATAACGGAACCAATGCTCAGGCAAATCCTAACGGATTAGGAGCCTTATTCGCGGATGTAAAAGTAGTACCAGGCAGTAGTAATCCCAATTCCAGACCGCAGGGGTACGTACAACATTACTTTTATAATAGCCGCTCAGTTTCTGAAACTGGAATAAACTTGCCAGAAGGTGCTTATGATCATAAACGCTTCGCAGGTATGCCACATACGGTTATTACATATAATAATAATAAGGAAATAGGCCGTCAAGAAACTGTTTATAATTTAGTAGCAGGCTATAAGCAACGAATCAGAAATGAGAATGATGAAGTAATTGCTCAGGCTTACACAGTTCTGCCGGTTAAGCAACGTAGCACTAGTGAAGAAGGATTGGTTAGTGAAGTTAACACTATTTATCACGATCAGACTTTCCAACCCATAAGTGTTTCTACCAGCTATTATAATAGCCAGGGAATAGAAGAAACCTCAGTAAAGGAAATAACCTATGGTTGGCAAAAGTATACCTTACTGGAAGATCAAAATATTTTTGCCCCGGTGGTGTTGGAACGCTCTAGGGTAGGCAGTACCTACACCAGTTCAGTTGCTAAAAAGCTTAAAGTATGGAGCGGCTTAAATAAATGGGGTACCTGGAAGGACTACATATGGAAAGGAACCGGTTCCTCGGAGTTTACCGCCTGGGCTTCCACTACTAACCCCAGCAACGACTGGTTGTTGACCAATGAGGTAGAAAGCAGGGATCAACAAGGTAACCCCCTGGAAGTAAAAGATGTAGAAGGAAAAAGTATAGCCTATACCTACCGCCAGGGCAGTTATGAATTAGCTACAATGGAGGTGTATGATGCCGGAAAGGATGAAGTGTTGTATACTGATTTCAATAGAAGTGGTTCAACCCAATGGCGTGAGCGAGGGGTGTCTTATGGCCATGGCCAGCCCTTCTGTAGATTTACGCCCAGTGGCAGCACGCCTTACCCGGGAGCGGTTACAGAAATGCGATTTGTAGCAGATAATTGGGATTTTGTATTTGATTTTGAATTTAAGTTTGACTCTAAAAACAATAACGATTTTGTAGGCGTGCAACTAAATGCTCAGCACGAAGATCAAACTCAAGCGGAAGCGGGGAGTGGAAACCTATATGTTTATGCCAATGGTACTATGTCGTACGAATACCGTAGCACTACGGGAAGCAGTTCCGGGCAAATATCTATTCCTGTCAATTTTGACCCATTGAAATGGAATAGTGCTAAGTTTTATATGCATCAGGGCAGACTCAACCTAGCAGTAAACGGTGAATCAGTAATTTATGAATTGCCTCAGGGCCGGGGTAATTTCTTCGGAATATTTGGTAATAGCCATAATGGAGCAATCGATAATGTACGGCTTTACCCAAGCGATGCAGTTGCCAGTTCTCAATCATTTAACTACCCATACGGCTATATAGAATCGCAAGCTGGGGATGATGGAAGAAGTATACGGCACCTTTATAATAGTAAGCATCAACGGGTAGCTTCTATTGATCACCATGGTGTGCCAATTGCTACTATGGCCGGATATTCTTCAGTAAAAGAAAATGGCACTTATCAAAGTAGTGACCCTAACCTAACACTGGCTACGGCTATACGGGGAGATGCTGGTTTTTACGAAGATTTCAGTTCTGGAGATAACAGATGGCAGGTACTATATGATAACCCTTACGTACAAAAAGAGATTACTGAAAATGGACAATTATTCTTATACTGCCCTTCATCTAGCGGAGCATCATCTAGTCCTGAAAAACTCAGTGTAGATCTTCGGAGAATCTCCGGAGCTAAACAAGTAGGAATAGAGTTTGATATAAAACCTTTCTCATTTAATAGTTGGAGCGGGCTGGGCTTTGCTATTGGAATAGGAAGTGACGAGTGGAATGCGGAAAAAGGCACCTACGGAAATGCTGCGTGGTTACAGTTAAAAGATGGTGCTTTTGAGGCGGGTGGAAGCTCAGGTAGTTTAACAACCTTAAAAAACGTTGCCAATCAGCAGACCTATAGAATTAAAATAAACCTTGATCAGGAAGCCGGGACAGCTAGTTATTATATTGATGGAAAGTATTATACGACTGTTAACTATTTACACTCAGGCGTACAAGGAATTTGTAATGTTATACTATACCATTATGGCAATGCTACGCTGTATCATATAGACAACTTAGTTGCTTATGAAGACTTTACCCAAAGCCAACAGATAATAGATAATGCTGGCCGGGTACTGCAAACTCAGAGCGAAGTTGATAATAACTTCCATAAAGGTGTCCGGGTAAGTGAAACTTTATACGATGCTTTAGGCCGACCAGCAGTGCAAACTAAAGCTGTACTACTTACCGATGCTACATTAGGCTATAAGCCGGATTTTGTAAGTAGCTATAATTGGGCTAACGATATTATGACCGGTGATGTGGTGGATCTGCACCCTAATGATGGCGGCTACCCCTACACGCGTACTGTCTATGAGCAATCACCCCGCAGCCGGGCACTTTATACTACCCAGCCGGGCACTACCTTTAACCTAGCCTCCGGTAAATACGGAACGGTTGACTACAGCGTAAACGAAGCGTTGGAGATGGGGGAGGGTTTTTCTGCCGGTGAATATTTGAAAACTACAGTTACCAACCCGGACGGAGCACAACAAATTACATTTACTAGTAAGGCCGGGCAGGTTATAATGGAGAAGGTAGGACCGGTCAAAGGTAACAGCATAGTTTACAATGAAGTTAATCACCAAGTCAATATGGGAGAATCTTGGAGGTTCTCCGTAGCAACAGCTCAAACTGTTGATATTGGCTTTATGACTCTGGAGGGTTCTATTACGTTATTAGAGATAGGGACATCACCTGGAGGTAGTGAAATCTATAGCACTAGTCAACCAACTTTATATCAGTTTGAAGCGGAGCCAGGAGTTTCCTACTATATTAGTGTTACCGGCAACTCTTTTTATAATGCAACTGCATTTATTACGTACTACGAAGAAGAAGTTCAGGAAAATGTGGATATTTACCTAACCACCCGCTACGAATACGATAGATACGGTAATGTAACAGCAACCTATCCGCCGAACTATTTTAACCCGCCGAGTACCGATGTAGATCCAGAGAGTTACGTTACCCGAAATACCTACGACTTCTTTGGCCGGGTTAAAACCCATACCACGCCCGATGCCGGTACCACCCGCTATATTTATGAGAGCAAAACCGGCCGGGTGCGCTTTATGCAGGATGCCCGGGGTGCCGCTTCTAATTCCGTACTCTATACTAAGTACGATGATTTAGGCCGGGTAACCGAAACCGGCTACATTAGCCAGGCTTGGAATGAAAGTACCCTCCAGAACTACGCTGATAATAATGATGATTGGCCGGCCACCCCGGCTACTTGGCGCAAAAAGTACTATTACCGCGGCTGGGGTGATTTTCTTTCGGAACGTGATGCCTTAGATAGCATAGAGGTTAACAATAATTATGACACAGAACCTGAGGTAGTAGAAAAACTAGTCTACAATATTGATGGTAATGTAATTGAAAAGCGTACCAACATACTTAATTATGAAGATACTGAGGTTGCTATTAAGTACGAATATAACTACGATGGCTCGGTTGCTTCGGTAAATTATAACGATGCTACCGAAATTGAACCGGTTACCTATACCTATAATAAGGATGGTAGCTTGCAGGCAATTGGTACTGAGACCTCGCCTCATAAATACGCATCCTATCGTTATAATAGAAATGGCGGCCTATATCAGGAATCAATTAATGATGACCAGTATACGGTTACCTACTCATACGAATCCAACGGTTGGTTAAAACGGATTCAAAGCAGTAAATTCAGAGAAGACCTGCTATATACTTCCGGGGGTTACCAAAATGCCAGCTACTACAGTGGCTTGATAGCTCAAACTAACTTTATTTTCAATACCGGATTTACAGATGCCAACGGCACTAATCTCCAAACTAACTATAAAGTACTGTTTAAGTACGATAACGCCAGCCGCTTACTAACGGCTTATAATACTAATAGTAGCAACTTTAGGCTAGGTACCGCTACGCCACTAAAGTACGATGCCAACGGCAATATACTTACCCTACAGCGAGGAAGCACTACCTATAACTACGAATATCTGGCCAGCACTAACCGCCTGGATAAGGTTAGCGGAAGCACCAGCCAGTACGTATACGATGCCAACGGCAATACCGTAGAAGACCTCCGCCGCGATATTGAGCTGTACTACGACCCTTACTTTAACAAAGTAATGAGTCTGCGGAATAACGTTGACGGTAGTGAGTTTATGTATGAGTACGGTGCCGATGGTGAACGGGCGCTAAAGCATAATGAGGAAAGCAGCGGAACCCTATGGCAAGCCTACTACCGCGGTCTGAGCGATTATCCGTTAATTGAGCGTACGCTTAAAGACGGGGTAGAATCTACCACTTACTACGTATACGGCGGTAACGGACTTATTGCCACCCTGAGCAGCCAGCAGCAAAGCCTGCAGGCTACCGGTACCACCCTGGAAGATGGTAATATGCCGCAGAGCCTGGAGGGTGAGCAAGATGGAGTAAATACTAAGCGGGGTACTATAATAGCCTCCGAGCTGTTTAACCACACCATGGCCCCGGGCGCTAAAAACAGCCTGCGCTTAAGTGGCTTGCCGGGCGAGCAACTAGGGTTGGAAACTGCCCTGCCGGTAGCCGCCGGCGATATTATTAACCTGGAGGTATACGCTAAGTACCCCGAGCTAATTGAAGACCCGCAGCTAAGGCAGCAGGTGCTAAGCAGCGGCGCACTAAGCCTGCCCCAGGAAGCCATTACCAATTTGGGCGAGTTAGGACGTTTGGGTAACCAACCCCTTGCCCAACCCGGCGCACTTATACCAATTTGGCTGCAGAACGAGAAGCAGCAAATGCCTAAAGCCAACCTAAATTATGTATTGGTAGATGGGGAAGGTAACCAACTGGATGCCGGTTTTGTAGCGGTAAACCAGCAGGCGGCCGAAGATGGCAGCGGTAAGCCGCACCAGCGCCTGGCTATTGAAAACCTAAAGATGAAGGAGAATGGCTACCTCTACGTATACGTAAGCAACCAGAGTGTAGATGGCCAGCCGCACGATGTATTCTTTGATGACCTCTACATTACCCAGAACAGCACCGTACAAACCCGCTTTGTATTAAAGGACCACCTGGGTTCTACCCGCGTAGTGCTAAACGAAAGCAACGCTGCCGTTGCCGCTTACGATTACCTACCGTTTGGTGGCCGCATGCGCGAGTTTAATACCGAAGAAGGCCTGGCCTACCAATACACCGGACAGGAATTTGATAGCGAAAGCGGCTACGAGAACTACCGGGCCAGGTTATATGATAGCGAGATAGGAAGAATGCTACAGGTAGACCCTGCCGAGCAATTTCACTCGCCATTTACCTATGCAGGTAATAATCCTGTTATGATGATTGACCCGGATGGAGAGTTGGCTTGGTTTGTTCCAATTATTATCGGCGCAGTAATAGGCGGCACTACGGGAGGTATAGCTGCTAAAAGTATGGGATATTCTACATTTGGTGGAATTTGGCGAGGAGCACTAATTGGTGGAGCAGCAGGATTTGCAGGTGTAGGAGCTACAGCAGCAGTTGCTGGTACATCAATTACAGCTGCAGGTAGTGCAGGGTTAGGCGCAGTGTTAGCAGGTGGAGCTGCAGGTGGCTTAGTAAATGGAGTTGGCATGGCTGGTTTGAGCTCAGGATGGAATGGAACTGCTATGCTAAATGGGGCTTGGCAAGGTGCGCTGGGTGGTGCTATTGGTGCAGGAATTGGTGCTGGTGTTGGGCAGATTATGCCTATGGCAGGAGGTTTTTTTGACGGTTTTGCTAGAGGTGCTTTGGGTGGTGGCGTTTCAGGTGGTTTAAATGCCGCTATTACTGGTCAGGATATTGGGCGTGGTATGTGGCAGGGAGGTGCTATGGGGGGTGTTATAGGAGGTGCATTTGCTGGGATAGAAGCAAGGAAAGCGGGGGCAACATTCTTCACAGGTAAAGCCACAGGGGATATTAGAAATGGAGTAGGTGCTCATAATATACCAAAAAACATAGACCCTAAAGTTAAGGGTAAATACGCGGGGAGATATGAAGGAGTGCCTGTATTTGAATCAACAAGCATGGGGGATGGAGGAATAACATTGCCTCCGACAGGAATATTTGTTGGTGATGGAGCATTTTCTAAAAATCAAAGCCCATTATTGTTGCAACACGAGTTTGGACATTGGCTACAATATAAAAAGTATGGTGCGAATATATTTTATAGAACTATTGGATTACAGAGTTTATATAGTGCTACAGTTAATGATATAGAGGGACATAGAGCATTTTGGACAGAAACCTGGGCTAACTATTTATCATCAGAATATTTTGGTACTAGATACCAATATAATGCTAAATATCCCGTTGAAAATATACATTGGTTTAGAAAATGGATAAATGAATTATAGACTTCTATTAGTAAGTTGTACTCTATCAGCAATGTCTGGTGGATGCGTATATGAACCTCCAACAGGCATTTTAGCAGTCATTAATGAAAGGAGTGAGTCATATTATATTTACGAAACTTGTGATTCGTTAAGATTTGATATGCCGATAAGATATTACAATGAACCACTTCCCACGATGACTGATGCTAATGGTAATCCTATTTCAGTAAGTAAGTATCCATTTTATAGGGCAGATAAAGGTGATACTGTGTTCCTACACGGTTATGGTAGACCTGATAATAAGAAGTCTTTTTGTGGTGATGGTAAAGTAATACTATATTTTATTAGTGATGACGATATGAAAGAAAAAAATTGGAAAGAAATAGTTGATTATCAAATTTACGATTATAAGATTACTTTGACAGAAAATGAGCTTGACGAAACACATTGGATTTATAATCTACGTTGATTTTGCTTGTTGTAAATAATATCGAATTAACCTCCTCAACTTGCGCGCGTTACGATAGCTAAACGCGTGCTCTAGGTTCAACAGAAGCCTATGTATAAATAAAAAGCCACCCCAAAACTGAGGTGGCTTTCTTCCTGCTGCAATACTTTCAGCTATAACTATTTTTTAGCGGCGGCGTAGCGGCTGTTCACTTCGTCCCAGTTTACTACATTCCACCAGTTGCCTACGTAATCGGGGCGTTTGTTCTGGTACTTTAGGTAGTAGGCGTGTTCCCACACATCTAGGCCTAAAATTGGGGTACCTTTAACTTCGGCTACGTCCATTAGGGGGTTATCCTGGTTGGGGGTTGAAGTTACGGCTAGTTTGCCGCTGCCGTCTACAATTAACCACGCCCAACCGGAGCCAAAGCGGGTAGCGGCGGCGTTGCTAAATTCTTCCTTAAACTTATCGAACGAACCGAACTTCTGATTGATAGCCTCTGCTAGGGCACCGCTGGGCTGCCCGCCCTTGTTAGGGCCCATTACTTTCCAGAACAGGTCGTGGTTGTAGTAGCCGCCGCCGTTGTTACGTACGGCATTATTGCCGCCTACGTTCTTCAGGATTTCCTCAATAGATTTGCCCTCCATATCGGTACCCTTAATGGCGTCGTTTAGTTTATCGGTATAGCCTTTATGGTGTTTGCCGTGGTGAATCTCCATAGTTTGCTGGTCAATACTTGGTTCCAGCGCGTTAGAAGCGTACGGCAGCTTAGGTAATTCAAATGCCATGATGTTAAAAAATATTAATGGTTAAACAAGTAAATTGAATTGCCACCAAGGTACAAAACGAAAGCGTAGCCTTCAACCCCGGCAGTTACAATACTTAATAAACCGGGGTAGGGGCCTAAAGTTTATAGAGAATGGCTATGGGGTGGTAGATGATAGATATGAGACGTGAGACTTGAGATTTAGACAATGGACTATGGACTTAAGACATAGGATGTAAGACATAGGATTTGAAGTTCTAAATCTATATACCATATACTAAATACCTAATACTTAAAACAAGCAACTAGGCACCAAGCAATTACCTTATATAATACCTAACTACACACCGCGCGGCGGCCGCCCCCGGCCCCTCTCAAGAGGGGAAAGTTAAATACTAACAACTAGGCACCAAGCACGAGCCACCAGGCACCAAACTATTTCCTCAATTTCTGAAAAAACTCCCGTAACATCAGGGCGCTTTCTTCGGCTAAAATACCCGTAGTTACGCTGGTTTTAGGGTGAAGCATAGGTACACCCAATTTATGGAAGCCCCGACGCTCATCGGCCGCACCCCACACTACCCGGCCTAGTTGCGCCCAGCTAAGGGCTCCGGCGCACATGGGGCAGGGCTCTAGGGTTACAAACAACTCACACTCCTGCAGGTATTTTCCGCCCAGGTAATTAGCGGCCGAGGTTATGGCCAGCATTTCGGCGTGGGCGGTTACATCCTGCAGCTTTTCGGTTTGGTTGTAGGCCCTGGCAATAATTCTACCCTGGCACACTACTACCGCCCCAACGGGAATTTCTCCTTCTTCCAGTGCGTAGCCGGCCTGCTTCATGGCCTCACGCATATAATATTCATCGGGGTGAGGCTCCAGCATTACAGGTCTTTTTTAAGTTTAATGGAGTGCATAATACGATCGGCCACCGGCTGATAAAGTTGCTGCTGGCCGGCGGGGGCACTAAAGGTAAATACGGCTACCTTTCCGCCCTTCAGTACGTAGGCTATATAGTTATAGGTTTGCATAGGGGCTAGCTGCCGCACTACATTTTCGCCCTCTTCCTGCGCTACCGTTCCGCGGTACTCAAATATGGCGATCGGCTGCTTGTTAATTTCTACAATTTCCTCGCGCAGCCAATCAATTTCGGAGTATAAGGTGCTTAGCGAAGCTTTATAAAAGTCCTTCATGAGGGGTAAATCCTTATCGGCCCAGGGGGTTACCGAAAGGTTTACGCTGAAGTCGGCCTTGCGGTCGGGGGTGGTGTACAGGGCCAGTGGCGTTCGGTAGCTTATATATTTTTCGGCCCTATCCTGCTCGCTAACGGGCGTAAACTGGGGTGGCAGTTCAACCTGAATGGCTTCGGTAATTTCGGTTTTGTTCCATTTTTCCTGAGCCTGAATAGCCAGGCTAAAGATCAGCAAAGTCAGGAGCAAAAACAGCAGTCTGATTTTCATAGTACGAAAGTGGCAATTTATAGGTAGAACAGCAATAATTGGGCCTATGGTATAGCTAAGTAACTTTTTAATAAAAATTATAAAAATTTGGTTTACCTAGGCATAAGGCAGGGTACTAAGAGCAAATTTTAAACTCTAAAAAATACCTGCTTTATGAAAAAGACCTTTCTTTACCCGTCTAAGCTATGGCTGCTGGTCGCCGGCTTCTCCGTATTTATCGCTTGTTCCGAAGACCCCGTAGAGGACAACCCTGTACTCCCTCAAGCGCAACAGGGCTACGCCGCCGACGAAGAATTTTATATTGACGAAGAAACCGCCCAGCAGATTGCCCAACGCCTTAATCTGGATGACCCCTATAATGTAGAGGAGCCAAACAAAGAAAAGCGGGCTATTGGCCAGTTTATGGCCGTGCCACACAAGGGTCCTGCTTCTTACTACATTGTGAATTACGAAAAGGGCGGTTATGCTGTAATCTCGGCCGATAAGCGTAACGTGCCCATACTGGCCTATTCTGAAAAGCACAGCGTAGGTACCGGCGAAGTGCCCGGGGGTATAGTAGATCAATTTGAAGAATACCACGAGTATACCCAACACCTGCGCGATAGCCTAAAATATGTACCGGAGGAAATAAAGGAAATGTGGTACGGCTTCACTGATAAAAAAGCCTACGAAAAAATGCGGCAGAGCGGTAACCAACGCCTGCTCTACACCACCACTGTTGGGCCACTCTTGTCTACCAATTGGGGGCAAGGGTGTGCTTATAATAATTTATTAAGTGCTTGCAGAACAGGCGGTAGCTGCCGGCAAGTATGGACGGGTTGTGTAGCCACGGCTACCGCTCAGGTTATGCGTTACCACCAGCAACCGCGCAGATACAATTGGTCGGCAATGCCCTCTTCACGTACTTGGGACGACGGTACAACCGACCTAGACCGGGTAATGCGCGATGTAGGCCAAAACATAGGCATGAACTACGGATGCGATGGCTCTGGTGCGTGGCCTAACGATGCCGCAAATTCGCTACGCAGCGATTTTGGTTACGAATCCGCTAACTATCGCTCTTCATTTTCTTGGAAAGAGTACCGTTCTGAGCTATACTCCCGGTTTCCGGTTATGTTAGTAGGTTACAACGAGAAAAACGAAAGTTGTTTTCTATGGTGGTGCAGCACTTCCTACTCTGGCGGTCACGCTTGGGTAGGCGATGGCTACCGCTACCGCCGCTATAGTTCGGGCAACGAGTATCGCTACGCTCATATGAACTGGGGTTGGGATGGCAGCAGCAATGGCTGGTACTACCTGACCGGAAGCTGGAATAGTTTCAAGTACAAAAAACAAATGGTCACCGACATACGGCCCTAGAGAAAATAATTTCCTTCTTACCAAAAAGGCGAAGTCTGCTATAGGCTTCGCTTTTTTTATTTAGAAGGCTTTACAAAAACTGTATATTTGCGGTCTATTGTAGACTTTAGCAGATCCTGAAACAAGTTCAGGATGACTTCACTAATTCACTCATTCAGTCCTTCAGTATATGTTCCGTACCCATACCTGTGGCGAGCTTCGCCTTCAAGACCAAGGAAAAACCGTAACCGTAGCCGGCTGGGCCCAAACCGTTCGTAATAAAGGTGCGGTGCTCTGGATTGACGTGCGCGATCGCTACGGCCTTATTCAGTTGGTATTTGAAGAAGGTATTACCGACCTCAACTTGCTGGAACAGGCTGCGGAGGTAGGCCGCGAGTTTGTGGTACAGGCCACCGGCGAGGTAATTGAGCGCTACAACAAAAACCCCAATATGCCTACCGGCGATATTGAGATTAGGGTGACCGAACTAAAGGTGCTAAACAAAGCCAAAACCCCGCCCTTCCTGATTGAGGACGAGACCGACGGTGGCGACGAGCTGCGCATGAAGTACCGCTACCTGGATTTGCGCCGCCGCCCCGTGCGCGAAAATATGCTGCTGCGCCATAAAGTAGCCCAGGCCACGCGCAACTACCTGAGCGGCCAAAATTTTATGGAGGTAGAAACGCCGGTGCTAATTAAGAGTACGCCCGAGGGTGCCCGCGACTTTGTAGTGCCCAGCCGTATGAATCCCGGCGAGTTTTACGCCCTGCCGCAGAGCCCCCAAACCTTTAAGCAATTGCTCATGGTAAGCGGTTTCGATCGCTACTTTCAGATTGTAAAATGCTTCCGCGACGAAGATTTGCGCGCCGACCGCCAGCCCGAGTTTACCCAAATAGACTGCGAAATGGCCTTTGTAGAGCAGGAAGATATTTTGAATACGTTCGAAGGCCTAATAAAGCACCTGTTTAAAGCGGTAAAAGGTATTGAACTAGGCAACTTTCCGCGCATGACTTACGACGAAGCCATGCAGCGCTACGGCTCCGATAAGCCCGATATCCGCTTCGGAATGGAGTTCGCCAACCTAAACGCCGTTACCCAGAATAAAGGCTTTAAAATATTCAGCCTATAACACAATTATTAAAGCAATTATCTTTAAAATATTTGATGAAGCTGAATTGGTGGTAGCTATAGCGGTGCCCGGTGCGGCAGAGTATACCCGCAAGCAACTGGATGCCCTGCAGGATTTTGTAAAACGTCCGCAACTGGGCATGAAGGGTATGGTATGGGTAAAGTACAACGCGGATGGTACCCTAAAAAGTACCGTAGATAAATTTTATAGCGAGGCCGATCTGAAAGCTTGGGCGGAGGCTAGCGGCGCCCAAGCCGGCGATCTGATCCTGGTACTGAGCGGCCCAACCGACCAAACCCGCAAGGCCATGAGCGAGCTGCGCCTGCACCTGGGCAACGAACTGGGCCTGCGCCAAAACGACCAATTTGCCCCGCTGTGGGTACTGGATTTTCCGCTGCTGGAGTGGGACGAGGAGACCGGCCGTTACCACGCTATGCACCACCCCTTTACCTCGCCCAAGCCCGCCGACATGGATAAGCTGGAGAGCGGCCCGGGGGCCGTGCGCGCCAACGCCTACGATTTGGCCATGAACGGCGTAGAAATTGGCGGCGGTTCCATTCGTATTCACGACCGGGCTACGCAGGCGCGCATGTTTAAGTTGCTGGGTTTCAGCGAGGAAGAAGCCAAGGCCCAGTTCGGTTTCCTGATGGATGCCTTTGAGTACGGCGCTCCCCCGCACGGCGGTATTGCCTTCGGCTTCGATAGGCTCTGCTCGCTAATGGGCGGTCAGCAGAGCATCCGCGACTTTATTGCCTTCCCCAAAAACAACGCCGGCCGCGACGTTATGATTGACTCACCCAGCCCTATTTCGGAAGAGCAGTTGAGGGAATTGGAACTGGCGGTGAAGCGGAGTAATTAAGGGTATGCTAGTCATTGAGAAAGCCTGCTAATTGAGATTAGCAGGCTTTTTCTATTAATATTTTATAATTATTAAAAAGACTTTATTTTATAAATGTCTAGGAGGAAAATGGTTTCACCGTGTTATATAGATCATTTATGGTTTAATTCAATTTATGTTAATTTAAGTTCTTCATCTTTAACGTAATATCTCCAATATTATAAGTGTACACCGAAGCTGGCAGAAAAGAAAGTACCAACTCTTTAACATTCTTAGCGCCCAGCTGATCTATAGAAGTCACTAAAGCAGTTTGAAAATAATTCGTTTTACAGAATTGGATTAAGCTTTTTAAGTCTTGAGGTTTTTCAAAATAACGGTTACTCCACTTGATTTCCACCCCCCAGACAGGTTTATATTTTTTGTCATCTACTAAAACCAAATCTACCTCTCCTTCTTTTCTTCCTTCTTTCCAGCGGGCGTAAGTTAGGTCTAATTTCTCACGATGCATCCACTGTGACAATATCGCAGTTTCTACCATATTCCCCATTTCCTGATCTGTTTCCGATATTGGAGAAAATAATGCAGTTCTTAAGGATGGATTAGTTAAATATACTTTAAAGCTTGTTACTCTTTTTAAACGTTTTGCGTTAATATCTACTTTATTAAGAACTTTTATAAGGAATGCTGCTTCTAGATATTCTAAGTATTTTTTAAGGGTATCTTTCTGGATACCACTTTCTTGCCATAGTTTCATAGGAAAATTCGTTTCCTGTATTGTAAGCGATGTAAGTGAAAAATCGATTCAATTCTTGAACATCCTTTATGCCATACAAACTTGGTAAATCCCTTAATAATACTTTGTCTACAATATCGTTCTTTACGTACCTACCCATGTCGCTTTGTATCACTTCGTTTAGAACTACCTCAGGATACCCGCCAAAATTTAAATAATGAATAAATTCTTTATTTAATGCTTTAATATTATTTGTTAAACAATATGGAATAGATTTATTACCATATTCAATGCTGCCTTCATATATCAAATGCTTCATTCCCTTTAAATGAATATATTCCTGAAATGTTAGAGGAGGTAACATAAAGTCGGTAAACCTACCAGCTCCACTTTCGGTGCTATGCCATTTAAGTGCTGCAGCGGCCGATCCAGAAACAATAAATTTTGTGTCAGGATAAGAGTCTACTAACACTTTAAGATGTCTTTCCCAATCTTTTAAGTACTGTATCTCATCGAAAAATACGTAGCAACCTTTTAAATGAGTTAGATTTAGTGACTCTTTACATAAATCTAATATATCTTCTAAGCCTAGATGAACATAAATTGGGTTATCTATACCAATAAAAAATATCTGCTGAGGGTTATTTCCTTCTTTAATTAAACTGTCAATACTATGAAATAACATTACTGTTTTTCCTACTCGTCTGGGGCCCATCAATACTATAGCTCTTCGGACACTTTTCCCTTTTACATAAGGGTAAAACAAATCAAAATATAACCTTTTAGCCATATTGTTATAAGTGTCATGAACTTTTTTGGTGATCCACCAAGGATTTTCATAGTGCAATCGCTCAATGATTTTCTTCGTCGGAATAAGATTTGTATGGCTCACAAAATTATTTATTTGTTCTAATATAGTAAAAATAAGCAGATATTAATCTGCCTAAGTATACATTTTAAATGTCTTAAATACTCACAAAATCATTTTTAAATAGGATTTTGGATTTTTTTGATTGCTCATCCAACTAAACACCCCACCCCCGTACTGGTTCACTTCCTATGAAGGAGCCTCTCTCGCGCTTTTCGCTTAAACTTTTGATTATATTAATTTTTGTAGCTGCGGTTATGGTTTTGTACCACGGCGCGCAGTTTTTTCTGCTGCTGTTGGCCGGGGCGCTGTTGGCTATTTTGTGGCGCGGTTCGACTCACTGGTTAAATTCCCGGCTGCGTATACCCTTTAAGGTAGCCCTGCCGGTAATAGTTATTCTGCATATGGGGCTGTTGGTACTATTCTTTTGGCTGGCCGCGCCCAACATAGCCGAGCAAGTGGCTCAAATACGCGAGCAACTTCCTACGCTTATTGCCGAGGCCAAAGACCAACTTCAGCGTACGGCTTTGGGTAAGCAGATTCTGGCCGGTATTGAGGGCCACAGCCTGCAGGATATTGGCGCGCAGCGAATCTTCAACGTATTTTCCGGTACCCTAAACGTAGTAGTTGATGTGCTGCTGATTCTGGTGTTTGCCCTCTTCCTGACGGCCGACCCCCAAACGTACCGCCGGGGCATTTTGCTGTTGGTGCCCGCTAAAAACCACCACCGCGCCGAAGCCCTGCTTATCCAATTAGATACTACGCTGTTTCGGTGGTTCATTGGCAAAATACTGGATATGTTCAGCATTTTTGTTATGACCGTCTTAGGCCTGTGGCTGCTGGATATGCCCCTAATTTTTACGCTGGCCTTTATTGCCTTTCTGTTTTCGTTTGTGCCGAATGTTGGTCCGCTAATTTCAGTGGTGCCGGCGGCGGCCATTGCCCTGCTGCAGGGTCCGCAGCAAGTTTTGTACGTATGCCTGCTTTACTTAGGCATTCAGTTGTTCGAGAGCTACTTTGTAACGCCCAATGTTCAAAAGCACGCCTCCTACGTGCCGCCGGTGCTGCTACTGCTGGTGCAGTTTTTACTAGCGCGTTTTTTAGGCGTCCTGGGTTTATTTTTAAGCACCCCGCTGCTGGTAATTCTTATGATTGTAGTGCGTAAGCTCTATATAGAGGCTTATGTTGAGAAGGATGGTACTGCTTCTATTCCAAGCTAAAACCTCGTTAGCGTTTAACAAATAGAATAAAAAAAGCCTTAGCACTACGCTAAGGCTTAGAATTTCTAAATATATCTTAAGGAATTATGCCTCTACTTCCTTTAAAGTAGGGTAATCAGTGTAGCCCTTGGGGCCGGGGGTATAGAAGGTATCGAAGTCGGGTTGGGCTAGTTCGGCATTTTGCTCCAAACGTTCTACCAAATCGGGGTTCGAGATAAACGGGCGGCCAAAGGCTACCAGGTGGCCCAAGCCAGCTTGCAAATCCTGTTCGGCTTTTTCCGGGCTGTCGTAGCCGCCGCTAATAATTAACGTGCCGCCGAAGGCATCCCGTATGTTTTCTTTCACCGAACGCGGTACCTCGGGGGCGCCCATAGCCGAGTGGTCAACTATATGAATGTAGGCCAGCTTAAGTTTGCCCAGCTCACGCGCCAAATACTCAAAATCAGCTTCCAGATTCTGGAACGGGCCGGTATTATTAAATACACCGTAGGGCGATACGCGAATACCCACTTTATCGGCACCAATAGCTTCTATAGTTTCGCGGGCAACTTCCAATATAAAGCGGGCGCGGTTTTCTACCGAACCGTTGTACTCGCCCTCCAACTCGTTTACATTGGGGTTGAAGAACTGCTCCAGTAAATACCCGTTGGCGGCGTGCAGTTCCACCCCGTCCAGGCCGGCTTCTACGGCATTCTTAGCCGACTGCACAAATTCCTGCTGGGCCTGCTGAATATCCTTAGGCGTCATTAGGCGGGCGGCGGGGTAGGGTTGGGGGCCGTGCTCATCGGTATACATTTCGCCCTCAACCGCTTTGGTGGTAGTGCCCAGCACCTCGGCATCGGTGGCCATATTGTGCGGGTGGCCCACCCGGCCGGTATGCATTAGTTGCAGAAAAATTTTGGCCCCACCGCGGTGTACGGCCTCGGCTACTTTCTTCCAGCCTTCGGTTTGTTCTTTACTGAATGCCCCCGGTATACGCGGGTAACCTAAGCCGTTGGGCGAGGGGGAGGTGCCTTCGGTTATTATTAAACCGGCCCCGGCGCGCTGGCCGTAGTACTCGGCCATTAAATCATTCGGGTTGTTATTAGTGGCCCGGCTGCGGGTCATGGGGGCCATTACTACCCGGTTTTTCAGGCTCAGGGAGCCTAGTTGGTACGGATCGAAAAGCATAAATTCAGGATTTTAGGGGTAAAAAAATGCACTAGCTGTTCTGGGCTAGCTGGCAAGGTAACGCCGGGGGCTAAATTAAAGTTTAAACATCAATATAAAAAATCGAGAATAAACATAGGCCAAGGCTACGGGTTAACTGATTAAGAATTAAGAATTAAGAATTAAGAATTAGCTAAACTACCCACGCTAAAAAAAAGCACTATGTTACCATTACCTTCTACCCGGAAGGATTATTATTTATATCTGTTCTTCCTCTTACTATGCTGCCCCCAACTAAGCCCCGCCCAAAATAACTACCCCCGCGCCCAAGAAGTTGACTCCCTTCAGGTGCCTACCGGCGGCGGCCAGCTAAGCGAATATAACGAGGCTTATTATCAGCTAGAAAAGCTAAACGCCGGTTTGAATAGTAAGCTAGATGGTATAAACCTGCAAACCCCCCAGGCTACGCTGGAGTACTTTTACCGGCAGGGCAAGCAGGGTAATTTTAAGGCTGCCGGCCAGGTGCTTAACCTAAACCTGTACCCCAAAAGTGAGCACTCCCGCCTTGCCCCGCAATTGGCCCGCCAACTCTACTACGTGCTGGATAGTCAGCTAGGCTTTGACTGGGAAGGCCTGCCCGACCGGCCCGATGCCATTCCCTTGCACAGCTCGCAGAACGACCCAATGGCCGGCAAGCCCCGCCGCAGCGTTTTATTGGGCAGCCTAACCGCCGGCCAGCGCGATATTGCCCTGCGCCTGCAGCGGGTTAAAACTGAGAATGGTGCGCCTATATGGGTTTTCTCGCCCCAAACGGTAGAAAACATAACGCCTCTGTACCAAAAGTTTGGCCCCGGTCCGGTAGAAAAGAAGATGCCTACTTGGGCCAAACAGGAAATACTGGGACAAACCCCAATCTGGGCCTGGCTGGCGCTGCTGCTTATGCTGGTGTTTGCCGTTGGCTTTGCCTACCTGGTAGGTCGCTGGGTAAAACGCCGCTACGACGATGCTGACAGCCGTTGGGTAAAGGGCGCCGGGCTTAAAATAAGTACGCCGGTGGCCGCCGTTGCCGCATTTTTAGTAGTGTACCTGCTGAGTTCCATTTTTCTTTCCCTGCCGGGAATTGTAAATATAACGCTGCTTATTTTGCTGATTCTTTCGGTAATGTGGCTGGGTATGCGCCTGATAAAGTACTTTACCGAAAATATAACCGAGGGCCAGGTTGATGATATTTCGGAGCTTTCGGATAATACGCATAATCACCAGCAGCGCAAGCTAACCTACCTTTCGGTAGGGCGGCGGGTGCTGCTGTTTATTTTGGTGGTGGTGGGTTTTGGGCTAATTGCCAACCAGTTTAATTCTACCAAAGGCTTGGGAGTAACGCTGCTGGCCTCGGCCGGGGTGCTAACGGTTTTGCTGGGCATAGCGGCCCAACCGGCCTTGGGGAATATAGTAGCCAGCATACAAATTGCCTTGGCCAAA
This sequence comes from uncultured Roseivirgaceae bacterium, assembly GCA_964504565.1. Lineage (GTDB taxonomy): Bacteria > Bacteroidota > Bacteroidia > Cytophagales > Cyclobacteriaceae > Cesiribacter. The sequence goes on from CAZDEY010000018.1 coordinate 52,932, forward strand.
CCTGTGCGCATAGGCGATAGCGTGTACTTTGAGGGCAATTGGGGCTACGTAGAAGACATTCAGTATACCTACGTGCTGATACAGACCTGGGACCAGCGCCGCATAATTGTGCCGGTTAAGTACTTTATTACCCACCCGGTAGAAAACTGGACCATGCGCAGCGCCCACATTGTCAAACCCATCGTAATTCACGCCGATTATACGGTAGATGTAGATAAAATCCGGAAGAAATTTGACGAGCTGCTGCGCAACGATAAGGACTGGGACGGCGAAAACGAACCTAAAGTACAAGTGCTAAGCATTGGCGACGAAACCGTAGAGGTACGCGCCCTCTGCAGCGCCAAAGACCCCAGCACCGCCTGGGATTTACACTGCCGCCTCCGCGAGCAACTGCTTACCTACGTACGCGAACTGGAAGAGGGCACTTATTTACCGAAGCGTCGGGTGCAGTTTAGGGAATCGGCTAGTAAAGCTCAGGAAAACGAACGTAATCAAAACGATGCATCAGTAGCCTACGGGCGGAATGAGTAGACTAATATACTATCTTTGCCGTATGAAGAAATTTATTGTAGGCCTGGCCCTTCTATTGGTTAGCCAAGCCGGATATAGCCAACTGCAGTGGTACGGTAAAGTTGGGGGTGGAGCGGCCAGTATGTTAAAAAACCACGAAAATCGTGCAAAAGAATTTTTCGAATGGAAGCCTACCTATAGTATTGGAGTAGGTTCAACTTTTGAAATGACTAAACTCATTACTTTTAAAGGTGAAATTTCATATATTAATAAAGGATTCATGTTCCCAAGTTATCCAGAAAGCTATGGTTTTCATTTTCATGATTTAGGATTGCTAGCAAGTGTGAATGTAAAAGTAATCGATAAGTTAGAAGCTGAATTAGGTGCTAGATATAGTTATGCTGTAGTTATTCTTGATGCCTACGGTGACAACTTTGACTCAGGATATCAAAGAGGCGATCTTTCAGCTTTAATAGGTGGCAGATTTTATTTGAATGATAAGTTAGCACTAAACCCACGCTTTCAGTATGAGTTGACCTCAGCACTAAATGAATCTAATGTATTTTATACTGAAGATGGGGAAAATGAAATTGAAGGTCCAAAATTCACTTGGCGCCACATCCAAGCCCTCCTCTACCTAGAATACTACTTTTGAAAACGTTCTTTAAGGTTCTCAGGTTTATAGCACTGGCACTGCTGGCGCTGGTTATGCTTACATTTATGGTCCGTTACCTGCACAAATCTTTCGGCCTGCCGCCGCAGAAAGAAGCCTATCAAGATTCTCCCTACTACAATTTTGAAGAAGGAAAATTTATAAACCCAATTGAAACCCCCATGATGGGGTTTAGAGACTCGGGGCCGGTACTAAAGCGGTTTTTAACCAGAAAGGTAGAAAAACAACCCTCCTCCGCTTATCTCTTCCGCGAACAGGAACTTCCGGCGAACGAAGCCGATACGCTGCAAATTAACTGGCTGGGGCACGCTACCGTACTACTGCGCAGCGGTTCGGCTACCATACTAACCGATCCGGTGCTGCTGGGGCGGGCATCGCCCTTTAGCTTTGTGGGGCCGGCCCGCTTCTTTCCTTCCCCCATAGCGATAGATAAGTTACCCCTAATTGATGCCGTAGTTATCAGTCACGATCATTACGATCACCTCAGCTACGAAACCTTGGTAGCCCTACACCATAAGGTGGGTCAGTTTTACGTGCCGCTGGGCGTAGCCGAAACCCTAATCTACTGGGGCATTCCGGCCGAAAAGGTTACGGAAATTACCTGGTGGCAAACCGTAGAAACGCCGAAGTTTACGGTCACCGCTACGCCCGCCCGGCACTTCTCCGGCCGCTTTCTAACCCAGAACAACACCTTCTGGAATTCCTACAGTATAAAACTGGGCGGCAAAAAGATTTACTTCGGCGGCGACTCCGGTTACTTTCCCGGCTATACCGAAATTGGCCAAAAGGCCGGCCCCTTCGATTTAACCCTAATGCCCATTGCCGCTTACGATGAGGCCTGGGCTAACATTCACTTGAACCCGGAAGAAGCCGTGCAGGCCCACCAGGATGTGCGGGGGAATTACCTGCTGCCAATACACTGGGGCACGTTCGATTTGGCGCTGCACAGTTGGTACGAACCCATGGAGCGGCTGGAAACCGCCGCAACTTCTTCCCGAACCAAGCTGCTTACGCCCGAGCCCGGCTGCTGGCTTAGCCTGAAGTCGGAGACTGATGGGCGGTGGTGGGAGGAGTACCGCCAACAAAAGTAGCCTAGTGCACTGGAACGGCCGTACATTTCTACTATCTTGTTGGGTATGAAGTGGAATCTTGCCCTACCCGCCGGCCGCCCCCTGCGCTTGGTTTTGCTGCGGATGTTTACCGAGCTACTTGTAGTGTTTGTGGGTGTATACGCCGCTTACTACTTAGCTACGCTGCGTGAGGCCCGCCAAGCCCGGCTAACCCGTATTGCTTTTTACCAAAGCTTTGTGGCCGAGCTGGAATTTATGAGCCAGCAGGCCAAAGGGGTGCTACATCAGGTTGAACCTGCCTTACAAGCCTACCAAGCCGATAGCTCGGCCCACCCGCCGTTGCCGGTACTGCCTAATTTATTCTTTCATAATGATGCCTACATTACCAAATCGGTATTTTCGCTAGACCACTACGAAGCCCTGGGACCCAACTTTGTAGCCAATATTAGTCGGGGCAGCGCGCTAATTACTCAGTTGGAAAGCACCTTAGCCAGCTACCGCCAGCACAGTTACCACTACCTCCAGACTATGCCCGAGCCGGCTCAACTTTACGACCCTAACGGTCAGTTAAAGCCCCAATATGCCTGGCAACTGCACGAACTAAAGGTAATTCAGCAAACGGCAACCTGGCTAATTAGTGCTGCGGATGAGGGCGCTATACCGGCCACCAAGCAGTTAATTGCTGAGTTGGAGGAGTAGCTACGGGTAAATAGCCAGTCTGTAGCAATATACCAGCTTAGTGGCGCAAGCTGGTAGGAGATGTATGATTGTCTATGCTAAAATAATTGGAAAAATGTGCTTAAGGCTAATCATATTTTATGCCCCGGTGGTAACTAAGTTATAAAAGCCAGGTATGCAGCAACAGTTTTAGGAGTTGATTGAAGAAAACCAACAGCAAGCCCAAGAAGCTTATAACCAAATAGTAAAAGATAAAAAGTTACTACATTACCGTATAATATGAACCCCGAAGCCTTACGCCAATTTTGCCTAAGCCTACCCGCCACTACCGAAAGTTTCCCCTTCGATGAGCAAACGCTGGTATTTAAAGTAGCTGGTAAAATGTTTGCTCTGGTAGATGTTGACCAGTTTGAAAGCATCAACCTGAAGTGCGAACCCGAACGCGCCGCCCAACTGCGCGAACAGTACGAGGCTGTGCTGCCCGGCTACCATATGAATAAAAAGCACTGGAACACCGTACTGCTGAACGGTTCTTTACCGAATAAACTTCTAAAGGAACTAATTACGCATTCTTACCAATTGGTAGTAGCCGGCTTGCCCAAAAGGGTGCGGGAGGAATTGCCGGACTTGAATGATGGACTATAGACAGTAGACTACATAGTATGATGAGATCTTATATATAAATTTTTTAGCCTTGTAATAAATGGGCTGCATACCCCGGCCTTTGGCAACCTCTCACTAGCATGCGCCTTCAGAGAGGAGGTAGAATGAACTAATTTTGCGATTTTATATAAAATTAGTACCTTCATAAATGCAAATGAGCCGATAGGAAATGAAACCTACCGACTCAATTTGGCCCATCATCTAGGCAAAAAATGAAATGGGGAGTTGTTTAAGAATTGCAGCTGATGAAGCTGTTCTTAATTACCTTTCAGTCTGAATTTATTGACGAGACCATCCATTTCAGTATGTAGACAGGCTATCCTACTAGCCTGTTTTTTTATGTTCATTCAAATATAAACAATTATAATCTATTTGTACAAACGCTATATTTAAAAAATCATTAAAAAGTATTTAGCGGCCATGGTTATTGATGATAAAAAATGAGTTTATTAATCAAATCTGATTTTTTAAGTAACTAAAGTTTACTGATTTATTAACTAAGGTTTGCTAGTTTATACTAAATATAACTATTTAAGTAACTAAAGTTTGCTATTTTATACTAAATCTAACTATTATGTATGAGTCAGTAATCCAATTTTTACTATTTAAAAATTCGTCACTATTATTAAACAAAATACCGTTTCCACCAATGCTGAAATACAATTAGGGCCCAGACTTTAGCGTGGGCGTCGCCGGGGTTGGCGGAGAAAAGCTGTTTTTTAAGTTTCTGAACCGCTTCTACGCTAAATACGCCTTGGGTTTCTACAAAATTGTCATTAAGCCAGTTGTTCTCAATTTCGCTGCGTAGTTCGGTACGAAACCACTTAAGCAGCGGCACCTCAAAGCCGTGCTTAGGGCGCTGGTAGAGTTCCGGCGGCAGCAATTCGCGGAAGGCATCCTGCACGATGCGCTTTTTCATGCCCCGGTTAATTTTACTTTCGGCCGGTAGGCTAAAGGCCCACTCTACCACCTCGTGATCCAGAAACGGAACCCGTACCTCTAGTCCGTTAGCCATACTCATCAGGTCTACCTTCGTGAGCATATCGTTGGTCAGTACCAATTGCACATCGGTATAGAGCAGTTCGTTAATACTGGCCTTATGGCCAATGGGTTCCAGTATCCTGTTTTTGTATTCTGAAGTTAATTCCCCATTAAGCTTCTGGCGGCTTTCCGCCGAAAGCATACGGAGGCTTTCATCGGAACTGCTAAACGTAGCCCACTGCCAGTAGCGTTCGGCGGTGCTCAGCTTCATGCCCTCGGCAAAGCGCTGCAGTTGGCGTATTTTATTGCCCAGGGCTGAATTTCGGCTTTTGGGCAGAGCTTTCCATACCGGAAGCAGGGCGGCTACCAATTTCTCGGCCGCGCCGGGGTTAAGGCTGCGCCAGAACGCCATATGTTTATTGTAGCCGCTGAACACCTCATCGGCCCCATCGCCGCTTAGCGCAACAGTAGCAATCTTCTTGGTTTCTTTACTAAGAATGTATACCGGTATGGCCGAGGAGTCGGCAAAGGGTTCATCCAGATAGTCCAGTACGTTATGCAGGTGGGCGTATAAATCTTGGTTGGTTAGGCTGAAAACCGTATGGTTGGTGCCGTGCTTTTCGGCTACCAGTTTGGCATACTTGGTTTCGTCGAAGAAGGGCTCATCGCGATAGCCAATGCTGAACGTATTAAGCTGTTGTACGTGGCGGGCGGCCAGGGCGGTAATTACGCTGCTATCAATACCCCCGCTCAAGAAAGCACCCAGCGGTACGTCGGCAATCAGGCGGCGCTGCACCGAGCGGTCCATAAGCTCCCGTAATTGTTCCTGCTGCTGCTCGTAACTCTTATTTTCCGGGTTTAGTCTAGCCGGGTCGTAGGGAATTTGGTACCACTTCTCCAACTTAAGTTCCCCGCCTTTTAGTTGTAGGTAGTGTCCCGGCATAAGCTTTTGTACGCCCCGCAGCATAGTGTGCGGGGCCGGTACGTAGTTTAGCTGCAAGTACAAGTGCAGGGCTTCGTAGTTTAACTCCTTGGGTATGCCGTAGGCCAGCAGGCTTTTCATTTCCGAAGCAAACAGCAAGCGGTCACCATCCTGATACCATAGCAATGGTTTAATACCCATACGGTCGCGGGCAATAAATAGCTCTTCGGTTTCGCTATCGAAGCAGGCAAAGGCAAAGAAGCCGTTTAGTTTGGGCAGCAGCGCCGGCCCGCCCCACTCGGCAAAGCCTTTAAGCAGTACCTCGGTATCGGTTTCGGAGTAGAATTGGTGGCCTAGTTTTTCCAGCTCGCTGCGGATAGCCTTAAAATTATATACCTCACCGTTAAAGGCAATGGTATAGCGGCCCTCGCGAGCCTGCATAGGTTGGTGGCCGTCGGGGGTGGGGTCTAGTATGCTCAGGCGGCAGTGGCCCAGCCCTACGTGAAAGCCCAGGTAGGTTCCGTTATCGTCGGGGCCGCGCAAGTTTAGGGCTGCCGTGGCGTTGTTTAGGTTAATGAGGCTTATACGGCCAATTTCGTTGAAGGCGTAGGCTCCGGTAATTCCGCACATATTGCAAATGTAGTTTTTCCTGAAGAAGGAGTTTGCTCCGGCCAGCCAAAATTACTTACTTTTATAGAAAAGCCAGGGATATGATACGTGCTGAAGTTTGGATATACTCTTTTTTACTTTTACTAGTAATGGCCGGCTGCGGCAGTAGCCGAAAGGCAGTAACTGCTACCGGTCAAAAAAATACTAAAGCTGCGGTAAGTGCCAACCCGGCCGATAAAGTGGTTAGCACCGCCCGAACTTATATTGGAACACCCTATAAATACGGCGGTAATACCAATAAGGGAATAGACTGCTCCGGGTTGTTGGTATGCTCGTTTAATGCGGCGCAGGTGCCTTTGCCCCGCGTAGCTGCCGACCAAAGCAAGGAAGGGAAGCCGATAAGTATTTACCAGGTTCAGCCCGGCGATTTAGTTTTTTTTGCTAAGAAGAAGGGCGGACACAAAGTTACGCACGCTGGTTTAGTTACCGAAATCCGGAGTAACCAGGAGGTAATTTTTATACACGCCAGCAGCAGTCGGGGTGTAGTAGAAGATAATTTGCACAGCCCCTATTACCGAAGTGTATTTATAAAAGCCCGCCGCGTACTTTGATATATTAAAGCAGCCAATTATATTTGCATCCGCAACGGGGGATTAGCTCAGCTGGCTAGAGCGCTTGCATGGCATGCAAGAGGTCATCGGTTCGACTCCGATATTCTCCACACAAAGCCTCTTCATAAATGGAGAGGCTTTTTTATTAAGCATGCCTGGCATGCAAGAGGTCATCGGCGGGGCCGTCATGCGTAATGGCGCAGCCTTCGACCCGTGCGGGTAGCATCCGATATTCACCACTCAAGCCTCTCTGGAAACAGAGAGGCTTTTTTGTTTTTATAATATGAGTGTGAAATTTTCTTTAATAGCCTTTTCGTTCATTTTACTAGTAAGCTGTGGCGAGGGGGGCATAAAAATAAAAAGGCTACTAATTTAATATATCATCGAAATAAGGTAACTGAGAAACCAATTGGTTTGCCGGCTTCATTTCAAAAAACCAGCATGCAGGAACTTCAGAGTCTTTCGGAAACGGATAGTTCTGTAGCCTTTGTATTAGGTGCTTTGAATTTTTTAGAAAGCAAATTCACATTTACTGAGTCTAAGTCGCTTTATTTTATTGAGTCAGGAAAAACCATAATGGGTATTTATCCTATGCAGGATGTAAGGATTAATAAATCACTGGCCGGAACATTTGTAAAGTCGTTGGCGCCCGCTATTCGGCAGCAGGGGAATGCTCGTTATATTAAGGATGAAACCAAGTTCTTAGAAAGCAGTTATGGTAAAATATTTAAAGTAAAAATCGAACGGGTATATAGAAACGAAATGTATTTACAAACAATTTATTTTGTTAATGCTCAAAAGTCATTTGCCATTAATGTAATTTCTAGCAATAATAATGATCTAGAATTTAGTGTTTTACCGTTCCTGAAAAGGTAGTACTAGCCAAACTACAAAAGCTTGCAGTATAAATCTTCGTATGATATAAAATTAACGACATTACTTAAAGTAATGTCGTTAATGAATGCCTTATTTGAGTTGCTGTTTCCCTACCAATCCTTAAATCCTAATTGATAATTATCAATTAAATCAGCCAGCCGGTTCTTCATTAATGAAGCCACCTTCCTCATCAAAATCTAAGCGGTACTTGCCGGCGCTGTCATCTAGTAAAAGTTGGTAGCGGGTGCCTTTGGGGGTTTCGTATTTATAGCCTTCCAGATACTTCATTTGGGGGTGCGTATCTTTTAAGTATTGGTTGGAAAGCTCCGGCCACTGGTTTTTTTTCAGGCTGGTACGGGTTTGCAACCAAGTGCCCTTATCATCAAAAATTACCTGGGTAGGGTAGCCCTTTTCGGTGAAACTGGCTTGGTACCCTTGGTCTACCGTACTCCAGTTAGGTTGCAGTTGAGGATACTTAGCCCGAAATTTAACCTGTACGCGTTCGGGTATTTCCTGCGCTTGAATTGTAATGAAGGATGCACTTACGAAAAAAAATAGTGCGCTTAGTATAAAAATCAGCCTTTTCATGTTGGGTTTATTTGCCTTATTATATGCGGTTTGGCATAATAATGTTACAGTATAGCCCAGTAGCTTTGTAATTTAGCTACCTATCCGTATTTTAGCGGCTGGCTTAGAAACCTTCACCATGGAAAATATTACCCGATACATCGGTTTAATTCTTATAGTACTGGCTGCTATTATTATGATAGCCGGCTACGCAATTTACGGCTCGCCTCCTAATGAATTTTTGGCTATATCCAGTATTATGGGCATTATTGGCCTGCTGGTGCAGGTTTTTGTAGGCCGCGCCGCTGATTAGAAAAATTAAGTGAATTGGTGAATTACAGAATTACTGAGTTGTTAACTTGGCCTAAGTGCAGGTTAATTAGGTTCACCAATAGAATCAAACATTGCTAAGCTTCTGGTGTAGAGCCAAAATTTGGGGAAGCATCAGGTGCTTATCGTCATTTATAAGCTGGTAATTTGCCAGCTTTATTTTTTTGCTCTCTTTCCACTGGCGGTCAATTATATCTTCAACCTGCACGCGGCTGCGATGAGCATCTCGCATAAGGGTACGATTAATTCGTACATCTTTAGGGGCAGTTACTACAATGGTAGCATCTAAGGTTTGGTAAGATCCGGCTTCAAATAGCAGGGCTGCTTCTTTTAGCACATACGGAGCATTTTGCCGAGCGGCCCAACTGTCCCAATCTTTGCCAACCGCTGGGTGGACCAGTCCGTTCAGTTTCTCTAATTCTGCTTCGTTACCAAACACCCGTTCAGCTAGGTAAACTCGGTTTAATTGTCTTTCAGAGGTATAACTTTCTTTACCAAACTGCTCGCCGATAGCATATACTAATTTGCTATCGTTCTCCATTAGCCATTTGGCTCTATCGTCAGCGTAATATATAGGTACACCTAGGCAGGCAAATACCTTGCAGGCGGTGCTTTTTCCGGCACCAATGCCCCCGGTTATGCCTATTTTTTGAGGTAGTAATTGATTAGCGACGTCGGCGGCGGGCATAGCGGACTTTAATTTTTTCGGGCTGCAGCACCACATTCTCGGCTACGGCCGGAAAGCTGCCTAACTTCAAGGCTATGGTTGAATCGGCCGAGTTTAGTTCCGCATAGTCGGCTACTACGCTAAAACTGCCCGGCGGCAAGCTTTCTAAATTTTTCTGGCTAACCGTAAAACTAAGCTGAACCAGCGTATCGCGCAGGCGGGCGGAGTTATTCTGAGGAAAGTTTAGCGGCCTTACGCCAACCTGACGGGTTTGCCGTAAAAATACTCCGGTAGGAAAGCTGACCTGAATCTCGGCGGGCTGTACGCTTACTACCGAACTGGTAAGGTTTCCTAAGTTAACTATACCCTTGTAGTTGCCCGCTATGTTTTCGTCAGTAGCGTATACCGTTATACTATCGGCCAGGCCGGCAATAAATGATTGGGGGCCGGTAAATTCTACACTATCGGGCTTTAAAATTATTGGGCCAGTTATACGGTTGTTCTGGGCCAGGCTTATAGCCGAACTATCTACTTTTACCTTAACTTTTTTAGTTAACCTTCTTTCAATATTAAGAAAAAGGGTATCGGTTACTACGTAGTTTAAGCGTAACTCAGCAAGCTGATCGTCAATAACGGAGCTAAGGTCAGCTTTGGTTATGTATTTTTGATAGGTAGGGCTTTCCAGCGGAATCTGGATTGGCGTAGCGCTAAACCAAAAGGTTTTTCTTAGCAGGTTCCAGCCGCCGCCGCTCACTACCATGCTTACGCGCTTGGGCAGCTCTTGGGTAACCACCGTTCCGCTGTCTTGGTAAATGAATTCAATAGGGTAGGTTATGCGGGTAGAGTAGTCTTTGTTTAGGGCATTGAAAAACCAGAAGGTGGTAGCCCCTAAAACGCATAGGGCTACCACCTTCCAGTTTCCTTTGTCAGCGGCTAACAGTTTTCCTAAGCCTCTTAACAATGCCTTACTATTTTTCAAGTTAAGCTACTTTTTCCTTGGTTTCTTCTTTAGGGGCAAAGCGCTTGCTGGCCTCAACCGATATGGCCGAGCGTTCAAACGTAAGCTTAGTACCCCGGTCAACATCCAGTACTACGAAGTCTTTATTAATTTCAACTACTTTGCCGTGCATACCGCCAATAGTTACTACCATATCGCCTTTGCGCAGGGTATCTAAAAAGCTTTTATGCTTTTTGGTGCGGCGTTGCTGAGGGCGTATTGTAAAAAAGTAGAACACAACCCCTACAATGGCAAATAGCATTACCATTTCCAGCAGGTTGTTGCCCGGTACGCTTTGGGCTTGTAATAGAATTGCGTTTAGCATAAATGCTTACTGGTTTAGCGGACCGCCTTCCGGCATATTAGTTTTAGGAAGTACATTACCACGTAGTTCCAGGAAAGTTTGAGCCGGGCTGGTGTTAGCAGTAATGGTTACCCGTTTGTTGTTCATACCCATTTTGCCTTTCGTATCAAAACGAACGTCAATTTCGCCGGTTTCACCTACGGCAATAGGCTCCTTAGGTGGGTTAGGTACAGTACAACCGCAGGTGGCCGTAGCGTTCTGGATTACCAGGGGTACCTCGCCCACGTTTTTAAACTTAAAGGTATACTCTACTACCTCGCCTTCTTTAACTTCGCCGTACTCGTAGGTAGTTTCTTCAAACTCAAAGGCGGCGGCCGGGCCGGCTTCAACTTCTACGGTATTGCTAGGCAATTTAGGCTTGGCTTCTTCCCCGTGGTTGTGGCCTTCGTGCCCGTCCATTGAAGCGGCTACAGTAGTGCCTTCCTCATTAGCTTCGTTGTTAGCTGATTCTTGGTTGTTACACGCGGCCAGCATCATGCTACCGGCCAGCAAAGTCATCCAAATCTTTTTCATAATTAATTTTAATCTATTGAGTACCTGACGGTTCGGTCTGGTAAACGCAAAATTAGGGGGTTAAAGTTTCTCTATTACAAATTGAGTGAACTGCTGAGTACTGGCCGAGCCACCTAAATCGCCGGTGCATTGCTCTTTGTGCTTCAGGGTTTCATCAATAGCGTGGTTAATACGTTTGGCGTAATCGGCCATATCCAGGTGGTAGAGCATCATTACGGCACTACGTAGCAGGGCTGTGGGGTTTGCTTTGCCTTGGCCGGCAATATCGGGCGCGGTACCGTGTACTGCCTCAAAAATAGCTACATCTCCGCCAATATTGGCACCGCTTACAACGCCTAAGCCGCCCACTAAACCGGCACAGAGGTCGGAAAGGATATCGCCAAACAGGTTGGTAGCTACCACCACATCAAACTGCTGGGGTTTAACAACCAGTTGCATACACATATTATCAACAATTTTATTGTCGAATTCTATGTCGGGAAATTCTTTACTTACTTCTTCGCCGGCTTTCAAAAATACTTTTCCGGCATATTTAAGAATATTGGCTTTGTGGACCAAGGTTACTTTCTTACGCCCGTGTTTTTGGGCGTAGGTAAAGGCGGCGTGAATAATTCGGTGGCTGCCCTTCCAGGTAATGCGGTTAATTGAGTCGGCTATCTGGAGGCGCTCATCAAAGAATTCCAGGCCGGAGTATAGGCCTTCGGTATTCTCGCGAAATATAACCAGATCAACACCGCTAAATTTGGTTTCTATACCCGGGGTGGTAACGCAGGGGCGTATATTTTGGTAAAGATCGAAGAGCTGGCGAAGCTGAACGTTAACACTTTTAAAACCTTTGCCAACCGGAGTTGTAAGTGGCCCTTTAAGTGCTACTTTGTTCTTTTCAATAGAGTCTAGTAGCGATTGGGGGATAAGCTCGCCGCTTTCGGATAAGGTAGTTTGCCCGGCGTTTTCTTCTTCCCAGGTAATGGGTACGCCAGCCGCACTAAATACCTTTTTTACAGAGTCAGTAATTTCCGGCCCAATGCCGTCGCCCTTAATTAGGGTCACTAATTTACTCATACCTATTTATCGTACTTTTTTATTTGGCCTATTAAGGTCTCAACGTCTTTAAGCAATTCTTCGGCGCGGTTCTTGGCATCGCTAATCACCTGCTCGCTCTGGCTTTTGGCCGAACTATCGGCGGCGTCGGTAGTTTGCAGTTCGCGCAGTAAATCTTCTAGCGAACTACGGAAACGGAACAGGTTATACGATACTCGGCCCCGGGTATTGGAACCCTTATCGGGGGCAAATAAAACACCTACGGCTAGGCCTACAGCGGCGCCGGTTACTAAGGAAAAAAAACCTACGGTACTTCTACTCATATGGCTATGCAAGCTTTACTGGTCAATAAGTCCGCGGCCGCTCTTGCGTATTCGGCCGCTCTTTAAAAGTTCATTTGAAAGTACATCCAGCACCCCGTTAACAAAGGTTTTGCTCTTGGGTGTACTATATTTTTTCGAGAGCTCAATATACTCGTTTATCGTTACTTTTACCGGAATGCTGGGGAAATTAATCATTTCGGCCAGAGCCATGGTCATAATTACCTTATCTAGCAGCGCCAGACGTTCAACATCCCAGTTTCGGCTGCGGGCCGCTATCAGCTCTTCCAGTTCTTCTTCCTGACCGAGGGTTTTATCAAATAGTTCCAGGAAAAATTCTTTGTCATCTTCCCAGTTAAATGATAGTACGGCCAATTCAAAATCCGCAGGGCTTTCCTCGTTCAGGTCTTTAACTGTGCGCTGCACCATACTGCGCAGCACTTCGCGGTTTTCGGCCCAGTGCAGGTCGCGGTTTTCCATAAAGGAAACTACTTCTTCGTGCTTAAAGAAAACCTTTTTTACTATAAACAGCGCTATTTGCTGGTCTTGTTCAAAAGTTGGGTTTTCCTGCCCTAAGTACTCCTGAAAGGTTTCATCCTGAAGCAGTATATCGCGGTAAAGCTGGCGGGTAAAGTCGCCTTCATCTTCCCAGCTAAGCCCGTGGCGTATTGCTTCCGTCTGAAGCAGTTTGTTTTCTTCAATAAGCTGTACAACGCGATTTTGTTGCCAATTAGTATCGGGCAGGTGCGTAGCTTTTGCCGTTCGGTCGGCGTGGATGTTGGCTTCCTGCTTTAGGGCTAGTAGTAGGAGAAGGAAATCCAGGTAGCGCAGGTGCAGGCTTTCGGCTTCCTGCAGCATAGCTTTGCGCAGGTGCTGCTTATCGCGACCTACCCACTGCTGGTATAGGTTTAGGGCAGCTACGGCGGCACTTTTCTGCTCAGTGCTGTACTCGCCGGCGGGCGAAAGCGAGCGTTGCTGATAGCTTTTATCAAACAGTTCGGAGGCGGCCTTACGATTTTCTTTTAGAAGCACCGGGTCCTGAGGTTCCATAGAATTCAGGTCGGGCTGAAAGGTATCCTTTATATGGTCCAGCGCCAGGTGATAATCGGAGCGCCGGCATTGCCAGTAGGCGAAAAGGGTTTGCATTACTTTTATTCGCAGATACCGTCTGTTCAGCATATCAAAGTAAACTTTCTGGTTAGATAGAGAAGTTGCTGCAAAGATAGAGCTATTCTTTGGCTCGGCGGCTTCTTTTCGGAAAAAATTAGTACATGCTCTGCGGGGAAAGACCTATAAGGTTTCTAAAACCTTATAGGTCTAGAAAATAATAAAAAGAAAAAGCACGCCCCCGAAGAAGCGTGCTTGCTGTAGTATCGCCAATAAAATTTCAAATATCTAATACGGCAGCTTTACGTTGCCTACCTGCTCAATGCGGCGGAGGGCGGTGCGCATGGCCGCTTCCTGCGGGGTTATGTTTTCGGCTTCGGCTTCGTTTAATATACCTAAGCAGATATCGTATACCTTTTCAGCTTTTTGCAGGGCCCGCTCGCGCACGTAGTTGCCCTCGTACTCGGCGCCTACGTTAATAAGCCCGCCAGCGTTAATCAGGAAGTCCGGGGCGTATAGAATGCCGCGGTCTACCAACATGCGGCCGTGCTCCTTTTCTTCTTTTAACTGGTTATTAGCCGCACCGGCAACAATTTCGCACTTCAGGCGGCTAATGGTATCATCATTAAGCGTTGCCCCTAAAGCACACGGAGAGTAGATATCAATGTCCATATCGTAGATGCTATCGCCTTCTACAACCTCGGCTCCGTGCTTCTTGCTTACTTCTTGTAAACGCTCCTGATTAATATCGGTAATGTATACGGTAGCTCCTTCTTTCTTAAGGCGTTCTACTAAATACGTACCCACCTGGCCAATGCCCTGCACCAATATTTTTTTACCGTTCAGGCTATCGTTGCCCCACTTCTTTTTAGCGGCAGCTTTCATGCCTAAATAAGTACTATAGGCTGTAACCGGCGAGGGGTCGCCGCTGCCGCCCATTACTTCCGGAAGGCCGGTAACGTAATCGGTTTCCATGCCAATGTATTCCATATCAATGGTACGCATGTTCACGTCTTCGGCAGTTATATAGCGGCCGCCCAGGCTATCAACAAATCGGCCGAAGCGGCGCAAAAAGGCTTCGGTTTTTTGAGTTTTGGCATCGCCGATAATTACCGCTTTGCCACCGCCCAAATTTAGGCCGGAAATAGCGGCCTTAA
>CAZDEY010000019.1:0-18511 GCA_964504565.1 uncultured Roseivirgaceae bacterium
CCTTCGGGTTATGAGCCCGACGAGCTACCAACTGCTCCACCCCGCGATATGTCTTTCGGCGCTTACTGCCTTTTTTTTAACCTTATCGGCTGCTTAAAAGTTTCCTTTTAAAGCTTTATCACTGCTCTTTTGCCGTGATGAGGATACAAAAGTAGTAGTCTTTTTTATTTAATCAAACTTTAAAACCTTATTTTTAGCAAAATTTCACTTCAATTATGCCCGATAGCAGCTATCAACCTGACAATCAGAATTTAAACGCAGAGCAAGAAATTTCAGAAATTCATCGCGCGGGCTTTGTAAGCCTGGTTGGCCGGCCTAACGTAGGCAAAAGCACGCTTATGAACCAATTGGTGGGCGAGCGCCTCAGTATAATAACCAGCAAAGCCCAAACTACCCGCCACCGCATTATGGGCATACTGAACAGTCCGGAGTATCAGATTGTCTATAGCGATACGCCCGGCATGCTAAAGCCCCAGTACGAACTGCACAAAAGTATGATGCGCTTTGTACACGATGCGCTGGAAGATGCCGACGTAGTGCTGTTTATTACCGATGTTTTTGAAAAATATACCGAAGAAGACGAGGAAGTAAAGTTGTTACAGCGTACCGAAGCGCCGGTTATCATTCTCATAAATAAAATAGACGTTGCCAAAGAAGGCCAACTGGAAGCGGCCGAAGCTTTCTGGAAAAATCAACAGGTAGCCGAAGTGGTATTGCCTATTTCGGCCCAGGAAGGCTTAAACGTAGGCAAAGCTTTTGATGAAATACTAAGCCGAATTCCCCAGCACCCACCCTTCTTCCCTAAAGATGCCCTAACCGATAAGCCCGAACGTTTCTTTGCTGCCGAAATGATTCGGGAAAAAATCTTCCTGAACTACAAAAAAGAAGTGCCCTACAGTACTGAGGTAGTTATTGAAGAATTTAAAGAAACCGACGATATAATCAGAATCAGGGCTGAAATATTCGTGGAACGCCAAACCCAGAAGGGCATTTTAATTGGCAAAAACGGCGAAATGCTCAAGCGCGTCGGTATACAAGCCCGCACCGATCTGGAAACCTTCTTCCAAAAGCAAGTACACCTGGAAACCTTCGTAAAAGTAGCCCAAGACTGGCGCAAAAAATCCCAAAATTTGAACCGTTTCGGATACAACCCAAAGTAATTACGAATTTTAAATTACGAATTACGAATGAAGGAGAGTAATATAATTCGGGAGAAAAGCTATAGCTTTGCGCTTAGAATTGTAAATGCTTATAAATATTTGGCTAACAATTCCGAATATGTATTATCAAAGCAACTATTGCGCTCCGGCACTTCAATTGGAGCAAACGTAGAAGAGGCTATTGGTGCTCAGAGTAGAAAAGACTTTTTCATGAAGTTGACGATAGCTTACAAAGAAGCCCGCGAAACTCACTTTTGGATTAGGCTTTTACGAGACTCGAAATACTTAGAAAATAAACTTGCTCATTCATTATTAGTTGACTGCGAAGAGATACTAAAAATAATAGGCAGCATACAAAAATCGATTAAAGAAGCGAATACCTAGGCATTTTACCTCGTAATTCGTAATTTCTAATTCGTAATTATACCGTTTTGGCAAATATAGTAGCAATAGTAGGCCGCCCTAATGTGGGCAAAAGTACCTTGTTTAACCGGTTGGTAGAGCGCCGCCAGGCCATTATGGACAACCAACCCGGCGTTACCCGCGACCGCCACTACGGCTACGGCGAGTGGAACGGCAAGCACTTTACCGTGATTGATACCGGCGGCTACGTAGAGGGCTCCGACGATATTTTTGAAGAGGCCATTCGTAACCAGGTAAAACTGGCCGTTAACGAGGCTTCGGTAGTGCTGTTTATGGTTGATGCCCAGCAGGGCTTAACCGGACTGGATCAGGATTTTGCCAATGTAGTACGCCAGAGCAAAAAGCCGGTATACGTGGTTGCCAATAAATCCGATACCAACGAAAGCACCTTCTTAGAAGGCGAGTTTTATGCGCTTGGCCTGGGCGAAGTACAGAGCACCTCGGCCGCCAATGGCACCGGTACCGGCGATTTATTGGATAAGGTAGTAGAGCATTTTGAGGAAGAAGGCGACGACGACCCGGAAGGTGGTATACCGCGCCTGGCTATACTTGGGCGACCCAATGCCGGTAAAAGCTCCTTCCTGAATGCTCTTTTAGGCAAAGAACGCAGCATAGTAACCGAAATAGCCGGCACTACTCGCGATGCTATAAATACCCGCTACAAGCTTTTTGGCAAAGATTTTATACTGATAGATACGGCCGGCTTACGCAAAAAAAACCGCGAAAAGGACGATGTGGAGTTCTTTAGCGTACTGCGTAGCATACAAGCCCTGCAGGATAGCGATGTTTGTATAGTAGTAGTAGATGCTACCCGCGGTTTTGAAGCGCAGGATATGAATATCATAACCCTGGCGCAACGTTATAATAAGGGGGTTATCATATTAGTAAATAAGTGGGATTTAATTGAGAAGGATACCAACACCGCCCGCCAGTTTGAGAAGGAGATTCAGGAAAAGCTGGGGCCACTGAGTTTTATACCGGTTATGTTTATATCGGCCCTGAATAAACAACGGATATTCCAGGCAATTGAACTGGCCGTTGAGGTAAACGACAACCTTCATAAAAAAATATCGACTTCAAAATTAAACGAGGTAATGCTGCCGGAAATAGAGGCTTACCCGCCGCCGGCTACTAAAGGAAAACACATAAAAATTAAGTACATAACCCAGCTTCCGGGCCGGGTGCCAACCTTTGCTTTCTTTTGTAATTTACCGCAATATATTAAAGCGCCCTACCAAAGATATTTAGAAAACAAGATGCGACTGCACTTTGATTATAAAGGGGTGCCACTTAGACTATACTTCCGCAAAAAATAATCATTTCAGACTTGATATTTCATTATAACTGCTATATTTGAAGCTTAACCGCAATATATGCTATGAGATTTAAGCAGTTATTTGCAGTATTGGGCATTGCCTTTTTAGGATTATTAAGTGCTTGTGGCGACTCACCGGAAGCCGAGCAGCGCGAAGAACGAATAGAAGAAAACTTAGAAGACGCCGCTGCCGAAACCGGGGCAGCCGTTCAGGAGGTTGGCCGAGGCGTTAAAGAAGCCGCTAAAGACCTACGAGACGAAGTGCGGGAAGAAATTAACGAAGAACGCCGCGAAGAAGCTATTGAAGACTCTACCGGAGTAGATGTAGATATTGACTAATTTTCCTTTTCAACCAAATTTTACTTACCAAAACCAAAGATTGCTATGAAAAAGCTGTACATGCTTGCTTTGAGCCTGTTCCTGGTAGGAGCAGTAGCCTCATGTGATTCTCCTCGCGAAGAGCGCGTAGAAGAAGATTTAGAAAACGCCGGTGAAAACCTTGGCGAAGCTGGCCGCGAAGTTGGCGATGCCGTTGAAGAAGGTGCCCAAAACACCGAAGACGCAATTAACGAAGAAATAGACGAAGAGCAGGCTGAAGAAGCCATGGAAGATTCTACCGGCGTAGACGTTGACTAAAAAATTCTCCCAAACCAAAACCTAATAAAAAAATGAAAAAGGTATTCTTACTAATGATGCTAGGTAGCTTTGCTACTATGTTTGTTGCCTGCGATAGCAACACTACTGAAACTGAAACCGAAATGGTTGAAGAAGTAGAAATGGACGAAGACGGTACTATTGATGATGTTGATACCGAAGAGGTAGAAATTGAAACTAATGCCGAAGGCGATACATTAGACATCGACGAGGACTAGTAACTAGTTAGTTCTAAACTTAAAAGCCTTACCGCAGCCCGGTAAGGCTTTTCTTTGCCCGGTACTTTGGCATCAGTTTTGTAAGTATTATACTATGCATCCAACTACGCAAAATATACCAAATAACCCCTTTCGTAAGCGAGTGCCGGAACCAGCTTTAGACTACGCTTATGATTTATGGCAACTATACAAATTTAACTTTAAAGTAAGCTCGGCCCGTAAAACCAAACTCGGCGACTTTAGGGCTGATAGTTGCGGAAAACTACAGGTTACAGTAAACCATAACCTAAACCCCTACCAGTTCTTAATTACCTACCTGCACGAGGTGGCCCACGTAATTACCTGGCTTAAGCACGGTCGAAAGGCTCAGCCCCACGGCCAGGAGTGGAAAAACAACTTTACTACCTTATTACAACCAGTACTGAAGGCCGATTGCTTTCCGGCTGATGTTCTGCCTGCCCTTAAGCTATATGCCGCAAACCCGGCCGCAACCCTGGCCAAGGCCACTTTGTTGAGTATAGCCTTACAAAAGTACAATACTAACCGTGGCAATGTTGAAACTACGCCGCTCATTAAATTAAAGCCGGGCGATGTTTTTAAGTTTCAGGACTGTGCCTACAAACATATTAGCAGGCGCCGCACCCGTATACTGTGCGAGCACCTTGAAACTGGTCGTAAATATCTTATTCCGCAGGTTGCCGAAGTAGAGTTAGCTTAGAACCGACCAAATTCGGTATTCTTTATATATTTGCCCTATGAAGCATACCCGCCTTCCGCTGGCCGAAACCGGCCAGTTCTCCCCTATTTTTTTAGACTACATTAACCAGGAAGCCGCCCTTACGGACTTTTACGGTTTGCCTCCTAAGCTTGAAAACTTCAGGAAACAGATAGACTTAAAATCTGCCGGCTTTTCTTTAGAGTACAGAAAAGTTTTGGTTAAAGCATTTGAAGGTCAGTATGGCAATATAAACCTGACTACCCGGGAAAAAGCCAATATAAATGCTTTACAAGAGGCAAATACCTTTACCGTAACTACCGGCCACCAACTTAATATCTTTAGCGGCCCACTATACTTTATATATAAAATACTTACCGCCGTAAAAGCCTGCGAGCAACTACGCAAAGCCTACCCCGAGCATCAATTTGTGCCGGTATACTGGATGGCCAGCGAAGACCACGACTTAGCAGAAATTCAGCACTTTAACTTATTTGGTAAGAAGTATACTTGGGAAACCGATCAGCAGGGTGCGGTAGGTCGTATGGCACCCAACGGCCTGGCCCAATTGGCGCAAGATTTGCCCGAACCGGCACCATTATTTGAAAAAGCGTATGCTGAAGAAAGCACACTAGCCAACGCTACGCGGCGGTTTGTACACGAGCTTTATGGGCACTACGGCGTATTAACCTTAGATGCCGACTCTCCCGAACTCAAAAAATTATTTATTCCGGTTTTACAAGAAGAATTGCTGGAGCAAAGCAGCGAGCCGCTGGTAAAACAACAATCGGCCCGGCTGGATGAGCTCAATTATAAATCGCAGGTATTTCCCCGCCCAATTAACCTGTTTTACTTAAAAGATAATATACGCGAACGAATTGAGCAGGTAGACAATAGCTGGCAGGTTCTGAATACAGACATTAGTTTTTCAGAAGAAGAACTAAAGAAGGAATTAGAAAACCACCCGGAACGATTTAGCCCCAATGTAGTATTGCGCCCGCTTTATCAAGAGTGGATTTTGCCGAACTTAGCTTATGTGGGCGGCCCCGGCGAGTTTGCGTATTGGCTACAGCTAAAACCGTTTTTTGACCATTACCAAGTTCCTTTTCCCATACTACTGCCCCGGCAGTTTGCCATTATATTGGCTAAAGTGCAGGAAAGCCGTCGCGAAAAACTTAACCTAAGCATGGCCGATTTATTTAAGGACAGCCACGAGCTTAAGCTGCGGATTGTGAAGGAAAATTCGGACAATGAGCTTTCGCTAGCTTCTGATAAAGAAGCCTTAGCTAAAGCGTACCAAATAATTCTAGACAAAGCCCTGGCTATTGACGGTAGCCTGAAAGGGTTTATAGGGGCCGAAGAAAGTAAAGCACAGAAGGGGTTGGATAATATTGAAAAGCGCCTAAAAAAAGCTGAGGAGCAAAAACACGAGACTGAACTCAAACAATTGGAGTCACTACTGGCCAAACTTTTCCCTAATGGAAGCCTGCAGGAGCGAAGCGATAACTTTCTTAATTTTTACCTGAACGACCCCAAGTTTATTGAAAGGCTGCATGGTGTTTTTGATGCATTTGCGCTGGAGTTTAACGTACTGGCTTATACCGATGATGACCAAGGATGAGCTTCGCCGGCAAATTATCAGGAAGAGGGCTAAGTTAACTGAAGAATACTGGCAGGCAGCAAGCGAAAGTATATGTCATAAGTTTTTTCAGCATATAGATTTACGAAATGTAGAGACAATTCATACGTTTCTGCCAATTACTGAAAAACGGGAACCTAACACCTGGTTAATAATTAAAAAGCTTTGGCAAGAATACACCTCCATTCAGGTTGTTTCTTCTAAAACTTTGTGGAAACAAAGGGAGCTGAAGCATTTTACATTAAGCGAAAATACTGAGATTCGGAATAATAACTGGGGTATACCCGAGCCGGAAGGGGAAATTGAAAGCCCGCATACCCAGTTTGATATAGTACTAGTACCGCTGCTGGCCTTTGACACCCAAGGTGACCGCTTGGGCTACGGCGGAGGTTTTTACGATAGATTTCTGGCAAAAGCCAATCCTGAAACCTTACGGGTAGGGGTTTCAATTTTTTCGGCACTAGAAAACCCCTTACCGGAACGTAATAAATTTGACATTCCGCTAACCCACTGTATAAGCCCGGATAATTTCTATAATTTCCTGCCATCCGCTTGATTTTCAGCAGGTTTATTTATAAGTTAAGAGTACGTAAAGTATACCGCATTCGGGTAGCCTGCATTGCTATAAGAGCATAAGCAGGCTAAAACTAAGCAAAGCTGCGCTAAGCTAATTACCAAAACAACCTCTTCAATTGTCTCATCATCACACCTTGGCTAGCGAAAAAGAAAGCGCTGCCCGCCAAAAACCGCTTGAACCCTCAACCAAAATCAGCATAATTAATAATTGCCAGCGCCCGGTTCACCATTGGCTGCAGTACGAAGCCCGGCAGGGATATACAGTAAGCCCGGCTACTACCCAGAAGAAAAACAATACCAAACCTTATTAACTACTGGCTCTAAGTTGCCAGGATGAATTTACCAATTTTACAGCAGAAGTTAAGCACCTGCCGCGAGTGCCGTACGCTCTTTGGTTTTGAGCCAAACCCCATAGTGTGGGGCACCGCCCAAGCTTCTATAGTGCTAATTGGTCAGGCCCCTTCGCGCAAAGTACACGAAACCGGTATTCCGTTTAATGATGCCAGCGGTAAGCGACTTCGCCGCTGGCTGGGTGTAGACGAGGATGCATTCTGGAATCAGGATACGTTTTACATAACTGCCGTAGGCCATTGCTATCCCGGCAGTGCTGGCCGGAAAGGCGGGGGAGATTCGCCCCCGCCCCGTATATGTTCTGAGCTTTGGCTTGGTAATGAATTGGAAATTTTGAAGCCGGAGTTATACCTGATGATAGGCAGCCATGCCGCCCGCTACTGTTTTGGTAAGAATAAGAAATTGACCGAGTTGGTATTTGAAGAACTTCAGTATAAGGGGAAGCCGGCCTTTGTGCTACCCCACCCCTCGCCCCTGAATAGGAAATGGTTTAAAGACCACCCTTCTTTTGAAGATATAGTTGTACCGGGTTTGCAGCAGGTTGTAGAGAAAGTTTTAAATAGTAGATGAAAATGTATTGCCACTATTTGCCTCTGTTCGTAGTTTGTAACTACGAACTACAAATAATGAATGGTTTACAACTATCCTTTGCCTCTTAAAAATAAGGGAATTTCAAGTTTGCAATTAGCCTAATACAAATCGTTTAACGATGATTGCCTTTTGCCAAAGGCCGGTAGCTATTAACTACCATACATAAAGATTCGCAGTCATAGACTACGAATAGAAGTTATAAACTAAGCCGTAGCCTTTTGTTTCTTTGCTTCAACGGTATCGGATTCCTTAGTCCTATGCGCCACTGGATAAATAAGTTGCCGGGCAAAGTCTTTAGGAAAATGCTCATCATGCGCAAAGCCCAGTTCAATATCGCGGCCGGAGTGGGGTACGTAGGCCGTACCGAACAGATAGTCCCAAATGCTTAGGCTGAGGCCGTAGTTCATACCGTAGGGCCTATCCTGCGGCATTTCTTTAGCGTGGTGCCAAATATGCATTTTCGGGTTATTGAATATATAGCCCAGCGGACCGTAATTCCAGCCTAAATTAGCATGGTTCAAATGCCCGATAGCTACGGCTATTATATGGATGATAAAAAAATCATCGATACCGAAACCAATCATAGCTAGGGGTATATACTGGCAGGTTTTGTAAATAATAGTCTCCATCCAGTGAAAGCGCAGGTGGGCCGCAAACCCCATTTCTTTTACCGAATGGTGTACTTTATGGAACTCCCACATCCAGGGTACGCGGTGCAACATCCGGTGAATATTCCACTGCACAAAGTCAGCAATTACAAACATGAGCAGAAATTGCGACCAGACCGGCCAGGTGCTAACCTCTAAGGCAACTATATTCTTAGCACCGAATAAACCCAAAAAGTCATTAAACGCTTCCACGGCAACATTACTAATGCCATTATACAGCACCAACGAAAACAGGAAGAAATTAAAAAACATATAAAAACCATCCAGCCAGAAATCTTGCCGGAACGGACGCTGGTTTTTGCGCCAGGGGATTAGCACCTCCAGAAGCCAAACGGCTGCGGATAAACCCAGCAGCCAGTAGAAGTAGTTATGCCAGGCGGGGTTAAGAATTTCCCCGGTTAGGTAATTCCAGTAGCCACTGAAGGAATCGGTAAATATGTTCCAGTACTTCTGCATAGGGTTAGGCTGCTTGTTCGCTTCCTTCTAACACCAGTGAGCAAGGCTTAATTCCCGCTAACCTCGTAACCGGCCTGCCGCCAGGCCTTAATACCGCCCTCCAAGTTGTATACTTCTTTAAATCCCCGTTCCTCCATTATTTGCATACACCGGCCGCTGCGTCCGCCGGCTGCGCAGTATACCAGCACCGGCTTGTTTTTATCCAGGGCGGCTAGTTTAGCATCAAAGTCCGGGCCGTTTATATTGGCTTTATACGGATCGCCAATTACGCCCTGCTCCCATTCTTCCGGAGTACGCACATCTACTAACTGTACATTTTCATTACTCACCAATTTTTCTTTAAACTGCTCGGCATCAATATCCTGAGCTACGGGCGGTTCGGCCACGGGCGGCTCATCCACCGGCGGGTCTACGTAGGTTTCAGCCGTAGTTTCCAGTATAACCTGATCGGCGGTTTCGCCAGTTTCGGGAGAGTTGCAGGCCACTACCAAACCTAAAGCAATGATTGGTAATAAAAACATTTTCATATAGCTAGTCTTCAAGTTTTAGATGAAAAATTAATCGACCTAAAATACCGTCCAATTCTCGGAGCCGTTCAATGGCTTTACTTTTCTTATAATTCCGATATACCAGAAAAATTATGCCTAGCGGAAAAAAGGCGGTTAATAGTATAATAAAAAGGTATGGTGCAATCAGAGCCGCATAGCCTACGTAACCCAGTTCATCGAAAGTTTGATTGAATACAGAAGGCTCTTCAAATATTGGAAGGCTCCCTAGTTCTTTTATTATAAAATCATCTTCCGGAAAACTCCCTACCAGAAAGCCGTACATTTCCTCAACTTGGGCTAATAATTCAGTATAGCCGGCACCTATATTGTTTTTGACTTCTTCAGTTATACTCAGCCTCAAGCTTTCCAGATAATTTATTGTTCTGACTTTACTCAAACGCTATTTCTTCTTAACAGCCCTAACCATTTCTTTCTTGCCGGGCGCGCCGGGCAGGGTTTCTACTTGTAAACCCACTGCAGCTAAATCGCGCTTTAGCTGGCCTTTGGCGCAGTAGGTAGTTAGTACGCCACCGGGGGTCAGGCCTTCTGCGCATTTTTTTAGTATGGGCACCTCCCACATCTCGGCTTGCTTACTGGGGGCAAAGGCATCAAAAAATACTAAATCGTACAACTCAGGCTCTACATCGTACTCTTCCAGCCGCTGGTTTTCCTTCCTAATCATAAAGTAGTCGTACAGCAGTTCATCCTGATCCCAAGCCGCTTCGTGCAGGCGCAGTAAATCATCTTCGGCCCCAAGCTGCTTGCCGTAGTTTAGTTGGCGAACTGTTTCCATAGGCACCGGGTAGGGCTCCAGCGTAGTAAACCGAAGCGGAAGGTTATGCTGCTTAGCCCACAACAGAGCCAGCAAACCGTTCAGGCCGGTACCAAAACCAATCTCCAGCACCTGTAAGCGGGTGGCTTCCGGGTTTTGGCTAAACCAATAGTCAAGCCCCTGCTTTATAAACACCCACTGCGACTCCTGTACTGCCCCGTGATGCGAGTGGTAGGTTTCGTCCAGATCGGCCCGGTAGAGGCTGTGGCTGCCGTCGCTGGTGGTAATTATTTTAGGGCTTTCCATAGGTTACAGTCGGTTGTAGGTTTGGTCGTCGCCGGCATCCTTAGCGGCCGGGCCCGGCTTGTAAATTAAAGCTACGGCGTGGGCATCCACCCCTTCCATACGGCCTACAAACCCTAGCTTTTCGGTAGTGGTCGCTTTAATTGAAATATCCTCCGGACGCACCTTCATAACCTCAGCCAAGGTGTGCTGCATCCGGTCAATATGCGGACGAAGCTTAGGCAGTTGCAAACTAACGGTAGCATCAACGTTGCCCAGCTCGTAGCCCCTGGCGCGCAGCAGGCTCATAACCTCAGCCAGTAATTTCTTACTGTCAATTCCCTTGTACTTGGCATCGGTATCGGGGAAGTGCGCGCCGATATCGCCCAGGTTGGCCGCGCCCAGCAGGGCATCGCAAATGGCATGAATTAGTACGTCGGCATCGGAGTGGCCTACCGCCCCGTGGGTGTGTGGTACTTCAATTCCGCCAATCCAGAAGGGTTTGCCTTCGGCCAACTGGTGTACATCGTAGCCCAAACCAATGCGGAAGGAAGGTATATTAGGAGGGGTCATGTTAGTTAGTAGTTAGTAGAAAGTATATGGTATATGGTAAATGGTAAATGGTATATGGAAGAAAGACTTGATATTAGAATTTTACCGTTTCTTTAGGTTCTATTCTCCACTTGTAGCTCTCTTGGTTCTTGACTCCTCGCGGCGGCCGCTTGGCTCCAATATCTCATTTCTCACGTTTCACGTCTAACATCAATCTTTCTTAGCTTTATAGTGCAGGGTTGAGCTGTTTTGGGGTACTAGAATTTCGTTGGCCATAGCTTTAACCTCTTCGGCAGTTACGGCCTGTATGTAGCCCGGTTCGCGGTTTACTAAATCGGGATCGCCAATTACGGCCCCGAATGCCAGGTTCATAGCCCGGTTCAATAGTTCAACTTCCGAGTAGATTAGGGTAGCTTCGGCCTGGTTTTTAACTTTGGCCAACTGTTCGGCCGATACGCCCCTTTGTACCTGCTCAATTACCTTAGCAATTGCGGCTTCGGCAGCCTCGTAGCTTACGCCTTCGGCCAATTTTCCCTGAATAACCAGCAGCCCCGGATCTACCGAGCCGGTCACGTAAGATGATAGCTCAGAAAATAGCTTTTCGCCCTTTACCAACTGCTGATACAACAAACTACTTTTGCCCCGTCCTAAAACATCGCTTAGCAAATCGGCCACGTAGTAGCGGCGGTCGGTGCGGGCGGGCATATGGTACACCTTATAGAGCGCATCCTGCGGAACGTCCTCAACTACCTCCAGAAATTTGGCTTCCGTCTGCTTAGGCTCCGGCTTGAGGTTACGCTGGTTAGGTTTACCGGCGGGTATGGGGCCAAACCATTTTTCGGCCATTTGCTTCACCTCTTCGGTTTTAACGTTGCCGGCCACCACCATATGAGCGTTATTAGGTAAATAGTACTTATAGAAGAAAGCCCGGACATCTTCCATCGTAGCCTCTTCAATATGCTTAATTTCCTTGCCGATGGTGGGCCACTTATACGAGTGGTGGTCGTAGGCTAGGTTACGCAGCTTGAGCCATACATCGCCGTAGGGTTGGTTTAGGTAGCGCTGCTTAAATTCTTCAATTACCACCTTACGCTGTACTTCCAGCACTTTAGGGTCGAAGCTCAGGCTGAGCATCCGGTCGCTTTCCAGCCAGAAGGCCGTTTCCAGGTTTTCGGCCGGCAGCGTAATGTAGTAGTTGGTGATATCGGGCGAGGTAAAGGCATTATTTTCGCCGCCTACCCGCTGCAGGGGTTCATCGTAATTACCAATGTGCAGACTACCGCCGAACATCAGGTGCTCAAAAAGGTGCGCAAAGCCGGTTTTTTCCGAATTTTCATCGCGCGAGCCTACGTCGTACAAGATATTAAGCACGGCCATGGGCGTGCCGGCATCTTCGTGAACGTATACGTTAAGGCCGTTAGGCAGCCTAAAAGATTGGTAGTCGATCATAAGAAAGTAAACCTAGCAATTTTTTAGGTTAGAAGGTAGAAAGCCAGTTAACCAAACGGTAATCAGAAGAATATTATACGTATAATATTCGTATTTTATGCGTATAATATACCTTTAGAAGATAGGTATTTATTATATTCATATTCAGGGATAAATAAGCCTATCCTTGCCAAAC
Organism: uncultured Roseivirgaceae bacterium; assembly: GCA_964504565.1. Taxonomy (GTDB): domain Bacteria; phylum Bacteroidota; class Bacteroidia; order Cytophagales; family Cyclobacteriaceae; genus Cesiribacter. The sequence continues at coordinate 12,545 of CAZDEY010000019.1, forward strand.
GACAAGCCTACCTGCTAACAGGCAGCGTAGTTAAATATTAGGTTACTAGTGCTTGAGCACGTAAAAGGGGGGACTAACAGTATTTTAGATTTCCGCAAAATTACTATGTTAGTGACATAATGGATATAACAGCAATTGCTGTTATACGGTACGTTGTGCGTAATTGTAACCTAAATTTAATTGGCAAATCAATACATTGATAATTATCCCACCTGTCAAGAAACCCATGCTACATTTCGGGTTTACCATGACAAAGTTACTGTCGGTGATATTTCTGCGATCTTAGGATTAGAGCCATCAAGTATACAGGAAAAAGGCGAAAAGGTGAAAATCACTATTGGTAACCGTTCAAGTCTTTCGCCTAGACCAGCTCAAATAAACGGTTGGTTTCTATCAACTGAAGGCATTGTTAATTCAAAAGATGTTAGGCGGCATGTTGATCATTTAACCACCTTATTGAATAAACAAGTAGGTAAGATCAATCACCTAATTTCTTTAGGCTGTAAAGTTGGCATTCTGTGCTACTGGTCATCTAGTCAGGGGCATGGAGGTCCGACTCTTTCAAAGAAACAATTGCAGGAATTATCTAGCTTAGGTATAGACTTTAGCTTTGACTTTTACTGCTAAATAAAACAACTACGCACAACAATGTGTAAAGCGGTATGCTGCTTCACGGTTGTTGGTGGGGCAAGTCCTTTTCGTTAACTTAAGCCACGGTCGACGCGACCCGGCCTACGCGGCGCGGCTCGCTCACCGCACACCCTTTACACGGTACGTTGTAAACCATGCGCCCCTCTGCCAGCAATTAAAATATCAGCAGCCGTTTTGCACTTGACTATACGAGCCGTCAAACTGATAAACTGCTCATCATTAAGCTTATCCTGGAAACTGACAATTCTAAGGATACAGCATTCTACCCAATCGCCAACTCAGCACTTCTGACCCACCTTATCAGCCGGCCAATAGCAAGAAATCACAGACTGACTTGAAGATTTTGACAGTTCCAAAACTACAAAAGTTTATAGCAACTAGCTGTTATTATTAAATTATTGTTTCGATTCAAGCACCTTTAGGTAGTTACTGGTATCTTATTATATGTTTCGACGTGCCGCTACGCCTTTTAACCAGAGGCAATCATAGTATTGTCAATACTTAAACTTTGGCTTACCTTTAGGCCTCCACGCATTAATTGGCAGCAAACTCTTCGTACAATCCCTATATTATGACTAAGTACCTCAAACAAGCCCTGGCCCGCTTGTCTAATTTTAAAAGGTTTAAGAACGAGTTTCTCCCATCATTACCCCCGCAATACGGCCCGGCCGCTAATCTACTTTTTTATTATAAATTAGCTCTAACCACCCCGGAAAAAGCTTTAGGTAAAAAAATAGAATCGTTCCGCCGCCAAATACCAAGCTTAACCTCTAAAGCCGAACTTAATACCTATAGCTCGCCGCACGCCAACACCTTTAAAATTAACGAAAATACCCAGCACGTCGTACCGGGAGATTACGCACCCGGCAAATTGCAAAGTGTAATTAAAACCGGCTCCGGCGTATTTAAAGGTATACTACTCCGAAGGATTATTGAAGGAACCGGCAGAAAACGTATTCTGGAGCTAGGCACAAATACCGGCTTCGGCAGTTGCTACTTAGCCTCGGTAAAAGGGGTTCACCTTACAACTATTGAAGGCAGTGAGGATTTGTGCGCCATAGCCGAAAAAAACATAAGCCGAATTACCCAGGATTTCCGGATTATGAATACCCTGTTTGATGAAGCAATCGATAAATTAATTGAGGAAAAGCAGCAATTCGACTGTGTGTTTATCGACGGCCAACACGAAAAGGAAGCTACCCTATACTACACTAAGCGCCTCAAGCCACTAATGGCTACCAATGCAATTTATATCTACGATGATATTTATTGGTCGGAAGGTATGAATGAGGCCTGGCAAGCCCTCTTTTCCGGGTATGAATTTGTACAGGGGGTAGATTTGCAGTTGGTAGGTGTACTTGAGCATGGCCCCAATGCCCCCCAAAAAGCCGCCTCATTTAATATAAATGACTATCTGCCCCAACCGGAAATTTACCGCAAAGGATACTAAGCAGGCAAAAGAATATACGTTAGTGGATATAATATTAAGTAGTAACCGGCCGCCGCATGATATTAGGACTTTTCCGCTGTAGTACTTTCGTAGTCAGTAAATTAGAATTATCAATCCTGTTAATCTAAATTGAACTAAACTTTTCTCCTTGCTTGATCATTTAAACCGGGGTAAAGCAATGAGTTCGGTACCCGTTTAGCTATAAGCTATTTTATTCGGATATTTGCCCTTTATAAGCCAACGCTCCCTAATGAATACCGGGCAACCCAATCAGCGCGAACAAATAAATCAGGAATCTTTTCAGGAAGTAATACGCTACTACAATTGCTACGCCCCCTACTTTTTAGCGTTTGAAAAGGAAACCGGCATAAACCTGTGGTTTCTAAATCATTTCAGAACTTACTTTAGCTACCGCAATCAGCTTATAGACAGTAGCTTTACCAATACTGAAAATGATAAGAATTCCACCCAAAAGGGCCAAATATTAAAAAAATTCAGTGCGCTACTTAGTGAACTTCGCACTATTTTCCGGGGTAAAAAACCTCCTTCAGAATTTACCGTCCCATTACTGGTATTTTCTAACGTATGGGATATAACCAAAGGGACAAACAAACGCCTGGGCGAGTTAGCAAATCAGTATCCTATACTCTATAACCGCCCCTTGCTAGATTTAAAGCGGAACGATATACGCTATGAAAGCGAAAATGGTGATTCCGACGGTGTTTTCTACCAATACGCCCTCAGTAGCCGTATTATACCGGATATCATTAATTTCAGAAGAAAAATAGACGCGCTCAGAAGTAAAATTGCTGCCGACCTACCAACCCAAACCCAAGCTTTTACCCAAGTACACCAAATATTCTGGTCGGCCTACACTTTTTACTTTATTATATTCCTGCGCTATAAGGCTTTTGATAGGTTTTTTAGAAAAAACAATATTAAAGGTATTTTGCTCAGCGATGAAAACAGTCCGCAGCAAAAGGTTATCCAGTACGCCGCTTTAAAGCACAGCGTGAAGGTTTTTGCCCTGCAGCACGGCAATATTCACCTGCTGCATCCGGCCTACATATATGGCAGTTACCATACTAAGCCGGCTCTGCCCACCAAAACCTTTACTTGGGGCAGTTATTTTACCGAACTGCTGGTGCAAAAAGGCGGCTACCCGGCTCATCAGCTTAGCGCTTCCGGAAAAGTCTCGGCTAATTTACCCCGCAAGCTTCACCCCAAATTAAATACGGAAGATAATATTATACTGTACGCCAGCCAGCCCCAGCGCGACGAAGGCCTGCGCAGAACCCTACTGGCCGATATTCTAAAAGTAGTAAAAACCCTTCACCCTAAATATAAACTGGTAATTAGGCCGCACCCCAACGAAAAGGACGATAGCTTCTTTACCAATATTGGAAAAAAAGCCGGCTTTACCGATTTTTTAATTGACCGGGAAACCGACCTGGAAACCCACTTTGAGGTTTGCAGTCTGCTAATTATTGCTTTTTCTACCGTAGGCACCGAGTTTATCCCTCACTATAAACCTATGCTGGTGCTGGACTATCTGCATCAAGATTTAATAAACTGGATTAAGGAAGGGGTCGGTATACCGGTTCGTAGCCAGGAAGATTTACTAAAGATTCTTCAGCAAGATTCTATTGAAATTGATACGGCTAAATACCGGGCCTTTATTGAAAGGTACTATAAGGTAGGCGACGGGGTTATTGCTGATATAAAAAAGACTATGGAAGATGAGCTATCGGTTTAAAATTATAATTCAGGCCCGAACTAATTCCAGCCGTTTGCCTAAAAAAGTTGTGCGGCCAATTGATGGCAGCCTCACCTTTTTGCACCTTCTGCTAAACCGGCTAAAGCAGCTAGAACCCGTAGCCCCGGCCGTACTGGCTACCTCTACCCAGGCCGATGATGATATAATTGAAGAAATTGGTACGGAACTAAATGTGCCGGTTTTTAGAGGCTCCGAAACCGACGTGCTTAGCCGGTTTATTGAAGCCGCCCAACAGTATAAGGCCGAGCATATCATCCGGGTTTGTTCCGATAACCCGTTTCTGGATCTTGATAAAATTACTGAACTTACCCAGGCCTACCGGGGCGAAGATTACCTTTCGTTTGCGGTAAACGGTACGCCCAGCATACTTACCCACTACGGTTTTTTTGCCGAAATTGTATCGCTAAACGCACTACGCAAACTTCAGGATAGCGGAGATTCTAAGTGCATTGAACACGTTACCAACTGCATTTATACCCAGCCGGAGAGGTTTAGCGTTAGGTTTATTCCGCTGGCAATTGAACAAACCGGCATACGGTGTACTTTAGATACGCCGGCCGATTTTGAAAACCTGAAGCAGATATACGTTGACTGGTACAAAAATGCCAAGCCCGACGAATTAGATTACCGCAGCCTGATTAATTTTGTACAAAACCATCCATTGCTGGTAAAGCAGATGAAGCAGCAGATTAAAGCAAATACCAAATGACCTATATAATTGGCGAAATAGGCCAAAACCATAACGGCTCGGTAGATATTGCCAAGCTTATTATTGACTTTGCCGCCAAACCCGTACGCGACGAATTATTCGATCTGGAATTGCCCCGGCTTAACGCGGTAAAGCTTACCAAGCGCGATTTAAGCCAGGAACTGGCCCAATCTAAAATGCGCGAACCCTACACCAGCCCCAATTCCTTTGGGGCAACCTACGGCGAGCACCGGGCCTATCTGGAACTTAACAACGAGCAGCACTACGAACTCTACCAATACGCCAAAGCCGCCGGACTAGATTTTGTGGAAACCATTTGTTCTATCGGGGCCATGTCGGTTTTAAAGAATTTTAAGCCCGACTACCTGAAAGTAGCCAGCCGCGACCTTACCAACCTGCCCTTACTTCAGGCTTTGGCCGAAACTAAGCTCCCCATGATAGTATCTACCGGTATGGCCGGTAAAAAGGAGCTAGATGAGGCCGTGGAGGTTATATCGAAGTATAACTCCAACCTGGCTATTCTGCACTGCGTATCGGAGTACCCCACCCGGCCGGAAAACGTGAACCTGAATACCATTGACTACCTAATTGAAAACTACCCGGACTATACCATTGGCTACTCCGACCATACCATTGGCATTTCGGCGGCAATTGCGGCTGTGGCTAAGGGGGCTAAAATTATTGAAAAGCATATCACCATTAACCGCGAAATGAAGGGCACCGATCAGAAGGGTAGCCTGGGCATAGATGGCCTTCGCCGTATGGTACGCGATATTCGGCTGATTGAGCGCTCATTAGGCCAGAAGGATATTTTTATTTCCGATAAGGTAAAAGATACCAAGGTTAAACTGGAACGCTCCGTAGCCACCAAAAACGATTTACCGGCTGGCCATATACTAACCGAAGCAGACCTGCATTTGCTCTCGCCCGGCGATGGCTTTCAGTGGACGGACAGAAGCCAGGTAATTGGCCGAAAGCTGCTCGGCAATCTGGCTAAAGACGAAATTATCTACCCTAAGCATATTGGTTGATATGGATATCAGGCTGATAATTTCGGACGTTGACGGCGTATGGACCGACGGCGGCATGTACTACCTGAACAATGGTGTAGAAGCTAAGAAGTTTACCACTTCCGATAGCGTAGGCATTGCCTTGGCGAAACTAGCCCAGATACCGGTAGCCGTAATTTCCGGCGAAGATATTCCCGCCCTGCGCCTGCGGATGGAAAAACTCAAGATTGAACACTTCTACCCCGGCACTAAAAATAAAGTAGCCTTAGCCCGGCAACTAGCCGGCGAATTAGGCATTACCCTGCAGCAAGTAGCCTTTGTTGGCGACGAAGTTAACGACCATAACCTGCTGAAAGCCGTAGGCTTTAGC
>CAZDEY010000019.1:18521-53706 GCA_964504565.1 uncultured Roseivirgaceae bacterium
GGCCGAGCGGCTGCCCGGCCAGCGCCCCGGCCTATACCCAGGAAATAGTAAATTACGTAACCCCAACCCCCGGCGGCCTCGGTGCCTTTCGCGATTTTGTAATGGAAATACTACGAAAGCAAAACCGACTGGAAGAAACATTCAGGGCGTTAACCGAAAGCTATTTAAGCTAGATTTTCATTTAGGCAAATCTTTTGGCTTGTATATAGAATAGGTATTTACTTTAAGAATTAAGATTTGCGATTTAAGCTATAATGTAAATGGTGTAGCTCGTAAAATTATACCAAACACCATATACCAAATACTAAATACTCACTATCAACTACCGCGCGGCGGCCGCCAACTTCCAAAAAACTAGCCACTAGTCACTAGGCACAAGCCACTAAATTGCTACCTTTAAGGCCGTTAAATCGATTGAATTATTTCAATATGGACTTCCAGCGCAATTCACTTAGCAACGACGAGCTACAGCATATATATAAAGCCATCCTCTGGCCCCGTATGATTGAGGAAAAAATGCTGATTCTGCTCCGCCAAAACCGTATAAGCAAATGGTTCTCCGGAATAGGCCAGGAAGCGGTAGCCGTAGGGGCGGCCCTGGCGCTTCAGGATGACGAGTATATTCTGCCCATGCACCGCAACCTGGGCGTGTTTACCACTCGTCAGGTTCCGTTCGACCGTTTGTTTGCCCAGTTTCAGGGTAAAAAGAGCGGCTATACCAAAGGCCGCGACCGCTCCTTCCACTTCGGGGTGAACGAACATCATATAGTAGGCATGATTAGCCACCTGGGCCCCCAAATGGCCCTGGCCGATGGCATTGCCCTGGCCAATAAACTAGCTGGTGAACATAAAGCCACCCTAGTATTTACCGGCGACGGGGCCAGCTCGGAGGGCGACTTCCACGAAGCCCTAAACGTAGCCGCCGTATGGGATTTACCAGTTCTGTTCGTGGTAGAAAACAACGGCTACGGCCTCTCCACCCCCAGCAGCGAGCAATTCCGCTTTAGGCATTTTATTGATAAAGGCCCGGGTTACGGTATGGAAGCGGTACAAATAGACGGCAATAACATCTTGGAGGTTTATACAACGCTGCGCCGCCTGGCGGCAGAAATCAGGGAAAACCCGCGTCCGGTTCTGGTAGAATGCATGACGTTCCGGATGCGCGGTCACGAGGAAGCCAGCGGCACCAAGTACGTTCCTCAGGAGTTGTTTGAAGAATGGGGTAAGAAAGACCCGGTAGAAAATTACCGAAAATTTCTGTACGACAATGGTGTGCTTACCGAAGATATTGAGCAGGCCATGCGCCGGGAGATTGGCCAAGAAATTGAAACCGGCTTAGCCTGGGCGTATAATGAACCGGAAGTTACTGCCGATACCGGCGAAGAAACCCTAGATATGTACGCCCCTTGGGAGCAGCGGGTAATTGAACCTACTTCTAGCCAAACCCAGGAAATGCGCCTGGTAGATGCCCTTTCTGATGCCCTGCGCGGCAGCATGGAAAAGTACCCCAACCTGGTACTTATGGGACAGGATATTGCCGATTACGGCGGCGTATTCAAAATTACCCAAGGCTTTACCGAAGCTTTTGGCAAAGAACGGGTACGCAATACGCCTCTGTGCGAGTCGGCCATTATTGGCGCCGGTTTAGGCCTAAGCATTAAGGGCTATAAGGCTATGGTAGAAATGCAGTTTGCCGATTTTGTAACCTGCGGCTTCAACCAAATAGTAAACAATTTGGCTAAACTGCACTACCGCTGGGGCCAAAACGCCGATGTGGTGGTGCGCATGCCCACCGGGGCCGGGGTTGCGGCTGGTCCGTTCCACAGCCAAAGCAACGAGGCCTGGTTCTTTCATACTCCGGGCTTAATTGTTGTATACCCTAGCGGCCCCGCCGATGCCAAAGGCTTGCTCAACGCCTCAATTGAGTGCCCTAACCCGGTAATCTTTTTTGAGCACAAAGCCCTGTACCGATCTTTGGTTGAAGAAGTACCAACCGACTATTATACTACCGAAATTGGCAAAGCCAAGCTGGTTCAGGAAGGCCAGGAATTAAGCATTATAACCTACGGCATGGGCGTACATTGGGCCAGGCAGGCCGCAGAAGACCAAAAATTAGATGCCGATATTCTGGATTTGCGTACCCTGTTGCCTTGGGATAAAGCAGCGGTAGAAGCTACGGTAAAAAAAACCGGCAAGGTTATAATATTGCACGAAGACTGCCTAACCGGCGGCATTGGGGGCGAAATTGCCGCCTGGATTGCCGAAAACTGCTTTCAGTACCTGGATGCCCCCGTAATGCGCGAAGGCAGTTTAGATACCGCCGTACCCTTTGCCCCTGCATTAGAACAAAATTTCTTACCTAAGCACAGGTTTACCCAAAAAGTGCAGCAGTTGCTTAATTTCTAATGAACTATATTTGCTTTTAGCTTGTAGCAATGAAGGGTAATTTTCAGTAGGTGTTAAAACAGGTAAAGGCATATAGGTATTTGTTTCTTCTATTTTTTGTAGGAATAGGATGGCTTGCCCCTGCCCCGGCATCTGCGCAGATTGATAAGATTGACCAGGTACTTAAAACCAAAAAAGCTAAGAAAAAGCCTAAAAAAAAGAAGCTTAAGCGCAAGAAAAAAAGCGACGGCAAAGAGGTTGATGAGTTAGGCATTGAGCCACCCCGCATTGACTTTGGCCCCGGTTCTTTTGGCCGGAAAGACGGTATGCCCCTACCGCCACGCACCATTCCTAAGAAACAAAAAGAGGAAAAAGTACTGACCCGCCGCCAGAAAAACCGCACTAAAGGCGGTGCCAAAGGAACCACCTTTAGCGGTAACCGGCCACCGACTTATAGCCGCCCGCCCGGGCAGGTTTACGAAGAACCCCGGAGCCGGGACGTTGATCTTGCCACCGAGTTGTCCGGTACCCAGGACCCAGGCTTACTAAAGCGTAAGAAATCGCGGATTCAGCAACCTGGCCAAATTTACAACAGTAAAGATAGAGCTAAGTTGGCTAAGAAGCAGCGCAACCAAGGTACCAACTACGCCGGTGACCGCCCATTACCTTTGGGTAGAAAGCCTGGTGAGGTTTACGAAGAACCCCGAGGCCGGGATGTTGACAATAACACCGAATTATACGGCACCCGCTACGGTGGCAATATAAAGGTAGTTAGTCAGAAAGGGAATGTACCGGGTACCCACTGGAAAGATCGCAAGGTACATGCTACTGAAACCGGCACTTACCAAGGCACCATTAAGGTTACCGGCCGACGAAACAACGTACCCGGCACCCACTGGCAGGATAGAAAAGTTAAGGAAACTGAAACGGGAAGCTACCAGGGTCGGCAGCAGGCTATGAGCAAGCGTAAGAAAGCCCGGTACTACGGCGATATTTCTCAGCGCCAGCAACAGTACGAAGGCAACCTGAAAGTCAAGAAAATTAAGCACGACAACCTACACCCTAGCGCTGCCTACCGGGTAACCTACGCGGCAAAATCGCAGGATCAGGTTGAAAAAGCCCGTAACCGAAGTAGACTTCTTAACAACCTTTTCCGTAAAAAGGAACAACCACCTCACGTAAAAGAAAAAAAGCACAAGCCTCGCTACAGCAAAGAAGAAAGTGAGATTTGGACCCAATAACTCTTTATGAACTGGAACAAATTAACCGCCGCCGAAGACCTATCCGATGCTTATAACCTAAGCTTTGACCAGCCGGTGATTCTGTTTAAGCACAGTACCCGCTGTCCTATCAGTACTATGGCACTGAGCTGGTTTGAACGCAGCTGGAACCCCGATGAGGTTGGCAACACCCAGCCCTATTTTCTAGATTTAATTGCTCACCGCGACCTGTCTAACCAAATTGCCTCGCAGTACGGGGTTATGCACGAATCGCCCCAGCTTTTACTGATTAAGAATGGGGAATGTGTGTATCATAAATCGCACTCCGCTATTTCGTTTAAAGAAGTAAAAAGTAAGATAGATACCCTGGTTTAAAAACTAAACGTGAATACCTGCTCCAGTTCCGGGCTTAAGCTTTGGGCTACCGGGCAGGTTTTAGCGGCATTTTTTAGCTTCTTAAGGGTTTCTACCGGGTATTCGGCACTAGAGGGCCAGCTAAAGTAAACTTCAATTTTACTAATCCGGCGGGGGTCAGCCGCCATATGCTTGGTAACTTCCCAGCTCAATCCCGACAGATCAACCCCTTCCCGCTCTGCTACAATACCCATAATGGTTGCGGCGCAGCTTCCCAAGGCAGCACAAACCAGGTCGGTTGGCGAGAATGCTTCCCCCTTGCCGTTATTATCGGGCGGGGCATCGGTTACAATTTGGTTACCTGAACGCTTATGCGTATTTTCAGTACGAAGTTGTCCTTTATATTTACCGTTAGATGTTATCATTGTAGATATTTTTCTGCAAATAAACTTAAATATTGGCCGATTCGTTAATTTTATACCTACGAATAAGCTTACCAAGCCCAAATGTACCCAATTACATGAGATTCTACTGTTTGCCGTTCATAGTTATTTTTTTCAGCTCATTAGTTGGTATTGGCCAAACCTCCGGCAGTGCTGAAGAAGAGTTATACCAGAGCGAAATAGTCTGGGGGGTTAATAAAAACTCCAATGGCGGCTTAATTGGAGCAGTATTTCTTAAATATAGCTGGCGAAATAACAACCAGTGGCTTAAAAGTTTAGGACTGGAAGTGGCCAACGTTAAACACCCGCAGGAAACCAAGCAAGGGCTAGCTTCGGGCAGTTCGTTCATATTTGGCAAAACCAATTATTTATACGCCATACGCCCTAGTTTTGGGGTTGAACGGATCCTATCTAAAAAGGAACCGCAGCAGGGCATTCAAATTTCCGTTATAGCCTCCGGGGGTCCTACCCTTGGCATACATGCCCCTTACTACCTTGAGGTTCGGGAATCTGCCGGGAACAATCAATTCTATTTTATTACCCGCCAAGCCAGGGCTATTGAGTCTAATGTTTCTAGTACTGGCCGGCCCTTACAAGGTATCTTTGAAAGCGATATTATACCGGGCATCCACCTTAGAACCGGCTTAAGTTTCGAGTACGGCTCATTCCGCTCCAATGTTAGCGGTATTGAAATTGGTGCCATGCTAGAAGCCTATACCAAACGGGTAATTTTAATGCCTTTAGCCAGCGAACCAAATCGCTCGTTTTTTCCTTCAGTATACGCAGCTATTTACTTTGGCAGCCGCCGTTAAAGCCTTCTACTATAACTTATCAAGTTGGTTAAAGCTGTTGACAGGGCCATATCAATACAAAAAGCATAATTAATCGCAAATAGCTATTTGAAAGACTTTGGTTATTGGAATAGTATGGTAACGGAAGTCCATATCCATATATCGTAATACTAATATCCAATTACTTACTATCTTTGCATTAGAATTTTCAGAAAGGATCGAGATGATAGAATTACCCGTAGTTTCGCCCGCCGAAACCACCAAAAGGAAGAAACCCGACTGGCTAAGAGTTAAACTGCCGGTAGGAAAAGAATACGCTCGGGTCCGCAAATTAGTCGATAATTACAAACTGCATACTATTTGCGAAAGCGGAAATTGCCCTAATATGGGCGAGTGCTGGGGGGCCGGTACTGCCACTTTTATGATACTGGGCAATGTATGTACCCGTTCTTGCTCCTTCTGTGCCGTAGCCACTGGCCGGCCACCGGAGTACGATACGGACGAACCCCGTCGCGTAGCCGAAGCTATACATTTAATGGGCGTTAAACATGCAGTTATTACCTCGGTAAACCGTGATGAACTTAAGGATCGAGGAGCCGAAATTTGGTACCAAACCGTAGTTGAAACCAAAAAGATTAGCCCGCAAACGACTATTGAAACCTTGATACCGGATGTTAAAAGCAATTGGGCAGCTTTAGAGAGAATGGTTGAAGGCGGACAGGAAGTGGTGAGCCACAACATGGAAACGGTGGAGCGTTTATACCGCCGGGTTCGCCCCCAGGCAAAGTATGCCCGTAGCCTGGAGCAAACCAAGCGCACCAAAGATATGGGCCACCGCACTAAAACCGGTATAATGCTGGGCTTAGGCGAAACCCAGGATGAGGTATTTAAGGCAATGGACGATCTGGCAGCTCACGGTTGCGACATTTTAACTTTGGGCCAATACCTACAACCTACTAAGCGCCATATAGAGGTTGCCGAGTTTATACGCCCCGAGGTTTTTGATATGTACCGCGAAGAAGGCCTGAAAAGAGGGCTAAAGTATGTGGAAAGCGGTCCGCTGGTACGTTCCTCCTACCACGCCGAACGGCACGTTCACGTATAGTACTAATTAGTTTATACTAAAGAGCCAATTCTAAGCCGGATTGGCTCTTTTAGTTTAATAATATTACATAGGTAGGCTATACCAGAACTAGCCTAAGCTGCTCTTAATCAAAGCCCTATATTTGCGTATAGGGTTTTACCACTTAGGTAAAGCAACTTGAGAGTTTAGAAAGTCTTAAAGGCAGCCTTCTTGAGGGCTGCTTTTTTTATTATGTCTTACACAGGTGGCATTCCGCCAAAAGTCCACCGGCAGCTCCTATAAGCAATTGGTATTTTTACTTTACTAATATAGAAAGATATGGAGGGTAAGATACAAAGAATACTATTGGTAGGTTTAATTACTTTCGGGCTGGCATCCTGCGAACTTATGGGGGATATTCTTCCGGAGGAAAATTTGGCCGCTAACAGCGAAATTGGCTTAGGTTTATATACTATTGAAAGTGGCAACCATAGTTCCGGTAGCCGCATAAGTGTTTTTTCAAACAGCAAAATGGTTTTTGAAGCACTATTCGATAGCTCAGCCATATACTCAACTACTAATCCAAGCAATCAGGCCGATATAAATAAACTATACGGTTTTAGCGATTGTGGTGCCCACCACCATACAAGTAGTGCCCGTTTTGGCTGGCGCTGGTACGAAAACCAAATGCAGATATTTGCTTATGCCTATAATCACGGTGAACGAATCACCAAGTTTGTAGCTTCAGTTCCTCTGAACGAAAAGGTTATTTATAGTATAGAAGCCAAAAGCGACGAGTACATATTTCAGGTTGGCAAAGAGCAGCAAACCTTATTCCGCGATTGTTCCGGTGGCGTTCAGGGCTATAGGCTTTACCCCTACTTTGGCGGCGATGAACAAGCGCCTCAGACCATCAATATTTGGTTGAGTGAGGTTGATAACTGAGCGCTAGCCTTAAACCTGAGAAGCCGGCTGTTTATAGCTATAGTAGTTAGTGTTTTATTAGCTATAGCGGTAACCCTCTATTTCAGAAACAGAAATTAACATTGCAATTACCTTACTTCCAGGTCAAAAAAATACCTATAAGGTTTTAAAAACCTTATAGGTATTGCATTATAAGAAAAACAAATACTCTAAGCTTCTTCGGTTTCGTAGACTGAAGTTGGTATGCAACTACACATTAGGTTCCGGTCACCGTAGGCGCTATCAATTCGGCGCACACTAGGCCAAAACTTTTGGTCTTTAACCCACTCTAGCGGATATACCGCCTTCTGACGGGTGTAGTTAAACTTCCAATCATCCCCTACTAACAAGTATGCCGGGTGCGGGGCGTTTTTAAGTACGCTATCTTCAGCCGCAAACTCCCCTTTTTCTACCTCGGAAATTTCTTCCCTAATGCTAATCATAGCCTCGCAGAACCTATCTAGTTCCCTCACCGATTCACTTTCGGTTGGCTCTATCATAAGCGTGCCGGCTACCGGAAAGCTTACTGTAGGCGCGTGGAAACCGTAGTCCATTAGGCGCTTGGCAATATCTTCAACTTCAATACCAAACTTCTTAAAATCGCGGCAATCCACAATCATTTCGTGGGCGCAGCGGCCGTTTTTACCGGTATATAGCACCGAGTAATGATCGCGCAGGCGTTCTTTAATATAATTGGCATTTAGTATAGCCAGCTTAGTTGCTTCGGTTAAACCTTCGCCGCCCATCATGGCAATGTAGGCGTAGCTTATAGTTAGAATGCTGGCACTACCCCAGGGCGCGGCCGATACAGCATGAATAGCCTGATCGCCACCGGCTTTCACCATTGGGCTACCCGGCAGAAACGGCTTTAAATGCGCCGCTACCCCAATTGGCCCCATACCCGGGCCGCCGCCGCCGTGCGGTATACAAAAAGTTTTATGCAGGTTCAGGTGGCAAACATCAGCTCCAATATTAGCCGGCGAAGTTAGGCCTACCTGGGCGTTCATATTGGCCCCGTCCATATACACCTGGCCGCCGTGCTGATGAATGATATCGCAAATTTCAATTATGCTTTCCTCAAAAACCCCGTGGGTAGAGGGGTAGGTTACCATAAGGGCCGATAGTTTATCGGAATGCTTTTCAGCTTTGGCCCGAAGATCGTCCACGTCAATATTTCCGCGTTCGTCGCAGCGCACCAGCACCACTTCCATTCCGGCCATTACTGCCGAAGCCGGATTAGTACCGTGGGCCGAAGTAGGAATAATAGCAACGTTGCGGTGGCTATCGCCCCGGCTAAGGTGGTAGGCTCTAATAACCATAAGCCCGGCGTACTCGCCCTGGGCGCCGGAGTTAGGCTGAAGCGACATTCCCTCAAAACCGGTGATTTCGCACAGCCAGTTTTCCAGGTTCTCAAACATTTTATGGTAGCCCTGCGCCTGATCGGCTGGCACGAACGGATGTAAAGAACCCCACTCCGGCCAGCTAAGCGGCATCATTTCGGTAGTGGCGTTCAGCTTCATGGTACAGCTACCTAAGGAAATCATGCTGTGTACTAACGAAAGGTCCTTGTTTTCCAGACTCTTAATGTAGCGCAGCATATCGTGCTCGGTATGGTGTTTATGGAACACCTCGTGCGTTAAGTAATCCGACTCTCTAACTAAGCCGGCCGGCCAGGTAATTTCAGCGGTTTCATCCGGCTGAATAGTTTTTGCCTCTTTGTTTGCTAACCCGGCAAATACTGAAATCAGGTTATTTAACTGCTCCAACGTAACATTTTCGTCCAACGAAAGGGTTACCACTGAGGTATCGGGGCGGTAGTTAAGGTTTATCTCCTTGGCTAAAGCAGCTTTTTCCAATTGGCTAACCTCATCGGTAGAAGCCAACTCAATAGCCAAGGTATCAAAGTAATTTTCGTGCTTAACGGTATAGCCTAAATCCTGTAAGTAAGAAGCCAGTATTTTGGCTTGGCCGTGTACCCGCTCAGCTATACGGCGCAGGCCCTTTGGCCCGTGATAAACGGCGTACATACCGGCCATTACGGCCAGTAGCACCTGAGCGGTACAAATGTTAGAAGTGGCCTTTTCGCGGCGGATGTGCTGCTCGCGCGTTTGCAGCGCCATACGGTAGCCGTGGTTGCCGTCGGCATCCTTGCTCACCCCAATAATACGGCCCGGCACCTGACGCTTGTAGGCATCTTTGGTAGCAAAATAAGCCGCGTGCGGGCCACCAAAGCCCATAGGCACCCCAAAGCGCTGGCTGGTTCCTACCACTACATCGGCCCCCATTTCGCCCGGAGGGGTTAGCAGGGTCAGAGCTAAAAGATCGGCGGCTACTGCCACAAAAATATCCTGCTCCTTGGCCGACTCAATAAATGGTTTCCAGTCTTTAACCTCGCCCCACTTATTAGGGTACTGCAACAGCACACCAAAAATATCCTCGTCGGTAATATCCAGATCGTTAACCGAGGCTACCTTAAGGGTAATACCGAGCGGCTCGGCCCGGGTTTTAAGTATGTCTACGGTTTGAGCAAAAGTAGCATCATCTACAAAAAAAGTATTGGCCTTCTTTTTAGAACCTTTACGCATAGCGTAGAACATACCCATAGCCTCGGCGGCGGCAGTTCCTTCGTCTAACAGCGAGGCATTGGCCATTTCCATACCGGTTAAATCCATAACCATAGTCTGGAAGTTAATGAGTGCCTCTAACCTACCCTGGGCAATTTCGGCCTGGTACGGGGTGTAAGCAGTATACCAACCCGGGTTTTCCAGAATATTGCGCTGAATTACCGGTGGGGTAAAGGTTCCGTAGTAACCCTGACCAATATACGAGCGGTACAGCTTGTTCTTTAGGCTAAGCTTCCGGAAAGCGGCCAGGAATTCCGGCTCGGTTTGGGCGGCCGGTAAGTTCAGGGGCATTTTCAGCCGGATAGCCTCCGGTACAGTTTCTTTAATCAGCTCATCTAGCGAAGATGCGCCAACAGTTTGCAACATATGTTCTACACCAGTAGGGCCGGAGCCGTTGTGGCGGTGAACAAAACGATCGGATGGTGAAAGCGATACGCTCATGTAATGTGAAAAGCTAGTGCCTGAGGGGCAACTTTTTAAAGATTTTGTTTGTGTAAAGCTACAACAACTTAGGGTGATTTCCAGTGCCCAAATTCTTGCAATAAGAAACAAAAAAGCGCCAACCAGAAAGGGAGGCGCTTGCTCTTATCTATTATAGGTTACGGGCGGCCCGTAATAGGATCAACACTGGTTTTGGCCGGGCTGCCAGGAAACTCCTGGTGAACTTGCTCGGCGTGTTTGCGGCTTTCCCAATAGCCGGTCATGTCTTCGGGTTGGCTATGAGGCTGCTGCGGGCCATGAATTTTGCGAGCATCCAGCAAGCTTATTGCGGTAATTAAGCCGATTAGAAATGCTACGATCCAGAAAAAGAGGTTTGCGCCAAATTCCAGCATAGTGGTCAGAACTTTCGTTTTAAAATCAAGACGAAGGTAATGCCTTTCGTCCATAATTCATAACGCAGGCCGGGCCGCTGTGGTTTTTTGCTGAAATTTCAACAAATCAATTTCCTAGCTTTAGGTTTGAAGGCTTGCGGCGGCCTATAAATTTAAAAAGTTCAAGCATACAGGCCGTACGGTTCATCTTCCAGGTAACGTAGGGCAACGGAAATACGGCAATCCCTATTCGCTTTAACCGTTCTAACTCCGATGTACTTAACACCCCGGCCGTAGCCCCAGGGTATCCTATAAGGTCTATTCCGTACAGTTTTTCCTTGTACTGAATAAGAATATCCACTTCTACCCCAGCCTGCCGGTGGGCAACAAAAACCGGAAGGTTATGAACTTCCAACTGATGGGCTACCGATTGGGTAAACTCGTCGTACTGATTTTGCTGCCAAGAAGATTTTTTATCATAGCCCTTAATTTCTAAATCCGTTTTTAGATACTGCTGTAAAAGGCTGGTATTTATACCTTCATTAAACGAATAAAATACCTCTTGGGTATGCTTGGCCCGGGTAATACCTACGTTTAGCACATTGGGGGTTGCTGCGTAGCGCCAGGCCGTGGGGTGGCTATCATTATCCAGCACCAGCGATAGGTACATCACATCCTTTTCTTCTCCCTGAAAACTATAAGGAGTGCCCACCTGTAGGCTGTGCCGCTGAATAAACTGCGCGGCCGGCGAAGCAGAAATTTCCTTTAGTATGAAGTCCGCCTGGTTCCTGAATGGGCTAAGTATACCTACGGTAGAACATGCTTCGGCAGGCAAATCTTTTTCTTGGGAAGCCAATTCGGTAATACGTTTGAGTATAGCTTGAAGCTCTTTGGCATTGGTCCGGTTGCTGTCCTTTCCTTCTACCTGAATAAAACGCAGGCCACCGGCCGTTTCGGGGCTGCCGGCCGGTCGTTCTTTCATAATATTTAGTTTACCCTGGTAAAAGTTTTTATTACTGAATGCAATAATTTGCGGGTGAGAACGAAAGTGTTCGTCCAGCATTACTACCTGCTCCTGATGCTGAATTTGGTACATGACCAAATCTAATAAAGAGGTATTGGCGTAGTCCAGGCTTTGGGCGGGCAAGCTAAGTTTTAGCTGACGGGCAAACCGCTGCTGATCGGCTGCTGATAAAAACGATACGTGCCGGAGTTGCATAGGATCGCCGGCTATGGCCACCCTACGCCCCCGCTGCAGCAGCGGCAGGCTGGTAGCTATATCCATCTGCGACGCTTCATCAATCAGCACCAGATCGAACAGGTTAGCCTGTAGAGGAAGAAGTTCGGCCACATCGCGGGCGGTAACCACCCAAATTGGCAGTGCTTTCAGGGCTATTTTAAAATCTATAGCCTCCAGGTGCTGCTGCTGTTCGCCACTGCGACGGGCCCGTAAGGCCGAATAAAAAGCCGATACTTGCTTACGGTTAAGCTCCAGTAGGGTAATTAAACCTTCCAGGTATTCGGCTTGTATTTGCTGAATACTTAGCTTTCGCTGCTGCTCCGATAGCTCTTCCAACTCTTTGGTCTTCTCCCAAAGTTCCGGCGTATGGCCATATTCATTCAAACTAAATAAAAACCACGATTTTAACTTCGCCAAAAGTTTACCGCTCTGCTCGGCATCGGTTAGGGCAGCACCCCAGCGTTCATGGCTTTCCAGCTCGCTTCTAACCTTTTCTTTAGCGTTAAATAGCCGGCCGTTAATTTTATGCAGGCCTTTTTCCAGCGCGTATACGTCTAACTCGCGCCGGTGGGCTTTTATATGGTTTACGCCGGCCAGCATATCGCGGAACTTTACCTTAAGCTGGGTTTTGTAATTTTTACCGGCCCGGATAGCTACCTCAAGTTCCGGGGTAAGGCTTTCAATCATGCGGTGCAGCACATCGGCGGCTTCATCGGTTTTGGCTACCACCAGCACACTTCTTTTTAGTGCCAGTTGGCTTATAGCCGAATTAGCCAGTGTAAAACTTTTACCGGTACCGGGCGGGCCCGTAATCTGGCTTACCGGATAATTGGCAGCGTTGCGCAGTGCCTGTTTTTGGGCATCGCTTAGTACAGATACCGAGTTTATCAGGTGAATTTGCCCTTTTTCAGCCGCCGGCTCGTTTTCAAAAAGGTACTGAAGCGGCTTACTGTAATTCTGCGCATCGGCTAAAGCCTGAAGTTCGGCCGAAACCGCATTGCCTCGGGTATTACGGGCTACCAAGGCCAGCATAGCGGCCGGAATAATTTTAAGCTGACCGCCACTACGGTAGGCTTTTTTCACTTCTTTTTCCGAAGCTATTGCCGGATAGGTATATAGGGCTGAACAATCAATTTCCGGCGCCAGCTTTTCAATTGACCGCGCCAGCTTTATAACATCTTCCTCCTGATAGGTAGGTGGCCATAGGGAAATTAACTTTTTGAGACTTTCTTCTTCCACTACCTGCTGAAGCAGTTGGGTATTTAATGCGTTGTGTTCGGCCTTTAAGCTAAACTGCCAGCCATCTTCCCGCTCCTCAATACAAGCCGGAAATAGCACCAGCGGCGCGCACAACTTGCTTACGTCGGCTAGTTCTCCGGTCAGAAAGAAGTTGCCGTATACCAGGTCGCGTTCTCGCTGGTACAGTTGAGCCTGAGCGGCAGTTTCCTGTCCGTACGCCTCCGGTAGCGGGTACCACGGCATTTCCTGGGTAAGCAGTACCTCTTTACTACCGAGGAAAAACTTCTGCTCGAATTTTTTGCTGAATACATTAGATAGTAGGCTACCCCGCTGATCGGCCAGCAGGCAGGCATTGTAATAGGTGAAAATTTTGGAAGGTAAGGGCATTAGTAAACCGATGTGTACATTAGCAGTTGAAATATAGCAAACAGCCCGGCTTAATGCACAGTTATAGCCTCCACTTTACATAATTCTATACTTTTGGCAGATTACCAGCAAATACTCCACGAAATTGAGGAAGAAACCGAAGCCTTTCGGCATATGGGCGAACCGGCCCGCTACATACCCGAGCTGGCCCAAGTTGATCCGGATAAATTCGGCATCCATATTAGTACGGTAGAAGGCCGGGAGTTTTCGGTTGGCGATAGCCGGGAGCTTTTTTCCATACAAAGTATATCTAAAGTATTTTCATTAGCCCTGCTAATTCCGCTGGTGGGCGATCAGCTCTGGCAGCGTATTGGCGTAGAGCCTTCCGGCGACCCTTTTAACTCCATTGCCCTGCTAGAACGCGAGAAGGGCATTCCGCGAAACCCCTTCCTGAATGCCGGCGCTATAGTAATGACCGATATGCTGCTAACCCGCCTGGAAGACCCCTACGGTGAATACCTGGCCTACGTAAGAACTATAAGCGGAAACGACCAAGTGGAGTACAACGAGAAAGTTGCCAGCTCAGAAATAGATTTTGGCTACGTAAATACGGCCTTGGGCAACCTTATGAAATCGTTCGGTAATATACACCACCCGGTAGATGAGGTACTGAAGTTTTACTACTACCAATGTTCGCTGGCTATGAGCTGCCGCGATTTATCCCACGCGTTTCTGGTGTTTGCCCGCGGCGGCAAGCGTTATAACTCTAATGAGCAGGTACTAACCGGCTCGCAGGTTAAGCGGATAAACGCCATAATGCAGACCTGCGGCTTTTACGATGAAGCCGGTGAGTTTAGCTTTAGGGTAGGTTTACCCGGTAAAAGCGGCGTAGGCGGCGGCATAGTGGCCATACACCCCAACTGCTACAGCGTAGCCACCTGGAGCCCCCGCCTAAACGACAAAGGCAATTCGGTATTGGGCATGAAAAGTTTGGAATTGTTGACAACGAAGAGTGGGTTGTCGATATTTTAGGAAACGGGCTTGCAGATGTAATGGATATAAAGTGCATTAGTACACTTTATCTGGCTATATTGGGTGGGTAAAGTGTGTTGGGTGCATTTTATACGGATGTTAGGCACAATACAAAAATGGAAAAAAATAATATATTAGTAATTGATAACTTCTTCGCTAATCCAGATCTTATTCGCAGGAATGTTTTGAAGTCAAAGTTCCAGCCAAACACTAATTCTCAATTCTCTTCCAAAAAATTAGGGCTAAATGAGAATTTTAAAATGTCTTTTAGGAAACAAGTCTGTAAGCATATTGGAAACGAGTATATGAATAGATTCATTGATTCTGAATTCTGTTTGTATACTAAGGAAGATGAAATAAAAAATAAGAAGAAAGGCATTTGGATTCATTCAGATAGATGTAGCTATATTGGAATAGTATTTCTTACACCACGAAGCAATACTTCAATTGGTGGATTAAGCTTCTACCAGCATATTGATTCAGGTTTTTTTAATTGGTATCAATTAAAAAATGAATATGAAATGCAAAAAGTAATTGTTACTGACTCAACAGATCTTTCAAAATGGAACAATTATACTTATATTAGGTACAAATTCAATAGACTAGTTTTATTCAATTCATTTTACTTCCATCAGGCGAATTCTTACTTCGGAAGTAATATTTTGGATGGAAGAATTACTTTAAATATTTTCTTTAACTAAAACTTCAAAATCATGGCCAAAAAGGTTTCGGGTAACGAAAGCAAAGAAAACCCAATAACAAGTGAAAATGTACAAACACAGTATGCTCGGGAAGTACACTCAAATCCAATAACAAGCGAAAATGTACAAACACAATATGCGCGTGTGATGGATAATTCAAAAGAGTTAAAAAATGTTATCATAGAACTAGATCAAATGGTCAAGGATGTTTTTCCAAGTGCGTCTGATGAGTCAAGGATAACATTAATTACAAAGTTAATGGATAAACTATAATTCAGAATGGATAAAAAAAAAGTGGCTCTTATTGCAAGTATGCCCTGGCCAACATATAATATGCCTTCAATTCAGATAGGTGTATTAAAAGCATTTGTTGAGACAAATGGGCATACTTGCATTGGAGCTCATTGGTTCCTAGAAATATATAAATTTTTAGGTCATGATTTATATACTTCTATTAGTTCAAACTTCTTAATTGTTGGTGAAGCTATCTATTCAGGACTTTACTTTGTTCATCGAAGAAAAGTTATAGTGGAATCAAATTCTTTGCTCAATAAAATCTTAAAGGACAATCCACTATTTTTCAATACATTAGAAAAAAAGCATGACGAAATTCTATCAAAGTATAATTGGGATATCATCGACATTGTAGGATTTACCCTTAATTTCTCTCAAACAATGCCATCCATATACATGGCTGACAAAATTAAAAAGCTCAACCCTAATGTAAAGGTTATCATTGGAGGAGCCGAGGGAACATCAGAAATGGGCGCCTCCTTAATTAAAGAATTTGATATCCTCGACTTTGCATGCAACGGAGAAGGAGAAAAAACACTATTAAATCTATTGAATTCTGATTTAAATGATTTAAAATCCTTTAGAAATGTGGCTGGGCTTATCTACAAAGATAAAAACGAAGTGAGAATCAATTCTTCTTCTCAATTACCTTCAATGGCAGATCTTCCTGTACCCAATTTTCATGAGTATTTTCAAGTTGCTGAGCAAAACGGTTTAAATTTTTATGATCTTTCCGTAGTTCTTCCTATTGAATCCTCGAGAGGGTGCTATTATTCCTGTAGTTTTTGTTCCTTGAACATACAATGGAATAATACTAGAACACAAACGCCTGAAAAGGTTAAATTCAATATTTTAAGTTTAGTTGAAAAATATAAAATTTTAGACTTCTTCTTCGTAGACAACATAACTCCTCTGAACTCTAATGAAATTTTTGAAGAAGTGCAATTGTTGAATATTGACTTGCGATTTTTTTATGAAATGAGAGCTAATATTTCTTATGAATCACTTAAAATATTGCACAAATCTGGATTGAAACGCGTTCAGATAGGGACAGAGGCAATGTCATCCTCTTTACTAAGAAAATTCAATAAAAAGAGCTTGACAATTCATAATATTCAAGGCTTAAAAAATTGTGAGGAACTGGGAATTGTAGTTTCTTCTAACTTTATCATCAATCACCCATGTACAGATCAAAATGATATTGTAGAAACCTTAAGAAATATTAATTATTGTTTTCATCTACCTCCTCCTAGTGCCTTTTCAGAATTTGGATTAATGTTTGGTTCTCCTGATTATCTAAATCCAAAAAGTTCGTTTACAATTGAGGGTAATCATAGCGACTACCTTAAAATCTACCCAAAGGAAAAGTTTGACAATCTTAATCTTCCAGCTAAAGGATTTGCACAAAATTCTGATCCAGTTGATTGGGAAGAAATAAAAAAGATAGTTGATAAGTGGAAAGATGTATATTATAATAAACGAGGATGTCTATTATCAATGCTTGATGGTGGATCTTTTTTGAAAATCGAGGACAGAAGATATGGCTCCTTGGATATTTATATTCTTGATAAATTTGAAAGAAACTTATACCTTTTTATTAGTCAGATAAAACCTTTTGCCAAAATCAAAAATAGTTTTTCAAATAAAAGTGAAATTGAACTGCGACAAACTTTAGCAGAACTTCTTGATTTAAAATTGATTTTCAGTGAGGAAGATAAGTTTTTAAGTCTGGCAATAAAACAACAATAGCCTCATAATTTTAATAAAATTGAAATGTGCCTAACAATGGCTAAAAAATCATAGCCACCCTTCGGGATGGCAACGCTTCTTAGCCGGGGCGTTAATAGTAATAATAAAATCTCAATGAGACTAATTGTGATAGTTGTCTTTACTTTTGGCCTTTCATTAGCTGGGTATGGACAGGAGCTTGCTCAAGTTAGAGATACTACAAATGGCTTTGAAGTTGGGGTTCCGGTTGGTTGGAGGTATGGAGTACCTACCAATAATAAGGTAGCTTTCATAGCATATAGACTAAAAGAAACAAATGATGATATTCCCAGAGAAAACTACAACATAAATATTGTTTATAGAGACAATTCAAATTTAGAAGATACCTACAGAGAATTCCTTGAAGTTATTGGTAAGGCAGAAGGGTTTAAAATGATTGAACAACACAATACCAAGATAAACGATAGAGAGTATAAGCTTTTAATAGAAACTCATAAGAACACAATTAGTAATGAGGCCATGCATAACTATGTACTATTTACTAACAAGGATGGCAAGATTCTTATCTTAACTATGGTTACTACATCTTCTAACTTCGAAGCATATAAAGTACTCTTTGATAGTATAGCTGGCAGCCTTAAATATTAACTGAGCCAGTGTTCCTATTTCAATAACACTCTTGTCTTCAATAAATAGCTTCATGCCCCAATCCTCCAAAACAGAGCAATACCTTCGCATAGCCCTCATAGCCAGCCTTACTTTAGGTTTAGCCCCCTTCTTTCCGGAACCGCATATTTGGGGTAAGCTAAAGTGGGTAGCCGGGGGCGCCGCAGGCATGCAGCCCATGGATTACCTTGACCTAGTGCTGCACGGCACACCCTGGCTGGTGCTTATTGTATTTGTGATTGTAAAGCTTTCTCGGCTGAGTTCACGTAAATCCCAGAACTAGTAAATTTATCATATCAACGCCCGCTCCAAAATCTCTACCGGATGCCAAGCTTTGCGCTTAGTTCCATCGGCTATTTGGTGACGACAACTGGTGCCTGGGGCGGCAACTAACTCATCCTGCTGCATTTTTCTGACCGTGGGGAATAGCACCAGTTCGCCAATCTGCATACTTACTTCGTAGTGTTCAGCCTCGTAACCAAAACTACCGGCCATACCGCAGCACCCACTGGGTATTAGCAGCACCTCGTAATTTTGGGGCAGGCTTAGCATCTTTTTAGTATAAATTACTGAACTCAGAGCCTTCTGGTGGCAGTGGCCGTGCAGCCTTACCCTGCGGGTTTCGGTAGTAAAGCTTTCCGGTTTTATACGGCCCGCCTCGCGTTCTTGGGCTATAAATTCGTCAATTAGCAAACTTCGCTCGGCAATAAACTGAGCCTTTTCCTTTTGGTCGGCGCGGCATAGGCTTAGGTATTCGTCGCGCAGGCTCAACAGGGCCGAGGGTTCAATACCTACCAGCCAACTACCGGGCTGTACCAGTAGCGCATCGTATAGTAAATCAATATTCTTCTGAATAATTTTCTTGGCATCCCGCACTAAACCTTTACTAAGCCAGGTTCTACCACTTTCATCGTGCTGGGGCATACTGAGGGTATACCCCAGTTTATTCAGTAACCTAACGGCCGCCTGCCCTACCGGCACATCGTTATAATTGGTAAACTCATCGCAGAACAGCAGCACCGAAGGCATATTAGCCGCTGGTTGAGCCACCAGTTTTTGTTTACTGAACCAGGCTCGCCAGGTAGTACTGTGCAGCCTGGGTAAGGAACGTTCCGGAGCAAACCCTAGAGCCTTCTTCCCTGCCCGGCTTAAAGGATTATTACCGCTGAGCATATTGTAGATGGGGGCAACTTTAGAGGCTAGTTTATTGCCGGAGTTAAACGCGGCAATTAGTTTACTGCGCTTGGGTACGCCGTGGGTATCATAGTACTGCTGCTGCCATTCGGCCTTTAGTTTGGCCATATCCACATTGCTGGGACACTCGCTTTTGCAGGCCTTACAACTCAGGCACAGGTCCATAACCTCCTTTATGCCCGGCTCGGCAAAGCGGTTAGGCTTATCGCTTCGTTGCAAAAATTCGCGCAGCATATTGGCCCGGGCGCGGGTGGTATCCCGTTCGTTGCGCGTAGCCTGAAAGCTGGGGCACATAGTACCGCCCATCAGGTGGCTCTTGCGGCAGTCACCGGAGCCGTTACACAGTTCAGCCGCCCGTATAACGCCTTCAGTTTCAGTCCAGTCAAATTCGGGATTGAAGAGCGGGGTTTCCTGGCCGGGAAAGTAACGCAGGCTACTGTTCATAGGCGGGGCATCCACAATTTTATTGGGGTTGAATACGCCCTGCGGATCCCAGGCATTCTTTACCTGCTTCAGTAGTTCGTAGTTGTGGTCCCCCACTATAAAGCGGATAAACTCGGCCCGCAAACGGCCATCGCCGTGTTCGCCACTGAGAGAGCCTTTATACTTCTTTACCAATCGGGCAATTTCATCGGCTATGGTATGGAAAAGGCGGGTTCCTTCTTCCGTTTTCAGGTTTAAGATCGGGCGCAGGTGCAGTTCGCCGCTACCGGCGTGGGCGTAGTGTACGCAGTACAGGCCGTATTTCTCCAAAGTCTTATTGAACTCTGCAATGTAGGCCGGTAGTTCCTGCACATCTACGGCGGTATCCTCAATAACCGGCTGGGGCTTAGCATCGCCTTTTAAATTAGAAAGCAGCCCCAAACCGGCCTTACGCAAGGCCCAAACCCGGCTGGTATCGGCACCGGTAATTAAAGGGAAGTGGTAGCCCAGCTTCTTTTCGCTCAATTCCCTTTCCAGTTTAGCCGCCTGAACCCTTACCTCCTCTTCGCTATCCGAACGCAGTTCTACTACCAGAATTGCCCCCGGATCGCCCTGCACAAAAAAGCGGTTCTGGCGCTGTTCCAGGTTAGCCTTGGTGCACTCCAGAATATAGTTATCCATTAATTCGGAGGCGTAAGGTTGGTACTTTAGAGCTATCAGGTTCGCCTCCAGTGCTTCGGCTACGCTGTCGCAGTGAATGCACAATAAGCCGCTGTGGGCGGGCGGCAGCGGCACCACCTTTACCTTTAGCTCAGTAGTAAAGCATAGTGTGCCTTCGGAGCCGGCCAGCAGCGAGCAGAAGTTGAAATGGGGTCCGTTGGGGCTGAAGGGTTTTTGCCGCAGCAGCATATCCAGTGCGTAGCCGGTATTGCGGCGGGGAATATTGGGTTTGGGAAAGCCTTCTTCAATAGACGCCCGGTTGGCCGGCTTGTTAAGAATTTCTTCTACTTTTCGGTACAGGCAACCTTCCAGCGAATCCTGTTGAAGTTTTTGGTTAAATTCTTCCGGGCTACATGCTGCAAAATGCACCGGGCTACCATCGCTTAAGAACCCCCTAACTTCCAGCAGGTGCTCTCGGGTGCTACCGTATACTACCGAATTGGCTCCGCAACTATTATTGCCCACCATACCGCCCAACATGCAGCGGTTGCTGGTTGAGGTTTCCGGGGCAAACATCAAGCCGTACTCCTTTAAATATAAATTAAGCTCGTCGCGCACTACGCCCGGCTGCACGCGCACCCAACCTTCTTTCTGGTTTAACTCTAAAATCTGGGTAAAGTGCTTGCTTACATCGACTATAATACCTGCCCCCACTACCTGACCGGCCAGCGAGGTTCCGGCCGTACGCGGTATTAGCGAACAGTTGTTTTCAATAGCGAAATGAATCAGCTTCCGGATATCCTCATCGGTTTTTGGTATGGCCACCGCCATAGGTATTTCCCGGTAGGCCGAGGCATCGGTAGCGTAGAGGCGGCGCATAGTATCATCCCAATACAAATCTCCGCTTAACTGATTTTGTAAAAGAGAAAAGTCAGGATTATTTACGGGCTGCTGCATAGAGGAGTAAGTTACTTCAGCATTTCTAAACAAAAAAAGCGGCCAATTACTATTGACCGCTTTTCTGTAAAAATTATATAAAGTTTATACCGTATGGCGGGCAGTAGCCTTAGTATCTACCGGCTCCGGCTTTTCTTTACTTCTAGAGATAAGATCGCCGGCAATCGGCGATGCTATGAAAATTGATGAGTACGTACCTACCAATATACCAACCAGTAGGGCGAACGAGAAGCCTTTAAGTACTTCACCCCCAAATAGGAATAGAATAATAACTACTACCAAGGTGGTAAGTGAGGTCATTAAGGTACGGCTTATGGTGCTGTTTATAGCATCGTTAAAGGTGGCCAATACATTAGCCTTATTGCCCGAGCGGTTGCCCATAACTTCGCGAATACGGTCAAATACTACCACGGTATCGTTAATTGAGTAACCAATAATGGTTAGGATTGCCGCCACAAATACTTGGTCAACTTCGTAGGTCATGCCCAGTGCGCCGGCAATAGCAAAAGCCGAAAGGGTAATGGCCACGTCGTGAAACAGGGCGGCAATAGCGCCCACGCTAAATTGCCAACGGCTAAAGCGTATCAGGATGTACAGGAATATAGCGATCAGGGCGAACAAGCCGGCTTCCAGAGAAGATGTTTTGATATCATCAGCAATAGTAGCCAGTACTTTAGATGAACCGCCGATTGTAAATTGCTGGCCTTCCAGCTCATTGGCATTCGGCACGTAGGTCATGCCGGTAGCCTCGCCCACCCCGCTAATTAACGCTCGGGATACCAGGCTATCCGCTTCTATACCTTCATCTTCACTTAAATAACTGGTGGTTACTTTAAGAATATTATTGGCTCCGTAGGTTTTAACCTCGGTACCCTTACCCCCAAAATCATCGGTTAGCGCAATTTTTAGGTCAGAAGGGTTAACCGGCTCGGTAAATTCAACTACGTACGAGCGGCCACCGGTAAAGTCAACGCCCATATTAAGGCCGCCGGTTAAGAAAAGAACAGCCAGACCGACAATAATTACTACCCCGGAAATAGCGTAAGCCGTACGGCGTTTGCCCATAAAGTCAATATTTCCACCCTTGAACAGGTTACGCGAGAATGGGGTATCGAACGATACGGAAGACTCGGCGCGGCGGGTCATCCACTCCAGAATTACGCGGGTAATAAGTACCGCAGTAAATAGCGAACACAGAATACCAATGATAAGCGTAATGGCAAAGCCCTTAACCGGACCTAAACCTAAGGTATACAGAATTATGGCAACTAATAAGGTAGTTACGTTCGCATCAATAATTGAGCTGTAGGCTTTATCATAACCCTTTTTAATAGCAGCCTTAATGCTTAGGCCGTTCCGAAGTTCTTCGCGGATGCGCTCAAACACCAGTACGTTAGCGTCAATGGACATACCAATGGTAAGCACAATACCGGCAATACCCGGTAGGGTAAGGGCCGCGTTTAGGTTAGCCAGTATACCAAAAATGAAGAAGATATTGAACAGCAACGCAATGTTAGCTACAAAACCACCTTTGGCATAGTAGGCAATAATAAATAAGATTACTATACCTAAACCGGCAACTATAGAAAGAATACCCTGAGCCTGGGCGGCTCTACCCAAAGTTGGGCCAACCGTAGCTTCTTCTACAATACGAGCCGGGGCCGGCAGGGCACCCGCTTCCAGAATGTTGGCCAAGTCAGTAGCTTCCTGAATGGTGAAGTTACCCTCAATAGAGGTATTACCTCCTTCAATAGGGAACCCTACACCCGGGGCAGAATATACATAATCGTCAAGTACAATGGCTACCCGGTGCGCGGGCTGACCCTGCAGGTTTTTAGACGAGATATCGGTGGTAAGCTTTTTCCAGGCTTTAGCACCGGCTAAGTCCATACGCATTACAATGTTAGGCTGCGAACGCTCGTCGTAGCTTTGGCGGGCGTACTCAATAGCCTCACCGGTAAGAGGTGCTTTACCGCCGCGCTCACGTTTTACAGCATAAAGTGGCAGGAAGGTTTCGCCGGCATTATCGCCTTCTTCCGCCGTAAAGCCTTTTACATCCCATACAAAGTAAATATTAGCCGGAATTAGCTCCTGAACATCCGGGCGCTTAAGAATGCGGTTAATAGTTGATGTATCGCGTACGCTGTAGGCCAGGCTCTGCCCGCCAACATTTAGTGAAAGTAGCGGAGAAACCTGCATGTTCAGGCTATCCATAGCGGTAGAGTCAGTGGCGGGGGCAGTAAGCTGCTGCGCCAAATCATCGCTATCGCCGGTGCTGTCGGCTCCTAATTCGGCGTCGGTCGCCTCGTAAGCTTCCGATTCGGTATCGGTAGCTTCTTCCTGAATATCCTCTACGGTTTCGGTAAGCTCGGCCGTTCTTTCGGCATTGGCCAAACGGCTTTCCTGCACCAGTACTGAATTGATTGACATAATAGCCGGACCAAATTCATCGATCTCCGCTACTTCCAGGAATTCTAACTTGGCAGTACCCTGTAACAGCTTGCGAACCCGCTCGGGGTTATCTACGCCCGGTAGTTCAATTTGAATGCGGCCGGTACCCGGCACCTGCTGAATATTGGGCTGGCTGGTACCAAAGCGGTCAACCCGGGTACGCAAAATCTGGAATGAGCGATCAATAGCATCTTCTACCCGGGCACGGATAACCGCCATAACATCGCTGTCTTCAGCGTTATACGGAATGGTGTTGCGGGTAGCGGCGGTAGAGAATACATCGGCCAGGCGGCGATCGTCAGTAGTTTCGTTCCAACCTTCTTCGAATAGGTCTACAAAGCTTTTCTGGCTGGTTTTTTGAGCCTCTTTAGCGTAGTCTAAAGCTTGCTGCAAATCGGCATCGGCCGGGTTGCCGGCCATACCGCGAATTACCTCAACCGGAGATACTTCAAGAGTTACGTGCATACCGCCCTGTAAGTCAAGGCCCAGGTTAAGCTCGTTTTCTTTAATTTCTTTATAGGTATACTCAGCGCCTAAAAAGTTGTATACCGGCTCGTACCAGATTGAGTCCAGGTAAGTTTGCTTTTTAGCGTAATCAATACTGCCGTCGGCATTGGTAGCCTGGGCGGTCGCATCGTCAACTATGTTGCGCGATACGAAGGTGAATGATAGAAAATATACGCTCAGCAGGGTCACTATTAGGGTGAGCGCAATTACTAATCCTTTATTCCTCATGGAATTATTAGTTTATGAATTGGTGAATTTCTTGAATTGGTAAGTCCGGGAAACTGGTACTGGGCGGGTAGCCAACATGTTTAATTCCGGCCTTTTAAGTAGAGCTGCAGCGAGTGCTGCCTGGGTGTAGGTTAATTCTAGGGAGCGTTCGGGGTAATTATTCTACTGAACAGCGTTTTTAAGAAAACAGTGATGCCCTTGGGCGCCTCGTTACGAAACAGTTTTGGGGCTTCAATAGGCTGGGGAACTAGCTTAGGAAAGGCCGGAATTTGGGCAATAGCCAAGGAACCTACCGGTATTAGCGCCGATACCTCGGCTTTCACTACCTGGCTCTGGGCCGGAACCTCCTGCGGGCTTTCGCTTTTTTCCTGCTTGGTTTTTCCGGTTTTTACTATGCTTACTACCTGCGCATCCTGCTTAAGCAGTAGTTGGTTAGGCTGGCCTACAAAAAGCATAACCGACAAAATAGCCATAAAAAGCGCCAGGCTTTTAGCTATTGGGGTTCGGTGTAATTGCTTGGCAGGCATCTGGATAGTAACTTTTTCTCTGTGGGGAACAAAAATAAGATTTTATAAACAAAACCGAAGCAAATTGCTTGCTATTTGTTTACTTCCATAAAGCGGTTTACGTCTGGTTCTTTACCCAAAATAATCATTACGTCGCTATCGTATAATACCGTATCGCCTTTTGGTACGCCAATTATGTGTTCAACCTGAACAACTTTTCCTTCCTGCTCCTCTTCGTACACCCGTTTTATGGTAATTAGATTAAGATTGTACTTTTGGCGAAGGCCAATTTCTCGAACAGTTTTGTTTACGGCGCGGGGCGGGGTTTGTATTTCCACAATTTCGTAGTCGTCGGCCAGAGGCAAAAAGCTCTTCATATTTGGGTGAAGCAGCGATTCGGCTACGGTACGGCCTACGGTTTCTTCCGGCGAAAGTATTTCCGACACGCCTAATTTCTCTAAAATCATACGTTGCTGAGCCGAGGCTGCCCGCGCAATTATACGTTTTACGCCCATTTCCTGCAGCAGAACGGTGGTCAGCAGTAGCCCTTCGAAGTTTTCACCGATTGCTACTACTACCGCATCCATATCCTGCACATTTTGGGCAGTCAGGGCTTTTATATCGGTAGAATCCAGGGCTACGGAGTGGGCAACTTCGTCTTTCACGTACTCCACCTTATCCATTAATACATCAATAGCCAGAACCTCGGCACCTCGTGCGGCCAGGGTGCGGGCAATTGACATTCCAAACTGGCCAAGTCCGATTACGGCAAAGCGGTTTATCATGCTAGTTTAGCTTTTAGGTGATCTACCAGGACCTTTAGGCCCCGCTCAAAGCTACTATTATTTGGCACAATTACATCGGCCTCGTTTTTAAACGGCTCAATGAATTTGGTATAAGTTGGGGCTACGTGTTTCTCGTAGCGGTATAGTACATCTTCCAGGTCGTAGCCGCGCTCTACCCTATCCCGAATTATTCTTCGCTTAAGCTTAATGTGCTCTTCGGCATCAATATATACTTTAAGGTCAAGGTGGCGGGTAACTTCCGGGTAGTGAAATACAAAAATACCTTCCACCACAATTATTGGGGCCGGAACAAAGGTTAGCGTAGCCGGCTCAACATTAGGGTTATTAAAGGTATATTCCTTCCGGCTTACCATTTGGCCAGCTTTTAATTGGGCAACATCGCGGCCGTATTCTTCGGAGTTTATTGACTGCGGCATATCAAAATTTTGAATACCGTTCTCATCAATGGGCTGCTCGTGGCGGGGGCGGTAATAATTATCCTGACTAACCAGGCAAATTTCTTCGGGGCTAAAGCACTCTAGCAACCTTTTTAAGAAAAGGGTTTTACCCGAAGCACTTCCGCCCGTAATTCCTACTAAGTAAGGGGTTCGCATATCGCCTTTATTGTGTATTCTGACGAGATTTTAGGTAATCGGCAAGCTTTTGCATAGCCCGTGCCCGGTGGCTTACGGAGTTTTTTTCCGGCATGCTCATTTGGGCAAAGCTGCGGGTTTCTCCTTCCGGCCTAAAGATAGGGTCGTAGCCAAAGCCGCCCTCGCCCTGTTCCTCTTCCAGAATTTCGCCGCACACCTCCCCTTCAAACAACATCATATCGCCTTCTTCCGGGTAATAGCATAATACTGTTCGGAAGCAGGCTTTTCGGTTCTGCACATTTTTTAGTGAAGAAAGGAGTTTAGCTATATTATCAGCATTACTGCGCTGCGGCCCGGCGTAGCGGGCACTATAGACTCCGGGTTCTCCGTTCAGGGCTTCAACTTCCAGTCCGGTATCATCGGCAAAACAGCTTATGCCGTAGTGCTGATGTATATAGTTGGCCTTTTGCCAGGCATTATGCTGCAGGGTATCACCGGTTTCCGGCAGTTCTTCACTACAGCCTAATTCATCCAGGCTTATAACTTGCCACTCACTACCTAAATACTTCCTTATTTCGGCTAGCTTATTTTGGTTATTGGTAGCAAAGCAAACCCGCATTATTTTAGTTCTTCTAGGGTAATTTCGAAGATAAGCGGAGTATTAGGCGGAATGGCGCTTATATTCTGTAGCTGATTAACAAAATCTTCTCTTAGCTTTAGAGGAAATATGTAACTGCCACTTTGATCATAGGCTACGCGAGAGGGAAGTACAAACAGGCTTTTCTCGCCTTTTTTCATACTCAGAATAGCCTCTCTAAAACCCTTAATTACAACACCTTCGTTCTTTAGTAGAAGCTCTAAGGGATCTTCGCTTTCTACGTTACTATCAAACACCACTCCACTCAGGTATTTTCCGGTATAGCGCACTATAGCCGTATCGGCAACCTGAGCCACATTACCGGTACCGGCAGTTAGAGTGGCTTTGTAAATACCCGAGTCTTCATTAAGTAGCGTAAAATTGGTAGAATTGGTGCTTGCATACTCATCTACCTGCTGCTGCAATTTGTTGTAAAATGAGGTAGAATCCCTATAAATTTCTTCTATAGTTACACTTACAACAAGCGGCTCATACGAGTCCAGCCCAATTTCGGCATTATTGTAGCTGCCGTAGCCGTACAGGCCAGGAGTGAAAATAGTAATTGTTTCCCCGGCATGAACGGCGGTGGTATCGGAGTTTACAATAGTTTCTTTCAAGGCCAGGTACACTGCAGTAGGGTTAAATCCCCGAGCAGGGTTATTAATAACTATATTTTCGATACCGTCTTCGGCCGAGCTACCGATAAACTCACCGCTGAGGGTGCTAATTGTATAGGAAATTTTAGCAGCCTCCGATGCATTTAACGTATCGGAGGTAGGAGAATAGTTGTCTACTTTTCGGTAATAAGCGTAAGAAACCCCATTACTAACCGAATCGGCATTTATGCTGTTGGCCTGCAAGTACTCTTCAATTTCCGCTAGTTGGTCAGTGGTTATATTTTTTATATCAATCCCGCTGCCGCCGGCATCATCATCCTTACAAGCCTGCACCGACACTAGGAGCGCGGCAGCGGCCATTATTCCCCAAAAGCCTTTCATTTCCGTAGTTACAATTAGTTAGCCAGAGGTTTATTTACCCCTAAAATTTCAATATCAAATACTAAGATCGAGTTAGCCGGTATTACATCGCCCTGGGCGCGCGGACCGTAACCTAATTGGCTGGGTATATACATAGTACCTTTATCGCCTTCAGAAAACTTCTGTAAACCTTCGGTCCAGCCCCAAATTACGCCGGTTTTGCCCAGCACTAGCGGAAAAGTACCGGCATCAAAATCTTCGTCGCGGCCCAATACGTGGCCGGAGTACTTAACCTGCAGGGTATCGCCTAGGCTGGCGTTGGTACCTTCGGCATCTTCGGTTTTTACTATGTATACACCAAATTCAGTACTATCAGCTTCCATTTCGTTTTCAGCCAGGTAGCTTCTTATTTGCTGACGGTCTTTTTCTATTTCGGCCGACTGGCTGGCAATTTGCTGACGCTGGGCATCGCGGGCTTTGGCCTGCATTTCATCCTGGTAGCCGGTCTGGGTAGTCATTTTTCTCACCCCAATAAATACTTTTAGATCTTGCTCCTTATCTATACCAAAAGGAACCGGCATTTGGTAGGTTTGCGAGAAAAAGTTGTCAGCCGGTATATAAAATACGGCACTATCGCCTTCGCGTAGCATTTCAATACCTTCGGCGAACATGCCCCGCATTTTAGCATCGTATACCGGCAAACCGGCGGGCATCATGTCATTGGTTTCAAACAGTACCGAGTCGCTTTGGGTAACCACTTTAATATTGGCTACAATCCAACGAGAGCTGTCGCTAGAGGCTTCGCCTTCGCCCAGCCGTACGTATTCGTACTTAAAGCCATTTTCCTTTTCTACCTTTTCGCCTACCTTTCGGTCGCTGTTATCACACGAGAAAAATGTAAGCGCACACAGGGCACCAATTATTACCTTTTGCATTATTTTATTTAAGAATGAGTTATTTCTTCGGGTTGAAGTTCAGATTCATACTGTGGCAGTAAGCCAATAAACCTATCTACAGTTTCTACTAACGAAACCGGGGAAATTCCGCCGGCAGCATTTTTATGTCCGCCGCCGTTAAAATGTTCGCGGGCCAATTTATTCACCGAGAAATCGCCAATGGAACGGAACGACATTTTTACGCCTTCCGGTCGCTCAGCAATCATAACGGCTAAAATCACCCCTTTCACTGAGAGTGCATAATTAACTAAACCTTCGGTATCGCCGGTTTTAGAATGGTATTTAGCCAATTCTTCGGCACTTACCGCTATATAGGCAGTTCGGTATTCGGGCAGCACGGTTAACTTTTCGCTTAAACAGAAGCCTAAAAAGCGCAGCCTGTCCAGCGAGTTGCTATCGTATACCAGCTTGCTTACCTTATGCACGTTGGCCCCCAGGCCAATTAAATCAGCCACTACCCTATGAACCGTTACCGTGGTATTGGGGTGCTTGAACGATCCGGTATCCGTCATGATGCCGGCGTACAGCGCATCCGCCATATCGGGGTCAATCAGGCTTTTATCGCCTAAATCAACAATTAGTTGGTACACCAACTCGGCGGTTGATGCGGCCGAGGTATCGTGAAAGGAGTAGGCAGCAAAATCTTCGGGCTCCAGGTGGTGGTCAATCAGCACTTTCTCAGCCTTGCTTTCCCTAACCATTTCGCCCAATTCGTTAATACGGGCTAAAGAAGAAAAATCGAGGCAGAAAATCAGGCTGGCTTGGCTAATTTCCTGCGAGGCCCGCGCGTACAATTCTTCGCTGAATATTACTACATCATCGTTCCCCACCATCCAGTGCAGAAAGCTGGGGTAGTCGGAAGGAGTAATTACGGTTACCCTATGGCCTATCTTTTTAAGGTAGGCGGCCAGGCCCAAAGACGAGCCTAAGGCATCGGCATCGGGCTTGTGGTGGGTAGTAATAACTACTCGCTGGGGCTCCTCTAATTTAGCTTTAAACGCTTGTAAAGTCTGCTGCATTCAAATACGTGCCCATTAAGAGCAATACAAGGTGCAAAACTGCAACATATTTGCCGGAAAACCAAAGTAGAGGTAGTTGGTTAAGAAGGGTAAACCGGCTAAAAACCCTGTGGTTAATCAACGTATTACACTAAAAAACTGTATACTTGCGGCCGTAAAAAGAAACCTATAACTATACAATACCTACCATGGCAGGAAACCGTACGTTTACCATGATTAAACCTGATGCCGTAGCCGATGGCAATTCAGGCGCTATTTTAAAAATGATTGAGGATGCCGGCTTTAAAATTATAGCCATGAAAATGACCCACCTAAGCGAAGAGCGGGCCGGTCAGTTTTACGAAGTGCACAAGGAGCGTCCGTTCTACAGCGATCTTAAACGATATATGAGCAGCGGCAAAATTATTGCTGCTATCCTGGAAAAAGATAATGCCGTTACCGACTTCCGCAAGCTAATTGGTGCTACCAACCCAGAGCAGGCCGAAGAAGGTACAATCCGTAAGAAGTTTGCTAAGAGCATCGAGGCCAACGCCGTACACGGTAGCGATTCGGACGAAAACGCCCTGATTGAAGGCAGCTTCTACTTTAGCCGCACCGAGCAGTTTAATTAAGGAATGAAGGAGTGAAGGAGTGAATTGGTGAAGTTGTGAGGAGCCCTTTAACTTTCTCAGGCTTAATATTCTAAATAAATAATTATAATAAGTAGCGTGGCGCTTTAGCTGCGCTATTTTTTTTTAGAAGAGTGGTTAACTTGCAACTAACAAGCAATTTATGAGGGTATTTTTCCTAATATTATTACTAATATTAATTGCACCGCAAGTAAGTGGTCAGAAAAAATTGAGTGATCTTTTAGGCAATGAGCGTTTCCAATGGAAGTCAGATTCCACAAGGTCTGGTCTTATTTTGTATACCGAACATGATGGTTATTCTGAGCAATACGAATCGATTTTACTTGAAAGAATACATTATCATATTTTATAAACTTGTGAATTTATTGGAATAAGTGAATATGATAAGGATGTTCATTATTTCGTGGTAGATAGTAGAAATAAAATGTCTACGCTTCTTGGCTATGAAACCAATGGCGGAGCCAATTACAAAGAAAACTACGTAACTGCAATATACTCAGAAGACGTAAAGTCGGTTTTTAGTAACCAGGAGTTATTCCACTTAATAGCAATGAACTTGTGGGGCACCACGGAGGCATGGATTAACGAAGGAATGGCAGTTTATTCGGATAATAATTGGCATGGATACCACTTACATGAAATTTCAAAATATTTACTTGATCAAAATAAGTTCATTCCTTTAAATAGCATATCAAGAAGAATAAGGAAATATGATTCTATGGTTACGTATCCATTACTCGGTAGCTTTACAAAATTTATTGATGACCACTATGGACGAGAAACTTTAATGCTTATTTGGAAAAATGGAAAGAAAAAATTGAAAGATCTATTGGAAAGAATTTTGCAGACTTGGAGCAAGAATGGTTAGAAATGTTGACATCGGTGACTTACGAAGACATTGATTATTTAAAATAAAAGAAACCGTATAGCAACAATTGGTACAAACCAGAGTACCAGCAGCGACGCCTGAGCGTTTACTGCACCTACTAAATATGGTTTCGAGCGTACATTAAGGTGATTCGAGTTGCCCAGTGTTCCGTTAGCGGGACGTGCTTCGCTATTTAAGTTTCGGGTTATTCTGGTGGCGTTGGCTGTCGCGCAGGTTTTTCTTCTGGAAGTTCTTTTCCAGCGCTTCGGTTAGGTTTACGCCGGTTTGGTTGGCCAGGCATACAAGTACCCACAGTACATCGGCCATTTCATCGGCCAGGTCGCGGTTTTTATCGCTTTCTTTAAAGCTTTGCTCACCGTAGGTACGCGCCATCAGCCGGGCCAGCTCGCCTACTTCTTCCATTAAGATAGCGGTATTGGTAAGCTCATTGAAGTACCGAACGCCGGTAGAATTAATCCAGTCATCTATTTGCTGCTGCGCTTCTTCTATAGTCATGTGGTGGATTTGGTATTTAGTATATAGTATCTGGTATATAGATTTTTTAGTCTTATGTCTTGACTCCTGATTCTTGACTCTTGATTCTAAAAACAAACTCCCTACTCCCTGTTTTTGCTGTCCATTACAATAGTTACGGGGCCGTCGTTTATTAGGCTTACTTTCATATCGGCGCCAAATTCGCCGGTTTTTACGGGTAAGCCACCTTCGGCTTCCAGTTGCTGAACAAACTTTTGGTACAAGGGAACGGCTACCGGTGGTTTAGCGGCTTTTATGTAGCTGGGGCGGTTGCCTTTTTTGGTGCTGGCATGCAGCGTAAACTGGCTTACTACCAGCAATTCGCCTTGTATATCTAGCACGCTACGGTTCATCACCTCTTCTTCATCCTCAAAAATTCGCATATTCAGAATTTTCTTACTAAGCCACTGAATATCCTCTTCCGTATCGGCATCTTCTATACCTACTAACACCAGTAAGCCGGACTGTATCCGGCTTACTTCTTGCTTATTTATAGTTACGCTGGCTTGGCTAACCCGCTGTATTACTACTTTCATAGTTCGCCCTTTCTGGCTAATTCTTTAATTTGGGAAGTTGGGTACAAGTGCACGCCCCGCTGACCCGATTGGGCAGCGGCAAACATACCTTGGGCTACGGTTTTTGCCTTTATGGGCCGTATGTTCTTTAGCGGGCCCAACATTATTGGTTTCAGTATGCGCATGGCTACTTCACCCACTTTTTCACCGGTGCGGTTTTCGTTTCTATCACCCAGCAGCAAAGACGGCCTAAATATATGCACCGCGCTGTACTGACTGATTTTGCTGATTGCCTCTTCTACCTCGCCTTTTACCCGGTTATAAAAGAACAAGCTACCCTTATTAGCTCCTAAAGCCGAAATTAACATGAACTGGCTTGCACCTTTTTCGGCCGCCAGCTTAGCTAAATTAAACGGATAGGTGTAATCTACCTTACGAAAAGCCTCTTTGGAGCCGGCCTTCTTCATGGTTGTACCTAAGCAGCAGTAAACATCCTGTACCGACACAAACTCCGTACGCTGAGGTAGTTTATCAAAATCAATTATTAGCTGTTCCAGCTTGGGGTGTTCGGTAGGCAACTCGCGACGGGTTACTATATAAACCCGGCTATAATACGAGCTATGCAGTAGTTCCTGCAGTAGCAAGTGCCCAACCAAGCCGGTAGCTCCGGCTATCAGGGCTGTTCTGTGATTGGTATTGGCAGTCAAAGCTTAATCTTCATCATCGAATTCGCCGGCTTCCCAAGCCAGATATTTCTGCACATCGCTGTCCATACTCTTAAAAGCCCAGGCCAGCAGAGTCATATCGTCCAGCAGGCCAATGCCCGGTATAAAGTCAGGTATAATATCCAGCGGATTAATAAAGTATAGTACCGAACCTATAATAGCCAGTAGCGATTTCCAGGGTAGCTGGCGGTAGTGTCCTTGCGAATAATCTTTTAGTAAGCGTAA
Source organism: uncultured Roseivirgaceae bacterium (assembly GCA_964504565.1). GTDB lineage: Bacteria > Bacteroidota > Bacteroidia > Cytophagales > Cyclobacteriaceae > Cesiribacter. Next base: position 51,832 of record CAZDEY010000019.1, read on the forward strand.
AAAAGTATTTAACTGAAAAATAAAGTTCTTTAGGTTGTACTTATCGGTATCGATACCTTTAAGCTTGCGGCGGGTTTTACCAATTAAGCCTTCTATACCTTGGGGGTCTTCGGCAACTGCTTCGGCCTCGTCTTCGTGGTCTTCCATATAGCGTTGGACACGGCGGCGCAGGCTATCGTTTTTATCTTTCATAAACAGGTTTTTAAGCATAGTGCTCCTAAAAATTTTGGTTGAGAAAAAGTGTATATTCTTAAAAAAGGGTGTGTACCTCTTTCTTTAACTGAAAAAGTGCCCTTCCGGTTGGGTCTTGGCCGGAATCAACTGCATTTTGTAGTATAGCCCGGCTTAAATCTTGTGCCTGGGCTTCAGTCGGCAGCGAGTCGGCCGCCGTATTTATCATACTAATAACCTCTTCGGTAGCCTGCTGTATGCTATTCCAAACCTCGGCCGACATATATAATTGCTGCGATAGGTTGTGCCCCAGCTCTTCGCGCACATCGTGCACCAAAATACTCTGTAATTCCCGGGCACTAACCTGGCCTCCGCTATACCGGCGCAATAGATTATTAGGGGTAATTCTTTCTAAATAAAGAACCATACGCTCGTAGGCCTGCAGGCGAATTGGTAAACTTACCTCCTGCTGGGTTGCTTTAATCTGTAAGGCTTTCTGGTTGAACTCTTTTTCCAGAAAAGACTTCACCATTAAGTACATGGCATAAAGTACTAAGGCAGCAGGCAACAAAATTTTTAGCAGATCGGTAAGTACTGGTGCGTTCATTCGGTTTTACTTATTAGGTTGGCTAGTAAGCCGCACCGGCCAAGTTACAATTTTTAGACTTTCTTAGTTGTTCGCCGGGCCATTCTTTTCGTATCATAGCAACTTAAACCATAGCATAAGCTCCAAACTATATGCCCAAACTTGCCCCCCTTACTCCCCTACCTAGCAATAAAATTGCTATAAAGCAGGGCCTGCGTAGCGTACTGCTGGTTACACTGGGTATTTTTTCGGCAGCCTTTGGCCTAAAGAGTTTCCTTATACCTTCGGGCCTGGTAGATGGTGGGGCAACCGGGGTGGCTCTGCTAATGCGCGAGGTTACGGGCATTCGCCTGCACTGGCTGCTACTGGGGGTAAACCTGCCCTTTATTTATATGGGCTACAAATCTTTGGGCGTTAAATTTGCCCTGCAAACCCTGGGGGCAATTACCGGCCTGGCACTAGTTGCCAGCACCTTGCACTTTCCGGAAATTACCCAGGATAAGCTTCTGGTCAGTGTATTTGGCGGCTTTTTTTTAGGGGCCGGCATAGGATTGGCAGTGCGGGGCGGGGCCGTTTTAGATGGCACCGAGGTACTAGCCATAAGCCTGAGCCGACGATTGGGCCTCTCGATAGGCGATGTGGTTTTACTGATTAACATTATAATTTTTGGGGCTGCGGCATTACTGCTTTCCTTAGAAACTGCTATGTATTCGGTGCTAACTTATCTTACTGCAGCCAAAACTGTCGATTTTATTATAGAAGGAATTGAAGAATATACCGGAGCTACTATAATTTCGGCCCGCAGCGAAGAATTGCGAGTAATGATAACCGAAGAATTAGGCCGGGGGGTTACCGTATACAAAGGCAGCCGGGGCTACCGGCCGGCCGATCAGGAACAGAGCGAATTTAATATTTTATATACCGTTATAACCCGCCTGGAAGTAGCCCAACTAAACGCCGAAATTGAAAAAATTGACCCTAACGCCTTTGTGGTTATGCACAGCATAAAAGACACCCGGGGCGGCATGATAAAAAAACGGCCGTTTAAACACTGAGTGATTTGGTGATTTGGTGATTTGGTGATTTGGTGATTTGGTGATTTGGTGATTTGGTGATTT
>CAZDEY010000020.1:0-31777 GCA_964504565.1 uncultured Roseivirgaceae bacterium
GGAGTCCATTACTTCGGCTTGGTTTTCGGTGCTGATTCCGTCAATTGCCTCGTTCCACCATAAGTCGCGACCCTCTTTCATGGTAACCGCTTCGCCGGTGCGCTGGTACACAATTACTTTTTCTATGGATTGGGTGTTTTCTAGGGCTTCATCTACTACGGCTTTAACCGGAATTGCCTTGATGCCCCGGTAGTTTCCGTCGGAGGTGAGTACCATTTTGGCTTGGCAATCATTAATGCGTTCGGCGAGGGAGGTGGCTGAGAAGCCGGCAAATACCACCGAGTGTACGGCCCCAATGCGGGCGCAGGCCAGCATGGCTATGGCGGCTTCCGGCACCATAGGCATATAAATTATAACCCGGTCGCCTTTTTCTATGCCGTTGGCTTTAAGGGTATTGGCAAACTGGCCGACCATTTGGTATAGTTCGCGGTAGCTTATGGTTCTAACGTCATCATCCGGGTTGTTGGGTTCCCAGATTATGGCCGGGCGGTCGGCTAGGGTAAACAGGTGGCGTTCCAGTATATTTTCGGTAATGTTGAGCTTGGCGTCGGTAAACCACTTTACGTTGGGCTCCTCAAAATTCCAGTCTATTACTTTATCCCACCGCTTTTGCCAGTGAAAGGAGTCGGCAATTCGGCTCCAGAATTCTTCGGGGTTTTGTACACTTTTGGCGTATTCGTGAATGTAGCCGCTCAGGGTTTGAATTTTATCGCTCATAGTTTACCGTATTAGCTTATCTGCTTAAGTTGTAAAAATTTTCAACCAAATGCCTACTATAGGGTAATTAATGCTTAGGAAAGAGAATAAAGGGCTAATTTGATTATTGTATATTACTAGCTACTAACTCTGAAATTTTGACCTTATGAAATTAAGTATCATCTTATTGATGTTGTTCTTGGCTGTTGGATTATCGTGCCGTGTCAATTCGCAGAAACAATCTATTGATGAAGATGGAAGGGTGAAAGAAATTATCCAGAATTCGGAATACATTTTTGAAGCTATTCCAATTCAAGGTACAGGAAACGTTTATTTTGGATCCGATAGCGCTATTTATGGTTCAGGTTTGCTAAGAATTACACGTGTTTTTAAAGGGGATATTGCTATAGGTTCAATCGAAATGCTCGGTCATGCTAGTACTATTACTTACCAGAAACCTGATGGATCATGGACTCAAGTCGATAAATCTCATGGTGCTAGAGGAGCCGGATTAGCTAAGGGAGTTCCTCAGATTATTTTTGCTAGCAAAAGTAATTTACCTAGAGATCCTCAAGCCAAATCGATGTCTATAGATAATCCAGTAGCTATAGAAATCCCCTATCATGAGGAAGGTGTAGTACGTCCCCCCATTATTTTCATAGATTATAAATATCATGGGCCTGGAAAAAAAACATTCCTAACCGAGAAAGCCGTATTGAACTATTTATGTAAAGTTCAGAAGCTTGATGTTCCAAAAGAAATGATTGATCAAGCTAGCGATGTAAACCCAAATTATAGGGAGGTAAAACATAAATGGTGGCAGCGTAAAAGGTATGAAAAAATAAAGTAATTAGATGATCCATGATTAGGGATATTTGAAATGATTTTTACAGAACTAACAAATTTACTCCCCCACCGAGTCCGGTATTTTAGGCAACTCTATCTCCTGAAATTCCTTCAGTTTTTGACGCTGCTGCTTGCTTAGCCTTAGCTCCAGGCTTAGGTTTTCAAATTTCAGCAAATCTACTACCTGGCTCACGGTATCATCGTACTGAACTTCAACTATATCACCCGCCTGAGTAATAGGTAAGGCTGCCGATAAGCCGGTTGTAGCTACAAATAGGCGGTCTTCTTCACCTTCTAACAGCAAATAATAGTAGGTATTTCCGTTCAATGTCTCCTGCCCCAAACGGCTTATTGAGCTTTGTAGCTTTAGGTAGGTTCGGCTGCTGCTGGGGGCTAAAGCATTTCCTAGGTTGTTTATAGTACCCCGGTAGCTTCGTAAAGCTTCTTGCAAAGTACTACCCACGCCAACCAAACTATAGTCCTGCACACTTACCATAGCCGCCATTTTTATCAGGCCGGCTTGGTCTTTTAGGGCCATTACGTAGGTGGGTACACCGTTAATGTTATACGTAATGGGGAAGCTGGGCTCGTAGCCTTTCTCTTGCACCTTACCCGCCGCCGATTGCATAGCCGCCGTTTCGGTAGCGCCGGTCTGCCGGAACCAGGTGGTTTCTTTATTTCGGGTATCCACCAGCACAAAGCCTACGGTGCCCTCATCGTTTCCTACGGAAGTAATGCCGGTGTACCAGTAGCTGCGGTTGTTTTTACCGTATACCAGCGACATGCCTTTGGTGGTTTGCAGCTTATCTTTATTGCTGAAGTTCCAGAAGCCGTGTACGTACTCGCCCCACCAGTCCAGTTGGTCGTCAATAATATCCTCGGGTTGCACGCGATCTACCCAGGCCGGGGCTTCAGTAGGCGGGTAACTTTGCATTTGGCCGGTGGCGGCATCTACTACCACTACGCCCTGCGGTTGCTTACCGCTAAAGCCAATTTCTTTACTGAAGTAGGTAACTACCCAGTAGGGCTTGCCGGTATCATCCACTTCAAAGGTATAGTCGGTAAGGCCCCGGCTTAAATAGCCATTGAAATAAAGGTGGCGGGGTAAATAAGTGCCGAAAAAACCATTAGGTTGGTACTTAATTTTGATGGGCTGGCCGCCGTATTCCTGCACTAACTTTACATCGCGCTCGTTGGTGGCGCTTACCATAACGTAGGCCGGCGTACCTTCCGGATTGGCGGCCCACTTAAAGAAACCTGAGTGCAATAGCGGGGCTACCCAGTATAGCTGATCGCCAACTTTCTGAATATTAAAATCGCCCAGTTTGGTTTGGCTGCCTAGCGAAGGGCGTTCGCCTAAAACTTTATCGCCCAGGCGGTGGGCGGTGGCTTCGTCTACTAAGCGAATGCGGCTTGTTTCTATTGGGGCTACGCTTTCCGAGAAGTTTTCGCCTATGGCCACTTCGCCTAACAGGTTTCGGTACTCTTCGGCGTGGAATAAGCTCCAGGTACCAAAAATGCCGACGCCTAAAATGTAGAGAATTACCAATAGTATAGCAGCTCCGGCTACTTTTTTGCCGGTGGTTATAGTTTTACTCTTCGCGAAGCTTAATGAAATATATAGTAAGGCTATGCCTAGTATACCCAACGGAAGGCTCAGATAGCCCCAATTTAGTACGGGCCGTGCCAAATAAATAAACAGGCCGCTTACTATAACCAGCAGAGTAATTTTTAATCCGGTCTTCATAGAAAATTGGTAAAGGTGTAGCCTAATGTAGCTAAAGTAGTATAAGTTTTCAACCGAAATTTGATGAGTGGTTTTAACCCAAAAAAAGCTGCCCCGTAACGGAGCAGCCCTTTTTCCAAGTAAATTAAGTAAGAGGACAAATTAAGGATAAAACAGTATAAGCTAGACTAGGTACGTCCCACAGTGGCTATCGGGTTACTCTAGAAGAGTCTTTATACTTATATCTTACTACTTATGTCCAATTATTCAATACTATTGCTTCACTATACGCTCAACAAAGTTTTGGCCATCGGCCGAGGTAGCTTTTAGCATATAGATGCCATTGCTTAAACCGGAAATATCAATCGGCTTGTTCTCACCCTCAACCAGCTTGCCATTCCATACGGCCTTGCCGGTCATATCGAAAATGGTAGCTTGAGCATCTACCGGCATTACTACGTTAAGGCTACCGCTGCTTGGGTTAGGGTAGGCTTGCATAGTAGTAAACTCCCCGGCATCATCAACGCGCATAGCGCCGTTAGTACCCAAATCAGCTACGCGGGTAGTACCGCAAGAGCCTTCGTAAATTTTGATATTACGAATATACACGTTGGCGTTAGGATTGCTTACATCGTGGTCGCAGGCAAAGAACAGTCGGTTAAATGCTCCGGTATAGAACTGGCCTACCGGTATGGCGTAGGCCTTCCAGCTGCCGGCGCTGCTAGCGTAATTATTGTAATTATTGATGCCCCAGTTTTGGGTACCCCACAGGCGGAAAGTACGGTCAGAGCTAATACCGTTGTCGGTATCAAAGCCTATGCCCTGGATTTCACCCTGTTGCGTGCTACCAAACTCAAATTCTAATACGGTATTGGCAGTTACGGTATAGTTTAGGTTGATGCTCTTCCAGGCATTGCCGTTTAGAATTAACGTGCTGCCGCTTTTCTGGAACGTACCGGCATCTTGGCTTCCGCCGTACGAATTAATAGTGGCCGAGGCTAAATCTATAGTTTGGCAAGCGGGGGCCGGTGGTGGCGGTGGGGTGCTGCCCAGGTTAAATGTCTTATTCTCGGTGCTGGCAAATTGGCCGCCGCTGGCTAAGGTAGTGCTACCTTTCTTCACACTATACGATCCGTTTCCATAAGAGCAGCAAATACCATCCCCGTAGGTATCGTTTATAGTAAAGGTATACGAGCCGTTAGGAAGGCAAAGCGTAGTATTGTAGGTAGTATTATTGCCGTAGCCGCTGCCGCTGCCCACAGTTTGGCCGCTGCTATTCTTCACGGTCCAACTGGTTTCGCTGCCGTAGTTGTCAGTAGTAATAGTTACTACAACCTCATTGGTAGAACAGGTGGCCGGGGGAGGGGTGCCGCCACCGCCTAAACCAGGAGAGTTAAGCAGGCTGGCGCGGAAACCACCGCTATTAAATAGGGCCCGCATACGGGTTTTTTGGCCCTGGGTAAACAGGTTCATACAGCCGTCATCGCTATAGTCCATGTAATTCTGCACCATATCTTCGCTGCCGCAGCTTACGTGGCCGGTAGCACAACCGTAGTTAGGGTTGTCCGATTCGGGCGTGTCGCTAACAAAGTCGGAGGCGCAGGAGCCATTACCATCGCCCCAAATGTGGCGTAGGTTTAGCCAGTGGCCAACTTCGTGCGTGGTGGTGCGGCCACCGTCAAACGGCGCTTGGGCGGTGCCGGTAGTACCGAAGAATTTGCCGGCCATTACTACGCCATCGGTAGCGGCTGAACCAGAACCGGGGAATTGGGCATACCCCAGAATGGTTTGGCCGGCATTTGTGGTAAGTCCGCCTACAATCCACATATTCAGATAGTCGCCGCTGGGCCAAGCGTTTATACCTCCGGAACTGCTAAATTTCATAGCATCGTTGTTCCGGTCAATATTCCAGGTGCTGGTTGAAGTTTGGGTGCGGGTAATGCCGTTGGTAGCGTTTCCGTTAGGGTCAACCGAGGCTAAAACAAACTCAATCTCCGTATCGGCCGCCTGGCTCCACTTAGAAGTACGGTCGGGGTTAGTGCGGCGGAAATCCTGGTTAAGTACGGTTAGCTGGCTTTGAATTTGCGTAGCGCTAATATTTTCGGTGCTATTGGTATACAGTACGTGTACCACTACCGGAATTTTAATAACCGTAGCGGCAGCGTTTTGTACTTGTTGGTTCTGGATGAAGCGAGCGGTGTGGGCTTCAATTGTTTTAAGGTTTTGCCTTAAGCTGGGGTTGGCTTGCAGTGAAGCTTCCATTACATCGTTAGCCGCACAAGTTCTTTTAAAAGTTGGTGATTGTGCCTGAGCAGAGAAAACTCCGGCGGTTAGCGCAGCCACAGCTACGCACTTCTTCCAATTGAGTAAAAATTGGCTCATAAAGTAATTGTTAAAGTTGGAAATACTAATTCTGCTATTTAAACAGAATTACTAATATAGCTAAAATAAGTAATCTGCGTAATAAAATATGGGTTTTTAAGCTTGTTTAAGAATAATAATACACCTAATGAAGTGGTTGTAATATTATATTTATCCAGTATATTGCTTATAACAATTACAGTCTTCTTGAAATAGTTAAATATTGCTTACTTGTAATAAATTTTAAAAAAATATGGGGGTATAAATACAAATGCAACAAAAAAGCCTCTTCGGCAAGAAGAGGCTTTAGCAAGTTGATAAAGTTGGGAATTGAAATCTAGTATTTTATTATACGTTCCAGGTAACTCTCGCCAGTTTCGGTGGTAGCTTTTAAAATGTAAAGCCCGCTGCTATAGGCTGAAATATCTAGTGATTCGTTAATGCCGGGGCTTAAACTAATGTGGGCAATTATTTTCCCCGAGGCGTCGTGCAGCGTGGCCTTAGCCTGGGTAGGTACAACTACACTAATTTTTCCGGAACTGGGGTTTGGGTAAACCTGCATGGTATGAATCTCCTCTTCTGTGCCTACTCGGGCCGTTCCGGTATCCACTAAATTGGCTAAGCGAGCACTTCCGCAATCCCCGGCTTCGTACACCTTTACATTTTTAAAGTACGCCTGCTGCGCTTTATTGCCGTCATCATCCCCTACAAAAACCAGTTTGTCTACAGGGCCGGTAATTAAGCTACCTGCCGGAATTACGTATTTTTTCCAGTCTGTGCCACTGTAGTCATCGTGGTTGCGTATGCCCCAGTTTTGTATGCCGTATACATGAAGTGTACGATTAGCAGTGATAGCGTTATCGTTTTCCAGCGCAATACCCTGGATCTCGCCTTGCCGGGTACTTCTGAACTCGAATTCCAGTATAGTATTGTTAGTTAACTGGTAAGTAAACGGAATGCTCTTCCAGGTATTTCCACTTATATGCAGTGTACTTCCTTCCTCTAGTACATTGTAGGTGCCGGTCATATCCTGATCGGCAAAACTAGCAATTGCGACCTGGTTAAAATTAACTGCCGGGCAGCTTACCGGTGCAGGTTTGCTTAGTAATTCAAAAGTAACTGATTCTGAACTAGTAAAACTGCCCCCGGAAGCCAAGGTAGTGCCGGCGTGTTCAATAGCGTATGACCCCTCGCCGTACGTGCAGCAAATACCGTCGCCGTAGCTATCGTTTATAGTGAAGGTGTACGTGCCATCGGCCAGGCAAAATGCTTGATTATAAGAGGTGTTGCTGGAAAGGTTTGCCCCGGCGGCTACAACTTCGTTTAGCTCATTCTTAAGCTCCCAACTAGTTTCGGCTCCGTAGTTATCGGTTAGTAATGAAAAATATACTTGGTTTAGGTTGCACTGAGGGGCCGGTATACCTGCCTTAGATCCAGAAGAGGTAAGAAGGCTATTCCTAAAGCCTCCGCTGCTGAAGAGGGCCCGCATCCGGTCTTTTTGCCCGGCGGTGAAGAGGTTCATACAGGCATCGTCGCTGTAATCCATATAGTTTTCCACCATATCGGCAGTGCCGCAACTGGTTTTTCCGGTACTACAGCCATAATTTGGGGCATTAGAATTTGGCGTATCACTTATTCCGTCATCTACAGCACAGTCATTACTATCGCCCCAGATATGTTTTAGGTTTAGCCAGTGGCCTACCTCATGGGTGGCAGTTCGGCCCTTATTGTAAGGAGTCTGCACGGTTCCCTGGCTGCCAAAATAGTTATGCGCTATAACTACCCCATCGGTAACTGCCGAGCCACCGCCGGGAAATTGCGCGTAGCCTAAAATGGTACGCCCGGCGCTGTTTACCAGTTTGCCAACTACCCAAATATTTAGGTATTGGCTGCTAGGCCAGGCATTTTGGCCGCCCTGATTGTTGTCCTTCATGGCATCATTGGTTTGCCAGGTGCTGGTGGTAGTGTTGGTTCGGGTAATGCCGCTGGTAGCGTAGCCATACGGATCGGAGGTAGCTAGCACAAACTCAATTTCTACATCTGCGGCTTGTGCCCATTTGTTGGTGGCATCGGGGTTAGTGCGGCGGAAGTCCTGATTTAGTACGTTAATTTGACTCTGGATCTGGGCATCGCTAATATTTTCGGTACTATTGGTATATAATACATGCACCACCACCGGAATCCGAATAACGGTAGGCGAGGTAGCCTGGGATTGGTGTTGGGCTAAGAAGCGGTTGGTTTGGGCTTCAATCCTCTTTATGGTTTGCTGAAGTTCGGGCTGGGTTTGCAAATTCCGGACCAGAACCTCATGAGCCGAGCAGGTGCGGGCAGCGGGGGCTTGTGCCCACAGAAAGGTGGAATTCAGTAGCAGTACAAAGAGAAGGGAGTAGGAGGTGTAGCGGGGTAAAAACCAGTTCATAAAGTAGCATTAACTGTAAAAGCCTCATGTTTCGTACGGTTAAATGGAGAGAATGAACGGGAGATTTCTATTAGATGTAATAAATGTAACAGAATTACACTATTTTATCAAGCATACCTGCCAACAAAAAATAGTCGATGAAAGGTTTCAATCGATTGAAAATCAATTAGTAGTAAGATAAATACTAGGGTATTGGAAGCTTTTTTTGTTAGATGCGTGCCGAAAAGGCTACTTCAAATTGCAGTCAGTAAAAAGAAAAAAATAACCGAAAAAATTTAATATTTGCCGGCTATAGTACTTGCGTATAGCCGGCATTTACTTAGCCAAAACTGAGCCTACCTAGTAGGTTTAGCTTTCTATATAACGCATACATTCCTTTAGTAGCGGCTGCAATTGGGCAGTATCTAAGGGTTTGTGCAAGTAAGAGGCTACGTTTAGTTCCTGAGCTCTGTCGCGGTCCTTTTTATGATCGGAACTGGTGAGTACGGCTATTTTTATATACTCGTGTATTCCGTTGGCCTTTAGGCTGTCAATTACCTCAAACCCATCTAAGCCGGGCATGCTTAAGTCTAGTAAAACCAATAGGTTGGTTACCGGCTCGGTAGCCTTACCGTATTTACTCAAAATATAATCTAAGCCTTCGCGGCTATCGGCAATGGTATGTAGGCTAACCGGTAAATCAGCTTCCTGAATTAGTTCTGAAGTAATAAAATTACTTATTGGGTCGTCATCAATTAAGAGTACATCTAGTTTACTAGACTGTGTCATGCTGGTTAGATAAATAGAGGTTAAACGTAGTGCCTTTATCCGGCTGGCTGGTTACATCAAGATAGCCGCCACTGTTTTCCACAATTCTTTTTACAATATACAAGCCCATACCTGAGCCTTCAATATCTTTATTTAATCGCTTAAATAACGTAAAAATTTTCGGAAGTTGTTTCTGCGGAATGCCGCAGCCGTTATCGCGTACCTGTAATAAATTAAAACGAGGGCTGGCCGGCTGCAAATTTATATAAATTTTAGGTTTACGCTTAGGGTGCCGGTATTTAATGCTGTTGCTAATTAAATTATGCAGAATGCTCTTAAGGTTCTTGCTATTAAATGTAATGGTTTCCAGCTCTGAACTAACAAATACTTTAGCGTTACTTTCATCAATTATTTTTTGCATATCCGGCAAAACATCAGCCAGAACCTCCTCAAAGTTAACCTCTTCAAACTCCTCTTCTTCCAGTTCTTTTTGTATACGGGCTACATCGGTTAAGTCGCCAATAGTTTTCTTTAGGCGGTTTATTGATGTATACACCATGCCCAATAAATCCTGCTCGCGCTCGCTAAGCCCTTTTAGAAGTTTTTTCTGAAGTAAGGTTAATAAGCCTTCCAGGTTAGCAATAGGTACCTTTAAATCGTGCGATGCCGTATACACAAAATTGTCAAGGTCCAGGTTTATTCGGGTTAATTCCTGGTTTTTGAGCTGTAGTTCCTTAGTGCGGCGGGTAACCTCGCTTTCCAGCTTTAGATTGTACTTTCGCAGGCGCGCCTCGCTGATTTTCAGGGCTTCGGCATTACGTTTCTGCACACTTACATTCTGTAATATGCCAATTACCTGGGTTACCTCGCCTTCGGGGGTGCGCCTAAACGGGGTGTAGCGACCTAAAATCCAAAGTTGTTTGCCACTGGCTGAGTTTACCCGGTATTCAATTTCGCGGTGGCCTTGGCCTTTGTAAGTTCGGAAACGCTCCAGAAACTTATATACTTTAAGTAGATCTTCCGGGTGAACTACCTGGGCTATTTGCTGGGGGCCGGTCAAGGCCTTTAAGTTATCCAGCGCCTCGCCGGTATACCCAAAAGCCATATATAAATCGTGGTTAGCGTATATTATTTCCTTCTGGTTTAAATCAAAAACCGTAATTATATCCGGGGTAGTAGTGGTTATGCTTTTTATAAAGTGCTGCTCTTCCTGCGCTTTAAACTCGGCCGCCTTCTGGCGGGTAATATCCAGCGCCGTGCCCCGCAATAGAATAGGGTTGCCCTTTTTGTTTTTTATAATCTGGCCTTGGGAAAGCAACCACCTGATTTGGCCATTTGGGCAACAAATGCGGTGTTCCAGTATAAACGATTGCTGTTTTTTTATGCTTTCGGTAAATAGGCGGCGCGTATACTTTAAATCCTCCGGGTGAACATACTCAAAGTAGGTGTTAAAGGTTGGCCGATCCTCTCCGGAAGAGATTCCGAATATACGGTACAGCTCTTTGCTCCAGCTAACCTTGTTTTTCTTAATGTTGAACTCCCAGTTGCCAATGTGGGCTAGTGCCTGGGCTTCTTCCAGCTGCTTTACTGTGCGTTTTAGTTGTTTCTGGCTCTTCTTAAATTCTTCCAGATTGGTTTTAAGCGCCTCTTTTTGGGCAAGTAATTCGGTTGTTTCTTGAATAAGAAGAATTAAACCGATAATATTTTCAGGTTGGTTATTACTAACCAGGGGTATTATGCTGCGGGTACTATTGCCTTCTTTGTTCACAAACGGAACGGCCTCCTCTACTATAAGCTTGCCCTGAAGTACCGGGGCCGATTTTACCCTGAAGTTATCTTCTGCTTCCTGCCCAAATACTTCGCTAATTCGTTTACCCAATACCTCATTTCTGCTGAGGCCAAGTAAGCGTTCCATCGTAGGGTTCCACTCCAAATAACGGTATTCCAGATCAAGCACTACTATGCCTACATTAATGTTATGGAAAACCGTTTCCAGCAGACCCTGCCGGTTTTCTTGGCTTTTGTCCTTTATACGGTGGTAGCTTTTTAAACTAAGGGCCAGGCCTTTACCAAAAATATCCTCCAGGTTGCCCACTATAGTTAGGGCCAGGTGGGTATCGCTGGTGAATTCGGTCAGTTGGGCTATAAGCGTGCTTTTTAGCTGGCTAAAGAACAATGCTATAGTATCGGCGGTAAGCTCCTGAGGTTGGGTATGCGGGTTTTTACTTCCCCTCCACAGTTCGCTTCTTTCGGTTAGCCATTGCAGTGGTTTTTCGCTGGCTAAGGAATCTAGCACCCGGGTAATTAGCTGATTAAAGTATAGCCTGTTTGTTTTAGGTTCCGGGCTAAAGTTTAGTTGGTTTAGGGCAGAAGCGTTAGCAGAATATACTTTTTCTTCTAGCCTAGCCGCCAATTGGCTTAAGGAGTTCTCCCTAAGCCAGCGGGCGTACGCTTGAGTACTGGTTTCTACTAATGCAATATTATCCTTTACAAACTCCACGAAGGTTATAAGCCATAGTTTTAAGGTTTACTACGTAAATAAACCAAATTGAGGTACATGGCCGCCCCTATAAATTGATAGTTAATACGGTGGTTTAGCCTACGAAGCTAGAATTCAAAAGTATAGCCTATAGATTATTTGGAACGTGAGCCACCGCGCTGGTTCAGTTCTTCATAGCGGTTGCGTTCGGTTTGTAGGTCGCGCATAAGACGGGTTTCTTTTTCGCGGGCGCGGGTTTTAAAATCATTGAATTCTGCTTCCAGAGCCTCGTAGTCGTTGTGCTTTCTTTTGGCAAATTGGCGGCTATAGCGGTGTTTATACAGAATTATTGCTATTACTACCAATAGTATAGCCAGTACAATCCAGAAAAATAGTACAAAGCTTTCCTTGTTAAACTCCATGCCCAGTACCGAAAGGTTAGCTATTTTACCTTCGGCTTCTTCTATCTGGGTATCGCGGGTGCTCACATCACTAGTCAGGCGCGAAATTTCCTGCTGCTGCGCCTGAATACGATTCTGAGATTCTATATACTGCTGGCGGCGTTCGGCCAGGGTGTCTTGTACGTTTTTCCAGAAGGTATTCAGGTTGGTTTCTTTCACCACTTTGTACTCCTGATAATTATTAGCATTGTCTTTCATTTCTCTAAACTGAGTAGAAAGAGCATTATCGGTAGGTTCGCTACCTTCCTGGGCAAATGTAGTACTGCTGAAAAATGCTACAAATAGTACAATTAAAATCTTAAATTTCATATATGAGGGCAGGTTTTGGCTTAGTTTATTCGTAGTTTGCTTGGGCGGCAAGTTACTTATTTTTGCTAACTGCCCAAGACTAAACTTAGTTTGCTGCTCACGAAAAATTACGGACTAACCCATCGGTTTCGTGCCAATTTCGGTACTCCATATAGGTAGCTACGCGGGCGGCATCCGGCGCGCCCTTTTGCCGCTGTATTATATGCAGCGCCCCATCTAGTCCGGCCGATACCCCGGCGGTGGTTACAATTCTGCCGCAGTCTACAAATCGGCGGTCTTTTATAACCTCGCAGGTAGGGGCTAGTCTTTTTAACTGGGCCAGTGCCGTATGGTAGGTAGTAGCCGCCAGGCCTTCTAACAAACCAACTTTAGCCAGAAGCAGCGCCCCGGTACAAACCGAAAGTATAAGTTCAGCCTTTACCGATAAGGCTTTAACTGCTGACAGCAACTCGTTATTGCCTAGCATAACCGGAGTTTGTCCGCCGGGTACAATTAAAATATCGGGTTTAATGCGGCTTTGGTACGTATCGCTGGGCATAAGTTTAATGCCGTTGCCACTATTAACGGGCTTAATAGTGGGGGCCAGGGTATGTAGTTGGTACGCACTGTGGCTGCTAAAAACTTCGGCCGGGCCGGCCACATCTAAAATCTCTACCCCATCAAAAAGCAAAATCGCTACGTTCTTTTTTCCTTCCATACCCTAAATTTAAAAGTGGAGGCTGCCTTTGGTTAAAACTATTCCGGCCATAGGCCCTACGCGCTTGGTTTGGTTGCCCGGCCGTATATAAGTTAACGCCTCTGATTTGCAATTGGTTAGCCCCAGGGCAAATTTGAACCTAAATACTTGCCTTAGGGTAAAACAAGTAGCCTATTTTGTAGTGTTTACTAAATTGTATAAACTTACGCTTAGCTAAAGCGTTAGTTCAACTGAACATTTTTCCGTTTACAGAATGAAAAAGATTTTTACCGTAGTATTACTTGCCTTCACTATAAATACGGGTTTACTACAAGCCCAAAGCCAGCGCCCCACCTGGATTGCCGGCCCCCGCTTAGGCCTGAATATCTCTAATATTTCCGGCGATTACGCTGATGAATTTTCCATACGACCCGGGGTTATTGCCGGCTTGTTTACCGAGTATAAGACTGGAGATAGAGTAGGCTTCTTTCTGGACCTTTTGTACAGCATGAAGGGAGCTAATATTAACACCGATGCCAGCGCTTTAAACGAAGGCCGCTACAAATTAACTTATCTTGATATTCCGGTGGCACTTACTTTTTATCCGGTTGAAAAATTTGGCTTGTACGCTGGCCCGCAAATTAGCCTGTTAATAGATTCAAGCCTGAAAACCGGTGATTCTGAAGACGATCGGGACGATACCATTGAAGCAAACGACTACGGTGTGGTAGGCGGCTTTAGGTATATTGCTACTCCGCGTTTGCACTTTGACCTTCGCTTTTACCACAGTCTTTCAGATTTAAGTACGGTAAACTTATTTGAGGAAGGTGATTTTGATTCTGGGGAAATAGACCCGACACTCAATACCGATGACCGATCTTTAGCAGGTTCCTTAACTATAAGCTACGCTATTTTTGTGAGGCAATAATTCTTAAAAGGTTGCGCATAAGTTTACTGTAGTTTACTTTTGCTGCGCCTTTATGCGCAAGTGGCGAAATTGGTAGACGCGCTGTCTTCAGGCGGCAGTTCCGTAAGGTGTGAAGGTTCGAGTCCTTTCTTGCGCACATAAAAAACCCCGGCTGTTTATAGTCGGGGTTTTTGTTTTTTAAAGAATATTCAGCTTAAACCCGCCGTTAATTACCCGCCCATCAACCGGGGCGAAAATTTCGTTGAATTGGGGCTGGCTTAGGCTGCCGGTATATATACTACCGAAGCGACTCTGGCGGGTATCCAGCAGGTTTTCAAAATTCAGGAACAGGGAAAAACGCTCGAATACTTTCTCGGCCATAATGCCGGTAATCCAGTAACTACGGCCGGTGGTGCCGTTGCTTAGCGGCTGCTCACCAAAGTAGTACGCCTCCAGGCCTATCCGGAAGTTATCTTCTTTTTCCAGCATCAGTACCGTATTTAGCCGGTGGCGCGGCACCAGCGGCAGAGCAGTGCGTTCGCCCTCTGCCGCGTGGCGCTGCACATTGGTATAGGTATAGCCCAAAAATAGCTTGGCCCAATGGTAAGTGAACTTAGCGTTGGTTTCCAGACCGTGAGTATCAAAGTGATCGGCGGTAGTAGCAAACTGGTACTGCCCGGTTTCCAGTAGGTTTAGTACTAACGGGTTATTAATTCGGGTGTAGAAGAATAGCTGGTTTAGGCTGAAGGTAGCGTGTTCGCCCAATGGAGTAGCGTAGTTAACATCAGCATTAAGGCCTACCGACTCCTCGGCGCTCAGGTTGCGCGTAGTAAGTGGCAGCACCTGCCGAAACGAAATCTGCTCGGCCTCCTGCGTAAACAGGGTAGGAGTTTTGTAGCCCAAACCCCCGCCCAGGCGCGAGCTAAGTTTTTCGTTCCACTCAAATAGTACTGATAGCCGGGGCAGCACAAAAAGTTGCTTATCCACCCGGTGGTTCTTTGGGCTTATGTAGTCAGTGCGCAGGCCGGCCTCTAAAGTAGTAGCGGGGCTTAGATTAACGGTAGCCTGGGTAAAGCCACCAATAATAGTACTGCCGTAGTCTAGCGTGGGCGATCCGGCGGTAATTTGCTCGTTAAACTGGTCGGTCCAGAGGTTCAGGCCCGCTACCCAGTCGGCTATTTGCCCCTTGTTGCTATAGGTTAATTCGCTAAAGCTGGCTATCTGCTGACCGCTAAAGCGGTAGTCGGGCAACTGTATAAGTCTGTCGAAAAAGCTAACGCTATTTCGGGCTACTACCCGGCGGCGGTTGCTCAACTCGTGCTCCAGATGGAATTGGGTAGAATAGCGCCGGCTTTCGTTGCGTTCGAAGTAAAAATTGCCCGCTTCCCCCGCAATATACCGCAAATCGCCGCCCAGGCGGTCTTCATACGTAGTATTTAGGCCGGCGTATAGTTGGGTACGTTCGCCGGGGTATACGTACAGGCGGGGGTTAAGGGTATAGCGGGTAAATTCCGGTATGGCCGAAAGGCCAATATCGGCCGGATCGTACGCTTGGTTGCTGTTGCGGGCGGCAAATACGGAAAGACCCAGCTTGTTCCATTTTTTTCCGTAGAAGGTGCTGGCATCCAGCCCGCCGGCGGTGGTTAGGTTCAGCATTGCACTAAGCTCACCTTCTTCGGTAGGCTGCTTGGTAATTAAATTTACCAGGCCGGCAATGGCCCCGCCACCGTAGAGCGTACTACTGCTGCCCTTAATAATTTCTACCTGGCTCAGGTTCAGGGGTGGAATTTGCATAATGCTAAGCCCGCCCGAAAAACCGGCGTAGAGCGGAAAACCATCCTGTAAGAGTTGGGTGTAGCGCCCATCGAGCCCCTGAATGCGAATAACGGCGCTGGCGCTGGTAGCCGATATCTGCTGGGTTTGTATGCCGGTACTTTCGCTCAGCAGCATCCGGATGTCGCCGGGTTTCATATTAGCTTTTTCGCCAATTTCTTCGGCGGTAATCGCTTCAATACGGGTGGGCTCATCGTCAATTGTGCGGCTGCTGCGGGTGGTAGTTACTACCACTTCCTCCAGGTGCTCGTCGTGTTGGGCCGGGTTTAGCCTAAAGATATAGGGCTGCGCACCGGTATAAGGGAAGTTTAGCGTATCGGTTTGGAGCTGGTAGCCGAGGTACGAAGCCTGAAAAAGCTGAAGCCCGCCCGCTATATTTTCCAGAGTAGTTTGACCGCTGGCATTGGTCACCGCGCCGGTGCTGCCCGGTAACCGCCGGACTGCCGCGCCGGGCAGGGGCTCGCCGGTTTCGGCATCCAGAACCCGCACTTCTAAACTGTATTGGCTAAAGGCCAGGGTAGAAAAGAGAAAAAGTAAAGTGGTTGCTATATAGAATTTCATAATGATTAAGCTGAATAAAGCGTACAGAAATAGCCGGAAACCTGGGTAAGGCTCCGGGAATTAGAAAGAAAGGGCGGTAAATCAGCTTAGTTTAGGCGGTTGCCAGATGGTGGGTAAGGGCGCTACCGAGCTACTTATTTGATAGTCGGTATACGGGGGAGTAGGCACTAGTACGGCCGGCCGGGTTTCTAACCAAAAGGAAAAAAGTACAAAGCCTGTACAGCCCGCACAGCTATAGAAGGGCGAGCAAGGCTCGGTTTCCGGCGTGTCGGATTCCGGTTCGGCGGCGTGGGCAGGAGTTGCCTCATCGGCGCAGTTATCCTGCGGGCAGCAGGGCGCTACCGTTAGGTAGAGTATGAGCGAAGCCAGAAATAGTACCAGAATTTTCACCGGGGGCAAATATACGGTTTTGCTAGTAAGTTGTGAGATAAAAGCGGTACTGAAATAGCGAGCTACTGAATTTCTGTTCTGAAATAGATACTTAATCAAGCCTGTTGTCGGCAGCAGGTTCATAGCCTGTTAAGAATGGCTCTGGCGAATGGTTGAGAGTTCATAACTTAAAAAGTAATAGACAAAAATCCATTTTATATAGCCGGTTACTTATGAATAAAGGGTTTAATCCTGCATAGTCATCCTCACCAATCGTAACTCAAAATAGCTTATGCCTTCCCCTAATATTTCGCGGGCTTCTTTCAGGGGGGTGAAGCCGTGCTGGGTAAAGTAGGCCGCTATTACCTCCCGCTTTTCCGGGCTAACTAGCTTGTCAATAGGTATCTCGCCCCGCTCAAGGTAGGGCAGTAGGTGGTTTTCTATGGTGCCGGGGGTTAGGCCTCGCATTTTGGCAATCTGGGCTACGCTATGCCCCTCTTCGAATAGGGTATAGCTTTGCTCCTGGCTGCTGCTCTTGGGGCTGGTCTGTTGGTCGTCTTCAAAACTATCCGGTTCTTCCGGGGGCGGGGCTTCGGTAGCCAGGCTATTTATAATCTGCAGCAATTCACTACCCATTTGCTCTATTTTCTTTTTGCCTAAGCCTTTTACCTTTTTAAGAGCTGCCATAGTGCGAGGTTGTTGGGCTGCCAAGGCTTCCAGGGTTTTAAGCGGAAGAATCATGTAGTGGGGCAGGTCTAGCTCGGTGGCTTTTTGGTTGCGGTACTGCTTAAGTTGTTCGTACAGTTCGGGGTGTTCGCTCCAGTCGGTGGTGGTTTCGTCTTCGGTAAGACGCTTTAGTTTAACGCCTTCTAATTGCGCCTTAGCCCGTGCCTGCAGGTAAGCGGCAGCGGTGAAGCCCTCGGTAGCAGCTTGTAAGCAGGCGTGCTTTACGTAAGCCTCCTGATATAGCCCTTCTAAAGCGGTCTTTAGCTCCTTCCGGCTCTCCTGGTTATCGGTTTCTATCCGTAATTTCGGCAGCGGTTTCACTAGTACCTCGACTAACTTTTCAGCAAAATATACCGCCGCCTGTACTACCCGAGCTTGCAAGTCCGCATTTTTTTCCACCGGTTCCTGCCCGTATAAACCCAGTTTTTGTAATTGCTGCTGAAATTTTGGGGCTACCGTAGCCACATGGTTTTGATAAGCAAGGGCTAAGGTTTCCAAATCCGATATTAAGCTGCCGGCCAAGCTGGCAGCATGTTCCTGCACTAGTTTTTGGCCGTAGTTAAGCTTACGGTCAAGTGCGCTAAAGCTGAATAGTTCTTGCAGCAGGCTTTGTTGGTAGGCTTGGCGGGCGGCCAGTAGTTGGGCTTGGTCAGGCTGGTTTTGCGCTACCTGCCCGTTAAAGCCGATTACTGTAGCATCGCTAATAATGCTGCGGGTAGCCAGGGGCTCGGTCAGCACTAAACCTTCTAGCGAGCGGCAGCGGCTGAGGGCCACGTATACCTGCCCGTGGGTAAAAGCAGCGTTGGCGTCAATTATAGCCTTATCAAACGTGAGGCCCTGGCTTTTGTGGATGGTGATAGCCCAGGCCAGTTTTAGTGGGTACTGCCGAAAGGTGCCGGCTACAGTTTCCTCAATTTCTTTGGTTTCCTGGTTCAGGCTATACTTATAATTGGGCCACTCGGCAATATCCAGATAGATAGGGACTTCGTTAGGGCATTGTACCTCAATGGTATCTTCGTAAATATGGGCTACCTGGCCAATTTTGCCATTGTAGTAGCGTTTCTCCCGTCCGCTATCGTTCTTCAGAAACATAACTTGAGCGCCCTTTTTCAAGACTAATTCCGGCTCGGCCGGGTATAGGTACTCTGGAAAATCGCCCTCTACTGACGCTTTAAAGGTGTGCTGCTTACCGCTTATTTTTTGCAGAGCCCGCTCGTTTATTTGCTGGGCTTGCTGGTTGTGGGTAGTCAGGGTAATATATCCTTCGGGCGGGGCGGCTGCCAGTTGGGGCAGGCAGCGCTGGTTAAGTGTTTGTAGCAACTCCGGTTTAAGGTTTCCCTCGCGTATGCCGTTAAGTATTTGTATAAAGCGGTCGTCGCGCTGGCGGTATATGTGCTGCAGGGTTATGGGCACGTAGCGGGTTTGCTGCAGCGCCCGGCTACCGAAGAAGAATACTGTACTGTAATAATTCCGTAGCAGTTTCCACTCTTCTTCGCGCGCTACGGGAGCCAGTTGCTGCAAATCGCCGATCATAAGCAGTTGTACGCCGCCAAAGGGTTGGTTGCGATTCTTAAACCGGCGCAGCACATCGTCAATGCCGTCCAGCACATCGGCCCGCACCATACTTATCTCGTCAATAACTAGCAGATCAAGGCTGCGGATTATACCGATTTTCTCGCGACTAAATTTCTTAATTTGTCGCTCATTGCCGGGCAGGTATGGCCCAAACGGAAGCTGAAAGAAGGAGTGAATGGTAACGCCGCCGGCATTCATAGCCGCTACCCCGGTGGGAGCTACTACCACGCTACGCTTAGGCAGGCGCTGCTTTAGCTGGTGCAAAAATGTAGTTTTACCGGTGCCGGCCTTACCCGTTAAAAAAACGTGCTGATTGGTATAGGTAACGTATTCGTAGGCCAGGCGTAGCTGTTCGTTTTCCGTTTGTTCCATAATAAAAAAATAGACTCAATAAGTAACCATATCAGTATAAGGCGGCTATTGTCAGGCTAATATACCGAATTCAATAGTTGAATTATAATTGTAAGGGCAAGGATCGATTTTAGTAGTTGGTAATACGCCCTGGGTTTGGCCTGTTTATATAACCATCTAAGCTTCTGATAGTAGTGAATGATAGCCCAAGAGCGGCAGCCGGGCGGGGAAAGTCTAAACCTGCTTTTAACTAGATACCTAAGCTTTGAGTCAGTAGCTGAAAGGTAATTAAAAAAATCTGAACAACGGATTTTTCCAATTCCGCTATGAAATTATATTTATGCGGGTTTAGCTGCCGCAAATGTAAATTTGGTTGGGCATTTGGTATTTTCTTTGCTTTTTAGGGGTTTAGAAGATATTAGAATATGAAGTTTCGTCCAATTTTTCTCTCTGTACTTATCCTGTTTATAAGCACGTTTCAGATAGCTACCGCCCAGCGAGGTGTCGCCCAGCGGGGTGCCGCCCAATCTGCATCGGATCGTTGGCAGCAACGCGCCGAGTACCAAATGGAAGTAGACATGGATGTGGAGACCAACCGCTATACCGGCACCCAAAAACTTATTTACTACAATAACTCGCCCGATACCCTAACGCGGGTGTTCTACCATTTATACTTTAATGCCTTCCAGCCCAATAGCATGATGGACGTACGCTCACGTACTATCAGCGACCCCGACCGCCGCGTAGGCAATCGTATTTTCAACTTGAAAGATGATGAGGTGGGCTACCTGCACGTAACCAGCCTAAAGCAGGACGGCAAAACCGCCCAGCTTTCCGAAGAAGAAACCATACTGGTAGTTGACTTGCCAAAACCTATACTGCCCGGAAAGAAAACTACTTTCAGCCTTGATTTTGAAGGTCAGGTGCCTTTACAAATACGCCGCTCCGGTCGCGATAATGCCGAGGGCATCCGCTACAGCATGACGCAGTGGTACCCTAAATTGGCCGAATACGACTACGAAGGCTGGCACAGTAACCCTTATATAGGCCGGGAGTTTTACGGTGTATGGGGCGATTTTGATGTTACTATTAGTATTGATGAGAAGTATACGGTAGCCGCCAGTGGCTATATTCAGAATGCCAAGGAAGTAGGGCACGGCTATGCTGAAGGCAGCGGAAAGCCTAAAAATGGTAAACTAAGCTGGCAATTTAAAGCCCATAACGTAACCGATTTTGCCTGGGCCGCCGATACTGACTACCAGCACGATGTAGTGCAAGTACCGGGCGGGCCAACCCTACGTTTCTTCTATAAACCTAATCAGGAGTACTCCGCCACCTGGAAGCAACTGCAGCCCTACACCGTTAAAGCTTTTCAAACCCTTAGTAAGAATTTCGGCCAGTACCCTTATGATACCTACAGTGTAATACAGGGCGGCGACGGCGGTATGGAGTACGCTATGGCTACGCTAATTACCGGCAACCGCAGCCTGGGTAGCCTGGTGGGCGTAACCGTACACGAGGCTGCCCATAGCTGGTTCCAGATGGTGCTGGGTACCAACGAAAGCCTTTACCCCTGGATGGACGAAGGCTTTACCACCTATGCCAGCGACCTTACCATGAATGTAATTTTTGATCAGGGAGAAGCCAATCCGCATACCGGCAGCATTAACGGTTACCTAAGTTTGGCCCGGAGCGGAAACGAAGAACCGCTTACCACCCACGCCGATCACTATACTTCTAACCGGGCATATGGTATTGCTTCGTACAGCAAAGGCTCCACCCTGCTTAGCCAGCTAAGTTATGTTTTGGGTGAGGAGGTAATGATGCGCGGCATGAAGCGCTACTTTAATGAGTGGAAATTTAAGCACCCAAACCCTACGGACTTTAAACGGGTGATGGAAAAAACCAGCGGTATAGAACTAGACTGGCTGTTCCAGAACTTTGTAGGCACTACCAACCAAATTGACTACGCAGTGCGTTCGGTAAGTGCCGGTGAAAACAACACCACCGTAGTAAGTCTGGAAAAAGTAGGCGAATTTCCGATGCCGTTAGATGTGGTAGTAACCTATACCGATGGCAGCCAGGAATTATACTATATACCTATGGTGCTGATGCGCGGCGAAAAGCAGGAAGACTTAGGCTTAACTAAGCAAATCTTGGCCGATTGGCCGTGGGTATTCCCTAATTATACTCTTCCGATTGATAAGCCCCTTACCAGTATTGCCAAAATTGAACTAGACCCCAGCCAACGCATGGCCGATATTGACCGGGCTAATAACACCTGGCCAATGAGTACTAATGAAGGGACTACCTACCAGCCCAGTGGGCTTAAGTAGTTAGAGTATTGAACAGTTGTAGAAAACATATTGTTATCAGGCTATGAAGTACGAACAGCTAGTATGGAAAACGGCTGCCGCCCCAGTACCCCGGTTAACTGAGGCCCAGTTAGTTTTGGTATGTGCTACGCGTAAGGTATTGGATGAAGGCTTTGATATAGATTTGCGGGAAGCCTACCCCAAGGCCGACCTGATATATGTTTCTACTACCGGAAATATTGCGGGTACTGAGCTATCCATAGAAGACCCGGTTTCTACAGCAATACTATTTAGCAAAACCAAGGTTAAGGTAAGCTCTACCTGCCGTAGCCAGCACGCTAGTTCGCACGATACCGGTAAGGCACTGGTTTCAGGGCTGCTAACTGAGGGCCTTAAGCATATTTTATTGTTTACCGATGGGCTGGTAATTAACCCTTCTTCCTTAATTAGGGGTATTAATGAAACTATACCCGCCCAGGTGAGCCTGACCGGGGGCGTAGCCGGCGATGCTTGGGAATTTGGCCATACCCTGGTAGGCCACAACAACGTATTGGCCAAGGATCAGTGCGTTGCGGTAGGCTTGTACGGTGAAGCAATTTCGGTAAGCTACGGCATTGGCGGCACCTGGGATAGCTTTGGGGCCGACCGCATAGTAACCCGGGCTAAGAACAATGTATTGTACGAACTGGACGGAAAACCGGCCCTAGAACTGTATCACCGCTACTTAGGCAAGTATGCCGAGGGGCACCCCCGGGCGTACATGTTCTTCCCATTGGGCCTTCGTTCTAAAAGCCTGGATAATACCGTAGCGCGCTCAATAATTTCTAAGAACGAGGAAGAACAAGCCCTAATTTTAGCCGGCGAAGTAGAAAACGGCGATCGTGTACGGCTTATGAAAGCCAATACCGAGCGCTTGCTGGACGGAGCCACCGAAGCGGCAATTCAGGCCCGGCAGGCTAATAGAAACTCATCGCTGGCAATTTTGGTTAGTTGTGTAGGCCGGCAAGAAGTTTTGGGGCAGCGTACCGAAGAAGAATTGGAGGAAGCACAACAGGCTTTAGGCGAAAATACCCTGCTAACCGGCTTTTACAGCTATGGCGAATTTGCCCCAATAAGTAATAAAGCAACAAAACTTAGGGCAGAACTGCATAACCAGACCATGGCTATAACCGTATTGAGCGAGGAATGAACGAGAAAAATTTAGGCCAGGCCCACTATAATAAATTGTTGGCCCGGCAATTAAGAAAATATCTGCCGGATGCCGGCGAGCAAGAAAAACTACAGCCCTTACTTAGCGCCATCAGCGAAGCTTATACTACCTACGAGCGCGATAGGGAAATGATTGAACAGGCAATGAACCTGAACTCCGAGGAGTTGATGAGTGCCAATGAGGATCTGCGTAAAGCCAACCAAGAGTTGGATAGGTTTGTGTATAGCGTATCGCACGATTTACGGGCGCCTATAGCTTCGGTATTAGGCTTGCTGAACTTAATTGAGACCGAACCTGACCCAAATGCTCAGGATCACTATCATAAGTTAATGAACCAAAGCTTGCATCGGCTGGATAATTTTATTCATGATATAATTGACTACAGCCGTAATAGCCGGCTGGATAACGAGGCGCAAGAAATATGCTTTAACGAACTTCTGGAGGAAGTAGCCAGCGGCCTACGCTATATGCCTAATGCCCACTACGTTGAATTGATTAGAAAACTGGATAGCAGCGTGCCATTCTGGAGCGATAAGCGTCGTTTAAAAATGATCTTTTCAAACCTGATCGGCAATGCCGTACGCTACCGCAATCCGCAGGTCAAATCGTACGTAAGCGTAACTACCAAGGTAGATGAAAGCCAAATTCTCATTACCATTCAAGATAACGGATTAGGTATAAAGGAAGAATACCATAAGAAGATTTTTGAAATGTTCTTTAGGGCTCACGAAAAAAGCGAGGGCAGCGGCTTGGGCCTGTATATTGTAAACGAGGCAGTTAAAAAATTGGGGGGTAGTATATCGGTAGCTTCGCAGGTAAATGTAGGTACTACCTTTGCCATTAGGTTGCCTAATGAACTGGCTAACAGCCACCAGGGTGTAAACCAACAAAGCTTAGCCAAATAGCTCCACCATAGCCCCCAAGCCGGCACCAATAAAACTCACAACCAACTTACGGAAGTTAAAACGGTGGTCGGGCGAGTTTTCAAAGAAAATGGTAGTGCTTATATGCAGAAAGCTGCCGGCTACCAGCGGGTAAACCCATCGGTCTAAGGCATTTAACGAGCCGGTACCCCCTTGCATAAGCTCACTAAACCAGAGGCCTAAGGGCGAGGCCAGCGCAAAAACTATCAGCATAACCATTGGCCATTTTTTGCCCTGCATATGCGCAATTAATACCGATACTAAGGCAAATGCCGCCGGGGCCTTGTGCAGCACTATACCTACCAGTAACGAATCGGTTTGGTGCGCTGCGCCCCCGCCCCCGGCCGGATGAAGCAGCAGGGTGCCTTCCATAAAAGCGTGCAGGCACAAGGCTATAAGTAAACTCAGCGGAGTAAGGGTGCTGTGGTAGTGGTGATGGTTGTGGCTGTTAGCCGGCGGGTGTACGTGGCCGTGTTCTACCCCGGCGGTCAAATATTCCAGCATTAACTGCAGAAAAAAACCAGCCAGCACCAGCAGGCCCACAAAATGAGGCTCTTGGGCACCCTGCAGAATTTCGGGCAATAGGTGGGTTACGGTTATGGCAAACAGGTAGGCACCGGCAAAAACCAGCAGCAGGCGGTACGTTTGGTTTTGCTTTAGCGGAAGCTTAAAGGCTGCCAACCCCCCGGCCAGGGCGGTTATAAATAAAATTGTGGCGTAAACTAGCACCTGGAAGCCTCCGGTTTATTGCCTAGTACAAATATCATTCTATCGGACTGTTGCTGGTTGAACGGCTCTAATTTATAGTTGCCGAAGGTATCTAGCAACTCTAGGCCGGCGGTAGTAAAGTACTGTTGAAACTGTTCGAAACTAATGGCCCGTACCCGCTCCTGAAAATGGTAGTTTTTCCCTTTATCTTCAAACCGGATATCCTTTGCAATAAACCCTTCCTGATAATCGCGGGTAATATGGAATTCAATGCCGTCAATCGTCTTAACTTCTTCCGCTACCAAATGGTGAACTACCTTATAGGGGTTTAGAAAATCAATTAGTAGTTGGCCCCGGGGCTTTAAGGCTTTGGCCGCAGCGCAAATTGCCTGCTGGTTTTCGGCTTCGGTATCAAAGTAGCCAAAGGAGGTAAACAAATTTAATATGTAGTTGAACTGCCGTTGGCTGTAGGTTTCCCGCATATCGTGTACGGCAAAATGCAGGCGGTTATTGGCAAATTGCTTGGCGTGGGTAATATTCTGTTCGCTTAAATCGAGCCCGGTAACCTGGTAGCCCAGTTTATTCAGGTAGATGCTATGCCGGCCTTTACCGCAGGCCAGGTCCATAATTTGGTCATCGGCTTTAAACTGAAAGTAGTCAGCTAAATTATTTATAAAGAACTGAGCTTCTTCGTAGTCGCGGTGCTTATAAAGGGTATGGTAGTAAGGCGAATCGAACCAGGTATCGAACCAGGCCTGATTAGAGGAAATATCCGTCATGGAATGAGCGTCGTGTTCTGAATTTTGTAACAGAATTGCAAAAATACTATTCCTGAACTAATATATAAGCAAAAGGCCTGGCAAATGTTTACGCTGCTACCGGCCGGGCATTTGGTAGCGGTTATGCTTCAGCGCCCGGTCTACAGCATCAATTACACACTTGGTACGCTCCTGACCTAAGCCTTTTACAATAGTAAACGACCGTTTTGCCAATTGTAAAGCAGTTAAGTAGCGTTGGTACAGCTCCATGCGTTGGTTGGGGTGTTCGCGCTGGGGGTCATCCTGCCAGGGTAAATCGGGGTAGGCCAATAGGGTATGGGTATAATCATGTTCCAGCCAAAGCCTCTGAATAGTGGGGCTAACCCGGCCGTACCTAACTTCACTCCATACTTTCAGCACCAAAAAATCGGTATCGCAAAAAATCAGGGATTTGCCCTGTAACCGGGCTTGTTGGGCAATTTGATTTTCGGTTCTAAGCTGCCCCTCGGCTATGGTAGTCAGATCGGCTGCGGTATAGGGGCGGCTTAAATTTTGAAGGTAGGTACGGGCAAATTCGGGCACCCATAGCGTATTAAAATGCCGGGCTAACTGCTGCGATAAGTCTGATTTGCCACTGCTTTCCGGGCCGGTAATTGCAATACGCCTCATGCCGGAACTGCTGCCAGTTGCTGTTTATATAGCTTCTTCCAGGCAAAATAGCCATACAACGCTAAGCCGGTATAGAACGCAAAAAGTAAGGCGGTAAAGTATAAATCCCGGCTCATGTATAACCATACGGAAACCGCATCAATAACTACCCAGTACAACCAGTTTTCCAGCACCTTTTGGGTAACCATCCAGGTAGTAAATAAGCTAAATACCGTAGTAAATGCATCAACGTAGGGATTGGCACTGGCTAAGTAGTTTTTGAGGATATAGCCTAAAACTACGGTTGCTAGTAAGTTTACTGCTATAATTATTAAGTTCTTGACTAAAGAATATTGAATTATAGGAGTTTCTTTTTGGTCGGATATTGGGTGACCGGTTTCTGCTTCCGTAGTTCTGTTCTTTTTACTCCACTGCAGCCAGCCTACTATAGCCATCACTACGTAAAAAATTTGTAAACCGGCCTCGGCCTTCAGGTTCGCGTTCCAGCAGATATAGGTATAAATACTGGAACTAAGCAGGGCGGCAGGCCAGCACCACAGGCTTCCTTTGGCAGCCAATAATACGTAGGCTAACGCCAGAAATACTGCAGCTACTTCCCAATAGCTCATAGCGGTAGCTGCTTGTTGTATCTGCTGCCAAACCCCATTTTCCATAGCCGCAAAATTACAAGCATTATGCCCCCAAGCAAACTGCGTATTGGCAAGCAAGTGGACACTACAAATTAAATCGTAAACGGTCCGCCGTCGCGGTTAATAATTAGTAATTCGTAATTAATTCTCGTAGGTTTGTACCGTCTTTTCGGGGTGCCCTACCTAACGGGCTGAGATTATACCCGCTGCTGCTATAGCAGATACCTGATCCGGATAATGCCGGCGTAGGGAGAAAAAACAACAGACTGCCCGTACCTGCCATAAATTTGCCAGGTAAACTACCGGCTGCACTTCTGAAAGGACAAGGATTTTCTTATTAAACCTGTTTTTTGCAATGAAGAAGTGGATTGTTTGGTTCGGCATTTTAGTATTTGCCCCACAGTTGGTTTCAGCCCAATTTAGTTTACAAGGTATAGTTATAAATGCCGATGGTGAAGCTCTGGCCGGGGCTAATGTACTGTTAGGTACGCAGGGCAACGTTACCAATTACCAGGGCGAATTTGAGTTTGCCAACCTGCGCCCGGGCGAGTATCAGTTAAAGGTATCGTACGTAGGCTACAAACCCTATCAGGAGGCAATTACGGTAAATAGCTCCCGAACTGATCTTCGCATAATCCTTACCGAAGACGGCCTGCTGCCCGAAGCTGTGGTTACCGGCGCTACCCGCGCTACCGAAATTACGCCCATGGCCTATAATACCGTTACCGACGAGGAGTTGGAAAAGCAAAATTTGGGTCAGGATATTCCTTACCTGCTTAACTTTACCCCCTCGGTAGTGGTAACCTCCGATGCTGGGGCGGGCGTGGGCTATACGGGCATACGGGTGCGCGGCTCCGATGCTACGCGCGTAAACGTAACCATTAACGGCATACCACTAAACGATGCCGAATCGCACGGAGCGTTTTGGGTAAATTTGCCCGATTTGGCCTCTTCCGTTGATAATATCCAGCTGCAGCGCGGGGTAGGTACCAGCACCAACGGCGCGGGCGCATTTGGGGCTTCGCTAAACATACAAACCGACGGCCTGCAGCCCCAAGCCTACGCCGAAGCTAACCTGGCCGCCGGCAGCTACAACACCCAAAAGTATACGGTACGCGCCGGCACGGGCCTGCTGAATAATCACTTTGCGGTAGATGCCCGCCTGAGCAAAATAAGCTCCGACGGCTATATTGACCGGGCGTTCTCCGATATGAAGTCGTTTTTTGTAAGCGGCGGTTACTACGGGAAAAAAACCCTGCTTAAGGCCAACGTATTTAGCGGACGCGAGCAAACCTACCAAAGCTGGTACGGCACGCCCGAGGCCGTAGCCAAGCAGGATAGTGCCGGAATTCAGGCGTTTATAGGCAGAAATAGTTCTTTTCTGCCGGAAGGTGATAGTGTTAAATTGATGAATGATGGCCGCACCTACAACTTCTACACCTACGACAACGAAACCGATAACTACCAGCAAGACCACTACCAGCTAATTTTTGGGCACGAGCTTACCAATGAACTTCAGCTTAACCTGGCCGGCCACTACACCTACGGCCGTGGTTACTACGAGCAGTTTATTGCGGAGGACCCATTTGAAGACGAGGATGAACTGGTTTTTTATAACCTGCCCGAACCAGTAATTGGTGGCGAGCGTATAACTTCTTCCGATATTATACGCCGGCGCTGGCTAAACAACCACTTTTACGGCTTTACCTATTCAGCCGTATACCAAACCGCCAATAACCTAAACCTAACCCTGGGGGGCGCCGGAAACCGCTACCTGGGCGATCATTTCGGTGAGGTAATTCGCGGGCAGTTTGTAGCTGAAAATAACTTGGGCCAGCGCTTCTACGACAATGAGGCTATTAAGAATGACTTCAATACCTATATAAAAGGAAATATACCCCTGAACGATGCCCTAAGCCTGTACGCCGATATGCAGTACCGCTACGTAGAGTACAACTACGGCGGACTGGATATTGGCAATGTGCCGATATTCGGCGAGCACGATTTTCACTTCTTCAACCCGAAATTGGGCGTGAACTACGTACTTGGCAACGGAGAACGCCTGTACTTCTCCTACGCCAAAGGCAGCCGCGAGCCTACCCGGGGCGATTTTGTTGATGCCCCGCTGGGCCAGTTGCCCAAAGCCGAAAAGCTGCACGATTTTGAGTTAGGCGCCGAGCTGCGGCCCCTGCCGGAAATGCTGGTTAGTCTGAATTCGTACTATATGAAGTATACCGACCAACTGGTGCTAACCGGCGAGTTGAATGATGTAGGTAATGCCAACCGCGTGAATGTGCCCAATAGTTACCGCCTGGGCCTGGAGGCGCAAGTGGCCGTGCAGCCAATTCCGGAAATTAGCCTGCAGGCCAACGCCACCCTTAGCCGCAACCGCATCAGCAGCTTTACCGAACCCCTGTACTTCTCTAGTGATGCCGGTATAGATTCGGTGCAAACCCTGCGCTATACCGACAGCCCCATATCGTTTTCGCCCAGCCTGATTGCCGGTGGTATCCTGAGCGGCCGCCCCCTGCCCGGCCTGGAAATTAGCCTGCTGCCCAAGTACGTAAGCCGCCAGTACCTGGATAATACCGGTAGCGAAAGCCGGAGTATAGATCCGTACTTCCTGACTGACTTCCGGGTAAACTACAGCCTGCAGCCGGGCTGGATTAAAGAAATACAACTGAACCTGCTGATTAACAACCTCTTCAGTAAACTGTACGAAAGCAACGGTTACACCTTTGCCTACGGCTATAACGGTGAAGTGATCCGGGAAAACTACCTGTATCCGCAGGCTCCGAGGAACTTCCTGGTAGGGGCTAACTTTAAGTTTTAAACACGGTTCATTTAATTGTCCAGGGTTGATTATGCAGTTTATTCCGTTTACCGATATTAAGAAGTACGAGCGGGTGGTGGTGGTGGATAGCTTTCACCCCCGGGCCTTGGCGCTCTCGCACTGGAAGGGAGCGCCCAAGCCGCCCGGCTTGCCCCCCGGCGATACCAGCCTGGACTGGGTACTGAACACCCAGCAGTACCGGCCCGAGTTGCTGGCCGGCTACCGCTACGTAACCAACAACCACTTTGATGTTGACGGTTTTTTAGGAATATGGGCGCTGCTGAACCCCGGGCTTGCCGCTAAGCATAGCCAACTGCTGCGCAAAATGGCCCAATTGGGCGATTTTAGGGAGCTAAGCCTGGAAACGGAGGAAGACCATACGGCCCTTAAGCTGGTATGCTGGCTGAATAAGGAAGAAGCCGAGCAGTTTTATGCGCCCTTTGCCAGCTACAACCCGCAGAATAAGCTGTTTAAAGGGAAGGGTGAAGCCGCCTGGTGTGTGCCTAAGTACGAATATTTTCTGCCCCGTTTTGCCGCAATGCTGCAGCAGCCCGAGGTCGGAAAGCCGTTCTGGCAGGCCGAATACGAGCGCGTGCTGCGCGATGCGGAATTGCTGCGAATGCAGGGCCAAATAACAACTTACGAAAACCTTCATTTGCAGGTGGTAGAAGCGCCCGAGCCGCTGCACTACTACGCCCTGTTTGGCCAAAGTGCGGGCCAGGATGTTGTGCTGAGCCTATACCCCAACCGGCGCTACGAACTGGAGTACAAGTATACCGGCTGGGTAGATACCGATCGCCTAAGCTACCCGCGACTAGATTTTCGCCCTTTGGCCGAGGAGCTTAACCGCTGGGAAACAGGCCCCTACCGCTGGCAAGCCGAGCCCCCTACCGATACGGCCCCCATTCTGCGCCTCACCGATAAACCCCTTAGTAAAGAAGCGCGCTACGCCAGTCCGTATCGGCGGCCAATATTCGCTTCCAGCCTGGAGCCCGAGCAATTTTTGGCTATAGTCACCCAATACTTCACCAAAAATTTAGAAGGCATAACCCCTAAGAAGAACTGGAGCTGGGAAGAAGTTCGGTTTCTTTCGAAACCGAATTAATAATGAATAATTTAAAATTTAAGGAGAAGCCGGTAGTTTCTAATTTAGCAGTTTCTAACCTTCATTGTACATTGTAAATTATTAATTAGCGCAGCGTGTCCAGTCATCATATAGTTAGAGACGAGCAGGAGCCGGCCTTACTGCTGTGGGAGCCGGGGCAGGTTAGCTACAGCCAGGCGGGCGAGTTGCTGGCCTGGAGTCCGCGCCTGCTGGTGCATACCCAAGCCCTGGCCGAAGTGCTGCCCTGGGGCGTTAAGCTGGACGCTATTTGTGGTACTGACGATAAGTTGCGCGGGCTAGCGCCGAATGTACTGCACCAGCAACCGCTGGAACTACTGCCCCTGTCAGCCCCAGGTAAACTAGACGAAGTACTGCAGTGGTTAGCCGACCGTAAGCAAGCCAATGTAAACGTAAGCTTCCCCCCCTTTGAGCAGGCCCCGGAACTCTGGAACGTAATTTGGCAGCACCGCGAGCTAATATCGGCCGGCGTGCTTAGCGGGGGCTGGCAGTATTTTTTCGTAGTGGGGAAATTTAGCAAGTGGCTGCCGGCTAATGCGGTTTTTCGGGTTATAAGCTACAGCAACTACCCCTGCCAAGCCGACGCCCAAGCTACCATAAAAGAACACCATACCGCCGGGGCCGGTATGCTAAGCCTGGAGCGAGAATACCCCTTCTGGGTAGGCTGGCCGGTGTAATTACGAATTATCAATTACGAATTACGAACGGGCTGGCGTACCACCGGGCTGGCGCACCAGTTGATAGTTGGTTTGGAGGGGCCGTTTCCTTTTGGAAAATATACAGGCTGGCAGAAATTCAATTTTTTGCTAGAAGGTTGATTCTGGGGTATTCCCCTCTTGAGAGGGGCTAGGGGCGGCCGCCGCGCGGGGTGTTAGTTCCTTATTTAATACCGGCCTTTCTGTATTGCAATTGGGCCAACACACCCCCGGCTATGCCGACCCCTCTCAAGAGGGGAGTGTGCCTCCAACGCTGCGACCTTTAGTTTTGCTTTGCCACTTCACTCAATGGCCGCTCAAATAAGTACTCAATACTTATTACTCACTACCCACTACCTTACCAAACACCCTTCCACCATTCTATCCCGCCCTTGCATATCTTTTAGTACCTGTATGTGTACAAAGCCCAATTCTTTCATAAGGTTGGCTACCTCGGATCCGTAGGCCTCGTTTATTTCGAAGTAGAGCCAGCCGTTGGGGTTTAGGGCAATACGGGCCTTTTCGCCAATGCTTCGGTAAAAAAGCAGCGGGTTTTCTTCCGGTATAAAGAGCGCCAGGTGCGGTTCCCAGTCCAGCACGTTGGCCTGCATTAGGGCTTTTTCGCTGGGGCGCACGTAGGGCGGGTTGCTTACCACCACCTCAAATTTCCCCTCCAGCGGTTCTTTCAATACGTCATGCCGACGCAGGTCAGTATTCACCGCCAACTCTACTGCATTTACTCGGGCTACCTCCAATGCCTCTTGGCTAATATCGGTGAGGGTAACCCGGCTCTGCGGCAATTCTTTAGCCAGCGAAAGGCCAATGCAGCCGCTACCGGTACAAATATCGGCGATGCTCAGGCTGGGCCAGTA
>CAZDEY010000020.1:31787-43807 GCA_964504565.1 uncultured Roseivirgaceae bacterium
CGGTGCCGGCTAACAATTCTGTTTACCAATTCCTCGGTTTCCGGGCGGGGGATTAAGGTAGAAGAATTTACCCGAAAGCGGTAGCCGTAGAAGTAAGCCTCGCCCAGCACGTACTGAATAGGCTCGTGCCGCAGCAAGCGCTCGGTGATATCCGTAAGTTTCTGCTTCTGGGCCGAACTTAGGAGCGGGTTAGGGGTAGCCAGCAATTGGCTATGGCTTAACCCTAGCACGTGCTCCAGCACCCAATACGCCTGCTGTCGGGCCGAGGAACCAAGGGGCTGAAGTTGGTGGATTAGTTGCTGAAGTAGGCTAGGCACTGGCGGAAGGTTTAGCCGCAAAGATAGGGAGTTGAAGGGAAATGCTGGTCGGGGAACAGCAATTGCTGTTTAACGTACCTTACCCTTTATAGAAAATACCATTTTAAAGTTCTTAATCAGAGAACTTTCTTATATATTTGTTCTACACCTGAGCAAATGAAAAGGATTATAGCCAAGAAAACGCTTCGAGACTTTTGGGAAGTTCATGCCGATTCCGAGCAGTACTTGAAAACATGGTACGAAACTGCTAAATCGTCGAATTGGATTTCGCCAAATGATATCAAGCAAACGTACGTTAACGCTAGTATTTTAAGAGACAGTCGCGTTGTATTCAATATCAAAGGGAATTCATACCGGCTAGTAGTCAAGTTCAATTATGAAAGACAGTGGGCGTTTATACGCTTCATTGGAACCCACGCAGAATATGATAAAATCGATGCCGATTCAATTTAATCAAATTAGAATATGATGAATATAAAACCTATTAAGAACGAAGCCGATTATAAGGTAGCCCTGCATAGATTAGAGGCAATTTTTGATGCAAGCCCAGAAACTCCAGAGGGTGATGAGGCAGAAATTCTATCCCTATTAATAGAAAATTTCGAAAATCAACATTACCCTATTGAAGCACCAGATCCAATAGAAGCCATAAAGATTCGAATGGAGGAATTAAATCTTAAGCAGAAAGATTTGGTTGGCGCAATTGGAGGAAAAAGTCGGGTTTCTGAAATCTTAAATAAGAAAAAGCGTCTTACCGTAGATATGATAAGAGAACTAGAAAGGCTGCTTCATATTTCTGCTTCAGTATTGGTAGGAAGTTATAAACTATTGAAATAACAGCAAATAGTAACAATTAGTAAAACGGTACGCTGCTTCATGGTTGTTAGTAGGGCAAGTCCTTTTCATTAACATTGGCCACGATCAACGCGACCCGGCCAGGGCGGCTCCACTCGCTCATCGCATACCCTTTACACAGCACGTTAGTCTGTATTAACCATACTTTACAAAATTATAATTCATAGTCTCCAAACTAGAAATTTTAATACGAACCTACAGCACTACCCCCCAAGCAACCCTTACCCCCGGCATAGCATCTAGGTGAAAAGCCTTCACCTAAAAAGCCAGTAATGAAGTTATTCTTAACTCTGCTTGTTGACCTTTCTATTTTCCTAAGCCATATAAGCCCTAGCTAAAAGGCTATAACGAAACCTAATTATTCTGTTCGCCTTAATCATACAGATAAATACAGCTTCCTAAGCGATAGCCTATAATCAACCAAGCCTATTAACAATATTTAATCTAACTTTTCGTATCTAGCTTATTGATTCACTCTTCTCTTACCTCACCCCTCTATGACCTACTTAGGTAGAACCCTGTGCTTAATTCTGTTCGTTAGTAATACGGCATTTTGCCAAACCCTTAGCCTGCAGGCCG
Source organism: uncultured Roseivirgaceae bacterium (assembly GCA_964504565.1). GTDB lineage: Bacteria > Bacteroidota > Bacteroidia > Cytophagales > Cyclobacteriaceae > Cesiribacter. The sequence continues at coordinate 33,539 of CAZDEY010000020.1, forward strand.
ACTCGGCGATCCTCAACAAATACCTGCTTAGTATATCCGACTCTAACATGTACCACCACATTGCGGTGCTGGCTTCCGATTCGCTAGGTGGCCGTAAGGCGGGTGAGCCGGGTATGCATTTGGCCGAGAACTATCTGGCGAGCCAGTTCAGGACGCTGGGCCTAAATTCGGCAGCCAACCCTGACTATCGCCAACCTTTTACAATATACGATTGGTACTATCAGAATAACTCAGTTTCCACCACTTACGGTCAGGCGGAGGTACTGCAGGCTTTTGCCGGTACGGTACAAGACTCCGTTAACTTAGTATTTGCCGGCAACGGAGCCGAGCGCGACTACTTCGGCCTACCCACCAAAAACAATATAGTTGCCTACTACTTTGGTGGTACGGATGAAATAGTGCAGCAACAGGCTAAAATTGCTGACGAAGCCGGCGCAAAATACACCCTCTTCATTCACCAGTCGGAAGATACCTTCGGTAGAATACGAGCTACAAGTCACGCTGCCTTGCCCCGGGCCTCGCTGGTGGATAAAGGTGACAAACTGAGGAAAGGCATGTTATACAATCTTACGGAGGAAGACTTTTTGAAGCTCTACGCTCCGGCGCAGCAACAGTTTATAACCCGCTACGAAGCGGAAGGAAAGCTGGCGCGCAAGGACAGAAAGCAGTTAGTACAGCCTATTAGTCTCAACTTTAATTTCCGGACTAAACCTGTGAATGCCACAAATATTATTGGCGTTATTGAGGGCTCTGATCTTAAGAATGAAGTAGTTGTGCTCTCGGCCCACTACGACCACTTGGGTACCGAAGGCGGCGAGGTTTTTTACGGGGCGGATGATAATGCCTCCGGCAGTTCGGCTTTGCTGGAAATGGCCCGGGTATTTATGCTGGCTAAAGCCGAGGGTCACGGCCCCCGCCGTACGCTGGTATTCGCCCATTTCTCGGCCGAGGAAGAGGGTTTGCTGGGTGCCGAACACTACACTGGCAACCCAACCTATCCGCTGGAGCAAACTGTAGCAAACCTTAATTTCGATATGATTGGCCGGGTAAATGAATCCAATAGTTCTCAGCCCAACTACGTATACGTTATAGGTTCCGGCCAGCGCAGCGATGCCATTTACCAACTCAATGCGCTAAGCCAGCAAACGTATTTGCCCAATTTGCGCCTGGACTATACCTACGACGGCACCGAAAGCCAGGAAAAGCTGTACAAGCGCTCCGATCAGTACCACTTCCACAAGAACGGCGTACCCATACTCTTTTACACCGACCTTATGAAGGCCGACTACCACCAAGCCACCGACACCGCCGATAAAATAGCCCTGGAACAGCTTAGAATGCGCGTGCAGTTAGGCTTCGCCACCGCCTGGGAACTGGCTAACCGGGATTGAATTTGTATATTTATTCTAATGACAGTCACTATAAATCAGCTAAATCACTTGTTGATACAGGTGAGTCTAAGATAGAGGGCTTTGGTACTGAAAGGTTAAGGCATACCTGTAAATTTACTTCGGTCTTAATTAGCTACAGATTCCCCTAGGGTTTTAACAACCCGGGGAATGACGGGGTGGGAGAAATAGGCTTAATACTTTCTGTGGACTATATAGTTTTCATTTCTGCAGATTAAACTCTACTATTGAACTAATATCCTCTAACAATAAAGCTTGCACTTTTGGTTAATACTGTTTTATAGTTAACATAATGAAAGGCGGTTATGTATATATCATCACCAATACAAATAATACAGTAATTTACGTAGGGGTAACAAGTAATTTATACGCTCGAACCTATCAGCACAAAGTTGGAGCATACCCTGGGTTCACTAAAAAATATAATTGTAATAAATTAGTGTATTGGGAATCTTTAAATACTATAGAAGAAGCTATTCAGCGAGAGAAACGCTTAAAGAAGTATACCCGAATTCAAAGAGAAAACCTTATATCCAAAGCTAATCCCGATTGGATAGATCTATTCAATCAGGTGGAAGACATGCAATGAAATTTTTTCTTTACCTTTTTTTCCGCCGTCATTCCCCGAATTTGTGTAGGCAACGGAACAAATTATAGGGGAATCTCTGCGTTAATGACAGTTAAGTTAATAGGTAATCCTTTTTTTTATAGGTAAAGTGTCTAAATCGATAACCTATCCTTTATAATTTCAAACCTTTAGCAACCTTTCCCCAACAACTTGCATCTACTTAGCAGACTCTTTAATAAATGAACTACCTTAGCGTTAGGCTGGTAGCTCACCTCAAACCAAACTGCTTACATGCGAACCCTTAGCTCTCTACTGTTGGTGCTATTTTTGGCCAGCGCGGCCTATTCTCAAACCCCGGTACCGCCCCCGCCCCAGGCCCCCCAACTGCCCGATACCCTAATTTTGCACGGCGATACGCTGGTTGATGAATATAGTTGGTTGCGCAAAAAAGACAGCCCCGAGGTGGTAAAATACCTTAGCGCCGAAAATGAGTACGCCCGCCGCGTAATGCAGCAAAGCGAGTGGTTTCAGGATAAGCTGTACGAGGAGGTTAAGGCCCGCCTGCCCGAGGCCGAAGAAAGCCTACCTACCCAGCTCGATAGTTTTTACTACTACAGCCGCTACGCCCCCGAAGCCCAGTATCCGGTATACTACCGCAAACAGCTTACGCCCGATAGCCTGGCCGGCAAAGCCCCCGAAGAAAAAGTACTAGACCTGCCCCAACTGGCCGAGCAGTCCGGCGGCTTCCTGATGCTGCTGGGCTTAAGCCCCAGCCCCAACCAACAAAGCCTGGCCTACACGCTAAACTTTACCGGCGACCGCCGCGGTACCGTTTTTATAAAAAACCTGGCCACCCAGCAGCTCGATACGCTAAAGCCTACCAACATTGGCAACCTTACCTGGGCCAACGATAGCCGCACGCTCTTCTACACCACTATGGATACCACCTTCCGGGCCAACAAGGTATGGCGCTGGCAACTGGGCCAACCCGCCGACTCGGCCCAATTGGTGTACGAAGAACGCGATAACCGCTTTCAGGTGGGCTTAGGCAAAAGCCTTTCTAAAGAATATATTAGTATAATCTCCTCGGCCAGCGACTCGGAAACCTCGGAGGTGCGCCTGCTATCGGCCAATCAGCCGTACACTTTGCCGCAACTGATAGCGCCGCGCCGCGCCGGTTTTCTGTACCGGGTAGAACACCTGAGCGATACCTTCTACGTAGAAAATAACCGCCGGAGCCGCGCCGGCGGCCTCGACTACTTTACCCAACTGCCCGCCCCCGAACCTGCCGCCTGGCAAACCTACCTGCCCGCCACCGATAGCGTACAATTGGAGGGCCTGGTATACTTTACCAATTTCTTGGCCGTGCTGGAGCGCCGCAATTTTCAGGAAAAAATAAAGATACTGGATAAGCGCACGGGCCAAACCCACTACCTGGAGTTTCAGGAGCCGGTATACAGCCTCGGCTTCGGCAGCAACACCAACCCTAACGATAGCCTGCTACGTTTCAGTTACAGCTCGTTTACCACACCCACCACTACCTACGCCTATAACTTAAATACCCGCCAGAGCAAAACGCTTAAGGCCGAAAAAATACGGGGCGGTTACAACGCCGCCGACTACACCAGCGAACGCGTTTGGGCCACCGCACCCGACGGTGAACGCGTACCACTTAGCTTGGTGTACAAAACCGATCTGCAAAAGAACGGGCAAAACCCTACGCTGCTGTTGGGTTACGGGGCCTACGGCATGTCCTACTCGCCCGGCTTTAGCGCCGCCCGTCTCAGCTTACTGGAGCGCGGCTTTGTAGTGGCCGTAGCCCACGTACGTGGCGGGGGCGACGGCGGCTTCCGCTGGCACGATGCCGGTAAAATGCTGAACAAGCAAAATACCTTTTCCGACTTTATAGCCGCTAGCGAGCGCCTGATTGAACTGGGCTATACCAGCCCCGATAAGCTGGTAATTGACGGGGGCAGCGCCGGCGGTTTGCTGATTGGCGCGGTTATAAACCAGCGGCCCGAACTCTACCAGGCAGCCCTACTGAACGTGCCCTTTGTGGATGTAATCAATACCATGCGCGACAGCAGCCTGCCGCTAACTACCTTTGAGTACCAGGAGTGGGGTAACCCGGCCGTAGAAGAACAGTACCGCTACATTCGCCGGTATTCACCCTACGAAAACGTAAAAGCGCAAGACTACCCGCACCTGCTTATTCAGGGGGGCTATAACGATACACAGGTAGGATACTGGGAGCCGGCCAAACTGGCCGCCCGCCTGCGCCAACTAAAAACCGACGATAACTTACTACTACTGCGCATTAGCATGGAAGGCGGCCACGGCTTAACGGCCGGGCGCTTTAATAACCTGCGGCAACTGGCACTGGAGTGGGCTTTTATTTTCCGGGTGTTGGGTATTGAAGAAGACTACGGCCTGGTGCGCGGCAAAGTACTGGACGATAATAAGCAGCCTTTATCCTACGTAACGGTATACGAACCCAGCAGCGGCCAGGGTGCCACTACTAACGAAGAGGGCGAGTTTGTATTGGAACTAAAGCGTGGCGACTACCAACTGCAGGTGCGGCAGGTAGGCTTCGAAACGGCTTACCTGAAGCTAACGCCCGACAACCTAAACGACTACCACCGCATTCAGCTAAAGAGCGAAGACGAAATGCTGCAGCAGGTAGAAGTTACCGCCGAGAGTATAAATCCGGCCTACCAAATTATGCGGCAGGCCATTGATAAGCGCAAGGAGCACCTGCAGGAGGTGGATGGTTTCAGCGCCGAGGTTTATGTAAAAAATATTACCCGCCTGGACCACCTGCCCGAAAAGTGGCCCAAAATTCTGGGCAGCGATCCGCCCGACTCCTCTAACCTGGGCGTGCTGTACCTGTCGGAGTCCTTCTCGGAGTATGCCTTTAGCTGGCCCGACTATATTAAGGAAAAGATGGTTAGTTCTAAGGTGGCCGGGCAGCGCTCGGGCTTTAGCTGGAACCGGGCCTCGCAAATACAGGTAAACCTGTACGAAAACCGGGTAAACATTGCCGATGTAGCGCCGCGCGGGGTAGTATCGCCCCTGGCCGAAAACGCTATGTTCTTCTACCGCTACGACTACGAAGGCTACAAAACCGAGGGTGGCAAGGAAATTTCTAAAATACGGGTAATACCCAAGCGCAGCAGCGACCCGGTATTTGCCGGAGTGGTGTATATTGTAGAAGACGAGTGGAGCCTGGCCGGGGCCGATTTGTGGCTTACCAACAAGCAGGTAGAACTCTTCGATAGTCTGCGCGTTCAACAGGATTTTGTACCGGTAGTAAACCAGCAAACCGGCGATACGCTGCGTATGCCCAATGCTATGCAAATTTCGGCCAAAATTACCTTTTTAGGCTTTGGGGCCAGTGCCGAAAACTACACCTTCTACCGCAACCTGCAGGCTAACCCCGCTTTCCCCAAAAAATACTTTACTAACGAAGTTTTTAGTATAGCCGAAGGGGCCAACCAGCGCAATAACGGCTACTGGCAGCAAAACCGCCCGGTGCTGCTTACCGAAGAAGAGCGCCTGAACTACCAGGAAAAAGACAGCCTGGAAATAGTACAGACCAGCAAGCCCTACCTGGATTCCGTAGACCGCAAGAGCAATAAATTTTACCTTACCAGCCTAATCCTGAATGGCTACGATTGGCGCAACAGTTGGCGCAAGCAGTACTTCAAATCCTCTAACTTACTGCAACTGGTGCAGTACAATACTGTAGAAGGCCTTAACCTGAACGTGAACGGCCGCTTTCGGCAGATGTTTGATGATAGTTGGCGCTACTGGTCGGTAGCCGGAACCCTGCGCTACGCCACCGCCCGCGAGCAGGTATACGGTAGTTTGCAGTATGAAAACATGTTCAATACCCAGAACTGGGCCCGGTTAAGTATTGAAGCCGGGCATAATACGGTACAGTTTAACCCGGCCGAACCTATTAGTCCGCTGGTAAATACCGTGTATACCTGGCGCAACCGGGGCAACTACATGAAGCTGTACCAGCGCAGCTACGGCAAATTGGGCTACAGCCAGGAGTTGGTAAACGGCCTGCGCCTAAGTTTGGGCCTGGACTACGAAAATCGCCAGCCGCTGGATAACGTACGGGGTTTTAATGAGGAAGGTGAGCTGGAAGAAAACTTTACCAGCAACAACCCTTTGCAGCCGGAAGTTGAAGGCAGCGATGCGTTTATACCCCACCAGGCGCTTACGGCTGAAGTGGGTCTGCGCATTCGGTTTAGGCAGCGCTACGAAACCACGCCCAAGGCCAAGTTAATCTACGATAGCAAGTACCCTACCTTAAATGTGAGTTACCGCCGCGGCCTGCCCACCCTAGGCGCAGATACCGACTACGATTTGCTGCAAGTTAGCGCCTACGACGACCTAGACTTTGCCCTGCTGGGTAAGGCCCGCTGGTCGGCCCGGGCGGGGGTGTTCCTGAGCAAAAACAACCTGCCCTTCCCCGATTGGCAGCACTTTAGCGGCAACCAAACCCTGTTCCTAAACCGGCAGGGGGGCAGCATTAGCACCTTTCACCTGCTGGATTACTACGCCCTAAACCGGCCCGAGGGTATACTGCCTATCAGCAGCAATCAGCGCTACCTGCAGGCTCACTACGAGCACCACTTCAACGGCTTTCTGATAAACAAAATACCTCTATTGCGCCGCACCAAATTTCAGGCCGTGGGCGGGGCCAATTACCTATATAACCCCAACCTGGGCAACTACTACGAAGCTTTTGTTGGTATAGAAAACATACTAAAAGTACTCCGCATTGACTGGGCCACCAGCTTCAGTGAAGAAACCCGCCTGCAAAGTGGTTTCAGGGTAGGAATAACTACGAATTTGTAAATATAGTGGGGCAGCCATTAACGAGGTTGCTTTAAGTAACCTCGTTAATTTGCTTCTGAAGTGTATAAATAAATTTAAGCTTTGGCGAAAGGCCTGACTTTAGCAGCATCTAACTTCTCAACAGCTCTATTATGTCGCTTACTTAGCAATACCAGTGCTGAAATGGCGCCGATGGTAGCATAAAGTATATCGGATTGGGTATCCCATACGTAGCCCTGGGTTCCTAAAAAAGACTCGGCAGATTCACCGGAAAGCTCGGCTACTAGCCATTCCAACAACTCGTAAGCCGCGCTAATGGCCATACAGATACTTACCACCAGAAAATTCAACCAACTTCTTTTCTGCAAAACCTCTTGACGAATAAGGATTTCGCGCGCCACCATAGCCGGCACAAAACCCTGAGCAAAGTGGCCTACTTTATCGTAATTGTTTCGGGCTGAACCCAGCCAATCCCGAAGGTAATCGAACAGGGGAACTTCGGCGTAGGTGTAGTGGCCACCCACCATTAGTATAATACAGTGAACCAGGATGAGGGTATACACCAAGCTGGTAAACTTGAATTTTGGGTAGGTTACAACCAGAACCACCAGTGCCAGTATGGCGGGTAGTACCTCCAGAAACCAGGTAAAATAATCGTAGGGGTCTACCGCCGACCATACGAAGACTAGCGCGACTAAGGCTAATAATAATTTCCGATACATAACAGATTAGGTAAGATACGGCTTTAGCGCTTCGGAGAATAATTTATAGCCAGCTGAATTTAAATGCAAGCCGTCGGTGGTAAGCCTGGGGTTAAGTTGCTGGTTCAACGCGAAAATAGGGTACAGGTTAATGAATTCCGCGTTTGTTTCCTGAGCCAGTTGGACCAAGGCTTGATTCAGTTCTAATATGGCGGCAGTAATTTGGAGTTGTTTGGCATTATAACCTACCAATCGGTTGGCGGGCAACAGGCTAAGGATTCGCAAGCCGGTTGCCGGACTGCTCTTCTGCATTCGGATTAGCAGTTGCCGGTAGTTGTAAAGGATTTCAGAAGTTGATCGACCCTCGCCTAAATCGTTTACACCTAGAAGTACTAATACCTTAGCCGGTTGGTGGGCAATTACGGCTTCCAATCGCGGCTGAGCGCTACGGGTTGTATCCCCCGCCCGGCCCATAGTCAGTATTGAGGTGGCCCCAAAGTTAGCCTCAGGCTTAAAATACTCCACGTGCGAATCGCCGAAGAGAATTACTGACGGTTTTCGGATCAACTCTTGGTTAAGGCTAATAACTTTCCGGAGCATCGAAGGTATAGTACTGAAACCAAGCAAACAAATTTATTTCAACCTACATTAGGTTTATAAAATAAACTAGTTTACATTAGCGTCATGAAGTTTACTAACCGCCACAATCTAAAAAAAGCACCCTGTCTAGGGTGGGCGGAGTAACCTTCAAAAATTTACCCATTAAGTTTATAAAATAAACCAGTTTACAATTATGAAAAATCTAATTACTTATCTCTACCTGATCGCCTTTACCTGGGCCGGTTCTATTTTATATGCGCAGGAAAATGAGGCGCCGCTGGCGTACCAAGCCTACCTTAAAAGCTCGCCAACGTTGTGGAAGGCGGCCGTGAACGAGCAGCAGCAGACTTTTGCCCAAAACGCCAGTATGGAAAACCGCTATCAGTTGGCGCTGGCGCAGGTAGGCTTGCTTAACAGCACCATGATAAAAATGGACGAGGACCTCTTTGACCATTACCTCGACCAAACCGAGGACAATCTGGAAGAACTTACCGAGCACCGTACCTACCGCGGGGAGGCTAAAGCGCTGCTGGCTTCGGTATACGGACTAAAAATGGCCTATAGCCCCTGGAAGGGTATTTACCTAGGTTCAAAAAGTAGTAGTTTACTTAAAGAGGCTCGTCAGGAGGCTCCAAATTCGCCCTTAGTCTGGAAGTTGTACGCCAACTCCAAGCTGTTTACCCCGGAAACCTTCGGCGGTAGCAGTCAGGAGGCCCAAAAAGCTTATGAAAAGTCCGTATCGCTGTGGGAGCGCGATAGCCAAACCACTGCTCAAAATTGGTGGTATCTGGATACCCTGGCCTGGTTGGGACAAACCTATCAGAAAAACGGTGAGCCGGACCAAGCCACCGCTGCTTATACTAAAGCCTTGGCGACCGAGCCGGAGTTCACCTGGGTAAAGCAGGGCTTATTGCCTAAACTTAGCCAGCGCTAGTCATGAGGGTTCTTAAATTAGCTTTGGGGCTACTGATATTGCTGGCCAGCCCGGCTGGTTTGGTAGCCCAAAGCGTAAGCGTGCAAGGCCGGGTATTGGCCTCCGAAGAGGCTCCCGTAGGGACTCCCGCAGCTGAAATTGGCCTGCCCGGCGCCCACCTTTTTGTGCTAAGCCGGCCCCAATTGGGCACCGTTACCAACAGCCGGGGCGAGTTTGCACTGGAACTTCCTACCGAGCTTTCGGCCGATACGCTGGTAGTAAGCTTTGTAGGCTACCAGGAAAAATTGGTAGCCCTGGCTAACCGCCCGGACCAACTTTCCATTCAGCTTGAGCCGGACCAAAAAACCGATACCGAGGTAGAGGTTACGGCCCAGCCCTTAGTAGCCGAGGAGTTTTCTTACGAGCAGTTAAACCCGATGGATGTGTATACCAACCCCGCCGCCAAAGCCGATCCGCTGTTGGCGGTAAACACCCTGCCCTCGGCTACTACGCTAGATGAGTCGGCCAACGTAAGCTTTAGGGGTGGCCCGCCCGGCCGCACCGGCATCTTCCTGAACGAAGTGCCCATTTACGATGCCGTGCGCTTTTCGCAACTTAACGGTATCGGCACCTTTAGCATATTTAATACGGCCATACTGCAATCGGTACAGGTTTTTCCGGGTAACCCGCCGCTGGAGTACGGTAACGCTACCTCCGGCTTAGTTGCGCTGCGCACCACCGATGAGGTTCCGGCCCGTGCCACCTCTACGGCCTCGGTATCGCTGGCCAACCTGGGCTTGTACCACCACCGGCCGCTGGGCAAGCGCCAGGCGCTTACGGCATTTGCCAATTACCAGCCGGCCATTTTTATAAAAGCCCTAAACCCGCAGGCACTGGCCGATATTCAGGATTTTAGTATGGTAGATGCGGGGCTTCATTACCTAAAGCAGTTGCCCCGCCGTTCTAGCCTAAAGATATTTGCTTACGGACTTAGCGAAGGCTACGATTTTTACTACCGGCACCCTACCTGGCAGGGCACCTTTGAGCAACGCAAAGGCCGGGCGTTTACGGTGGCCAACTGGCGAAGGCTGCTGGGCAATGCCGAGCTAAGCCTAAACGGCAGCTTAAGCGTATCAGACGCCAGTTACGCCTACGCCGCTACCCGTACGGAGGTGCAGCAGCGAGATGCCTTTCTTTCGGCCAACTACCTGTACGCAGCCGAGCGTT
>CAZDEY010000020.1:43914-53632 GCA_964504565.1 uncultured Roseivirgaceae bacterium
GGGAGCTTAAGAGCGGCCTCAGCTTAAACCACCGCCATCAACACTATAGCGGGCGGCAGCCTCTGTACGAGTATGCGGTGGGGGAGGCCTATCCGGTATGGGAGGGAAGCGGCCAAACTACCATTGCCCTGCCCGAAGCCTACGCTTACGGAAAATACTACCTGAAACCCGGCTGGGTGGTGGGCGGTGGTTTGCGCAAGAACCTGCCGGTACAAGAAGTGCCCGGATTCTGGAGTGCACAGCTAAATTTACACCGTCAACTAGGCCACCGCTGGCAGTTGACCGCCGGGGCCGGGCAGTACAATCAGGTAGAGTTTAGCCAGACGGACGGCACGGCTCAGGCATTACGCTCGCGGCAGCTTACCTTGGAGGCGAATTACCGCTATCAAGGCTACCAATTGCAAGCGGCAGTATTTGGCGGGCACTTCTACCAAAATGACCAAACTCAAACCAATTACGGGGCTGAACTTAGCCTTAGCGGACAGCTAACCCGTAGCCTCAGCGGTACGCTTTCGTACAACGGCGTGCAGAGCACCGACCACTTAGGCCAGGCCGGCCCCTACGCCATTGCCTACTTTGTACGGGCTAACCTTAGTTGGGAGTTTTTACCCTACTGGAGCCTAAACGCTGTAGGCTTATTCAGGCAGGGAAGCCTGCACCCTACGGTACGCAGCGCAACCTACGCCGAAAATTTGGGAGTATACGTGCCCGAGTACACTACAGCCAACCCGGAAAACCGACTGCCGGCCTACCGGAACCTAGATGTAAGCCTGAGCCGGATAGTTGCCCTACAGGAAGATTTATCCCTGATCCTGTTTGCGGCGGTAAACAACGTAGTCAACTTTAAGAATGTGCGGGCTTATACTTACGACCGAACCTACACCCAGCGGCAGGCGGCCCTGTTTGCTCAGCGCAGTATCTACTTCGGCGCCAACATCAATTTTTGAAGTCATCCTGAACTTGTTTCAGGATCCGTATCACCATCTAACCAACTCACTAACTAACCTATGCGCCAAGTGCTAATTTGCTCTACAAAGTGGGCCAGTACGCCGGGGTCTACCAATACGCTAAAGGCAATACCGAAGATGGCTCCGGAAAGGTGGGCTTCGTGGTTTATATTGTCGGCATCGCGCTTGCCCTGGTAGTAGGTGTAGAGCAAGTAGAGCGGCCCTAAAATGAAGCCGGGTATGCAAATAATGCCGTAGATGCAGATATCATTAATGGGGAAAAACATAATGCTGGCAAACACTACCGCACTAACCCCGCCGGAAGCGCCCAGCGAGCGGTAGTGCGGCGCATTTTGGTACTTGCGGTAGGTAGAAATATGCGATATTATAATCCCGACCACGAAGAGCGCCAGGTAAGCCAGTCCGCCCCCAAGCACGCCAAACTTCATCATCAATACGTATTCCATTACCCGGCCAAAGTAGAACAGGGCAATCATGTTGAAGATCAGGTGCACCCAATCGCCGTGCACAAAACCGCTGCTCAGGAAGCGATACCACTGCCCCTCGCGCTTAATAGTGTAGGGGTGAAACAGTAGGCGGTTAAGCAGGCCGGGGTTGCTAAAAGCCGGTATGCTAACGAGGCAAATGATGATTATAAGAATTAGGGTAATACTCAGGGACATGTAGATAGTTGGTGAAATAGTGAGTTGCCAAATTACGTAAGAAAATAGAGGATAAGGCAAATGAGAGACATGCAGACCCCAAATAAAAATACTGGTATACTTAGATAAATAAGGCTTAAAGAAATCTGAATACTAAATGCAATTATACTAACCATAACAACTGTTACTAAAAGCTTTAGTGCTGATTTAATAATATACTTTGGGTTGTGTTCTGCTTTTTCTACAGAGAAAAAGATTACTAACAACAACAAACAGGCTATTAGGCAAGAAAAGCTAAGTTGGTGATACCTATATACGAAATATGAATCGTGTAGATAAATTTCAAATTCAGGCAGATTAATGCTTAGCAGAAGGACTACCAGTAGAATTAAATTTAGTAAAACCAGAAAAAACCTAATGCGGGTTAATATAGTATTTTTCATCAATCAACTAAGCGATAATCCTTCCAGATTTGGAGCTTGCCGAAGGGGGTAGCGCTTAGTTGCGGGGCGTGCAGGCTTAGGCGTTCTACGGAGGTGGCAGCGAGCAGGTTGGGCAGGGCCAGCGAGGCTTCCGCAATCTCCTGCGCGGAGCCAACTAAGCCGGTGCCGTTACGCAACTGCATACGCACAACCGGTAACGCCGACTGTCCGCGGGCGGGGGTAGGCTGGTAGCTTAGCGTTAGGGTATAGGCCGTACCATTTTCCAGTTTTCCTTTAAAACCCCGCTCCTGGGCGGCAACTAACTTACTGTTTTTGTAAGCCTCCAACCGGCAAATACGCTGGTTGGTAAAGCCTATCCGCAGCTTATCGGCTGCCGGGTTGGGGCTAAGTAGTAGTTCGGTATATAGGTAGGCATTGGGGGAGGCCTCCGTCGGCATAGTAACTTCTACCGAACTTACCAGCCTGTTAGTATAACTGCCCACCGATGCTAATTCGCTTACCGTAAACATCTGCTGCAAATTTGGGCTCTCTGCCGAATAACTAGCCGGCGGCGGACTAAACATAAACGCCATTCCGGCAAAAAATATAGCAGCCATTGCTATAAGCCCCAAGGTAATTTTGGCTACGTTTTTCATAAAAAAATGGTTAGTTGCCTATAAGGTAGTTAAAAGATTTGAAAATTGTTGGCTACTAAAATCATAACCGTCAATTTCCGTTCTTCTCTTCGAAATTAGTAATTCCGAAGCCTTATCGCAGGATCTGGGATTCTATATCATACAGGATTGCAAATCCTTGGATATTAATTCGACATTGCAAATGTCGAATAGGGATGATTACAAATCCTTAGATATTAGTTTGGTGCGGCCGGCACGGCTTGCATAGCTTTACAAACGTTTAATAGATGAAGTTTGTCTAGCTATAAAAACTTATTGATAATGTATCGAATGGCCCGAGTATACTTCTGAAATTTCACCTTCATAGTTAAATATAAAGAATATTGATAAAGGACTACCTTGACCGCCTGGTACATTACCGTAGCCTTTGCATAAGAGTTGCAATTCAGCCGATAGAGTGTTCTTATAAACGTCTGAGAAAAATATTATGAATCCGTTTCTTTGAGTAGAAATTAAAGGTTGAATGGTGTTCAATATGGAATCTTTAGAAATTATCTGGTATCCACTCCAAAATTGGGTTAATGAATCTGTATATTGATTAACTACTGGACAATCTTTTCCACCTAATCGTAAATTTCTAATGCAACAGTCAATTTCGTATGAGTAGTTTTTTCTGAATATATCCTCAAAAGGTAATCCTCTGCCATTTTGGATAACTACATTAGCAACATGAGGCCCGACTTGATAATTGAGCTTTACCCCTTCTATATACTTGCTGCAGAATATATGTAGTTCTTCATCATTTATATTTTTTGGTTGAACTATAGAATCATTAATATATTGATATGCTTTTCTATACAGCCCTAGTTCATTTTTTTGAGCATATAGATTAGAGTATAATAGACCCAATATAGTACAAATCAAGAGTCGCATACTATCAATATAACTAATTAGATAAACTGATGCAACTAGCTCTCTCTTTTAGCCAGCCCCTTAAATAAACCTAATAACAGCTGCAGTTTCTCCTCCGCTACCGGTAGTTTATTTAGTTCGGCGAAGCCCTCGTTGAAATACTCCTGCATTTTGGCTTCGGCCAGGGTTTTTACGCCGCAGCGGTTGTACAGTTCGGTTACAGCGGCTACTTTTTGCTGGGGGTTATAGTCTACTTTCTGTAGCCAGGCCGTTAGTTGCTCCTTATCGGCACCCTGGCAGTTTTCCTGCGCTTTTATTAGCAGATAGGTTTTTTTGTTCGCCAGTATATCGCCGCCTACCTGCTTGCCAAATTTATCGGGCTCGGCGTATACATCCAGCAAGTCGTCCATAAGCTGAAAGCCGGTGCCCATAGCCAAACCAATGCTGTAGAGGCGCTCGCAGCTGTTGCCGTCGGCCCCGGCCAGTTTAGCGCCCAGCCACAGGCTATAGCCCAGCAGTTCGGCGGTTTTGCGGGCAATCATATCCAGATACTCGCCCTCGGCTACGGTTTCGCGGCTTTCAAAATCCATATCCAGCTGCTGACCCTCGCACACTATGCGAGCGCAGCGGTTAAAGCGGGCCAGCACCTCGGGCAGCTTCTCGGCCGGTACGGCCAGCAGCATCTGGTAGGCGTGTACCAGCATAACATCGCCGCTCAGAATGGCTACATTGGCGTTCCACTTCTCGTGCACGGTGGTTTGGCCGCGGCGTAGGGGCGCGTCGTCCATAATATCGTCGTGCATTAGCGTAAAGTTATGAAATACCTCTACGGCCAGGGCGGGCTGCAACGCCGGTTTGGGGTCGGTTTGCCACAGTTGGTAGGCCAGCAGGCTCAGCAGGGGGCGTACGCGCTTGCCGCCCAACTTCATAATGTAGTGAATAGGCTGGTAGAGCGTAGCGGGTTGCGCGGGCAAATCCAGCCGCTGAGCTTCCTGCTCAATTAGGGCCTGCAGATCGGCCAGAGAAAAAGTTGTCAAATACTAAGCGGTTTTAAGGTTGCAAATAACCATAAGTAGCCGCCAGAATCAACCCGAAGCGGTAATTTTTACGAGCCAGATAGTAAATCATTCTTTCCGCTACGCTTCCTGTATTTTGTAAAGGATTAGCTTTTTTTTAAGACGTAAGTATTAAGTAGTAAGTAATAAGACTTTCTTTCTGCTTTACTTATATAATCAAAGCATTAGATTTAACTATTTCATTATGCTGAAGTAAACTAAATTTATTTTACTATCTATTTAACAATGACCGTTTATTTTAAATAAGGGTGCGTATTTAAACATAATATTCAATAAAAAGATAAATATTGACCGTTCTACTAACTAGCAACAAGGTCTTAATACTTAATACTAGCTACTAACTACCAACTACTCAATACCAACTACTCAATACCCTTCATCACCTACTAATCGTTAGTATTATTTTTGCCCAAGTGTAGGGTTCGGGATTCTTTTTATTAGGTAGAAGCAACTAATTAGACGAACTTTAGCGTTGCACAGGCAAATATTACCGGCATTGAGCCAATCTGTATCCCCACTATATGAGTCACCGACCAGTTCTTCGTTTTAATAAATGCGATAAAGCCCAGTTTTTTCCTACCCTGCGCCGCCGGGTCGATGCCTACTTTCAGGAGCAAGGCGTAGCCCGCCACGCTAACCGCGCCATGGTACTAAAAACGGTTATCCTGCTGGGTACTTATTTAGGAAGTTTCGGGCTGATACTGGCGTTAGGCTTGCCACCGGTGGCATCCTTACTGCTATGGGTGGTAATGGGCTTTAGCGTGGCCGGCATTGGCATGAGCGTAATGCACGATGCCAACCACGGGGCATATTCTAACAAGGCTTGGGTGAATACCTGGGTGGGCTACTCGTTGAATCTGCTGGGCGGAGCGGTAATTAACTGGAAGCTGCAACACAACGTTCTGCACCATACCTATACCAATGTAGTTAACCACGACGATGATATTGAGGATAAAGCCGTACTGCGGTTTTCGCCCCATACGCGGGTAAAAGCGGCGCATAGGGTGCAGTACATCCACGCCTTTCTGTTCTACAGCCTGCTTACCCTTTACTGGGTAATTGGTAAAGATTTTGTGCAGTACGTTAAGTACCGAAGAAACGGCGTTAATAAGAATACCCCGGCCCAAAACCGAGTAATGCTGTTTAAAATTGTACTGTTGAAGGCCGTATACCTAACCGCTATGCTGGGCTTGCCCGTATGGGTAGGCGGCTACGCGCTGGGCACGGTGGCGCTGGGTTTTGTGCTGATGCACGCCGTTTCGGGCATAGTGCTTACCGTGGTCTTTCAGTTGGCTCATACGGTGGAAGGCACCGAGCACCCGCTGCCCGACGAGCACGGTACGCTGGAAAATAGCTGGGCCATTCACCAAATGCTAACTACGGTGAATTTTTCGCCCAACAACCGCTGGCTTAGCTGGTACGTAGGCGGCTTAAACTACCAAATTGAGCACCACCTGTTCCCAAATATTTGCCACGTACACTACCCGGCTTTGGCCCCTATAGTGCGGCAAACTGCGGCTGAGTTTGGTATACCCTATTTGCAAAACGATACCTTTGGCCAGGCCCTAAAATCGCACATAAACCTACTGCACCGACTGGGTCGCCTGCCCGCCGCCAATGAGGCAATTGCTTAGGTGGATAGTTAATTTTGAAAGATTGTGGTTTGAGGTTTATAACCTATAAGGTCTTGACGAAAGGGTTAGAGTAGTTGATTTCTGATATCCTTACGTACCAAAAACCTTTCTATTAAGCGTATGCGTACAGCATTCGCAAAAAGGTTTTAGATCCTTTGCTTTTAGTTCTGGGTTTGATAGCCTTAATACTTTATTCTCATCCACGTAAAGACCTGAGAAGTAAGAGGAATCGCCTATTCTAACATAATCCTTCTTATCAGCTTCATCTAACGCAACTAACCAGAAGATAGGTTCTTTTTTATCGAGCCGGGAAATTGCTTCGCTATAAACCTCATCCCATGTACTTCCTACTTTCGATAATAGAAAGCGGAACAGAGGAGTATAATCCAAACCTCTTTCTTTTTTACCATGCATTGAGTTAGTAACCTGATCTGCTATTACTGATTTTGCGTGGCGTGAATTTTTGAAATCTCCACCGAAATTGTGTCGAACACCTCTGGCTCGAGTATTTACTTTTCTGTATAAAGGCTTTTTGAACTTATTCATTAAGTTTATAAAGTCAGCCTACTGATGTTTGTCTCACGATTTGATTAGGCCTAGAGTCCTTATAATTAGCAAGTCACTCGACTACGCGCCCCGGACTGGACCCGAGCGCCGGGTGGTTTATTTCTGTCGCTTGCCTCTAGGCAACTGACTAGCTAATTCAGCGGCCTCCTGGCCGGGTAGCTCTGGCCGCGGCAATTTTACTAGAACTCCGTCAGTTCTAAGTCAATGGTGCGGCGGTCTATGTTGGTGTCTAGTACTTTTACTTTTACCTTGTCGCCCAGGGTAATCATTTTTTTATTGCTCTTGCCTACTATGCGGTAGTTCTGGTCGTCATACTCGTAGTAGTCGTCCTTCAGGTCGGACAGGCGGGCCATGCCTTCGCACTTGGTTTCCACAATCTCTACGTATACACCCCACTCGGTAACGCCGCTTACTACGCCTTCCCACTCGCGTTCTTTCTCCTGCAGTTGCATAAACTCAACTTGCTTATACTTAATGCTGGCGCGCTCGGCATCGGCGGCCCGCTTTTCGCGCTCGCTGCTGTGTTGGCACAGGCGTTCGTACTTATCGGCCTCTACGGTTTTGCCGCCGTCCAGGTAGTGCTGCAGCAAGCGGTGTACCATCACGTCGGGGTAGCGGCGAATGGGCGAAGTGAAGTGCGTATAGTGCTCAAAGGCCAGGCCGAAGTGGCCGTCGGGCTCGGTAGTGTACTTAGCTTTGGCCATACTGCGGATAGCCAGGGTTTCCAATACGTTCTGCTCGGGCTTACCTTCTACCGAAAGCAAAAGTTGGTTCAGCGAGGCACTGATGGCGTACTCATCGGTAATTAGGTTATGACCGAACTTGCGGGCAAAGGCGGCAAAGCCTTCCAGCTTATCTACGTTTGGCGCATCGTGCGTACGGTACACAAAGGTAGGTGGCTTAGCTCCTTTGCCGCCCTTCCGTTTATCGTACACAAACTGGGCCACGCGCTTGTTGGCTAATAGCATAAACTCTTCTACCAATTTATGGGCATCTTTGCGCACCTTGGGTATAACCTCCAGCGGTTTGCCCTTCTCATCTAGCCGGAAGCGTACCTCGGTAGTTTCGAAGTTAACGGCCCCGCGGGCAAAGCGATCGCCGCGCAATTTTAGGGCCAGGGTATTTAGTATGGTTAGCTCGCGGGCGTACTCGCCCTGTAGTGTTTCAATGCTTTCCTGGGCTTCCTCGTAGGTAAAGCGCTTGTCGGAGTAAATAACGGTGCGGCCAAACCACTCGTTCTTAATCTGGGCGTTCTGGTCCAGTTCAAACACGGCGGCAAAGCACAGTTTTTCTTCCTGCGGCCGCAATGAACAAAGTTCGTTACTTAGCCTTTCGGGCAGCATGGGTATGGTACGGTCCACAAGGTACACCGAAGTGGCGCGCTCAATCGCCTCTTTGTCCAGCATGGTGCCGGGCTTCATGTAGTGGCTAACGTCGGCAATATGGATGCCAATTTCGTAGTTGCCGTTTTCCAGCAGGCGCAGGCTCAGGGCGTCGTCAAAGTCCTTAGCATCCAGCGGGTCAATAGTAAAGGTTGTAACCTGGCGGAAGTCGCGACGCTGGGCAATTTCTTCCTCGGTAATATCATCCTTAATCTTTTTAGCCTGGCTTTCCACGCCCTTTTCAAACTCGAAGGGCAGGCCAAATTCGGCCATAATGGAGTGAATTTCGGCCTCGTTCTCTCCCGACTTGCCCAGCACGCGTATTACCTTACCCTCGGGGTTTTTATTTTTAGAAGGCCATTCGGTGATTTGCACCAGCACCTTTTCGCCGTTTTCGGCCCCGCCGGTATTATTGGGGGCTATAAAAATATCGTGGTGCATTTTACGATTGTCGGGCACCACAAAGGCGTATTTTTGGCTCAGTTCAATTTTGCCGGCAAATTCGGTACGGCCGCGCTTCAGTATTTCAATTACCTCGCCTTCGGGCCGGCGTTCTTTGCCGCCCTTGCCGCCGCGGCTGCTGAAGATGCGCACGCGCACGGTATCGCCGTCTAGTGCGTTGTTGAGGCGGCTGCCCTGCACCATCACATCCTGGCTGGTTTCCGGACTTACAATAAAGGCGTAGCGGCTGTTTACCGCATCTACGGTTCCTTCTATAACCTCGGGCTCGGCGGTACTTTTAAAGGCGCCACTGTCGGTCATTTCGGCTTTGCCACTTTTCATTAGCTTGTGCAGCGCCATTTCCATCGCCTGCATTTGGGCGCGGCCCTTCAGGTCCAGCTTGCGAATGATGTTTTTGGTAGCGAAGGAGCGGCCGGGGGCATTATCTAGAAGGCGGCTAATACGGCTGCGCAGGTTATTTACCAAGTCTTTATCGGCGGGGGTTTTGCTGCCGCCCTGTTTCTTTTTAGTTTTCGTCATGCTTAAAAAATTGCGGAGGCCGGGTTAATAAGGCCTCTAAAAATCAGGTTTAGAAGAGAAGTTTAGGTTCCTAGTCTGCAAGGTAAACAAATATTGGGGGGAATTGTGTTGGGGTAGGTTTTTGGCAGAAATAACATTTTTTGCTTGCCTGGTTTTGTGAGAAAACATATATTAATACCGTTCAAAGTATTTTGGAGCTTATATACAATTAATCAAGTAGTTAATTTATTCTTAAATCCATGTTTTCCCTCTCCTTATCTTTTCGCCAGCTGGGTATTGTAGGCCTAGTCATGCTCTTATTTTTTGGTTGTCAGCCCGAGCAGGACCTTCCTAATCCGGGGCAACAACCTACTACCCTAGCCTATGTCGCTACTACTGACCTACCTGACCTGGCTGCCTCTATACAGCGGGTTGAAGCAACCGCTAAAGGGAGCGCAGCGGGTGCCAACCACCGGAGCCTGGCTAGCTTTGGCCAACTAGATACCCAGCAGACCTTACAC
>CAZDEY010000021.1:0-11714 GCA_964504565.1 uncultured Roseivirgaceae bacterium
AACCAAAGTAAACAACTTAAACTGATGAAAAATTAACAGCAACCAGGATGTGGTAGAATCAAAACTAATAGCTATTGCTTATTGATACTTTTAAGGTTTAATTCTCCTGCTTATACGCCTTGGCCAGCTTGTTAGCAAATACAAAATCGCTTAGCTCGGGCACCTTGGTGTCTAGTATCTCATCTTTATTGCCCTGCCAGAGTTTTTTGCCTTTGTACAGGTAAATTATATGATCGCCAATGCCCATTACCGAGTTCATGTCGTGGGTTACCACCACGGTAGTTACCTCCAATTCCTGGGTTATTTCGGCTATTAGTTCGTCTATCAGAATAGAAGTTTGGGGGTCCAGGCCGCTGTTGGGTTCGTCTACGAAGAGGTACTTAATTTCGTTTACTATGGCCCGGGCTATGCCTACCCGCTTCTTCATGCCGCCGCTTATTTCCGAAGGCATTTTTTTATTGACGCCTTCCAAGCCAACCCGCTCCAGGCACCAGTTTACCCGCTCCAGCTTTTCGGCATCGCTCAGCTTGGTTTGAAGGTCCAGAGGAAATTTTACGTTTCGCTCAACACTCAGCGAATCGAAAAGGGCACCACCCTGGAAAAGCATGCCGATATCCCGGCGAATAGCGGTTCGTGTATCCTTATCGCCCTCGGTAAAGTTGCGGTCGTTATATAGTACTGCCCCGGTATCGGGTTTAATTAAACCTACCAGAATTTTTAGCAGAACACTCTTGCCTGTGCCGCTACTGCCAATAATCAGGTTGGTTTTGCCGGGATAAAACTTACCGCTGACCCCCATAAGTACTTCCTTGTCATCGAAGCTCTTACATATATCGTTAAATTCTATCATGGAGTATTCAGCAATAAGTTAGCTAGCAGATAGTCGGCCAATAGAATAGCAATACAACTACTCACCACGGCTTGGGTGCTGCTGGTACCAACCTCCAGGGCCCCGCCCTGGGTGTAAAATCCCTTGTAGGCCGAAATAGACGAGACCAGAAAGGCAAATACCACCGATTTAATCAGCATAAATACTACGGTGAAATCGTTAAAAGTAAGCCGCAGACCGTAAATATAATCTTGGGGAGAAGAAAGCCCCGATAGGGTAGAAGCAATAAAACCTCCGAATAAACTTAGGAAGGCAGCTAAGATTACTAATAGTGGGTACATGGCTATAGAAGCCAGAATTTTAGGTAGTACCAGGTAGCTGCTAGAGTTTACGCCCATAACTTCCAACGCATCTATTTGGTCGGTAATGCGCATAGTGCCTAGCCCGCTGGCAATGTTTGAACCAACCTTGCCGGCAAATACTATAGCCGTAATAGTAGGGGCCAGTTCCAGCACTGTCATATCGCGCACAATATTGCCGATGATATAATCGTCAATTAGGGGCGACACTATATTGTAGGCGGTTTGCACGGCAGTAACCGCCCCGATAAAGGTTGAAATTATAGAAACTATAAAAATTGAATTATACCCAATGTTTACGGCTTCTTCTATAAACAGCCTAAAGTACGTTCGGAACGATTCCATGTTATTGAACATAGAACCCAAAAAAATCATATAACGGCCCAGGGTTCCCATAACTACCTAACGAGTATTCCTTACAATAATCGTAAAAAAAGGCAAAAGCCCCTATCTTTCCGGTATGGAAAAGGGATTAGTTGTTATTACCGGCGGTACCAAAGGTATAGGCCGGGCATTAGTTGAGAAATTTATAGCTGAAGGTTATACCGTAGCCACCTGTAGCAGAAATCATAACGATTTGGCTAAGCTAGAGCGAAAGCTGGGAAAGAATCTCCACTATAAAACCGCCGATTTAAGCCGCCGCGATGATGTAGCAGAATTTGCTACCTGGGTTCTGGGCCTTAATCAACCCATAGAGGCGCTTGTAAATAATACGGGAGTGTTTATTCCGGGCAAAATTTCGGAGGAAGAAGATGGTGCTCTTGAGCGGCAAATTGAAACCAATTTATATAGTGCTTACCACCTAACCCGAGCCCTATTGCCCACTATGCTTGATAAAAATAAGGGGTATATATTCAATATCTGCAGTACGGCTAGTATAGTAGCTTACCCCAACGGCGGTTCGTACTGCATCAGTAAATTTGCGCTTTTAGGCTTTACCAAAGTGCTTCGCGAAGAGCTAAAAGAAACCAATTTGAAAGTAAGCGCCGTACTGCCCGGTGCCACTCTTACCGCCAGTTGGGCAGGGGTAGATTTGCCCGAAAGTCGCTTTATGCCCCCCGAAGATGTAGCCGAAGTCATCTGGATGGCCTACAATTTAAGCGGCCGAACGGTAATGGAAGAAATATTGTTAAGACCCCAGTTGGGAGATATAATTTAATTTGGTGAGATAGTGAATTGGCGAATTAATGAAGTAGTTAAGTGGTGAGTTACAGGTTCTTTTAGTTCTATGTCCATCATCTTTTATCTTGACTCCGCGCGGCGGCCGCTTGATTCCGAAATCTCAAATTTCACGTCTCGCGTCTCATATCTAAAAACCAACAACCAACAACGAACAACCAACAACTAAGCACCAAATTCTCTACCTTTGTACCGGAACATTTTTTCTTATGGAACAATCTACTCCAGTTCAGTCGCTTAAGAATTATTGCAACAGTTTAACCCAGTATAGCCGCCGGCAAACCCGCGAAGTATTTATTGGAGATGTGGCCCTGGGCGGTAACAACCCAATTCGGGTGCAGAGCATGACTACCGTGGATACCATGGATACGCAAGGAAGTATCGAGGAATCTATACGAATGGTGGAGGCCGGTTGCGAGTATATTAGAATTACTGCCCCCAGCCTTAAGGAAGCCCAGAACTTGCAGGAGATAAAAAAGGGCCTACGAGCCCGGGGCTATACCGTTCCGCTAATTGCCGATATTCACTTTACGCCTAATGCTGCCGAACTGGCCGCGCGTATTGTGGAGAAGGTTAGAATTAACCCCGGCAACTACGCTGATAAGAAGAAATTTGAAATAATTGAGTATACCGATAGCCAGTACGAAGCTGAGATTGAGCGTATTCGCGAGAAGTTTATTCCGCTAATAAAAATTTGTAAGGAATACGGCACAGCTATGCGTATCGGCACTAACCACGGCTCGCTTAGCGACCGCATACTCAGCCGCTACGGCGATACACCGCTGGGTATGGTAGAGTCGGCCCTGGAGTTTTTGCGCATCTGCGAAGAGCACAATTACTATGATATTGTACTGAGCATGAAGGCCAGTAATACCCAGGTTATGGTGCAGGCTTATCGGTTGTTGGTTCAAAAGCTTCAGGAAGAACGCCTACAACCGTACCCCTTGCACCTGGGCGTAACCGAAGCCGGCGAGGCCGAAGACGGACGGATAAAGTCGGCGGTGGGTATTGGCACCTTATTGGAAGACGGCTTGGGCGACACTGTGCGGGTGAGCTTGACCGAACCGCCCGAAGCCGAAGCACCGGTTGCTGCCGCCCTGGTTAATCGCTACCAAAACCGCTTGCCCCATGATCCTATAAAACCAATTAGCAGCGAGCCGATCGACCCGTTCGCTTACCATCGCCGGAACTCGGTGGCTGTAGGCGGCTTTGGCGGCGGTCAGGTGCCCCGGGTAATTGCCGATTTCAGTAAACTGGAAACTGCCAACCACCCAGTAACCGATAAAGAGCTGCGAAGCATTGGCCATTTCTATCTGCCCGAACCCGATAAATGGCGTATGAACGATTTGGGCGCCGACTATATTTACTCCGGAAGTGTAGCAATACCGTTTATGCTGCCGAACGGCCTGCGCGAAATTTTGGATGCCGCGGCTTGGGAACAGAAGGGTAAACAAGCTAACCAATATCCGCTATACCGGGCGAAGGATATAAACCAACTCATCAGCTTCCACCCGGAGCTAAATTTCCTAAGGCTGGAAGATACCGATACGACCGAAGAGATCCGGGATATTTTGAACAGCGGGGTTAACTGGGTAATTATCTTAAGCACCCAAAATAAGCACGCAATGGCCGCCCTGCGCCGCTTCTTCTTTTGGTTAATTGAAAATAATATTGATGTACCGGTAGTGGTTGAGCGGGAATACCAAGCACTGAGCCCCGATCAGCTTCAGCTATTTGCCTCAACCGATGTGGGAGGCTTGCTAATTGATGGCTTAGGCGATGGGGTTATGCTGAATGCCATCTCAGAAGGGGGCCGGGAAGAGCAACTAGCCGAAATTAACAGCCTAAACAACTTAGCCTTTGGTATACTACAGGCCGCCCGTACCCGCATGACCAAAACCGAGTACATTAGCTGCCCTAGTTGCGGCCGTACTCTGTTCGATCTGCCCGAAACCACCGCCATGATTCGCAAACGTACGGATCACCTAAAGGGTGTCAAAATCGGTATTATGGGCTGTATTGTAAACGGCCCCGGCGAAATGGCGGATGCCGATTACGGCTACGTTGGCAGCGGCAAAGGAAAAATTACCCTGTACCGCGGTCAAGATGTAGTGAAGCGGAACGTTCCGAGCGAGAGGGCGGTTGATGAATTAATTGAAATTATTAGGGAAGACGGCATCTGGCAGGAGCCGGCAACTATTGAATAATATGGAAAAGAATAACGGTTGGAAGCAGTATTTTGAACTAGGCGAAGTTTGGGGGTATTTCTTTCGTAAAAAGGATCCGAATAGGCCAACCAATTTTAATTTGCGCATGATGCACGGCATTAATAAAATTTCCATCCTTATGTTTTTGGTGGCCATTTTGGTATTTATTCTTAAGCGTTTTGTTTTCTAGTTTCCACCCCTAAGTAAAAACCACTACCTTTGCCCGCCTATGGAACAGAGTACCTATCTGGCGCTAGGCGATTCTTATACTATTGGTGAAGGAGTAAAGCCTGCCGAGGCTTGGCCTGCCCAATTAGCCATCCAGCTAACTCAGCAAGGGTTTCCTACTGAACTGGAACAGACTATTGCCACCACCGGTTGGACAACCGATGAGCTTCAGAAAGCAATTAAACAGGCCGATCCTTATAATAACTACCAATTAGTAAGTCTGCTTATTGGTGTTAATAACCAGTATAGGGGTTACGATGAAGCCGTGTACCGCCACGAATTTGAAGCTCTGCTCCAGCAGGCAATCTATTTTGCTAATAAAAAAACGGAAGGGGTTTTTGTACTTTCTATACCCGATTGGGGCGTAACCCCCTATGCCGAAGGTAAAGATAGAAAGCAAATTGCCCGGGAAATTGACTTATATAATTCCATAGCCCAAGAAATTTGCCACCGCCAGGGTATAGCGTTCTATAATATTACCGAGCTTACCCGCCAACACCCTACTTGGGTAGTCGGCGATAACCTTCACCCCAGTGCATCTATGTATTCGGCCTGGGTTTCGTTAATTCAACCGTATGTAGTAAAGCAGGTTAAATTGCTCAAAAAACTTTATTCTTAAAGCATAACTTTAACCTTAAGATATTTAGTTAACTAAAGCTCATCCGTTTAGTGTAATGGAGCAGAGGGGCCTAATTTGTTAGCTAGTATTGGTAAACAGGTGTGTAACTGAGCTAACTAAAGCGCCCCGGGGTGTTAAAGCTGCATGTACGAAAAATATAATTATTGCCGTAAGAATGTGGCTAAAATAAAGCAATGAAGAAGTTTTTGACAGGGTTGTTCCTATACATGAGTATTCTTGTAGGCTTCAGTGCCTGTCAGCGAGCACAAATATGCCCGGCCTATCAGTCTACATTCATATTTGACGATAGTGCCCGCTACAAAATGTTCTCTAGATTTGAGCCTAATTTACGCGATCCTAAGCCAAAGCCGGAAATTGAACGTACCTGGTACGGGGTAGTGAAGAAGCAACCCCAACGCAAGCGCGAGCGGGAAATGGCTATAGTAGAAATGCGCAACATATTTCCGCCAGATAGCTTCACCGTTGAAACTAACGCTACTGATATAACCCCCAACGATGAACCGCTGGATAGAGGAGGCCGAAACCAGCGGTAAATCTTACTTCATACTAATTTATTGATATTGCGTTTTGCTTAGAACTAATAAGCAACGTATGAAAATAATCACTTTATTTTTTCTGATATCAGCTTCGGTATTCCTGTTTAATTGCCAGAGTGATCAATCGTATTCAACCAGTTTGCCCGTGGGAACCATTACCGTTAGGGCAGATGCGGAAGTGTTGACGGTACCTAATCAGGCTACCATCTCAGTCAGCCTACAGTGCTTAGATAAGAATATAACCAAGTCGCGCGATTGCCTGATTGATAAGAGTGCCAATCTAACGGAATCACTTAAAAAGTTTGGTGTAGAGCAGACAGACATTCAGACTACGGCAGTTAATCAGTATAAAGATTACCAGTGGCAGCGCAACTCACAAGTTTTCGTTGGATATCGGTCCAGCCTTAATTTGGTGGTTGAGGTGCAAAATATAGCCGTACTGGAAGAAATCTACCCGCTTCTGTTAAGTGACGAGGATACTAATATCGGTCAGCTTAGCTACTCCCACAATAATTTGGATAGCCTAAGTCAGGTAGCTTACAGCCAGGCACTGAAAAAAGCTAACGCTATTGCCAAAGGAATGCTGGGTGCAATGGGTAAAGATAAGGTAGAAATTTTGCGAATTGCCAATGTTCCGCTACAGGGCCAAACTTCTTTAACCCCCCGAAATTACCCGGGTGATGCAATGGTTGAAGAGGCAATGGCTGTACCAACGGCCGCGCCGCGAATGAATGTAAATAGCGGCCAGATTAAAATTACCGAAGCGGTTTACGTAGAATATGCCGTAAAATAAGTTTCTTGCCGGGGTGAAGACCTGTACTTCTATATGGTTTGAGATAGTAAGCGGGCTGTTGTATGTATTTCTGGCAGTGCTGCTGTTCGGTGCCTGGTATAAGCCGGATTTGGCACCTAATTTGGCCGGAGGAATATTCTGGATTAATGTTAGTTCGGCCTTCCTACTAGGCTTTTTCTTTTTTCTCTTGAATAGAGCTACGCTCAAGCTACTGTACTTGGAAGTAGGCTACTGGCTAATTTCCCTTATAGCTTCAGGCCTAGGCTTTATACTTTCGTTCAGTGTAGATACTGAGCTGATGAAAATTGCTGCATTAGCTAGTGGTACCGCGGGGCTAATCATATTTGGAACAGCAACAGCCTACAAATACTTCAAATGCTACAATTGAAAAAAGCAGGCTGTTTCAAGTCTGCTTCCTCATTTATACGAATAGTAAAAATTGGTGTAGTTTGGGTATTTTGATTCTACGCTTTATACCCTTAATAACTAGGCCTATCTCTTGGCGTTCTCACTAACTACTTAAGCTAGATTTATCATTCTATTCTACAATTGTCTGGCACTTTTGCATTAGAATTACATTAATACATAGCCTAGTCTTGTGGCATGAAGTCTATTTTTGGCTGAAGTTGCATGCCACAGTGTGGGCACTGGCCGAATACCGTAAAGGTTGTAGCGTCGCACGCTTTATTGCAGGGCGGGCATACGTAACCGTAAGCCTGGGCGGGCAGCGGTTCTTTCTCAGTGTAGGGCAAGTAATCGTTCCAAAGTAGGGGCGAAAATGTATTTTTTATACCGAAGTCCATTAGGGCACCGTAAATTCCTTGGGTATTATTGCTATTGCTTAAAATCATAATGCCTTGGCCGGTTTTAGGAAATATAGCCGTATAGTGCTGAAATCCGCTGCCATTACCCTCTTTAAATAACGCCGGGCCGTAGGGGGTTTCGAAATAACCCCAACCTAAGGCATATCCTAAGTTTATAGAATCATTTAGGGTAGAATCTACCAGGCTAAGAGGCCCAAACTGCTTAAGGGCTCTAATTTTAATTGCCGGTGTAAACAATTCCTGGTAGCTTGCCGGGCTTATAATTTTCTGCTGTAGAACAGCTTCTAAAAACTTGGTGTAATCAGCCGGAGTGGTTTCCAGTGTACTGGCCGAACGGGCTTCATTATCGGTATCTTTATCTATTACTGCTCCGGTAGCTGCGTGTCCGTAGGCAAAATTATTTGCAAAACGGGGCTGCCAGGTATAGCTGCTGCCGGCCATATCAAGTGGCTTGAATACGTATGTTTGCGCTAGATCCTCCAGGCTACGGCCGGTAAGTTTTTCTAGTACTACCTGCAGATAAACCATGCCTTCACCGGAGTAACGGTAGCGGCTGCCGGGGGTATCAAGCACTTTCAGCTTTTTATCTGGCTGGTACCACCGCCAATTGGGGAAACCACTGGTGTGCGCCAGGCACATGCGAGCGGTTATGTAATGGTAAAGCGAATCTTCGGCCAAATCTGTGAAATCATCGTGCCAACGGGCTTGAGGCTCATACTCATAAATTGGTTTGGGCAGATAGCTTTGCAGGGGCCTATCTAAATCTACAATGCCTTCTTCTACCAGCTTCATAACCAAAACCCCAAACACCGCCTTACTAAGCGAGGCTCCGTACATATTGGTGCTATCAGTTAAAGGCAACTTTTTTTCGGCCTGGCGGTAGCCAAAGGTACGCTGGTAAACAGCCCAGTTGTTATTAAATACCGATACGGCCAGGCCGGTTACGTGAGCGTTTTCCATTAAAATGTTAATAGCCGAATCGAGCTGAGTGGCGGCTATTTTACTGCCATCGAGGCGGGTTATGGTTTGGCAATGGCTGGTAGGGGCACAAAATAGTATAGAGAATAGAAGGCTGAGCCTTACGAAAGTTTTCATAAGAGTTAAATTAATAAGGTTAAAAAAAATTAAGCGAGGGTTGTAGCCGGCTTCCGGAAAAACGGTATGCTAAATGGGTACCAATACGTTCGATTACTAAGTACCCGGAATACGTTTACCAGAATTATAACCGTGTTCATAATAGAAATTGCAATGAAACTTAGAGCGGCTATCAGGAGGGGAGCTGGAAAGTAGGCTTCTTGCAACGCCATAAGAAAGGGTAGGGCAAGTAGCACTACCAACAGAATTAAAAAAGCGGCAGTAATTGTTAGCTGAAAGTTTAGTACGGCCCGGCCGTGCCTATCGTAGGTTGGGTTATCATCGCGCTTGTACACCCACAAAAAAATAGGAACTAGTATATTGGTAAGGGGAATAAAACTCCCTAGTAGCGGCACACTGTGCAACAGCAGCAACCACTTAGTTACTACGGCCTCATGTTTGGGGTTATCCAGCGGTAATAAATCTTCAACTCTAACTTGCAGCGCATCGGCTAGTAATTTAAGGGTGTTTATGTGGGAGTTAACTTCGCCGCGCTCAATACGCTGAATGGTGCGCACGGTTACGCCGGATAGCTCAGCCAGTTTTTCTTGGCTAAACCCTTTACGTTGTCGTTGATATAGTAAATTTTTCGATAAGGTTTGGGAGTTCATTTTTATTGCGATTTGGTATGCTACAAACCTAGCATACTACCGAGGTCAGCGCCCTGACATTTGGGTGTCATCTACCTGTCAGTTTACCAAAATATCCTGTTAAAGGCTAGAAATTCGCATTTATTTTGTTTTAAGCCTGGTAGTTGAGTACTGGCTTTGCTTAGATGGGATATAATTTGTTCGCCAAGCCAGTGGTTAGTGATAGTTATATTCCGGCCAGTAAAACAATAAGCAGACCTAGTAGCCTGCTTATTCTTATTTTTGGAAAATAACCTATAGACATTTAGGCTTAACCCATTCCCGCGCTGGGTATAATTGCCTTAAAAAATGCCTAAACTACCAGGTTTATAATCTTCTTCGGAACAATGATTACCTTTTTGGGAGTTTTTCCCTCCGTCCACTTCAGCACTACCTCGTTGGCTAGCACTTCTTCCTGAATAGCCTCGCGCGGCACATCCAAGCCAAAGCTAAGCTTGGTTCTAACTTTGCCGTTTATACTTACCGGATACTCGTAGCTGTCTTCTTTCAGATACTTTTCCTCAACCTCCGGGTAGTCAGTAGTTAGCACGGTGCTGGTGTGGCCTAACTGGTGCCAAAGTTCCTCGGCAATATGCGGAGCGTAGGGAGCTACCACCAATACCAGTTTTTCCAGAATTTCCCGCTTATTACACTTCAGGCTGGTAAGCTCGTTTACGCAAATCATAAAAGCGGCTACTGAGGTATTAAATGAGTAGCGATCAATATCTTCGGTAGCTTTTTTTACCAAGGTATTGATTACTTTTTGCTCTTCTTTAGTAGGAGCTTCATCAGAAATGTGAAGTTCACCCTCATTACTGTAGAACAAGTGCCACATCTTCTTCAAAAATTTATGTACCCCGTCAATGCCGTTCATATTCCAGGGTTTGCTTTGCTCAATCGGCCCCAGAAACATCTCGTACAACCGTAGGGTGTCGGCTCCGTAATTGTCAATTACATCGTCCGGGCTTACCACATTAAACTTCGATTTGCTCATTTTTTCTACCTCGGTACCGCATACATACTTGCCGGCGTGACTACCTTCGGTTTCTACAATAAATTCAGCATTAGCAAAATCGGGGCGCCAGTTTTTAAAGCCCTCAAGATCTAAAATGTCATTGTCCGTCAGGCTAATTTCTACGTGGATTGGTGTGGTATCGTACTTATCTTTGAGGCCTAGGCTTACAAAGGTATTAGGCTTATCGTTCAGGCGATATACAAAATTAGAACGACCCTGAATCATACCTTGGTTGATAAGCTTCTTAAAAGGCTCTTCTACCGTAACTTTACCAATATCGTACAAAAACTTTGTCCAGAAACGGGCATAAAGCAGGTGGCCGGTGGCATGTTCGCTGCCACCGATATACAAGTCTACATTTTGCCAGTAATTTTGAGCATCTTCAACTACAAATTCAGTATCGTTTTCCGGGTTCATATAGCGGAAAAAGTACCAACTACTACCCGCCCAACCCGGCATCGTATTGGTTTCCAGTGGGTAGCCGTCAGCCATAGTCCAGTTTTGGGCGCGGGCCAGGGGTGGCTCGCCACTTTCAGTCGGTAAATACGCATCTACTTCCGGCAGGTGCAGCGGCAACTGGTCGTCGCTTAGTAGTTTAGGTATGCCGTTTTTGTAATACACCGGAATAGGCTCGCCCCAGTACCGCTGCCGGCTGAAAATAGCATCGCGCATCCGAAAGTTTATTTTGCGGTTGCCGATGCCTTTTTCTTCCAGCCAGTCAATAGCTTTCTGAATGGCCGCTTTCACATCCAAACCATCCAGCATACCGCTATTTATAAGCTTTCCTTCCTTAGCATCGTAGGCTTCTTTTTCAATATCTCCCCCTTCTACCACGGGTACAATAGGTAAATTGAAGTGCCGGGCAAAAGCCCAGTCGCGGCTATCGTGGGCGGGTACGGCCATTATAGCCCCGGTGCCGTAGCCGGCCAGTACGTAATCTCCAATCCAAACCGGTATTTTTTCATTGGTGAAGGGGTTGAGGGCGTAAGCTCCGGTAAAGGCTCCCGATACGGTTTTTACGTCCATCATGCGGTCGCGCTCGCTGCGGTTTTTGGCTGTTTCTACGTAGGCCTCAACTTCTGCCTTTTGCTCCGAGGTGGTTATCTGCTGAACCAATTCGTGTTCCGGGGCCAGCACCATATAGGTAGAACCGTAAATGGTATCAATTCGCGTAGTAAAAATTTTAATACGTTCGTTGTTGCTTACTACCGGAAAATAAACCTCGGCACCTACGGACTTACCAATCCAGTTGCGCTGCATTTCCTTTACCGGTTCTGGCCAGTCAATGGTTTCTAATCCTTCCAGCAGACGGTCGGCATAGGCGGTAATGCGCAGGCTCCA
>CAZDEY010000021.1:11725-43452 GCA_964504565.1 uncultured Roseivirgaceae bacterium
CTCATCGTTAGCCAATACGGTACCTAATTGGGGGCACCAATTCACCATAGCTTCGGAAAGAAAGGCCAGGCGGTAGTTAAGCAACACCTCCGACTGCTCAGTTTCGCTCATTGTCTTCCATTCCTGAGCGGTGAAAGAAGGGGAATTTTCTTCCGCTACAACATTTAAACTGTCCGTACCATGCTGCTCAAAATGGGTTATAAGCTCCTCCATCGGCCGGGCTTGGTTGGCTGAGTTATCGTAGTAATGATTAAATAGTTGCTGAAAAATCCACTGGGTCCACTTATAATATTGGGGTTCCGAAGTAGCAACCTGACGGCTCCAGTCGTACGAGAAGCCAATATTCTGCAGTTGCTCTTTGTAGCGGGCAATGTTGTTAGCGGTGGTAATAGCCGGGTGCTGACCGGTTTGAATGGCGTACTGTTCGGCCGGCAGGCCAAAGCTATCGAAGCCCATGGGATGCAGTACGTTAAAGCCCTGCATGCGCTTGTAGCGAGCAACAATATCGGAGGCAATGTAGCCTAGTGGATGGCCTACATGGAGGCCGGCGCCGGAGGGGTAGGGAAACATATCCAGCGCGTAGAATTTTGGTTTAGAGGGGTCGGTTTCTACCTTGTACAGGTTATTATCGGACCAGTGCTTTTGCCACTTTTTTTCAAGTTCCTTATATGCGTACTCTGCCATTTAGCTTCTGTATTCCAAATTTTGAAGCCAAAGGTAAAGTTTTTAACAGAAGGCTAAAAACCTGTAAGCCTACAAATGCCGGAGCATCATAGGTTTTTTTCTGATAGTAAAGAGAAAACTACTTGGCTTGGGCCAATCGGTAGCGCGGTTCTTTAACAGGCTGAACCACTACTTGCTTAGGGCTGGAGTACATGGGTACCTCCTTAGCAATTTTACGTTTAGAATAAGCAACTTTAGCCCTATAAACTAAATAACCGGCTAGAACTACAAACAGAGTTAAAAAAATTGCTGCACAAAAGTTGAGGACAAGGGCAGACGGATTCATACACAAATTCTTATAAACAGCGACAAATTTACACAAGAAATACGAAAGGTAAGCTTGCTGGTTGCTAAAATTTCAGATTCTTAATGTTTTGGTAATATGCTGCTGAATGAAACATCATTAAAAAGTAGGTAATAAATTCACATAAACGGATATACGGGTAAAATTTAGTATCAAAAAATTGGAGGATAGTAAAATTTTATTAGTATATCGAGTGCTTTATCATCTTATTACTACGGCTATAACTTAAATTATCAATATTTGTTCACGCTACTGCCCGGGGTTTTGCGGGCTTTGTTTTTCAGGAACCTCAATATAAATAGCGGAAGTAACGTTAAATCGGCCACTACGGCAAATAGTAGGGTAAGGCTTACTAGTAAGCCGGTGTAAAAAGTGCTACCAAACGAACTAAAAATCAAGGTTAGAAATCCTCCGGCCAAAATTATCGAGGTTATTATAATGGCCTTGCCTGTAAACAAGTAGGTGTGTTTAACTGCGTAGGCTATGCTGCGTCCCTTATTCAGTTCTATTTTTAATTTACTCAGAAAGTGAATGGTGTCATCCACCGCTATGCCAAAGGCTATAGTAAATATTATGGAGGTAGAAGCTTTTAGGTACACCCCGGCCCAGCCCATAAACCCGGCAATTAGTAATAACGGCAGCATATTTACCAATAAGGCAATCAGCACTATTTTAAACGAGCGGAACAGCAACCCGGCTATAAGCGCTATAACCAAAAAGGCTATACCCAAGCCTTCCAACATATTATCTAGTATATAGCCGGCATTTTTATCAATAAGTACCGAGGTTCCCGTAAGCCTGAACTTTACGAGTGTAGTATCAGTATTTTCAGCCAGGAAAGCGTTTAGCTGGCCGGTTTTCCTGATTGAAGCCTGACTTCCCCAGTCCGGGCTGCGGCCGCTAATCCGCGCCAGGTTTTCCTCCTGATTAATTATTGGAAGCTGCTGGGCCGCACTGGGCAATTTCGTCAATAGGCCTTGTACCCGGCGTTTAGCAAAGTTGGTTTCCGGTAGTTTAAAGTATTGCGTTTGGCCACCATTAATGGCCATGTTAGCCCCCTTAGCCAACAGTAATGGCGATACCAGGTTGCCCGCTCCAAAACTGTCGGCCAAAAATTTTTCTACCGTTTCAATTTCCTCTAGTACTTCGTAATCAAAAAACGTTCTACTGGTATCTTGCAGGCTTACGGCCATTTCAAAGGGCTTATTTCCCCCAAAATTGTTATCGAAGAAGTAGAAATCCTGCTTGAGCGGGTCGTTTTCCCGAATATCTTCCAACAGAAACGTATCTTGTTCTAAACGGCTGATGCCGCCAGCCGAAAGCACTAAAATTACGGTAGCAACTATCCAGATTAACTTGCGGCGGGCTAATGTAGTGGCAAATGCCGAGCGCAGCTTACCCGTCCACAATAATCGATTCTCGGATTTGCTGGCCACTTCCGGAGTTTTAACCAGGGTGAGCATAGCCGGCATTACCAAAAAGGTAAGCCCAAACGCCAGAAATACGCCAATAGCCACGTACAGCCCAAACTCGCGTATGGGTTTAATATTAGAAGTCAATAGGGTTAAAAAGCCGATTGAAGTAGTAAGGGAAGTTAAGAATGTTGCCAGGCCAATTTCCTTTACAGTAATTTTAAGGGCCTCTCGCTTAGGTAATCCGTTGCGTAGTTCTTCAATATATTTAGTAAGAAGGTGAACCACATCGCTCATGCCCACCACAAACATTATAGTAGGCAATAGGGCCATCATAATATCTATCTTCTTACCTAAAATAGCCATAGTGCCCAGCGTCCATACTACGGCTAAAATCACTACCGTTATTGGCACCAGGACACCCCAAGCGGTACGGTAGGTTAGCCACAAAAATACCGTAACCAGTACCAGGCTCAGGCTGGCAAACCATACAAACTCTTTTTGCATACGGCTTACATATACCGCTTGGGCTTTAACCTTTCCGGCTACGTGTACTTCATCAAAATCGGCTTTATCCAGCAACTGATCAACCTGAACCATAAGGCTATCGGCCTTGGCTTTGCTTATTTGTTGCACGTGGCGGATAACTACAGCGGTAGCCTGCCCATTGTGGCTTACTAAAGTTCCGCTGATAGCCGGGTGAGAATTTAGGAAGGTACTGTCCAGTGCATAATTTTCGGGCTGCCCTACGCGCAAGGCCGGCAGCATTATTGGACCCAGTGGGCCTAATATGGGATTTTTAAGGTTGGTTATTGAAAGTACGTTTACAGTTAGCGGCAGGCTGTCTACCGAATTAGTAAAGCGATCTAGTTTATTCAGAAAATCTTGCCGGTACAGGCCTTCATCGTTTTTAATCCCGACCAATAAATAGTCATTATCATTTTCAAAAGCCTCGCGGTAGTCAAGGAAAAACTCCAGGTCTTCATCTCCGTAGGGGAAGAAATTCTCAAAATCGTAGTCGAATTGAAGGGTAGTAGCGGCGTAGGCCAAGCCTAGGGTAGCCAGGGCTACCAGTGCCAGCATAATTTTGGCCTGTAGTTTACTCATGCACGTATATCCTCTTATATTTGTAGTTGGCGGTGAAGGTAAAACCCCTGTTGTAACCTACCAACTAATCGGAAAGTTTATGAAGCAGTACCACGAGTTAATGCAGCACATTTTAAATAACGGTACCCGAAAGGAGGACCGCACCGGCACCGGCACTATTAGCGTGTTTGGTTACCAAATGCGCTTCAATTTGCAGGATGGCTTTCCACTGGTTACTACCAAAAAGGTGCATTTGCGCAGCATAATTCACGAGCTGCTATGGTTTTTACAGGGCGATACCAATATCAAATACCTGAAAGAAAACGGCGTATCGATATGGGATGAGTGGGCCGACGAGAACGGTGAACTGGGCCCGGTATACGGTAGCCAGTGGCGAAGCTGGCCCACTCCGGGAGGGGAGCATATTGACCAGATCAGTAAGGTAGTGCAGCAGCTTAAGCACAACCCTGATTCTCGCCGCATTATTGTTAGTGCCTGGAACGTAGCCGAGGTAGACAGTATGGCCTTGCCGCCCTGCCACGCCTTTTTTCAATTCTACGTAGCCGACGGCAAACTTTCCTGCCAGCTTTACCAACGCAGTGCCGATGTATTTTTGGGCGTACCCTTTAATATAGCTTCCTACGCAATTCTTACCCATATGATGGCGCAAGTTGTAGGACTGGAGCCGGGAGATTTTGTGCATACCCTGGGCGATGCCCACCTGTATACCAACCATCTGGAACAGGCCGAGTTGCAGTTAAGCCGTGAGCCCCGGTCGCTGCCAAAACTAGAATTAAACCCGGAAATTAAAGATATTTTTGGTTTTACTTTTGATGATATTAAGGTAGTAGACTACAACCCGCACCCGCACATTAAAGCACCGGTAGCTGTTTAGCGCGCAATTCTTCCGGAATTTCGGTGCTTAACTTTCGTCCATTCCAATAGTGAAGAAAGCGTAAGCCGTTAGCATTAGTGGTTAGAATTTGGCTGGCCTCATTAAGCACTTCCGGTTTATATAAGCCTTCGCGCACTAAAAAGCCTTGGGTGCTTAAATGGTCAATTAGCTGGGCCCGGCGGGTGCCGGCAACGCAGCCGGCGCGTAAGCTTGGCGTATACCAGCCCTTATCGGTCTTCCAGAATATGTTACTGCTAAGGGCTTCCGATAGGTGCCCGGAGGTATCAAGAAGGATAATTTCATCAAACTGACGCTGCTGTTTTTCTCGTCCGGCAAGTACGTAGGGTAGGGCATTTACAGTTTTAGCAAACGACCACGGTTGCCAGCTTAGGCGTACGCTTTCGCTAACGGCACAACTCTTAATAGCCTCAAGCCCGGTAGGTTCATAGGGTGAGTAGGTAATCAGCCAATCGCTGTCATCGGTAGCCGGGCTATATAAGCCGCCCGCCTTTCGGTACACGTACAATCTGATTTTCTGATTTCCCTGATCTGGGCGGAGTGTATTTATAACCGATAAATCATTCTGTAAAATTTCCGGTAGGGTTAAGCCTAATGCTTCGGCTCCGGCACTTAGCCGCCGGTGATGGTAGGGTAGTAGGTAAGTCTGATAGCTGATTATGGTTTCAAATAGGCCGTCGCCGTACCGGAAAGCCCGGTTTAAAAGTATGGAAGAATCCGTTTGAGGTAGGGAAGTACCGTTTAGGTAGGCGTTCATGTAATTAATTAACCACTTATAAAACTCGCGCGCAAAGATTTTACATATTTGTGTACACTTGCAATAGAAGTTATGGCTGATAAAAGCAGTATTTTCGATATGATAGGCCCGGTAATGATAGGCCCCAGCAGTAGCCACACTGCCGGTGTGGTGCGTATTGGCCGGGTAGCGCGCAAAATTTTGGGCGTTCAGCCTCAGCAAGCTATCATAACCTTTTACAATTCGTTTGCCCGTACCTACGAAGGCCACGGCAGCGACCGCGCCATTTTAGCCGGGCTTCTGGACTTTAAAACCGACGATGAGCGCATACGTAGTGCGCTAGACGAAGCCAAAGCCGCCGAATTGAAGTATACCTTCCGTTCCATTGGCAATGCCTCAACCTATCACCCTAATACGGTTAAGCTGGAACTTAAAGCCGGCGATAAACAAGTAGACGTAGTTGGCGAAAGTTTGGGCGGCGGGGTTATAAATGTGCCCAGCTATAACGGCTTTACCGCTAACTTTAGTGCCGCCGCCCATACCCTAATTATAACCGCCGAGGATGTAAAAGGCTCTATTGCCTTTATTAGTAGTGTGCTGGCTAACGATAAGTGCAATATTGCCACCATGTCGGTAAGCCGCAAGGGGAAAAACGCCCAGGCTTGCCTGGTAATTGAGATGGATAGCGGCATTCAGCCAATTGTAAAGGAATACTTGCAGCACTTAGAGTGGGTGCGCGAGCTTATTTATATACCGGATATTGATTTTTAGTATGAAGAAAGTATTACTGGCCGGCGGTTTGCTGCTGCTAGGCTATATTGCCCAGGCTCAGGAACCCCAAGCCAACCTTGACCGAAACAAGCGCTGGACCCTACAGGAGTTAGTGGAATATGCCTACCGCCACAACCTACAGGTGCGCCAAAGCGAACTAGATTTGCTTAGCAGCCAGGTAGAACTTAAGCGTTCCAAGCTGGATTTATTGCCTGATTTGAATGCCAATGCCAACTACGCCTACTCAGTTGGTAGATCAATTGACCCGATTACAAACTTAATTATTGACCGGCCAATTACCTCTCAGAATTACGGAATTAATTCGGGGGTTACCTTATTTAACGGTTTTGCCCTGAGAAATACTATTAAGCAGAACAATCTAAATTACGAAGCCCGGCAAAACGACTTGGCTGATATTAGGAATGATATTGGGTTAAATGTAGCCACGGCTTACCTTAATATACTGCTTAATCAGGAGCTTCTCCGCAATGCCGAGGCTCGATTGGTATCTTCTTCAACCCAACTGGAGCGTACCCAAAAACTGGTTGATGCCGGCAGCCAGGCCAGAGCAAATTATTTTGAAGTGAACGCTCAGGTTGCTAATGACCGGTTAGCTGTCACCAACGCGCAAAATAATTTAGAGCTAGCTCGTCTTAACCTCAAGCAATTATTACAAATAGCTGCCGAGGAAACTTTACTACTTGAAATACCAGATTTTGAATTGGATAACGTTACTCCGTATCCGATGGCTCCTAGTGCTGTATATGAAATTGCCGAAGCTAATCAACCCGATATTAAAGCCGCCGATTTACGTGTTGAGGGAGCCGAGCTAGGTATTGATGTGGCCAAAGGGAATCTGTGGCCGGTAATATCTGCAGGTGCCGGAGCATCAACTGCCTATTCTAGTATAGCTCCACCTGTGCTGCTTACCGGTAGGCGTAGTGTCCAAGTACTAGATACAGTTGGTTTCTTTTCGGATGCAGGAAATAACACGGTATATGTTACTGATACAGTTAATACTGAAACATTTACTAATTTTGAGGAGAATACTTATTTTAACCAATTAGACTTTAACCTTCGTCGCTTTGTACAAGTAGGTATCAATATACCAATTTTTAATGGATACCGGGCGCGTAGCTCAGTAGCTCAAGCCCGTATATCGGCTGATAGAGCCCGTATTCAACAGCAGCAAGTAAGGCAACAACTTCGCCAAAATATTGAGCAGGCTGCCTTAGATGTGCAAGCAGCTGCTCTAAGCTACCGCGCTACCAAGGAGCAGGTAAACAGTCTTCAGGAAGCCTTCCGGGCTACCGAACAGCGCTTTAATTTAGGAGCCAGCTCAGCGCTTGACTACAGTGTGGCTAAAGCTAATCTTGACGCAGCGGAAGCCAATTTTATTCGCTCCAAATACGATTATATCTTCCGAACCAAAGTTCTCGATTTTTATCGCGGACAACCTCTTTCCTTCCAATAAAAAATTTGATTTAACATGGCAATTCGTAAAAAGAAATCGAACAAAACACTCTATTTTATAATTGGAGGACTTCTGCTAGTTGTAATTGTAGCGGTAGTAGGCAAAAAAGCCGGCTGGTGGGGTGGCAACAACGGCCTGGAGGTTGAAATAGCCCAGGTTGAACGCCGAACCATAATTGAAAAGGTAGGAGCCAGCGGCATGATTCAGCCCGAAACTGAGGTTAAGCTAAGCCCCGATGTACCCGGTGAAATAACTGAACTATACGTAGAGGAAGGCGATAGCGTAAAGGCCGGGCAACTACTCCTGCGGATTCGCCCGGATAATTACCAGTCGGCCCTTAGCCGTACGCGGGCTAACCTAAACGAGCGACAGGCAAATTTAGCCAGCACCCGTACTCGCCTAACCCAAGCCGAAGCGCAGCTTGCCCAATCTAAAACCGAATTCGAGCGTAATGAAAACCTACATAAGCAGGGCGTAATTTCCGATGCTGATTTTGAGCAGGCCCGCTTAAGTTACCAAGTGGCTCAGCAAGAGTTGGAATCTGCCCGGCAAAATGTTCAGGCGGCCAATTATCAGGTACAAAGTGCCAGTGCCACCGTATCCGAGGCTCAGGAAAACCTAAACCTTACCTCCGTATTTGCTCCAACTAACGGTATAGTTAGTAAGCTGGATGTAGAGCAAGGCGAGCGCGTGGTTGGTACCTCGCAAATGGCCGGTACCGAAATGATGCGTATTGCCGACCTGGGCAGAATGGAAGTTCAGGTAGATGTAAACGAAAACGATATTGTGCGGGTAAACCTGGGCGATTCGGCCATTATTGATGTGGATGCCTACGCTTTTAAAAAGAAGAAATTCAAGGGTTTGGTAACGTCAATTGCCAATACGGCTAATGCCAAAGCCAGCCCCGATCAGGTTACGGAGTTCCAGGTAAAAATCAGGATTCTTCCTGAATCGTATCGGGACCTTATGGCCGAATCGCCGGGTCGAGCTCCTTTCCGCCCAGGTATGACTGCTAGTGTGGATATAATTACCAATCGTAAGGATAATGTGCTGGCAGTTCCCTTAGCTTCCGTTACTATCCGTAGCGATGATGACAATTCGCCTAAGCGCGTGGGTGACGGCGAAAACGACGATGACGAGGAGCAGGAAGCTCAGGATAACAACCCTAAAACCGTAGCTAGCAATCAGCCCCAGCAAGAAATTGTTTTTGTATATGCTGAAGGAAAAGCTAAAATGAGCAATGTAGCTACCGGTATTAGCGACTTCGAATTTATTGAGATTACCGAAGGTATAGAAGAAGGGCAAGAAGTAATTAGTGGGCCGTATGCCGTAGTTACTAAACGCCTGCGCGATGGCCAGCTAGTAAGTGCCGAAAGTAAAGAGAATAAAGATGCCGGTGAGTCCCGGGCTTCAGTAGAGGAATAAGTTTGGTTGAATAATAAGAAAGCCGGTCAGGTTCCTGATCGGCTTTCTTCGTTTTTAATAAATATTTAGAACAAAAATGTTAGTAATCAAAATGCCAGGCGTAGATAAAGGAATTTAGCGGACAACCCAATTTTCAATCTTAAGTTTAGATATTCTCTGGTATTCCCCCAAATTTTCTGTAACCATTATCAGATCATTAACCGCTGCTGTTGAACCAATTAGTAAATCAAAATCACTAATCATAATACCTTGCTTTCGTAGGCGAACCTTTTCGGTAGCGTAAAACCGTATTGAGCTATATATTGGAAGAATTTTGAGGTGCTCAATAAACTGGTCTATAATTTTATGATTTTTTAAGGGGTTAGCACTGTTTTCAGCTCCAAATACTAATTCAGCTAAAGTGATTTCAGAGATTGCACAGTCGCTTAATCCAACTTTTTCGAACTGCTCAATTAAATTAAATTGCCCGCGAAAGAAGTGAATACAAATATTCGTATCTAACAGATACTTCATCTAATTATAAACCTAGGTAGCTCTGTTTATCAACCCGAGAAGCTTTAATATCCTCAATTATCTCATCAGAAGTTCGTTTGTCTTCCCAAGCACCAAATATGGAACTTATATCAATTACTTTTTCTGATTTAGGTTCAATTGATTTAGTAAGTTTAATAATCAGGTTCTTTTTAGAACTAATATCCAAATCTTTCAGGTAGCTGAAATATTTATCCAAAATTTTATTTGATATAGCTAAACGTCCCATTTGATATTTGATAAATAAAATATAATTAGAAAATAATCAATCTAACAAATTTTTTTAAATCTGAATTCGGTTAGAAGCAAAGAAAGCCGGTCAGGTTCCTGATCGGCTTTCTTTGTTTATTACTAAGCACTTAATGTTTAATCAGCCTTAAACTGATGGGCCATACGCTTGCGCTCAACTTCATCCAAGTATATTTTACGCATCCGGATTGCCTTAGGGGTAATCTCTACGTATTCGTCCTTCTGAATGTATTCCAAGGCTTCTTCTAAAGAAAACCTTCTCTTAGGGGCAATTTTAACGTTAACATCGGAACCGGAAGCCCGCATGTTGGTTAGTTTCTTTCCTTTCTGAATGTTCACTACTAGGTCGTTATCGCGGCTATGCTCGCCAATAACCATTCCCTGATATACATCTTCCCCCGGATCTACGAAAAACACCCCACGATCCTGTAGCTTATCAATGATATAGGCAGTTCCTTTGCCCTGGTCCATACTAATAAGCGAACCGTTTATGCGGCCCGGTAAATTTCCTTTATAAGGTTGGTATTCCAGGAAGCGGTGCGTAATTATAGCTTCACCTCGGGTGGCAGTTAGCATATTGCTTCTTAGGCCAATAATGCCCCGGGCCGGAATTTCAAACTCCAGGTGCTGTAAATCGCCCTTAGGCTCCATTACTTTAAGTTCGCCCTTGCGCTGGGTTACCAGTTCAATTACCTTACCGGCACTTTCTTCCGGAACGTCAACTACCAATAGCTCTACCGGCTCGTGGCGCTGGCCGTCAATTTCACGGAAAAGAACCTGTGGTTGGCCAACCTGCAATTCGTAACCCTCGCGGCGCATAGTTTCAATTAGAACGCTCAAGTGCAGTACACCCCGGCCAAAAACCAAGAATTTATCTTCGCTATCAGTTTCCTGTATACGCAGCGCAAGGTTCTTTTCAGTTTCCTTAAACAGGCGGTCGCGCAAGTGGCGGCTGGTTACAAACTTACCTTCCTGACCATAGAACGGCGAATTGTTTATGGTGAAGAGCATACTCATGGTAGGCTCATCAATGGCAATACGGGGTAGGGGTTGCGGGTCTTCGTAGCTGGTAATAGTATCACCAATTTCAAAATCATCCAGTCCGGTTACGGCACAAATATCACCGCAGGGAACTTGGCTCACCTTCTGACGACCTAAGCCTTCAAAAACGTACAACTCCTTAGCCTTTATACGCTGAACGCTACCGTCGCGCTTAGTTAAGCCTAACTGAGTACCTTCGGAAAGAGTACCCTGATAAACCCGACCAATAGCAATACGACCCACAAAACTGCTAAAGTCCAGCGAAGTAATTTGTAGCTGAAGCGAGCCCTCGCGCTGCGGTGGGGCCGGCACGTTTTCCACTATCACATCTAGCAGGTCAGTAATATCGGTCTTAGGCTCTTTCCAGTCGGTGCTGAACCAGCCGTTTTTGCCCGATCCGTACAAGGTCTTGAAATCTAGTTGCTCTTCGGTAGCATCCAGGTTGAACATCAGGTCAAAAACCTCCTCGTGTACCTCGTCCGGGCGACAGTTGGGCTTATCTACCTTATTTACAATTACTATAGGCTTAAGACCCAAGGCCAAGGCTTTGCTTAGCACGAAGCGCGTTTGGGGCATAGTACCTTCAAATGCATCTACTAACAGCAGAACCCCATCGGCCATTTTAAGCACCCGCTCTACCTCACCGCCAAAGTCGGCGTGGCCCGGGGTATCAATTATATTAATTTTAGTGCCTTTGTAGGTAACTGATACGTTTTTGGACAGAATGGTAATTCCGCGTTCACGTTCCAGGTCGTTGTTATCCAGAATCAGTTCGCCAGACTCCTGGTTTTCCCTGAATAGTTTAGAGAAGTGAATGATTTTATCAACCAGGGTAGTTTTTCCGTGGTCAACGTGGGCAATAATTGCTACGTTTCTAATGGAAGTTGCTTGCATAGTAGGTTTTTGAAAAGCGCTGCAAAGGTAGTGATAAACCCAGATAGTCTATTATATTTCTTAAAATATTAATAGAGGAGCATGTACTATTTGGGTAGATACACTATAATTCCTAATTGCTAAATTCCTATAGTGTTAATATAGTTTCTTATATTGGCTGGAAAGCGGTATTTTCTTTGTAAGGTAAGCTTATTATTAGTATTAAATAGGGTAACCTTTATTTCTGATTATCAATAGCTTGTTGTGTTAAATACCGCTATTAATGCTTTTTCTAAAGCTTGCTACTTTGTTATTTTGCAAATCTGTTACCGGATAGGATTTAGCTGTGGTTAGGAAAGTACTCAGAACATCTTATTATTGTTCGGTACTGGCAATGGTTTTTG
This sequence comes from uncultured Roseivirgaceae bacterium, assembly GCA_964504565.1. GTDB lineage: Bacteria > Bacteroidota > Bacteroidia > Cytophagales > Cyclobacteriaceae > Cesiribacter. The sequence continues at coordinate 23,668 of CAZDEY010000021.1, forward strand.
CCAGTAGTTGGGGTACCCTGCTTGCTCAAAACCTGCTTTCCGATTCAGTTCGTTGGCTACGCATTGAGGAGAAAATTAATAGCCTAAAAGCTAACGAACCCCTAGTAGCCCTACCGTTATCTGATTCTTTGATAGAACTGGCAACCCGTACGAACGATAGCACTAAGCTAGCCGAAGCTTATAAATATAAAGGCGATTTGCATTGGTTTTCCGGCAACCTGCCTACTGCCGTTAAGTGGTTAAGCCAGGCCGAAGCCCTAGCCGATAAACTTCAGAACCGCGCCCTTTCGGTAGCCATTAGCAATAACCTGGGTGGCGTATATTATAAAGCAGCCAAGTACGATCAAGCCCTGTCAAACTACAATAAGGCGTATAGTCTGGGGCGTAGCCATCTTACTCAGCAACAGAAGGCCTCGCTAAGCAATAATTTGGGCCTGGTTTATCGCAAGTTAAGGCAGTATAAAGAAGCAAAATTATATTTGCTGGAAGCTCTTGAACTAAACTCAATAAACCGAGATAGCGTGGGCATGGCCCTAACCTATAATAACCTTGGCTTGGTACACCAAGACGTAAAAGAGTACGATCAGGCGCAGGAGAACTTTCATCAATCCTTAAAAGTTAATCGCTCAATCAATCGAACTAAAGGGATAACCTTGGCCCTAACCAATATTGCCGGAGTGCTAATTGAAACCGGAAAGTATACAGAAGCTAAATCTTGGCTATACGAATCTTTACACCTGCTAAAGGCCAACCCCGATCCGGTAAGACTACAGCGTTTGGAAATAGCTTTGGGCCGGTACCATATAGCGGTAAACGCTCCGGATTCCGCAATTTATTACCTTACCGGCAGCTTAAAGCACGCCCCTGAGTACGCTAATGTTGAAACTAGAATAGAAGTTTTGAAATACTTAGCTCAAGCCTACGGCTTAGCAAACCAGCCGATTGAACAAATTGGAGCCTTAAATCGGTTAGTAGAACTTCAGGATAGCGCCTACCAGGCCGAAATTACCGAACGCATTGCCTTAGCTGAAGTTGAGGTGCAGAACGTTCAGCAGGCCGAAGCTTTGGAGAATTTAAAGCAGTACGCCGAAAGCCAGAAGGCCGAGGTAGAAAATAGAGAATATTATCTGGTTGTAATAGGTATAATTTTAGCGCTGCTATTGGTTTTTGCTTTAGTATATCTACGTCGTTTCATTTCGCAAAGAAGAATTAATTATGAGTTAATTGCCCGTAATGCCGAGGTAGAGAACCAGAAAACCAAAATTGAGCATCAGCACGAGTTAATCCAGCTTAAAAACAGCGAGCTGCTTAAAGCCAATGACTTAATTGAACACTTTAACGAAGAACTAAAATCGGTTAATGAGCAACTGGAAGACCGTATTAAAGAGCGTACCCGCGCCTTAACCGATACCTACCGCAAGCTTTCCTTTCATATAAATAATACTCCTCTGGCTATGCTGGAGTGGAACAAAGAACTGGAGTTAATACGGTGGCCGGAACAAGCCCAACGAATTTTTAACATACCCGCCTCGGCAGTTTTGGGTAAAAAAGCCCAGGAGCAACCCTTTATGCAGGATGTTCAGCATCAGAAATTCCTATCTACTCTAAGCCAGGCTAAATTAGCCCAGGCCCGTTCCCTGCAAAACTCATTTCAGCAAAAATATACCAATGCTAATGGCGAGGTAATTTCGGTAGAGTGGAGCCATTCAGTTTTAACTAATGAGCTGGGTGAGATAGAATCGGTGCTAAGTATAGCCAACGATGTAAGCCTGCGCGAAGAGGCCTATCAGGAAGCTAAGGCTATAAATCAGGAGTTAGACACTTTTATATATAAAGCCTCGCACGATTTAAGGGGGCCGATTGCCCGTATGCAGGGTGTAATCAATTTAGGCAAGCTGGAAACCAGCGAGGAAAAAGCTCATTTCTATTTTGGCTTGTTAAACCAGGTTACTAATGAATTCCATAATTTGCTAGGCCGTCTGTTAACCGTGCACGATATTCAGCAGAATATACTTTGCATTGAGCAGTTTAACCTAAAGGAATTTATTAGCGATATATTAAAAGGATTTGACCAGGATGTTCTGGCCAGGGTACGGGTGCTATGCGATTTTGCCCCGGAGTTAATGGTAGCTTCAGACAAGAATTTACTAAAAATAATTGCCCTAAACCTATTAGAAAACGGCTTTACATTTAGCAGCAATTCCGGGGCAGAAATTACAATTAAAGCCTACACTACCCCTTCCAGCGATTTGGTAATAAAGGTTATGGATAACGGGCCCGGTATACCCGACACCCTAAAAGAGCGCATTTTCGATATGTTTTACCAGGGGTCTACTAAATCTACCGGTACTGGTTTAGGTTTGTATATGGTTAGAAAAGCAGCTCGTAAGCTGGGCGGCGATGTAATTCTCTCTAAAGAAAACGGCCTAACTACTTTTGTAGTAAAGTTGCCCCAATCAGATATATTATCTCCCGAGCAGCAGGGAAGCACCAATCAATCGGCAATATCGGCAGCTTAGGCTCGAAAATTTGTGTTAATAGCGCGGTAATTTCATAGCTTTGCCCAAAATCCAGAATTGCTATGACCCAGTATAAGCGCCATACGCTTACGGCAGCGTTGCCCTACGCTAATGGCCCGGTACATATTGGCCACCTGGCCGGGGTTTATGTACCCGCCGATATATACGCCCGCTACCTGCGCCTGAAGGGGGAGGAAGTACTCTTTGTATGTGGCTCCGACGAGCACGGCGTACCCATAACCATACGCGCCCAGAAGGAGGGAACCAGCCCCCAAGCCGTAGTAGATAAGTACGATACCATTATTCGCGACAGCTTCCGGCAATTTGGTATCAGCTTCGATGTATACTCACGTACCAGCGCACCGGTACACCACCAAACCGCCGCCGAATTCTTTAAAAAGCTGAATAGTGAAGGTGTTTTCGAACTAAAGGAAAGCGAGCAATACTACGATGAGCAGGCCCAGCAATTTCTGGCCGACCGCTATATAAAAGGCACCTGCCCTAACTGCCAGTACCCCGAAGCCTATGGCGACCAATGCGAGCGCTGTGGCACCAGCCTGAGCCCTTCGGACCTGAAAGACCCCAAATCGATGCTGAGCGGGGCTAAGCCGGTGCTGAAAAAAACTACCCACTGGTACTTGCCCCTGCAAGAATTTGAGCCCTGGCTGAAGAAGTGGGTTCTGGAAGAACATACCGAATGGAAGCCCAACGTATACGGCCAATGCAAAAGCTGGCTGGAACAGGGCTTACAGGCCCGCGCCGTTACCCGCGACCTGGACTGGGGCGTGCCCGTACCGCTGCCCAATGCCGAGGGTAAGGTACTCTACGTATGGTTCGATGCGCCGATTGGCTACATTTCAGCTACTAAGGATTGGGCCCAGCAGAACGGTAAAACCTGGGAAGAATGGTGGAAGGCCGATGATACCCGCCTGTTGCACTTTATTGGGAAGGATAATATTGTATTCCACTGCATTATTTTCCCTAGTATGCTAAAGGCCCACGGCGGCTACGTACTGCCGGAAAACGTGCCGGCCAACGAATTCCTGAACCTGGAAGGCAACAAAATTAGCACCAGCCGCAACTGGGCCGTATGGCTGCACGAGTATCTGGAGCAGTTCCCCAGTCAGGAAGATGTGCTACGCTACGTGCTAACCGCTAACGCCCCCGAAACTAAAGATAACGACTTTACCTGGAAGGATTTTCAGGCTAAAAATAATAGCGAACTGGTAGCCATACTCGGCAATTTTGTAAATCGGGCCGTAGTGCTTACCCATAAGTACTTTGACGGAAAAGTGCCGCCGGTAGGCCCGCAATACGATTTAGAAGCGGAGGTAGAGGAGCAGCTACGGGCGCTGCCGGCCAAAATTAGCGAGGCGCTGGATAATTTTAAGTTCAGGGATGCGCTGGCCGCCATGATGGAAGTGGCCCGCCTGGGCAATAAGTACTTAGCCGAGACCGAACCCTGGAAATTAATTAAGGACGAAAGCCAGCAGGCCCGGGTGGGCACTATTCTTAACCTGAGCCTGCAACTGGCGGCCAACCTGAGCATACTAGCTGAACCCTTTCTACCCCATACGGCCGCCAAGCTGCGGCGTATGCTTACCCTGGAACAGCCTTTAAGCTGGGCCGAAGCCGGCCACCTGAACTTACTGGCCAGCGGCCAAGCTCTAGCCCCGGCCGAATTATTATTTACAAAAATTGAAGACAGTACTGTGGAAGAGCAAGTAAACAAATTAGAAGCCACTAAGGCCGCTAACGAACAGGCCAACGCCGCCCCAGCCCCCCTAAAAGATACCATTCAGTACGACGACTTTGCCAAGCTGGATATGCGCATTGGCACCGTGCTAAGCGCCGAAAAGGTAAAGAAGAGCAAAAAGCTGCTAAAACTATTGGTAGATACCGGAGTGGACCAGCGCACCATTTTGAGCGGTATAGCCCAACACTTTGAACCCGAAGAGTTAGTAGGTCAGCAGGTTATGGTATTGGCTAATTTAGCCCCCCGCGCCATGATGGGCACCGAAAGCCAGGGCATGGTACTTATGGCCGAAGATGCCGACGGCCGCCTACGCCTGGTTCGCCCCACCGAAAAAGTGAAGAACGGCTCGGGAGTTAGTTAGGTGGTGAGGTATTGAGTTAGTGAAGTAGTGAGTTAATGGGATAGTGAGGTGGCGAATAGGTAAGGTAGTGAGTTGGTGGGATAGTAAATTAGTTGGGTAGGTTATTAATAACTATCCTATGCCAGTTCCGTCGCTCGGCTCCAGGCCGGGGCGAGTAGCCAAGTGACTGTAATTTTTACGGATTATAGGCTAGCTTGTTGGTTCCGTCGCTCGCCTCCAGGCTGGGGCGCGTAGCCGAGTGACTCTTGAATCCTTGGCCTCCTGGCCGAGATATTGGTCCTCTTCAAATTTTGCAATTCCGAAGCTCTACCCTTAGGATTTGTAATCCGCTAAAACCAAATTAACAGAGTGGCATAAGCATAATTCTACACAACTAAACTTAAGTAGCATATTAGAAACAGCTTTTTAAATCATTGCGCGGACATAATTGAACTATCTCGGCCAAGAGGCCATGTATTTAGTAGTCGCTCGCTAAGAGGCGAGCGACGGAGTAAACGGACAGGCATTTATGAGATAGCTGCTAAAAAGTTAACAACCAACCCCTAACATACCGCCGGCAGCTTTACCCAAAAGCGGCTGCCGTGGCCGGGTTCGCTGTCTACGCCAATATCGCCGCCCATGGCGTAAATAAATTCTTGGGAGATAGCCAGGCCTAAACCGGTGCCTTCGCTTATGTCGTCGGCTACGCGGAAGAAGCGTTTAAATATTCGCTTTTGGTTTTCGGTCGAAATGCCCGGCCCCTTATCCAGCACCGAAAGTACCACCCCACCGTTCTGCCTTACCGCCAACACCGTAATGAGTTCCCCCACGGGTGTATAGCGAATGGCGTTGGTAAGAAAATTATTCAGTACCCAAACCAGCTTGTGCGGGTCGGCGCTAATTTGAGGTAGGTTGTCGGCCAAATCGGTTGCCAGGCGAATCTGCTTATCCTGCAGAAATAACCGAACTCCCTCTACTGCTTTTTCTACTATGACCTGAGGCGAGGAGGCTACTTTACTAACCTCCACGCTGCCGCTTTCAATCTTCGAAATATCCAGCAGTTCGGTAATCATTCGCTGTACGCGCTGGTTGTTCTCCTGAATGGTCATAATCAGCCCACTTTGTTCAGGGTTCAGCTCGCCTATTTTGGGGTTTTGTAACAACTTGCTGCTCATTTGTATGGCGGCCATCGGGGTTTTTAATTCGTGCGAAAGCGTAGCCATAAAGTGGGTTTTGGCCTGATCGCGCTCCGAAAACTCCGTTATATCGTTCAGCATAATTACGTGCCCCAGGTGTACCCGCCGCTGCTCACCCGCCGGTCGGTCCAGTATATCTACCACCGACTTCACAAATAAGCGTTCCTGATCATCCACCACCGCTTTCACGTGCCGGTCTTCCGTTCGGGCCAACTCATCCTGGTCTTCCCCAATCATTAACCCTGCAATTAATTTGTTTAGCAGCGGGTTGCTCACCGCTACATCGGGGGCATAGCGGTTTAGTACTTGATCGGGCTTCAGCCCTAATATATCCAGCGCGGGCTGGTTTATAAAAATGATCTGTTTGCCGTCGTTAAGGCCAATTATTGGTTCGCGCATTTGGTTAATCACCGCTTCCAACCGCCGTTTTTCCCGAATTAGCGTATCGTAATTGGTGTGCTGGTATTCCTGAAGTTTGGCGGCCATCCGGTTAAAGGAGCCCGCCAGCTCGCCAAACTCATCCTTAGATTCTACGGCCAGCGAAACTCCATAGTGCCCGGCCGCAATCTCTTGGATACCCCGGCTAAACTGCTGAATAGGGCGAGAGATCAGTTCGGGAATTCTAACCAGAAAGAAGAGGGCCAGACCTAGCGTAATTAAGCCCAAAGCATTCATATACGTGGTTACCGTGCGGGCGGTTTGGTTAGCCTGCTCGTTTTTGCGCAGCAGGGTTTCTTCGTTAAGCAGATAAATCTGGTCGGTTTGTTCGCCCATCCGCACCAGTTGCGGCAGCAGGGTGTTGAGGTAGTACTCGCGCGGATCGGCGGCTTGGGGTAAGCTCCGCACGTTGGCCCTAAGCTGGTTATACTCTATTGCTAGTTGTTCGGTAAGCTCCTGCTCACCGGCTTCGGTAATGTTTTGCTGCTGTAAAGCCAGGTTCTTATCCAGCTCGGCCAGCGTAGTAGCTAAACGTTCCGGAGATAAGCCCTCCGGTTGCCAAGCCGCCGGCAACTGACCCTGCAGCGTATTCAGGCCGTTTTCCAGGTTCTGCATATACTGCAGCGTGCGGTAGTTCTCCCGAATAATAGCCCGAGAGTCTTGGGCCAACCAGCGCAAATAATAGCTTCCCACCCCACCCAAGAGTAGTATAAGAATAAACAGAAAGCCAAAGGCCAGGGTAAGTTTAGTTTTTAGTTTCATACCTTAGAGACTTGAGATAGGAGATGGGAGACATGAGATTACTATAACTGCATGAAACTGGACAATGGACTTTGGACGTAGGACATAAGACGTAGGACATAAGATTTCAATCTATAAACCAAATACCATATACTATATACCAACCACTAGCCACTAGGCACCAGCCACTAAAACACAATTATCACATCAATTTCCGTATTGGCTATCATTTTCAGGAGTTTGTCGAAGTGGTTGCGGCCGGTTAGTTGGCGGTAGAGGTTGAAGGTGGGGCGACCCAGCACAATGTTAGTGGCCTGGTGCTCGGTAGCGGCGGTAAAAATTGCTTCGGGTACCTCGTCGCTTTCTATTTTTATGGTTTTTGCGCCTAATTCGGTAGCCCACTTCAGGTTGGCCAGCAGCTTGCGTTGCAGTTGCAAATCAACCTTATTGGTACTTTCGCGGCTGGTTTGCACGTACAGCACAAACCACTCGGCCTGGTAGTGGGCAGCCAGGCGTGCCGTTTTCCGGATAATCTTTTTGGCGCCCTCGTGGTTGGTACTAATGCAGGCCATAAAGCGCTCAATGGTCATTCGGTTAGTGGCGGGCAGGTTGCGTTCAATTTTCCGCTCTACCTGCGCCGCTACCTGTCGCAGGGCCAAATCGCGGAGTTGCAGTATTTTTTCGGGCTGAAAGAAGTTATCCAGCGCCCGCTGAATGCGTTCGCCTTTATATATTTTACCGGCCTTCAGGCGCTTAATCAGGTCTTCGGCCGGTAAGTCAATATTGACAACTTCGTCGGCCAGGTTCAGTAATTTATCCGGAATGCATTCGCTAACTTCAATACCGGCAATGCGGTTTACCCGGTCAATCATACTTTCCAGGTGCTGCACGTTAAAGGCACTAATTACGCTGATGCCGCTCTTGAGTAGCTCCTCCACATCCTGCCAGCGCTTTTCGTGCCGGCTGCCCGGTATGTTGGTATGGGCCAGCTCATCAACCAGTACCACGGCCGGGCGGCGCTGTAGTATAGCCTCCAGGTCCATTTCCTCTAACTCGCGGCCTTTATAAAACACCCGCTTCCGGGCTATTTCGGGCAAGCCGGCCACCAGCGCTTCGGTTTCGGCCCGGCCGTGGGTTTCAATATACCCAATGCAGTAGCATACGGTAACTTTTGCCTACGCCGGCAATCATACCAATATACACTTTAAAGCGTCCGCGGCGCGACTTCTGGATAAGGTCGAGGAAACGTTCCGAATTGGGCTGCTGGCTCATACTAACAACTATCTTCTAAAATTCAATAGCTAAAGAAGAGGCTACAACCGTATTGCTGGTTTCAAAACCTGGCCCGGAGCGGAAAACCCGGTTAGCGCTATTAAAATGCCGCCCTTCAATTCGGAACATGGCTCGTTCGGTAACTTCGTAGTCCAGGTTTAAGGAGAAGCCCCAGGTTTTAAAGGCTTCGGCCTGTACAGGGTCAAGCAGATCTTCTCTATCAATATCCGGTATGCTGATAATCACCCCCTCTTCATCAGCGTAGTATTCGGCGCGGCCGGCCAGGTACAGCTTATCGCTAAGCCGGGTGCGGGCAATTACAATGGGGGTATACCAAATATCATATTTATCGGATTCAGCCATCCGTTCCTGCGCGCCAATATCGAAGCCGGCAATAAATTGGAAACCTTCGGAGGGCTGTAACTGAACGTACAGGTTGTTGAAGTAGCGCATCGGCGAGTTGTTCCCTACGGTAGGGTCGGTGCCAATAAAGGTACTCCAGTTCAGGCTGAAGGCATCGGTGGGGTGATAATTTACCTGCGTACCGAAGCCGGGCATTTGGTTGCCATCGGGCCGTTGTATTATTTGCCAGCCGTTGGTTACCAGGGCGGCCAGGGTAAGGCTTTCGGTAGGGTCGTAGGTAAGGCGCGCGCCGCTCAGGAAGTAGGGCGAGTTTTCGGCTAGTAGTGAGCGGGTTAGGGTAGGGTTATCAATAGATAGGGCGCTTTCAAACCCAATGTGCGAAGGAAATATACCGGCATCCAGCCAAAGGTTATTTTTCTGGTTCAGCGAGACGCCGACGTTGGCCTGAAATACATTTTTAAGCAAATCTTCCTCGGCACTGTAGTTGTCCTGCGCGTAAGTACCCACCTGTAAGGCCAGGTTCGCCCTAACCTTTTCGCTGGTGTACGATCCGCTAATCATACCCAGGTTCAGGTTAAATTCGTTGTGTCGGTTGTGGTTAAAAAGAAACGGTTGGCGAATCTGATCGGCCGGTTCGTTAAAATCGTAGGCGTAAAATACATCTACAAAACCTTCCCACCGAAAGCCTTTTTGTTCTACCAAGGTAGAATCAGACGTTTGCGCCTGAGTCAGGCTAAGGCTAGCCGCTACGGTCAGGCTGGTTATTATTAATTTTTTCATGTTATTAGATTTGAGACTTGAGAAGTGAGATTGGGTTACTGCTTATGAATTAATATATGGCTGAGGTGGTTTAATAAGCTGGCTAGTTGTTAAATTATGCTTTATTGTGGGTTTATTTTGGGCTTCTGCCATATAGAGAATGGGCCACACACCCCGGCCTACGGCCACCCCTCTCAAGAGGGGAATTAGAACCGATATTGCACGTAGGTGGCTAAAGCCAATTATAGTCTGTAGGTCAACTGAGGCGGTTAATTTCTGAGTGAAAGCTATGAGTGGGCAATTCCCCTCTTGAGAGGGGTCGGCGCAGCCGGGGGTGTGTGGCCCAGTATTTATATAGCTCTACCGCAAAACGTTATAATACCACGCTCCAAACCAAGCACCAACCACCACCAACTACCTCCCGTCCATTTCATCCAGCGCTAGGTTAAGCTTTAGTACATTCACTCGCTCGCCGGGGCCCAATACACCGAGTAAGGGAGCTTCGGTATGCGTGGCCACTAGCTTGCGAACTTCAGCTTCGGGGAGGTTGCGGTTCTGGGCAATGCGGTTTACCTGAATTAAGGCAGCTTCGTGGCTAATGTGCGGATCGAGTCCTGAGCCGGAGGCGGTAACCAACTCTACCGGAATTTCGGCGGGTTGCAGGCCGGGGTGGTAGGCTTGCAGGGTATCAATTCGGCTTTGCACCAAGGCCAGAAAATCAGGATTGGTAGGGCCCAGGTTAGAGCCGCCGGTGGACGCCGCATTATAATCGACGGCCGAGGGGCGGCTCCAGAAGTAGTTCGGGCTACTGAAGGGCTGACCAATGTTCTCGAAACCAACCAACTGCTCGTTGCGGTACAGCGGCAGACCGGCGGCCCGTTCCGGCATTAACTGACCGGCCCCCACCATGGCCAGTGGATATAAGGCCCCAAAGAACAGCATAGTCAGCAGGCTAAGAATTAGGTATGATTTTACGGATTTCATATATTTTAATAAGTGAATGATTGAATTATTGAATATTCTGCTTAAATAAAGCAGCTATCAATATTTTATACTGATTTTGAATATTAGACGAAGAGGTTTACTATAAGATCAATTACTTTAATACCGATGAAGGGTACTACTATACCGCCCAAACCATAAATAAGCAGGTTGCGGGTAAGTAGGGTAGATGCCCCAACCGGGCGGTATTTTACCCCGCGCAGCGCCAGCGGTATCAGGAATGGGATGATGATGGCGTTAAAAATTACTGCCGAAAGTATGGCCGACTCCGGCGTTTCCAGCCCCATAATGTTGAGTACATTAAGGCCGGGTATAGTTGCGGCGAAGAGGGCGGGTACTATGGCAAAGTACTTGGCCACGTCATTAGCAATGGAGAAAGTGGTTACGTTGCCCCGCGTAATCAGCAGTTGCTTACCAATTTCCACTACTTCCAGCAACTTGGTGGGGTCGCTGTCCAAGTCAACCATATTGGCGGCTTCTTTGGCAGCTTGGGTGCCGCTGTTCATCGCCACGCCCACATCGGCCTGAGCCAGGGCGGGGGCGTCGTTGGTACCATCGCCCATCATGGCTACCAGCTTGCCCTGCTGCTGTTCTTCCTGAATGTAGCGCATTTTATCCTCGGGCTTGGCTTCGGCAATAAAATCATCTACGCCGGCTTGTTTAGCAATGTACTCGGCGGTCAGGGGGTTATCGCCGGTAACCATTACCGTTTTCACCCCCATTTTTCGCAGGCGGGCAAAACGTTCCTGTATACCGGGCTTAATTATATCTTCTAACTGAATTACCCCCAGCGCCCGCTTATTAAGCGATAGGGCCAGAGGCGTACCGCCGTTGCGAGCAATTTGCTGCACGTGGCCGTCCAGTTCCTGAAGTTCGCCGTTAGAAGCAGTACTCCAGCGCTTTATGGCATCCCAGGCCCCCTTGCGTATCTGCTGCCTGCCGGCTAGGTCAATACCGCTCATGCAGGTTTCGGCCGAAAATTTAATAAACTCCGCCTGCGGTAAACTATCACGCTCAATCCGTATACCGTCCTTCTCAGCCAGTTCCAGTATCGATTTTCCCTCCGGCGTATTATCGGCCAGCGAGCTAAGCACACAGTAACGGGTAAACTCTTCGGCGCTAACGCCCTGGTATAAAGCGGGTTGCCTTCCGGTTACCAATGGTGATAGTACCGGTTTTATCCAGCAGCAGCGTATCAATATCGCCGGCGGTTTCCACTGCCTTACCCGATTTGGCAATAATGTTAGCCCGCAACGCACGGTCCATACCGGCAATACCAATAGCCGAGAGCAAACCGCCGATGGTGGTAGGGATCAGGCATACGAAAAGCGAAATTAGGGCGGCAATCGTCAGGGGAGTATTGGCGTAATTGGCAAACGGCTTCAGGGTTACTGTAACTATCAGGAAAACCATAGTAAAGGAAGCGAGCAGAATGGTCAGGGCAATTTCGTTGGGTGTTTTCTGGCGGTTAGCGCCCTCTACCAGGGCAATCATTTTATCCAGAAAGCTTTCGCCCGGCTGGGTGCTTACGCGCACTACTATGCGGTCCGATAGCACCTTGGTGCCGCCAATAACGCTGCTGTGGTCGGTTTCGGCTTCGCGAATTACCGGCGCCGATTCACCCGTAATGGCCGATTCGTCAATGGAAGCCAAGCCCTCCACAATTTCACCGTCGGCGGGAATGATATCGCCTACTTCGGCTACGTACAGATCGCCGCGCTTCAGTTCAGCCGAGCTAACTTCCCACTCCTCACCGTTGTGCAGCAACTGGCGGGCCTTGGTTTCCTGGCGGGTTTTGCGCAGCGTATCGGCCTGGGCTTTACCGCGGGCTTCGGCTATGGCTTCGGCAAAATTACCGAACAGCACAGTAAGCAGCAGAATTAGGGTGATAAGTGCGTTGTAGCCAAAGCTGCCCAGATTTTCATCCTGCGTAAAGGCCGAGAGCAGGGTAACCACTAGCATAATTGCTGTACCCACTTCCACCGTAAACATTACGGGGTTCTGAATCATCAGGCGGGGGTTTAGCTTCGCGAAGGAATCGCGTACGGCCTGTTTAACCTGCGCGGCCTGAAACAGGGAGGTTGATGTAGTAGAATTCATAGGATTACAGACTTAAATATTCGGCTAAGGGACCCAGCGCCAGGGCGGGGAAGAACGACAGGGCCGCTACAATAAAGATTACCGCAATAAGCACGGCGCTAAAGGCTCCGCTTTCCAGTTTTAAACTACCGCTGGTTTCGGGCACTACCTTTTTAGCTGCCAGCGAACCTACAATAGCTAGCGGACCAATAATGGGCAGAAAACGCGCCAGCAGCATAATAATACCGGTCAGAATATTCCAGAAAGGGGTGTTATCGACCAGGCCCTCAAAGCCCGAACCGTTATTGGCGGCGGCCGAGGTAAACTCGTACAGCATTTCGCTAAAGCCGTGGTAGGAAGGGTTGTTGAGCCAGCCCAGTTCCGGATTCTGCACCAAACTATGGCTACTAATTGCCGTACCCACCAGAATGAGCAGCGGGTGCAGGATAATGACCAGCGCCGCAATTTTTACCTCGCGGGCCTCAATCTTCTTACCCAGAAGCTCGGGCGTACGGCCAATCATGAGGCCGGCAATAAATACAGCAATCACCACAAACACGAAGAAGTTGATAAAGCCTACGCCCACGCCGCCATATATGGCGTTTATAAACATATCGATCAAAAAGATGCCACCGCTTAGGGGGGTATGGCTGTCGTGCATAGAGTTTACCGAGCCGTTGGAGGTAGAGGTAGTCGACACGCCCCAGAGCGAGGAAGCTACCGGCCCGAAGCGCACTTCTTTGCCCTCCATATTGGCCTGATCGCCTAAGCCCAAGGCGGCCAGTTCGGGGTTACCGGCCACCTCCTGACTAGCTGAAATAACCGTAAAGGCTATAAAGAATACCGACATTACGGCAAAGAACACCAAGCCCAATTTTTTGCGGTTTAGGTAGAAGCCGAAAGCAAAAACCAAGGCCATAGGAACCAGCAGAATAGCTACGTTTTCCACCATATTGGTAAAGTAGTTGGGGTTCTCGAAGGGGTGGGTGGAGTTGGGGCCGAAGTACCCCCCGCCGTTAGTACCAATTTGCTTAATGGCTACCATAGGTGCGGTTGGCCCGCCGGCCACCTGTATGGTTTCACCCTCCAGCGTAGTTACTTCCTGTAATCCTGAAAAATTGGTAGTAGTACTGTTTAGCGTTAGCAGTAGGGAAACTACTACGGAAAGCGGCAGTAAAATACGAGTGCAGCTTTTCAAAAATAGATTGTAGAAGTTACCCAGGTTATCGGCGGCCTTATTTTTTAGTCCCTGAAATAGCAGAGCCATAGCCGCAATACCGGTACCGGCGCTTACAAATTGCAGCCAGCAAAACACCAAAAGTTGGGTAAAGTAACTGGCCCCGCTTTCGCCGCTGTAGTGCTGCAGGTTGGTATTGGTGGTAAAGCTTACGGCAGTGTTAAAGGCCAGCGTCGGCTCCCAACCAGCCATACCTACCGGATTCCAGAACGGGTGGAAGCCCTGCAGCAGCAGTAGGGTAAAAGCCATGAGGAAGAAAATCAGGTTGAGGCCCAGCAAGGCTTTCAGGTTCTGCTTCCAGTTCATAGCCCGCTCGGGCTCTATTTCTGAAAGCCGAAAAAACAGCCGTTCCAGCGGCGAGAGGAAGTCCGTCCATACACGCTCACCGTGGAACACCTTGGCGGAGTACTTGCCCAGCGGCCAGGCTAGTAGAGCAGTAAGTAAGAATATGGCAACAGCGCCTAGTATTTCAGAATACATAAATTAAAACTTTTCGGGTTTCACAATGGCGTAGAAGAGGTAGCCTAAAGCGGCCACAGATAGTATTAGCAGCGTAAGCATCATAGCGTTAGGGTTTAATGAGGTCATCGAAGTAGTCGATGGTTTTAAATATGCCGCCGAAAAGGGCCAGGCCTAACAGCAGCATCAGGATGGGTATTAAGGCTTCCATTGTATTAAAGAGGTTTAGCGTAGAGAATCAGGTAAGTGCGCTGCAGGCGGTAGGGCAGCAATTGGCGCGCCTGATAGTGATTGGCATCGGCCAGGTGCAACTGCAGGCGCGGAATAAATAGATGTTCCAGGGCAATTTTAACCGTGCCGTTGCCCTGGCGGTAAATTCGCTCAGCCAGGCTAAAGCAGCGATTAAGGCTGGCAAAATCGCCGGACCAGATGAGCTGGCGGCAGGTTTCGCTAAACCGAAGCAGCGTATTTAGTAAGGTTATCCGCTGGCGTTCTTCGCTGGTCAGCTCAGCCTCCGGTGTATGGGGCAGTTCCTTTTCCAGAAGTTCTTGAATTGTTTGATAATTTTCCATCGTGCGCATACGCATTGGTTGCGGAGCCTATGCCAAAGGGAATGCCGAAACGATATAGAAAAAGTAAAATGTGTCTTTAAAGGAATTTAAAGCACATTTTGAATAAGGTGCGTACTTTTGAAAAGCGCAGAAGCCTTCGGAATTGGAAGGGTGTTTTCGGAAATGGGAGGGTGGATTAGAACAGATTAATAACCAAAGTAGCCCAAGGTTTAAACCTTGGGCTACTTCCACCAAAAATAATTCTGGGCTGTTTTAGGATTACAAATCCTGAGATAGAGCTTCGTAATTGCAAATTCTGAAGAGAGAAAAGTTAACTAACAACTCACAACCTCACCAACTTGCCACTTTCCAAGCTCACCACCTCCTACAAATTGTATTCCTTAATTTTACTATACAGCGTGGTCAGGCCGATATCTAGCAATTCGGCGGCTTTGGTTTTGTTGCCTTGGGCGCACTGCAGTACCTGCTGAATGTGCAATTGTTCCATTTCTTTTAGCTTGAACATGCCGTTTTGTACCCCGGCCGGGCGGTTCACCATAAAATCCAGCGGCAGCAGGTCGGGGGTTAGGGTATCGGTATCGGCCAGAATGATGGAGCGCTCTAGTACGTTGCGCAATTCCCGAATGTTGCCCTTCCAAGTGTGCTGTTCCAAGGCTTGCAAATATTCGGACGAGGCGCCCTGAATCTTCTTCTTTAACTTACTATTGAACTGAGGTAGAAAGTACTCAACTAAATCCGGTATATCGGCTTTGCGCTGGTCTAGCGACGGGAGGGGGATTTGAAAAACCGACAGCCGAAAAAACAGGTCTTCCCGGAAATTTCCCTTCTCAATTTCATCTTCTAACTTGCGATTGGTAGCGGCTACTACCCGCACGTCAACCTGGGTTTCTTTGGTTTCGCCTACCTTTATAAAGGTACCGTTTTCCAGTACGCGCAGCAGCTTGGCCTGCAGGTCCAGGTTCATTTCGCCTAATTCGTCCAGAAAAATCGTGCCCCGGTGGGCTTCTTCCAGCAAGCCTTTTTTATCCTTCTGCGCCCCGGTAAAGGCGCCGGCTTTATGGCCGAACATCTCACTTTCCAACAACTCTCGGCCAAAAGCACTGCAGTTTACCGCTACAAAAGGTTGGTGGCGCCGTTCGCTTTCGGCGTGAATAGCCTTGGCAAAAACCTCCTTACCAGTGCCGGTTGGGCCGGTGAGCAGTACAGTAGTATCCAGCGGAGCAACCTTCTGAGCCATTTGCACCGCTTGGCGGATAACCGGCGAATGACCAATTACCTGATGGAAACCGCCTCGGCCACTAAGCTGCTCTTGCAAATGCTTAATTTTAAATTGTAAAGCTGCCTTTTCCAGGGCTTTGGCTACCAGCGGCAGTATTTTTTCGTTATCGTCGCCCTTTACCAGATAATCGAAGGCGCCGTTCTTGATAGCGCGCACGCCGTCCGGTATGTTGCCGTAGGCAGTCAGACAAATCACCTCGGTTTGCGGGTATTTTTCCTTTAGTTGGGAAGTGAGCTCAACACCGTTGCCATCGGGTAGCTTTACGTCGGACAGCACCAGGTAAAATTCCTCCTCCTGTAGCTTCCGTAGCCCAACCCGTATAGTTTCCGCAACGGCTACCTCGTACCCTTCTAATTGCAGGGTACGGGCCAGCAAATTCCGAATATCTTTCTCGTCGTCAATAATAAGTATGGAACCGGCCATGGGAGGTAGTGAATTGGTGAGGTGGTGAATTTACGAGTTGGCGTGTTGAAACAGGTTCAGGATGACGGCAGACAGGTTCAGGATGATGTGGGCGTATTAAGATGTTTGATAGTAGGTGATGAACTAGGGAGTCTTACTACTTTATACTTAATACCAATAAAACTTATTTATTAAACTGATTCATGGCTTTTTCCAGACCAAGCGTGGCGAAGGCTAAAATCATATCCGAAGCTGTGTCTAGTAATGGTAGCATATTGTCCATTTCCTGCTTACTAAAGTTGCTTAGTACGTAGTCGACCTGCTGGCCCTTATGAAAGTCGTCGCCAATGCCCATCCGTAGCCTGGCGTATTCTTGGCCTCCTAATACTTTTTCTATATCCTTAAGGCCATTGTGGCCGCCGGCCGAGCCTTTGCCGCGCATCCGCAATTTTCCGTAGGGCAAGCTAAGGTCGTCAGTAATTACTAATAAGTTTTCCTTGGGAATTTTAAGCTCCTGCAGCCAGTAGTTTACCGCCTTACCGCTCAGGTTCATAAAGGTAATAGGCTTAATCAGGTAGAGGCTGCGGCCCTTATACTTTAGCTCGGTTATATCGGCATGACGGCCGGTGGTCCAGTTGCCGGCGCCTTCGCGATCGGCTAGGCGGTCCAGCGTCAGGAAGCCAATGTTGTGGCGGGTAAGTTCGTACTTGGGGCCGGGGTTGCCCAGGCCGGTAATTAAATACTTCATTCAAAACAAAACTAGGTAGTGTACGGCTGCTACAAAAATAAAAATCCTGCCCCGTTAACCGAAGCAGGATTAAAATTATCTCTAAACCAGTTGTTATTCGTCGTCGCCACCGCCAGCTTGCTTGCTGCGAAGTGAACGAGGAATTTCAATGGTTACTACCGGAGTAGCAGCCGGGTTAAGAATTTCGTAATCGCCGGTTTTAATATCGCTTACCCGTCCGCTTTTGCCAAGCTCCAGGTTACCGATGTTAATTTTAATATTGGCCGGCATGTTTTTGGGTAGCGCCTTAACTTTGAGCTTACGCATTTTAAGGTTAAGCTTACCACCACCCATAACGCCCGGTGAGGTACCAACGGTTTGAACCGGTATTTCCATTTTAACCGGCTTATCTTCAAACAACTGAAGGAAGTCAGCGTGAAGGATCATGTCGCTTACCGGGTGGAACTGGATATCTTGAAGTACGGCACGGGTAGTTTTGCCACCTACGGTAATATCTACAAACGAGGCATCCGGAGTGTAAACTAAGTCGCGGAAAAGGTACATTGGGGCTGAAAAGTGGATTTGCTTCTCACCACCGTACAGTACACAGGGAACATTGCCGTTATCGCGTAGTTGGCGCGATTCAGCTTTGCCGAGATTTGCTCTTTCATACCCTATAATCTCAACAGATTTCATAATTATATGAGTTTTAGTAAATAAATGAATTAACGTTCAATAAATAATGAGCTGATAGAACCGTGGGTCATCAGCTTTTGTATAGCTTCGGCAAAAAGTTCGGCCACCGATAACACCTTAATTTTATCGCTCTGGTTTTTAAGCGGAATAGTATCCGTTACTACTAATTCTACCAGTACCGAATTATTAATATTATCGTAGGCTTTGCCGCTTAGTACGGCGTGGGTAGCTACTGCTCGTACACTTTTGGCTCCTTTTTCCTTAATTATGCCGGCGGCTTTGCAAATTGTACCGGCGGTATCTACCATATCGTCAACCAGAACCACATCGGCCCCTTCCACATCGCCAATCACCTGCATTGAGGCTACCTCATTAGCGCGCTGGCGGTGCTTATCGCACACCACCATATCGGCCTGAAAGAACTTGGCGTAGCTGCGGGCGCGGCCTACACCGCCCACATCCGGAGCGGCAAACAATATATTGTCAAGGTTAAGGGAGCGTAGGTAAGGAACAAATATGGCCGAACCGTTTAGGTGGTCTACCGGCACATCGAAGAAGCCCTGAATTTGACCGGCGTGTAAATCGCAGGTCATGATACGGTGGGCCCCGGCGGCCTGTAGTATATTGGCTACCAGTTTGGCGCCTATAGCAACGCGGGGTTTATCTTTTCTATCTTGGCGAGCGTAACCGTAGTATGGGATTACACATACCACTTGGCGGGCGCTAGCGCGACGGGCGGCGTCAATCATAAGCAGAAGCTCCATGATATTATCAGCCGGCGGTATGGTGCTTTGAATCAAGAAGACATCCTTGCCCCGCACCGATTCATCAAAGAAGGGCGACATTTCACCGTCGCTAAATTTTTGGAGGTTTACTTTGCCTAGTTCCTGCCCGTAGGCTTGGGCAATTTTTTCGGCCAGGTAGTTAGAAGAGGTACCCGTAAACAGCTTTACTTCTTCAGACATGAGGGGGGTGGTAGGTGTTCTTAAAAAACAACAAATCCCGACCAAAATGGACCGGGATATTTGTTGGCCTACTAGGGCTCGAACCTAGACTCTTCTGAACCAAAATCAGACGTGTTGCCAGTTACACCATAGGCCAGTATGGTTAAAAACGGAGCGTAAAGTTAGGGGTTTAAATTCTAAATCCAAAACCTTAAATTCGTTTCTACCGGCGTTTCCGGTAGGGCCGTTGGCTATGCCGTATGGCCTTAACGGGTGCAAATATAAGAGGCTATTTTTTATGCTGCAACTGATGGTAATTATTTTGTGTAATTTTTGCCTAACCCTCCTTGGTAAAGTTTTGTACCATAGTATAGGCACTTTGGTTGCTATGGCTTTTTGCGGCTTGAATTACGGAAAAACTGCCATCGGTTTCCAAAATTATAGCTTCTACGTCGTCTAGGCTGCCGAAGCCATTTTTTCTTACCATGCCTAAAATGTCGCGTTTATGTACCCGTTCGCGCTGCATAACCTGCTTATAAAAATGGCCCCGGTAGTAGAGAAGGGTAGGTTTAGTGGTAATATAGCTTGAAAACCAATCTACTCTAACCTCAATAAAGGAAACTGCATACTGTAAGGCCACCAGCAACCCAAACGCTACCAAGGTTTCGCTTATAGTCACTGAATTGTCAATTAAGGAACCGCCGAATACTGCGCCCATGGCAACCGTAGTCACAAAATCAAAGGCGTTCATACTGCCTAAGGTGCGCTTGCCGAACGATCTTAAAATCAGCACTACCGAAAAATACGCTAAGGTGCCCACTACTACTATTCGCAGCAGGGGGTACCAGCCATTCCAGAAAAATAAGTATTCCATAGGCAGTTAGTGAGTTGGCGAGTTGTAAAGTTTATTAATTGATTGCAAACACTTCAATTAATAAGAAACTCCTTTATCAGCACATCAGCACATCAGCACATCAGCACATCAGCACATCAGCACATCAGCA
>CAZDEY010000022.1:0-35709 GCA_964504565.1 uncultured Roseivirgaceae bacterium
CGGATAGTGGCAGTGGTACCCCCAGCGGCAGCGGCACAACGACGACCACTACTACTACGGGCACCTACGTGCCGAGCGGGGGCGGCAGCTCAGGTAGTGGTTCCGGCTCTACGTCTGCTGGTAATGGCAGCACGGGAGGCAGTGGCTCAACTACCAGCCAAGAACTAGAGCTAGGCGTTGAGGATGAGGCCATCCCAGTAATTGTAGATAGCGAAGTTGAACTTGTAGAAGAAGAGCCCTGCTCTGAAGAAGGCTATACCCGGGTAGACGGTAAATGCATCAGCGAGGAAGAGTATTTGGCGAAAATTTGGGAAATAGAACATATTGATCTGACAGATTCACTAAATAATAACCCTTGTGTTTCAGGTGCATACAATAAATTACAGAAAAATGGTTATGCATATAAAATATTGGAAAAGTTTACGGGTGATAACCCCACTAGCGATTTGAGGATTGACGTAAAATCTGGATTAGTAAACCCAACTAATGGTAAATCGGTAAATGCGTATACCGATGGTTCTAGCACTCCAATTTTAATTATTATGAATAAAGAACGTGCAGAAGCAAGACCAGAATTGGAAGTTATACGCACTTTACTGCATGAATTAATACATGCTGAAATGTGGCGTAAACTTAATTCAGTCAACAAAAATCTTAGTACAAATAATTTTGAAGGCTTATATGATTATTATTCTCGCTATGTGCCAATACCTGACGGGCAAGGTGGGTATAACTATCCTGACGGAACGCCTCAACATAATTTAATGGCAGCTCATTACCTTCAGTTAATGACGGATGTACTAATGGAGATTGATGGTGTAAATAAAAATGATATGGGTATGAGATTTATGTACGAAGCACTGGCTTGGCGAGGACTTGAGGAAACTGTAATATTTAAAAATAAATCTCAATCAGATCAATTAAGTATAAAGAACTCTAGAGAGTCATTATTAATTAACAGACCACAATGCAAATAACTAAGTACTTAATATTATTGATTATAGCTATACAGTTTATCTGCATAAAATCATTTGCTCAAGAGGAAATAAACAATCCAAAAAATGAGCTTTATTTATTATATGATCAAGATGATTCTTTACACTGGGAATTACAAGAGATAAAATGGGCCGGAAACCATGATTTTTGGTTATGGTTCAATTTTAAATTTCATAATTTAAATAATGTATTAAAATTCATTGTACGAGACAGAGTTAATAATCCTGCCAATATTAGAACCGTATCATTAGCTGAGTTAGCAAACTACCATATACGAGATGCTGCTTGGCTAGAAAAATTTATTAATGAACAGGAAACCAACCCTGATAGTGTTTGCGATTTTTTTGATATGGTTTACAGGCAAGAAGTCTATATCATCATTAAAAAGGATGATTGTGCAAAAATTATGAAAGTTGATTCTTGTATCGGGGTTTTTGAATAGGGTACCTTGGCGCATTTAATACGATTTATCACTTTATTTATAGTTCTATTACCTTTACCGAGGTGGTTAGTAGCACAGCATAATAGCCAAGATTTAATCACAGAACTTTATATATTCTATGACCCTGATGATTCTCTGCATGGCAATCTCTAAGCGGTTCTGATAAGCAGAGAATACTCGCCACTATTGCTAGAGAGCACAAGAAAGGAGGTTGCAGATGAAAAAGCCTATAATTATATTATTTTTCATTTCATTATATTGGAGTTCATTATTTGCACAAAATGGCAATGTCTCTATCCTTGAATTCACCAATTCAAATGATAGTAGTTCTATAAATGTAATTCAATATTTAGATGACTCTCGAGCGCATTATAATTTTTTGAACGAAGAGGAAAATGCGTTAAAACAATATCAGAATATCACCTATGATGCTTCTAGAAACGCCTTTGTAGGGCAGAGTGAAGGTCAACATATGAGCGTTTTGCCAGGCTTGGTATGGACCTTAAAAGTAAATAGCAGTAACCATCATAAGAATCCTAAGTTAAATATTAGCTCAATTAACACTAATAATCCTTCTGAAATGCTTAGCTATTCTGAGACTTTAGAATATATTGCTCTTCAAAAAAAGAATAATATTGCAGTTATAATGCCTGGTTTACTGGCTTATACTTTAATAGATTCGTCTAATTGTCTAAGGACTATTTCTTACAAATATATTCAACCAATTCCTAATATTACAATTGTTGATGAATTCACATTTTCAGAAAAACTAGGTTTAAGGTCATTTAAAGACAAAGCTGGAGTAGAATTTCTGTTAAGTAGGATAAATGACGTAAAAGTTAGTGAAGTCATAAAAAATCTTTGTCGATAAGAAGATATTGCAATATAATGTTGTGACATTGTTTTTGTCGAAGTCTACATCTTCTAAGCTGTATCTGAAAAGCAAATGGTTAGAAATACTTTTTAATATGGGCTCCAAGTTCTAATACTGCTTTTATGAGCTAAAATTGAACCTTGGAACCAATTATTTATTCTGCGTTTGCACCCCCTAAACGAATTTTCAGACACAGCCTAAGAACCTACCCCAGCCTGGTCAGCGTTGAGTGCTTCAGAAAGGCAGCGAATTCAGAGTAGTTCAAGTTCTTTCTTTCATAATGGTCCAAAGTCGTGCAATAGAAAAGTTTGGTATTTTCTTTATTACTATCTTCAGTCTTTCACCCTTCCTTTTCACAAGAAGTTGAGATACAAGAAGTATATCTTATTTGAAACGGTAAAATCGACCTATAACTTTAGCGGGGCCACCCAAGCGGTAGTAGAAGCTTTTTTGCTAAATTAACCGAAGGCAGTGAGTCGGTTAAGACTATAAGTACATCTCGAGGAACCATAATCAGAGCAGAAATTGGTAGTGGTCAGTTTATTCAAATGAGAACTTTTGCCACTTCAGGTGGTGATTTAACCATACAATTTCCAACAAGTCTTCTGAATGGTACCGCAAAGGAGATAAAATTCTACTACTAATTGAAAGTTAATGAAGGTAATAACCGGTCATATGCTTATAACAATAACAAACTCGTATTAAGGCGTCGATTCGATTGAAAGGATATGGGAAGAATTGTATCTTAACCAAAAGAATTTTACCTATCATGATAGAAAGGAAGCATTCATTAAAATAATTTTGTGCTTACTTCAGAATAATATTGTAGAATTAGTAAATAGGCAAAACAATACAGAGTACAATTGGAAAGAACCGATCTTGATTAAGATTAAAAAATTACGTAATTGGTTAGACTCTCAGGATGAAAATGTATTTGATGAAAACTACTGGCATTTATTTTATAACCTTGAATATCCTTTTCTTAAATGGCTTAAACCATATCCAATTACTGAAAAGGATTTATCGCCGGAGTGTTATGAAAAATAAGGGTTGGGGATTATATAGCAAAACTAGTTGTACTATATTAAACCTACTGTTTACTACGATACTGGTATATGCTGTATCTAATGCTTATTCACAAGATACAATTCCAAATACGCCCATAAGCACATGCAACCAATATTATCCTGATAGTATAATTAGTCTCATAAGAGAAGATTTTAAGAGCCTGGAGCAGTACTTTATAACCTATGGTTTACTAGAAGACAATACCGGGGCGAGTTATTACCAAGTTTATCAACGCATAGTTCAGGATGATGAACTTAATTTTGTATCAGACGCCCAATACGAATCGCTAAATCTTCTGGATTCCCTCTTATTTCATAGATGTAGCTTCTTACTGTTTACCAAACAGGAAATGTCACAAGTAAAGCAGCACCATTTGGAGGCGAATACAATTATCACTTATTATCCTGGGGAAGATGTAACACCTACCTTCATGGCTAATCGTATTTTATATAATCTACAACCCGAAGATTTCAATATTACTTTTTACAAGCTTTTATCCCTACAAATTTTCTATAAACTTGCTATTCCCTACACTAATCAGGATAAGCTGGGTTATCCTTTAAAAAAGGAATTTAAAGAAAATAATATATTAGTAGTTAAGCTGGATGAAGCCGATGTAATTTCAATTGACAAGGAAATTTATGATATTAAGAGTATTAAATCCGAATTGGTTAATTATATTAAAGAGCTACCAAAAGAAAGAGCTATCAAAGTTTTAGTGGATAATAAATCTTCATACGCAAGCTTTTTAAAGCTATGTGAGGTTATTGATGAATCTTATAATGAGCTTCGAAATGATTATGCAAAAAGTTACTTTGGTTCGTCTTATCAAAAATTGGCCAAACAAGATAAATTCATAATTAAAGCAGAGGTGCCTTTTAACGTTATTTCTACTGCTGATGATTCAAAAGTAATCTATCATGGCAGGTAGTGCATTCTAATGACTCAAAAGATACCAAGCCCTACCCAAAGACTCCCCAGCCTGACTCGCTACAATAAAAACTACCACTAGCAACATTCCTATATCAGCGCTAAAAACTTAGCGTTGGTCTTTAGTATTAGGGTTAATTGAAGTATAAGGTTTATAATTAGGTTCATTATTAGCCGATTCCTTTATCACTACCAAAGGGCAGCCTTAAAACTACAAAATTTTCCCCTATCTTTGCCGTTACTAACTCAAATGCTGCGCCGGCTACTCCATATTGTCCTGAGCTTGTTACTGGTGGTTTCCACTACCGGGCTTAGCCTGCATAAGCATTTTTGCGGCGATAGCCTACAGGCGATTTCTCTGCAAAAACTTACGGGCTGCTGCAGCGCCGATTCCACCGAGGCTCCGGCCGATAATGACTGCTGCCAGAACCAGACCCAGCAGTACCAGGCCGATACCGATTTTCAGGCCGGACACGCCCCGGATTTTTCGGCCTTGGTCGCTATTTTACCGGCTCCCGTATGGGTAGCAGGCGAGTTCCTAGCTCAGCCCTCGCGCCAACTTTCTACCTACTTTACTGATAGCGGACCGCCCCCGCTGCCCACCTCAACCTACCTTAGCTTACTTCAGCAGTTTCGGCTTTAGGTTTAGTACAGCTCAGTAACCGCGCACCCCCTCGGTGTTCGGCAATATCTATTTCTGTACTAATCCGTTTTTATGCTGAATTCTATTGTAGTGTTCTTTCTTCGGAACCGGGTTATAACCCTATCCGTGCTGTTGCTGGCAATTGGCTGGGGGCTGGTGGTTTCGCCTTTTCGCTGGAGTGTGCCCGGCCTGCCCACCGACCCCGTACCGGTAGATGCCCTGCCCGATATTGGTGAAAACCAGCAGATTGTGTTCACCGAGTGGCCGGGCCGCTCCCCGCAGGATGTGGAGGATCAGATTACCTACCCCTTAACCACCTCGCTGTTGGGTATGCCGGGGGTGAAAACCGTGCGCAGCACCTCCATGTTCGGCTTCAGCAGCATTTACATTATTTTTGAAGATGGCCGGGATTTTTACTGGACGCGGAGCCGCGTGCTGGAGAAACTAAACGCCCTACCCGTCGGCCTGCTACCCACCGATGCCAGCCCCGCCCTGGGCCCCGATGCCACCGCCCTGGGTCAGGTATTTTGGTATACGCTGGAAGGGCGTACGCCCGAGGGTGAGGTTACCGGCGGCTGGGATCTGCAGGAAACCCGCAGCTTTCAGGATTTCTACCTGCGCTACGCCCTGGCCGCCGTAGAAGGCGTATCGGAAGTGGCCTCCATTGGCGGGTTTGTTAAAGAGTATCAGGTGGATGTTGACCCTGCCGCCCTGCAGCAGTTCGGTATTTCTCTTACCGACATTGTGCGGGCCGTGCGGAATAGTAATCTGGATGTGGGCGCCGGCACTATGGAAATTAACCAGGCCGAATACTTTGTGCGCGGCTTGGGCTACCTTAAAAACCTGGAGGATCTGGAAAATGCCGTGATTCGCCAAACTAATAACACCCCGCTCTACCTGAAGAATGTAGCCCGTATAAGCTATGGCCCCGCTACCCGCCGCGGCCTGCTGGACAAAAGCGGGGCTGAGGTGGTAGGCGGCGTGGTGGTAGCCCGTTACAGGGCCAATCCGCTGGAAGTTATTGGGGCGGTTAAGGCTAAAGTTGAAGAAATCAGTCCCGGCTTCCCCCGCAAAATCCTAACCGACGGCACGCCCAGCCAGCTTACCCTGGTACCCTTTTACGACCGCAGTACTCTAATTCAGGAGACTCTGGGTACGCTGGAAGAAGCCCTTAGCCAGGAAATTCTGATTACCATACTGGTAGTAATAGTTATGGTGCTGAACCTGCGGGCCTCGGTACTTATTAGCAGCCTGCTGCCCGTGGGTGTACTGCTGAGTTTTATTGGTATGCGCTACCTGGGGGTAGATGCCAATATTGTAGCCCTCAGCGGCATAGCCATTGCCATTGGTACAATGGTGGACTTGGGCGTAATCGTGGTGGAGAATATTCTGGCCCACCTACAAACTGCCGGCCCAGGCCAAGCCAAACTTAAGATTATTGAGAAGGCGGTAAAAGAAGTGGCCGGAGCGGTACTTACTGCCGTTTCTACCACTATAATTAGCTTTTTGCCAGTATTCACCCTGCAGGCGGCCGAGGGCAAACTATTTACCCCCCTGGCCTATACCAAAAGTTTCGCGCTGCTGGCCGCGGCCCTGCTTTCGCTAATAATTCTGCCTACGCTAGCCTATTATTTCTATGGAAAAGAAGTGCGGGGCCGCGCCCGGCAGACACTATACGGACTTATGCTAGTCGGGGGTATGATTTTGCTGGTGATCGGAAGTACTTGGGCCGGGGTATCACTGATACTTTTAGCACTAGCCCAGGTAATTAGCTTACGCTACACCGGCCGCTATCAGGTATGGCTTAGCCGTTTACCATTTGCGGTGGTACTGCTAACGGTTTGCTGGCTGCTGGCGGCTAGTTGGCTACCACTGGGGGCCGGGCGGAGCGCTTTTTTAAATTTTGCCTTCGTAGCGCTGATAGTCGGCTTGGTTCTGGGGCTGTTCAGTTTTATAATTCGGTCTTACGGAAGTATTCTCCATTGGTGTCTGCACCATAAGCGGGCATTCCTGAGCCTGCCCGCCGCTATGCTGCTATTGGGCGCTATGGTATGGTTTGGTTTTAGCAGCCTGTTCGGTTGGGTGGCCCAGGGCTTCGATTGGGTTGGCTGGAATGTAAGAACTACCCGCCCCTGGGTGCAACTGGCGCACGCCTTCCCCGGCACCGGCCAGGAATTTATGCCCAGCCTGGATGAGGGCTCGTTTTTGCTAATGCCTAGCAGCATGCCCCATACCGGGGTGCAGCAAAACAAGGAATACCTACAGATGCTGGATGCCGCCGTGGCCAGCATACCCGAGGTAGAAAGTGTGGTGGGTAAGGCCGGTCGGGTTACTTCGGCGCTGGACCCCGCGCCCCTCGGCATGTTTGAGAACGTAATTAATTACAAATCGGAGTACAAAACCGATGCCCGGGGCCGCCGCCAACGCTTCGCCGTAAATGACATGGGGGAATTTTTGCACGACGAACAGGGCGAACTGATCCCCGACGAAAGCGGTAATTACTTCCGGCAGTGGCGCAGTCATATTAAAAGTCCGGATGATATTTGGCAGGAAATTACTCGGGTAACCAAGCTGCCGGGCCTAACCTCCGCGCCCAAACTTCAACCCATTGAAACCCGGCTGGTGATGTTGCAAACGGGTATGCGCGCACCTATGGGTATCAAAATAAAGGGCCCCGATCTTCAAACCATCGAGCGTTTTGGCCTTCAGTTAGAAGCATTGCTAAAATCGGTACCCAGCATAAAACCCCAAACCGTATTTGCCGACCGAATAGAGGGTAAGCCCTATTTGCAGATCAGGATTAACCGGGCCGCCGCCCGCTACGGCATAAGCGTAGCCGAAGTAGGCAATTACCTGGAAACGGCTTTGGGGGGTATGCGCCTGACCACTACTGTAGAAGGCCGCGAGCGCTACGACGTGCGGGTGCGCTACCCCCGCGAACTGCGCGACTCCCCCGACGACTTGCAAGCCCTGCTGGTACCGGCCGCCAATGGTCAACAGGTTCCGCTGGGGCAACTGGCCGAAATTGGCTACGAGCAGGGCCCCATGAGCATTAAAAGCGAGGATACCTTTTTGGTTGGCTACGTACTGTTTGATAAAGTGGCCGATGTAGCGGAGGTAACGGCTGTAGAAGATGCGGCCGCTCGGCTGGCCCAGGCTATTAAGGACGGTTCCCTAGAAGTACCGCCGGGGCTAACCTACCAATTTGCCGGCAGCTACGAGAACCAGATTCGGGCCGAAGCGCGGCTGGCAGTGGTAGTACCCCTGTGCCTGTTACTAATATTTCTGTTGCTATATCTACAGTTTAAATCGGTACCCATGACGGTAATTGTGTTTACAGGAGTAGCCACCACTTTTGCCGGCGGTTTTATTATGCTGTGGCTGTGGGGCCAAGATTGGTTCCTGAATTTTGAAATTCTGGGAACTAACCTGCGCAGCCTGTTTCAGATGGGTACGGTAAACCTGAGCGTGGCGGTTTGGGTAGGCTTTATTGCGCTCTTTGGCATAGCTACCGACGATGGTGTGCTGGTAGGAACCTACCTAACCCAACTGTACCGCGAACGCTCCCCGGCAACCCGCCGCGAACTGTACGATTTAATTAAGGAAGCCGGCCGCCGCCGGGTTCGTCCGGCTATGATGACCACCGCCACCACCCTACTGGCCCTGCTGCCCGTGCTAACCGCCACCGGCCGCGGCGCCGATATCATGGTCCCGATGGCCATACCGGTACTTGGGGGAATGATCTTCGAGATAACTACCATTTACGTAGTGCCTACCCTCTTCGCGCTGTACCACCAACGTACCCTAACTACCTAAGCCCATGAGAAAGATTCAGTTTTTAATTCTCTTCTTCGGGCTGGGTACTACTGGTTACAGCCAAAGCCTGGATAGCCTGGAAATTCTACTGTTGCGCAATAATCTGGAACTTCAGGCAATGCAGAAGGAAGTAGCGGCGGCGGAAGAAGCCATAGCAGCCGCTCGCCAAAACTTTCCCAATCCCCAAGTGCGGGCGGGCGTACTAGTGTTGCCCACCGACCCCATGATGGGCATGGAACAAGTAACTGCCGGAGTTAGCCAGATGCTTCCGGCTAAAGGAGTACTGAAGAACGGTGTACTGGCCGCCCAAGCCCAGCATAGCGCCCAGGCCCAAGCCTACCATACTAAGCAACTTGCCTTGCTATATGAATTGAGAATCGCCTACTACAATTTGCACCTTCGGCAGGAACAGCTAGCGTACACTCACCAGGTACAAAAAAACTTAAGCAGCCTGCAACCGGTAGCCCAGCAGGCCTACAGCGCCGGCCGCAGTCCGCTATCGCAGGTATTAAAGTTAGAAGGCGAATTGCTGCAACTTGAAAAAGACATTCAGACCCAAGGGGGGGAGATTGCTGCAGCACTGGCGGCCGTACACACCCTGCTCGGCACTTCCGCGGACGATACCCTGATTACCCAAATCGCCTCTACGTTTACCCCCCCGCCAACCGATAGTTTAGCGGGGAGCCACCCTGCGGTACAGCAGTGGCACCACCGTAGCCGGGGTTTAGTTTACCAGGCGCAGGCGGCCGCTAGTATGCGCAACCCTATGCTGGGCGGAGGGCTACAGTATATGCGAATGCCCGACGGCACTAACGGTCTGATGCCTATGGTAATGGTAGAAGTTCCTCTATGGCGAAAACGTTATTCGGCTATGCAAAACGGAAATAGCCTAATGGCCGAGGCTGCCGGCATTCAGGCCCAGCAGAGCGAATTGGCCCTCACGAATGAACTTATGGCCCTAAGGCATAAGGGGCTCAGCCTTCAGCGGCAGCTAACCCTACAGAGCGAGCAGCTTAAGCTCCAAACCAGCCTGCGCGAGCAACTTCAAACCGAATTTGCCGCCGGCCTTAGCTCGCTAGAAACCCTGCTTACCGAAGAAAACACTTACCTGGCCATGCAGCTAGAAGAACTAAGTATTAAGACCGAACTACTAAAAACCACCGCCCGCCTGCAGTATGTGGTGGGGGAATAGGAAGTTAGATTTAAGACTATGGACAAAAGACAATGGACAATGGATATAAGAGCCAAGAATCAAGAATCAGGCGGCCGCCGCGCGGAGTCAAGATAAAACCGGTGCGGCTGTCTGGAGTCGAATTCTCCTCTTGAGAGGGGCTAGGGGTGTGTAGGTCAATATCCATTTTGTCATGACTTATTTAATTCCATACGACCGACCCAAACACCCGGCCTTGCGGCCACCTCTATCAAGCGGAATAAACCAAAAAACTAATTACCAACAACCACCCAAGTCCCATGAAACACAAGCAGAATAACTCCCAAAAATACCTGAAGTTCTTTGCTATGATTGGCACCTCAATGCTGGCCATGTTCTTGTTAATGTACTCGCATTCCTACCAGATCCTCGATCATTTTTGGTTTAGCGAAACCCGCTTTTTTATGACGCTGATTATGGGCGGGTCTATGATGATTATAATGCTGCTGTACATGCTAAATATGTACCAAAACCGCCGTAAAAATGGACTGATTTTGGCACTAGGGGTTTTACTGATTGGCGGAGGAATTTGGCTGGTTCGCAGCCAGGTTACTGTTTCCGACACCGATTATATGGAAGGCATGATACCCCACCACTCTATCGCTATACTAACCAGTAAACGAGCTCAAATTAAAGACGTACGGGTAAGAAAACTCGCCGATAAAATAATTGAAGCCCAGCGCCGAGAAATTATGGAAATGCAATGGCTAATCAATGACATCAAGGAAAATGGAGTGGTGGAATCGGAAGATGGGGTAAGCAAGCGGCCCCTTCCTGATTTTGAAGGATATACCGATACTGAAACCAACGATCTGAACGAATGAAATACTCACCACCTACCGAATAAGCTACTATAAGGAATACCAAGCACCAGCCACCAAGCACCGTCATCCTGAACCTGTTTCAGGAACCAAGCACCAACTAACGAAAAACTCATGACTCAAGACTTAAGACCGGACGGCGATCCGCTCAAGACTAACACTATAAAAGCCACCGCCGGTTGGACACTAGTAGGCCTATTATGCGGCCTGCTGTTAGCCTGGCTGTTTTTTGGCGGAAGCAATGAAGCGCCGGTAGCCGATAGGCACGAACACGAAGCCGGTACGGTATACACCTGCGCCATGCACCCCCAAATACGGCAACCGGAGCCTGGCCTGTGCCCTCTCTGCGGTATGGAATTAACACCGATAGCCAATGCCACGATTGAAGGCAATGCCGGGCAGGTTATGCTTTCCGACTACGCCCAAACGCTGGCAGGCCTGGAAACAGTAATAGTTGGTCAGCAGCAACTGCTAAACACCGACCAGAACAGCCTACAGCTTAGCGGCGAGTTAGCCCTTGCTGAAGATAAAATTAGTACCCAGGTAGCTCACATTCCCGGCCGCATTGAACAACTTTTCGTGAATACTACCGGCGAAACCATTAAGCAGGGTCAGGCGCTGGCCAGTATCTATTCCCCGGAATTGCTGGCGGCTCAGCAGGAGCTAATTCAGGCTACTAAGCTGGAAGGCAACTACAGCGGCATATTGGAGGCTGCCCGCCAAAAGTTGCGCCAATTTCGCATAAGTGCCAGCCAGATTGAGCGTATAGAAAATGAGGGCCGCACCTTTGATAGACTCACAGTAGTAGCCGATGCGGCGGGCGTGGTAACAGAACTTATGGTAGCTCAGGGCGCTTACGTTAACCCGGGCCAGCCCCTTATGCAAATTGCCCGTCTCAGCACCCTGTGGGCCGAACTGGAAGCCTACGAAAACCAACTTCCCTACCTTCAGGTGGGCCAGAAGCTAGAAATTAGTGTAGCGGCCACCGGCCAAACCTACCCGGCTAAAATTACCTTTATTAACCCGGTACTAGATGCCGCAAGCCGCACCGTAGAGGTACGCGCTGAACTAGCCAACCCTCAGGGGCAACTTCGTCCGCAAATGCTGGTGCAGTCCCAGGTAAATACCGAAAATAAAGAAGCTACCACAGCGAATGATATAACCCTGCCCCGCTCCGCCGTACTCTGGACGGGTGAACGCTCAGTAGTTTACGTGAAGGACCCCCAAACCGGCGGCTATCAAATGCAGGAAGTAGGCGTGCAAGCCGCCGGCAATGGCTATACGGTTACCGAAGGATTGCGGGCCGGTGCTGAAGTGGTGGTTAATGGTGCATTTGTTCTGGATGCCGAGGCCCAACTTCAGAATAAACCCAGCATGATGAATCGCGCCCGGGCAGCTTCCACTACAACTACTACCCCAACCGAAGCCCCAATCCCTACTTTTTCTGCTCCTCAGGAATTTAGTCGTAGGCTGGATGGATTGGTTTCTACCTACTTAGCACTTAAAGATGCCCTGGTAGCGGCCGACAAAGCGACTGCCCGGTCAGCAGCTGCAAAACTTAACCGGCAACTTGCTATGGTAACTAACCCGGATTTATCCTCCGAGGCTCAGCAATTTTTGCGCTCGCAAGCCGAACCACTGAAGCGTAATACAGCGGAACTGGCCCAGGCAGCAAGTGTTGACGAGCAGCGCCGCTACTTTATCAGCCTATCCAACCAAATGCTGGCAATTATGCAGGCTTTTCCTTCCGATGAGCGTACGCTCTACCACCAGTACTGCCCAATGGCTGATAGCGACAGCGGAGCCAATTGGTTAAGTGCTGAACCGGAAATTCGTAACCCCTACTACGGTAGTTTAATGCTAAATTGCGGAGAAACCGTAAAAGAATTTTAACTTATCACCATAATTCAAATTGATATGAACCTAACTAAAACCACCTTATTAGCTACCCTGGCTCTGGCCTCCTTAACTTACTGCGGTAGCCCTACCGAAGAGCAAGAGAGCAAGCAAACTAGTACTGAGGCCGGGCAAGAGAGCGAAATAACCAGCCCACCCAATACCGAATTAGGCCGAATTGAAGCTATGAGTCGCGAAGATTTTAAAAAATTTGCAAGCGTAGATAATCTGCCGGAAGTCAATGCTTCTAATGAAACTAAACAGCATATTGCAAGCATTACCCGCAATTACCTTAGCCTTAAAGATGCTTTAGTAGCCGGAAATGAAGGTAAAACTGCTGAAGCCGCCAAAAATATCGGTAAACAATTAGCCGGTTTTTCTGCTACTAGCCTGCAAGAAGAACATCAGGATATTTACGCATCGCGGGCCGATAAACTGAAGCAGGATGCTGAGGCTATTGCTGCCGCTGCCAACATTGAGGAGCAACGAGCTTACTTTGTGAGCCTAAGCCGCAACCTAGCCGAACTTAACCAGGCATTTAAAGGTGATGAAAAGCTGTATTTGCAGTATTGCCCTATGGCATTTAATAACAAGGGCGGCTACTGGCTCAGCAGTAATGAGGAAATCAGAAACCCTTACTTTGGTGATGCTATGCTAAAGTGTGGCCGGGTAGACCGGGAAATTTAATTCAATTCCTTTCACCCAAGCCTGAACTATAAGCCCTTCAAAATACTTTGTATAATTTGAAGCTTAGGCTTTTTTTATAATTGAACTATTTTTAACTTTGCAGCCTTGAAATTCTATGAGTACGTCTAGAATTCTGGAAGAATACGATATTCAGGTTCACCGATTAGCAAACGGCAAGCACAATTACCAAATGCCGGTGAATGACAAGTTCTTTGAATCTTTCAATTTTGGCCTTATTGAAAAAGGTAAAGGCCAAGCCCAGGTTATGTTAGACAAAGCGTCTAACATGATGTCGGTACTGGTAGCCGTAAACGGACAAGTGGAGTTAACTTGCGACCGGAGTTTGGAACCATTTTGGTTTCCTGTCAATATTAGCGAAACCCTCTACGTTAAATACGGCGAAGAAGAACAGGAGCTGGACGATGATTTACTGGTTATAACCCCAACCACGCAAAAAATTAATCTGGCCCAGTTTATATACGAAATCATAGGGTCTTCACTACCCATGAAGCGGGTTCATCCGGATTTTAAAAATGCGTTGGATGAAAGCGATGATGATAGTGAAGAAGGTATGGTAGTTTATACCAGCCAATCGGCCGAAGCCGCCGAAGAATTGGAAGACGAAAAGATTGAAGAATCGGAAGAAAGTGACCCAAGATGGGAAGCTTTAAAAAAATTTAGAAACAATTAAGAAACCGATAAACTGATAGAGCCATGGCGCATCCTAAACGAAAAATCTCCAAGTCGAGACGAGACAAGCGCAGAACTCATTACACTGCAACCCCGCGCAATATTTCTATTTGCCCGGTTACCGGCGAGCCTCACCTTTGGCACCGTGCCTACTGGCACGAGGGCAAACTGTACTACAAAGGTCAGGTAGTAATGGAAAAAGAAGTTCTGGCCTAAATCAGGTTAGCAAAATTTTAGCCTTATACGCTTATGTATAAGGCTTTTTTCGTTTTGAGCCACCGGCACTTTTATTATTTGCATGTTTCAGGCAAACCTCTCATTTTTGTGCCTCAGCATATTCTTATATATTTCAGCACCATACCCCTGCTTTTAGCCTAAAGGTGTACTGTCCAATTTTCTATGAGTAAGCTTCACGCCTATATATCCGGAGTTCAGGGCTACGTTCCCGACTATGTTCTCACCAATAAAGAATTAGAAACTATAGTAGATACCACCGATGAGTGGATAACTACGCGAACGGGTATTAAAGAAAGGCGTATCCTGAAAGGGGAAGATCAGGGCACCTCGGTAATGGGCATTGAAGCCGTTAAGGGTCTTCTGGAAAAAACCAAAACCAAGCCCGAAGACATTGACTTACTAATTTGCGCTACGGTTACCCCAGATTTGGTGTTCCCCGCCACGGCCAATATAATAACCGATGCCGTTGGCGCCAAAAATGCTTTCGGCTACGATATAATGGCTGCGTGCTCAGGATTTTTGTATGCTTTAGCTACGGGCGCCAAATTTATTGAGAGTGGCCAGTATAAAAAAGTAGTAATTGTTGGAGCCGACAAAATGAGCTCTATAATCAACTACGAAGACCGCTCAACCTGCATAATTTTTGGCGATGGAGCCGGGGCCGTAATGCTAGAACCTACTACCGAAGACTTTGGTATTATGGATTCTATACTGAAAAGCGACGGCAGCGGGGTACAATACTTACATCAAAAAGCCGGTGGTAGCCGCCGCCCGGCCAGCCACCAAACTGTAGATGCTAAGGAACACTTTGCCTACCAGGAAGGCTCTTCGGTATTCAAATTTGCCGTAACCAATATGGCCGATGTGTCCGCTGAAATAATGGAACGTAATAACCTCAAGGGTGACGATATTGCCTGGCTAGTGCCGCACCAAGCCAATAAGCGCATAATTGACGCTACGGCCAATCGTATGGGCGTGGGCCCCGAAAAGGTAATGATGAATATTGAAAAGTACGGCAATACAACCGCCGGCACCCTACCCCTCTGCCTGTGGGATTACGAAAAACAAATGAAAAAGGGTGATAATATAATTTTGGCAGCCTTTGGCGGTGGTTTCACCTGGGGCTCTATTTGGCTTAAGTGGGGATATAACGCAAAATAATACAAACGGATTACCTAGTTTTGGGTTAAAAAAGTATCTTTAGCCCGATTTTACCTATTTGATATGGCATCTACTGCAGATTTTCGCAATGGCCTCACTATAGAATACAATAATGACTTATATACCATTATTGAATTTCAGCACGTGAAACCAGGCAAAGGGCCGGCTTTTGTCCGTACCAAACTAAAAAGCATTACCACCGGCCGGGTTATAGATAATACCTTCTCATCCGGTGTAAAAGTAAACACCGCGCGTATTGAGCGCCGTCCTCACCAATTTTTATTTAAGGATGATTTAGGCTACCACATGATGGATAGCGAAACTTTTGAGCAAGTGGTAATTCAGGAAAACCTGATTGATGCCCCCCAGTTCTTAAAAGAAGGTCAGGAATTGGATGTACTGTACCACGCTGAAACTGAAAAAGCACTTAGCTGTGAATTACCTCAGTTTGTAGTGCTTCAGGTTACTTATACTGAGCCGGGCCTGAAAGGCGATACCGCCACCAACACGCTAAAGCCGGCCGAACTGGAAACCGGGGCAACTATAAACGTACCTCTGTTTATTGATCAGGACGAAGTAATTAAAATTGATACCCGTACCAGCTCGTACTACGAGCGCGTAAAAAAATAACTATGAAACCACAGGAAATTCAGGATTTAATCGATTTCATATCTAAATCAGGTTTAGAAGAAGTAAACATCGAAACCAGTGATTTCAAAATCTCGGTTAAGAAAAACCTGGCAGCCCCGGCAAATTCCGGCTCGGCAGCCGCTTCGGCTCCGGCAGCTATGCCCGCGCAACAGGCCTTGACCCACGCCCCGGCCCCCCAGGCACCCGCCTCGCCGGCCAGCTCGGAAAAAGCTTCGGCCCCAGCTGAAGATTCCAGTAAATACAAAGAAATTCGCAGCCCAATGATCGGCACCTTCTACCGTTCCGCTAATCCGGAATCAGATCCCTTTGTAAATGTGGGCGATACGGTTAAAGCTGGCGATACGGTTTGTATTATAGAAGCTATGAAGTTGTTCAACGAAATTGAAGCTGAGTTTAGCGGCAAAATTGTAAAAGTATTAGTTGAGAATGCCTCGCCGGTTGAGTATGACCAGCCCCTATTTCTGGTTGACCCTAGCTAGTTCTTTTCCTGACTAAACTCTCAATTACGTGTTTAAAAAAATACTTATAGCTAACCGGGGCGAGATTGCCCTGAGAATTATCCGTACCTGTCGCGAAATGGGTATACAAACGGTAGCAGTTTATTCTACTGCCGACCGCGAAAGCCTGCACGTTCGCTTTGCCGATGAGGCCGTATGCATTGGCCCGGCGGTAAGTGCTAAAAGTTACCTTAACATTCCTAATATAATTGCCGCGGCCGAAATTACTGCGGCCGACGCTATACACCCGGGTTATGGCTTCCTGAGTGAGAATGCCGAGTTCAGCCGGGTATGTAGCGAAAGTGGTATAAAGTTTATTGGTGCCAGCCCGGAAATGATCCATAAAATGGGCGATAAGGCTACCGCCAAGGCCACTATGCAGAGTGCTGGTGTACCTACCATACCCGGCAGCGATGGCCTTCTGGATAACATTGAACAAGGCAAAAAAGTAGCTAAGGAAGTTGGCTACCCGGTTATACTTAAAGCTACTGCCGGTGGTGGTGGCCGCGGTATGCGCATTGTGAAAGACGAAAGCGGCTTTGAGAAAGCCTGGAACGATGCCCGGCAGGAATCCAGTGCTGCGTTTGGTAACGATGGCCTGTACCTGGAAAAATTTGTTGAGGAACCGCGCCATGTTGAAATTCAAATAGTTGGTGATAGCAGCGGTAAAGCCTGCCACCTGTCGGAACGTGACTGTTCAATCCAGCGTCGCCACCAAAAGTTAGTTGAAGAAACCCCATCCCCGGCTCTGGACCAGGAGCTGCGCGAAAAAATGGGCCAGGCAGCAATTAAAGGAGCGGAAGCTATTGGCTACGAAGGCGCCGGCACCATAGAGTTTTTGCTGGATAAGCACGGCAAGTTCTACTTTATGGAGATGAATACCCGTATTCAGGTAGAGCACCCGATTACTGAAGAAGTAACCGACTACGACCTGATAAAGGAACAAATTAAAGTTGCAGCAGGTATAAGCATTAGTGGTAAAAATTATTACCCTAAAATGCACTCAATGGAGTGTAGAATTAATGCTGAGGATCCCGGTAAAGGCTTCCGCCCCAGCCCCGGTACTATAACTAATTTGCATATTCCGGGCGGCCACGGCGTACGGATTGACAGCCATATCTACGCCGGTTACACCATTCCGCCTAACTACGATAGCATGATTGCTAAACTCATAGTAAGCGCCCAAACTCGCGAGGAATGTATAACCCGTATGAAGCGTGCATTGCAGGAATTTGTAATTGAAGGGATAAAAACTACAATCCCTTTCCATATAAAACTTATGGACGACCCAACTTTCCAGTCGGGTATGTTTACTACTAAGTTTTTAGATGACTACGATTTAAGCGACCTTTAATAGTTGCCTATGCAGCTCCTGAAAAACATATGGCCCGGATATTTTGTATTCGGGCTATTTTTATCTCTTACCAGTATTACCCAGGCCCAACAAGCAACCCGCTTGCTATATTTAGGTGCCAGCGCCAATGCTTACCGAGGCGATTTAAGCGATGATGTAATCAGGGCTAAACCCGGGTTGGTAGCGGGCATTCGATTTAACGGAGAAAAAAAGCTTAATGGTAATATTGCTCTTGGTATAGGTTCAGTATTGGCCGACAATCCGGATTATTCGCCAAATGAAAAGCCGGAAAACATTCGGGTTAACCGCTACGCCCGTACCAGTTTTTTCAACCTGAACCTAGACTTGCAATATAAAGTGATTAATACCGAGAGCTGGCAACTTTACCTCAGTCAGGGGTTCGGTTTTTTTAGGTTTAAGCCCTTTAATCAAGATGATGAGGCCTTGCAAAGTGCCAACTCCAGCCGCCTCCCCGATGAATCTTACGGTAATTTAACCGTGATGCTCCCTACTCAAGTTGGCGCAATTTACCTTTTACCTAATCAGTGGGGCATTGGTATTCAGGCCGGGTTGTTAAACCCTCTTACCGATTATCTGGATAATATAAAAGAATTAGGCAACAGAAGCGGCAATGATAATGTAATGCAGACCAGGCTACTTCTATACGTGCCGCTAAACACTACTGCTGCGCAATAAACTCCCAGGCGCGTTCCTCGGCGTAAGTTGGATTATTTCTACCCTGCGAAAAACCTACGTGACCACCTCGTGCCGGAGTTTCCAGGTAAAGAAAAGGATGATAGCGGGCTATATCTTTGGGTGAGCAACTGGGCGGTAGCATAGGGTCGTTCTGGGCATTTACCAACAGCGTTGGCACCCTTATATCCTGCAAATAATGCAGTGCACTGGATTGGTTGTAAAAATCTTCCGAATCTTTAAAGCCATGGAGCGGGGCAGTAAAGCAGCTATCAAAATCCGGGAAGGTACGTATTGATTTCATACTGCTTAAGTCGATAGGCAAATCCGGATTGCGCTTCTGCTTTTCCTGAAGTTTTACATAGAGTTTTTTCATAAACCGCTTCCTGTAAATTGTATTATCCCAACTACCGAGGGCGCGGGCACTGTCGCCCAGATTGCACGGAACCGAAAAAACCGCCGCCTTTATTCTGGCCGGATCCAGTTTCAGTCCTTCTTCGCCTAAGTATTTAAGCGTTATACTTCCGCCCATACTAAACCCGGTCAATCCCGCTAGTTGGTAGCTATCGTTATCAAAGATTTTGGTTTGCATTAAGTAGCGCAAATCCCCGGTATCGCCGTGGTGGTAAAATCGGTTGGTGCGGTTTAGCTCGCCACTGCACGAACGGCAATTCCAGGCCAAAACGTCCCAGCCGCGGCTATAAAAATAGCGGGAGATTCCGGCTATGTAGGGCCGACTGCTATTCCCTTCAAGCCCGTGCGAAACTACCAATATCTGCTTAGGTTGCGGGTGTTTAAGCCAATCCAGGTCTATAAAATCCCCGTCCGGTAATTCCAGGCGTTCCCGGGTGTACTGTAAGGCAGTTAGTTTACGAAATGAGTTCGGTACTATAGTTTCCAGATGTTTATTGAATAGATAGGCCGGAGCTTTGTATCTGGATTCAAGCAGGGGCATAAGAGTTATATAAGTGGTTTCAAAACTACCATTTAAGGAGTTAACTTGCGCTATGAGGATTAGTTTACTGCTGGTTTTGTTGGTGATAACCCAAATTGGTAAATCGCAAACCCTTACTATTTTAGCCAACGATGGACTGGGCATTCCGGGGGTAGTTATCACCGATAAAGATAGAACCAAAGGTACTATTACAGATGCTGATGGCCGGGCAGATATTACCCAGCTTCAAAACAGTACAATCGTCATTCGGCATCAGGCATATTTTGGCAAGACTTTGCCATATAGCGAAATAGCAGAGTTGAACTTTGTAGTAACCCTGGAAGAGAATATGCTGGAAATGAACGAAGTAGTTGTTTCGGCTAACCGTTGGGAGCAAAACCAAAAAGAAGTACCAAATGAAATAGTTTCGCTAAGCGCTAAAGAAATAGAATTTAACAATCCGGTAACTACGGCTGAAATGCTGATGAATACCGGGGAAGTTTTTGTTCAAAAAAGCCAACTAGGCGGCGGCAGTCCTATGATCCGGGGGTTTTCGGCTAATTCTATATTACTGGTAGTTGATGGCGTACGGCTTAATAATGCAATTTACCGGGGTGGCAACCTTCAGAATATAATTATGCTTGACCCTAACTCGCTGGAGGGAACTGAAGTTATTTTAGGACCCGGAAGCGCAGTTTACGGCAGCGATGCCTTGGGCGGGGTTATCGACTTTCATACTAAAGAACCGGCCCTTACCCTAGATAAAACTAAGGTAACCGGTAGCGCAATGGCCAGGCTAAATACGGCCAATAACGAACGTACCGGCCACATGGATTTTAGCGTAGCCGGGAAAAAATGGAGTAGCCTTACCAGCTTAACTGCCAGCCGAATCGGCGATCTGCGTTCGGGCAAGCGTAACCTAAATGATTTTCCTTCTTACTTACTACGGACCCAATACGTAGAGCGCCGAAATAACGAAGATGTTGTAGTGAATAACCCGGAACCCTGGTACCAGATTGGAACTGGTTACAATCAGTTGAATGCGCTTCAAAAAATTCGGTATCAGCTCAGCGATCAGGTTGGATTCCAGTATAGCTACCACCTT
Source organism: uncultured Roseivirgaceae bacterium (assembly GCA_964504565.1). Classification (GTDB taxonomy): domain Bacteria; phylum Bacteroidota; class Bacteroidia; order Cytophagales; family Cyclobacteriaceae; genus Cesiribacter. The sequence continues at coordinate 20,706 of CAZDEY010000022.1, forward strand.
AGTACCAGCACCAATATTGCCCGCTACGACCGTACTAACCGCCGATCTGACAACAATAATACCACTGGCCCGCTTCAGTTTGGCGATTGGTACTACGGACCTCAAAAGTGGCAAATGCACAGCCTAACTTCTATGCTTAACAGTAGGAGCAAAATTTTTAATGAAGGAAGAATTACCATGGCCTATCAGGATTATATCGAAAGCAGGCACGCTAGAAGACTAAATTCCAACAAGTTAACCAGCAATACCGAATTCGTAAATATGTACACCCTGAATGCCGATTTTGAAAATGATGAGGTACTGCCCGGCCGCTTAAGGTACGGCCTGGAAGGGGTATGGAATACGGTAGATTCCGAAGGATCTTCAACTAATATTTTAACTGGAGAAAGTGAAGTTGACAGCCCCCGCTATGCTGACCTTGAGAATACCTCCGGTTCGTACGCGGCTTATGCTACCTATTCTCATCCGCTAACTACCAAACTGGTTTTCAATAGCGGATTGCGCTATACTTTTTACCAATTATACAGCCGGTTTAGCGACCGATTTTACGACTTTCCGTTTAGTGAAATAAAAGTAAATACCGGGGCCCTAAGCGGTAATGCCGGCCTGGTTTATAGCCCTAATAACTGGAAACTTAGTGCCCTATTTTCAACTGGTTTCCGGGCGCCTAATGTAGATGACCTGACTAAAATTTTTGACCCATCGGACGGGGTGGTAGTTCCAAACCCCGGGCTTGAGCCAGAGTATACCTATAACCTGGAAAGTTCAGCCGAATACCGGGTGAACAATATTCTGGCAATTAGTGCTACGGCCTATTACAGTATTCTAGATAACGCCATCGTACAATTACCTTTCACATTTAACGGTAGAGATTCCCTGGAATATCAAGGTGAACGTTTACCGACCCAGGCGCTGGTAAATGCCAGCAAAGGCTACGTAGCCGGAGGTAATTTAGGCCTGCGCCTAGCATTACACGAAAATTTACTACTCCGAAGTACTCTTACCTACACTTGGGGCGAAGAGGCAGATAACGGCAACCGACTTAGGCATATTCCACCCTTATTTGGTCAGACTTCTTTAAAATACCGCCGCCCTAAATGGTCAGCCGAAGTGGTGGCTGATTACCAAGGAAATGTTAATTTTGAAGATCTACCACCTTCCGAGCAAGGTAAACTATTTATTTACGGGCCCGAAGGTACGCAAGCCTGGTGTACTTTGGGCATTAGAACTGAATACAGGTTTACAGCTTATTTGCAAGCTAATGCCGGTTTAGAAAACATTCTAGACCGCCACTACCGTTTATACAGCAGCGGCCTAAGTGCGCCCGGAAGAAATTTTTATTTAAGCTTAAGAGCAAATTTTTAAATGTCCGAAAATAACTACGCCGATATACGGGAAGAGTATAAAAAAGGCAGCCTGGAGGTTAGCGATACCCTAGCTAACCCTATTGAGCAATTCCAAAAGTGGTTTAAAGAAGCTCAGCAAGCCGAAGTGATGGAAGTAAATGCTATGTGCCTCAGCACAGTTGATGCGGAAGGCAGGCCTGATGCCCGCATAGTATTGCTAAAGGATGTAACGGACAGAGGCTTTACTTTTTATACCAATTACGAAAGCCACAAAGGCCACGAACTAGAACGGACACCATTCGCTGCCTTAACCTTTTTCTGGCCGGAACTTCAGCGGCAAATTCGCATTAGGGGGGCAGTAGAAAAGGTAAGTGAAGCAACTTCCGAGGAATACTTTCAGAGCCGACCTCGCGGTAGCCAAATTGGAGCCTGGACTTCACCGCAAAGCCAGGAAATAAGCGGGCGGGGTACGCTGGAGGTAAGGGAAAAAGAGTTTGAAGAACGCTTTAAGGGAAAGGAAATTCCTAAGCCCGACCATTGGGGTGGTTATAGGGTATCACCGGAAGCAATAGAGTTTTGGCAAGGCCGGCCCAGCCGCCTGCATGATCGAATATTTTATAAGGTACAGTCCAGCGGTGATTGGAAGAGAAGCCGTTTAGCTCCGTAACTTAAAATGGCTATTTGCTGGAAATTCATGATGCCTCCAGTGGTACTTAGTTAAATTGGCTTATAGGTGTAGCTACAGGATTAGTTTCCTATTAGCTTAATTACGATAAAAAAAGTTTAAAGCAAGCTATCCAGACTCTTTAGGCCAATTTGTTTGTTCACCGTGTAGCCTTCTCCGTAAGCCACCCCAATTGAATGGCCAAGCTCCCGGGCGCGGGCTTCTATGAACTTAGTAAATTTTTCGGAAGAGATAAATGTTTCCGGCTCCTTGCTTGCCGGATTAAAAAACTGGGATTCAAACGCTCGGATAGCTTCCATTTTTATATCCCAGTAATCTGAAATATCAATTACGATATCTGGCTCTATATAATTGCTCTGAATAAAGTGTAAAACGTGCTTTGGTCGCCAGGCTGGCTGTACCTCACCATTAATACCTTTAGTTTCAATCATTCTTAAACCAGCTAAAAAGCAAGCTTCTTTTACTAGCTCAGCTCCCCGGCCGTGGTCTGGGTGGCGGTCCGTAATGGCATTGGTTAAAACTAACTCTGGCTGATATTGGCGAATCTTAGCCACAACTTTCAGCAAGCTTTCCCTATCAGTCCTGAAAAACCCGTCCGGTAGTTTTAAATTTTCCCGCAGACTAAGCCCTAATATTTTCGCAGCCTTAGCTGCCTCGGCCGCCCTTATGTCCGGGGTTCCGCGGGTTCCAAGTTCGCCTAAAGTTAAATCGATGTACCCTACTTGTTTACCTTCGGCAATTTGCGCAGCTACGGTACCGCTACAGCACAATTCGGCATCATCCGGGTGGGCAGCTATAACAAGGGTATAGAGTTTCATAGAAAATTATCTTACGCGTATACGCTGCCCAATTTTAAGCACTGAGCGTTTGGAAAGCCGGTTTAGGCGGGTAAGCTGGCTAACTGAAGTTCGGTAACGGCGGGCAATGCCGGAAAGGGTATCCCCTCGCCTAACCCGATGGTAAACTACCTTTTGGGCCTCCTTTAAGTATTCAAAATTTGCCTGGGTTATGGTTACGGTTTCAACCGACCATTTATTAGCATCAAAATCGTATAAATCGCCGGGGTTCAGGGGGGTTCCCATATAGCGAGTTTCAAAATGAAGGTGAGGCCCGCTGCTGCGCCCGGTGTTACCGCCCAAGCCAATAACTTCACCAGCCTTCACCTCCTGTCCAACATCAACTAATTGCTTACTTAAGTGGCCGTATAACGTTTCCAAGCCGTTCCGATGCCGTACTACAATATAGTAACCGTAACCACTGGGATCGTATTTTCTAATTCTAACGATACCCTCAAATACCGAACGAACCGAATCGCCGATGTTTAGGGCAATATCGGTCCCGTAGTGCCAGCGGTAGCCCCTAAAGCCAAAATTAGAAGTTACCCTTACCGACTCCAGGGGTGGCGACCAGCTATTTTTGTTATTGGCATCGTAGAGTTGTAGGGCAACCGTATCGGCAAACTTGCCCGCATCTATTTTATACGGATTTATATTATAGCTATCCCAAACGCTGAAGTATTCCTGGGCGGTAACCCATTCATCACTAATAAATAACTCTTCGGCAACTTCAACCAAAATTGCCGAATCCGGGGCTACAGCGCTGGTATCTTCCGCAATCAGGCTAAGTTCCCTTTTTAAGCTGGTCTCGTCAAACTCTTCTTCTTCCAGAATTTCTTCATTAACCAAAATTGGTTCAGCCGGGCGAGTAGTCTTTTGAGAGGTATCTGGTTCAACGTAAATAGTTTCGGGCTCTTTTACCCGAAACAAATCACGCAAAAACCCTTTCTTTTTCTTTTGAGCTTCCGCAGTATTGGCTGCGAATACGCAAAAAGTAAGCAGCAAATATGTAAGGATTATTCTCACTAAGCTGTTGCTTCAACTTCTTTTTCCGTCAGAAATCTTTCGGCATCCAGAGCTGCCATACAACCCGTGCCGGCAGCGGTGACTGCCTGACGATACGTAAAGTCTTGGGCATCGCCTGCGGCAAACACACCTTCTATATTGGTGTTGGTTGTGCCCGCTTCGGTAATAATATACCCCGATGGGTTCAGGTGTAAATACTCTTTAAAGATATCAGTATTAGGCTTATGGCCAATGGCTACAAAAAAGCCCTGCGCTTTTAATTCTGATTTTTCACCGGTTAAGGTATTAACTATCCTTACAGCTTCTACCTCTTCTTCCCCTAAAATCTCATCAGTTTCAGTATTCCAAAGTACTTCAATATTAGCAGTATTAAGAACCCGGTGCTGCATAATTCGGGAAGCCCGCATTTCGTCGCGACGTACTAGAACGTATACCTTGTTACATAATTTGCTTAAGTAAACCGCTTCTTCGGCAGCCGTATCGCCGCCACCCACGACTACCACATCCTGACCACGGAAAAAGAACCCATCGCAAACGGCACAAGCTGATACGCCACGCCCGTTTAAGCGCTGCTCACTAGGCAAGCCTAACCATTTAGCCGAGGCTCCGGTAGAAATAATTACCGATTCAGCTTCAATTTCGGTTTCATCATCAATTGTAACCACGTGAGGATAGCTACTGAAATCTACCTTAGTTGCCAGACCGGTACGAATATCAGTACCAAAACGCTCGGCCTGCTGCTGAAAATCAATCATCATTTGCGGGCCATTGATACCCTCCGGATAGCCGGGAAAGTTTTCAACATCGTTGGTAATAGTTAATTGGCCACCTGGTTGCTCGCCCATATATAAAACCGGCTTTAAACCGGCGCGCGATGCGTATATGGCAGCAGTATAACCAGCCGGGCCGCTTCCTAATATGAGTACTTTAACTTTTTCGCGTTCCATAGAATTATTTCTATAACTAGTGTGTGCTCTAAAAATTACTTTACTTCTGCAAAAATGATGCAGATTTTTGAAATCGGTAAGTCTGGCAGTAAATCCGCCTCAAAAATATCTTATTAAGGGTATTAATCAAAAAAGGTCTCCCGAAGAGACCCTTTAAGTAGTTTAGCTTGCTCGGTACTTATCCTAAGTAAGGCTTAAGTGCTTTGCTTCGCGAGGTATGACGTAAGCGGCGAATGGCTTTTTCTTTGATTTGACGAACCCGTTCGCGCGTTAGGTTGAAACGTTCACCAATTTCTTCCAGGGTCATGCTGTGCTCGCCATTAAGCCCAAAGTACAGCGCAATTACGTCAGCTTCGCGTTGGGTTAAGGTAGAAAGCGCCCGTTGAACTTCCCGGCGAAGTGAGTCATTCATTAACTCGTTATCGGGAGTTTCTTCTGAATCGTTTTCCAGAACGTCAAGCAATGAATTTTCTTCACCCTGAACGAATGGAGCATCCATAGAAACGTGGCGACCGGAGATACGCATGGTATCAACTACTTCATTAGTAGTAATTTCCAGGCTCTCGGCTAGTTCCTCCGGACTGGGCTCACGCTCAAACCTTTGCTCAAGTTCAGAGAAGGTCTTGGATATTTTATTTAATGATCCTACCCGGTTAAGCGGCAAGCGTACAATACGCGATTGCTCAGCCAAGGCCTGAAGGATTGACTGGCGAATCCACCATACGGCATAGGATATAAATTTAAAACCACGGGTTTCATCAAAACGCTGAGCAGCTTTAATAAGGCCAAGGTTACCCTCGTTTATTAAGTCACCTAACGAAAGGCCCTGGTTTTGATACTGTTTAGCAACGGAAACCACAAAACGAAGGTTAGCTTTGGTAAGCTTTTCCAGTGCCATTTGGTCACCGGAGCGGATGCGCTTAGCAAGTTCAACTTCTTCGTCCGGGGTTAGCAGATCTACCTTTCCTATCTCCTGCAAATACTTATCCAGCGACTGGCTCTCGCGGTTGGTAATCTGTTTGCTAATCTTAAGCTGTCTCATTCAGTAAATTCTGTTGTATACGCAAGCTAAATAGTTATATACGAGTGGCTGGGTAGCCTGCTAGTTTATTGCCTGTTCTGTTAACAGCCGCCTTACAAGCGGAAGTTCCGCCTGTAAGGAAAAAACTGTTAAAGAACAATTTTATTAATCTTCGTTAGTCCAATTTTGGCGGTTAGGTCGGTCGCCGGCACCGCTATCATTACCAGACCGGTCATCATTTCCACGACGGTCGTCACGTCTATCATTTCGAGGTCCACGGCGGTCGTCACCGCGGCGGTCACCACCGCGGCGGTCGTCTCGTCGGTCGCCGTTTCTGCGCTCAGTACGCGGAGCCTGCTCGGGCATACCTTCCGGACGGGGTAGTAAGGCCTTACGGGATAAACGATATTTACCGGTTTTCTTATCTACTTCAATAAGTTTAACCTGAATCTCCTCACCCTCTTCCAGCACACCATCCATGCCTTCCAGTCTTTCCCACTTAATCTCGGAGATATGCAAAAGACCGTCTTTGCCCGGCATAAATTCAACAAATGCCCCAAACGGCATTATAGATTTAACCTTTCCGGTATATACCTCACCAACTTCCGGCACGGCAGCAATTGCTTTAACGCGGGCCATAGCCGCGTCTACCATGCGTCCGTCCGATCCGAATACGGTTACTATACCATTTTGGTCGTCTTCTTCCACTACTATGGTAGTACCGGTTTCGCGCTGCATTTCCTGAATTACCTTACCACCCGGGCCAATAATAGCCCCAATAAGATCTTTAGGAATACGAACCACCTCAAAGCGAGGTGCGTGCTCTTTAAAGTTTTCTCTGGCAGCCGATAGGGTTTTCTTCATTTCTCCCATTATATGGAGTCTGCCCTCTTTAGCTTGCAACAAGGCTTCACGTAGAACATCAAATGACAATCCGTCAATTTTAATATCCATTTGGCAGGCCGTAATACCTTTTTCAGTACCGGTAACCTTAAAATCCATATCGCCTAGGTGATCTTCATCACCTAAAATATCGCTAAGTATAGCGTAGCGACCGGTTTCGGCATCGCTAATCATACCCATAGCTATACCCGATACCGGAGCTTTAATTTTGATACCGGCATCCATTAATGCTAATGAACCGGCGCATACGGTAGCCATAGAAGAAGAACCGTTTGATTCCAAAATATCGGAAACTACGCGGATAGTATAGGGGCTATCTTCGTGCGGAGGAATTACCGGCTTAAGGGCGCGCAGTGCCAGGTTACCGTGGCCAATTTCACGACGGCCCGGCCCACGGTTGGGGCGAACCTCGCCGGTACTAAAGCCCGGGAAGTTATAGTGTAATATAAATTTGTTAGAGCCGGTAGTAAGGGCTCCGTCAATCATTTGCTCATCCATTTTAGAGCCCAGGGTAACCGTAGTTAACGATTGAGTTTCGCCCCGGGTAAATACGGCTGAACCGTGCGCGGCCGGCAAATAGTCAACTTCGCTCCAAATAGGGCGAACTTCGTTGTATGCCCGACCATCTAAACGCTTATTGCTAGCCAACGTAAACTCGCGGCTGGCCTTTTTATGCATTTTATTGAAGTACTGATTAGCCAGGGTCTTGTTAACCTCAGTATCTTCCGGTAAGCTATCAAAGTAACTATCTTTAATAGCCTTAAATTTATCTTTACGCTCGTGCTTATTATCCGAAGCCAGGGCTACCACATCGTAAATCTGCTGGTAGTATTTATTTAGTTCCGCACGAAGCTCCTCATCGTGGGTTTCGTGGCTATACTCTCGCTTGGTAGTTGAACCAACCGCTTCGGTCAGTTCAAGCTGAATTTTACACTGCCCCTGAATAACCTCGTGAGCAGCCTTAATTGCCTCTAGCATTTCGTCCTCAGAAACTTCCTTAGACTCGCCTTCCACCATTAAAATATTCTTTTCGGTACCGGCTACAATTAGGTCAAGTAGCGCAGCTTTTTGTTGCTCTTCGCTTGGGTTAACTATATACTGGCCATCATCGGCCTTAATTACCCTTACTTCCGAGATAGGCTCCGGAAACGGTATGTCCGATACGGCAATAGCCGCCGAAGCAGCAAAAGCAGCCAGGGCATCCGGTTGGGCATCTTTATCACCACTAATAAGCGAAATCATTACCTGCGTATCGGCATGGTAATCGTCCGGGAACATGGGGCGTAGCGCACGGTCAATAAGGCGGCTAACCAAAATTTCCGATTCAGAAAGACGGCCCTCGCGCTTTAAAAAACCACCGGGTATACGGCCGGCAGAGGCAAATTTTTCTTGATAATCAACTGATAGAGGAAGGAAATCAACGTCGGGTTTAGCTTCTTGAGCCGATACAACGGTGGCCAGAAGCATAGTATTACCCATACGCAATACAACAGCGCCATCGGCCTGCCGAGCAAGTTTTCCGGTTTCCAGGGTAACTTCACGCCCATCAGGGAAACGGAACGACTTGGTAATTGCAGTAGGTTGCATATAAAAGTAGGTGATATTATTGAAAGACAGCTTGGAGGGAAATGGTTTAAAAAAACCGCCGATATAAAAATGAAGAAAAGAGGGAACCCTCCGATTCCCTCTTTATCTAGGTTGTTTTACTTACGTAGACCTAGGTCAGCAAGTACTGCGCGGTAGCGCTCAATATCTCTTTTGTGCAGGTAGTTTAGTAAACGACGACGCTTACCTACCAGTTTTAATAGTCCTAAGCGGGTGCTGAAGTCTTTTTTGTTAGACTTAAGGTGCTCAGTAAGATGGGCAATACGGAAGGTAAACAAGGCAATTTGCGACTCGGCCGAACCGGTATCGTTTTTCGCCTTCAACCGACCATGATTTTCGAAAAGCTCTTGCTTCTTTTCAGTAGTTAAATACATGCTTAGCTGAATTAATAATTTTTTAACAAAACTGTCGGCAAAGATAAGTTAGAAGTACAGAATAATCAAATTATTTCTGGCGTTTGTGCCGCTTAAACGGGCGGCGTAACAACTCCGGTCTTATAACCTTCTCGCCTATGGCGTAGCGTAGCTTGGCAATTGCCATTTGGTAAAAATCACCTTCAAATAATCGAGCATCATTGCGAGCCTGCCATAAAAACAGCAAACCAAACGGAACCAGAATAATATTGGCCGACCACATACCCAGCTCCGGGCTAACTATGCCTTCGCGCGCCCACTTATCGCCAAACATGGTAAGCACGTAGTATATTATGAAGAAAATAATTGAAATAAGCACCGGCACCCCCAGACCGCCGCGTTTTATAATGGCCCCCAGCGGGGCACCAATCAAAAACATGACCAAACAAGCCGCAGCCTGCGCCCATTTTTTATGGTACTCAATTTCCCACATGTAAGCATTACGTTGTAGTTCGGCCGCGCGTCCACCGTATACCTCGTAATTATTTTTAATATACCTAACCTGCCCCACAGCCGAGCGATAGACTTCAGTCAATTCGCGCGGGTCTTCGGCAAAATAGCGTTCCACGGCATTTATAGCAGCGGTATCCACCTCAGTTGGCGCCACAAACCCCTCCTTTTCTTTCAATACCTGCTCCTGCCCAGTAATTTTTAATTCGGCCGGAGGGCTAATTCTTTCGTTAGATGCCGGGCGGCGACCGTCTTCTTCCAGCGCACGCATGTTTTTGGGCCCTAATAGCTTAGGAGATTTTTTTGGTAAAATTACCTTTGGACTATCTACTGCCGCAATAACCGGTTCAGCGACCAACTCTTCTTCTATAGTGGTGTCGGTGGCAAGCTCTTCTAGTTCTTCCAGTTCGGCCTGCGCCCGGTCTATGGAATCAATTCTTTGATACGCTTCTTCTAATTCTTGGGGAACTTCCACTCTGGAAAAGTGGGCATAGGCATTGTGGGTAGCGGTGTTTTTGTAAACAGTTCTAAGTACCTCAACCCGCTTATTTTCCATAGAATCTATATCAGCACTTAATTCACTGATATTCTTCATTACGCGATTACCTTTGAAGTAATCAACCGGAGTAGGTTGCATACCAAAGCTTTCTAAATTGAAAACTATTTTACTACGGTAGAAATCATTGCGGACGTATTTGCCCGGTTCTTTATTATAGGTGTAATTGGATTTTTCTACCGGCTGGTTATAACTACGGCCATTAAACATCTCCAGCATCAGGTAGCGTTCGTTATCAAACGTGAACATGCGGCCGCTATCGGCCAAAATTAAATCGGTGTTACCCCTACCTTTAGAGTGGTCATAAATTATCACTCCCTTCAAGCTCACATCATCATCAAAGCGTTGGTTTACTTTTATGCTGTAGTTAGGAATTCCTCCGTAAAACGAACCTTCCTGCAGGGATAGCGCGGGTTTAGTTTGTCGAATATCGTAAAGCAGGCTGTAGGCTTTTAGGTTGGCTTTCGGCACCAATCGATCGTTATTATAAAAAGCCAATACCGACAGGCCGGCGGCAATAACAAAAAGAGGTAACAACGTACGAGTGAGGGAAATTCCCGAGGCTTTAATTGCCGTAAGTTCAAAATGCTCGCCCAAGTTACCAAAGGTCATCAGGCTACTTATAAGTACGGCCAGCGGTAAGGCTAAGGGAGTAAGGTTTATACTAAAGAAGAACAGCAGTTCGGCGTATACCTCCGGCCCCAGGTTTTTGCCTATTATTTCATCGAAGTACTTGAGCAGGTACTGCATAAGCAGTATAAAATCCAGTACCAGAAAGGATAAGAAAAAAGGACCTACAAATGCTTGTAGAACTAACTTGTCAATACGCTTCATGAAAAATCCGGCTTAACTGCTCAGGCCATAGTTGTAGCAAAGAACGAGCCAATAACCCTAATCTCCTAGCTTTACAAGCCTAAATTCTGATTTCAGTTGCAGGTTGAATTTTTAAATCAGCCTCCAATAAGCTCCTTTAGGCCGTCAATCATACTTTCCCAGATATCATCCAATTCTTCTTCGTCCATTTGGCCGGAGCAGTCTTTAACCCGAAGAAAAGTTGTATCGGTAAATTCATTTTTCTCAATATAGAATTCGATGTATTCTACTTCGTCTTCCCCGGCCGGGGCTTCACCGTTTTTAGGCAAATATTCAAATCGCACAAAATGATCGCGGCGCGATACCGCCCGGGTTGCCGACTGTACTTCCCCATCCCAGGAGAATAAAAAGTTTTTATCGTAATCTATATTAACGTCATCAGCAAACCATTGAGCAAGTCCGGCAGCGGTGTTCAAGTACGGAAAAAGTATACTGCGCGAAGCATTTATTTCGTATTCACGTTCAAAGCAATTTGCAGGCATAAAAACTAAATTTAAGGTTGCTGCTGATAAGTTAAGTACCAATTGTGGTATGCTAAGTCTTATTTTAGATCAGCGTGAGTAATATAGATAGTTTTATTTGCCGGTGCAACCAAAAAAATAAATGCCGACCATTTGACCAATCAAATTGAGATTTGTATGTTTGCAGTCCCAAACGGCGACCGTTCCATGGCGGGATAGCTCAGGCTACGCGCCCCGGTCAGGCTTGACCCGGTTGGTTAGAGCGCAGGACTACGCGTCGCGGATTCATCCTGCTATATAATAATATGGCGAGGTAGCTCAGTTGGTTAGAGCGCAGGATTCATAACCCTAAGCGATTGAGCTACAACCTTTTGAAATTCAAAGGGTTAGGTAAAGGTAAAGAATTTTGGTACAACATAAGTACAACAAATGCATTCAATAAACGGTTGAATGTCAATATTTTGAAAAAATGGCGGGGTAGCTCAGATGGTTAGAGCGCAGGATTCATAATTGGCTAAAAAAGCCGGTTGTGCCCCCAGGCAGAAATGTCTGGATGGAATAGGGTTAATTCATGGAAACCTAAGTTCTGAAAAAAAAATCAGGATATGGCAATCATGAGCCAAGTCCCGGAAGCGTCCGGGAAAGGTGCAGAGACTAGTTGGTGTGGTACGATCTTACCACGTAATACAACAGTAACGCCCTACACCTGACTCTCAATATTTATTGAGAAAGGTGGTGATATAGTCCACGCATTAGTGAAAGCTAGTGATAAGTGAACCCTGAGGTCGGCAGTTCGATTCTGCTCCCCGCTACAAAAAAATCCCGGTCTCGGCCGGGATTTTTTTTATACAGGTCAATTTGTCAATCAAATAGCCTTTTCAGCAATCCTTTTTTCCTCTCAAGAACAACCGAATATAAACTATCTCCCTGAGTATTGGGGTTGTCAAACTTGATCTCTGCCACAGCTTGTTTCCTTCTTAGAAAATTGAATGGTTTCTTTCCTGGTCGCTTGTAATAATGAAAAACTTCAAAATTGTGGATGACCTTGTACTCAGCAAACAGGGTATCCAAGGAAGGCACATACAGTCCTTTGAATTGAAGGTTGGGATTATCAAGAGTAAATTTTTTTGCTGGAATGGGTGGTAAGGCTTTGGTTGGTTCTATCAGATAAATGGTATCTACTGAACCGGTTTGAAAAGATCCACTGGTAGATGAGTGAACCAATGAATAGCTGATCAGATTACGTCTTAGATTGCCGACCTCTCTTCTTATCGTTTCTTTTAGATTAGATTCCAGGACAAGCTTAGCATTGGCTGCATCGATCTCAGCAATTTCAGCACGGATCCGGTTCTTGCCGGCATCATCCCGCCATATCTCCACCTCACGCTGTTTGAGCTGATATATCTCCTGGTAATCATCAGTTTTCTGTTTTTCCTTTTTGAGTAGTAGAAGAAGTACCACAATCACAACTGCCTGGACTATCCAGTAATACTTTCTGATGAAATTGAAAATGGTGAGGATTGTCATGGTTAGTTTCCTTTATCAGTTGCCATCCGGTCTTCCTTGTCTTTTAGCTCCAGCTTGATCTCATAAAGTAGTCGGGTCATATCGGCATTGGTGCGGGTCAACTGCTGAAAAAGCTTTTCCTGGGTCATCTTGAGTTCCATACTGTTTTGTTTCTGAGTATCCACATCATATTCCAGGCGTGCCAACCTGACGTTCACATTTACCCACATGGTGATGATTACGATCAATAAACTGACCGAGCTAAAAATCAAATGCCCCATATTTAGGGTCGTGTTTAATCGTATGATGGCATTATGCTCCTTCTCCATTTGCTTCTTCTTCAAAATTGTTAATGATCTTCTGTTTGGTGATATGGTATTGAATACCAGTCGCTCCGTAGCGGTTTTTAGTAGCCACCGCATAGTTGTTGATGAATGTATCGTCTACTTTAACCACTTCCAGATTGATCCCGGCATCAAACAGTGGGGCTGTGCCTCCCCGGATCGTTCCCTGAGTGGTTCGCTGAAAAATGATGATAAAGATGGTATCGGGGAATTCCTTTCTGAGCCGGTCAAATTCAGACGACTTTACGTGAAGTTTGTTCCAGCTATCAATGACGATCACGTCAAATTCGTTGGCCGCTTTCCGAATGGTATCAAATCCCTGGGGCAGTTGATCCGTGATAAAGATGTTGCTTCTGTTTTCTAGTTGAAGGTATTCTTCCCGCATCCTTCTGACCAGGTCAGACTTGCGGCCAATCTCCAGTGAGAAGATCGCCACCTTCATATCCAGGTCGGCAAAGGCATTGGCCAGTTGATAACTAAAGCGGGTCTTCCCCCCTCCCTGGTCACCTTCCAGCGTAATAGCCAGTTCAAATCGCTCCAGGGCTCCCAAAAGAATACCCAAATCACCTGCCAGTCTGAATGAATTTTCTGAAGGTCGCTCATCAATTTCATTCATGGAGTCAAAAAGGCTTTTCTTTCGCTTAGGTTTAGCCGTTACTTGTAAAGCCTGAACATCCAAACCATTCAAAGCTTTAATGTTTGAGCCTGATTCCAGCTCATTTCTCCAAGAATCATTGATGGTAATTTTGACTTTGCCATGATCAGGAAGCCGGTTGTATTGCCTGATGAGGGTTTCCTGTATTTTAGTGATATGTCTGGCCAGTAGCGATGACTTTCTGATTCGTTTCTCTAGAATGGCCTTTTGCAAAGACTTGATATAAAGCCCCAGTTGATGCTTGGTTTTCACCTGGTTGTGCATCCTGAGAAACTTGACTATAAATCCTGCTGCCGCATCACTGCCTTGCTGAAGGTGATCGTTTAATTTCTGAATGTACAGGTCTATGGATTCGGTTACAGTTTGATCTTTTTTGTACCAGGCATTTGCTTCTAAAAAGAACTCGTGTCCCTCAAGAAGCACTTTGGGAAGGGCTTGCAGATTGACCCCCTGGATTTTCTCTGAATAGTTGTTGACCGAAATCATATGTCAAGGATAGACCTATTTGAGATTTAGCTTTCGGCTTGATTCGTGTTGAGTTCGGGTTATTTAAACATCCACTAAATTCAAGTTGAGTTTCAAGCATCTGGCCTTCATCTGTAGCTGATCATTTGCACCATTCAACTCAGATTTCATCGGATAATTAGCCGTCAATACTTCTATTTTTATTTTATTGGTCTGCTTGGTAACTGCCACTCCTGACTGTTTAGTAATAGTATGCCATTTGTGCTTTTTGGTGAATCCATCTAACACATCCGAAGGATAGCTACTCAGTAAAAATTTGCCCTCAACCTCACTCAAGGTTTCTAGAAGCTGGGTAAAATCCTTTTCCGTGTAGCCTTTGTAATGGCCCATATCAGAGTTGAAGTAAGGTGGGTCGCAATAGAAGAAACTGTCGTCACCATCCCGGCTCTTGATCACCTGTAATGCGTCATTGCTCTCAATATCCACCATATCCAGCCGTTGTTGTAGGTCTTTGGTGAATGCCAGCTTTTTATTGACAAATCGCTTTAGCGTTCCATTGCTGTGCCGTTCGTAGGCATAACCGCCAAAGATTCGTGAAGAAAAACTCATATTGGTCTGTACCCAGAATGCCCAGGCGCGTTTGACAGGATCAAATTTATCCGCATTTTTGAGGATTTCCTGTGTCTCCCGGTGAACCTGTCGGCTATGTGGGGTGGACTGTACGAGTTTTTCCAGCTTGGAAAAATCAGTTTTACACACCTGGTAGAAATTGACTACCTCTCCATTCAGATCATTAATCACTTCCATTTCGGATGGCTCTTTGGCAAAGAACACAGCAGCACCACCCACAAAAGGTTCGCAATAGAGTTTATGTTTAGGTATGAGAGATAGGATCAAGGTCACCAGCCGTTG
>CAZDEY010000023.1:0-24858 GCA_964504565.1 uncultured Roseivirgaceae bacterium
TAGCTCGTCGGGCTCATAACCCGAAGGTCACAGCCGGGTCGCCGGTGCGATTCGAGTCCTGTCCCCGCTACTTTAAAAGCCTTAACTAGATAATCTTGAATTAGTCAAGATTTACAATGCATATCGCGGGGTGGAGCAGTTGGTAGCTCGTCGGGCTCATAACCCGAAGGTCACAGGTTCGAGTCCTGTCCCCGCTACTATTAAGCCGTTCAGATTTATTCTAAGCGGCTTTTTTTATTAAAAAGGTTTAGCTCGTCGCGCTCATAACCATAAGGCCACCGTGGCGCGGTCACAGCCGCGCCACGGTGGCCGGGTGGCCGACGGTCCGCCGCAGCGGTGCCATTTGACCGGGCTGCCATTCGAGTCCCTGTCTGCCGACAGGCAGGCTGTCCTCGCTACTATTAAGCCGTTCAGATTTTTTCTGAGCGGCTTTTTTGTTTTTGAACTTATAAGGTTAGCTTTTTACTAGATGCTAACCTTTAAGTTCAAGAAAATTTTATCGCTAAGTATCGGTTAATTTACCGTAAGGATATTGTTTTACTCGGAACGTAAGTTAGTAACCGGATTGGAATTGACGGCTCGGTAAATTTGCCAGGTAATTATTCCTAGGGCAACAGAGGCTAAACCTACAGCAATAGCCAGGTAAAAGTACCAAGGGAGAGCAATCCGGTAGGCAAAGCTTTCTAGCCAGTAATTTACTGCTGCGTAAGCCAAGGGTAGGGCTATTAACATGGCTAGCCCTATAAGTAAAACTAACTCCCGGCTAATACCCAAAATAAGCGAAAGCATGCTAGCCCCCAATACTTTCCTAATCACAATTTCCTTGGTACGACGGTCGGTAGCGTAGGCTGTAAGTGCAAATAAGCCGGTTAACGAAATTAGCAAAGCAGTAATACCGAAAAATGTTATAACTTTTTGAAGTCGGAAGTAGGAACTAAGCAAGTTTTGAAAGTGGGTATCTAAAAAGGAATAGCGAAGTGGAACTCCGGGTTCTATAGTAGTCCAGACCTTCTCTAATGCAGCCAGGGTTGCCGGCAGGTGTTGGCCATTAAGCTTAACCAGTACTGCCCCGCCCGATTGGTACATACATTCGTTATTACCTATTGTAAACAGGGTAGGGAGCACCCGTCTTTCCGGCCCTGCTACCTGAAAGTCATTAACTAACCCTATAACTTCGGTGGGCTGCGAGCAACCTTTAGAGCGTATAATTTTTCCCACCGGGCTATCTGGGCCAAGCAGTTTTGCGGCAGCCTGATTTACAATTGCCGTCCGGGCACTGTCATCGCTACTATTATTTTTGAAGTTTCGCCCTTCTAATAAATTTACCCCCAGGGTGTTAAAATAGTCGGCGCTAACTTTTACCGATACCAAGCGGTGTTCTTGTTCGCCTATTACATAACGGTAGGTGGTAGAGTCATAATATTGAGAGCCGGGCACGGCGGTGGTTTTGGCTACGGAGGCTACGCCGGCAATGCTTTCCAATTCGTGCTTTAACTTTTCGAACCCTTGCTCCCGTACCTGTTGTGAGGCTTCCAGCCTAAGCACCTGCTCCTCGTTTAAGCCTTTGTCATATTGCTGCAAAAAAATTAACTGTCGGTTAACCGCAACAATGCAAATGATAAAAAAAGCAGTTATGATAAATTGAGTTACTAAAAGCAGGTTGCGCAAGTACTTACCGGAGCGGCCCTGGCTGGTACCCCCTTTTAAAATGTGAGCGGTAGTAAACCGGCTGCTGAGCAAAGCGGGGTACAAACCAGATAATAGAATTACTATAACTAGGGCTACCGTTACCTGCAATAGTAGCATCGGTAATTTGGCCGACTGCCAGAATTGAAGTTCCAGCCCGAATGATTGGTTAAAATAAGGCAGCGAAACTTGAACTAGTAGTACTGCCAGAAGCAGCGCAAGCAGGCTTTGTAAGGCTGTTTCGCACATGAGCTGAACCACAATTTGGCCGGAGCTAGAACCCATTACCTTACGCATACCTACCTCTTTAGCCCGGCCCATTGCTTTAACTATTGATAAATTGCTGAAGTTAATGCAACCTGCCAGAAGCAGCATGCCCGCTAGCCCTACTAAAACTAATAACAACCGGGTATTGCTGGGTCCGTAGCGGGGTTGGTTTTGCAGTTTCCCAACCGGCTCGGCATAGAGTTTAGCGTACTTGTCCTGCGCTACATAATCGGTATAGCTTATATCTTTTTCGCTAAACCAAGCATTGTAATAAGCCCGGCTTAACTTTTTATCCAGCACGTCTATACTGCTGGTTTCCGAAAGTTTGATATAGGTATCGTAGGAATAGTTTTGCCAATGCGTATTAGAAGCTTGATATGGGTCGCGCATTAAAATTTGTACGTTCAGGTGGCTAGGCGTGGTAGGTTTCTTAAGCACACCGGTTATTTGGCCTTCGTAGCTGTTATATAATTTCAGGGTTTGGCCAAGCGGGTTGGATAAGCCAAACAGTTTTTGGGCTACCTCTTCTGAAATAATAACAGCATTAGGCGAATTTAATGCAGTGGCAGTTGAACCAACAGCTAGTTCATAGGGAAATACTTTGAAGAAGAGCGAATCGGCAGTAACCAAGCCTTCCTGAAAAAACACTGTATTATTAGCTTCCAGTTGTACTTGGTAACTGCCGGCGTAGTTTATTGCCGTAGCAGCTTCAATGTAAGGCAAGTTTTGCTGAAGGTAGGCGGCTAGCGGCGCCGGGGTAGCCGGTAACACCTCGCTACCTTCAATCATCGATACTTTGTGTACCCGTTTAAGGCTGGGGTGCCAGCTATCGTAGCTTAGTTCGTAATTTAGGTACAACAGCACCCCAATAAAGCTGGCCAAGCCTGCCGCCAAGCCCAGAATGTTAATAGCACCGTACTGCTTGTGCAGCAGAAAATTTCGCCAGGCGATTTTAATGTAATGGTTAAGCATAATAAAGCACTCTTTTAAGCTGAAACCAAAATATTTTCGGTTACTTTTTGGCCGTCCAGCATTTGTATAATGCGGTGGCTGTACTTAGCGTCGAGCCGGCTGTGGGTTACCATTACTATAGTTGTACCGGCCTCGTTTAATTCGGTCAGCAGGCTCATAACCTCGTTGCCGTTGCTGCTATCCAGGTTGCCGGTAGGTTCGTCGGCTAGTATAATTTTAGGGTTATGAATTACCGCCCGGGCTACGGCCACCCGCTGCTGCTGCCCGCCCGATAGCTGCTGAGGAAAGTGGTTGCGCCGGTGCATAATCTGCATTTTTTCCAGCACGGCCTCTACCCGGGTTTTACGCTCCGAAGCTTTTACACCGGTATATATTAGAGGCAGCTCTACGTTCTCAAATACCGTAAGCTCATCAATAAGATTAAAGCTCTGGAATACAAAGCCAATGTTACGCTTGCGTAGGTCGGCCCGGCGGCGCTCATTATAACCGGCTACCTCCACGCCGTCAAACAGGAAGCTGCCCCCGTCGGGGTCATCAAGCAAGCCTAAAATATTAAGCAGGGTAGATTTGCCGCAGCCCGAGGGCCCCATAATTGCTACAAACTCCCCAGCTTCTACCTCAAAAGATAGTTTGTTCAGCGCAATGGTTCGTACTTCTTCGGTCTTGTAGTACTTCTCCAGGTTTGAGATCTTTATCATATTTGGTATTAAGTATTAAGTATGACACCTTACTACAGGATTGCTACTTAACTCCGTTAACTTATGCTAAGCACTTGTTCTTACTTCCTAATTCTTAATTCTTCGGCATTTTTGTAGTTCGTGTAACCCGAGGTAATTACGCTATCGCCGGGCTGCAGGCCCTCCAGTACTTCGTAGTACTCGGTATTTTGGCTGCCCAACCTAATAGGTGCCCGGTAGGCCGTATGTCCGTCTTTCGTTAGTTTGAATATCCAGTTGCCGCCGGTTTCCTGATAAAAGCTGCCTTTTGGGACCAATAGCGCCTCTTTTTCCTGGCTAAGGACTAGTTTAATCTGTAGACTCTGGCCGCGGCGTATACCCTCGGGTACATCACCAGTAAAGTGCATATCTACCTGAAAGCGGCCGTTTACTACCTGGGTGTACACCTTCTTTATCTCCAGTTCGTACGTATGGCTACTAAGGGTAAAGGTGGCCCGCTGCCCGGCTACCACGCGCGAGATATAGTATTCATCCACTAAAGCCTGTACTTTAAATCCGCTGACCACATCAAGCTGGCCCAAGCGTTCGCCTTTGCTAATCAACTGCCCTACTTCGGCACCCAGCGAGGTTATTTGGCCGTCGGTGGGGGCGTGCACCACTAAGTCTTCCACCTTGAGGCGCATAAGTTCTAGTGCTTGGCGGGTACGCTCGTAGCTTTCGCGCGCCTGCCGGCTCTCCTGCCTCACAGCCAGCGAATCCTGCTGCAGTACTTCCCGGGCTAATTTTAGCTTTTCGGTATAGTAGTCGTGATTATTTTTGCTTTCCAAGTACTCCTGCTCACTTACCACGCCTTCCTTAAACAAGTGCACGTTTAGGGTATACTTGCGCCGGGCTTCTACCAGGCTATTTTCAATATCAGTGAGTTGGTTTCGCTTATTTATGGTGTTTTGGCGGGCCGCATTTTGCGAAATTTGCATTTGGGTAAGCAGGTTGTATACTGAGGTTTCCTGATTTACCAGACTCAACTCCAGGTCAGTATTGCTGAGGCGCAAAATGGGCTGGCCCCGCTCCAGCATTGCTCCGTCTTCAACCAGCTTTTCCTCTACCCGGCCACCCTCCAGGGCATCCAGGTATATGGTTTTTACGGGCAATACAGTACCGCTTACCGGCACGTTTTCCTGAAAACTTCCCAGCTCAACCCGGCTCAGGGTTAGCCGCTCCTTTTCCACTGCCAGTTGCGAGTTGCCGGAAGAAGAAAACAGGGCAAGCAGCAATAAACTTAATCCGGCCAAGCCTGCGGCTAGCACAGCAATTCGCCGGGGTGTAAAACGCTTTTTTTCTAATTGAATGTCCATACGGCATTATGGCGAAGCGAGGGCAGGCGTATTGGCTGAGCAATGTAACTGCTTAGCCTGGTGCCTGGCACTAAGTTCTTACTTTTTACAGGAGTACTACTGAAAGAAATATGCCAACCCTGTAATTAGCTGTGCCTGAGTAATTTAAGCAGGAGGTCCAATTTCTTAAGTGTTCATAATCGGACAATAAGTGTTCGATAGTGTTACAAATGAGGTCGGCGGCCGAATTTCGTAGCGGAGAATTTTTTTGCCAAACGTAATATCTTCTATACTTGTACTATGAAGCTAAAAAGTGCCAACGTATTAGTGGTTGACGATGACCCCGACGTACTGATTGCCTTTCGGCTTTTACTAAAGCCCCACGTAGCCGAAATAAAAACTGAGAAAGCACCCGAACGCCTACCTCAATTGTTGGCCGGAAGCCACTTCAACCTCATAATTCTGGATATGAATTTTAGTAGTGCGGTTCATTCCGGCAACGAGGGCATATTTTGGCTTAACCGGATAAAGGAACTGAGCCCTGATACTTGCGTGGTGCTTGTTACTGCTTACGGCGATATTGACCTGGCTATACGATCGCTTAAAGAAGGTGCGGACGATTTTATAGTGAAACCCTGGCACAACGAGAAGGTGCTGGACTCGTTACGGGCCATATTGAAAAAAAGAGATACGGCCCCGGCCGGCCAAGTACAGCCCAGTGGTAAAACTGAGTTGTTAGGCGAGAGTGAAGAAATGCAGAGGCTCTTTCTTAAAATTAAGAAAATTGCCCCAACCGAGGCTAATGTGCTTATTTTAGGCGAAAACGGTACCGGAAAAGATTTGGTAGCCCGGGCTATTCACGAGCAGTCGGGCCGCCGCCACCAACCGTTTGTAAAAGTTGATGTAGGGGCCCTAACCGCTAATTTGTTTGAAAGCGAACTCTTTGGCTACAAAAAAGGTGCCTTTACGGATGCCCGCGAGGACCGCTCGGGCCGCTTTGAGGCTGCTCAGGGTGGTACGCTTTTTCTGGATGAAATTGGTAATATAAGCCTGCGCCAGCAAGCCCGCTTACTTACCGTACTACAGAACCGGTATATAACTCCGCTGGGTTCTAACGAAATTATTCCTGTTGATATTCGGCTTATTTGCGCTACCAACCTGAAATTCTCCGACCTAGCCGATGAAACCCAGTTTCGCAAAGATCTAATCTACCGCATCAATACAGTAGATTTGGTAGTTCCGCCCCTACGATACCGCGGCACTGATGTTACTCTGCTAACCCGCCATTTTTTGAAGGTTTACGGAGAAAAATATAGCAAAGGGCCTTTCCGAATGGACAAAAGCTTTTTAAAGGAATTAAAGAATCACCTGTTTCCGGGCAATGTACGTGAGCTTCAGTTCCTGATTGAGCGCACGGTTATTATGGCCGAGGGAGAGGAGCTTACCGCGCAAGACCTAACGTTTTCGGTTATTGAAGGCCCGGTAGAATCCGAAAAACTCGAGGATATGCGTCTGGAAACCGTAGAAAAGAATACTATCCTAAAGGTTATTGACAAACATAAGGGCAATATTTCTAAATCGGCCAAAGAGTTAGGTATAACCCGGGCCGCCCTATACCGTCGACTGGAAAAGTATGATCTTTAGGAATTACAGCCTGCATATTCTTCTGCGCTTGGCGGTACTAGTGGCCTTGGCGGGGGCAACCCCGGTGCTGTTTAGTAAAGGGTTTAGTAGCTTGGCACTGCTTACAAGTGGCCTGGCATTAGGGGTTGCGGCTAGCTTGTACCGGTTTTACACCCGGCGGTTTCGGCTAATTAATAACTTCTTTGAGGCAGTGAAGTACCGCGACTTTTCGCAGCGCTACCGGGAGGAAGATAAGCTGACCGACCTAAAGAGCCTGTATTCCGGATTTAACCTGGTAAACCAAACTGTACGCAGTGTAAAAGCCGAGCGCGAAACCCACTACCTGTACTTGCAAAAAATTTTAGAATTGGTAGATGTCGGCATTATGGCGTTCGACACTCACAGCGGAAATGTGCTCTGGATGAACGAGGCTTTTCAGGAAACATTGGGCTTGCCAAGTTTCAAGAATATAAGCTTCGTTGAAAAGCGTAGTGTGATTTTATATCAGCAAATATTTTCAGCCTACTACCCGCAACCAGCCGAAGTAAAATATAAGGTGCAGGAAAGTGATGTGCATTTGCTGGTTTCTAATAGCTTGTTTAAAATGGAAAACCAGGCTAGTAAGCTGGTAGTAATTCAGAATATAGAAACTGCTCTTAACCGCAATGAGGCCGAGGCTTGGAAAAAACTGCTAAGTGTTATGACTCACGAAATAATGAATTCTATTGCGCCCATAGCATCTCTATCCGGCACATTGGTGCGGGAGCTTAACCAGCCCCAGGCGGCCCCCGCCGGTAAAGTTGCGCTAGCTAAAGAGGATTTACTACTGGGTTTAGAGAGTATTAAAAACCGGAGCGAGGGGCTAATGCGATTTGCCAAAACCTACCGAAGCTTAAATAAAGTGGTTAACCTTAATTTAGAAGAAGTAGAGTTAAGCGATTTGTTTAGCAGGCTGGCTACTCTTATGAAAACCACTACCACTAAAGCCAAGCTAAGTTTTGCAGTTGAGCCGCCAACACTAAAAGTAACCGCCGACGCCTACTTGCTGGAGCAGGTACTGATTAACCTAATTTTGAATGCGCTACAAGCAACGGAAGAACTAAGCACTCCTGAAGTGAAAGTAGCTGCCGCTGAAAGGCCCGAGGGCGGCATTATTATTAAGGTACGGGATAACGGCCCAGGTATTGCACCGGAGGCGTTGGATAAAATTTTTGTACCTTTTTTTACTACCAAAAAAACCGGCAGCGGCATTGGCTTAAGCCTAAGTAAGCAAATTATGACCCTGCACGGTGGTAAAATTCAGCTTAGCTCAAGCGCCACCTCCGGCACCCTAGTAAGCCTAATATTTCCGGAGATTAGAAATTAGAGGCTCGATAATGGACTACTGACTAGAGAATTAGGAACCGGGCGGCAGGTCGGAGTCAAACGTAAGACCTAAGAAAGGTCGTCTGTAAATCGACCACCGCAGTTCTAACCTCTAACTTCCAGCTTCTAACCTCTACTTCGCATACATATACCCCAACGTTGCCGCCAAAAAGGCATTAACCCCGGTTAGCATACCGCTGTCATCTACGTAGAAGTCGGGGGTGTGGTGGGGGGCGGCCTTTTCGGGCTCCTGGCCGGCGGGGCAGCCGCCTACAAAAAAGTAGAAGCTAGGCACTTCCTGCGCAAAGTAGCTGAAGTCTTCGGCGCCGGTCATGGCCAGGCGGGTTTGTAGATTTTCGGCGCCCACGGCTTTTTGTATATAGGGCACCAGCTGGGCAGTTAGCTCGGGATTGTTGTAGGTTATGGGTACCACCTTTTCAATGTCCAACTCTACGGTTGCGCCGGCACTTTCGGCAATTAGCGAAGCAGTTCTTCTAAAATCATCGTGCAGCTTATCCTGCATGGCCACATCCAGCGTACGGATGGTGCCAATCATCTCCACCTCTTCGGGAATTATATTGTTGCGCACCCCGCCCCGGATTAAGCCTACCGATAGTACCGCTGCTTCTTTGGTTAGCTCGGTTTGGCGGCTAATAATGGTTTGCATGCCCATAATAATTTGCGCCGAGGTTACTATAGGGTCTACGCTGGTCCAGGGGGTGCTGCCGTGGCTTTGCTTGCCCTTTACCCGCATTACCCAGCGGTCGGCGGCGGCCATGGTGCCCTCGCTCTTGTAGGTTACCTGGCCCACGGGCGTTTGGGCGTTTATATGGGCACCCAGCATAATATCAATGCCGTACTTTTCCAGCAGGCCTTCCTTTACCATAAGCTTAGCGCCGCCCTCTTCGCCCGGAGGCGGGCCTTCTTCGGCGGGCTGAAACACAAATACCAGTTTGCCCTTTAGGTCGCCTTTCATTTTACTGAATACCTCGGCCACGGCCAGCATCATGGCAATGTGGGTATCGTGTCCGCAAGCGTGCATTACGCCGCTTTCAATATTATTATAGCTGGCTACGGCTTTAGAGGCCCAAGCCAGATTAACCCGCTCAGTTACGGGCAGGGCGTCAATATCGGCGCGCAGGCCTACGGTGGGGCCGGGTTTGCCGGTTTCCAGCACCGCTACCACGCCGGTATGCGCTACGCCGGTTTCTACCTTCAGGCCCAGTTCTTGCAGGCGGGCGGCAATTTTTTCGGCGGTTTTAAACTCGCGGTTGCTTAGCTCGGGATATTGGTGAAAGTGGTGGCGCAGCTCAATCATGCCCGGCTCGGCGGCCTGGGCTAAGGTTTTAGCTTTAGTTAAAAGCTTGGGAGGCTGGGCGTGGCTTACTGCTGTAAAATTAAGTAGTATGCAGATAAGTAAAGTTATATTTTTCATGTTTTGTTAAGTTGGCTTGGTAGTTGTGGGTACTCCCTAAAAATCTGTATTATTAATATTCTCTCCCTCGTATGAAATTTCTACTAACACTCCTTATTAGCTTGTCTTTAGCCGGCTGTGCTACTACGTCCAGCTCAGTTATTAATAAGCGCGCAGAAACCGATAAGCCTTATTCTTCAATATTAGTTTTGCCTTATTCCGGTACCGAGCACTTATTTACGTTCGATTCGGTCTATTACGCTTCGGAAGTATACAAAAATTTCACTTCAATTGAAGATATGAAGCTGCGTAAACATCTGGAAAAAACTGTACATAGAAATATTGTAAAGAATAACTTTCCGCGTTTAGTAGCCGCCTCCGAAATTTTTGCCGATGAGGAATACTATAGTTATACTGAGTTTCTAGATAAAGTTCACCAAATCGGAGTGCAGGCTATATTGCTAATTAGAGCCTCCGACTACTGGTTAACCGAAAGTCTTACTACTGACAGCTGGGGAGACCCTACCGTAGATAGGGATGGAAACGTGCTGATTTATACCTATTTGCTAGATGTTGCCAGCATGGATAGGCCGGTATGGTATGCCAAGATACAGGTTGAAGGTACTTATATGTCGGCTTACGAAGTGTTGCATAACCACTACGCCCGAAAATTAGCCAGCCGTATGCGTAAAAGTAAGCTGTTGTACTAAGTACAGGTAAGCTTAGTAAATAGTATTCATCTTTTTGTTAGCCGAAAAGCCTTACCTTTGCCTCTGTTAAACAGGCTGTCCCGTTTTGAATACTTACTTTCGATTACTTTCGTACGCGCCGGCGGTTCGTCGTCGGTTACCCAAATATATGCTCTTCACGGTACTGGCCATAGTACTGGGCCTGGCTCGTTTAGTGCTTATTCAGCCAATTTTTGATGTTTTATTCAATCAGTTAGATCAGGAGAAGCTGGCTGAATATGAAATTTTCCCCAAGTTTGAGTTTTCTTCAGATTACGTTACCCACTATTTTTATTATCAGCTAATTCATTTTAGAGATGAATACAGCGCGTTTGGAGCTTTGGTATTCGTATGCGGAGTAATAATTCTTAGCACTATCTTGTATAGCCTGTTTACCTACCTAGCCAATATGGAGCTTAACGCCATTCGGGTAAATGCTATGACCAACCTGCGCCAGGCCGTATTTGATAAGGTAAGCCGCCTGCACTTAGGCTACTTTACCAATGAGCGCAAGGGCGATTTAATGAGCCGGGTAACCAATGACGTTGGGGCGGTAGAGGGTTCTATCATCAACAGCATAACCGTATTCTTTCGCGAGCCGGCCACTATAATCGTCTATTTTATTCTGCTGTTTAGCTACTCGCTGCAGCTTACACTTTTTACCATTTTGGTGCTGCCGGTATCAGGTTTTATAATTTCCGGCATAGCCAAACGACTGAAAAAACCAGCCCGGGAAAGCCAGGAATCGCTGGGTCGCATTGTGAACTTACTGGACGAAACCCTGGGCGGTATGCGGATTGTAAAAGCCTTCACCGCCCGTACGTTCATTCAGAAGAAATTTGATAGCGAAACCCAGCACTACGGCCGAACGGTAATGCATATTGCCCGCCGCAGCGAGTTGGCCTCGCCGGTATCGGAGTCTTTAGGAATATTCTTTGTGGCAGCCGTACTAATTTACGGCGGCAACCTGGTGCTAAGTGGCCAATCCGATCTTACGGCGGCCGAGTTTTTTACCTACGTAATTGTGTTTACCCAGGTGCTACAGCCGGGCAAGGCTATTAGTAAATCGTTTACCTCTATTCAGCGGGGCCTGAGTGCCGGCGAGCGCATATTCAGCGTAATGGATATAGTACCGGCTATCCGCAATGCGGAAAATGCCGTAGTTCTTCCCCAATTCAGTACCGCTATTGAACTGAAAGATGTTGATTTCCACTACGGCGAAAATCAGGTGCTCAAAAAGATTAACCTCAGGGTTGAAAAAGGGCAAACGGTAGCCTTAGTTGGTCCTTCCGGCGGCGGTAAATCTACCCTGGCCGACCTGATTCCCCGCTTCTACGACCCAACCGGCGGCGAGGTGCTGCTGGATGGCAAGCCCCTAACCGCCTATGAAGTAGAAAGCCTGAGAAAACAACTAGGTATTGTAACCCAAGAAAGTATACTGTTTAACGATACGGTATTCAATAATATAGCCTTTGGTATGCCCGAAGCTACTAATGAGCAGGTTACCGAAGCGGCCAAAGTTGCCAATGCCCACGAATTTATTGCGCAGATGCCGGAAGGCTACTACACTACTATTGGCGAGCGGGGCGGCAAGCTCAGCGGGGGCCAACGCCAGCGCTTAAGTATAGCCCGGGCCGTACTAAAAAACCCGCCGATTCTAATATTAGATGAGGCCACATCGGCCCTAGATAGCCATAGCGAAAAGCTGGTGCAGGAAGCCCTGACCCACTTAATGGAAGGCCGTACCTCGGTAGTAATTGCCCACCGACTCAGCACCATACAGCACGCCGACAAAATTGTGGTTATCAAGTACGGGGAAATAGTTGAAGAAGGCACCCACGAAGAGTTAGTAGCCCGGGACGGCTTATATAAGAAATTGACGCTGATGCAAACAGTGTGATTTGGTGCTTAGTGCCTAGTGCTTGGTAAATAATTTAATGCATGGCGAGTGTCTTCAATGTTGAGTAAATATATTCAAGTGAACTTTAGTATGCGTCTTGATTCTTGGCTCTTGACTCTAAAATCAATCTTGAAAAAAGAGAAAAAATGCTTATTCTTACTTTCAGCCAATTGAACGAGCTATGAAAAACCTACGGACGCTGCTGGTTGTAGCCAGTTTAGTGTATATAATTGCCAGTATACTGCTTTTACTCAATGAAGAAGCCGTGCTGAATAGTATGAATTTACTGAAGGTAATGGACTACTTTAAATACTGGGTAATCCTTAGCGTAGTACTGTTGGCTGGCCTAATTTTGGTTGGTAGTATTTACCTTAACCAGCTTAAGCGCTCGGTGGGTAAGCTAGATAAAGAGCATACCGCCACCAAAGCCCGCATTTACGATATGGAGGAAGCCCGCCGCCGCGAGGAAGCCGAAAACGAACAACGCATCGAAGCCTTTCAGCAAAGTCTGGAAAAACACCGCAAACCCAGCGATGATGCTAACAATTAAGTAGTATATAGTTATCTTAAAGCATGAAAAAAGCTAAAGTACTAGACGCTATACATCAACTGCCCGATGAGTTTAACTTAGAAGATTTAGTTGAACGTTTGCTATTCATTGAAAAAGTAGAAGCTGGAATAAACGAAGCGAAGGAGGGAAAAACTATTAGCCTAAAGGAGGCTCGGGACCGATATAACCAAAAATGGCAAGCCGAAAAATAAGTATTACCGAATTAGCATATTCGGACTTAGAAGAAATAGAAAAATTTATAGGAAATAACTCTGCCAAGTTAGCTCGGAATTTTATCAACAAAATATTCAACCACATAGAACTGTTAGCTAACCATCCAGAATTAGGTAGGATAGTTCCAGAATTTAACCAACCTGAACTACGGGAAATTATTCAGGGCAAATACCGAATTGTATATCGAATTACTGAAGAAATTCAAATTTTAAGAATTATCCACGGTTCCAGACTTCTGGACCTAAAATAAAGATTCAAGATTAACCCAATGTCCTTTTCCGCCCACGCCAACCAGATATTCCAGCAGGCCATAGCCGACTATCATAAAGTTGATACTGTAGATCAGCCCATTCACAATCCGTACCCGGCTGGTGAGCAGCTAGACCATCTGTTGTACCGCAAGTGCTGGATTGATACCGTGCAGTGGCACTACGAAGATATTATTCGCGACCCGCAAATTGACCCGGTGGCTGCCCTAAAATTAAAGCGCCAGATTGATGCTTCTAACCAAGATCGAACCGATACGGTAGAGTATATCGATAGTTACTTTCTGCAGAAGTATAAGGAGGTTCCGCCTAAGGCTAACGCTACCATTAACAGCGAAAGCCCGGCCTGGGCTATTGATCGACTTTCCATTTTAGCGCTTAAAATTTTTCATATGGAAGAAGAGGCCAACCGCCAAGGAGCCTCCGATAGCCACCGCCAAGCCTGCCAAACCAAGCTAAACGTGCTGCTGGAACAACGCAAAGACCTTTCTACAGCAATTGATCAGCTTTTAGCCGATATTGAAGCCGGCGATAAGTATATGAAGGTTTACAAGCAAATGAAAATGTACAACGACGAGGCCCTGAACCCGGTACTCTATGCCGGCAAAAAATAAACCGGCGCACTTGCTGGTCATACGCCTGTCGGCTATGGGCGATGTGGCTATGACTGTGCCGGTATTGGGTGCACTACTGGCCGAGCATCCGGAAATTAAGCTTACCGTTCTTACCCGGCCCCTGTTTCAGTCATTTTTTAGCCATTTACCCCGAACCGAAGTAGTCTGCCCCGATTTAAAGGGCGAGCATAAAGGTATGGCCGGTATTTACCGACTCAACAAATCGCTTAAGCCCCAAGGTTTTACCGCCGTGGCCGATTTACATAATGTACTGCGTTCTAAAATTCTGCGCACCTTTTTTAGGTTTGATGGGGTGCCGGTTGCCTATATTGATAAGGGAAGAAAAGAGAAAAAAGCCCTGGTGCAGGGTAAAATTTTTCGGCAACTAAAAACTACCCACCAGCGCTACGCCGACGTATTTTTACAACTAGGTTTTAAGGTAGATTTAGGCAAGTACGTTGCTCCGGCAAAATCAGGTTTACCGTTGGTAGAAGGTTTGCGTAGCGAGAAAAAATTGATCGGCGTGGCTCCGTTCGCTCAGCATATAGGCAAACAGTATCCACTGGAGTTAATGGAAGAAGCTTTGAACCAACTTGCCTCAAAAGCCATATGCCAGATTATATTGTTCGGTGGCGGGGGAGAAGAGGCCCAAAAGCTGGAGCAGTTGGCCGGTCGTATACCAAGTGCCGTTAGCGTGGCCGGTAAACTAAAAATGCCCGAAGAGTTGGCCCTAATTTCTAACCTGGCCGTCATGCTCAGTATGGATTCCGGCAACGCCCATATAGCGGCTATGCTGGGCGTGCCGGTGGTAACTATTTGGGGCGTTACTCACCCCTACGCCGGTTTCTACCCCTACGGCCAACCTCTAGAAAATGCTCTGCTGGCCGACCGGCAACTATACCCCAAAATTCCAACTTCCGTCTACGGCAATAAATTTCCGGCAGGATACGATAAGGCTATGGAAACTTTGAGGCCGGAGATGGTGGTGGATAAGTTAGGTAGAATATTTAAGAACCCTTCTTTTAGTAGTTTATAAACTAATAAAAGAAAGAATTAGATGTCTAGGAACTGCTCCACTGGAAAATAGTACAGAGTAAGCTTAAAGTAGAAGTATATATAGGATTAAGGATAAAGAATTAATACGGCATGTCAAACCGTCCTTCGGTAATTTTAATATCCTCGCAACCGGGGCAGTTTTCTTCTTCCGGGTAACAGTAGGTTGCCTTAAGCGTAAATTCAAAGGTGCCCGAGATAATTCGGGCTTCTTTATCAAGTTTAGTGATATTTACAAAGCCGTCAACCAAGCCCCCCCGGTTATCATAAGTACACGTTGATTCAACGGAAAACTGTGCACCGGGAAAACCATCCGTCGGGTCAGCTTCGTAGCGGCCAGTGCCATCAATTGGAGTAACAAACAGGGAAAAACTAGTATTGGCTCCAAAAGTCTCATCATCTTTTAGGTTGAAGGCACTCACTCGCAAATATCCTCTACCTTCTAAAGTAGGGTCATATTCCATACTTAGGTTCTGATTCATGCCTTCTCGGCCTTTAGGTGTCCAGGTAGTGCCGTTCAATAGAAAGCCAAGAGTTTTAGCCCCGCTCTGGGTAGCCTTGGGCAGGCCGTGCGTATCCTCTGTTTTTTTGCAGGAAGCAGTAACTATGGTCAAAAGCGTAATAAAATATATAACAGGTAATTTGATATTATGCATTAGAGAATTAAATAGTATTATACAAATTTATAAAATTTCTCAACAATTTGATAATTGTTAAAATTTAGGCTTAATCATAACAGGGCTCTTTTCTTTCCCTTTCAAGCTGTTTAAGTTAAGCTTAACTTAAACAGCAAACATTTTTTACTTTTACTCACTTATTAACCAAAGCCAAGCCAATCAAATATCTAACATCTAACTTCTAGCCTCTAACATCTAAAAATATGCTCGCAAAAACCTACGGCAGTGCGGTTTACGGGGTCGATGCCCGCTTAATCACCATTGAAGTTAACGTAGGCCAAGGTACGAAATTCTTTATGGTGGGCCTGCCCGATAGCGCCGTAAAGGAAAGCGAGCAGCGGGTGGAGAGCGCCCTCAAACACCTCAACTACAAGATGCCGCGGCAAAAGGTAGTGGTAAACCTGGCCCCGGCCGATTTAAAAAAGGAAGGCTCGGCCTACGACTTGCCCATTGCTATGGGCATACTACAGGCCAGCGGCCAACTAGATGCCCCCGAACTGGAACGCTACCTGATTATGGGCGAACTGGCGCTGGATGGCACGCTGCGACCAATAAAAGGTGCCCTGCCCATAGCCATTGAAGCGCGTAAGCAGGGTTTTAAAGGATTTATGCTACCGCAGGAAAACGCCTCCGAAGCCGCTATAGTAAACGGGCTGGATGTTATTGGGGTAGAAACCCTACGCGATGCCGTGGATTTTTTGACTGGCCAGAAAAGCATACCGCCGCTGCACTACGATACCCGCGATATATTTTTTTCTAAATTAGAAGACTTTGCGGCCGACTTTGCCGATGTGCAGGGGCAGGAAAATATTAAACGGGCGCTGGAAATTGCCGCGGCCGGGGGTCATAACGCTATTATGATTGGACCGCCCGGCGCGGGTAAAACTATGCTGGCCAAACGTCTGCCCTCCATACTACCGCCCCTAAGCCTGCACGAAGCGCTGGAAACCACTAAAATCCATTCCGTAGCCGGCAAACTGGGCGCTAACGATTCGCTCATTGCCCACCGTCCGTACCGGAGCCCGCACCATACCATATCCGATGTTGCTTTAGTTGGTGGGGGAGGCGTACCCCAACCGGGCGAAATTAGTTTAGCCCACAACGGCGTACTGTTTCTGGATGAATTGCCCGAGTTTAAGCGTACTGTGCTGGAAGTTATGCGCCAACCGTTAGAAGAACGCAAGGTTACTATCAGCCGGGCACGCATCAGCGTTGATTTTCCGGCCAGCTTTATGCTGATTGCCAGCATGAATCCCTGCCCCTGTGGCTATTATAACCATCCGGAAAAGGAATGTGTATGCCCACCGGGAGCCGTACAACGCTACCTTAATAAAGTTAGCGGCCCGCTACTAGATAGAATTGATCTGCACGTGGAGGTTACGCCGGTCAGTTTTGACGAGATGACGGCTAACCGTAAGGCCGAACCCAGCGAGGCCATTCGCGAACGGGTTATTGCCGCCCGCCAGCGGCAGAAGCAGCGGTTTAGCGAGCAGCCCCAAATTCACTCCAATGCGCTTATGCCCAGCCAAATGGTTAAGGAAGTATGTCAGATTAACGCGGCCGGTAAAACATTACTAAAAACCGCGATGGAGCGCTTGGGCCTGAGCGCCCGCGCTTACGACCGCATACTAAAAGTAAGCCGCACTATAGCCGACTTGGCCGATAGCGAGGAAATTCAAATTGCCCACCTGGCCGAAGCTATTCAGTACCGCAGCCTGGATAGGGAAGGCTGGGCAGGTTAGGGCGTATCTGAAGATCTATAATTTTCCGTGGTTGGTGCCCTCACCGCGCCGCGGCGGCCGACCACTTTTAATACTTTTCAGGCACAGCCTAGTTGCAAGCTTAACTTTTCCTTAGTAGTAAAAATAACTTTTTTTGCTGGGTAGGGGTCTTACTAGCGTATGTCCGAAATCACCCAAACTACAGACCAGCAAAGCAATACTAAAAAAGGTTTACCGGAATCCTTACATTCGGCCGAAGACCTCCACGATTTGATTTACGAAGAGGCTGAATCGGAGTTGGGCCGTAGCAACGCCGCTTTGTTTTGGTCGGGTTTAGCCGCCGGCCTTTCTATGGGCTTTTCGCTTATTGCCGAAGGGCTGTTAAAAACCTACTTGCCAGCCGCCGATTGGCAGGTACTAGTCAATAGCTTTGGCTATAGTTTTGGCTTTTTAATTGTGCTATTGGGCAAACAACAACTCTTCACCGAAAATACTCTTACGCCGGTTCTGCCCCTGCTTCACCGTAAAGATTTTAGCACTTTTGTTCACGTGGCACGTCTTTGGGGCGTAGTGCTGCTAGCGAACTTGTTAGGGACATTGGTCTTTTCGTTGGCGCTGGCCTATAGCCCGGCTTTTAGTGCCGAAGTGGTGCAAAGCTTTAAGGAAATAGGTGATAAAGCAATGGAACCAGATTTTGCCGGTATACTGGTGCGGGGCATTTTTGCCAGTTGGCTCATAGCCCTTATGGTGTGGTTACTTCCGGCAGCTAAAGCGGCTAAAGTCTTGGTCATTATCCTGATAACCTATTTAATTAGCATTGCCCACTTTAGCCATGTAATTGCCGGCTCGGTGGAGGTATTTACCCTGGCTGCCCTAGGCGGAACTAGCTGGCTTAATGCCCTGGCTAATTATATTTTGCCATCGCTTATTGGAAATGTTATTGGCGGAGTAGTGTTGGTAGCCTTGCTCAATTTTGCCCAGGTAGCAGCCAACAAGAAAGATAAGTAAACTGCCTAAGTCCATAAAATAACACCTAGTTAAAAGGCTGCCCTTCGCCCTTTTGGTATAAATGCTCTGTATTAACTAATCAAATGAGTGCACTTCCCCCGGCATCGGCCAATCAGTTATCAGGCAACACAAAAGTGCTGGGGGCGTTGCTGGCCGTTAATTTTATTGGTGCGCTGGGACTTAGCCTGGTACTGCCCTTTTTGGTTTTTATTGTGCGCGACTACGGCGGCGGGGCAGTGGTGTATGGTGTTTTAGGCGCTATGTACCCGCTATTTCAGCTAGCCGGGGCGCCGCTATTGGGCCGATGGAGCGATAGCATTGGCCGCCGCAAGGTGCTGCTGCTTAGCCAGGGCGGCACCCTACTTTCCTGGCTGGTATTTGCCGCTGCCCTACGCCTGCCGCCTAACCTTACCGCTGCCGGCTTAGCTTTGCCCTTAGTGCTTATTTTTGCCGCCCGCGCTTTCGATGGGCTAACCGGGGGCAATGTGGCGGTAGCCAACGCCTACCTGGCCGATCTAACCACCGAACAACAACGGAAGAAGTACTACGGCTGGATGTCGGCCGCCGCTAATGTAGGCTTTATTGTTGGGCCAGCTTTGGCTGGCTTGTTGGGCGGTACGGCGCTAGGGTACCAGTTGCCTATATGGGCGGCGGCGGCCGTAAGCGTGGCCGGCTTGGGGCTCATTGCTTTAGGTTTACCCAAGGTAGAAAGTAAGGAAGAATTTAGCGCTAATACGCCCTGGAGAAAACTGGTAAGGCTGCCGGGTGTAGGATACCTCCTTTTGCTCTATTTCCTGATTTTTTTGGACTTCAACGTATTTTATACTGCTTTTCCCCTCCACGCCGAAAACGAGGCCGGACTAAATTGGAGCGCCGGCCAACTTGGCACCTACTTTGCAGTGCTCAGTGCCGGTATGATTTTAGTGCAAGGCCCCCTAATGAGCCGTATCGGGCACAAGTTTTCTGACAAGTTGCTCATTTTTACCGGCCTGCTGCTGCTAAGCGTTTGCTTTATTCTATTGCGCTGGCGCGAGCCCCTTCCGGTTTGGGCCGCCATACCGTTTTTTGCGCTTGGCAATGGCATAATGTGGCCTTCCGTGCTTTCGCACCTTAGCCAACTAGCGGGCAAGCAGCACCAGGGGGCAGTGCAAGGTTTAGCCGGTAGTGCCGGCGGCGCAGCCAGTGTATTAGGTCTGTTGGCCGGAGGTTTTCTGTACGATAGCTTGCAGGGGTATACGTTTTGGCTTACTGCCGGCTTATTAGGCTTGGTAGCTATACTTTCCCGGCGTATTAAATAAAAAAGCCCGCTACCAGAGCGGGCTTCAATTACGTTAAGGTTGTTTATTTGAAGCTTACTTCCAAGTCAGCCACATCTTTAGGGTTGTAGGGGCTCAGGTTCTGGATGCGCTCAACCAACGGATCGTACTTCGCATCGGGGGCGGTACCGGCGGCTATAAAACCATTGCCGCGAGCAAAGAAGCCGGGAGCGGTAGTATTTCTAAGCGCACGGTCAAGTTGTTGCTGGGTAGCGTTAGGGTAGGCGGCGCTAAGTTCACGCTCAAATACGTTCCTAAGTGAATATTCGTCAAGAATAACCTGGCGGCTGGTAGAGTTCAGGCTGCTGAAGGGTAGGGCTACTTCGGCTACACTAAAGTTTTCGGCGCGGTCGGCTGAGGCTACAAACGCCCAGTTATACCCGGTTTCTTCGGTGAAAATGTAGGCTTGTGGGTGGCTGGAGTTGCCATAGATATCTAATACATCGCCCTTCTGACCAACAAACATTTTCAGATTATCCATGGCAAAAACTTCGCCGGTTTCCAGTACCAATCCGAAATCTGCACAATCATATGCTTATCGTAGTTCTGGTCGCCAACCTCGCTGTAGTCAATACGGTACATGGTGGCTTGGTATATGCGGTCGTTGCGGCGGTCCAGGTTATACGGGTTAAGTATGGCTACACCCTCAACCGGACTGGTATTCCAGAAAATCTGCATGGCTTTACCTCCGTCGGCTTCACCTTCCGAGTCGGCATCGGTTACGTACAGACCGTAATCCCAGGTGCGGCCTTCAAACGCTACATTTTCTTCAACCAGAAGGTTTTTATCTCTTCCGTCGTCATCGCCCTTATACGTAAAGGCCATGGCACGATTTATATTATTGCGGCGTAGCGATTGCATAATATCGCGTACCAGTTCGGCCGATTTGTCACCTACGTGAATGTAGGTGCGCAGGTGACGGTAGATATGGCCGCCGTGTAAATCGTCATCGCTCTGGGTTACCCGACCGTTAGCGTTATCGCCGGGGCGGTTAACTTCAATGGTTTCGGTATCGCTGATTGAGCTGGGAATGTCGATACCGAACTCGGCCGGTACTACGCTGTTATCAGGCTGAACATCGTCGCCTACGTTTTCGCAGCTATAGAAGGCCAAACAGGCGGCTACCAGGCCAACGTGAGAAAGGGTGCTTAAATTTTTCATGAATTTAAAGGTTTAGAGTTTTGTAGTTTCTTACCAAGTTTTTGGTTGCTTTCACTACTATCACACCGCCGCCCGTAATTACCCCTATGCCGCACCCTATAATTTTTTATATATAATTCTGAATAACATATAACTAACTGGTTTTCAATTAAATAAAGATATAAATTTTTTTGCAGAATTGATTAAGCAGAGAAATTTTACAAGGTACCTGGTGCGAAACTTAGTTTCGTGATCTACTCTACACCTGGTCTGTGTCCTCACAGACCATTTTGTAAAAAGTTGCTTAAACAGTTTAGCTATAAGTATTAGAAAACACGCTAGGTTTTGTAGCAAGGGTTGGTCTGTGAGGACACAGGCCAGGGGAATCTGCTAATGTCAGAATTGCGAAAATGAATAAACCCTACTCCACCACCGTACTGTCGCTAACTACGGTGTTGGCGGCAAAGTAGCCCAGGGCGCCGCCCTGCATATTGGTTAGTACGTTGGCGCGTTCGGCATCGAAGGGGCTGCCCTGCCACTGGGTTTCAAACAGAAAGGAGCGAACGAAGGCGCGCTGCTCGGCACTGAGCGAGTAGTTGCGCCGTACTATTTTGGTGCCGCGCGGGAAAAGTACCTCCTGCTGCTCGGGGGCAAAAAGTTGGGGCACATCCAGGGTTTCCAGCGTGTAGTAGTACAGTTGAGCGCGGGTTTCTTCCGGTGGCAAGTGCAGGTACCCTTCCACCGCCGACCAGTCCAGCCGCACTTCCTCCATGGCCGGGTTGTTACTGGTGCCGGGCTTATAGCGCAATAAATTACCAACTTCTTCTACTTCCAGCGGCGGCAGGGGCGCTACCGGCACCATAAAGGTAACCGCCAAATAATCCTGTTGCTGATAGCGGATGTAGAGATAATAGGCCTGGCCAAAAACTGCTCTAAACGGCTCAGACTCGTACACGCCGGGCTCCGCCTCGCGGAAGGCGTACAGCGTTTCCCCGTCCGATACGCGTACCAGAGCCCGGCGGGCTGGCGGGGGCGGCTCATTAAGCGAATTAACCGTATGGCTCAGGCGTACGGTATGCACCCGCCGCTCGTTAGTAATTCTGCCTTCTACCACTAAAAGAGGCTCGGCCAGCCCGTCGGCCTGCCAGTCAATAGCCTCCTCGCAGCTACTTAAACTTAGGTAACCTACCGTCAGTAGTACTATAGCCAGCCAGTATAACCTCATATGCGTAGGTGGTAAGAAAAAGACGGCACCAGCAGGAAAAGGTAAGTTTGGCTAGCGGTGTACTCCGGCCGGCCCAGCTTATCCTGGGGTACCAACAGGCTGCCGTCTTCGGCTTCAATCTTATTAAAATTAAAGTAGATAGGATTTTTTCGGCTATACAAATTGTAGAATGAAAACTTTAGCCGGTGATCCAGCTTACCCTCGGGGCGGCTCAGGTTCCACTCGGCGGCGACATCCAACCGGTGGTAGGCGGGCAGGCGGCGGTTATGCAGTTGGTCGTAAAGCGGTACCGAACTGCCTTGGTAGTAGTAGTACGCCACCGGCGCGGTAAACGGCCGCCCGCTGCTCCACTGCCAGTTAAGCGAAAAGAGCCAACACTTTCCGGCTTGCCAGGTGGCGTAGGTTTCCAGTTGGTGGGGCCGGTCGTGGGCGGCGGCAAACGTTTGGCCGGCATTCAGCTCACTAAACTCCTGCTGAACCCGACTGTAGGTATAGGCCAGCCAACCGTTTAGGCGGGGGCTGCTGCGGTGCAGTTGGGTTTCCAGGCCCCAGGCGCGAGCCCGGCCGGTGCGCAATTCCCCCTCCAGGTACGGATTAAGCAGCAACTGGGCGTGGGGCTTATAGCCGATTTGCTGCTCCATAAGTTTGTAGTAGATACTACTTTGCAAGCGCCAGCGGTTGGGTACTAGCTGCTGGTTATAATCCAGCGCCAGCATATTAGCCGTTTGGGGGGCAATGTTGGGGCCGGTGGGTAGCCAAACTTCCAGGTTGGTAAAGGGGCTAATGGAGTTAGAAATGCGGTGAATGTTCTGTACTGTACGGTTGTAGTGCAGGCTCAGGCTAGCGGTGCTACTAGGCAGCCAGGTAGCGCTGAGGCGAGGCTCTAGTTGCACCGAATTTTGGTACACTTCACCCTTAGCAAAGGAAGTAGAATCTATCGGCTCAAATGCTTCGTTATAGCTATACTCAAAACTTTCGCCTACGTTTTGCCACAGGTTCAGGCGCAGGCCGCTGCGAAGGCTAAAGTTGCGGTGGGGGCGGTACTCGTGGCTGAGGTAGCCTACCCACTCGCGGGCAAAGCGTTTAGATATAATATTTACACTGTCGGGTACCAGTTCACCCTCATTTTCTACGTTACCGGGGTTAAACTCGTGGCCGCTTAAACTAACACCAAAATCCAACTGGTGCTTTTCGTTCACAAAATAACTAAAATCGGTTTTTAGGCTTAGGTTAGAAATACCCGAACGCCAGCTAATATTTTCCTGATTAAGATCCGGAATAAGGTGGTAGTTGTACTGACTGGTATAGAGGGTGGTGTTGGAAAATAGCTGGGGGTTAAATATATGATTCCAGCGTAGGCTAAGGGCACTGTTACCCCAGTTCAGGCCCGAGCTCCGGTTTTCCTCGTACACATCGCCGCCGGAGTAAAACGAGAGGTAGTAACGGTTACGCTGGCTGGGGTTCCAATTTAGCTTTACGTTTAAATCGTGAAAGTTATAGTCCGAAACCTCGGGTTTAAGCGATTGGGCGTAGCCCTTTAACAAAGACTGACGCAGCGATACCAGGTAGGAAGCTTTATTACGCACAATGGGCCCTTCGGCACCCAACTGCAACGTGGCCATGCCGATGCCGGCCATAAAACCAAAATTCTGATTGTTGCCGTCGCGGGTGCGTACATCAATAACCGAGGCCAGGCGGCCACCCAAATTAGCGGGCATAGTACCCCGGTATACTTCAATATTTTTTACCGTTTCGGGTATAATAGTGGTGAAGAAACCCAGCGTATGCGAAGGGTTGTATATAGGCGCGTCGTCCAGCAGTACCAAGTTTTGGTCGCTATAGCCGCCCCGTACGTGGAAGAGCGCCGAGCCATCGCTGCCGGCCCCTATGCCGGGCAACATTTGTACGCCCTTTAGCACTTCTTCCTCGCCTAATAAGGCCGGCATTTGCTGTACATCTTCGGTAGAAAAATTAGTAGCCTGGCGCTGGGCCTGGTCTAGCCGGCTTATGTTCTGGCCGGATTCTACGGTAAGGGTTTCCAGTTCTTCGGCGGCGGGGGTCAGGTTAATCCGCAATTCCCGGCTACTTTCTACCGCTACTTCCTCGGTCTGATAGCCCAAGTAGGTGGTATGAAGCGTATGGGGGCCGGGCGGCAGATTTAGGCTGTAGAAACCGTAGCCATTGGTTACCGCGCCCCGGCCCGTTTGTTGGGTCATTACCACGGCGCCAATTAGTACCTCGCCGGTTTCGGCATCGCGCACGTAGCCGCTTACGGTATAGGGTTGGTGGTTACTGGTATGTGGTTTGGAAGCTTCTTCTTTAGGGATAGGCGTAAGCACCCACTGGGCTTCAATCTGTTCAAACTGAATACCTAACGGGCTTAGTAGCTGCTCCAGCACCCGAATCAGGGGTTGGTTCTGTACGTTCAGGCTCACCTTTTGCTGCACCGGCACCCGGCGGCGGCTGTACGAGAAGGTTACCCCGGCCTGCTTTTCCAGTTCGTTCAGTACCTCGGCTAAGGGTCTGTTTTCAATAGCAAGGGTAATAAGCTTATTAGAGCCGGAGCTTTGGGCACCGGCCACCGTACTAAGGCAGTATAAGCTAAGGAAGATAAATAGGAGCCGCATAGGCTTAGCAACCTTCGCCGCTAATGATAATACCGTCGTCGGTTCGCTCCACGCTTAAGTCCAGGGTAGATTCCAGAACGCGCAGCACGGCCTCCAGGCTTTGCTCCCGAAACTCTACCGTAACCGGGCAATTTTGTAGTTGCGGGTTGGCCAGGCTTATTTGGCTGTGGTAAGCGCGGTTCAGGTCGGTAATAATTTGCTGCAGGGGTGTATCGCGGTACTGCAACGTACGGGTTTTCCAGGCTAACTGGTTAGGGTTAACCGCCTCCAGTTTTTTAGGCTGGGCTCCGGCCTTAGGCACCACCGCCGACTGCCCCGCTTCCAGAATTACGGCCTGTTCTTCGGCGCCCTGCGGGTATACGGCTACGCGGCCGCTCTGCACAATTACCTGCAGGGTATTGCCCTGGCTTTGGGTAGCCACGTTAAATTTAGTACCCAGCACCTTTACCCGGTAGTCTTCT
>CAZDEY010000023.1:24869-31098 GCA_964504565.1 uncultured Roseivirgaceae bacterium
GCTCGGGTTTATGGGCAACCTCAAAAAAAGCCTCGCCGGTTTCCAGCTTAACCTCGCGCTGTGTGCCAGCAAAATCTTCGGGGAAGGCCAGCTCCGAGGCGGCATTTAGGGTTACGGTGCTACCATCGGCCAGTTGCAGGGCTTCTACCTGGCCGGCGGCGGTAGCCAGGGTTTGGTACTGCGGTTGGTTTAGTAAGAAGATTATACCGGCGGCTACTACCAGCAGGGCTACGGCAGCGGCTATTTTCAGGAAGAACGGATAGTTACGAACCAAACGGGCGCCGGGCGGCAGTTGCTTATCCGCTTCGGGCACC
This sequence comes from uncultured Roseivirgaceae bacterium, assembly GCA_964504565.1. Classification (GTDB taxonomy): domain Bacteria; phylum Bacteroidota; class Bacteroidia; order Cytophagales; family Cyclobacteriaceae; genus Cesiribacter. The sequence goes on from CAZDEY010000023.1 coordinate 25,184, forward strand.
ATTACTACATTATCCAGCTTAGCGGCTAGTTGCTGCCAGTCGGCTTCGGTATCTACCCACTGCTGGTCGGCCACCTTATCCATACCCTGCCACACCCGCCGAAACTCCTGGTAGGTTTGCTCGTTGGCCGGCTGGGTGGCCCGCCACTGGCTTAATTGAGCTTCCTCGGCCGGGTTGGTTTCTCCGGTGAGGCTGCGTACAATTAGGGTTTCTATTGGGTCTGGTTCGGCGCTCATATCTAGGCTTCTCACTTTCATAACACGCGAGTTTAGGTTTACCCCTACGTTCTTCTTAAAAATTTTTAAACCAGAGTAAGAAAAGTAATAGGGGAAGGTGGTCCTTCAGCTTCTCGCGTAGTATACCGAGTGCTTTACCCATTTGAGCTTCCACGGTTTTCACCGAGATATTGAGCTTTTCGGCAATTTGGGCATAGCGCAGTTCTTCAAAGCGGCTCATCATAAATATTTCGCGGCAGCGCTCGGGCAGGGCGGCCAGAGCAGCGTTAATTTTTTCCTTTAGCTCCTCTTCTTCCAGCGCATCGTGGTTAACGAAGGGATGAGAGCTTGAACCGCTCTCGTCGTCGGACAACTCGTAGCCTACAAATTTCTTTTGGTCGCGCAGGTGGTTTAGGCTGCGGTTGTATACCGATTTAAACAGAAAAGCCTTCAGTGAAGCATCGGCGGTAACCGTATCGCGCTTCTGCCACAGGTTCAGGAATACCACCTGCACCAGCTCACGGGCGGTATCCTCATCCTGCACGTACTTACGCGAGAAGGCGCACAGTTGCGGGTAGTAGGCTTTAAAAAGCTGCTCAAACTGGGCTTTATCTAATTTAGCAGTAGAATTGGAATTGGCTGACAGCACGGGTGCCGGAATTTAATTTCTAGCCAAAAATAGTATTTTAAATAGATTTAGGCTTGTAATAGGAGTGATACGTAAGAAATTTTACAAGATTATGAATTGAAGTTCTGGTCAATGCCAATCTTAATAAGATGTTGGTACTTATTAATAGAGATGAGTATTCACATTATGCTCAATTTATCCTTAAACCCCCAGAAGCAATAAAGAATAGGCCAGTGCAAGAAATAAGGTTAAAAATACCCCATGATGTGCTAAGCCTAATATTCTCTCTGATTTTACTGAAGGGCTATTAGGTTATAAGCTAAACCAACAATTGTAAAAAGGTGAGGCATTGCCTAATACTATTGAATATTCTCCAGTTGAAGCCTAAGCTGTTTAATAAAAGGGCCAAGTAGATGCAATTATTAAACCTACAAGCTTATCCATCGCTGCTTAGTAAAGGTGAAATAATATTATATCCTATTTGGTTATATAAGACTATATAAAGTTTAAACATTGTATTTCATTCTAGCTGCCCAAATTACGGTTAGTTTATACTAACGGTTGTTAGTAAAAGGATGTAATAAATAAGTTTAACTTAATGTAAATTTAAGTTAAACTTAAATATGGGTAAATTATCAACTTTTTTCTTGCTTCCAGTTTTAGACTACTCTATATTCAACTGCAACGACTAGAGCTCCAGCGTGTTACCACTTAAAATAACTTTTAGCTTAATTTTTAAAAGGATAGTGCAGGTAATAAATCTGATGGTCTAATACTAGAAAAATTTATTTTTTGCTGACCAATTCTGCTTAATCCTAAAGCAGACAGCTACCTTTTTTTGCAAAAATTTGAAGGATTAACTGCATATATAGTGCGGGATAGAATCCTTTTGCCTTAAAAAATACAAAATTATGTATTTAATTCTCTCGTTTTAACCTACTAGTTAACAGTCCATTTTTTTTAATTTTTATGAAAAACAATTACAGCAGTTTAGCCCTGCTAAGTAGTATTTTACTGCTATTATTTACCCTTACGGCCTCACCCCTGTGGGCCCAGCAGATGGAGGGCGTCAAATCAGGGGTATTAAGAATTAAATTTTCAGCCGACCAAACTGCCCGGCTCGATGCAATGCGATCATACCGCACCGCACAGGGAGCTTTGCAAACCGGTATCGCCGCGCTGGATCAGCTGCACCAACAGTATCGGGTTAGCAGCATGGTACGCACCTTTAGGCCGGCCGGCAAGTTTGAAGCAAAACACCGCCGCCACGGCCTGCATTTATGGTACGAAGTGCAACTAGACAACCAGGCTGATGTAAGGCAGGCGGTAAACGCCTACTCGCAACTACGCGAGGTTAGCCAAGCTGAATTTGTACTGGAAAAGAAATTAAGCATTGACAAAACCGAACTAAGCCGGGTAGCCGGAAGCTCCCTAATGGCAACCCTGCCCGGCGAGCCTGACGATCCCCGCTTTCCTCAGCAGTGGCACTATCGAAATACCGGCCAGGGTGGAGGTACACCCGACGCCGATATTAGCCTGGTAGAAGCCTGGGGACTAGAAACCGGCAGTGTGGAGGTGGTAGTAGCTGTTACCGACGGTGGCATAGATGTAAACCACCCGGACCTGGCCGCCAATATGTGGGTAAACCCCGGCGAAATTCCCGGTAACGGCCTTGATGATGATAACAATGGATACATAGATGATATTCACGGCTACGGTTTTGGCGATAATACTCCTATCATACCGGCCGATTTGCACGGTACGCACGTGGGCGGTACTGTAGCCGCGGTTACTAATAATAATGTAGGCGTAGCCGGGGTGGCCGGTGGTTCCGGTAGTGGCGACGGTGTTCGGTTAATGTCCTGTGCGGCTTTTGGGGCGGTCAATATTGATAACTTCCCCGATACCTATACCTACGCCGCCGACAACGGGGCGGTGATCTCGCAAAATAGTTGGGGCTATACCGCGCCCGGCGTGTTTGAGCAGGCCGTGCTGGATGCTATAGATTACTTTATAGCCGAAGCCGGCTTTGATGCAACCGGCAGCCCGGTTGGCCCCATGCAAGGCGGTATTGTAATTTTTGCCGCCGGCAACGATGGCCAGGACAGCGACTTTTACCCCGGTTATTATGAGCCGGTAGTAGCCGTGGCCGGTTCCGACCGTAACGATAACCCCTATACTAGCTCGAACCGAGGCGATTGGGTAGAACTAACAGCTCCGGCCGTGGCCGTGGTAAGTACCTTTCCTAATAGTGGCTACGGCAGCCTTACCGGCACCTCTATGGCTTGCCCGCACGTATCGGGTGTAGCCGGCCTTATTATTTCCCGTTTTGCCAATAGCATTACGCCTCAACAAGTGAAAGATCGCCTTATTCAAACCACCGATGAGGTAGCTTCTTTACCTCCGGCTAATTTTGGGTCGGGGCGTTTAAATGCGTTTGCTGCCCTACAGGAAGATGACGGGATTGCTCCCTTCCCTATTACCGACTTACAAGTTGTTGATGTATTGCAGAATGCCGTAACCCTAAGCTGGACGGCCCCTGCAGACTCAGGCAACGGTAAAGCCAGTAACTACGACTTACGGTACTCCACTGAACCTATCACCGCAGAGAACTTCGACGAGGCTATCCCTGCCGATGAAGTACCCGAAGCCGGCGACCCCGGAAGTACCGAAACTGTTACAGTTACCGGCTTGCAGGCTACTACTACGTACTATTTCGCAGTAAAGGCCATAGATTTCTTCGGCAACGAATCGGAAATCTCCAATGTGGTATCGGCTACTACTCAAAATGCGCCGGTAATAGCCGTTACCCCCGACTCGCTAAACGTAGAAATAGACGTAACCGCCAATCCGGTGGCTACCCGAACCATTACTATTACCAATGAGGGCGACGGAGCAACCCTGGAGTTTAATCTGTCTACCAGTTTAGTTAGTAGTTCTCAGATTAGGCAGTTTGATGCTCGCAACCCCGCCGACCGGCCCAATATGAGCCGCTACGGCCAAGGCAATACCCGCCCCGTACCCGAGGCTACTGCCGGCCTGCGCCAATCGGCAATAGGTAATCCGGTGCCTATGGCGGTTATTAACGCTACCGACTCTATTTTCTACGACTCGGGCGATGCTACCGCTGAGGATTTTGCCGGCCTGAACACCGCAGCCTACAGTAGCGCAGTGCGTTTTGAGGTAACCCAACCTTCCTTCAACCTAACGCACGTGCGTAATTTCTTTCGTACCGAAACTGCAGCTAACCCTACTACAATCCTGGAAGTTTATAAAGGAGAAACCTTTGCCTCAGCAGCCTTGCTACTGTCGCAGGAGGTTAATATAGCCAGCGAGGAGGGGGAATTCTTTACAATTCCGTTAGAGAGTCCGCAGAGTTTTTCGCAGGGCGAGGTCTTCTGGGTAGTGCATAAATACGCTGCCGACATTAGCTTTCCGCAAGGGGTTGATACAGGCATAAGCCAGCGCCCTAATACCTTCTTTTTTAGCAGCGATGGGGGTCAGAGCTTTAACCCCTCCGGCTTCATATTTAAAGTAAGAGCGCTATCCGCTGCTGATGTAGATACCGACTGGATAAGCTTTAACCCGGCCAGCGGTAGCGTGCCCCCCGGCGAATCAGTAGAAGTAGAGGTTATCTTTGATGCCTCCGATGTACCCAATGGTACCTATCAGTTAGCCATTACTGTAGCTAACAATGACCCCAACAACTCGGAATATACTGTGCCAGTTACAGTAGAAGTAAGCGGCCAACAGCCCGATTTGCTCATTACTGATACATTTTTGGAGTTTGGGGCGGTATTTGTAGGGGACTTTGAAACTAAGCCGCTAATAATTAGAAATGACGGCCTGGCCCCATTGGTAATCAGTAACATCTGGAGTTCTTCATTTGCATTTACGGTAGATCCCCTGCGCGATACTATTCCGGTAGACGGTGAATTGGAAGTATTTGTAACCTTCCGGCCCCGATTCCCGGGCAATGCCAGTGCGGTGCTTACCGTGCAAAGCAATGACCCCGATGAGGGAAGCTTTGAAATTATAGTGGCCGGAGTGGGCGTATCGCCGCCGGTTATTGAGGTGGAGCCTGACCTAGTAACTTCCGAAGCCGAGGCCGGTGAAACAGTAACCAAGCAAATTACTATTACTAACTTTGGCAATTATCCGCTCACGTTTTCCTTCCCTGAGTTAGCAGTTGATACCCTGCTGGCCAGCCCGCTGGTAGAACAAAATAATACCGAGCGTATTGCCATACCGGCTAGCTTAAGTGAAGAAGAGCAAGAATCAGTTCAAGGGCACCCAGTGCTGTTAGGCGCAGGCCAAGACGAAGGGTTCGGCTACCGTTGGATTGACAGCGACCAAGCCGGCGGTCCGGTCTTTGTCTGGAACGATATATCGGAAACCGGCACGGAGATTAACCCCAATGCTTCCAACGCCTTTACCGAAGTAACGCTTCCATTTAGCTTTACCTTCTACGGCGAAGAAAAAGAAAAGGTAAAAATTTCGACCAACGGCTACCTGACCTTTGGCTCTGACGGAACTGACCTAAGCAACGACCAAATACCCGACCCGAATGACCCCAATGACCTAATAGCAGGATTTTGGGATAACCTGCGCCCAAGCAGTAATTACGGTAAGGTGTTCTATAAATTTGGTCCCGGTCGTCTTACTATTCAGTACGAAGGCGTAGGCACCTCAGTAGGTACCGGCACTGGCACCTTCCAGATACAACTACTGGCTAACGGCCGCATTTTGTACTATTACAAAGAGATGTCGGGCCTAAGCAATACCGTAAGTGCCACCATTGGTATAGAAAACGCTACCGGTACCGAGGGTATGCAAATAGCCTTTAATACTACCTACGTGAAGGACGGCTTAGCCGTAATGATAATGCCGCCGAGCCCGGGCTTTATAGTAGATGCTATGCCACTAACCGGCGTAATACCGGTAAACGGCCAGGTTACAGTGGATGTGGTATTGGATGCTACCGATTTAATAGAAGGTGAGTATACCGATACGCTACTGGTAGCCAGTAACGACCCGGTTAATCCCCAATACTTTGTCCCTTTTGTATTAGA
>CAZDEY010000023.1:31108-34967 GCA_964504565.1 uncultured Roseivirgaceae bacterium
GGGTGAGGTACAACCTTCTACGGTAAACTTTGATACCGTATTTGTAGGCAGTTCCCAAACCGCTACGGTAAGTATACTTAACACCGGCACGGCTAACCTGGAGCTAAATGATATAATCATTAGCGGCGATACCGAAGCTTTCTCTTACAATTTTGAGGGCCCTGTAACGATAGAGCCGCAGCTAGGCGTGGAGTTGGAAGTAACCTTTACTCCGCCCGCCCCCGGCCAGTACCAGGCGCAACTTTACCTTACCAGCAATAATGCCGCAGGCGATAGCTTGCTAGTTACTCTGGTAGGTGTAGGCGTAAATCCACCGGTAATAACGGTAGATCCCGATTCTATTTATGCCGTAGCGGAAGCTGGTGAAGTAGTTTACGATACGCTACTTATAACCAACAACGGTGAGTGCCGCCTGGATTACTCCATCAGTAGCACCTTCTGGTTTAAACCTAAGCCCGAGCCTAATAATCTGGCGGCCAAACTGGCTGCGCACGAAGAGGTGCCGGCTAAAGGCGAGCCCGACTACCGCCGCGGTACAGTGGTGCAAAGTGGCGGCGGTACCGATGGGGGTTTTGGCTATAGCTGGGAAGATAACCAAGACGGCGGCGGACCGGACTACGATTGGACCGATATCCGTTCCAGTGGGACTGACGTTACAGCCGATGTAAACGGAAGCTTCTTTGCCGACGGATCGGTACAGGTGCCGATAGGTTTTACCTTTACATTCTATAACCAGCCGGTCGATTCCATTTACATCTCGGCTAACGGCTTCCTGCACCTTACCGAACTAGGTTCTACCTTTAGTAACCGCCGTATTCCGGTTGCCGATGCAGTGAATAATATTATAGCCGGTTTCTGGGATGATCTGGAGCCTGGCGCCATAAGTGGTACCGTACATTACCTGAACGAGGGTGATCGCTTTATTGCCCAGTACACTAATGTAGGCGCGTTTGGCTCCAGCCGCGAGGGCACTATAACCTACCAGATAATTCTGTATGCCGATGGGCGCATAAAATTCCAGTATCAGGATGTAAACAGTGCTAATTTCTTAAATTCTTCTACCGTAGGTATAGAAAACGAAGATGGTACCGAAGGTATAGAAATTGCCTTTAACAGTGCTTACCTGACCGATGGTCTGGCTATAGAATTTAACGGACCGGTAAGCGGCTCGGTAGCGCCTGGCGAAACGGAACGCGTACCGGTAGCCCTGGACGCCAGAGGTTTAAATGCCGGCATTTACCAAGATTCAGTATTGATTAGAAGTAACGATCCGGCTACGCCGGTAGTGGGCATACCGGTTACCCTGGAGGTAATTGGCTTCCCGGAAATTGCCGCTAATCCCGACTCGCTGAATTTTGGTACGGTATACGTATCGCCCGATTCGTCTTTTGCTCAAGCCCAAACCGTGGTGATCAGCAATACCGGCCGGGCTCCGCTCACCATCGATTCGGTATACACTACCTCGCCAGCCTTTACTTTTGAAGCTAATGGTGATTACAGCAACCTGGCTCCGAACGACTCGGTTCAATTTACCGTAACCTTCGATCCGGACAGTGTAGGTAATTACACTGCTGAACTGGTATTCGTAAGCAACGACCTAACCGATAGCCTGTTTAGCGTAGCGCTGAGCGGCGAGGGTGTTGCTCCGCCTGTATTTAGCGCTACTACTGACGGTGGTATAATTAGAGCAGTGCTTAAGAGCACCGAGGTGGCTCAGGATGAGATTTTAATTACCAATACCGGAGGTAGCCTACTTACTTACCAGGCTCGGGTGTTTTACCAACAACCGGTAGATACCACGGTTGCGCAGGGTTTCCAGCTTGCAGCAGGGGGGCGTATGCTAAGCCAAAGCACCAGCCCGATGGGCCGTGCCGGTACAAGCCCAGTAAATGGTTATCGCCTGACCAACAATGGAGATGTAGTATTTATAGATTCTATTTTCTACGACAATGCTGATGGGGTAGCCGATGATTTTGTGGGTATACCCAGCCCCGATTTATCATTTGCAACGGCAGCTAAGTTTGTAGCACCGGCTGAAGGTTTCAATTTAACTCACGTACGAAACCTGTTCCGCCTGGAAAGTAGTACGGAAGCCATTACCATAAGCATATGGCGCGGTGGTAGTACCCCGGGCGAGGCTACGCTGTTAACCAGCCAACCGTATACCGGTGGCACCAGCGAGGGCAGCTTTGAGTTAATTAAGTTAAACGAGCTCCAAAACTTCGCTGCCGGCGAAACATTCTGGATTAGCGCTTTCTACCCTAAAAGTATTACTTTCGGTCAGGGGGTTGACCTTGACGTAGCGGGTGTAGAGGGTATATACTACTATAGTGGCGACGAGGGTGCCAGTTGGTCTAGTTACGATAGTGCTATACCAGGCGCTGCGGCTAAAATACGCGCGCTACAGGCTCAACCTGAAAGCCAGTGGATTAGTCTAAACCCTAGCGAAGGCGAAGTAGAACCCGGTGAAAGCGAAACCATAAACGTAACGCTTGATGCCGGCGAACTGGAAGAAGGAGGCCGGTATACTGCCAACATAGTACTATCTTCCAACGATCCGTTTAATCCTACAGAAAGTATTCCGGTAGAGATTTACGTGAACAAACTGCCTAAATTTGTGGTAGCTCCGGCCGATACCGTACAGGTTAGCGAAGGGGGCGAAATCACCCTGAAGTTTAGCGCGGTAGACGAAGACGGTCGTATACTGGTGTACACCTTGGAGGAGCGCTATAAGAACGCTCGATTTAAGGTACAGCGAGATACGGCTACTATTACCTTTAAGCCTAATTATGAGCAGAGCGGCTTTTATACCTTTACGGTAAAAGCGCTGGATAACCAGCGGGAGCAAAGTACCCAAGTGGTGGTAGTAGAGGTACTGAACGTAAATCGTGGTCCGCAGATAGTACGCCAAATAAATCGCCAGAACCTCCGGGTTGGTCAAACCAAAGCGCTCGATTTAAGCCGTTTTATTCGGGATGCGGATAATGATGAGTTAACCTATGAGGTTATACCGGGCGACAGTACTATTGTAGCGGTAGATATGCTCGATAATGTGCTGTTTATAGAAGGCGTAGGCAAAGGCCGCACCTTTGTAAGTATTATTGCTTCTGATCCGGAAGGTTTACGCGCCGCCACCTCCTTTGAGGTACGCGTGCAGCCGGCCAAGAAGAACGCTAACAGCGCTCCGGTGGTGGTAGCTCCTATAGTACAAGTAAATGCCGGGCAAAATGCCGAGCAATTAGTATATGACTTAAGCGGAGTATTCCAAGATCCGGATGGTGATGCCCTTCAGTTCTCGCTTATAGCAGAAGAAGGCGTACCGGCCAGTGTAGAGGGCAGCAAACTTTACGTAGCCCGTAACCTGGCTACTTCCGGCGGCGATTTCCTGATTGTAGCTGACGACGGTCGCGGTGGAATAACTCAACTTAGTTATACCGAAGCCCTAAGCAGTAACTTGGGTAATGAAGAAGCAGCCAGTTTGAAGTTGCACCCCAACCCAGCCATATTGGAGAGCTTTATAGACTATCGTCTGGAAGCTAAGAATAGGGTTCAGGTAGATGTAATTGCTGCTGATGGCCGCGTAGTATTTACTCAGAAGTTGGAAAAAGAAGCGGGTAGCCACCGCCTACGCTTGAATACTAGTAGCTACAAAGTTGGTCTGTATATTATACGGCTCCGCTTAGGCGATAGTGTTCATAGCCAACGCCTGGTAATTAAGAAGTAGTAGTACCCAATTTATTTCTATAGGAAAAACCAGATCCGGCATTCGGGTCTGGTTTTTTGTTTCAGGACTAAATAAGACAATGACCCATCCTAAAATAGGTTGACAGATTTTAGGATAAAGATTGTAAACCTGTGA
>CAZDEY010000024.1:0-207 GCA_964504565.1 uncultured Roseivirgaceae bacterium
TTTCGTTAGCGAATAAGATGCGCTCCCAGTTTTTGCCACCATCTTGGCTGCGGTACACGCCCCGCTCTTGGGTTGGTTTATACAAATCGCCCATTACAGCGGCGTATACTAAATCGGGGTTTTTAGGGTGAATGCGAACGCGGCTGATATGGCGACTGTTTTCCAGCCCGATGCTCTGCCAGCTTTTACCGGCGTCGGTGCTCTTCC
>CAZDEY010000024.1:217-32947 GCA_964504565.1 uncultured Roseivirgaceae bacterium
TCTTCCACATACCGGAGCCGCTGCTTACGTTACCGCGCACCGTTTTTTCGCCGCCGCCTACGTAAATCACGTTATTATCCCACTCGCTTACAGCCACCGCCCCAATGGAGCCACCAAAATAACCGTCGGAAATATTGTGCCAGCTCTGGCCGCCATCTTGACTGCGCCATACGCCGCCGCCGGTGCTGCCAAAGTAGAAGAGGTTAGGCTTGCCGGGCACACCGGTTACCGCCGCCGAGCGCCCACCCCGGAAGGGGCCCAGCAGCCGAAATTCCAGCCCGCCGTAAAGGGCGGTATCGTAGCTGGTGGTAGGGTTGGCCGCGCGCCGGTTCTTGCGCTGGGCGGTAGCGGGTTGTAGCGTAAGCAGTAAGGCTAACGCGAGCAAAAAATAACGAAAAGGCATATTAATTGAGTTTAGAAAAGAGCTTTTTCAAAATAGATATTTTTACCGAAAGCGAAAAATTAATAGCACTTCCTTACCTCAATTTCAGCCCTGATACAGCCGTAAATGAAAAGCCTCGAATAAAAATCCGAGGCTCTACTTTGGGGTATATAGCATTTACTTAGAAGGTAACTTCTACTATTGCTTTGTTGGGAAGGAACAAATTTCCTTTCAAAAGAACATACTTTTCGGTAACAGCCCATACGGTGGTGCGCACTCGTTTAACTTCTTGCCGGCTGGTTCTAAAGGTTATGGTAACTTTGCCCCGGTAAAGATTACCAAGTATTAAAGCGCGGTTTAAATCGTGCTGAAGTTGTTGCTGCTGGGCTTGATCGGTAATTTGTGGCTCGTCTGCAAAACGCAGACCAGCTAATTCTTCTTTCTGAATTAAATAGGTAGATTCCATAGTATATGACGTTAGTTTTAAAATTGTAGCAGGTAGAAAATATAGCTGGCTACAACCTAAAATTGCCATATAAAATGTAAAGGGGAGCTGTTAACGTATGTTGGGAACCTTTAAGCAGAAATCCGGTAGATTCCGGCAAAGCCCAATGTAGAATATTAATACCTGATAATGAGCCAGCTTTACACTGCTTTTTCTTCTTAACTAAGTGTCCAGCTTCAAGCTGCTTATCTACTATACTATTGGTAACAGTTACTAAAGAAAGGCCGGTTTCCTTTACCAGGCAAATATGATTAACGGCAGGTACCGAGTTAAGGGCAGGCGTACCCTCGGCAGCCACTGGACATTTTGCCAGAAAGCCTCCCAATAAAAATACTATGTAAAGTAAGCGAAACCTCATACGTGCCCCCGGTAATTCCTTAAATTACGTACAGAAAAACAAAATCGTTCCGCTCAGAAAATTAAAAATTCTTCTTTAGAGGTTAAAGAACTACTTTTATAAGAAGATTTTTGGATTGGTAAGGCTTAGGGTAGGATGTAATTTTTATTAGCCAATCCAAAATTGCCAACCGTTCCAGTAGCGGTCGTATTGAGGACCAAAGGCTTGCATATTATTCGGTTCGGCCAGATTAAAGTAGCTACAGGCCTCAGCTAGTTTTTCTTTGCTCGAATAGACGTTAAGTTCATCACTGTGGGTATTCCAGATAGCGTAACCTCCGTCAGCTAAATTTTCACCATTTTCTAATTCACATACCAAGAAATTGTCCTCAAAACTAAATCTTTTTATGAAAAGCGGCCCGCTAAAAACGGGCGAGTTAGGTTGCACAAATGTTCCTCCGGCTGAAGAATATATAGCCTTATGATTGCCAATTGGTAGTTTATTAGCTTCGCTTATTTGGATATCTTCACAATAAAAACTCATAGTATATATTAATAATGCAATTATAAATCGATTAAAATAAAACCAGCGTTAAGCCGGTTTGTTTTTGGTAAAACCAAAAATTTTTAACTAAGTGGCCGCCTAAGACAGATTAGTATATTTTACTTAATTGTACTAGAAGCCTTCTCACAAACAACCTATAAAGTATAGTAAGATCTGGTTTAAACGAGTTAGGCCAGGAGGCTCTATATTTGGTAGTTATGTGACAGCTAGTTTCGGCTACGCGCCCCGGGCTACGCGCCGCGGACTACGCGCCTCGGGCTGCGTGCCCCGGACTATAGAATAACGGCAGACATTTATAAGACAGCTTCTAAGAAGTTTTCTTAAAACCCAATGTAGTAGTTAAGCCCCAACTGAAGGCCTACCATTACGTTGGCCCGGCGGCCCATCATAGTATCAAAGCTGGCACTACCATCTTTAACACTGGCAATAAACTCCTCGGAACGCAAGTCTGAAAAGCCGTAAATTCCTCGTAGGTCGGTGTTTAACGAAAGCTTGGGTGAAAGCTTAAACCGAACCCCAAAATTAAAGGCTAGTTCTACATTTTTATCGGCCAATTTCTGTCCACCCTTATCGCCGTTTTTGCTGGCAATTATGGCGTACTCCTGCGCCGGAACGCTATAGCTACCATCTTCATTAGGGGTTGCGCCAGCCGGCGGCTTGGAATTTTCCGGTATCTCCATATCAGCACTGTGGTACTGAATGCTTTCGTAACCAGATGTAAGTAGAGACAATTGCGGACCAATCATGAAATTGATGTTTGCGGTTTTGCTCATTTCGTTATCCATAAATTTAAGCAACAGAGGTAAGCTAAGGTAATTCATTACCATTTCGCGCTTGCCCACGCGGTTTTCATAGATATCCACTATATTATAAACTTGCCCGGCAGTATTTTTAATAGCTTCTAGCTGCAACCCAAACCGAGGCGTGAGGTTAAGGCCTACTGACATACCGATTGGCGCCCAGTTATACGTTCCTTGCGAAGCGTAACGCGGATCTTCGCTCAAGCCTTTATCTAAAACGTAGGTGTTGTTTACACCGGTGGTTACCCCCAAAGTTATGCCTTGTGCATAGCCGCCATAGCCCAGGGCAGCTAATAATGCGGTTAAGAGTATTTTCTTCATTAGTAAAATAAGGAATAGCCCGCTTCGCTATACCGCTCACTATTAAAGGGTATAGTATTTATGCTTAGGCTGGTTAATTATAACGTTACAGTCTAAAAATACTTAATAATGAAACACGAACGGTCTGGGTGTAAGGTATCAGGTAAAATTACGTTGGCTAATGTTGAATTACTGGTTTGCTATTTGCTTACCGATAGCTCACTGGCCTTTGCCTCCTCTACCCTACCGGATTCTACCGAAAAGAAGCGCACATCGGCATCCTGAAGCCGTTTAAAGATAGAAACGGAGCGCTCCGGTCGGGCATCGGTTACAAAAATTTGTCCGAACGTATGGCCGCTAACCAGCTCCATCAGGCGGGCCATTCTAAAATCGTCCAGCTTATCAAAAATATCATCCAGAAGTAAGATTGGCTTAAAGCCTTTAGCTTCGCGCAGCAGATCGAACTGGGCAAGTTTAAGTGCAATCAGAAAACTCTTTTGTTGCCCCTGGCTGCCGTAACGCTTAAGCTGGTGGCCTTCCAGCCTGAACTGGTACTCATCGCGGTGGGGCCCAACGGTGCTACGCTGCAGTATAACATCTTTAGGAATAGCCTCTTGCATAGCCTGCCGGGCATCTTCAACATCCAGGGTAGAACGGTACTTAATAGTAACCTCTTCCAAACCATCCGTAAGGTTATGGTAGTGGTGCTGAAAGCGCGGCATAAAGTCGTTCAACAGAGCCTGCCTACGGGTATAGATTACCACGCCTAACTTCAGCAGTTGCTCGGTAAAGGGTTCTAGTAATTCATAGTCGGGCTTAACTTTACGCTCGCCAAACTGCTTTAGCAGGCTGTTGCGCTGCTTAAGTGCATGGTTGTACTGAATCAGGGTTTGCAGATACTCCCGGTCTAACTGACTGAGCACCCCATCAAAAAACTTGCGCCGCACCTCGCTACCCTCGCGTATTACGTCGGTATCATTAGGCGCTATTAGCACTACCGGATACACTCCAATATGCTCGCTTAGCCGGTCGTACTCCTTTCCGTTACGTTTTAATAATTTGCGCTGGCCCGGCTGAACGCTACAAATTAGTTTATCCTGCTCTTGGGCCAACTTAAACCAAGCGCGCACCGCCATAGTATGACTGCCGTGCAAAACCGTTTGCTGGTCGGTACTCTGAAAAGCACTTTTGGTAAGGCTTAGAAAATAAATTGCATCCAGCAGATTAGTTTTTCCGCTACCGTTAGGGCCAACTAAGCAGTTAATTTCCGGGCTAAACCGTAGTTCGGCCTCCGGATAATTCTTAAAATTTAAGAGTTCCAGGCGTTCCAGGTGCATGAAATTTTTTCTTCTAGGTGCTTTGCTTTATTTTCGCACAGCCCGCAATCTAAACAAACAAACTGGCAGTGTATAGTTTTGCTTACTACTGACCAATATTTAGAAGGCAGTTTTGGAGTTTGGGAACAGACGGGCAAATTCAGAAATACTATGGCAACAACAAAGGCAGAAAATAAAAAGCCAACGGCTTCTACTACAGCAAAAGCTAAAAAATCTTTAAAGAAAGAATTTAGCAAAGAAACCTATATGACCTGGTTTGAGAGCATGCTGCTCATGCGCAAGTTCGAAGAGAAAGCCGGGCAGCTATACGGCCAGCAAAAAATTCGGGGCTTCTGCCACCTCTACATTGGGCAAGAAGCCTGCGTAGCCGGGGCCGTATCGGCTTTAGAAGAGGGCGATAAGTATATAACCGCCTACCGCGACCATGCCCACCCGCTGGCGTTAGGCACTAGCCCTAATGCGGTTATGGCCGAGCTTTTTGGTAAGGCTACCGGCGTAAGTAAAGGCAAAGGCGGCTCTATGCACATGTTCGATAAGGAGCATAACTTCTTTGGCGGGCACGGTATAGTAGGCGGCCAAATACCGCTGGGTGTAGGCATTGCCTTCGCCGAAATGTATAATAAAACCGGCAAGCTGTGTATATGCTATATGGGCGATGGGGCGGTACGCCAGGGTGCTTTTCACGAGGCATTGAACCAGGCCATGACCATGAAAATTCCGGTTATATTCGCTATTGAAAATAACGGCTACGCCATGGGTACTTCGGTTAAGCGTACTTCTAACGTAACCGAGCTGCATACTTTAGGCGAAAGCTACGATATGCCCGGCGAGAGTGTGGATGCTATGAACGTTGAGGATGTACACCGCGCGGTAGCTACTGCAGCCGAACGCGCCCGTAAGGGCGAGGGCCCTACCCTGTTAGAATTCCGGACTTATCGTTATAAAGGCCACTCTATGAGCGACCCGGCCAAATACCGCACTAAAGAAGAGTTGGAAGAGTATAAGGCTAAAGACCCCATTGAGCAGGTTCGCCAGACTATTCTTAAAAATAAATACGCTACCGAAGAGGAATTAGAAAAGATTACCGATAAAATAAAGGAGCAAGTGGCCGAATCGGTAAAATTTGCTGAGGAAAGCGAATGGCCCGACCCGGCAGAAATCTACAACGATGTGTATGCCGAGAATGATTATCCTTTTGTTGTGGACTAATTCTGAATTATTTAAGGAAATTTGGTAGATTTGCAGCCTTAATTAAGAAAACATGGCAGTTAAACAACGTCCGGCAGGTGGTAAAAACACTCCTCAGAATAATCCGGAGGATGGTAAACTTTACGAAAGCCCGGAGGCCCTTCGCGGTAATATTGAAAACTTTACAGAACGCAATGCTAAACCATTAATTATAGCATTTGTACTAGTTGCAGTGGCGGTAGCCGGCTTCTTTCTATATACTATGTGGAAGGATAACCAAGCTACTGAAGCCCAGGCCGAGATGTTTCAGGCTCAGTTTTACTTTGAGGCCGACAGCTTAAACCTAGCCCTGAACGGCGATGGCAACTATCCCGGCTTTTTACAAATAATCGATAAATTTGGTGGAACGCCGGCCGCCAACCTGGCCCACTTTTACGCTGGGGCAGCCTACCTAAAGCAAGGCCAGTACCAAGAAGCTGTTGATCATTTACAAGATTTCAGTAGCGACGATATTCTGGTACAAGCCCGTGCCTACGCGCTGGAGGGCGACGCTTATATGGAAATGGAAAAATTTGAGGCTGCCGCCGATGCCTACCAAAAAGCCGCCGAATACGAATCAAATAAATCGTTCTCGCCGCAGTATATGAGCCAGGCCGCCATGGCCTACGAACTAGCCGGCGATAATGCTGCTGCTTTAGCCTTGTATACGGAGGTGGTAGATAACTACTATGGTTCTAGCGAGTACGAAAATGCCCGTAAGCAGCAAGCTCGTTTACAGGCTATGACCGGAGCTACCGAGTAGTAATTATACATTTAAGATAAACTAGAGGCTACCAATTGTGGTAGCCTTTTTTATTGGTTTTAGTTTTTTGCCAGCCTACTACCCCCAAAAAGTGTTATTGCTTTAAACAATTTTAGGCATGAAAAGAATTGCGCTAGTTTATTTATGGTTGCTGAATTCCTTGGCTTTTGCCCAAGACAGCCTAAAAACCTTTGAGCAAGCTGTAACGCAATGGGAACTTACCGCTCACCTGGGCCTAATACTTCCTCACGCTGAAGAGCTAACCAGATATCGCCAAAGAAAGCCATTCGGCCTGCAAGCCAGCTGGGGCAAAACCCTGTTAAGCCAGAAAGCCTACGCTAGTTGCAACTGTTATACGCAGGTAGGTGTGCTGGCCAGTTATTTTAACTTTGGCTTGCCCAGTGAGCTAGGCAGCGCAACCGGAATAAGCATATTTGCCGCCCCTTACATCAATTTTCAGAATAAAGTACAAACCAGGTTAAAATTAGCCACCGGCCCGGTGTACCTAAACCGGGTTTACCACCCCGAGAGTAACCCAAATAACACATTTTTTAGTGCGCACCTCAGCTTTTTACTCTTGGCCGGCATTCAGGTAAGCTACCCTCTAAACGATAAGTATAGCTTGCTGAGTGGGGCTACCTATAACCACATTTCTAACGGCGGCTGGAAGCAACCTAACCGAGGTATGAACTTCCCGACCCTACAACTGGGCTTGCAGTACACCCCAAACCCGCAGCCCACCACTAAATGGCCAAAAATACAGAGCCGAAAAGGTACAACTAGGCTAAACAGCCGATTATTCGCTGCTTTACCTAAAGTTGAATCCGCTGCTAAAGAATCTACGGACAGGCGTCTGCAACTTGGCGTGGCGGTAAACGGTCAGTACTTTTTAAGCCAACTAAGTGCCCTGACTATAGGGTTGGAAGCTATTCGGCACGGTAATATTCGGGCTCAAGGCCGGCTGGATGGTGCCCGGTACGACTATCATCAGATAGGAGGCCTGGTAGGCCATGCGTTTGTGCTAGGCAAATTTAGCTTTGGGCAGCAGCTAGGGTGGTACTTATACAGGCCCTACCCCAGCCCAAAACCTCGAATTTATCAGCGTTACGAATTAATGGTGGAGTTAGGCCGCAACTGGCAGGTTGGCACCGGACTAAAAGCGCACGGCAAAACCGCCGAAAACCTGGATCTGCGCCTAGGGTACTTGCTTCTTAGGTAGGCTGGTTGAAGAGCACAGTTTCTACAGAATAAAGGGCCGAGCAATAAAGTGAATGTACCGAAAGCTATCATGTATAAGCCGCCCGTACCTCCAACGCTCGATTACTTTTTGGAACGCATAGTCCGGGACGCGTCGTCCAGGACGTACAGTATTTTAAAGGTTAGCACTACCATACATTAGCGTAGGGTACTCTCAGTTTGAAGCTACAGATATTATGGCATCAAATAAGATAATTCAGCTCACTAAAAAAAAGCCTTAAATATTGCCTTTTAGTTGATACCAATTGTTCTAACTAGTAACTAGAGGCAAATAATTTTTTTTCAGAAGATTCTTTTATGAAACGAGTAGTAATAACCGGCCTGGGTGCTTTAACTCCGCTAGGTAATACGGTACAAGAATATTGGCAGAATTTGCTGGCGGGTAAAAGCGGAGCGGCATCCATCACCAAGTTCGACGCTTCTAAGTTTAAGACCCAATTTGCCTGCGAGCTTAAAAACTTCAACCTGGAAGATTACTTCGATAAGAAGGAAATTCGCAAGAACGACCCCTTTACGCTCTACGCCCTTATTGCCTGCGACGAGGCCGTGCAGCATAGCGGTCTGGATATGTCCAGGGTAAACCGCAACCGCTTTGGTACGGTATGGGCCAGCGGCAACGGCGGCATCACCACCTTTCAGGAGCAGGTAGCCGAGTACGCCCAGGGCGACGGAACGCCCCGCTTCAGCCCCTTTTTCATTCCCAAAATACTAGCCGATACCCCCAGCGGCGCTATTGGTCTGCGCTACGAAATTCGGGGTATAAATTACTGCACGGTATCGGCCTGCGCCTCGGCCACCTCGGCCATTATGGATGCGTTTAACTACATTAAGTGGGGCAAGGCCGACCTGATGCTGGCCGGCGGTTCGGAGGCACCAATCTGCGAAGCCGGTATTGGGGGTTTCAACGCGCTAAAGGCCCTTAGCACCCGCAACGACAGTCCCCAAACCGCCAGTCGCCCTATGGACCCCAGCCGCGACGGTTTTGTAATGGGCGAAGGGGCCGGGGCCCTGGTACTTGAAGAACTGGAACACGCCCAGGCCCGCGGCGCTACTATATATGCCGAACTGGTGGGCGCGGGCATGAGCTGCGATGCTTACCACAGTACCGCCACCCACCCCGAGGGCTTGGGCGCCCAACTGGCTATGGAAATGGCGCTGGACGATGCTGGCGTAGACCCTCAGGTAGTGGACCACGCCAACTTGCACGCCACCAGCACCCCCGTAGGCGATACCTCGGAGATTGCCGCTATGCAAAAAGTATTCGGCAAGCATTTAACGAATATTGCCCTAAGCGCTACCAAAAGCAGCACCGGTCATTTACTGGGCGCGGCCGGCGCTATTGAGGCTGTTGCTACCGTGCTGGCCGTGCACGAGCAGCAGGTACCGCCCACTATTAACACCCAAGAGTTAGACCCCGAGCTGCCGGACGGTCTACAGTTTGCCCTAGGCCAGGCACAAGAAAAGAAAATAGACTACGCCATCAGCAACACCTTCGGCTTTGGTGGCCATAATGCCATTGCCTTATTTAAGCGGTGGGAGGGTCAATTGAATGATTAACTAGCACTATTTTATTATACATTTTGTATATTAAACAAACTGAAATATATGCCGATTACTAATTTAAAGGAAAACCGCCTAAAAGCTTTGTTTGAACAAATATTACAAGAAGATGAGGCTTTATTTTACCGTTTAGTAGATGAGGTAACTAAGAAAAAACAATCAACTCAAATCCAAGAGACCCCAAAGGAGAGAAGACAGCGTATAGAAAAAATGATTGATGAGGACTTTGATCGTTTTGATGATGTGTTTCGTGCCCTAGCCTAAAATGAATTTTCTTACAAAAGAAGATATTATTGTAATTAACCGTAAAACGGTTAAGCATCATGGCGGTAATTTTGTTGAACCCTGTAACTTTCTTCATGAAGAAAACTTAGACTACTTAGTAGAGGTTGTACAGGCTGAAGCTTTTGGACAGCCACTATATCCCAGCCTTTCTGACAAAGCCGCCCTCTATATGCACAATATTATTTGTAACCATATTTTTCAGGATGGCAATAAAAGGACTGGATTGGAAGCTGCTATTTTATTTGTTCGTATGAATGGAAATAATCTAAAACAACAACTTGAGGTAATAAATATAGGTCATAAATCAGTGCCTAAAATTGGAAAAACTAATTATGAGGTTTTATACAATTTCACTATTGAAGTAGCATCAGGAGAACTTACACTGGAAGAGTGCCAAGCTTGGTTTGCAAAGAATATTGTAACCTAAGTATAAGGGAAAGACTGATGGGTTAGCAAATAACTATAAAACCCCAGCCTATAAGGCCGGGGTTTTATGGTTTATAGCAAGAAGAGGATTAGTGTTTTATTATGCGTTGGCTGTACTGCTTGCCTTGGGCTTCAACTACCACCAGGTAGGTACCGGTAGCAAGCTTACCTAAATCAAGTTGGTAGGTACCTTCCTCGTTAAAGGTGATTGGGGCGCGAAGTACACTGAAGCCCGCTTGGCTTAGCAAGTACATCTGCACCCGCTCGCCGGCCAATTGAGGGGCCACTAAGGTTAGGCTTTGGGTAAAGGGGTTAGGGTGAACTTTTAGACCAGTTTCTAAGGCTACTACCGTTGCATTAGCTTCCGCCTGGGCTTCTGAATTTTCACTGCTAGCCAGGCGAGCGTTATTACCGTTGGTACGATAAGTTACTACCAAACGGGCTGCCTGTGAGGAGTTGCCTTCGTAGGCCTCGGCAGTACGCTCGCCGCTACCACTGATTATAAACGCCAGTGCATTGCCGCTCTGCCAACCTCCCCGATTTACTACTTCCTGCACCAGGCTTTTTAGGTTAGGTGTACGCTGGTTGCTTCCGCTTTCGCTTACCGAGTTCCAGGCCGAGGGGGCCCAGGCAGCCGAAGCACTGGTTTTGCTGCGCGACGATACATTGTACCTGTTAGTACTAAACTGGGAGGCATTGTCGGTATCGTGCGCCCATACGGTTAGGTTAGTGCCACCACTGTTAGTTTCATCGGTAGTAAACTGAATATAGGCATCTTCAATTGTAGCCCCCTGGGGTATACTGATATTCCTAAAGCGCAACCCTACGTGCTGGTTGCCCCGCGCCCAATTATCATACACCAATTCCAGATCAGAACTGTTAGTATATATATCACCGTCGCTTTCTTCCTCTACATCATCAATACCACTGCTAATTTGGCGGTTAAGCGTAATAGCGTCAATACCCGGATTTGGGCTGGTACCACCCGAAGTTTCGTATTCAATATGCAGAAGCGGAGCCTGGCCGCTGCTTCCGTCGTAAGATTCTGCCGTACGAACACCACTGCCACTCAGTACAAAAACCACTGCGTTACCGCTTTGCCATCCGCTTCGGTTTACTACTGCTTGTACCAGGCTTTTTAGTTCCGGCGTACGCTGAGCACTGCCGCTTTCGCCTACCGAGTTCCAGGCAGCAGGACTCCAACTTACGCTGCCACTTGTTAGCGAACGGCTGCTAATGTTGTTAGCAGTGCTGGTGAATGCCGAGGCATTGTCGCTATTGTGAGCCCGGATGCTTAGGGAAGTAGAGCCGCTCTTAGTTTCATCGGTGGTAAACTGAATATAGGCTTTGGTAACGGTAGCACCTTTAGGTATGCCTACGCCGGTAAAACGTACTCCTACCTTCTGGTTTCCGGCCGATTTGTAACTATCGTATACCAACTCCAAATCAGAGCTATTCAGATACATAGTACCGTTCTGGGCTTCTTCGGCATCGTTAGCACTAGCATTCACCCGTACATCAACCACATTGCTGCCGGGGTCAGGGGTACTTATTCCGTTAGGCAGAATAGTAACTACCGCCCCACCGGCCGGATTCCAGATATCCAGGTTGGCCGGAGCCGCGAAGGGATTACTATCGCTTACGGTACCTACACTACTGGCATTATCAACCTTAATAGTGCGTACTTCAATTTTATTTCGGTCTACAAAAATCCACTTAAATTGGTTGAAGCGGCCGCTGGCCCGGGTCCAGGCTTTATTGTCATCGTTGGTGCGCAAGGGTGCGCCCCAGCAGCCTTCGCCTACGTAGGTGGTACCGGCATTATCTTCGCGAACAAAACCTTCGTCGCTACCGCTGCCGGTAGAGGGTTTTACCGGCCAGGTAGTTTTTACGGTATGGGCATCGCACTCTACCACCAGCTTTACGCCATGTTGGTAAAATAGGTTTGCCCAGGCGCTGTACTGGGTGTTACCCTCGCTTTTATAACTTACGTGGGGGCGCATAGGCTTATGGTACTGGGCCATCTTCCAGGTTACGCTACTGTTATTTTGCAGGTCGGAAGAAAGCCAGCTGGTTTGGCTGCCGGTAATAGAAGTTTCGGTATTTAAGGTATAGGCCCGCAATAAGTTGCCGCCAAAAGTTAGGGCAAAGTATACTTCGGAAGAAGGCACATCAAACAGGTTAACCAAAATGCTGTTGCTGCTCTCGTGGTTTCCGCGGGCGGCTACTATCGGAATCATGCGGCCGTCGGAACCAATAGTAAGTTGCCAATCATTAAACCACTCTATCCACTGGCTGTTGGTGCCGTTGTCGGTCATGTCGCCGCCAAAAAATACGCCGTGCGGACGCAGCTTGGCTACTAACAGGTTAGCATTGCGGCGGGGCGTGCTGTTATTACGGCTGTCCGGCAATAAATGAGAGGCGGGAGCTAGACGTACTGGGCGCTGTTTTGAACCATAAGCGGCGGCTGGTACCCTGGCTATCTTTAATTACATAGTAGTAGGCCGTATTAGGTTGCAAGCCGCTTAAACGAACGAAATTGTTGTTCATGCCGCGGTCGCTAACGGTACGGTCGGGGCTTTTGCTGTTGGGGTAAGCACTCCAGTTGGTGCCGTGGTCGGTAGTGCCGTAGTATACCTGAGCGCCCGTACCGGATATTTGGTTCCAGCCGATAACCATGGTAGTGGCCGGATCGGCCCGCCACATAATACGATACTTATCGGTATTGCCAAAGGCCAGCACCGAAAGGCTTAGCAGGACCAACGTAAGGGCCCACATGCGGGTAAATTTACCTTGCATAAAAAGTTGATAAATAAGGTGAAAGAATAAAAATAATAGTAGGACGAACTTCCGTTTTTTCCGGCTTTTGGAGGTTACCGTAGCATTATAACTACATTAAGAATAGCCGAAATAGAAACACTGGCGTAGCTTTTTACTAATAAATTGGTAATGCGTAAGCTCACCGATCAGCGACGTAAATTCCTACCTTGCCTCTCTAGCTTTCACCCTATTTTAGCTATGAATAACTCGGCTCTTCTTCGCCTGATTTTGCAGCTTAGTACGTTTAGCGTTCTGGCCGGCCGGGCCTGGCAGCACTTGTTTTGGGATGCCCCCTACCGCAGCCTGCTATGGGATCAGGCTATTATGGAAAAGCCGGTGAACTGGCTGCTGGGTATGAGCTGGCAAGCCTACGCCGGCAGCCCAGCGGTCGATGTCTTTATTCAGCAACTTATAGTAGGCAGTGGTTGGGTATACGCATTAGGCGCGCTAGCCGCATTGTTGGTAAATCCTAAGCGTAAGTGGGCCGGTTATATTCTGATAGTTTGCAGTATTTTCCTAAGTTTTCTTTCGGCCCTTTACTGGAAGGAAAAATTCTGGCAAGTTGGTCAGTTACTGGAATATGCCGCTCAGGTTGCCAGTCCGACGCTGCTTTATTATACGGTTTACCGCAGTGCTTCCATGCAAAAACTCAGGCTGGCCGCCAGTGTGGCCGTTGCGCTTACCTTTATTTGCCACGGCCTATACGCTCTGGGCTACTACCCTATTCCGGGCCATTTCCGCGATATGCTCATTATTATATTCGGCCTGCCGGAACCAACTGCCATTTGGGTGCTACAGGCGGCGGGCGTAATAGATATTATTTTGGTGGGCTTCGGCCTGTTTTGGGCTCCAACCCGCCCGGCCGCCACCTGGTACGCGATAATCTGGGGCTTCCTTACGGCCGCTGCCCGGACAGTTGCGGGTTTTAGTACCGATTTTCCGTTGGAAAGCCTGCAGCAAACCTTGCCGGAAACCCTATACCGCCTACCGCACGGCCTTCTACCATTGTATTTATTAATTGCCTATGGCTTAGCTAGAAGAGTAATACGTAGGCGGGCTGAGCTTACAGTAAAAAATCAGCCGGCTTAGGCAAAGCCCTAGCGTATTTTATTAGTAGGAGTTTGCGACTCGGAAACACTTTCGCAAATCATTAAGTAGCGGTAAATGCCATGTGCGAAACCAGAATCCGTGGTTGGTGAGGACACCAACCACGGATTCTGAGTTAAAATTTGCAGATGAATTCTTTTAGCTTACAACTCCTTTTTTACCAAGTTAGAAGCCGGCGGTCCTTCCAGTACTTCGCCGGTAGGGCTGAAGCGGCCGCCGTGGCAGGGGCAATCCCAGGTTTTTTCAAACTTATTCCACTGCACTACGCAGCCCATATGCGGACAGGTAGGCGAGCATACGGTTAGCTTATTGTCCTCATCGCGGTAAACGGCGTACTGTTGTAAGCCCTGCCGCACAATAGCCCCCTGCCCCTTGTCTACCTTCTGCACATCCGAGGTATCGGACTGAAAGCGGTCTACAATAAATTCCTTAGCTACGTTTATATTTTCCTTGATAAACGTTCCCGCTTCCGCGCTAATATTTAATCTGCTGGGGCTGAATACTTTGGCGAACTTATTTTTTTTGCCCATGATTAGGTCCGAAATAAGTAAACCCGATAGGCTACCCCACAGGGTACCATCGCCGCTGAAGCCGGTAGCGTAGTAGGTGTGTTTGTAGCCCGGGGCTTTACCAATAAAGGGCAGGCCGTCGGTAGGTTCGTACACCTGCGCCGACCAGCGGGCCAGCACTTCGGTAGCGCCCAGGTGATTTTTGGCCCATATTTCCAACGCTCTTATCTCGTCCTTCTCGCTGCTGGCCTGACCGGTTTTGTGGTCCTCGCCGCCTATAATAACCACATCGTCTTCGGCCTTACGAATGTACTTGTAAGGGTCAAACATATCGTACCAGAGGTGATCGGGCAGGTTGGCTTGGGTACGCGCGGCTATGGCGTAGGAACGGTAGGGCGCTACCCGGGTTTGTACCGGGTGCATAAACAGGGGATTGTGCGTAGCCAGTACCACATGGTTAGCCCGAATAGTTTTACCGTTAGCCAGCGTTACGTGGGCGCGCTTTTCATCTTCCTCCATATTGCTCACCCGGGTTTTTTCGTAAATTTTCACGCCCTTAGACTGCAGAATGGGGGCCAGGGCTTGTATAAATTTCAGCGGGTGGAAGCGGGCGTTATCTTCAAACACCAACGCCCCGGCGGTGGGGTACGGCAGCCCTTCGGTCTTATCTTCCAGATGAACCTTTAAACCGGCCTCCTGCGCAGCGCTATACTCCTTTTCCATTTCCAGAATATGGTCGGTTAGCATGGCGTAGAGGTAGGCCTGGCAACGTTCAAAATTAGCGTCTAACTGATGCTGCTTATCGCACTCGCCCACCAGTTCAATAGCCAGGCGGGCAGCTTCGGCTACCAGGGCGGCGGTTTCTTTGTCAAAATCTTTGGTCAGGCGGTGATAGCGGGCATCTACGGCGGTGGTTAGGTGGGCGGTAGTATAGCCGGTAACGCCGCTGCCTAAGGTTTTAGCTTCAACCAGGGTTACCTCCTTGCCCTCGCGCCAGAGGTTCCAGGCCGTCATTAGGCCGGTAATGCCACCGCCTACTACTAGCACATCGGTTTGGTGGTCTTCAGTAAGTTGGGGAAAGTATTCGTTGGTAGCAGTTTTTTGCCAGTATGAGCTTGTCATGGTGTTTCGCAGTTGTTGGTATACTAAATAAATACCATCTGGCAGCCGTTTGTTTAGCTAGCGTCAGCTGCCAAGCACTAAAGACTATACATATAGTAGGTCGGTATTTTTATTTCTGCTACTAATGTTTCAACTTGAGTAGGGCTTTCTGAACCGGCCCCATATTAGTTTATTTATGAGCTCTGAAAATTCCAGTTGGCAAACCGCCACCCAGTGTGTGCATACCGGCACCCAGATAGATCAACGCATAAAGGGAGTAAACACTCCGGTGCATACCTCCTCGGCCTTTGGCTACGATGACCCTAAAAACAACCGCTACCCTCGTTACTATAACACTCCCAATCAGGAGGCGGTAATTCGGAAGCTTTGCGCTTTAGAGTACGCTGAACAGGGTTTATTATTTAGTAGCGGTATGGCCGCCATAAGTGCCAGCATTCTGGGTTTATTAAAAGCCGGCGATCACCTGGTTATTCCTAAGGAAATTTACGGAGGCACCTATAGCTTTATAAAAACCGAGTTAAACCGGTTTGGCATCCACTATAGCTTTATAGACGATACTAGTGCGCAGGCTTACCTTAATGCGGTACAGCCTAATACTAAAATGCTGTATTTGGAAAGCCCCTCGAACCCATTGCTTAAACTGACTGATATTGCCGCCGTTAGCCAGCTAGCCAAAGCCAAGAACCTGTACACATTAATTGATAACACCTTTGCCTCACCAATAAACCAAACCCCTATAGCCTTAGGGGCTGATATTGTAATGCACAGTGGTACCAAATATTTGGGTGGCCACAGTGACTTATGCTTCGGGGTTTTATTAAGTAATTCTGAAATAATGCAAAAGATAAAGGTGCACGCAGTAAATACCGGCGGCAGCTTAAATGCCCAAACTTGTGCCTTAATTGAGCGAAGCCTAAAAACCCTGCAAATCAGGGTTGAACGCCAAACCCAAAACGCCCTGGCGCTGGCCGAGTGGCTTGAACAACAACCGGCTGTACGTAAAGTTAACTACCCGGGCTTGCCCAGCCATCCGCAACATACGTTGGCCGGCGCGCAAATGCGGGGCTACGGGGCTATGCTAAGCTTTGAAGTGGCCAATGCCGAAGCAGCCGATGTTGTAACCCAACACCTGGAGTTGATATTTCCGGCCCTAAGTTTAGGCGGGGTAGAAAGCCTGATCTGCTCGCCCCGAAAAACAAGTCACCTGAAAATGAGTTCGCAAGAGAGGATAGAGGCCGGTATAGCCGATGGCTTACTACGGTTTTCGGTAGGTATTGAGGATCTGGCAGATTTAAAGTTTGACTTAAATAAGGCTTTTTCTTACATTAAATAGAACGCTACCCACTTGCCGTGATAACCTACTTGGGCTTTAGCTAACTTGCAATCCTTAAATTCTAGTTATGAGTGAAGCTGCCCCACCCATAGTTAACGAGCGCAACCGCCTGCTCACCCGCCTGTTGGCCGTAACTGTGGTCGCTGCTTCAATCCACGCTATCTGGGATTTTTTTACCGTAAGCCCTCTGGTTGGCATAGTAGATTTTCTGGTAGCTCTAAAGCTGGCAGTTTTCCTATTTCTAAATATAAAAGGCCACCACAAAGTTGCCCAGTACGGCACGCTGGTTTTTACTACCCTGGTAGTATTGTTTTTTAGCACCCTGGTACCCCGGGGAATTGGGGTAAGCCTACTATTCTTTCCCCTAATAAGCCTTATTTTTATTATTATTGATTTTTCTAACCGGATAGCCCGCTACTCATTAGCGGCTACTATACTGGTAGCATATTTAGCTCTGGAGGTTACCGAGTATCGTCTATTTAACCATCAATTTTGGCTTACTCAGGAGGAAGATCGGGTATCCTATGTAGCAAACTTTCTAACTTCCGGGCTTCTAATCTATTTTTCTTTTAACTTCCTGGTAAAAGCACACTATCGGGCCGAGCAAAAACTTCGCGATATGTCGGCTCAAATTAGCCAGCAAAATGCCGAGCTAAAAAAGGCTAACCACGAGCTTGACCGTTTTGTGTACAGCACCTCGCACGATTTACGGGCCCCGCTCCGCTCTATTATCGGCCTGCTCAATCTTATGGATCAGCAGCCCGACCCTAAAGAGCGGCAGCAATTCCAGAACATGATCCGTAACAGAATTGATACCTTGGACAGGTTTATTACGGATATAACCTTATACTCGCGCAACATACGCTTAGCGATAGTAAAGAAAACCATAGACCTGAAAAACCTGGCGCACGAGGTTGTTGAAAACCACCGCTACGCCGAAATTGCTGCACCAATTGATTTCAAGCTACATATTCCGGATGGCACGGTAGTAAGTTCGGACGAGCAAAGGCTTACTACCATATTTAATAATTTGGTTTCTAACGCTATAAAATACCACAACCTTAACCAGGCCTCGCCCTGGGTTATACTAGATGCTCAGCGAACAGATGATACCTTGCTGATTTCGGTTAGCGATAATGGCCCTGGCATGCCTAAAGAAGTAAAAAAAAATATTTTCACCATGTTTTACCGGGGCGATGAACGCTCCGAGGGCTCCGGACTGGGTTTATACATAGTTCAGGAAGTGGTTGAAAAGCTTCACGGCAAAATTTGGGTAGAATCAGAACTGCGCAAGGGCAGCACCTTTTACGTAGAACTTCCGCTGGAAGCCTAGGGCTGCATTGCTTCGGCTTATTCACTATCTTAGCCGAAAATTTTGAAGCTATGAGTACCCCAAACTGGACCACCGTACGCGAGTACGAGGATATAACCTACAAAAAATGCGGCGGTGTGGCCCGCATTGCGTTTAACCGGCCTAACGTTAGAAATGCTTTTCGCCCTAAAACCGTAGGCGAATTATACAGTGCCTTTTTAGATGCCCGCGAAGACACCAGTATTGGCGTAGTGCTATTTTCGGCCGAAGGACCCTCTACTAAAGATGGTATTTACAGCTTCTGTAGCGGCGGCGACCAAAACGCGCGCGGCCATCAGGGGTATGTAGACGACGAAGGTATGCCCCGCCTCAATATTCTGGAAGTTCAGCGGCTAATCAGGTTTATGCCGAAGGTAGTAATTGCCGTAGTGCCCGGTTGGGCAGTAGGCGGCGGCCACAGCCTGCACGTAGTATGCGATCTTACGCTGGCCAGTAAAGAACACGCCATTTTTAAACAAACCGACGCCGATGTAACCAGCTTTGACGGGGGCTACGGCTCGGCTTACTTAGCCAAAATGGTGGGCCAAAAACGGGCTCGCGAAATTTTCTTTTTAGGCAGAAACTACTCCGCGCAAGATGCCTACGAAATGGGTATGGTAAATGCTGTAATACCCCACACCGAATTAGAGCAGACCGCTTGGCAGTGGGCCCAGGAAATATTGGCCAAATCTCCAACTTCCATTAAAATGCTAAAATTTGCCTTTAACCTGACCGATGACGGTATGGTAGGCCAACAAGTGTTTGCCGGCGAAGCTACCCGGCTGGCGTATATGACCGATGAAGCTAAAGAAGGCCGCAATGCCTTTCTGGAGAAGCGCAAGCCGGACTTCTCGGATATTAAATGGATTCCGTAAACCCGCAAATCCGTATATCCATAATTTTTTACTACGCTCAGAAGGTTATAATGCTGCACCTTTCTGAGCGTAGTATATTCAATATCATTTATATATCTCGATAGTTAACCTTTGAACGGAATGGCTTAAATAATGCGGATAATTATTACTTAATTTCACCTTTTTGTAAAATAGCTACTTTATTTTTAGCGAACCCATAATTTCTTTTGCCGTTGGTTCCCATTCCTCAATATTATTTTTGGTACAATTAAACGTACAAATAAGTAACCGACCATCTACATCTGTAAAAAACAGTAAATTATAAATCTGGGTATCAATTGCTGGGGTTACTATTTCTAAAAAACCAACTTTTTTTCCATTTATTACTTTAACGCCACTATCTTTCCACTCAGCCGATGGGTAAGTGTTTTTAAACATCTGAATAAAGTTATCGGAGTAGGCCTGAATCATTCCTTGACTTGCCTGATTTTGGGTCAGGTTCAAGGCTACGTTAATTTCGCCAGATTCATTGGTGTACACCAAGGTTGGCCTCCTTTCTGAAGGGTACTTAATTTCCATCATTTCTTCAGACATTATACCGAAATCTTTCGGTACTTTAAGTTCAACCTTATCATTCAATAATAACCTTGTTTCCAGTTCATTACTTACCGTAAAGGCTACTATTAGTATCAAGCTTAAAGCTGCTAACCCGGCCTTCGTAATATTTTTATTAAGCATAATTATTATTTTTCCTTTTGAAGAAGTTAGTTTGATGATATACCTAGCTAGCCTAATAATTATCATTAACCTGATAAACTTTTATATAATCAACCTGAAGTTTTTGGCCCAGGTCCTCGTAATTATCCGGGTCAATTTGTAGGTAAATTGCCCAGTTAGCCGCCTTTCCTTGCTTTATCCAATCAACATAGGTGCTGCTTCCAATTTTTTCGCCGTTTAGATAGAACTTAACATATCCCTTACTATTCCAGGCTAAGCCGTAGGTGTTGTATTGGCCGGCAAAATTAATATTTCGGTCTATACCATCGTTTTCAAATGACGATCTGTTTTGGGCGGTAACTGCCAGGCTTACAAAGGTTAGGCGATTATCCTGAAGTAAAAAGTTACGGGAAGTTATACCTGCTTCACCGGCCGGGTATTCGGCACTAGGTTGGTAAAGCATAAATTTAGGGTACGCCTGCGAACTTACTGCCGGAAAATTTGCCTTGATTTCCACGTAGCCTTCGGTTTGGGCCTCGGCACTATTGCCCGCTACGGCACTGGTAACCACCTTACTGGAGAAATTCACTTCCTCGCCCCCAAACCACTGCGCCTTACCGGCCAGCTCTTCGGCCAATAGTTCAGCCGAAAGTACCAGGGTATTATTTTCAACGGTAAGCAGGTTCTTGCTAAAGTGGCAGTCGGCTGCTAAATAAGTAGTTTCGTATTCCGTATCGTCTATATCGGAAATTTCGCTAAAATCCTCCTGATGGACTAAAGTGTAGTTAGAAAGGTCAATCAGTTCTTTATCTTCACCGGGTATTGGCTGCTGGTTGCCATCCTCTTCGCTACAAGAGCCGGCAAGTACTGCTAATAAAGCTATGGTTAACGGGTAGGTAATTTTCATATTCCTGTTTTCAACTTCAAAAATACAGATTAAAATTAACACTTGACCCCATTTTGCAGCGTAAAAAGCCCCTGTTACCTACACGCCAACCCTATAGCTCAGCTTAATTCCCTGTGCCATACTGCCCTACTTTTTTTGGTAGCTGAGGTTTATTTTTGCGCAAAGTAGTTAGAGCCTGGCGCCGGAAAATTTTTCAATATAGAAGTGAACTATTCAGGTGCACATTGCCTTTCCCTAGTTGGTGAAATAATACGAATTAAACTTAATTGAATTTCAATATCGCCGTTAGAGTAAATAGGCATTGTAAATAGCAGTAAACATTACACCAGCAAATTTTAATTGCTATAGTTTAGTAGCTTGCTTTAGATAATAAACCTAGATTTTGTATTGTTTGATTTCTGTACAGCCCGCCGCATCTTTATGAATAGTAGGTTATATTTAATAGTACTGCTCTTGGGATTAAACCTGCCGGTTTTTTCGCAAGTGCTAATGCTGGAAAAAGCCTATAATTACGTAAAGGCTAACGAACTACCCCAGGGCCTTAAAGCGGTTGAGCTGGCCTGTGCCAACGAGGCTACGGCCAATGACCCGCGGGCCTGGTATTTAAAGGGATATATCTACCAGGAACTTTACCGCCTCTACCCCGACTCCCTGGCTCATTATCGTCAGGAAGCCTTACTGGCAACCACCCAGTGCCGACGGTTAGACCAAGAGGGAATTCTTAGGAATGATTGCGCTACTATAGATTCCTTTATATACACCAGTTACTTTAACGATGCCATTGAGCACCTTAATGAAGCAGAATACCAAAAAGCATCAGCAGTTTTTAATTTAATAACCGCCGACAGCACTCAGCAACACTACCCCGAAGCTCTGTTTTATAGCGGATATAGCAGCCTAATGCAGGGAAAGACCGCTCAGGCCAATATACTATTTAGTAAATCGTTACAAGCCAACTACCACGACCCCCTAATTTACGACCAGCTTTCCCAAGATTTGCTAAACCGCAATTTACCGGTCGAAGCCGAAGGGCTACTCAAACAAGGGCGTAGGCTGTATCCGCAGGATGAAAAACTTCAGCTTTCGGCCTTAAACCTTTATATGGCAACCCAGCAGTACGCCGATGCCGAGCGTATAGCAGAAAACTACTTAGCCGACCACCCCAATGACCTGGAAGTAATGTTGGTAGCCGGAACTATCTACGAAAAACGTTTTCAGGCCGATACCGCCCAGCAGGAAACCTACTTCAATAAACGAAAAAATATATACCTGAAGGCTCTGGAAATAGCGCCGGATAATGCTCTGGCTAATTATAATTTGGGTATAACCCTATATAACCAGGCGGTTAGCATTATTAACCGCAGCGATGTGTATACCATGGACATCCTGGATTTTGACGAGCTGTTGGGTCGGTGCACCAATTATTTTAAGGAAGCCCTGCCCTATATACGCAAGGCTAATGAGCTATCGCCGGGCAATATTAATACCCTAAAGGCACTAGAAGGCATTTATTACAACCTAAACGATAGGGAACAATTTGCCTCAGTACAGAAGAAACTGGAAAATTTAAAAAAATAGCAAAAGGCAGCAGTAAACCCTGGTATGCGTAGAAACCTGATTATTTATTTTTGTGCGGTCTTGTTTTGCCTTCTGGGCAAGGCACCCCTAGCTGCTGCTCAAAATAATGGCGGGGCAGATAAGGTACTGGCTAAAATACACAGTGCTTACATTTACCAGCTTTCCAAATACTTTGTTTGGCCCGATGCTAATAGCGGCGAAAACGATTTTTATATTGGAATTTATGGAAAGGAAAGCCTTGACGAACGAAAGGAACTGGAAGCTATGGCCCAGGCTCGCAAAGCCAACGGGCAGAATATTACCATTCTTCAGTTTGATAGCCCGCAGGACATTAGGCTAGATTGTCATATACTTTTTGTACCCTACGCAAGTAGCAACTCCCTGAACGAAATTCTGATGAAAACCCAGAAACTCCCTATTTTGGTAGTATCTGCTAAGGAAGGTTTGGGCAAAGTTGGCAGCCCGGTAAATTTTATTACTGTTAATGGAAAGCCTTCTTTTGAGCTTAATGTAGATGCCGTGGAAAAACGCAACCTCAAATACATTCAGCAGCTAAAGGCTATAGCCGTTATACTTTAAGTTCTTCTACCTTGAAGGAAATCATCTTACTTCTTACTGCATTCATAGCCATTATCCTGAAGCATAGCTTAGCAGCAACTAGAGCAACAGCCGACAGAATACCGGATATTGACCTCTTCCTCTATTTACGATGTAGCGACTTTTTGTAGTGACTTGGCAGGTTCGGTTATACGGGATTCGGCAAGTGGCAGTAGAATTTCAAAATTGGATTCGTTTAGCTGGGTGTGCCGGTAATATATGCGCCCCCCAAGCCGTAGCATGGCCAGCCTGGCCAAATACAAACCCAGCCCCATTCCGCTTTTCTCCTGATCGGCCCTAAAAAACATAGTAAATACCTTATGCCTGGCCATTTCGGCTATACCCTGCCCATTGTCCGTTACCTGAATACGTAAAATTTGGCCGGATTCCGGACTGGAGGGTCCCGGACTGGATGGATCCTGGCCGGAATTGGTTAGTGCCTGGCGGTTATGAGGCTTTTGGTGGCTACTTGACCGGTAGGGCGATGCTTTTTCCACTAAAATTTTAATGTACGAACCAGGTTGGCGGCGGCTGTACTTTACAGCATTTTCAATAATATTATTTAAAGCCAGGCGCAGCAATTCCTGATCGGTCCGTATCATCGGGAAAAAGTCATTTGCATACTTAAACTCAAGGTGTATATTCTTAAGCTGCTTATCGAACTGGGCGGTAATTTTATGAAGTAGCTCCAGTACATCGGTATTTTCCAAGGCTATCTCGCTATTCCGTATATTGTAAATACTCAGCACTTTAAGCAGAGTTGCCTTGGCCTCGTCGCTATTTTCTTTTAGACGCTTAATATATTCTAGGGCCGCCTCATCTTTAATATCTAAAGCCGCTACGTAGCATAAGCCCTGCAAGCGCGACAGAGGGCCGATGATATCGTGGTAGGAACGGTATACGAAAGTATCTAACTCTTCATTAGCCAGTTTTAACTCCTTGGTACGTTCTTCTACGCGGTCTTCCAGTTCTTCGTTTATGGTATTCAGTTCATTATTCCTTTCTTCTACCAAGGCATGAACTTCCTTTAAACGTTTATTTTGTTCCTCAATATTTTCTTTTTGGGCGTTTATTTCTTCATTTTTCTCTACCAGCTCGTGGGTGCGTTGGGCTACTACAACCTCAAGTTGCTCTTTCTGCCGTTTAACCGTATTAAGCTTATGAGTATAGTAAAATAACCCGCTACTCACTACCAGCACTAAGGCCAACATCCTAAACCACCACGTATTGTACCAGGCAGGCTCAATTATTATAGTTATTGGCTGGGCAATTTCCTGCCAGCTACCATTACCGCGCTTGGCTTTCACTTTAAAAATATAGGTGCCGGCATCTAAGTTAGTGTACGATGCAATTCGGCGGTCGCCTACAAATTTCCAGTTCTCATCCAGGTTCTCCATTATGTAGGCATACTCTACATTAGCCGGGTCCTGGTAATCTAACAGCGCGTATTCAAATTCAAAGAAGTTGTCTTTGTGGGTTAAATCAATTTGGGTAAGCGCGTAATTTGGGGTACCAAAGTCTACTTTCTGATCGAATAACCGGAAAGAGGTAAGGTATACCGGCGGTTGGTAGTATACCGGAGTGTACAAACTAGGATCGAAATGCAAAAAGCTGCCTAACTGCCCTAAATAAAGCTCGTTCTTGGTATTCTTAAAGCCCGACCATTGCACAAATTCCGGGTTATATATACCATCTTCCTCGGTAAAATTCAGTAGTCGACCCGTGCTGGGATCTAGCCGGGAAAGACCCTGGGTGGTAGCTACCCAAATTGCCCCGGCAGGGTCAGCAAGCACACTACAAACATTGTTTGAAAGCAGGCCTTCCTTAGTTGTAGTTAGTTGGGTATACTGCTTAGTTTCCTCGTTTAGCCGGCATATTCCTTGGTCAAACGTTCCCACCCAAAGATTGCCCTGCCGATCTTTGGTTAAGGCTACTATTTCGTTGCTGGGCAGCGCACTAGTAGGTAGCGTGCCTGCACTATCTGCCTGATGCCGGTAATTGGTAAACTCCTGAGTTTTTAGATTGAAAAAAGATACCCCCGACGATTTAGTACCTAACCACAGGCCGGTTTCGTCTTCGTAAATAACCTTTACTACATTACCGGCCAGGCTGTTATCCGGCAAATCGGGTTTATGCCTATAGGTATAAAAGGAATTAGCGGCTGGGTTAAAGCGGCACAAGCCACCCCCATCGGTACCTACCCACAGGCTACCGTATTTATCTACCTGCAGCGCATTAATGGTATTACTACTTAAGCTGGCGGCATCTCCGGCACGGTACTGGTAGTTTATCCATTGCCGGGTAGTAGGGTTATAGCCGGAAAGCCCCTCATTCAGAGTTCCCACCCAAATAGTACCGTCTTTACCTTCAGCAATACTGGTTATATAATTACCGGCCAGGCTATTTTCGCTAAAAAAATCCTGAGTATAGTTGCTGATTAATCCCGTTTCATTACTGATGGTGTATACCCCCTCGCCAAAAGTGCCCAGCCATAGGTTGTTTTTTGAATCCTGAAAAATTGCCGTTACCGATTTGGCTACAAACCCCGGTATAGCCTTACCGTTGCCTATAAAAACATTAAATATGACCGACTGTACATTAGTATGGTAAACACCCTGCCCATCGGTGGCAACCCACAAACGAGCCGCTTTATCAATATAAATACTATTGATATTATTGGGCTGAATTTTATCCTCATTAGTTTGGCTCTGCTGAAAGGTATATACCTCACCGGTACTTACCTGCACATAATTTAAGCCCCCGTTTTGGGTGGCAACCCATAAATTTCCGGCATGGTCCAGCTCTAGCGATACTACATACTTACTGTTTAACGTACTGCTTTTTCCTTCTTGCGTGTGAGAGGTAAATTGGCGGGTATGGGGGTTAAAATGCACTAAGCCCTTACCAAAAGTGCCGATCCATAAGTTACCGGCCTTATCCTGGCTTAAGGCGTACAAATCATTAGTAGGTAACGAAAGGCTATCGGTTGGCGAGTGTTGAAAGGCCAGAAACTTCTCTTTCTCCGGCTGGAACAAGCACAAACCGCCACCAAAAGTAGCCAGCCACAGGTTGCCTTCCTTATCTTCCAGCATATCGAAAACCGCATTATTAGCCAGGCTATTGGGGATACTGGGGTTGTGCTTATATACTGTAAAGCTTTGCTCCGCAGAATTAAATCTGCACAAGCCACCCCCGTAAGTACCTACCCAAATTTGGCTCCGGTGGTCTTCGTAAATAGAATATATATTATCTGAGCCAATACTCTTGGGCTCTTCCGGGTTATGCCGATAAATAGTAAATGTTTCGGTTAGCGGGTTAAATACACTAATACCCCCATCGTACGTACCAATCCAGATGTTCCCCTGGCTGTCTTCATACAGGGTTTGAACGTGGTTACTACTAAGGCTATTAGGGTTGTTGGGGTTATGGCTAAATAAGGTAAAGTTATAGCCATCGTAGCGGCTTAGGCCGTTGCGGGTACCAAACCACATAAACCCCCGGCTGTCCTGCAGGCTACAGTACACTTTTTCGTGGGCCAGCCCCTGCTCGGTACCTACCTGCTTAAACCTCAGATCTTTTATCTGGGTGCGGGCACCGCTACAAAAAACCAGCAGCAGCAAAAGGGTCAATATGTAGTTGCGGCCAACCATATTTATTTTCGCCGGCTTAGTACCCTTACCGGGGTAAAGGGTGCGGGTTCTCCGGTTAGTTGAGGGTTTATTTCAATCAGTTCGTCTAGGGTAAGCTGGTACCTGCGGGCTATTTGGTTTAAATCCGGGTTAGCAGCAATCACAAATATTTCGCGCGTGGGGTTGTAAGCCGAAGAAACTGCCCGCAAGGCAAACTCAATCCGACGGCTGTACTGTAAATCTTTGCCCTGCTGCGGCAATTCTTTTCCCTTAGGTAAAATTTGCACAACCTCGGCGTTTACGCCTTTGGCAGTTAAATATGCCCGGGCTTGCGAAGCACGTTTAAAACTAAGTTGCTTATTGTAAGGCTCCCCGCCGGTGGTGTCCGCGTAGCCGCTAATTTCAATACGCACATCGGGGTAGCGAAAATGAAAGTCGGCCAGTTTATCCAGAATAATTTTGCTGGAGTCGTTTATAGCGTACTTATCGGTATCGAAGTAAATGTTATCAAAGGTTTCGTGGATAACCGTGTCCTGCAACACAATTACCCGTAGCTCTTCCAGGTTATAGCGGGTAAGCTGCAAGAAACCGGCTTTATGGTCGAATAAAATTCTCTGATTTTGATGATAATTTACATTAACAAAACTAAACTCTCCGCGGCTATTTGTACCGGCAGTTTTCTCTACCTTCTGCCCGCTGGTTAGCTTAACATTTACGCCGGCGACCGGCTGGTTATTAGCCGTAATTTTACCTTCTATGGTAATATTTTCGGGCTGGCTGGCAGCCAATATATCCAGGTTAAGGTAATCTTTTTCGAAGGAAAGAGCTGCTGAATTTCCATCTTCAATGGCTTTGGTAGCAAACCGGCGGGCATTTACCATCCGGTCTACTCGTTGCTTTTCGGCCAGCGGTAATTGCTCGTAGGCCATTAAGTCCTGGTGGTTCAGCTCGCTTTGGCTCGCCTGTTCTTTCTGAAAAAACCGGGCCTGCACCATTCTATCTATCTTATCTTTTTCTTCGGTAGGTAGGGTGTGGTAAACCAGCAAATCCTCCAGGGTAGGGTTATCGTTGTTTAGGTACGCTTTAGCAATAAAATTTTCCCGTCTTTCAATAGCCCGGTCAATGCGCTCGCGATCTTCCAACGGCAAGGTTTCGTAAAATAATGCAAGCTCCGCATCGGTAGGGCTACTCTCCTGCAATATTTTTTGAAAGGCCCGTTTTTCTACAATTTGCCGCACCTTTTCCTTTTTTTCCAGGGGTAGATTTTCGTAGTAATACTGATCCTCGGTTAGTACGTTATCTTGGGGTTTGTTCAGGATGAACTGTTGCTTAATAGCTGCTAACCGCTCAATTACCGACTTTTCTTCTTCCGGCAATGAATTGTAGAAAAGTTGCAGATCCTGGCTAAGGGTGGCCTTTTCGGCCAGAGCTTTCTTAAACGATTGCTGCTTTATATACTGCTGAACCTTAGTTTTTTCTTCTAAAGGAAGCTCCTGAAAATAGAATTGGTCGGCAGAGGCGAAAAACTGGATAAAGTTGGCGGTGCCTTCGCTACCGGCCAAGGCATTGCCCCCTTGCATTAACAATAAAACCGCCTCGCTGGCAGTAGTACTGAACGTATAGATATCAAAATTTCCGTCGGTATTATCTCGGTTAGAAGAAAGATAGCCCAATTGGCTACTCAGGCTCAGGTACAAATCGTCTTTAGAAGAATTAAATGGCAACCCCAGGTTAATGGCGCCTGAACCAAGCAGGCCGGGCAGCATCGGGCTAAAAAATACATCGAACCCGCCGTAGCCTTTGTGCCCGTTAGAGGAAAAAAGCAGTGCTTTCTCCTCCGGATAATAAAAGGGCGAAAGTTCATTTTGGGAAGTATTAATGCCGGCTCCTAAATTTTGGGGTGTTTGCCAGCTTCCGTCGGCAGCCCGGCTACTCATCCATAAATCTTGTTGGCCGTAGCCGCCCGGCCGGTTCGATACAAAAAACAAAGTATCGCCCCCGTTGGTAAGGCTGGGCTGCTTGCTATCGAAGCCCTTTAAATTTACCTGATCGCCCAGAGGTATTGGTGGTTGCCATTTACCATCCCGGTAATCCGACTGGTACAAATGGCAGTAGCCTTCCTGATAGCAGCCGGTAAAGTAAAAGGTAGTTTTATCCGGGTTAAACACCCCGGTACCCTCGCTATAATTGGTATTGAGGGCGGCAATACCGGCGTGTAGGCTTATATCCTGCCAACGTCCGGTGCTATCTTTACCAAATACAAAGTGGTCGCTGTAGTACTCGCCGTACTGGGCGTTTATATTTTGCCCTTTGGCACTACTGCGGGTGCTGGTAATTACTATGGAAGTAGAATCCCGGAAGGGAGTGGCGGCATAATCGTTAAAATTAGTGTTTACCGGCTCAGATAAGCGAATAAAGGCATAGGCCCCTTTCGGTCTCATAGCGTTCTTGAGGGCCAGCAGACTTCCCTCCTTTTCTAAGGTAGCCTGTTCCAGCAACTGGGTACGCCGGTCAAAGTCCTGGTTTTGGGCAAAAGCTACAAAAGCATCAAAATACTTTACTGATTGTGCATATTCGCCCGAAAGCTTACACATAACGCCTAAGTAATAGGCTACTGCCGGGTAGTTTTGCTGTTCGGTAGAGTATACCGCCTTATAATGTTGTTTGGCTTTTCGGTACTCAATCAGGTTACGGTAACATTCGGCTAACTGATAATGGGCGTAAGCATGCTCCGGCGCCAGTAATAAAGCCTGTTGATAGTACTCAACAGCCTGATAGTAAAATCCTTGCTCAAAATGTTTATCGCCCTGCTTAATTTGGGCAGAAAGCTTTTTGTCGGGTGGGTTATATGGCCCGGCTGGTTTACTATACCCTACGGTAGTAAACAGCCACAGACCAGCAACTAATGTTAGTATAACCCCCTTCATTTGCCTTTACATTAATGGTATGCCGTATTGCTTCTTATCTACCTTTTTGGGCAAACGGTACATAACCGATACCTCATACGCCCCACCGGATAAGGTATTATCAGCCGGGTTTGCATTGGTATTAAAATCATAACTAAGGGCAGCCGTAATTTTTCCTGCCTGAATTCCAGTAGAAACTACTAAGGCATCTTCAATTCGGTACCACACACCAAGCAACAAATTAGGCGAATCGCTACTGAATTGATTAGTGCTTTTAAGAGGATACGTTACATAGGTGCCTAAATTTAGATGATAAGCACTTCCGGCTTTTATGTATAGGGCTTGGTGGGATAGCCTAACCCGTTTAAGCTGGTGTTCCAAGCCACCGTGGGCTGAATAAATTAGCGGTGCCTGGTGGTCCTGATCGGTGAAATGAGCCGTGTTGGGACGGTTAAGATTAGCTGCCGAAATACCTAAAAACCCACCCAAAACATTTTTTCCGGAAGCAGATGGCCTTTTGTAGTTGGTTCGATGGTGCCA
The DNA here is from genome assembly GCA_964504565.1 of uncultured Roseivirgaceae bacterium. GTDB lineage: Bacteria > Bacteroidota > Bacteroidia > Cytophagales > Cyclobacteriaceae > Cesiribacter. Next base: position 29,931 of record CAZDEY010000024.1, read on the forward strand.
TACCATGCCGGTACTTACCGAAGGATAACTATTCTGCTCAATCAGGTTGCCTAAGGAAGGAGAAATTCCGGCATCGTAGCCTATTAATTCATTATACTGTGAACCCCACTGGAGTTGCCCGCCATCTAAGCTAGTGCGCACAAAGCCTCCTTGCAAACCAAACGATAGGGTATTACGGTTTAGGTTATCGAGCTGAAGATTATAAGCACCGGAAAATTGGCCTCTTAGCGACCGGAATAATTGGTTAGGGCCGGCGGTTTCTTGACTTACTGAGAATGCAAGCCCGCCGGCATGAAAAGTATTAGGCTTGGCTATATAAAAAGGGTAGTTAAAGGTAAGCAAACTGGCAGCGTAGGGCACTTGCAAATCGCGCCACTGGCTGCGGTGGTTGGCTCCCACCATCAGGTTTTTTTCCAGACCGGCCAGTGCCGGGTTAAGATTAGAGGGCGAAAAATAGTACTGAGAAAACACCAATGACTGCGCAAAAGCCGAAGGTACCGAGAAGCCTATGCATAGCCCAGCCAATGCGCCCACCAGCAAGGCTTTCCTATGGGCCTGATATATCCTGATTCTTAGGTAGCGGTAGGCTTTCATAAAATTACTTATAAAGAAATAAGGTACCCTTCTGATTAAATGGCTTGCCGTTGGTATAGGTACCCTGTAGTAAATACTTATACATACCGGGCTGGGCCTCTCCTTTGCCGGTGTAATTTCCCTGCCAACCCCGGGTTGAGGCTTCGGTATAGGAGTTGGTAGTGTACACTACGTGCCCCCAACTATCCCAAATAGTAAAACTAAACCCTTCGGGCTGTATGGTTTCACTGTAAATTTTAATGGTGCGATCCTCGGGGTGAGGGGCTGACGGCGAAAGCGCGTTGGGCAGGTAAAAACCGGGGGCTGCCCCTTCAGTTGGCCGGCCAATGGTAAGGTAGGCGCTATTAACCATTGAAGAGGTAGTAAACTGCACTTCGTTACCCACCATCTGCCACTCGGCCTCGGCCATATTGGTAAAAGGAACATCTACCTGTTCGCTACCGGCCAGTATATACAATGCCCCTTCCCGGGGCGGGCTGTTTAGGGGGGCCAGCAGGCTTACCGGCGAACCGGTAAACGTTCCGGACAGGCTATGCACCTGCCAGTAAAAGTCGGGGAGCTGCATATCGGGGCCGGTTAGCGGTTGGGCGGTGCTTTCGGAAAACTCTACCCCAACAACTGGGTTTTGGCCCGTTACCTGTTCCAGGGTAAGGGGCGCGTACCAGCCGTTCTTGCCAATGGGGTAAAACTTAGTGCCGGTGCCGCTATGGTACAGCATTCCTTCTACATAAGCATTAGAGCCGCCACCTTCAACTACTGCTTCTTCCGAAATAACTACTTCAGCACTATTGACCGGAATTACCAGACCTTCAGCTAAAATAAGCTTACCGGCAACCGTAACATCTCCGGATACTTCAACGGAAGTAGGATTTTCGATATATAAAACACCTATGGCATCTCCATTGTGCGAGAATTTTTGGGGTGCAGAGCCTAATAAAGCAATACTGCCTAGGGCCGAGGGGTACGAGGCCAGGTTTTGCCAATTGCTGGTAAGTACTAAATTACCTTGGTTTACAAAGGTGGCCTTATTAACTACCTCGCCGCCGGTAACTACAACCTGGCTACCTGCTTGTATATGAACCTGCCCGGAATGCACGTAGGTTTGGGCGACACCCATATTGGCAAGCCAAAAACTTGTACATATAGGTGTTCCTGAAAGGTTACCGGAGTAAATTTTCTGCTTTAAAATATTTTCTATACTTCTTCAGTATCCTGGTTAATCGCCTTCTAGTATAGTGGTCCAGCCTGAACCGTTCCACATCTTTATTCTATTGTCATCTACCCAAAGCATGCCTACCTCCCTATCGGACCAGGCTGGCTGGGGTCCGGTGTTAAGCTGACCGCCCATACGTTTACCGTTTTCTTCGGAACCCCCGCCCCCCGGGCCAGAAATTTCTTCCCAATCGCTGGCGTTGTTTCCGGTTTTACGCCAGTAGCGCTTATTGTTGGGATTATAGAATAAATCGCCTACTTGCCCGCCGCTAAAACTGCCGCCTTCCGGGTTTATATTGCTGGTGAACCACCGGGCCTCCAGGTTGCTGCGGCTGCTGGCGGGTGCCCAAGCCGAGCCGTTCCAGGTTAGCACATCGTTGTTACTTGGGCTGGCGGCTGCTACCGCATTACCGCGCAGGGCAGTTACGGTAGCGGCCCCACTATTGGCCAGGCTAACATCGCCCGATACGGTACGGGAGTTTACCTGCGTGCCATTGCCAATTAGTATGGCCCCGTTGGCTTTATTTGAAAGCTGAAGCTGATCGCTGGTTATTTGCAGCCCTCCGCCGCCTGTGTTCAGGTCCAGGCTGCCGTTGCCGTTTTGTACTAATCCGTTGCCGGCCACGTTCGCATTAATTTTATCGCGGGTTACAGCATCATCGGCCAGTTTGGCGGTGGTTACTGCCTGGTTTAGTATTTTAGCGGTAGTTACCGCATCCAGCGTTATAGTCATGGTACCGTCGCTGTTCAGGCTAATATCGCCCGAGATGCCTACCGGCGCAGCCTGGCCGGAGGAATTGCCTACCAAAACCTGGCCGGTAGGCAAAATTTTACGCTGAAAACCGGAGAGGTCTACCTCGTGGGTATTACTTCCTTCCTGAATGCGCAGCATATCGGCACCGGTTAAACTAGCTGAACTTATAAGTTCATTGTTGCTGTCATTATCGTTATCGGCTACGCTGAAGGTGGTGGACGTACCCCCATCAATAGCAACGGTAACCTCTTCGGCGGTTTTAGTACTGTTTAGGTTTTGGTTGTCGGTGCCGGTACCGTCCTGCAGTGAACTTAAATTTACTGTGGCACTACTACCGGAAAGTGCCAGAATAGTACCCGTTAAGCTTAAATCCTGAAGTTCGTTAGTAGCGTCGCTGTCGCCGTCCTCAACATTAATGGTGGTAGTATTACCTCTATCAATAGTAAGGGCAATATCG
>CAZDEY010000025.1:0-766 GCA_964504565.1 uncultured Roseivirgaceae bacterium
CCGGCCGGCCATGTCGGGCATGGCCGCGCGCAGCGAGGCGCAGAAGAGCGCCGCCTCGTATTGCAGGCGGCCTGCTTGCGCCACGACGACGACGTTGAAGGGGGAAGGCGCGCGCGTCATTGCTCTCGGTCCTTACGGCTCGGACAGGGCCGAGACTATATCGGCCCGGATGCGAGCGCCACGATCCGGCTTACCGCCCGGCCATGCTCCAGACCGCGCCGATCGTGCGGCGGAACACATGGGCATCGAGCGCGAAGCCCGCATGGGCAATGTACTCCAGGTCCAGACGGGTCTTGGCACAGGTCGCCGCGAACCCTTCGACATAGCCGAGCTCGACCTGCGCGAGGCCCGAGATGCCGGGCCGGACGGCGTGGCGCCGGCGATAGCCCGGGACGGACCGCAGGAAGACGCAGGCATGGGCGTAATCGTCGGGGCGGGGCCCGATCAGGCTCATCTCCCCGCGCAGGACATTCACGATCTGGGGCAGTTCGTCGAAGCGCGACCGGCGCAGGAACCGGCCGAGCGCGTTCATGCGCGCCGTCTCCACCGGATCCTCGGTGCCGCGGGCCGGAGCGGCGCCCGCCGGCTGCATGGTGCGGAACTTCCAGGCGCGGAAGGGCCGGCAGCCGAGACCCATGCGGCGCGGGCGGTAGAAAAGCGGCCCGGGGTTTAGGAGGGGGTTCAGAACGAGCAGGACGGCCGCCACGGCGAGGGCGGCAGGCAGAAGGACGGCAAGCGAGAAGCCGATATCCAGGCTGCGCTTGAC
>CAZDEY010000025.1:776-11487 GCA_964504565.1 uncultured Roseivirgaceae bacterium
AGGCACCGTGCCCTTCGAGGACGTCGATCTTGTTCTTGCGCATGAGAAAACTGACGCCTTTGGTCTGGCGCTGCACCACATCCAGGCTGCGCTTGACGGCCGGATAGACACCGCCGCGATGCCGGGTCCGACCGGGACGGGAGGCGCCGAGACCCGCCTCGGGGAACATTGCCATCGCGCACCTCGCAGGCCGGTCGCGCCGCCACGATCGGGGCGCGGTCCGGGCGAGCCTAGGCCATTGCGGTTAACGCGCGCTTTCCGCGGGCGGAGCGGCGAACCGCTCGCGGTAGGTCTCGCGCAGCTCCTCGGGCATATCCAGGTTTTGGGCAATATGCACAAAGTAAATGCGGTCGCTGTTCATGTGCCGGGCCATATAGGAGGCAAACTTCATAAGCACCTCATCCATAGGGCTTAGGTCCAGGGCTACTAAAATTTTCTTTAATTCTAATGTAGATTCCATATAAATAGGGTTGGGCGCGCAGCCAATTTAAAGCTTACAAGTTCAGGATACAACGATTTAGCTATATAGCATAATAAGCTTAGGCCCGCCTCTAAGGTTAAACCCCACATTATTAGGCCGGCTACCAATTACATTGTATATTTGCCGCTGTCTATGGCGGAAACCAAAAGCAAAACTCTAAAAGTACCCTCGTGGTTACTCAAACTGCAAAGCAAGTGGGGATTGGATAACCTGGTGCAGGTATTGGCGGTACTGGCCGTTTTTACCCTAACCGGTAGCACCGTAGTTTGGATCAGGCGTTTCCTGTTCGATTTTATTGGCTTTGACGATGCCACGCCTACCTGGTTAAAAGTTGCAACCTACTTGGTATGCGTAATGCCAATGTATCAGGTATTGCTGTTAGCCTACGGTTTTGTATTTGGGCAGTTTAAGTTTTTTTGGGAGAAAGAAAAAAAGCTCCTTCGTCGCCTAAGCTCCCCTTTTCGCAGCAACTCTTAAGCACTACTTCGGGTTAGTTTTCCATGGCTAAACGGCGCGAACCGCTGCTTGCTGAAGATAAGCGCAAACTTAACCGCCAGAACCTAAGAAAACTGGCTGGTATATTCCGCTACATTCTTCCCTATAAAGGAAAATTCATTCTGGGCATGTTTTGCCTGTTGGTCAGTAGCCTCTCGCTGCTCTCCTTTCCGTTTGTAGCCAGCAAAATTTTAGCTGCAGCCTCCGGTCGCGATGATTGGTTCATCCAGGGCATTGATAATATCAGCTTGTTGCTACTCGGTATTCTGGTAGTACAAGCCCTGTTTTCTTTTTGCCGGGTATATCTTTTTGCACTGGTTAGCGAATCCAGCATGGCGGCTTTGCGTTGCCACCTATACCAAAAACTGGTTTACTTGCCGATGGGCTTTTACGATAGCCAGCGTACCGGCGATATCATGAGCCGCATTACCTCGGATGTTTCCCTACTTCAGGATACCTATAGCACTACCTTAGCCGAGTTTGTCCGGCAAATAATAACCCTGTCGGTAGGTACATTTGTAATCTTCTTCTTTACTCCTAAACTGGCCGGTTTTATGCTAGCCACCTTTCCGGTAGTTATAATTGCGGGTATGTTTTTCGGCAATTTTATCCGGAAGCTGAGCCGTAAAGTTCAGGATGCGCTGGCTACGGCCAATATAATAGTTGAAGAAACCCTGCAGGCTATACCTATGGTAAAGGCATTTACCAGCGAAGGCTTTGAAACCAGGCGTTACCGGCAGGCCCAAGATAGAGTTGTCAGGTCGGCTATTCGGGCCGGGCGGTTTAGAGGAGCCTTTATATCGTTTGTGGTTATTGCTATTTTAGGAAGTATAGTCAGCATACTTTGGTTTGGGGCCCATCAGGTAAAAAATGGGGAAATCAGCACGGAACAACTTACCAACTTCATTTTCTATACGGTTTTTATAGGCGGCTCCATTGCCGGCCTGGGCGACCTGTTCGGGCAAATACAAAAAGCCATCGGCGCTTCGGAACGAGTGTTGCAAATTTTGGCTACGCCCGATGAGCAAGGCCGCGAAGTGGAAAAACCTGAGTTAACTATTGAGGGAAGTATAGCCTACCAGTCGGTACAGTTTTCGTACCCTACCCGGCCCGAGGTAGAAGTTCTTAGGGGAATAAATATTACTATTGCCCCCGGCGAAAAAATTGCTTTGGTAGGGGCCAGCGGCGCCGGCAAAAGTACCATAGTGCAGTTGCTGCTGCGTTTCTACCAAGCTGAGAGCGGGCAAATTCTGGTAGACGGTAAACCTATTAAGCAATACAACCTAAGTGCCTACCGCGCCAATATTGGTATAGTGCCCCAGGAAGTAATTTTATTCGGCGGCACTATTCTGGAAAATATTCGCTACGGAAAGCACACCGCTACGGAAGCGGAAGTGAGGGAAGCCGCCCGGCAAGCCAACGCATTAACCTTTATTGAGAATTTTCCGGAAGGTTTTAGTACCCTAGTAGGAGAGCGGGGCGTGAAGTTAAGCGGGGGGCAGCGCCAGCGGATTGCCATTGCCCGGGCTATCCTTAAAAACCCTAAAATCCTGATTCTGGACGAAGCCACCTCTTCCTTAGATGCCGAAAGCGAACGCTTGGTACAGGATGCGCTTACTACCCTTATGCAAAACCGAACCACCATTATTATAGCCCATAGGTTGGTAACCGTGCGCCAAGCCGACCGGATTTACGTGCTGGAAGCCGGGCAAATTTCGGAACAGGGCACCCACGACGAGTTGCTCCGGAACTCCGGCGGTAAGTACAGCAAACTGGTTCGCCTGCAATTGCAGAAAGCTTAAAGTTTATATACGCTGGGCGTTAGCTTCCCCCAAAGTTTTTAAAAACCCCAAGCTAAAGAGCCCGTAGACTTTAAGAAAGCATTAATTTTTTCGACTTCTTTGGTATGAATTCTACAGATAAAATTTCCTCAATCCGCAATACCCTAAAGCCCCTGCGCGTACGCCTGCTAGCCCACGAGGTTTACCAACAACTAGAAACCCTGGACGATTTGCGTGAATTTATGGAGCACCACGTGTTTGCCGTGTGGGACAACCTTTCGCAATTAAAAGCCTTACAGCATAGCCTCTCCTGCCCCAATGCGGCCTGGGTACCCAATGAGTATCCGCAAAGCACCCGCATTATTAATGAATTGGTTACCGAAGAAGAATCGGACCGGGATGGCAACGGAAGCTTTACCAGCCATTTTGAATTGTACCGACAGGCCATGCTGGAAGCCGGAGCAGCCACCCACCAGGTTGACCGGTTTATGCATTTGGTGCAGGAAGAAGGCTCGGTGGCTAAGGCAGTAAAGAAAATTAGGTTGCCGGAAAGCATTGAAAATTACCTTTGCATGAATTGGGAAATTACCCAAAGCGGTAAGCCGCACGAACTGGCCGCTGCCTACTTTTTGGGCCGGGAAGATGTAGTAAACCAAATTCTGCACAAGTTAGACGGTGAATTGGTAGCCTATCACAGCGAGAAATTAGGTAAATACAAAAAGTATTTAACCCGCCACGAGGAAAGCAGCCAGAAAATTCAGGAGGAACGGATGTTGGCTATTTTAAACGAACTGTGCGGAGAAGATGAGCAAAAGTGGCAGGAAGCCGAACTGGCTGCTAAAAAGGCATTGGAAGCCCGCTTTGCTTTATGGGACGGTATGCTGCTGATATCGGTGTAGCATTCCGGTTTTTAAATCTACCTCGGCCAAGAGGCCTTAAAGTTAAGTTGATGCTCGCCTGGAGGCGAGCAACGGAAAACTCACTGGACTCAGCCATATTTTAAGTCTTTCTTAGTTATTTTTTAAGGGGAATTTCCTTAAATATATCCCAACTGCTGCCATTGTGTTTTAGCAGGGCAACTGAATTAGCTACCCACTCCGCCGAGTAGGTTCTATTTTGGTACTCGGGCCAGGCTTCCAGAAAGGTGCTTTTCTTTAAATCGCGGAAGGCTATGGTTAGGTGCGGGCTATAGCCCTGCTGTTTATATTCGGCGCTTAGTAAACCAAAATTGCGCTGCATACACTTTTGTACGCACTTCTGTAGCTTACGCAGCTCCTCGGTTAGTACTACATTAACGTAGATTACCCGCGGGGCAAAGGCTCCGAAATTCTTAAGCGTAACCTTGGGGCTTTCTGCCCCGGCCAGGCAATTAGTGAGTTGGCTTAGTAGTTCCGGTTCTTTTTTAGGTTTAAGCCTAAACGGCATATGCAGCGTTACGTGCGGCGGCGAGTTTAGGGCCTTTTTACTGCCCCATTTATCAGCCACTTCCTCTTTAAACTGCCAGGTTTCGGTTCGTATAGGTTCCGGCGGAACCAGGGCTATGAAGTATAGGTTTTCGACAGATTTCGGCATAGCTTTAAAAAGCAAAACCCCGCCTTTAGGTTTAAGGGCGGGGTTTAAATACTGTAGCTGTTAATTCTAACTAAAGAAGGAAACTTATACCAATGGTAGCCTCGCTTAGGTTTGGTCCTACCTCAACTACTTCTAATGGGTCAGACTTAGAATCACTATAGTTATCTTTAAGGCCAACGGTAGAGCGGGTGTAGTTGAAAAACTGAGCCTGGAATTCAACCATAACTCTTTGGCTTAATATAATAGAAACTCCGGGCGATATATTGCCTAGCCAGGTTCGGCTGCGTCTTTGAGAATCACCTAGATCTTCATTAACTGATGAGCGCCCGGCAATATAGCCTACTGCGCCTTGCACGTAAAACGCCGACCACTCATTTAATGTAAAATACTGCCTTACGTAGGGCAGTATAATTGCCCCATCTTGTTTTGCATTACCCCCGTTCCAGTTATCATAAAAACTGCCTTCTGAATAGGTGTAACCAAAAGAAGCTCCTATTTCGGTACTACCACTAACAAATGAACCGATACGGGGCAGTATGGTAAACTGTTTGTCTATTTCATTAAAAGTGGATATATCAAAATATTCACGATTACTGAAGGTTGCGGTTCCTCCCAATACAAGCTGCCCGGCTTCAAACTGGGCGGTAGCTGGTATAACAAATAATGCGCACAGCAGTACGCCTAAAACTGATTTCAACATTTTTTAAATTATTTATTTTGAAGAATAAAGGTTCTGATAATTAGTCTTTCCCCTTTAGGTAATTTGTAGGCAAAGTAGACCGTATCCTCTATATGCCAGGCAAAAGCTGACTCTACTTTATCGGGCATATGGTCTTGAAGCTTTAAATCCCTGACCTGCTGATTAAGTGTAGTGCTGTTAATAGTTGAGCTAAGCTTTCCGCTGTCTAGGTTCAGGTTGAATACGCCGTAGGCTTGCTTATTGTAGTCAACTTTAATTGGGTGAAAAACAGCCTGTTGAGGAGTAGCTAGGGCGGCCGGGCCAAAGCCGGTCACTACCGGCGGTGGAGGCATGTAGACCGGCATATAATAGTATGAGTTGATTATGGTTGGCTCAAAACTTCCTACTGTAATTTCATAATTCTCACCTTGTACGTGCTCTACCTTAGCCCCAAAGGCTCCTTCTAAGCTATAATATAATAGCGCTGAACCTCCTTCGGCTTTTTTTTCTATGGAACTATTCTCATCATAAGAATTAAAGAAGTTCTCATTAGGTAGCTCTTCCGGCTGCCATACCAGTGCCTTTTGTAGCCGGGCGTTACTGGCCAAATCGTATACCTCAACAGTAAGCGACTTAGGTTTTTTCAATGAAAAATTAACTGTGTACGGAATGCTTACCTTGACCAGTTTATTATTAACCAGGCTATAACTAGCCTTTTCGGTACCCACATGCGTATCTGCGATTATGTGATTTAGGGTTCTGCCAGTAGCAAACTCCTGGCCATAGAGCAAAAACGGACGCTTATAGTTATCGGTAGACAGTAGCAGGTAAAAACCTTCTTGATTAAGCACCCACTGATCGTTTCCATCAAAGTCTACAGGTTCTTCGCCGTCGGTTTTGCCGGTCGCTACCCACCCCTTAAATTCTTTCTTAGCTTTCTTATCTATAGTAAACTCCGCCCGGTTAGCCCAGTTGTCATTAAGCATATCGTACTGGTGCAACTGCACTAACAAATTTTTCTTCTGAAAAGAAACGCTGTATAGTTGCTCATCCTGAATAAAACATTTAAGCAATTCTCCTTTAGGCGGTACCGGCAATCTTAATATAGAATTCTTGACTCCTTTACCTTCGTTGTCTATTGCTACTACCTGAATGATATTGACATCTAACGAGTTAAAAAAAGCATAATTTAAATTGTTACTTACAAGACTTCCTATATAATTAGAGGTAGGTAGTCTAGTATTGGCTTGCCATATAACCTCACTACCCTGTACAGCAGCTACTACTCCGTACGATTCGTTTCTCGCCAGCACATGATGAATACCATCTTTGTACTCAGCTTGTACTAAACTAGTGATTAAAAATTTATCGTGCAGTTGAATATAGGTAGAATCTTGGCTGCTAGCTATGTGGCCAATCAGTACCATAAAGATGGTAAGTAGGGGTAATTTCATATGGTTAAGGCAATAATGAACCTCAAAATTAGTACAATTTCATTTTGCAACAAATCAAAATTTTTGACATACAAACTATGTCACATACATAGGCTTTCTTGGTATAACAGTAAAGGAAGTTTTAATTTAAAAGTAAAAACGTAGCCCTAAATCAACCTTACTAATATTTAGGCCAATATCTATAGACTCCGATTCAAGTTCGTCCTTACCCGCATTTTCTTCGGGCAAGTCGTACCCTTCCGATATGCCAGAAAAGCCTAAAAAACCAGCCGATAGCTCAACTCCAACCTTTTGATGCGGAAAAAACACTAAACCTGGGCTTAAACCAACTCTTCCGTAAGCTAGCTCACGAGCGTCTGTACTGCTTTTGCTAAAGTCGCTCCTTTCTTCGGTTACAGTTTTATCACCAGTGCCTACAAAAGCCCCTAGTTGTCCAAAGAAAGCAAACGATTCACTAAAGGGGAAATAACGTCTGTACTGTAGCCCAAATCCCCAAAGCTCCGATTCAGTTACCTATCAATAGTATATTTTCGGTATACATACTGATAATCCTCATCAATATCTGTTCTTTCGTACTGGATGATTATTTCCGATTTGTCAGACAAAAAAAAAGCCAATAACCGGCCTTACAGCTGTTTGCCGGGTTTCAGTTATAATACTAGCATCTACTAGAACTTTAGAGCCCTTATCAGTTTGTTTATTATAAGAAAAGGAACCGCCTGCTGTAATCGTACCCTTCTGGAGTTGGGCAGTAGCCGGCACCGCAATTAACACCCATATAGCAGTGCTTATTAGTTTTTTTATCATTAGGTTACCCGATATGATTCTAATTAATAAGCCCCAAACAGAGAGCTTGAGAACTCGTTACGGATAACCAACTGATTACCTTTCCTATCGAGGTACGCTACCTGATATCCGTCGCCTATTACAAATAGCTGCTCGTCGCCGGGTTTTTCCCCATCGGTATAGCGTACGGTGCTTCGTTTAGCTTCCCACCGGCTGGCTACGCTCTCATAGGGAATAGTGGGTGTGGTAACGCTATTATCAATTTGGTTATAAGTAAACTGAATGTAGGGGTTATTTACTACACCGCCGCCTACTCCCATAGTTACCATGGTTCCGCCGGCCCCGTACATTACTGGGGCGCTGTTACTTTGTATCCAGTAGCTACCTACAATAAGCTGCACTTCCTCGGGACGAATAGGATTCGGGTTGGCAAAAACGTAGCCTTCGCCGGCTCGAAGTTTTTTAATAAGCTTGGCCGCGGTATACTCGCGCGAATCAGATACTGAAAAAATAGAGCTGCTTTCGTAACGCATAGTAAATTTAGGCAGGTCTTTATCCTTTTTATGAACGCTAAGTATGGTAGTAAAGCTTAGTGGGTTATTTAGCGGGCGTTTGGTAATACGTAGCTCATCCTTTGCCAATTCTACGCCGTATAGGGTATTCTGAGCTATATAAAAATTGCTTTCAACCAGCCTGGTATTGGATGCCAACAGCGTTTCGCTTACCTGCTGGGTAGCATAGTTAAGGGCCAGCATAATATACTGACGCTTAGCCTTGTTCTGGTAAAATACGTACAGATTTTCGTCATCGTCTAAAATAATATTACCACCGCGTAAGTCGGCAGGGTCTACCAGCGTTTCGGCTCGGTGGTACGTTAGGCGACTAGCAAAGCGGGGCTTGAACGTACTAGTTGAACCACAGGCAAATACCCGGGTTTCGGCTGATAGTGTGTTAGGGTTGTAGTCTGTTAGTATAAATTCTTTACTGGACGCCTGGAAGGTCAGTAGTTGTAAACTTCCGCCCCTAAAAAAATGGCTAACCTCCGTACCCTCGGGGTAAACTAGGGAGAAAGCCTTAACTGCTTGGTTGGTATCGTGCGGAACTTTATAACAGATTAGGCTTTTGGCCAGGGTATTGAGGTAATAAAAATTCGTATTAGCTTCTGTAGGAAAAGCTCCTAAATATTTATAGTTATACGACACAGTCTGCGGCGGGCGAGCAACCGCCTTGCCCTCAAGTACATGATATAAGTTTAATTTGTCACCATTCTGAACCCCAAAAACTCGAACCTCGGCAACATTCTCGGGCATTCGTAGCAGGTCGGACTTACTAATATTTTCCGGAAGCTTAACTTTAAGTTCTTGCGCCTGAATAGTAGCAAATCCAAAGGTGATGGCCAGCCCAATCAGCAGTTTAGTAAAATTTATCATGGATAAGGGGTAAATAAAGCTACAAATTTAAAGTGTTGGCATAAACTAAACAAAACACTTATTCAACAATTTAGTACATCTAACCTGTACCGGCATTCGCTATTTTCCTACCTTTACCCCTATGGCTCAACCCACCCTGTTCCTGCTCGATGCTATGGCGCTGATTTACCGCGCCCACTTTGCTTTCTCTAAAAACCCCCGCATAGCCAGCACCGGTCTTAATACCGGGGCCGTATTCGGTTTTGCCAATGCTATGCTGGAAATTATTCAGAAGGAACAACCTAGCCACCTGGGCGTAGCCTGGGATACCCCCGCGCCCACCTTTCGGCACGTGGAGTACCCCGCCTACAAAGCCCAGCGCGAGGAGCAGCCCGAAGACCTGAAAATTGCCAAACCCTACGTGCGCCGCCTAATTGAAGCCTTTGGCGTACCTATACTGGAAAAAGATGGTTTTGAGGCCGACGACGTAATTGGAACCATAGCCAAAAAGGCTTCTAAAGAAGGTTTTAGGGTATTTATGATGACGCCCGACAAAGACTTTAGCCAGTTGGTGGAGGAAAATATTTTCCTGTACAAACCGGCCTATATGGGCAACTCGGTAGATATACTGGGTATACCCGAAGTGCTGAAGAAGTGGGATATTGAGCGGGTAGATCAGGTAGTAGATATGCTGGGCCTGCAGGGCGACGCGGTAGACAATATACCCGGCATACCCGGCATAGGCCCTAAAACCGCTAGTAAACTACTTAAAGAATATGGCACGGTTGAAGAAATTGTGGCCCACGCCCACGAGCTAAAGGGCAAAATGCGCGAGCGGGTAGAAGAATTTGGCGAGCAGGGTATCTTCTCTAAGAAACTGGCCCGGATAGAAATTGAAGTGCCAGTTGAATTTGAAGCCGAAAAGCTGCAGTACTCCGGTCCGGTAGATGGTTTGCTACTACCCCTGCTGGATGAGCTGGAGTTCCGTACGATGCGCAAGCGGCTCTACCCCGAAGATGGCTCCGCGGGGGTAGCATCGGCCGCCCCGGCAAGTTCTTCCAAACCCAAAAAAGGCGATGCCAACCAAATGGGTTTATTCGGTGGTGATAAAGATCCGGCGGCCGGCGATCCGGCGGCTGACCTGCCGTTCAATTTTGATAGCGACGCCCCCCAACCCACGCCCAAGCCTAAGGTAACCCGTAAGCCTAAGCCGGTTGTGCGGGAAGAAGTACCCACTGCCGCCACCCTTGATTTGGCCGGCTACCAAACGCTGGCTACTAAGTGGCACGAGTACCATTTAGTGGAAAGCGAAACCGAGCAGCAGGAGTTAGTTGATTTTCTGCAGAACCAAACCGAGATCTGCTTCGATACCGAAACCGACGCCCTGGATGCCGTGGAAGCCCGCTTGGTGGGTCTGGCCTTTGCCTGGGAGCCGGGCGTAGCCTACTACGTGCCCGTGCCGGAAGAAGAAAAAGCGGCTCAAACCGTACTGGAAAGGTTTAGACCGGTGCTGGAAAACCCCAGCATTGCCAAAATTGGCCAGAATCTGAAGTACGACATCCTAGCGCTGCGCAAGTACGGTCTGGGCATTAAGGGCACTGTGTACGATACCATGATTGCCCACTACCTGCTGCAGCCCGATATGCGCCACGGCATGGATTTGCTGGCCGAAACCTACCTAAACTACCAGCCGCAACCTATAACCGAGCTTATTGGCCCCAAGGGCAAGAACCAAAAAACCATGCGCGAGGTACCGCTGGCCGAAGTTAAAGAGTACGCCGGCGAAGATGCCGATATTACGCTGCAGCTTTGGCACTACCTTAAGCCCCAGCTAAAAGATGAAGGGCTGGAAAAACTCTACTACGAAATTGATGGTCCGCTGGTAGAGGTGCTGGCCGATATGGAGTACGAGGGCATAACCATAAATACCGACGTGCTGGGCGAGCTTAGCCAGGAGCTGGAAGGCCAGGCCGAACAACTGGCCAAGCAAATTTACCAGGAAGCCGGCGAGGAATTCAATATTGGATCGCCTAAGCAGTTGGGCGAAATCCTAT
>CAZDEY010000025.1:11497-25879 GCA_964504565.1 uncultured Roseivirgaceae bacterium
AGCTTAGCAAAAAGCCCAAAACCACCCGCACCGGCCAGTACGCCACCGGCGAAGAAATTCTGCTAAAGCTGAGCGAAGAACACCAGATAGCCACCGATATTCTCAGCTACCGCCAGCTTACCAAACTAAAAAGCACCTATATTGATGCGCTGCCGCAGCTAATAAGTCCGCGCGACGGGCGGGTGCATACCAGCTTTAACCAAGCGGTAACGGCTACCGGCCGCCTTAGTTCCACCAGTCCTAACTTACAGAATATACCCATTCGTACCGAGCAGGGCCGCGAAATACGGAAAGCCTTTATACCACGGGGGAACGATTTTACCCTGATGGCCGCCGACTATAGCCAGGTAGAATTGCGCCTGATGGCCGCCTTCAGTGGCGACGAAAGTATGCTGGAGGCCTTCCGGAACGGGCGCGACGTACACGCCACCACCGCCGCCAAAATTTTTAAAGTTGACCTGGATAAGGTTGACGCCGATATGCGCCGCAAGGCTAAAACTGCCAACTTCGGCATAATTTACGGCATTAGTTCGTTTGGTTTAGCCCAACGCCTGCACATACCCCGCAAAGAGGCTACCGATATTATAAAAGCCTACTTTGAGGAGTTTCCGGCGGTAAAAAACTATATGGATACCAGCATAGAAAAGGCCCGCGAACAAGAGTATGTAGAAACTATAATGGGCCGCCGCCGCTACCTGCGCGATATTAACAGCCGCAACGCCACCGTACGCGGTTTTGCCGAGCGCAACGCCATAAACGCCCCCATACAGGGTTCCGCGGCCGACATCATCAAAATAGCTATGGTGAACATCCATAACTGGATGAAGAAGCAGAAGCTCCGCAGCAAAATGATACTACAGGTACACGATGAACTGGTATTTGACGTGCACAAAGAAGAACTGGAACTCATGCAGGAGCATATACCCCTATTCATGAGCACCGCCGTAACCCTACCCACCCCCCTGGAGGTTGAGGTAGGTTTGGGTGAAAACTGGCTGGAGGCGCATTAGGGGGATGGAAGTTCTTACGGCCGCCGAAAGCTTCTTTTTGCAACACCCCTGGAGTTCCGGTTGTGCCGAACTTATTCGTTTAGCCCTTCTAGATTTACATCTGAATGGATTATTAACGATTGAGGAACGTTGGGAGCGCCGACACCCAAATGATAAATATGAACGCCGGCAGACCGTATTTACAGCCGGGCTGGGCCTTCAGCATTATACTCCAAAGAACCGAACCGAGTATTTATTTTTAGAACCAATACAAGCCTACCAAGGTATTGGATTACATCAAATGCAGGCTCATCTTCGCCAAAAATTGAAGAAAAATATATGGCGATTTAAAGCTAAATACCTAGCACCGGATTTGGCCGATAGGGGGTATACCCTCCTCTATTATTTCAAACGTAAACGTGCCCATACCTATTTACACTGGTTGGAACCTAAACTGACCTATATTGAGCGAAACGCCTCTACCGTCTTAATTCATAAACCCGATTATGCCGAGAAATTGTTAGAAGAAATAGGAAGCAATGTTTTTCTGCTGCCGGCTGCAACTCTAGAAATTTTAGGCGAGAACCAACAAAATTTGCTGCCGGGCATTACCGGTATCCAGCAGATTATAAATTCAAGTTCCAGCTTTGGACGAAGTTACGGAGTTGGCCTGGGCGGGGGAGGTTTTTCCGGTGGGGGCAGTTCCGGAGGTTTTGGCGGTTTTGGTGGCGGAAGTTTCGGCGGTGGGGGCGCCGGGGGTAGTTGGTAAAAAATAAAAACCCAACCGTTACCAGTTGGGCATATACTGCACCTCTTCAAAACTCATACTTCCAATGTACTACCTCAGCATTTGTAATTTCTGCAAGTTAGGGTAGTACTGATATTTTATTATCCGGGGCTCGGTTCTGCAAAGGATTTTATATTATATAAAATAATACTGGGCGGATACTTTAGCATACGGCTCCAGCCTCGTTGATTTAAGTTTATCCTAATAAAATAAAGCACAGATTAACAAGTATTTAGACATTTATTAAGGTAATCTTTAATTTTGTTATTCTTATAATTTATAGTTGACAATAGCATTGTTTTTCGTTATCTAGCTACTGTCATGGAACGCCGGCCAGTACTTTTTTTGACTGCGGAAGCCGAAAAGCAAACGAGTAGGCAATATGTTTTAAATTTTTTATAATGAAGAAAAAACTATTATCCGGAGCCTGTGGGCTGCTAATAGTATTGGGTACTGCCGGTTCAGTAACTGCCGAAGAAGCTCAAATGGAAGAAGGTTGTTTTGACTTTACCCTTTCGTGTGGCGTAAGTGGTACTGCTTGTGGTGACAACACTTTGGAATTAATTGATTTAATACTTGAGGTAGACGACGCTATTTGCGGATAGCTTCTAGACTATCTACTATCTAACTTTTGGTATGTTGAGCTAACCAGGTGATACTATATGTTAATTTTTGGCAAACTATATCATCGGTGAGTCTCAACATACCTTATTTAAGAACTATGAGAAAACTACTTTACCTTATACTTATATTTTCCAGTGTTGCAGTTCAAGCTCAACAGTCTACTGAGCTTGATCAAGGCAAATACCGTTGTCAATATCGGCTCATACATCAGGCAGACTCCACCGATCCGGCTACTTTGAGTACGGAAGAAATGTTATTATTTATTGGCAATAAAGTATCCAAATTTCAGAGCCTAAGATCTTATCAACGTGATTCTATTACTAATGCAGCGGTTAAACAAGGAGAGCTAAGCTATCCCGAATTAATGGTTAGGCTAAAAAGCGTACCTAGCACAGATTTTAAAGAGATAATATTTAAAAATTACCCTAGTACCGGTCAAATTACCTACATAGAGCGCCTCGGGCGGGATAACTATTGGTATGAAGAACCAACTAAATTATTTACTTGGAAAATAATGGATGAGACCAAAAGTATTGCCGGCTATAACTGTAGAAAGGCAACTACGCAATTTGCTGGCAGACATTATACTGCCTGGTTTACTAGTGAGGTACCAATAAGCGATGGGCCTTATAAATTTAATGGTTTACCTGGTTTAATAATGAGTGTTAACGATGATAGAAACCAGTACCGATACGAACTAGTAGGCCTGCAAACTTATCAAGAACCAATAACCTTAGAGAAAAAAAACTATATCAAAACCAATAAGGAAAAATACACTAAGGTTAAACTCGAATTTTATAATAATTTCTTCCAAAAATTAGAGCAAAGTGGCATTACACTACGCTTCGACGACGAATCGCAGAAGCAGCAAGCTGCCGAAAAACTAAAACGCAACAACCCTATTGAGTTAGTTGCCAACTAGGCCACTATGCGAATAGCGCTAACCCTAATTGGTTTATTTTATTGCTGGGTGAGCTACGCGCAAACAACTATAAACGGCCGCATAGTAGACGAACAGCAGCTACCCATAGCGGGTGCCAATGTTATAATCTATCAGGCTGGAACTACCAAGTTACTGAGCTACGCCATTAGCGATGAGGAGGGGCGGTACCAAGTAAGCTTTACT
Organism: uncultured Roseivirgaceae bacterium; assembly: GCA_964504565.1. Classification (GTDB taxonomy): domain Bacteria; phylum Bacteroidota; class Bacteroidia; order Cytophagales; family Cyclobacteriaceae; genus Cesiribacter. Next base: position 15,024 of record CAZDEY010000025.1, read on the forward strand.
ACTTTGGCAGATAGTATACTACTTGAGGTTTCTTTGCTAGGGTACGCTAAAAAGCAACAAAGCCTGCGCAATACCAACCAGACTATCCATTTAACTCTAGCCGAATCGGCAGAACAGTTAAAAGAGATAGTGGTGAAGGCTCCGCCAATTGTGCACTCTAATGATACGGTCAGCTACAATGTAAGCTCCTTCCAAACTAAAGATGACCGTGTAATTGCTGATGTGCTAGCTAAACTGCCCGGTATTGAAATACTGGATGACGGTAGAATTTTGTATCAGGGTCGCCCTATACAGAAATACTATATTGAAGGCTTAGATTTGCTTAAAGGAAAATACAACCTGGCCAATCAGAACCTTCCGGCCGGAACAGTTGAGCAAGTGCAAATTCTGGAAAATCACCAACCCATCCAAATTTTAGATAGCATTCAGTTTTCTGACGAAGCCTCGCTCAATATAAAATTACGCAATGATGTAACGGTTACCGGGTCAGCAAATTTGGGAGCAGGGGTAAGCCCAACTCTTTGGAGTGCCAACGTCACACCAATGCTCTTCACTGCTAAACATCAAATGCTTAGCTCATACCAAACCAACAATATTGGTGAAAACGTAGCTGACCAACTCACTATTCTTACACTGGAAGACTTACTTAGCCGTTTTGAAATGGATACCCAAAAGCCCGAGTGGCTATCTATCCAACAGGCTCAGTTACCTAACTTCTCAGACCGGCGCTGGCTCGACAATCGGGTTCACCTTCTCACTACCAACTATTTGCACCGCTTAAGAAACCAGTACGATTTTAGTCTGAATCTGGCTTATTTAAACGATCGGCAACAACAACGCGGAGGCACCATTACTAAGTTTTACTTGCCAAACGATACTATAATTTTAAACGAACGGATAAACAACCAGCTATTTACCAATTTTTTAGAAACCGAAGCAGTACTGGAAAAGAACGTGAAGAATCGTTACCTAAAAAACAGCCTGAAATTTCAGGGCTATTGGGACCGGCAAGCCGGAGTAATCGAACAAAATTCTCAAACTATTTCACAAACATTAAGCAACCCTTATTTTAATCTCAGTAATACCTTCAACACTTTTTTTTCGGTAGGAACAAGAAAATTAATTAACCTCCAATCTTCTATTTTACTTAGTGAAACACCCCAGCAACTAATAATAAACCCGGGGCAATTTACAGAACTGCTTACCGGTGGTATCGCTTACGATCAAACCGAACAAGAACTTGACCTAAAGCAGGCAGCTACGCATACAGCTCTGCAATTTAACACCAGTCTTCGGCGTATTTCCTTAAACCCTAGTTTGGGTATACACGCACAACAGCAGCGCCTAAATAGTCGCTTAACCACCAACCAAAAAGAAATCGAAAGTCCTGTTTTCCAAAATAACCTTAGCTGGCTTCGCCTTCAGCCTTATATTGATCTGGAAAGTCAGTTTAGTACCAACCGCTGGCGCTTTACGTTGCGTACGCCTATAAACTTAAATTATTATCGTATAGAAGATAAGCCCTTAGCTACGGAGCAACAACTAAACCGGCTAACGTTTAATCCTAAACTAAAGGTGGTTTACGAGCCAAATGCTTTTTGGAAATTTACTTCTGGCACCGAACTAAGCAACCGCTTTGGCCAAATCGATCAAGCCCACCAAGGGTACCTGCTAATAAATTACCGCAATATTCAGCGAATAAACGCTCCTTTGCCCGAGGTAACTCGTTTTACATTAAATAGTAGTATAGGCTACCGCAATCCCCTGAACTCAGTATTTGGACATATAATTTACGGGTATTCGCGAGAAAAACATAACTTATTATACACCAACCGAATACTCGAAAATAGCCAAAATGAATTAAATGCTCTGGTACAAAGTAACTACCGGCAAGGGCATACACTTTCGGGCCGGGCCGGCACCTATTTAAGTAGGTGGCGTACCGATGTAACATTCGGTAGCAGTTTTAGCGTACACCAAATTCCCCAATTACTAAACGATGTGTCTACAACGGTTCAATACCAAACGTTACTTTTAGATAATAAAATTTTTACAAAAATAAGTAACCAAGTCAACCTGACATATAAAGTTCGCTGGCGATTTTCAAGTAACCAAGTACAAACGCGTACTAATCAAACCGTACAGCAGCTCGAACATCAAGTTCAGATGAACTTATTTCCGGCAACCAATCATTTATTTAGACTGAACGGCGAGTACATCCACAACCGACTAATAAATAGTAAAACAACCAACGTATTCGCTGACTTACTCTACCGCTATACCTGGACAAAAAAGCGTCTGGATTTTGAACTGGAAGTTACCAACTTATTCAATAATGATGACTACCAAACCGTACAGGTAAATACCTTCAGTTATCTGCAAACTGATTTAGCATTGCGTCCTACCCAAGTTTTGGTTAAAGTTAGATTTAGCTTATAAGCTATAAAACCAAAAAAATAGCTTGCTCAATTCAACCTATCAACAAAAAAACCCGCCCAGCTATACGCTAAGCGGGTTGAGGTCTTCTAATTCCCTAATTTACATGTTAAGCATCAGCATTTACTGATCCATACTTAGAAATAGCTTTACTTTTTCAATAGCCAATTCGTTATTGGGGTCGTCTAGACTATTGCTAACTACTAAACCTTCTTTATTCAATACCACGTAACTCCAGGCTGGCAACTCTACTTTTTGGCCGGGTTTGGGGCGGTTAATTATACTCTTTAAATATTCATTAGCATCGGCATACACCAGGCTTTCGTAGGCTTTGCGGTTATCCTTCATGGAAAGCCTTAAAAATGTAACTTCGCTTCCCAGCTTTCTCAGCTCCTGGCGTAGCAATTGGTCGCGTTCCTGCCCCTGCTCGGTAAAGCTGCTTTCATTGTCAAACCTTACCAATACTATATTGCCTTTAAGGTCGTCCAGCTTTAACTGCTGACCGTCATTTGTAGTAAACGTAACTACCGGTTTAGCCTCTTCAAATACGTTTTGCATTTTAATTAGCTCGTGCAATTGGTTTTTGTACTCCTGCACGGGGCATTCGTTAGCAAACTCTATATATTCATCGGCTACGGCATCCAGGCCCAAATAGGTAATTGCTTCGGTAAGGTATTCCGCTTGCATATGGTAACGGGGCTTGCTCCGTAGGTTTTGCTGCGCTACCTTATACATATGGTTATAGTACAGCGAATCATCGCTAGGCTCACCCTGGTAAATTAGCTGATAGTAATAATCCAGATAATTTCTTAAAAATGTACGGTAGCTTTCCAGGCTAATAACTTCGTAATTATGCAGCCTAATATTATCGGCAAAATTATAAAAGCCGTCGGGCAATTCGTACTTTTTTCGATTAGACGCACTACGCAAGCTACCGTATTCGTAAAGCTCATTGGCCCAGCCGTACTCAATATCCGATAGCTCCATTTCCCGAAAAGTTTCGCTTAAATTTTCCTGCGACATTAAGTGACGGGTTTGGGCATCGCGGCGCTGGTTGGCCCACTCTATATATTCTTCAGGGCTCAGGCGGCGCACATTGTCCTGCAAGGCATTATATGAAAGTTGGTAGTGGCGGGTATAATCGGTTAAGAACTGGTTCTCTACTCGCAAATCACCGGCAAAGTTTATAGTGTTGCTGACGTCCTTACCGTTAAAACTTATTTGAAGCCGAGCCCCTGGTTCTACATAAAACGGAATAACATCTTTACCGTAGAAAATTTGTCCGTAAACCGGCTCGCGCACGTAGGCAACAAATGAGAATTTATTGTTTTCGTCCAATTGGTAGGTTGAGGTATGGGCCGGGGCGCCCGGTATATAGCCCTGCAGAGTAAGTTGTATTTCCCTAACCTTAGCCCGCTCTACAACTCCGGAAATAGACACATTGTCCATTTCGGCCCGCAGCCCAAAGGGTACTAAAATTAGTATAAAACTTACAATACAGAGGAATTTTGCGTTCATTACAAATTTAACTTTCCGGCTTATTTCTTACTCCACTCTCAACAGCTACTCTCTACCAGCAGTTCCTAGTAATTCAACCTTGACAAAAGTAAAAAAAACTAGGATAACGCACTAATTAAAACAAAATATTCTTAGAATAGTGCATACAAGTTAGCTTCAAGCGTTACTTTAACATTTAATTTATTTTGGCAAAACTTACATGCTATTACCTGCTGATTCAACGGTGGCACGCAGAATATTAGTACGTAGCCTTTGGTGTAAGGTTTAAAAAAGGCAAGAGCTACTTTGGTATAGCCCTTGCCGGTTAATGAACGCTTAGAATTTGGGCTTACGGTAAGGCTAATGCTTCAGAAATGTTTGTAGCAGTTTCCTCGGAACTTGGTCGGCTGGTGTTAGCATCTAGAATGGTGCCGTCTTTGCCAATAAGTACGTAACGCGGTATGTAGTTTACATTATAGGCTACCGGCGCCGGGCTACTCCAGCCCTGGCTCCAGCCGTGCTCACCCTCAATATTTTTCTTTTCTATCATACTGCGCCAGGCCTTTTCATCGTCGTCAATAGATACGTACAGGAAAACCACATCCGGATTACCGGCAAATTTCTCCTTTAGAGTTTTTGAATGAGGCATCTCGCCTAAGCACGGGCCGCACCAACTAGCCCAGAAGTCAAGGTAAACTACTTTGCCTTTATAAGCCGCCAGCGAGGTTTCCTTGCCATCCAGCGTAGTAAAAGTAAAGTTTGGGGCCGGGCGGCCCTTACCCAAAGCGGCCCAGGTATCAATAAGTGCCTGCATACCTGCGTGGTATTCTTTGGTGCTTTTGGCCTTTAAGAAATCTTCTAAATCTTTTTTGGCTATATGGGCTTTGCTAGCATTTACCATATCCTGTAGTGCATTTGCTAACAGGTAATTCTTTAATTTTCCTTCATCAAATTTTTTACTTTCGCTTAATATGGCCAGGTAGTAATCTTCAGAGCTGCTATCCTCGGTAAGCTGCTCGCTAGCCCCTTTCTGTATCTTATTTAATAAATAATTGCGGTAGGCTGGGCTATTTAATGCATCCGGATTATTGATAGAAACTTCTTTGGTATAACTCATATAATCGCTGTCCATTTCGGCTTTATCTGTTTTGGTAAAATGGGCGTGAATTACCGGATACAAGTTCAGTGAACTTGCCCAATTGTATTGGCTTTCGTATTGCTGATCTTTATAAAATTGGGCAGGAAGGGTAGGCTTCATACTTTTAAGTAAGGCTAATTCCTTATCTCGCAACGCAGTTACTTTAGCTTTGTATTCATTGGGCTTAAGGTTAGTTTCCCAAGCGTAACGTTCACCCATTTCAGTTTCCCTAAGCATATAATGTTTGGCTAAATAATTATTAGGAGTAGCGCCTTCTCCACTGTACGTTATGGTTTCATCAAACTGCTCGGTATCTAAGGTAAGCTTAACATCCTTTTTAGGCTGAAGGTACATAGCAGTAGTTTCACCGCCATGGCCAAAACGGGCGTAAGTGCTTGCCTCTAAGGGAATATCTATGGAAAAATTTCCTTCGGTATCGGCTTCAGTACTATAACCCTGGCTTTCCGCGACCGGGTTATAATTTTCCAGCGCTATCTCGACCACCTTATTTTTAGGGTTAGTGATTTTACCACTTACCGTTACTTGGGCCTGACTGACTAAAGCGCTGGCTAGAAGCACCGCGCAAAAAAATAGTTGTTTCATTAGGTTAAAATTTAAATGATTAGGGTTAGTAAGGGAGAATATAGTAAAAATTTAACTAACAATACCAAGCTATATTGTGTTGCAGGCTACTATATAATTTTATTATTATGATAAATAGATTGTCAAAATTTGGCTATAGGTAAGAATTACCTAAGGTAGTTTCCTGCATTGTTCTTACCCGACTATAGATTATTTAGTAACTCGTTCAATTCAGCACTACCCGGCTTAGAGGCAAAGGCTTCTACAACTTTTCCTTCAGCATCAACCACAACATAGCGAGGCACATACCTAATGCCATAAGCTTTGGCTACTTCCGATGCCATACCGCCTTGCAAATTCATTAAATGAATACCCTCCGGGTTAGCCTTTTTTACTGCTTTACGCCAAGCCTGTTCGCTATCATCAACCGATATGTACACAAACTTGATGTTTTTATCGGCTAAGCTACGCTGAAGCTCCTGACTTGCCGGCATATTGGCTATACACGGTTTACACCAACTTGCCCAAAAATCAATAACTAACACCTGACCCTGTAAATCTTGCAAATACACCGTATCGCCGCTCAGGTCAACTAAAGGAACTACTGGTAACTCCTGGTTAACAGCCAATCCATTGGCGCGCAGGTCAGTTATTTTTTCGGTAATCATTGCTAAGCTATATCCTACTTCTTTGCCTTCGGTAATGCGGTCTAGACTGGCTTCGGCTTCTTGCGGAGTTAATATATCCAGCGCACCGTAGAGCAAACAAAGTTGTATATAGGTTTGCACCTCCGGCAGCAGATTAGTTTGCGCGGCAATACGTTGCAACTTCTCATCAAGAACTTCTTTTTCGGTAGCTACAATAGTTGCATGCTTAAACTTTAGATAATTCCGGTATTCTTGGTTGTTAAAGATTGCAGCGTTAGTAGTATCGAGTTCCCAAAATTGATCATCGGTAGGGCTGGCAACGGAAGTTCGGTTAATATCTGCTGATATTTGCATTAACCACAAGTAGTTGCATAGTATAGAAGTTTTCCAGTACTGTTGAAAGGTTGGAGAAAGTGTTGCTTTATATTCAGCTAAGAACTTTAGTTTTTCCTCAGCCAAACTCCTGAGCTTAGCTTGTAGCTTGTTAGGCTTTTTAATTTTTAATAGTTTAGATACTGAATATGTATCATAAAACCGCTCCTTCTCCTGAGTCAGGTAGCGGTTTTCGGCAGAACCAGCTTCTACCTGTATGCTCACGGGCGAAATACTTACGCTAGTGGTAGTATTACGGGGTACCCAAAGAGGTAAAAAACTTTGGCCCTGCCTTATGACTACCAAGCTATCGCGTTCAGCGGGCAAATTGACCATAAACTTGCCGGAGGGGGTGGGCATAATATGAAGCACCGAGTTGCCAACGTCAAAATTTGCCTTGCTGAAGTAGGTTATATGAATGGTATCTGCAATAGCAGTAGTGCTGCCTACTATTTTTCCTTGAGAAAAAACGGGTAGTGCCACCCCAAACAGCAGCATGTATAGCCAAACTAACTTAAGGGCAACAGCTTGGTGCAGGCTTAAAAACCTTATAAAATACATAGCAGGTAGGTTAAGGTGAGTGCTAATACCTGCTTAAGGTAGTTCTTTCTGTATTGTTAAACAAAGAGACTGCCTTGTTTAATGCCCGCTAATCGGTATTTTTTGAAGTATACGCTTAATCAGTTCGGTACTGCTAATGCCCTCAGCTTCGGCTTCGTAGTTAAGTAGTAGGCGGTGGTTTAACACATCTACGGCTACTTCCTTCACATCTTCCGGCAATACATAATCGCGGCCGGCAAAATAGGCAACGGCTTTAGCAGCTAAATGCATATTAATACTAGCCCGGGGCGAGGCTCCGAATTGTATATACTCGGCCTCCTGCTTCATACCGTAGTTGCCTGGGAAGCGGGTTGCCCATACTACCTCAATAATATACTTTTCCAGCGATTCACTAATTTTTACCCGATTGATTTCATCCCGAATCTGGAAGATATCATCTTTGGTTAGAATTGTACCCACCTTGGCCTGAAAGCTGGTATCGGCCATGCGGCGCATAATCTGCAGTTCTTCCTCTTTAGTCGGGTAGTCTACAAACACCCGCATCATAAAGCGGTCAACCTGCGCTTCGGGCAGTGGATAGGTTCCCTCCTGGTCCACCGGATTTTGGGTAGCCAGTACCAAAAACGGGCGGTCCAGTTTATAGGTGGTATCACCAATGGTAACCTGCTTTTCCTGCATAGCCTCCAGCAGGGCACTTTGCACCTTGGCCGGTGAACGGTTTACCTCATCGGCCAAAATTATATTGGCGAATATTGGGCCTTTTTTCACCTCAAAGCTGCCGGCCTGCGGATTATAAATCATGGTACCAATTAAATCGGCGGGAAGTAAATCCGGGGTAAACTGCAGGCGTTTAAAGTCCAGGTGAAGCACATCGGCCAGGGTATTTACTGTAAGGGTTTTGGCCAGGCCGGGCACCCCTTCTAGCAAAATATGGCCGTTAGTAAATAGGCCAATCATAAGGCGGTTAACCATATGCTGCTGCCCTACCACTACCTTACTAACTTCCTGTATTACATCCTGTATTTTTTGCTGATGTTCCTGCCTTAAGTCGGGGCTCGAGGTTTCCCCTCCAAAAAATTGATCTTCCATGTAAACTATATACCTAAACCAGTTGGGTAAAATACTATTTTTTTGTGGGGGTTGGCACCTGGCCCCACCACCAAACAACGGCAATGCTAACAGTTTGTTGCTGGCTAATATTAAGGCTATTGATTCGCGATAGGTCAGTTTCGTACCGGTTGCTTAGTGCCATGGCAAACTTTCCTTCTAGCTGAAGCCAGCCGCTACCTATTTTAATTTGGGGGCCTAAGCCGCCTTGTAAACCGTATTGCCAAGGTAGCCGAGCTTGCTGGGTAAAGTCCAGCTCAATACCTGATTCTACTATTCCGAAAGATGAGCCTTGTTCAATAGTGCGGCCTAGTACGTAACCTACGTACATGCCGCCGGTAAAACCAAACCTAAAGTTCTTTTTACCCACCACCACGGCCGTTTGCACCGGCAACTCAATATGGTACTCCTTTACCCGGTAGCGTGCTTGCGGAATATCAGCAAAGATATCGTAGCCTTTTTCTTGCCAAACTGCTCCTATTTGAATACCGGCCTGCGGCATACTATACCTACGCCAATGAACACCCACCTGCCGACCGGGCACCCAAGCTTGCTGCAAACCTCTGAAGTTAAAATACATTTGATTAAACGTATAACCGGCTTGCACCCCAAACTGGTTTTGGGCTTGCGCACTGCCTAACCCTACCAGCAGCACAACACCTAAAAACGCTAGTACCCTCATATATAAAAGCAAATATTGCCTATTTGGCTGGTATGTGCAAACTATACGCAGTAAGCTTAGCCAGCGCGGGGGGCAAGCTGGGCAAAATGTAGAATAATTAAGTTTTAGAGCACAAAAAAACCGCTACTCTTTGGGCAGCGGTTTTTGCTCGGGTATCAATTGATATTATCGGCTCACGGTCTTAATCATGTAGCCTTGCGGTAGCTGCTCGGTCAATAAGAACCCGTTTAATATAGCCAATTCTTCCAATCTATCCTGAGGCGTATTGTACGACTGCAGGGCCTGGCTCAGCGTCATGGCACGCGGGATGGTTTTTATACTGATGCGCTCCGGCTTTCTATTTAGTTTATCCGGGTCGGTAAGGTCGTCGAAATTAGTGGCTACACTGGTAAAGGTATTAGCGTAGTTATCGAAATTTTGGGCGGTGGTTATTCCCATAATACTGTAGATATTATCGCCGTACTCAATAAAGTAGGTTAGGGTCCTCAGTGTACCCTGTTGCTGCTGAACGTCGGCCACCACAGCTACTGCATTCATACCGTTTACGCTCACCCGCTTAGAGTCTACAACCTGCATTTGGTATTGCTCCACCATCTGCTGGGCCGCTGCTTCGGCCGAATTGCCCTGAGCCAAGGTAAAGGTTATAGCTGCGCCACCATCGCTCGACGCCATTTGCACTGCCTGCGGGGTATTTTGGTACTGCCAGCCCTGCGGTACCGGAAACTGAAATTTTAATTCCGGATGGTAAAACGTATTATTTTCTACAAAGCCCTGCTTCGGGTCTTCACCGTATATCATACCGTCTATCATTTTTAAATAGCTTTCCCGGCCAACTTTGTACGATTCTTCCGGGGTTTTGGCTTTCCACTCCCTAGCCATTTCCAGTACGTTTTGGTAGCGGTTAGCCGGAGAGGGGTGGCTGCTTAGAAACTCAGGTATTACCTGGCCGCTCTGCTGTTGGTTACGTTCCAGTGTACTAAAGAAATAAGCCATTTCCTCGGCATCGTAGCCAATTTTGGTTGAGTATTCTACCCCTAACTTATCGGACTGGCGTTCATCATCGCGGCCGTATTTTAAAAATAATAGCTGCATACCCTGCGATATACCCTGCAAATTGCTGGCAACTGTACTAGAGGCAATTGCTCCGGCCAGTAATCCTACCTGCGCCAATTGTGCTTTACTTTGCTGAGAGGCCGAATGGCGAGCGGTAATATGCCCGATTTCGTGCCCCAGCACTCCGGCAAATTGGGCTTCATTGTTGAAGTGCGCCATAATACCCCGGGTAAAGTAAACGTAACCACCGGGTACGGCAAAGGCATTAATAACCGGCGAATCTACTATGCGAAATTTATAATCAAGATTACTCCGGTGCGAGATGGAAGCCATTTGTTGGCCTTTTTCCTGAATAAAGTTCTGTAACTGCGGATCGTCATACAAGCCCATTTGGGCAATAATTTGCGGGTCGGCCTGATCGCCCATGGCTTGCTCCCCTTCTCGGGAAACCAGCATAAATTCTTTTTTACCGGTAACCGGGTTGGTAGCGCAACCGGCGGCTACTATTAGTAAAGTAGCTAGTAACGCGCTAAAGCTATTTCGGAAAAGTGAGGATTTCATACTATCTAAAAATGTTACTTACTGTAAAAGTTGAAGTTTCTATATTTCAACCTAAAATTTACGGTTTGGTTACGTTAAGTATGGCAAGCGCTGTGCCAAAATCGGAGATAGGTAGACCTTAAATGCAAAAAGCCTCACCAACTTGCGTTAATGAGGCTTCTGTGTACCGGGAGCGGGACTTGAACCCGCACGGACATTACTGCCCACAGGATTTTAAGTC
>CAZDEY010000026.1:0-14521 GCA_964504565.1 uncultured Roseivirgaceae bacterium
TCAGGTTCTCTTTGTGAAGTGAATAGAATACGGTTTGTCCTACTTTTTCGCTCACTACAAGTCCCCCCTCACGCAGTTTTTTCAAATGCTGTGAAATGGCTGGTACGGTCATACTCAAAATGTCACTTAGGTCACAAGGGCACAGTTGGGATTCCTTATTAAGCAGATAAAGGATTTTGAGCCGGACTTCATTGCCTGACAGGCTCAAGGCCCTGGCGATGCTGGCAATGGTTGGCTCTACCCGGTCTATTTCGGTTTTGCATTGCTGGATTTGTGCTACATCAGCAAATACACGGATACATGATTTCGTCATACTTCAATTATTTAAGCAGTTACTTAAATAACGAAGGCAAGAAATAAAAGTTTAAGCAAATGCTTAAATATTAAAAATTTGCCGCTAATGCACTTTCATATGACCATTTAGAGCTTTCTGTGAGTGAAAGCCCTTCCCACATTCATTGCATTGAAATTCCTGTTTACTTTGGCCGTTTACATTAGTGTTTACAGGTCTGTAAACCGGCTTCTTGCGGTTTGAAGTGGCTTTTTTGCTTTCATTAACCTTATCTACAAACAACTCAGCATAACTATAGCCAGTGAAAGCCAGTACACCAGCTAAAAATACTTTGGTAAATCCTATAATAAGTGCAGGCTGCAGAAAGGAGAATGGATTATAGTATAGCAAGTTCATGATGAAAACAAAGATGGCGTAAAGCGCAGGCTTTCGTTTGATCACATGGATAGTGAACACCAGGATAGTCAGGTCAAAGCTAATGGCATAAAAGAGTGCATAAATGTTTTTCCACAGGTCGTTACCCTGAAATGGCGATGCATTGTAAAATAACTGATGGGAGTGCATGATCATGGGGATAGTACCGGCAATAACCACGATAAAAACGAATTTACGTGAATAAAGAAACGCTTCAAATCTCTCAAAAGCCCCTCTTTTTCTAATTTCTTCCATTGTCTTCAAGTTTTACACACCACATCAAGAGTCGGTCCAGTCATACATATTTGGCTAAACTCTTGCACCTCTTTTGAACCGTGCCAGCTCATTGCCATTAACTTTATTTTCATAGATAATGGCGGTTTCCCATTGTCCTTTGAAGGTTTCCATCATCATTTTCTCCAACCTGCGGATTCCTAATGCCTGATTAGGCTTTGCCCGTTTGTGTGTTTTATCCAGAGAATAAAAGGTGCGGACATTGCCATCGTAGAACCAAACGATACATTTAGACAAAGCTTCCTTTTGCATTCGTTCACTGAGCATGAGCAGGGCGTTTACGTTTCATATTTTCAAGCTGTAAACTGCGTTGTAAACATTGCTGATAGGCTTGCATGAGGGATTCGTCCCGATAATTGGCCAATCTTTTCTGTTGGATGCGGAAGAGCTGTAAACGAGTCTTTTCACGGAAACGGCCTTTATCCTGCTCATGCTGCTGCCATTCAGCTTTGGCCTGTTGCAGCAATAATTGGTTTCGAGTTTCGAGTTTGAGCGTTTCCTGCTTGACATACCATTGCCAGGTATTTTGGAAACCATTCCGATCGTTACTGGGATGGAAGTAAATGTGAGGTTTGGGAATCCAGTGGCCAGGACTTCTGGCCAGCCACCTAGCGACCATGTTTACGCGATTAAATGCTGTTTCCTGGTAACTGAGCCATTCTCTTTCGGTTCCATTCCATTGCAGCTTGCCATAAACGGACTCCCAGATCAGGTTGAGGATTTCTCGCTCCTCCGGTTCAGAAAGTATCAAATCTGGATAAAGCATTTTCCGGGCATAAGCCCAGAACTGGCGTATCAGAGAAAGTAAGAAAATGCGCCCTGCCCCCAGCTTTTGTTCCTGTTTTTTAGCTTTACAAAGCTTTTCAGGAGCTTTTTCTTGCCGTTTTGAGGCAGGGTTAGCATTTTCCTCCGTGTTCTTGTCTTGTTCATGTCGTGTTCCAGTGGTCTCCGATTTATCGAGACCACTCTCGTGACCGGAGGGAACTCCTTTTTCTTTAGTTCCAGACTTATCCACTCTGCTATTATTATTTAATTGTTCTTGATGTTCATGAACTAAAGGGTGAAAATTTTTCGTTTTTTCGTAAAAAAGAGAGGCTACTTCTCCGATTTTCATCACGTTTTCCCCATAGCTGGTGGATAACTTCACCGTACCCATCACCTCCGGATTGATCCAGATTTCCACGCCTCCCTGGCCGCAGTGTTGTTCTTTTCTGATAAACCCCGCATTTACCAGACGCTCCCGGTGGTTGATGATCGTTCGTTTCGTACAGCCTTTGCACTTGGCCAGACTTTCGTTGTAGGTATTAAATCCGGGAAGATTTTCAGCATCAAGATTGTCAATCTGTGCCGCTTTATTGAGTTGTTTGAGGTAAAGCCGGACAATCAGCTCCGCCGTGGCCCGGTGGTTGGCATTGAGTTTTTGGGTGAGTTGGGTTTGCCTGCTGTTGTGCCGGTCAATAAACGACTTGGTATTTTGAAATACCTCCCCAAAATCAAAATAAAGTCTTTGATTAGCTGTTTTTTCCATTCCAGTCAGGTTTAAGTGTTTTGAGCTCGTTGAGGGACTTTTTTACGTGATGATAGAATTGAACCTTCTCTGAAATTTCTTTATCAAAAAGATGAATATGTTTCTGCCCGAATTCCGTAAGCAGAAAGTCGTAGACCAGTTTACAACGGTCATGTTCTTTTTGTATAAAATCTATCTGCTGTTGCAATGAAGCCATGTTTACATTGTTTACAGTCTGTTTACAATCAGTAACTGGGCACATTGCGCTCTAGGTAGTCCAGGATACTCTTTTTGGAGTAGCGAATGATACGGCCATGCTTGGTGAACTTGATGGCTTCAATGTCACGTAACTCCTGCAGCTTGGTTTTGCTGCGGATTCCGAGCAGTTTTTTAGCTTCATCGGTAGAAAGCCAGTCATTGGCCGGATCGGCATTGGCCAGGGCTTCTTCTTTGGCTTCTTTTAATGCCTGTTTAAACATGCCCATCAAATCACGGTGCATGCGTTGGTAGGCTTCCTTTTCAAAGACGATTATTTCCATCACTTAGCAGTTAATTGTTTTTCAAGCACCAGGAATACTTCCCGGCTGGGCAGATAGTGATGGCTACTAAATATCAACTTGTCATTTTGCGACAGGCTAATTCCCTTTAAGGCCTGTCTGAGGTTTTCTCTATTCACCCAGCGAGTGGATAAGGCTAGCAAACGTTGATTTTGATTGGATATAGCCATCTTTGATCTGTTTATGGCTGTAAAGTGAAGGTTTATTTCTATGCGAAAACAGCCCTTCACCGGTCCCAGTTACCCCTAAGGCAAGAGACAACCTACTGTATTTCAGTTGGTTAGAAAATTATCTTTTTGAAAACTTTTTTATTGATACTTCACAGGAACCCTCTTATATTGGGTTTAAACAGAGATAACCACATTTGGAATGACAGAAAAGTCACCCCCGAGGGACCCTGAAATTTTGTATAAACCGGTAGATCAACTCCCGATCATAGAGGAACTTGCCGATTTTATGCACCGGATGGAGTTCAATAACCTGAAAGAGATGCTGGAATTCAGCGCACCGGATCTGTTAAAAACTGAGGGGTTCGGCTACAGGTGTCTCGTAAGTCTGCTCAATTTGCTTGATGAGCATGGGTGTATTGATATGCTGAGGGAAAGGGATGAATTCTAAGTGACCTTCCCAGCGTTCTCAATATGGGCAAGCATGCGTTTCATCATACGGCCAACGGCTCGTTTGGTGCCTGTATCCACTTTGTAGTACTTACCTTTCAGACTGCCAAAAGATATGGTTTCCTGCTGATCAGTGCGGTAATGCCGAGTGATAAACTGCAATAATTCGTGTCTGGTGCCGTCTACCAAACCGGTTTCAAAAAAAGCCCGTACAAATAACGATAATTGAGCCACTGACATTTTAAGTTGTCTTTTATCATTCTCAATCTCGGCTAAAAATCCATAGTGGCTGTATTTGGCTTTCTTTTTCTGATAGCTAATTTCTTCCTGCAACCAGATAGCCATTTGTTTCTTGAGAGGTAAGAGTTGATAATTGTAGCTGAACTCTGTCTTCATAGGCAATTGGTTACCTAACTTTTGATAGTAGTATAACTTCTCCAGTTTTTCTCCTATACTGTCTAAGGTCTTTAGTTCTCTACTGATTTGACTTGTGAGATAGTTGAAAAATTTTAGCGAGTTATAATTCATACACCACAGTATCATGAGCACACCTTTATGATCTAGCGGTTTTTCATCAACCACTGCCTCGTGAAATGCTTGCAAATATGCCAAATCATATTGCTGATGTTGGTAAGTTATAGTAATTGGTTCCAGTTTTCCCAAACGATGAAACGGAGTAATCACAATGTCATGCAAAACATAATCTAAGTTTGACCACTCAAAATGATTCAGCACCTCACTAAGCCTGTTGGAGTGAATGTCTGCAATCAGCAACCTGCTCTTGTAAGGTACCGGAAACGATGTATCAAGGTACTTTCCGAAAGACTTTTCCAGAAAGTGAAGAATATCATCCAGGCTCTGGTAAATGATTTTATATACATCTGTGGTAGTGTACTTTTCGGATAATTGAAAAAGTGAATTATGCTCCTGTGATGGGATCAAATCAAGCAGTAGGGTTTGTACATATCCGTTTACAAGCGCCTGGTATTTTTGAATGAAGGATTTGATCTGGTTTTCCTTTTGTTCCAAGATGCTGCTGGTCATCTTTTCTTTGATTTCAGCCACCGTCTCATCACAAAACACTTGATAGTAGTAAAATTTTGCCTGATGCTCCGACAGGTTTTCATATTTGTCAGATACCATTAATTCTAAACTGGCATACTGTTCATATTCAGCCACGCAACATTGTCTAATGGCACCTGTTGAAATATCCAATTCACGGCAAATAAAATTTAGAGCTGAATGATTTTCTTTTAGTGGATTTTCTTCTTGAGACACAGGTAGAATTTCACAAAAACTTGTTTCGCGCTGTTCTTTAATATGGTAGGCTCCGTTCTTTTTAATTAAACTGATCGTCAAATATCTGTCATAGTCCTGAAAACGCTTTTTCAAAAAATCCAGATAGTGCTGGCGTGTCATGGTGTTGGTTACAGGCCCTAGATCACCATTGAGCATTCGGTAGAAGGCATTGAAATTTTCCATAAAGATGCTGGTTTGGGTGTTGTTTTCAAGACATAATTTTTTGTTGATTTTTAGGCAAATAATTTAATTGTTTTGACATTATTCCGTTTCATACGGTGTTAGTGACCCAGCATTTTATTGACATATATCAAAAAAAATCAGGAAATTCTTATTTCCGAGCGTACGCGGCTGAGGGTTTCCCCAGTAATACCTAAATAAGAGGACACAAGATTGAGCGGAATTCTTTGAATAATCCGAGGTTCACATTGAAGTAGCATTATATAGCGCTGCTTTGCTGTTAGTGTTTGGAGAGCCGTTAACCTATCTAGCATTTGGCGACCAAAATCTTCCATGACCAATCTTCCTAATCGTTCCCATTGTTGATACTGCTCATACAGTTTACTGAGCTCCTCATACTGTAGACTTAACACGGTGCAATTTTCAACAGCCTGGATGTATTCTACAGATGGCGTTTGAGTTGTAAAACTACGAAGTGAGGTGGTGAAGGTGTCCTCAAATGAGAACCAGTGAGTGACGGTTCTTCCATCTTTAACATGATAAAAGCGGCAACACCCTTTGATTATGAAATGTACTTCCCTTGTGATTTCTCCCTCATGAGCTAGAAAGCTTCCTTTAGGGAATTTTTTCTTGACAAATTTTTTTTCAATTTCTAGAGCAGCCTCATCGTCTAATTTCACAAAACTGTCAAGATAGACCCGTAATTGCTCATACATATTTTCCTGCCTCCATGGATTAAGATAAGATATTAGGAGGAATATTTTTGAGCAAAACGGTTGAAAATCAAACTCATGTAATGTTCTCAACACCCGCATTTGGAAGTTTAATGTAGAAGGTACTGCCCTCAGTGGTACTCTCTATGCTAATCTTTCCGCAAAGTTCTGCAACTATACTTTTAACTATAAATAAGCCCAATCCATGTCCAGTGGACATAGAATTTGCTCTGAATCCGACCTGAAAAATTTTCTGCTGTAACTCGACTGGAATCCCAGGCCCATTATCTGATACTGTAATTACTACTCCACTATCTACTTGATCAAACTGTATCTGTATGAGACACCTGCTTTTTTTGATATCCCTGTGCTTTATACTATTACTTATCAAGTTTTGGAGCAAAGAAAATAGCTTACTTTCATGGCATTTAATTGGACTTATGCAGTGGTTAAAAACCTCAATAGTCACGTCATCAGGGGGCTGAAGTTGACGAATTATTCTTTGTACGGTGCTCTCTAAATTGATGATGGTTAAAGTTTGATTAGCCTCAAAATATTCTGTCATAAGTTCTTCTACGCGGCTAGTTAAATCCTCTGTGGTTTGCAGGAGGACTCTTGCATACTCTTTACTTCTTTCAATGTCTGATTCAACAGAGGTCAGTTTTGCAAGTCCTTGTATCCTATGAATAGGACTTAAAATATCATGAGTAACCCTCGCCAATATAGATTTTAACTTTCCTTCTTCATTTAAAACCATAGTCTGATCATTCTAGTACTTCACATCTAAGATAAGGAAACAGAACAAATACATCTAATTAGATGTACTCTTTTAGGAGTAACTTTTGAATGTATTTTGTGGCTTTTTTACAGGATGAACGAACCTGAAGATCATTCTAAAAAAGAGTATATAGCCAAGCTGGCAAAAAGGATAAAGCAATTAAGGTTAGAAAAGGGGCATATGAATTATGAGACTTTTGCCATTGAGCATGGCATCTCGCGCTCACAATACTGGAGATATGAGAAAGGTGAAGACCTGCGCTTTAGTAGCCTTGTAAGAGTTGTAAATGCTCTAGGTGTTTCCCTGGAAGAGTTTTTTAGTGAGGGGTTTTAAACAAAAAACTAACGAATGCAAATATTTAGAATCCAATCACAGCATCCAAGGCATCGTCAGCATCCTGGTATAAGAAATTATTTTGATATCCAATGGTGGTTTTTATATCTGAGTGTCTATATAGTTTTTGTAGCATCGGAATAGGTATTTTGTCTCCGGAAATGTTTCCAAATGAATGCCTGGATATATGATTAGATAAGTTTTTGGCTATCCCAGCATCCTTGGCAATTTTCTTCAGATACCTATTAAATCGTCTTGACGCAGTTTTTACTTTAGTGTAGACATCCTCCTTATTCCTGATGTCAGCTTTTTTGAGATCAGGAAATATAAAATCGTCCTCCCATCTCTTGTCTGGCAAATACAGATTAAAAATTCGCTGGGCTTTTTCCGGTATTTTGAGTGACACCCTTTTCTGATTTTTATCCATTTTATAATAAAGTCGGCCATCAGGTATATCACTCCACCTGAGTTTTACCACATCGGATATACGAATACCGGCAAAGTAAAAAGACGTAAGCCATACATTTAGCGTATGCCATTTGGCAGAGGTTTTTTCGTAACGCAGGCTTTCCAAAGTTTTCAGTTCTTCTTCATTCAGGCCTATCTTGGCACTCTCACCCAATTTTACAGATATTCCGTCTCCTCCAAATGGGTAGTGTTTTCTTTCCACTATACCCTCTTTCAAAGCCTGATTGAATAAGGTACGGATAAGGATGTAATAATTAGCTACCGTTCTTTCGGAGTTTCCATTAACTGCAATAAGGTATGTCCTAAACTTTTTCAATAGAGCTACAGTGATCTCATGAAAATGGATGTCCTTTCCTCCCAAAAACTTTTTGAAAGTCTTGATGCGGCCCTCGTCAGTATCATGAACTGTAAATACTTTTCTCTTCTTGTAATCATCCAAGCGCTCCTGAGCGAGCTCAAAGAATGTTACATTCTTGCGCTTTTTCTTAGTGAGTGCATTTCTTATATCTACGATTGACGTACTCTCCTCTTTATCTTCAATCTCCAGCACAAGGTTGTTGAGTTCAGCTATTTTCTTGGCAATCAAATGATTAAGCCTGACTGAGTTGGGATGGGAACGTTTTACCGTTCCGTTCCGACTATCCCAGTCTTTCTCATCAATATATTGCTTCAGCCAAATAAATTTTGATTTTCTATCTTTGGTAACACGAAGAGCCAGGGGCCACTTACCATCTTTTCGGGGTTTTTTAGTCTTTCGTAAAATTACTTTTATGGATGCCATCACTAACCGATTTTAGTACAACATAAGTACAACAATTTACGGTTTAAGCTGACACCATCCAAGTCTTAAAAAATAAAAAAGTGCCTTTAAATGCATTATAAGGGCTTTTTTAGACCATTTGAGGTCATTAGAAACCATCCAAAATTAGGTTCATAACCCTGAGGTCACGGGTTCAACTCCCGTCCTCGCTACTAAGAGAAGGTCATCAGAATTTGATGGCCTTTTTTATTTAAAATAATTAGACAAACTAAGATAACTTAACTTAGCTGATGAGAGCCTAGGACTACGCGTCCCGAACAATGCGTTCCGAATTCATAACCCTGAGGTCACGGGTTCAACCGCCCGGCGGCCCGGTCCCGTCCTCGCTACTTAGAAAAGGTCATCAGAATTTGATGGCCTTTTTTATTTATTCGGCTTATGGTAATTTACCGGCATCTATGTTCCAGAATTCAAGAAACCCTAAGTTCAAAACCAATACCAATAAGTTATGGTACTGGTTGCTTATGCTGGCTGTTTTGCTATTAGGCCTCTATATGCTGGACAAGCTTACCTGAAAATCCATAATTACTTTTTCGGTAAAGCTTTTTACCAACCAATTGGTTTACCCGTAGTTAGTTAATAAACAATTAATAACTATGAGCATATTATCATCTCTGAGCAATATTTCACGAAAAAAGTATAGATGGTACCACGGGGCGGCAATTCTGGTTGGTCTTAATTTAGCCGAACGAGGCCTGGAGTACTTGACTAAAAAGGTAAACAAACAGCAATCAACCACTTCTATACCGGAAAGCACTGATAAGGAATGGTACCGCCGGGAAAGAAGACCGGTATTTGCTCCGCCAGGCAAAGCTTTCCCAATTGCTTGGGCTATCAATAACTTAGCCACTATTTATGGCAACCTGCGGGTGCTTAATATGCCGAAGGCTACTCCCGGCCGTTCCGCATTCCTGAATTTACAAACTGCTTCTTGGGCAACCTACGTACTATTTGGTGCCGCCCACTTTGGCCTACGCTCTCACCTTAACGCATTAGGCTTAACCATAGCCAATGTGGCTCTAAACGTACTGAGCGAACGGGTAGCAATTACCAAATTAAAAGATGAAAAGGTTGCATGGTCGTTAGCCCCTACCCTAGCTTGGTTGGCGGTAGCCTTGCCTACGGCGGTTACTATGGCTGCCTGGAACAAAGATGAATTTTACCATACCCCAGTATTAGCCAAACCCGAACCTGAATGGATAAAACCGAGTAATGTACCTATTCAACTTTCCATGAACTAGAGGTTAACTTCCACCTTCGTAGCAAAAGGCTGATTTTCTTACAACTAGTCTGTAATTAGTTAAATATTGAACTAATTTTAGCTTTAAGAAAATCAGCCTCTTTTATGAAAAAAATCCTTTTCGTAATAGCCATAGTAGTATCGCCCGCGTTAGGGTTTGCCCAATCGTATCTGGGCCTTTCCAGCATGAAGTATTCCGGCGTGCACCGGTTGTATCTTAACCCGGCCAATGCTGCCGGTCGTAGCAACCCCTTATCAGTAAGCATAGTTGGTGTAGGCCAAACCTACGATAATACCTATGCCGATTGGGCCGGCGATGATAATATTCTTACGGCTATTTTAGATGAAACTAGTGCCCTGAGCTCCAGCGATTTTGAACCTAGAGGAAACGAGTTGAACATGGCGGGCATAGGCCTAGAGGCCCGGGCTATAGGAATAACCTTTGGTATCGGTCCCTATATAGGCTTAGGATTTTCTACCCGCGCTCGCGGCGATTTACAGATCCGCAATGCTAGTCTGGATTTCTTAGAAGCCATGAGAATTGGTATAGATGACCGCCGATGGAATCTAGGCCAAGAGTATTCTAACCAAAGTTTCGGCATGAATTTAAACGTATATAGCGAGGCAGCGGTAACTTTAGCGGGCAGGCCGCCAATAATTCAGGGTGATGACCATAAGTTTTACATTGGAGCTACGCTTAAATACCTAAACTCGCAATTTGCCGGTTCGCTTAATATAGAAGATATGACATTTGATATTGATGAGGATAACTCAGGCAATCGGCAAATGACAATTTCTAGCATTAGAGGAACAATGGGTTATAGCTCGGTAGATGCGGACCATTTCAGTGCCGATAGCCTGAAGCAGTTATTTTCAAATCCGGCGGGCAGCGGCTGGGGTACTGATATTGGTATTGCCTACGAAAGAAAAGGCAGTATGCCCGGACAAAGCTATCAGTACCGTTTCGGAGTAAGTGTAATTGATATAGGCAGTATTACCTACGATAACCCCGGGGCGGAATTTTACAGCTTTGAACGAGACACCCCCATTATTTTTTTCGAGGATGATGTAGAGCGATTTGCTGAGGAGCCACTGGAAGTTATAAAGGAAAAGCTTAATGCTGAACCCGACGCACCTACCTACACCGCTTATTTACCTACAACCCTAATTATTCAGGCCGATTATTCTATTTTGCCTATACTTTACGTAGGAGCAATTTATAACCGCCGAATAATTCAGGAAGACTTTAGTATAAACCGGGGCGATTTTGCGGCAGTAATTCCTAGGCTGGAACTTAAACATATTAGCCTGGCAGTTCCACTAACGTATAAAAACGATTTCAAGCAACTGGCTTTAGGAACCACCCTACGTTTAGGGCCATTTTACGTTGGTGCCGATAATTGGTTAGGAGCAGTTACTGAAAAAAATATTGCCCGTACCCAATTCTATACCGGATTTAGTTTCAATATTGGTTCGCCCTTATAGTTGCTAACGCTTGCCATTTAGCCGTTGCAAATTCCGTTTATATAAGGTTGCTTGATAGAAGTCGGGGCAAGTCGTATTCTTGCGGCAAATCCAATTTCTATGAAACTAATTAAAGTTGCCTTAACCGGGGCAATTCTAAGCTGCTCCTGTTTGGTGTTCGGCCAGGCTAATCAGTATTCTTATACGCTTGATTTGACTGCACCAAAGGATGATAAGCTAATGGTAGAGCTTATAACCCCGGAGGTTGACAGTAAAACCACCACCTTCTATATGCCTAAGATTATTCCGGGTACCTACCGCGAGAGTGATTACGGCAAGTTTATTAGTGAATTTAAAGCCCTGGATAAAAAGGGGCGTAGCCTACCGGTTACCCGCCTGAACGATAATGCCTGGAAAATTGAGAAAGCGAACAAGTTAGAGAAAATTACCTATTGGGTAGAAGATATTTTCGACACCAAAATTGAGAACAATGTGTACTACATGAGCGGCTCCAACATTGATGCTGGTAAAAACTATGTACTACAGACCTCCGCATTTTTTGGCTATCTGGAAGGAAAGAAAAAGATACCGTTCAACCTGGAAATTAAAAAGCCCGAGAATTTCTACGGGAGCACCGGCTTAATACCCACCTCCACAACCTCTACCGTAGATAAGTTCACAACCAAGGACTACGATCTTCTGATGGACAGTCCGCTAATGTATAACCTGCCGGATACTACCTTTATTGATGTAGCCAACGCTAAAGTTTTGGTAAGTGTGTACTCGCCGAACGGGTTAGTTAAATCTTCTTTTTTAGCTGAAAAGTTTAAGGAACTACTGGAAGCCGATGCTGATTATCTGGGTGGAAAACTGCCGGTAGATAAGTACGCCTTTATCCTTTACTTTGAGCCGCCGCAAACCGTACGCGGCGATAGGGCCGGCGCCCTGGAGCATAGTTACTCCAGCTTCTACTACCTACCTGAACAACCTCAGGAATATATGGCCGGCCTGCTTACCGATATAGCAGCCCATGAATTCTTTCATGTAGTAACTCCGCTTACTATTCACAGCGAAGAAATAGCAAATTTTAACTTTAATGAACCCGTATTAAGTCAGCACCTTTGGTTATACGAGGGGGTCACCGAATACTCATCGGACCATGTGCAGGTTCAGAACGGGATTATAAGTCCGGAGGATTTCATTAAAAAACTGGAAACGAAGCTATATAACTCCCAGAGCAATTATAATGATACCTTAGCATTTACCGAACTCAGTAAAAAAGCAGCCAGCGACTATCGGGATGAATATGGAAATGTATACGAAAAAGGTGCTTTAATTGCCGCTCTGCTCGATATTAAACTTTTGGAAATGAGCCAAGGGGAAAGCGGTCTTCAAGATTTACTTAGAAGCCTACAGCAAAGTTACGGTAAAAACAAACCTTTTAAAGACGACGAATTGTTCGCCAAAATAGGTGAGCTAAGCTATCCGGAAATTCAGCAGTATCTGGAAACTTACGTAGCTGGTACCAAAAGCCTACCCTATCAGGAATACTTTAATAAAGTTGGCTTAACCTATACCGCCGGCGAACCGGAACAAAAAGCTTCTTTAGGTGATCTTCAAATTGGCTTTAATCAGGATAAAATGCGGCTGGTAGTAAGCGATAATTCCAATATGAACCAGTTTGGTAAACAAATGGGCTTTCAGAAAGGCGATTTACTGATTAGTTTACAAGGAAAGGATATACAGCCCCAGTATGCCCAGCAAATTGTCAACTCATTTCAACGTGATACTAAAGCGGGTGATGAAGTTACCGTAGTAGTTAGCCGGCCAAACGACAACGGTGAATATAAAGAGGTTACCCTTAAGGCTCCGGCCTATATGGTTACTAAAACGGGTAAGCCCAGCCTTACTTTTAACCCAACCGCAACCACTGCTCAAAAGAATTTACAGTACGCTTGGTTAAAAACCAGCCCGGTAAACCCGGCAGATGTTAAAACGCTGGATGGGCTTATAAGTGCCTTATACAATGTAATTAGTGGTGATATAGGCGTTAAGCGCGATTGGGGCCGTTTCCAGTCACTATTTGCCGAAGATGCCAAAATGGGTATGGTGAACCCAAATGCTAACGAAGGCGAAGGCGGCTTTCAGATGTTCAGCCCACAGCAATACCAGGAAATGAACACCCAAACCTTTGAGCGCACTGCCTTTTACGAGGAAGAACTAGGCCGGAAGGTAAGCGAGTTTAACGGCTTAGCTACTATTACCAGCGCCTACCAATTCCGTTTAGCGAAAGACGGTGATGTTGCCCAGAAAGGTATTAATAGTATACAGGCAGTATACTACAATAATCGTTGGTGGATTGCCAACATTTTATGGAGCGTAGAAACCGAAGAAAATACCTTGCCCAAAGAGTATACCTCTTCAGCTAAATAAACTCCATATTCAAGTGGATCAAAATTAAGCTGCCAACTAGGTAAATGTTGGCAGCTTTTTTTATTGGCTTATTTTTGTTCTAAAATTAATACGGTATGCGAGTAGTAGAAGAAATCATTTTTCCGCAGTTTAGGGTTACCATACTAAGCTGGAACGATAAATACCTTATAAAAGCAGAAAGTGGCTGGCTAGAGCAAACCTTTAAAATTCCGGTAACGGAGGTAGTAGACATTAACGAAATTAAAGAAATGCTAAGCCCGGACTGGCAGAGCCGAGTACACGAGCGGTTTAAAGAAATGGGTGATCAGTTGCAGGCTATGCTCAATCCCTACTGAGCCGATACTTCTTTTTCATCGTCAAAGCAAAACGATACAATAGTTATATCGTCGTTAATCTCCTTGTCTTCCGTCCAGCTAAGTTTTAAAGCCAGAAGGTTTTCAATTACTGACCGGCTGCTCATATTCATAGAATCGCGAACGGATTCTATTACTGGGTCCAGACCAAGAGCTTCGCCCTCTTCGTTAAAAAGCTCAATTAAACCGTCTGATAAAATCACGAAACCATCGCCGTTTTCTACTGTAAATTCTTTTTCGGCGTAGTTCCACTCAATATTAGAACCTAAAAACGGGCCTTTAAACTCAAACTGTTCAACCGACTGGTGTTTTCTTTTGAAATACAGAATGGGGGGCATACCCGAAGAGGTCATCTTAACCTGATTATCCTTAATCCGGATTAGGGTTAGCCCCATATACAAATTACGCACTTTAAGCCCCTTAATTCCTTCGGACATTTGCTTAAGCAAATCGGGCAGGGCTAAATACGGGCCAAACGTATGGAAAAAGCTTTTGGCTACCGCTACTACCGTACCAGCCATAACCCCGTGGCCGGTAGCATCACCTACAATCATGGTGATTTCCCCATCGTCGTTTATTAAGTAATCATAGTAATCACCTCCTACCTCCGCGTAGGTTTGCAGGTACATGGCCGTATCCAGATTGGCTAAATCGGGCGGCGAGGTTGGTAGCATGGAGGTTTGCAGTCGGCGGGCGGCTTCCAGCTCCAGGCCGCGGCGGGGATTTTCGCGTTCTACATCCATCATGTCAATAGATGTT
>CAZDEY010000026.1:14531-25507 GCA_964504565.1 uncultured Roseivirgaceae bacterium
AATCAGCTCGCGCTGCCGCTCCTCCAGCAGCATCTTGGCTTCTCTTAATTGTAGGTTTTTTTGTTCAAGGTCCTGCTGACGTTCAATTTTACGCTTTATTTCATCAACGTCGTGCAAGGCTTTGGTTACCGATTGGGTTACAACCTCGGTATCTAGCTTACTTTTGGAGAGATAATCATTGGCTCCGGTACGGAAAGCCGCCGCTGCTACGGCTTCGTTACCGCTACCGGTTAGACAAATGATACCAATTTTATTGCCCCACTCCCTTCTTATCTGGGCAATAGCACTTAACCCGTCCATATCGGGCAGATAATAATCTATTAAAATACAATCAATAGTCCGAATGCGTAGTTGTTCAAAGGCATCGCGCACCAGGTTGCACTCGTGTATTTCAACCGTAGTACCCTGCGGATTAAAACCTTTATTCAGGTGTCTAATAAGTATAGCCCGGTCATCGGGGCTGTCATCCAGAATAAGAATCCGTACCGGAGAAGACTTTTGCGTCATGGACACTACTACAGAGCTAAGGCGTTATTACTGGCAAGGTAGCAGTTTCTAGCCAAAATTGTTTAAGGGATTTAATATTTTCTACAAATTCATTGAACTCGGCGGGTTTGCACAAATAAGCATTGGCTCCGTTAGTATAACATTCTTCAATTTCCTTTTCGTTATTGGAAGACGTAACTACTACTATTGGAATTTGTCGCAAAATAGTGTGAGATTTGATCTTCTTAAGGAATGTTTTGCCATCCATTAGGGGCATATTCAAATCCAGCATAATTATGGATGGTACCTTATGAGTTTTATCCTGCAAACATAAGTTGTTCAAGTAATCCAATGCATCCTGTCCGTTCGGGCAGCGTTCAATGCGCACATTCACCCCAACTTTTTTACAGGCTCGCTTAATAGCTACAAAGTCTTCGTCGCTATCTTCTACTACTAATATTGGCTGAAAGCCTACAAAATTATTATTCATCATATTAATATAATCATCCGTTAATTGAAGGCAGGGTAAAGAAGAATGTAGTTCCTTCCCCTACTTCGCTTTCAATCCATAAGCTTCCGCCGTGGCGCTCAATAATTTTTTTAACAATAGTAAGCCCAATGCCGGTGCCGCCACCGTATTCATTTCGGCCGTGCAAGCGCCGGAAAATTGTAAAAACAACTTCAAAATGTTCCGGGCTTATTCCAATGCCATTATCCTTAACCCATAATAATTCGTACCCCTCAGGCACTTCTTCGTTATTCCCTTCGGAACCTGAGCCTATTATAATTTGCTTTTCCGGTTGCTCATTATATTTAAGACCATTTACAATTAAGTTTTGAAAAATCTCGCTTAGCCGTATGGTATCGCCCTGCACTTTAGGCAAGCTACCGTTAATTTGAACTAGGTTATGGGAATCAAAGGTTGAACTTAAATCCTCAATCACTTCACCAACCAATTTGTTTAGGTTAATTTTTTCAGTTTTAAGTTCAATTCGCCCAACCCGGCTATACTGAAGCAAAGAATCTAAAAGCTGGCTCATGCGCCGGCTAAGCCGCATAAGGGTTTCCAGTTTATTTTTGCCGTCATCATCCAGTTTATCATGGTAATCTTCCAGCAAAAACTGACTATAATTCTGAATTCCCCGCAAGGGTTCTTTTAAGTCGTGCGAAGCTATATAGGCAAATGAGTCTAATTCATTATTGCTGACTTCCAGTTCGCGGTTAACCCGGCCCAATATATCGGCTTTTAGTTGGAGTTCCCCAGCTACGCGCATAACCACATCTACTAAAATCCCCCGCATTTCGCGGACACCGTTAATTTCTACATCAGTCCATTTTTTAGATTGATACTTCAGTTCCTCAGTCCAGGCTTCAAACGATTTACGGGGGGTAAGGCGGGATTCCCCATCCTGCGTAACTTCAATTTTTTGGGGTTTGCCGGCCCAGGTAACTGTTTCCGAAAATTCCGGCCTAAACCATAGTATATAATCGCCCTGCACTCGGGAAATAGATAAGGCTATTAGCCCGGAAGCTATCTTAGCAAATTTTTGGGCGGGCGGGTATTCTAATGGTAGCTGATTGGTTGAAAATACGCTAGTAATGGTGCTATTATGCTGAAGCCAATCAATAATACCTTCGCATTCTTCTTGATTTGGGGTAACCCCCAGGCTATAAAATTCACCATCGTTCATCACTACGCAACCCGTACACTCTATTAAGTCTTTAATAGAAGGATTGAACTGAGTGAGGCTGTCAATAAAATTAGTTTCGTAGTTAAACCGTTCAAATAGTTTGGTTTGAACGTAACGGATATTAGCCAGGTACTTTTCAAAACTTGCTTGTTGCCTTTCCTGAACAAATCCTGAAAAGTTTTGCGTAAGTAAGGTAACTGTATCGCGCTTAGGTAGAGGTACCAAAATTTCCGAATAGTGGTGGCACGCTACCAGCCCCCACAATTTTCCGCCGATTACAATAGAAAAGGAGGTGGAAGCCTTCACCCCCATATTTCGGAGGTACTCTACGTGAATTGGGCTAACGCTGCGCAACAATGAGTTGGCAAAATTTAGAGGGTTTTCAGAAATTGGGTTAATTACTGGAATTACGGGTACCGGCTCAGCTTCAATATTGGCTATTCCCCGGCTGGGGGTATGCAGGTAAATCAGGCGGGCTTGCTGGGGTATATCTGTAGCCGGGTAGCGCAAACCTAAAAATGGCTCAATCTCATCTTTCTTAGCCTCAGCCAATACAAAGCCACTTTGATCTTCGTAAAACTGGTAAATCATAACCCGGTCGAACCCTAAAATCTGCCGAACCTGATCAGCTAGTTTAGCGGCCAAGTTCTGTAATCCGGATGTAGCCCTGAGTTGTTGCAACCAATAATTAAACTGCTGAATGGTATAGTTATCCGAAGAACCTTGCGGTTCACATTCCAGTACCCAAAATCCTTCGTTACGGTGCAAACTAGCTTCAAATGCCTTGGCATTTTCTAGATTACCAACGGTGAGCTGAAAGTGGTTTTGAAAAATACTATCCTGCTGGCGCTGCCCAATTTTCTCAACTGCCAGGTCACCTAATACTTCTTTCAGGTTAAGGTGTAGGGCATCCTTACTAGAAATAGGCAGAAAACTGTCAAGGTTACTACTAACCTGCAGAATTTGTCCGGCATCGTCATAAGCAATTAAAAAACCGTGAGGTTGTATACTGTTTAACAGGTGAATAGCTTCCTTATCGCAATTGGTAAGGTTTACGGTTGGGTCTGCTGTGTACTTTTGCTTTCGTATAAGGTCTAATACTTTGGCCTTTAGCATTTCACTTAAAATTATTATACGCCTTAATCAAACTGATAAGTAGGTATAAGGTTATTGACCCAATTCAATAAAAATTTGGCGACGATTGGCTAGGTTTCGGCTGCAATATAAAAGCCCCAAGTTCTGAAGTTGGGTGAATAAATTTGACCTTAGTTTCAATTTTACTCTTATAGTAATTTGGGTTACTACTATCCATAATCACTTGGTTTATACCTACTGACAATTGGCTAACTACTTCTTCGCTGGGCTGCCCTACCACTAGCAAATAAGTAGACCCAGCAAGTTTAGAGTGAAGTTCATTACCAATGGGCGGTAAATCATATTGCTTGTCGCCCAGTTCCGACCCGTTTACTATTAGTAGTTCTTCTTCACCTAGTGAGAAGCAAGTAATATCTTCCAGGCTACGTAATTCTTCTGACCGGATTGGCTTATTACCTAACCTAATTTGGTGGGAGCCGGCGGCATAGTTTAGTTTAGAGGTATCGGTACTTGAACTGTACAGCAACCGGTCATTTGCCTGATTCCAGGCTATAAGCGTAGAATTAGGAATGTTGTATACAGTTAAAGAATTTTGATTTCGGTAGATAATCTGCCTGTTCAGCAGACTAAAACCTACCAGTAATAATGCTGCCTGGGCCAACCATACATACTTTTTATTATAAGTGTACCACCAAATTATTACTGCGGCAAAAAACGCATATAAGCCAAAAGTTTCCGTTAAGCTTAGCAAAGTAAATACCTGGGCCAAAGGTAAATTATTAAATAACGCTATCCAGAATTGCAGAAAATCTAAGGATTGGCCAATTAGCCACCCTACGAACTCAGGTACTATTGGCAGCCAGACAAGAAGGTTAAGCACTACAGTTCCGCAAATTACTATAAAGGCTACCGGTACGGCTATCAGGTTGGTAAAGATAAAATAAGTAGGAAACGTATTAAAGTAGTAGAGGGTAAGCGGCAGGGTGCCAAGCTGCGCCGCTATAGTTACTGCAAACAACGAACGTATATAGCGGAGAATTTTATTCTGGGTTGGCCAATATTTAGCCAGTCGCGGTTCCAGGGTTAATATCCCTATAACTGCCGAAAAGCTTAGCTGAAAACCTACGCCAAATAACTGGTGCGGATCTATAAGAAGAATGAGTAATGCAGCAATGGCTAAACTATTGAGCGAATTAACCTGCCTGCTACTTAATTTACCTAAGCTAAGTAAGCTGAAAATTATGGCCGCCCGCGTGGTTGAAGCAGCCCCGCCGGTAATCATAACGTACAGCCAAAGTCCGGAAACGATAACTAAAAACTGAACTAGCCGGCTACTTTTCTTTCTTCTGGGTAAAAACCGGAAAGCCCACTGAAGTACTAAATATACAATTCCAACGTGCAAACCGCTTACGGCCAGTATATGCATTATACCGGCTTGGGCGTACTGCAATTTCCGCTCCTGCTCCAACTCGGCCCTATCGCCTAAAAACATAGCTCGTACAATTCCCTGATGTTCGGCTTTGATGTATCTGACAATATTATTACTAAGAAAACCTTTGATTGGGGTTAGGTAGGAATACGAAGCCGCGGAACCTGCTTTAAGCTGACTAAAATCTGATTCCTCATTTATAAAAAGCTGACCATTGATGCCTTTCTCAAGTAGATAATCGCGGTAATTGTATTGATAAGGGTTTAGGGGCGGCGCCGGTAAGGTTGGTTGTACAGACGTAATCAGGGAAGCACTCGGCGGTAATTTATTTAGCGAGTGTTTGTAATATACAATTATGTTAGCCGATAATTCATTTTGACTACTACCTGATGAATCTATCGGAATTGCTACCGCGTTAAACTTTTGATAATGATTGCTATTTCCGGCTTCCTGTAGGTTAGTAATTACCCAGGCGGTTTCCGGCTCCAGATTTCCTTTGCGTTCATTATGGTTTAGCTGAAACAAGCCTACCCCACAAGTAAAACTTCCAATAGCAATCAGAAAACCATAAGCTATTGACGGAGTATTCTGCCTGCTTATAAGTAGAGCCATCAGTAGCGCGAGGCATAGTAGAGCTACTCCTAAATATAAAGAGAAACTAAAATAGCCGAGGTCAAGATTGGCTAGGCAAATGCCTAGTACAAACGGCAACAGAAATCGTACGGCGGGTATGGAGCGGGTAGAAAGCATTTAAATCTGACAACATTGTTAAGTACGTATAGTTAGTAGTGAAATAAACATCTCTCTCTTATATGGATATTAAAAATGCCTCCTCGGTAATTATTGAAAAGCTGGAAGGTTGGATAAATGGCATTGTTACCATGTTGCCTAACTTTGCCCTAGCCGCCTTAATAGTTGTAATATTCTGGCTAATTGCTAAGTGGCTGCGCAACATAACCGGCCGACTTATGGGCAAGGTATCCCGCCACGCTACCTTACATTCTTTAATTGTAAATATTATATACATAGTAGTGCTGCTGGTTGGGGTGTTTATAGCACTAAACATTTTAAACCTGGATGAAACAGTAACTACCCTTCTGGCTGGTGCCGGTATAATTGGCTTAGCCTTAGGTTTCGCTTTTCAGGATATTGCGGCCAACTTTATGTCGGGGGTAATAATGGCTATCAGAAACCCTTTCCGGGAAGGGGATATTATAGAAACTCAGGATAAGATGGGTATAGTGGTAGATATGACATTGAGAGCTACCACCTTACGGTCGTTTCAGGGGCAGTACTACATAATTCCTAATAAAGATGTATTTCAAAATCCCATAACCAACTACAGCCGCTACGGCCGCCGGCGGGTAGATTTAGAAGTGGGGGTTAGCTACGGCGACGATCTGGAAAAAGTTAAAAAGCTCACCTTGGAAACTGTTAAGAATTTGCCGGATATAAATACCAATGACCCAGTTCAATTATTTTATACTGGTTTTGGCGATAGCTCAATCAATTTTGATGTTCGGTTTTGGGTAGACTTTAAGAAACAGCCGGACTATTTAGAGGCTCGTAGCAACGCCATTATGGCAATAAAAGCGGCATTTGATGCCAACGATATTACCATTCCATTCCCAATCAGAACTTTGGATTTTGGTATTAAAGGAGGCGAAACACTTAGTGAAGCTTGGCCCCGAAACCTTTCTGAAGCTTAATCGTTCAATAATCCGAATCAAGTAGTTATCAATTAGATGAAACGACCTAACTTTTTTAAATCACTAGGAGCCATAGCGTTAGCTGGGGCCTTTACTTTTTCAATTGCTTCTTGTGATAACCAGCGAGAAGCTAGTGATACCGAACTAGAAGATGTTTACGGGGAAGACCCCTACGAAACCCCTGAGAACACCGACCTTAATAACGATAATGTAAGCTACCGCGATGGTGGAGAATGGGATTACGACCGTGAGTACGCTTATACTGACCGTACCATGTATGAAGACCGCTTACGCTACGATATTGACCGTGCCGACCAGAGCCTGGAGCGTTTAGACACGCGTATGGAGGAAATGGGCGATAATATTGAAGCCGAAACCCGCCGGGAGTGGGAAGAAACCAAAACTACCCTACAACGCGAACGCGATCAGTTAAACATGCGCTTACAGGAAGTAGAAAATGCTACCGAGAATACTTGGCAAGATGTTAGAAATAACGTTAATGAAACTTTCCGTAACTGGGATCGCGAGTGGGATGAACTTAGAAATAGCGATTTAGACGTAGACGTTGATGTGAACGACGACGACGAAATGTAAAAGTACTAATTATATTGTATAAAGAAGGCTTACCAAATTTGGTAAGCCTTTTTATTTCTTCATAAGATAATGCTGAATTCCGCATTCATCAAATTGTTCGCCTTCTGCCTTAAAACCGAAGCGCTGGTATAGTGATTGAGCCGGCAACTGGGCATGCAAATACAAGGTTTTACCTTCGGACCCCGAACAATTTTCAATAGAATATAATGCAGCTGATACAAGTTTTTGGCCTACACCTTCCCCCCGGGCTTCCGGCAATACGGCAAAACGCTCTAGTTTAATTCCTTTTTCAGTATAACGCCAGCGGGCGGTGCCAACCGGTAACTCATCACGTAGTGCTAGAAAGTGTTTGGCCGAATCTTCCCACTCATCGTATTCGTCTTTAGCCGGCACATTTTGTTCTTCCACAAAAACCCGGCGGCGAATAGCAAAAGCTTGTTTAAGCTGCTCCTGATTGCTTATTTCTATTACCTGAATCTCGTTCATTTCCTTGTCTAGAGTTATGCTCATTAGCTTCCGCCCTATCATAAGCCTCAATAATCTTTTTAACCAGTTTATGGCGCACAACATCGGCACCGGAAAGCTGTACAAACCCAATTCCACTTACTCCTGATAGAATATTGAGTGCCTCAATTAATCCACTACGTTGGCGCGTAGGTAAATCGATCTGCGAAATATCTCCGGTAATTATTACTTTAGAACTTGGGCCCATACGGGTTAAGAACATCTTAATTTGCATAGGCGTGGTATTCTGGGCTTCATCCAACAGAATGTACGCATTTTGCAACGTTCGGCCGCGCATGTAGGCCAAAGGGGCAATCTCAATAATACCGTTTTCCTGATAGTACTTAAGCTTCTCGGCCGGAATCATATCATGCAATGCATCATATATAGGCCGCAGATAGGGGTCAATTTTTTCCTTCAGGTCACCCGGCAAGAAACCTAAGTTTTCACCAGCCTCTACTGCCGGCCGGGTAATAATAATTTTCTTAACTCGCTTATTCTTAAGAGCCCGAACTGCTAATGCTACCGAAATATACGTTTTGCCGGTACCAGCCGGCCCAATAGCAAAAACCAAATCGTTTTGGTTAACCGCCTCAACCAGCGCCATCTGGTTTTGGGTTTTAGGTTTTATACTAAAGCCACCCGTGCCGTATAGCAGGGTATCATCTTGCGCATAGTTGGCTACAGCCTGCTCTTCCTGTTCAAGATAATCTTTAACATTATCTGTAGTAACTTTACCAAAGCGGTGGTAATGCTGTAGTAGAGAGTTTAGGATATCGTTAATTTTAAGAATCTCCGGAGCCGTTCCGCGTATTCTTATCTCGTTACCTCTAGAAATAATTTTGCTTTTAGGGAAAGCTGCGGCTACTTCTTGAATATTTTTATTTTCAACGCCCAAAAAATCGGTTAGCGAAACGTTTTCCAGGGTTATTACTTTTTCTACCAAAGGCTTATTAAATAATTAGGTGGTATGAATTTAAAACGTAATTAAATTTAGGTAAGTTTGTTTAGATCAAAAATACAAATAATCTCGTTCCTCTGCTATGGCAATCCTGACATTTATGTCTGATTTTGGTACCTCTGATAGCTATGTAGCCTCGGTTAAAGGGCGCATATTAACAGCAGATCCCAATCAGACCATAATAGATGTCAGCCACACTATCAAACAGTACGATATTGCCCATGGTTCATACGTATTGCGTAGTTGCTTTCGAGATTTTCCGTTGGGAACGGTTCATTTGGTAGCGGTAAACAGCACTGGAAGCTTAGGCGAAAGTTATATTGCGATTGAACTTGATGGCCACTACTTTGTGGGTACCGATAATGGCTTACTGAGTCTAATTAGTACCAATGAACCCCAGCAAGTAGTTATTTTAGGTACTAATGAGGATGAGCATACCTTGGCCCGGCAATCTACCTTCCCGTGCCGCGATATATTGGTACCCGCAGCGCTCAAAATTTTAAAAGGAACCCCCTTAGCTAGTTTAGGTGAAACTACAGCCTATTTAAACAAAATGCTGTTCCGAACTGCTCGGGTTACCCCTAAATTGATAGCCGGTCATGTGATTTATATTGATAATTATGGAAACCTAATTACCAATATTCGTAAAGATCAATTGAGCCTGCTGGAAAGCCAAGAGTTCTTTATTAAGATTGGAAGAGAAGAAGTAAGAAAAATAAATCGTACATATAGTATAACTGATCCTGGAGATCTGTTTGCTGTGATAAATAGCGAGGGTTACCTTGAAATTGGTATTCACAGCGGTAATGCTGCTGAGCTTCTAGGGATGGAATTTGACAGCCCTATATTAGTAAGGCTCCGAAACGGACGTAATACCTTGGAGACTGAAAGCAAAAATAGAATTAGCGGTAGGCTACCGCTATGAGAACAAATTTAATATTGGTTGATTTACTTTTTTGAGGTTATTTATAATTTTGCCTCACCTCACAGCAATCGTTTTTTTAAAAAAATAATTATGGTGATAAGAGTTGTACGAATGTTCTTTAAGGAAGAACACGTACCAGATTTTTTAGAAATTTTCGAAGAAAGCAAATCCAAAATACGAAATACCAAAGGCTGCTTACGTTTAGATCTGTTACAGGATTACGGTCAAGAACATATTTTTACTACCTATAGCTATTGGGAAGATTTAAAGTCCTTAGATCGGTACCGTCATTCCGAATTATTTTTAGATAACTGGTCTAAAATGAAGCAATATTTCTCAGCCAAACCAATGGCTTTTTCTTGCAAAAAAATTTCCACATCAACATTGAAAGAAATTCAACAAAAAGAGTGAATTACCAGTGGCATAAGTCAGCTTAATGATTAACTTTGCAAGCTGTCAAGCCAAAGTGGCGGAATTGGTAGACGCGCACGACTCAAACTCGTGTTCCTTCGGGAGTGCCGGTTCGACCCCGGCCTTTGGTACTAAGCCTTAGCATTAGCTAAGGCTTTTTGCATTTAAAATAATTCCCTCCAAAATACATTCACTACCTCAATAAGTATCAGTATAATAATTATCCATTCTAGCCTTGAACTTTCTCTATGCTGTAGTAAGTCTGTAAACAGCTTTAAATTATCCTCAACTATTTTAAGCTTAAAATCAATATCCCTAAACCTTACCTGAATATCAAAAGTATCCTTTAGTCCCTTATTTAGCTTATCTAGTTGTGGATCATTCCAGACCGAACCATGGTCATCCAGAATGTAAAGGTTATCAACTATACTATTTTTCACATTGAGGGTCTTCCCTATAAAGCGCATCAGGTTACGCTTAGAAATATTCACCTTACCTTTTTCTTCGAGCTGACGGGTGTAGGTATAACTATCACTAAGTATGGAATAGGTTAACTCTTCGTAATAATCTAAGGCTACCGAGTGAGCAACCTGTAACATAGTGAGTTTTAAAACTCCGGGCAGAGGAAAATTATTTGGAATAATTACCCTATCAGACTGTACCTCAGGAATAGGTAATTCTTCAAAAGATTCAACCGTAAATCCTTCCTGATGCTGATTTTCTAACCAATTCGTGGCGTATGGCTTTAGCCTTTCCATGAACTCTAATGTACGCTCAGGAGACAAATTTGTGAATGCAGCTACCCCATAGTTGGACAAGTATAGGTACGACTCATTCTCAATATGATAGAATAATTCTGATCCAGTACCACTAACCGGTTGCTCCGGAAAAATACTTTTAAAATGCTTGAGGTTAAGTTGTTCAGCAACTTGAAAAGCTTTGATTTTATAAACTGCCATAATACTTATTAGAAACTTGAAGCAAACGGTATAGTTTACCTCACTAACTTAATGCTAAAATAATTTAATTAAACCGACACTAGTTTGGGCTACTAAAAATCTGACTAATAAATTATCGACTTACTCATATTTATACTAAAACCTAGCCTAGGTTTAGTTAATCAACTTAGTGCAACAGGTTCTAGTAGGTACTGGCAGAGGCTTATTGTAAC
>CAZDEY010000027.1:0-22509 GCA_964504565.1 uncultured Roseivirgaceae bacterium
CCAAGGCTCCCGAGCGGCTGGCCTTGCAGGTGAGCGTACCAGCCGGGGCCCGCTATATTGTAGTAGACCTATCGCACGACGCGGTGGAAGATATTGACATCTACTTCGATGACTTCCAGCTAAAGCAGCAACACCGGGGCGCCGAAATCATCCAGGAGGATAGTTATTATCCCTACTAGTTGTATAAAGGCATACGAAGTATATACTAAAGCATAGGTTCAATTAATTATTTCTTGTGCAGAAGGCCTACGGTAGCCCCGAAAATAATATTGGCAAGGGCTACTTGCCGGTAAAATCCCTGGCGATAGGTTTTAGGTGGGTTAGGGTGCAAATTGAAGGCCGAGGCCCAAACTACCCAGGCAAATGGTACGGTGGTGGTTCCGGCCAGGGCACCTTTTACTAGGTTAGCGGTTTTGGTCCAGCGGTGGTGGTATATGGTAGTTAACCCTAAGCCAATAGCAGTATGCAAGCTCCAGCCCAGCCAGCCTGCCGACTTGGGCATTTTTCCTTTCTTATTACAAAAGCCTTCCAGCAGTACCGATTCGCGGTACTCGTGCCCTTCCTGCACCGACCGCCAAGTACTAAATACGGTTAGAGCAACAGTGCCAATGGTGCTGCTTACTAATACTCGTCCGAGTTTCATACGTTTATCCTTTACTAGCCTTGCCTCCGGTGGCGTTCTTTTCTATATAAGCTACTATCTTACCAGCCACATCTAC
Organism: uncultured Roseivirgaceae bacterium; assembly: GCA_964504565.1. Classification (GTDB taxonomy): domain Bacteria; phylum Bacteroidota; class Bacteroidia; order Cytophagales; family Cyclobacteriaceae; genus Cesiribacter. Next base: position 720 of record CAZDEY010000027.1, read on the forward strand.
TCCGGTCGCTTTTTCTATACCCTCCAGGCCCGGCGAGCTGTTTACCTCCAATACCAAAGGGCCGCGCTTGCTCTGGAGCATATCTACCCCGGCTATGCCCAGGCCCATACTTTCGGCGGCTTTAATCGCAGTAGCTTTTTCCTCATCGGTTAAGTTCATAACCATGGCCGAGCCGCCCCGGTGCAAATTAGAGCGAAATTCGCCCTCCTTGCCTTGCCGCTTCATAGCCCCAATAACTTCGCCGTCTACAATAAAAACCCGCAGGTCGGCGCCGCCGGCCTCTTCAATAAATTCCTGCAAAATCACCCGGGTTTTAAGGCTATCGAAGGCTTCTACTACGCTTTTAGCGGCCTTATTGGTTTCGGCCAGTACTACGCCCAGACCCTGGGTACCTTCCAGCAGCTTAATTACTACCGGGGCGTTGCCCATTTTAGTAAGCATTTTGTTTTCCTCCTTGCTGTGATTGGTAAAAGCCGTGCGGGGCATACCAATTTTAGCCCGGCTCAACACCTGTAAACTCCGCAGCTTATCGCGCGAGCGCATAATGGCCTGGCTTTCTACGGCGGTAAATACGCCCATCATTTCAAACTGCCGCACCACGGCCGTACCGTAAAATGTTACCGAAGCCCCAATCCGGGGAATAACGGCGTCAATACCCTTTAGCTTTTCGCCCTGGTAGTATATAGCCGGGCCGTCCTCATCCATATAAATATCGCAGTGAAGGTGATCTATTAAATGGGCGGTGTGGCCGGCCTTTTCAATAGCCTCCATCAGGCGTTGAGTTGAGTATAATTTTCCGTTGCGGGAGAGGACGGCAATGTTCATAAGGTCAGCTATTTAGGTGTAGAAAGCTAACCGAGTAGAATAGGAGTTTGTTTATTCTAAAACCGTCACCCTGAACTTGTTTCAGGGTCTGTTAACTTTAAGCAGATGCTGAAATAAATTCAGCATGACAGCGGTAACTAAGCGGGCTTTTGGCGGGCGGTGTTAACTTTAAAAAGGCCCTGAAACGAGTTCAGGGTGACTACCGTATTCAGCACGACTTTGCTTTTTAAACCACGACTTTTTAATCATACCACCCTTCCGCTAAATCTTTTAGCTCGGGGTTTTCAGCTTTAATGAGGTTCCATTTCCACTCACGCCTCCAGTTTTTTAATTGTTTCTCTCGGTCTATAGCGTTTTGCATGCCGGGGATGCTTTCAAAGTAGAGCAGGTAGTGGCAGTTGTAGCTTTTGGTGAAGTGGCTTTGCCCGCTGCGGTGTTCCAACACGCGAGCCTCTAGGTTGCTGGTTACGCCAATGTAGAGCACTGTGCGGTTTTTGTTACTCATGATGTAGACAAAGCCGGTTTTCATGCTGCCTATTTATTATAGAACCGGTCATGCCGAACTTGTTTCGGTATCTGGTAACTTTAAGCAGATGCTGAAATAAATTCAGCATGACAACGGTAATTAAACGAGCCTTTGCCAAGCGGCGTTATTTATGGAACTGTCACCCTGAACTTGTTTCAGGGTCTGCCTCTGGTTAATAGTTAACAGGTGCTGAAACGAGTTCAGCACGACATCCATTTTTTAACGACTGCTCTTAATAATTACCCCTCAACCAGAGCTACTTCTTCGGGGATTAGGTGGTAGAGTTGGTAGACGAGGGCATCTATTTCGGCCTCCAGCGCGCTGGTATCGGCGGCGGGGTTTTGGGCTTTGGCTTGTAGGATGGCCTCGGCCCGCCGGGAAATCTCCGCCCGCTGCTCCTCACTTGCCGGGGGTATGGTGATTTGGCTTATGTATACAGGCTTATATTCGTAATAGCCATTTTGCTTAGTTGAGCTTATAAATTCCATTAAATACTGGCTTACTAAGCTATTCGTTATTCCTAATATATATTCAGCATCTTCTACTAAAATAATTGTAGTCTTATCATTACCATATTGACCGTTTGTATCAAATGTAAAGGCTGGTCTTTTGATTATAGCTGGAATAAAAATCTTAGGCTTTTCAAATTCTTGGTAGTAATCAACAGCATCTTGTAGTTCATACCACTTATAAGTTCCGGGCTTTCTTCCTGGCCAATTGGTTCCAGCGTAATCTTTTGGTCTAGGTTCTAAGCTTTCTTGGTACTGTTCTAAATGCTTTAGTATAGCCGGATAGCTATCGATGTCAATTCCTCTTCGGGTAAAAATCAAATACTTATCAGCCATCGGTTGCTGGTAGCGTTTAATGTCGCGGCCGGCCAGGAAGGGCTTAATCACTTCGGCACTTTTGGGGTCTTCGGCAATCAGGCGGTTTTTGGTTTCCTCGTCAATTACAAAGGCTTCGTTAAAGCCGGTTTTTATGCCGTAGTATATTTTTCCCTCTACGTATTCGCCTAAGGGCGTGCCGGCGGCTTTAATTTTTTCCAGCAATTGCTGCACGCGGCTGTCTACCAGCGTCCAGCCTTCGGGGGTTAGTAGCTGGCTATTTACGGCAAAGCCGGTTTTCTGTATATAGTTGGCCAGGCCGCTTTCGTACTGCAGGGTAGCTATGGTGGCGGCGGTAAACTCGGGCTGGGCAACCGGCTGCTTGCTTATATGCCAAATGCAGGGGTAGGTGGTGGCTTCTTCAAACACGGGCAAATCGCCAAAATCGGCCAGCTCTACCATTTGGTACTGCTGCACCCACTGCCGCAGGGCTTTGCCGTAACCGGCGCGCATCCACTTATTGGGTAGTATGTAGGTAAACTCGCCACCGCTTTGCAACAGGCGCAGGCCCAGTTCTACAAAAAACACGTACATATCGGCCGTGCCGGCGTAGGTTTGGTAGTGCTGCTGTAGGTAGGGCTTCATCCAGCTAATTTCTTCCTGCCGTATGTAGGGCGGGTTGCCTATTACTACATCAAAGCCGGTAAAGTTGCCGTCATCGTCCAGCACTTCCGGAAACTCGAAGCGCCACTCAAAAGCGCCTTCGTAAATTTTATTTTCCTGTATTTCGGCTATTTCGTCGTTTAGCTTGTTTAGTTGCTTTTCTACTTTGGCTACCTCGGTCAGGCGCTGCTTTTTGCTTTTCTTGTCTTCGGCAAACAACTGGCCCTGCTGGGTTAAATTGTAGAGTTTGCCGCTTAGCATTTGCTGGCGCAGCAGCTTGGGGTCGCGCTTGCCAATCTCCGTTCTAAAATTGCCCTTAATTTCGTCAATCAGGCGTTCCATATCGCGTTTCTCGTCTTTGCTGGCGGCGTGGCGGTAGGCTTGCACGGCGGTGCGGTAGGTGCTTACGTTCCATTTGCTCTTTTTAAGGGCTTTGCCCAAATCGGCATCCAGCGCAAAGCGGCTAATTAGCGAGTTGCCCTGCTTTATATTAATATCGATGTTGGGGAGGGTTTCTAGTACTTTAGTTGAACTGTTGAACATAACCGTATTATCAATTCCTCTTAACACACCCCCAGCCCCTCTCGAGAGGGGAGAGTTGAGGTTTCCATTATTCTGCGCGGAATTTTCTGGAGACGTATTTTTGTAGTAGGCGTTCTTCAAGAGTTCTATCCAGAGGCGCAGGCGGCATATTTTTACCGAGTTTGGGTTAATGTCTACGCCAAACAGGCAGTTTTCAATCAGGGTTTGCTTTTGGTGGAAGAGGGCCTCCTGCACGCGCTGGCTTTCCCGGCTGTTGGGGTTATAAGCAAAGGGGCGGCCGTCGTCGTCCATTACTACCAGCTCGTCGTTCTCTACGGTTACGGTATAGTCGCGCAGGGTGCGGCCTTCCCTATCCAGCAAAATTTTAAGTTCGCTCTTTAGGGCTAGTAGTTCGTTTAGCGCGCTTACCAAAAAGTGGCCACTGCCTACGGCTGGGTCGCAAATTTTAAGGCTATTGATAAGGGCGTTGGCCTGCCGTTTATCGTCAATTTTCTCGTAGAGCTGGCTAAAATTGCTAAGCTGCCAGCCGTAGTGCTGGTTAAACTTGTGCAGTACGGCGCGGCGCAAGCTTTGCCGGCACATATACATGGTTATAAAGCCGGGCGTAAAAAAGCTGCCGTCTTTATAGCCGTTAATCTTTTCAAAAATAAGCCCCAGTACCGAGGCGTTTATCAGCGTTTTGTTCTCTTCCTGAATTTCCTCGGCCCCTTCCGAGCTAAAATCGTAGGCATCCAGAAAGCGAAACAAGTACTGCAACATAGGCATAGTACCGCCCAGTCGTTTTCCCTTGTCATCTTTCAGTACACTTTGGCTGTGCAGGGGCAGTTCTACGCCATCGGCCAGGTTGCTTACGTAAATGGTGGCGCGTTCTAGTTCGGTAGGCTCAAACAGGCTGCTGTTTAGGTAGGGCACATGGCCAAACCGCTCGCTAATTTCTTCGGTACGGTCTGGCGGGCGGCGGGCCAGCACCCTAAAAAATAGGCCGTCCAGGTCATCAAAATCGCCGATGAGTTTGCTGTGCAAAAATGCGTATATGGCGGCTTGCTGGCGGCCGTGGTATTGCTGCAATTGGGCTTCCAGCAGTTTCAGGAAGAGTATACGGTTAACCCAGCTTATGCACAGTTCCAGCGCTACGTTATATAGCCTTTCGGCGTGGGTACGGCCGTATTGACTAGCATTTTTCAGGTTATGGATTTCGTCGTGCGCCTCAAGCTGGGCAATGGTAAGCTCCAGCAAACTGCCTTTATGCCGTTGCTCCTTAGCCGGGCGGCCAATCAGTTCTTTGCCTTTTTGTTTTTCGGTTTGAAGGCCAATCAGGTGCAGAAGTTCGTTATAGAAGCGGCGGTCCAGGCTGTTGCTATCGTTGCGGAAGGGCAGCTTTAGCAGGTGTTCCGGGCTTAGTATTTTGTAGAGCGGAATCAGCTGGCGGTCATCGTCGGTACGGGTATTGCGCAGCGGCTTTTCAAACTCGCGCAGGTCCAGGTAGGTATGCTGCAGTTCGGCTTCTACTTTGGCAATAGCCGGTTGGGCAATTTCGCGGTAAAAGAAATCGGTATTGGTACTGCTTAGTCGTCCGCCCTCAAAATCTTCAAACTGCTTAACCAATCCCCTATTCTTAGCAAACAGGCGTTCAAAAAGCTGGGCATCAAAAATATACCACTCGTAAATGTTGGTAGCCACCAGATATTTTAAGTCCAGGTTATGCTCCGTAATACGTTCGCGCAAGTAGTACAACAAAAGTTCCTGCAGGGCTTTAGCATTGAGCTTATCCGGCCGCAGCATTTCAGCTTTATTGGCCGGCTTCTTAGCTTCAATTAGTACGCCTACTGGTTCTTTAGCCTGGGCGCCGGTATGAATTACCAAGTCGTTACGGCCTTTGGTATTAATGTAGTAGTTTGGCTCAAAGCCCGTATGCTTCAGAAAATCGGCCAGGTTGTTCTTAACGTGTTCCTCGTGTTCCTCGGTATCCAGGCGGTTAAGCAGTTGAATCAATTCCCCTTTAAATTTTTCAATACCCTCGCGGTTAGGCTTCTGCTTCAGAAAAGCCTTATTCAGTGCCTGGCGGGGCTTCAGTTGTCGGTCAGTAAAAGGGGCAGTGGTTAGTTCGGCCATAGCATTAAGGTAGCGAAGGAGAATGGGTAACAATATAAGAAGATTATATAAAAGCGACGCCAATTTTAGAACCGTCGCCCTGAACTTGTTTCAGGGGCTATCAATTATTAACTGCGCGGCGGCAATTAGCCGGGTAATTGCCTAGCGGTTTTAATTTGATACAGGTGCTGAAACGCGTTCAGCACGACAAACCTGCTTAAACTGCCTGGATAAGTGTAAGGAGCGAAACCTACCAGTAACGTTTTATACCAGAAAAGACGAAGCGGAAACCAGACAGGAAGTCGTAAACGTGGGTTTTGAACTTATTGAGGTAGAAGGCTTGCACTGCAAATTATACTTAAGCGAAAAGGTCGGTATAGTATCTTCTATGAACCTGCTGCTCTCTTCCAATAACAATGCATTGGGAATTGGCTATATGACCGAAACTAAGAAAGAGTATGATGACTTAGTGGAATTCTACAGGAGGTATTTGCCGGAAAGTAATATCAAAGACAACGTTTCCAAGCCGAAATATAGCCCTAATGAACTAACTCAGGCAATTAAGTTGAATCTAAAAAAATGCGGGTATTCTTGGGCTAAGTCTTATTTTATTAAAGAGGGCACTATGAATATAAACACTAGAAACAATATTTATTCGGCTTTCCTTTTTACTGATGGTGACAAAAGTGTCCTCAGAATCAGTGCCATACTAACTCAAGATGAGTATGAGAAAGCAAAGCATAATTTCTCTAACCTCAAGCAAGCTACCGATATGAAAGTTGAATTAACCCACGGAGGCGAAAAATACTATAATACGTTATGGGGCACATCTTACTCAAGTTTTCCTTTTACGCACCTAAAAGATACACCGTCTAATTTTCTTGAAGTAGTTAGTGATCAGATTTGTCAGTTTGTGCTGGCTATAGAAGACTATAAACGACAAATGAATCCTTACTATAATTAGAGGCATAGTAAAATGAAGCCGTCATCCTGAACCTGTCTGCCGAAAGGCAGGCTTGATTCATGATCTGCCTCGGTTTAACACTAACAGGTGCTGAAATAAATTCAGCACGACATACCAGTTCAGCACGACCCCCTTTGTTTTTACCACGACTTTGTATTTATAACTTTCCCTCTAAAACAAGAAAACCCCACCCGAAACCGGATGGGGCTTATTCCAACTTATTACCTAATTGATTGTCCTAAATCTGGGCTCTAGAAGGGGTAAGCGTTCTTTTCTATCATGATGTCCGCAACTCTGCGGCGGGTTTCTTTTATGTTGAAGGGCTCTACCTTGGTGTAGCGCTTCAGGCCCATCAGCATTAGGCGCAGGTCGTCGCCCTGGGCAAAGCTGTAGATGGCCTCGCGACCGGCACGGCCGCATACTTCTACGGCCTCAAACAGGGTTAGCTTGGCCATATCGATCTGGGCCTGGCTGGCTTCTTCGCCCTGCTTGCCTACCAACTTTTCGGTACGCAGTATAGCACTCTCGGCGGCGTATACCTGAATCAGCATATCGGCCAGGTTCATCAAGATTTCTTGCTCCTTAGCCAGGTTCTGCATTAGCTTCTGCGCGGCCGAACCAGCAATCATCAGGCCGGCCTTCTTTAGGTTGGCTAATACCTTCTTCTCCTTCACAAAAAGGCCTTCTTCTTCCTGCGCGCCGAAGTCCGGTATGCTGGTTAGGTCTTTTTGAACGGCCATGGCAGCGCTCATCAGGTCAATTTCGCCCTTCATGGCACGCTTCATCAGCATATCGATGGTGAGCATGCGGTTAATCTCGTTGGTGCCCTCGAAGATGCGGTTAATGCGCGCGTCGCGGTAGGCGCGGTCCATAGGCGCATCGGCCGAGAAGCCCATACCGCCGTAAATCTGCACGCCCTCGTCCACCACAAAGTCCAGCACTTCCGAGCCGTATACCTTCAGTATGGCGCACTCAATAGCAAACTGCTCTACTGCTTTTAGCTTGGCCTGGGCCTCGTCCATACCGCCGCCTACCAGGTTTTCGTAGGCGTCATCAATATTCTGGCCAGCACGGTAGCTGGCGCTTTCGGCGGCGTAGGTGCGGGCGGCCATTTCGCCCAGCTTGTGCTTAATAGCGCCAAACTTCGAGATTGACAAACCAAACTGCTTACGCTCGTTGGCGTAGCGTACGGCATTATCAATTACGGCTTTGCTGGCCCCAAAGGCCGCGGCAGCCAACTTAATACGGCCAATGTTTAGGATGTTTACGGCAATCTTAAAGCCGTTCTGGCGCTCGCTCAGCATGTTTTCTACCGGAACGGGGCAGTCGTTGAAGAAAATCTGGCGGGTAGATGAACCCTTAATACCCATTTTCTTCTCTTCCTCGTTCATGGTAATGCCACCAAAATCGCGCTCCACAATAAAGGCGGTCAGGTTCTTATCATCCTCAATTTTGGCGAATACAATGTAGATATCGGCGAAACCACCGTTGGTTATCCACATTTTTTGGCCGGTAATGTTGTAGTGCGTTCCGGCTTCGTTCAGTACGGCTTTGGTTTTACCGCTATTGGCGTCCGATCCGCTATCGGGCTCGGTTAGGCAGTAGGCAGCTTTATACTCGCCAGTAGCTAGTTTAGGCAGGTACTTGGCCTTCTGCTCTTCGTTACCGTAGTACAGAATTGGCAGCGTACCAATGCCGGTATGGGCGCTCAGCGCTACGGCAAAGGAGTGGCCTGCGCCGGTAACTTCGGCTACCAGCATAGAGGTGTTAAAATCCATACCGAAGCCGCCGTACTGCTCGGGTACCGAGGTACCCAGCAGACCCAGTTCGCCGGCTTTGTCCAGCAGTTCGGGCATCAGGTTGGGGTGCTTCATGGAGTCGATTTCCTCCAGACGCGGGTAGATTTCCGTATCCAGAAAATCTTTACAGGTTTGGGCAATCATGCGCTGCTCTTCGCTCCACTCTTCGGGCGTAAACACGCGCTCGGCGGGGGTTTCTTTAATCAGGAATTCGCCGCCTTTTATGGCTTGTTGCTGGTCGGTTGCTTGCATGGTTAATTTGTATTTTCGTTGTTTTAAATTCTGTAGGTAAGTGGCTGGTGCCTGGTGGCTAGTGGCTAGTTTCCTTCTTAAAATAAGCTATCAGGCCATTTAGCATCTTTTTTGACTTATCAATATTTTGTTTCGTTGCAGTGAAATCTGGTTCAGTTATATAGTTCTGATCCAGAGCTAGGTACAACTGGGTTTCTAATTCGTAAAGACTACCTCTTGCTATGTAGCAAAATTGTAGACTTTCCTTTTTTGAAAACCTCCCTGTACCTTCGGCAATGTTAGAAGGAATAGAAACTGCACTTCTCCGAATTTGCGAGGTCAATCCGAACATTTCATCTTTAGGAAATCGCTTGGTTAAAGAATAAACCTGATTGGCCAATTCTCTACCAACTTTCCAAACCTCTAAATCCGTAAAGTCTTTCATCCTTCTAAACTAGGCACCAGGCACAAGCCACCAGCCACTCAATTAAGAAACTCATATATCCCCGCTACGCCTTGGCCGCCGCCTACGCAGGCAGTTACCATGCCGTACTTGGCGTTGCGGCGTTTGGCTTCGTTCATTAGGGTAATGCTTAGTTTGGCGCCGGAGCAACCTAGGGGGTGGCCCAGGGCTATAGCGCCGCCGTTTACGTTTACTTTGCTCATGTCCAGGTCCAGTTCGCGGGCTACGGCTAAGCTCTGGGCGGCAAAGGCTTCGTTTAGTTCAATTAGGTCCAGGTCGTTCTGCTGAATACCGGCCAGTTTCAATGCCTTCGGAATAGCTTCTACCGGACCTATACCCATAATGCGGGGTGCTACCCCGGCCGCCGCAAACGAACTGAAGCGGGCCACCGGCGTCAGGTTATACTTCTTCAGAAACTTCTCCGATACCACCATTACAAAAGCCGCCCCGTCGTTAGTAGGCGAAGAGTTGCCGGCCGTTACCGAACCACCCATAGCAAAAACCGGCTTAAGCTGGGCCAGTGCCTCCATACTGGTGCCCGGGCGCGGACCTTCGTCCTTGGCTACGGTATAGCTACGGGTCTTCTTCTTCATGTTCTCATCCAAGTAGGTTTCTTCTACCGTAATGGGAAGAATCTCATTGTCGAACTTGCCTTCGGCCTGGGCTTTCAGGGCCTTTTCGTGGCTTTCCAGCGCAAAGCGGTCCTGGTCTTCGCGGCTAATCTTGAAGTCCTTACTGATATTCTCGGCCGTCAAACCCATACTGGTGTAGTAGTCGGGGTTTTCTTTGGCTATTTTGTAGTTAAGCGCGGTGCGGTAGCCCATAATGGGTACCATGCTCATGCTTTCGGTGCCCCCGGCAATAATGCAGTCGGCCATACCGGCGTGCACGCGGGTGCTGGCAATTTGTATAGCCTCCAGGCCGGAACCACAGTAGCGGTTCACAATCATGCCCGGCACGGACTGAGGCAATGAGAGTAGGCTAATCATCCGACCCATCTGCATGCCTTGTTCGGCTTCGGGTACGGCATTGCCCACAATTAGGTCGTCTACCTCGGCGGCATCAATGCCGGTTTCTTTCACCAAATGTTTAATTACGTCGGCCGCCAAATCGTCGGGCCGGGTAAAGCGGAACCCACCTTTTTTAGCGCGGGTTACGGCAGTTCTGTATCCTTGTACTATATATGCGTCCATTTTTTTAGTCTTGAGTCTTGAGTCTTGAGTCTTGAGTAGGACGGCCGAGCTTCAGCTTGAGGCTGTAGAGCATTTTTTGAACTTCAGCCAGTTCCTTTTCTAGATTCTCAAACTCGGTACTAGATAGGTAATTTAAATTTTTAGCGATTAGGAGCTGGGTTTCGGTTTCGTAAGCTGAGCCATAAGCTATACTCAGAAACTGGGCAAACTCCTTTTCGTGGCTTCTTCCGGCACCTTCGGCGATGTTGGAAGCGATGGAAACAATACTGCGTTGTAGTTGAGCGGTGAGTCCGTACATCTCTTCTTTCGGAAATGAACCCGAAGCACGATAAACCTCAGTAGCCAAGGCCACCGCTTTCTGCCACACTTTCAAGTTTCTATACTGGTTCATATCTCAAGACTCAAGACTCACGACTCACGACTAATTCCGCAACGGCTTGCCCCCCTGAATAATAGACTGTATCCGCTCCAGGGTTTTCTTTTCGCCGGTTAGGCTTACGAAGGCTTCGCGCTCCAGGTCTAGTAGGTATTGCTCGCTTACTTCTTGCGGGTGGCTTAAGTCGCCGCCGCACATAACGTAGGCAATTTTCTCGGCTATCTTTTGGTCGTGGTCGCTGATGTAGTTGCCGGTGCGCATGCCGTGTACCCCGGCCAGGAATAAGGCCATACCGCCTTTACCCTGCACTTTTATATTTTTGCGCGGGAGCGGCTGCTGATATCCGGCTTCGGCCAGGGCAATGGCTAAGGCTTTGGCCTCGGCTATCTGCAAATCTTTGTTCACTACTATAGCATCCTTATCGCGAATAATACCCATTTCTTTCGCTTCGTAGGCCGAGGTGGCTACTTTGGCGGTGGCAATATTCATAAAGGCGTTCTGCAGGGCGTTGTACTCCACGTCGCCCTGCTCCATACCGTCGGCCACGCGCATGGTAAGCTCCTTGGTACCACCACCGGCGGGAATCAGGCCAACGCCAACTTCTACCAAACCAATGTAGGTTTCGGCGGCGGCGGCTACGCGGTCGCTATGCAGGGTAAGTTCGCAACCACCGCCTAAGGTCATGCCGTGCGGGGCAGCTACTACCGGAATGCTGCTGTAGCGGGCGCGCATCATGGTATTCTGGAACTGACGCACCATAAAGTCGATCTCGTCGTACTCCTGCTCAATGGCGTACATAAACACCATACCCAGGTTAGCCCCGGCCGAGAAGTTATCGCCTTCGTTAGCAATTACTAAGCCACGGAAGTCTTTTTCAGCCAAAGAAATAGCCTGATTGATGCCTTCGATTACGCCGGCACCCATGGTATTCATTTTGCTGTGGAATTCCAGGTTCAGGATGCCATCGCCCAAATCGAGCACGGTAGCATCGGAGTTGCCCCATACTTTCTTGGTGCTGCGGAGGGTATCCAGGTAAATAAAGTCTTCGGTACCCGGTATGCCTTTGTATTCTTTAGAATCAATGTCGTAGTACTGCTTGCTGCCGCCTTCGGTTTTGTAGAAGCCCTTTTTGCCGGCGCTAAGCATATCGTAAACCCACTGGTTAGGCTTATAACCAGCTTCTTCCATCTTCTTAACCGTTTTTTCAACGCCTACGGCATCCCAGGTTTCAAACGGACCCATTTTCCAGCCGAAGCCGGTTTTTAGGGCATCGTCAATTTTGTATAGCTCGTCGGCAATTTCCGGAATGCGGTTGCTTACGTACTGAAACAGGCCGTAGAAGCTATCGCGGTAGAACTCGCCCGCCTTATCTTTACCGGCTAGTAGTACCGGAAAGCGCTCGCGCAGGTTCTCCATCGGCTTGGTCTGCTCCAGAGTAGCGAAGCTGGCCTTTTGCTTAGGGCCGTACTCCATGCTATCCAGATCAAGCGTCAGAATTTCGGTTTGGCCCTTTTCGCCTTTAGTCTTTTTGTAGAAACCCTGACCGGTTTTATCGCCCAGCCACTTGTTCTCCATCATTTTTTCTACCTGAGGGGGTAGCTTAAAGGTATCGCGGGCTTCGTCGTTTGGCAGGCCTTCGTATAAACCATTGGCTACTTTAACCAGGGTATCCAGACCAACCACATCGGAGGTGCGGAAGGTAGCCGACTTAGGGCGGCCCACTACCGGACCGGTCAGTTTATCCACCTCATCTACGTTCAGGCCCAACTTCTGCATGGTATCAACCACCTTCAGGATAGCGTAAATGCCCACGCGGTTAGCGATGAAGGCCGGAGTATCTTTAGCCAGTACGGTAGTTTTACCCAGGTACTTGCGGCCGTAGTCCATCAGGAAGTCAACAATTTCTGGATCGGTCTTGGGCGTTGGAATAATCTCCAGCAGCTTTAGGTAGCGCGGCGGGTTAAAAAAGTGCGTACCGCAGAAGTTCTTGGCAAAATCATCGGAACGGCCATCGAGCATCATATGAATGGGTATGCCCGAGGTGTTGGAGGTGATTAGCGTACCCGGCTTGCGGTGCTTCTCTACTTCGTCAAAAACCTGCTTCTTGATTTTCAGGTTTTCAACCACCACCTCAATAACCCAGTCGCTATCGCCAATATCCTTCATATTATCCTTGAAGTTGCCCAGCGTTACGCGATCGGCAAACTCCTTGGTGTATAGGGAAGCTGGCTTGCTCTTAAGCGTATTCTCCCAACTTTGGCCTACAATACGACCCTTCACCTGCGGATCGTCCAGGCTAAGGCCCTTTTTCTGCTCATCTTCGGTAAGCTCGAAGGGGGCAATGTCGAGCAGGCGGACTTTAACGCCAATATTGGCGAAGTGTGCCGCAATGCGCGAGCCCATAATGCCCGAGCCCAGTACCGTGACTTTGTTAATGGTTCGTTTCATGTATAATTAGTTGCTAGTTGTTAGTGAATAGTTGTTGGCGGGAAGCTAGAAGTTAGAGGTTAGAAGTTAGAAAAGTTGAACTAGTCTAACATCTAGCTTCTAACTTCTAACCTCCTATTCTCTAAACTTCTGTTCTTCTACTATTTGGTTAATGTGGTTTATGGTTTTGAAGAAAACGTCGAGGTCTTCTTTGGGAATTTGGGCTTGAACGGCTTTGTTGAAAGCGCGTACCGTGCGGCGGCTAACTTCCTTTTTTTCTTTTCCCTTATCGGTCAGGAAGATGCGTACCAGGCGTTTGTCGCTGGCGTCGGGCTGGCGGCAGATGAAGCCTTTTTCCTCCATAGTTTTCAGCATACGGGTTAGGCTGCGCGACTCCAGGCCCAGCAAGGGCGCAATTTTGGTGGCTGGCGTACCGTCTTCGTGAATGTTCAGGAGTACAAAACCGATAGACGTGGTAATATCATACTTTACCGCCTCCTGGTTGTACATGCGCGCAATGGCGTGCCAGGTGGCCTTAATATTATAGTCTACGGTTTCTTCTCGTTTCATACTGGGGTTTTAGGCTTCCGGCTACCTCCATCCCACATTCGATTGCGCTCGGCGCAAGGCAGCTTTAGGCGACGAACCAAATATATAAAAAAATAGTATGCATGCATACCTTCAGTAGAAAAAAATTATGCATGCATACTAAATTATATAGTTATGCTTATTTAGAATAAGTGGATAGCGAGGCAAATGTTTCGCCTTACTAGAATTTAATTTTAAGTGCTCAACCCTACTTATTCAGGCTCAAAAAATGTAGTATTTTCTGTATACTAAATACCTCGGGCCGATAGCCTAATGCGCTGAGTTGCTTACTTATAATTAGATTTACCTTGCCTAAGGTGAGAACCTTCTTCTTCACCGGGGTTTTACTTATGATTTGCAATAATCCTAATAAATTACCTATACCTGCTTTATCGGATTCGGCCTGAATTACTATGGCCAAGCAGGTGGCCTCACTGGCAAACCTACCGGCCATACCAGTTAGTTGGCTGCTGCTAAAATTATCCAGTTCCAGAAAAGTTATGCCGTCAACTTCATTTTTTAGTTCTTCAAGCCAGAAAACAGGCTTTGGCCAAGGCGGAGAATCGCAAATTTGCAGGTAAAGTACTGCCTTCATACTACAAATATAAACCCTGATGCGTATACTGCGGTTGTTTTAGTCTAGAAGCTAGAAGCTAGAAGCTAGAAGCTAGAAGCTAGAAGTTAGACAATGGACAATAGATTTTGGAGATAAGAGCGAAGCGGCCGCCGCGCGGAATCAAGACATGAAACTATTTACTAACTACCAACTACCCATAACTAAGCACCAAGCACCAAGCACCAAGCACCAAAATTATGGATTCTACCTCAATTACCGATATATATCAGAAGTACCAACAATGCTCCAGCGTTAGCACCGATACGCGGAAGCTGGAAAAGGATTGCCTGTTTGTAGCACTTAAGGGCCCAAACTTTGATGGCAACAAGTTCGCTGAACAAGCATTGGAGGACGGAGCAAAGTGGGCATTGGTTAGCGATGAGGAATTAGCTGAGAACGATAACTGTATCTATGTAGACGATACGCTTCTGGCCCTGCAGCAACTGGCTAACCACCACCGCCACCATTTAAGCATTCCGGTTTTGGGCATTACCGGTTCTAACGGAAAAACTACCACCAAAGAGCTTATCCGGGAAGTTTTAAAACAGAAATATAAGGTACACGCTACCGAAGGCAACCTGAATAACCACATCGGCGTGCCGCTTACTATCCTGAATGCGCCGGACGAAATGGAAATTTTAGTGGTAGAAATGGGTGCCAACCAGATTGACGATATTAAGGAGCTCTGCCAGATTGCCGAGCCAACCCACGGGCTTATTACTAATATTGGCAAAGCCCACCTGGCCGGTTTCGGCGGGGCCGATGGCGTACTGCGCGCCAAAAGTCAACTCTATAACTGGTTACTCGAGCACGAAGGCATTCCTTTTACCAACTCGCAGGACAACAAGTTGGCCAATATGAGCAAACGCTTTGTACAGGCTATTACCTACCCTGCCAAGGATGATTATTACCACTGCGAACTGATGGAAGCCGACCCGTTTGTAGTACTGAAAGCTGAAGATGGCGAAGTGGTAAAATCTCAGTTGCTGGGCGTGTACAACTTCCCAAATGTGGCGGCCGCTTTGTGTATTGGCAAATATTTTAAGGTGGAAAGCAAGAAAGCTAACCAGGCAATCAGCGATTATGTGCCGGGCAATAACCGTTCGCAAGTTTTGCATAAGGGCGACAATATGATTATTCTGGATGCCTATAATGCCAACCCTACCAGTATGAAGGCCGCCCTGGAAAGCTTTGCTACCCTACGCCAGCCTAATAAAGTGGTTATTTTGGGCGATATGAATGAATTGGGCGAAGACAGCGTGGAGGAACACCACGAAATGGGCCGCCTGATAGCCCAACTAAAGTTTGATAAGGTAATACTTTGCGGGCAGCAAATGATGGCCGCGCTGGACAATAACCCCCACGCCGCCCATTTTGAGAGTATTGACACCCTTTTAGCCTATATTAAAAGCAAAGATTTCAGTGAAAGTGCTATTCTGATTAAAGGCTCCAGAAGTATGAAATTAGAAAAAGTAGCCGAGGTACTATAATGGCGGATGCTAAACTAATTCTGGATTTTTTAACCCAATTAAAAGCCAACAACGAGCGCGAATGGGTAAATGAAAATCGCAAGTTGTACGATGCCACCCGGCAAGAATTTAAAAATCTGGTTCAGGAAATACTGGTGCAGCTTCAGGCTGAGTGGGAAGAATTTAGAGAGCTAACCCCCAAAGACTGCATATTCCGTCAGAACCGTGATGTACGGTTTAGCCCGGACAAAACACCCTATACCACCTGGATGTCGGCCTGGTTTTCGCCCGGTGGTAAAAAAGCCCCGGAAGCTGGATATTATTTGCGTCTGGAGCCGGAAGGGAATAGTAGAATCGGTGCCGGCCACTATATGCCCCCGCCCGATCAGCTTAAAAAAATCAGGCAGGAAATTGACTATAATGCCGCGGAGCTAAAGCAACTAGTTAGTCAAAAGGGATTTACAGAAGAGTTTGGTGTAATACAGGGCGAAAAGCTGAAGCGGCCACCTAAAGGCTACGAACCCAATCACCCGCAAATTGAGCTTCTGAAGATGAAAAGCTTTATTGTAATGAAAAGCCTATCGGACAAGGAAGTTAAAGGTTCGGATTTGGTGGGCAGCATAATTGCATCCTACAGAACCGCCCAACCCTTTGTAGAGTATCTGAACGTGGCGGTTTCTTAAAGCTTGCGTATTATAAATTTTAGTATCTTTAGTTATGCAAGACCTATTATCCAGAATTACCCTAAACCCGGAAATCTGCCACGGAAAGCCTACCATCCGCAATAGAAGATATACGGTGGATATGATTCTGGATTTACTAAGTGCAGGTATGACTAGCGAGGAAATTCTAAGGGATTATCCGGCTCTGGAAAAGGAGGACATTCTGGCTTGCCTGGCCTACGCTGCGCAGCTAACCCGAGCTAAGTCGTATAGAAAAACCGCATGAAGTTCTTAGTGGACGCCCAGTTACCACCTTTACTCTGCAAAATTCTTCAGGATAAAGGAATTGAAGCTATACACGTGGATGATTTGCCTAAAGGAGACGAAAGCACTGATGAAGAAATTATCCACTACGCAGACTTAAACGGACTAATCGTAGTTTCTAAGGATGCTGATTTTTACCATTCATTTATGCTGAAAAACAAGCCTAGAAAGTTAGTAATGATCACAACCGGTAATATCAAGAACAAAGAATTATTTGACTTGATTAGCCTGATTGAGGAATACAACTTTATAGAATTGTCAAATGATTATATTGTAGGCAATAGGTAGAATTGTAAAATGGAGCCAAAAGCTAATTACATGTCGCAGGAAGAGTATTTGGATAACGAGCGGCAGGCCGAGTTCAAACACGAATACTACCAAGGAGAAGTCTTTGCAATGTCCGGTGCCAGCCGAAACCACAACAAATTGGTTTCTAATTTTATCGTAGAGATTGGGACTAGACTAAAAGGCAAGAACTGCAACGTATATCCTTCGGATTTACGAGTACACATACCATCAACCACACTCTATACCTACCCGGATGTTGTAATTACCTGCGGCAAGGAAGAATTTCTGGATGAGCAAACCGATACCCTTTTAAACCCGGAAATTTTGGTGGAAGTATTATCACCATCAACCGAAGATTATGACCGCGGCCGTAAGTTTGGCTTCTACCGCCAAATTCTTTCCCTAAAACAGTACATTCTCATATCATCGGACCGAATGAACATAGAAACCTTTATTAAGGAAGGCGAGCATTGGGTTTTGTATGAATATAGGAATGAGAAAGATGCTGTAAAGTTGCCTTCGCTGGATAAGTCAGTGAACTTGGTGGATGTTTATGAGGGGGTCGAGTTTAAATAACTAAGAATTAAGTTAGAAATACCTTTTCAATAATACTCATCCAGAACTTGAATTCCTGTTGGATAAACTTCCAATATTGAATACAATTTATCTAGTTGAAATTTTTTCCACTCAGACTCTTCTACCACTTCTTCATCAATTTGATATGTTTTGGTTATCAACATTTTGCGGGTGGAAAAATTAATACTTACCTTATTATTCTCCATTGATGCTCTATGCGTGCTATTGTATTCGATACCTATTAGATAAAAATCTCCATCCTGAAATCTGAACTTATAAGTAGTGTTAAACATTATCCAACTGCCAGCATTAGCCCAGAAATGGTAGCCTACATACAAAACACCTTTTTCTACAGCAATACCACCATAAGGATCATCAATAGTAGGAGAAACATGCTCTGGAATTATCTTATCTGCATCTTGAACTAAATAAAATCCATCAGGCCTTCTGAAGAATATCAAAAGCCTACGGACATTTGAATTAATAGAATCATATCCGAAAGAATTATTTTCGGTTTGATAAAAGCTAGGATCAGTGTTCTGTATAACTATTACACAATCAGTATGTCCATCCTTATTCAAATCACCGCTGGCTGAATCCCGCATTACCCAACCATCTGGAATTTTTGCCCTGATATATTCATTAAAAGAAAATGTATCAATCTCCTGTCCTTGACTGACTCTGCTTATTAAGATCAGCAGAAATCCCAACGTCAATATTTTCTCTATAACCTCAAGTCTCATATCTAAAGTCTAGCTTCTCACATCCGCGCGGCGGCCGCTCAATCTAACCTCTACTCATCAAAATCAAAGTAATCGTCCTCATCGGGGGCTACTACATTCTTATCAGGTTCGCGGCCTTTGTTTTTGAAGACCTCTTTCAGCTCCTGGCCTTCTTTTTTTATGTCCTGAGCTATTTTTTCTTTAACCGCTTGGGTGTCGTACAATATTTTAAAATCATCGGTAGTACCTACTATGCGCAGGAACAGGTGCGAGGTTCCGTCAGTTGGGCGCACGGCGGTTTCGGGCATTTCTTTGCGCTTGCCGGTTAGCACCGCTTTAAGCGGAAGCTTAACATTATAATTGATGGCTTGCTCAAAAGTATGCGTTCCCGAAAGGGTAATAGTGGTAATATCGGAGCGGATAATGGTTGACGGCAGGAAGATAGTTTGGTCGCGGATATCCAATCGGCTCTCAATATCGCTAAACTCAATATCGCGCAGGCGTTTCTCCGATATAAAATCGGAGAGGCTAAGCATTGGCGAAAAATCTTTTAACCTACCATTCTTTACCGTAGTGTTTACCGAAACTACCAGGCCATCGTAATTCAAACGTAGTTTTTCATCAAACGGCAGGTAGGCTTCAACGTCGGCGGTAATTCTACCTTTTATATGCTTTTCCGAAATAAAATCTTGGTTGAAATTTCGGAAAATGTAGAATAGGCTATCGGCATAAATATCATTTAGCTGGCTCTTGGCATTTACCCTAACCTGTCCGGCCTTGCGGGCATCTACCGTACCGCTTACCTGGGCCGAGCCACCGGCCAGCAGCAGGCGCGAGTTGGTTATTTTGGCCAAACTATTCTTTACCGTAAGCTCGGCTCCAATAGATTTAGCCCGGAGCCTATCGAATTGCAGCCGGTCTATTTTACAGTTAAAGTACAGATCCAGATCGGGCCGGATTGAAAATTCCAGGTACTTCTCCCCATCTTTACTGCCAGTACTGGCGCTGGCCCGGTGCTGCCTTTTCTCTTCACTTTCCTGCAGCAGTTCATCCAAATTAATAAAGCTGGATTGCAAATCGGCCTCTACGGTAATGGGCTGGTTTTCCAGCAATAAGTACGCAAATACATTCTTAAACAGGCCGTTTACCACAAACTGGCTTTGGCCGGCCTTACCACTCAGGTTGCTCAGGGCCAAATCTTCTTGCCTAAAAATTAAGCTACCGTTCAGAGCTTTTACGGGGAAAGGGGTTCCCTTACGCTGAAAGCCGACTTGCTGTAGCACAATTTCGCCGTTGGTCTTAACCCGGCTTAGCGTTTTGCTTTGCTTAAGATCATTTAAACGGCCGGCAAAATCCATTTCTACATTTAGCACCCCGGCGGCCGATTGTATTTCGGGTATAGGATAAAACTTTAGCAATGCCTCGGCCGGAATCTGGCTTTTGGTATCGAAAGTCAGATAAGGATCATCGAAATTATTTAGCGAAAAACTACCCCGGATGGGCTTTCCGGCCAAAGTAGCGCTAAACTGATTTATCCGCAAAACCGAAGTAGTATTATGGCGCTTGGCTCCGTTGGTATAGCTTCCGCTTAACTTAATGTTTTCTATAGCCTGCTTATAGTCGGGGTGGTAAAACCGGGCGTCCGTAGCGCTAAACTTGGCCTCTATAGCCGGAATATGCTCGCTGTCGGTTAACCCTTTTACTGTGCCGTTAACCGCAAATTCACCCGTGCTTCGGTAGGCTTTAATATCTCTAATAAATTTTTCCGGCAATAGACCAGCCAGTGCCTGAAAGGTCATGGTGGGTGCGTCAACAAGCAAGTCCAAATCTAAATCCGGGTCGGTGGCTATACTTCCGGTCACGCGCAGGTCAGCCTCTTGCCACTGCAGGCGGGTTTGGTGTAGGGTAAGTTTGCTTTCGTTATTATTCCAGTCAAAATTACCTTCCAGCTTCATTGGTTGCCCAATTAACCAGGTGTGGCCGTTAATAATCAGGCTATCGCTGGTTATATCGCCGAGCAGATCAATAGAATAAACATCATTGGCTATACCCAGGCTGGCCGAAAGATCCTTCGCCAGTAAGCTATAGAGTTGCTCACTGCGGGCATCGTTATATGCCAGGTGCATATCGGTAAGCTGAATGTGCTTTAGGTTAAATTCCAGGGCTTGGGTATTACCGGCGGCTTCACCAGGCTCGTTATCCAGCACCTCGTAGTTTACCGAACCGTCCGGCCGCAGGCGCAAATTAAGGCTACCACCCTGCAGTTCCAGCGAAGCAATTTCGTACTGCTGGTTTATAATATCCAGTAGGCTAAAGGAAGCATAAAGACGATCGGCTTTTAGCAGAGGCTCGGTACTGCCGGAAAACGATTCCTGAACTTCAACATTATTAAATTGCAGGGATGCGTTCGGAAAATCGGCAAAAAGGGAAACCGAAATTTCGCTGGTGGTTACCGGGGTTTTAAGGTAGCGGTTGGCCTGCTTTACAAACAAGCCTACAATCTCATCTTCGTAAATATACAGCAGGGTAAATGCCGTTGCCAGCAGCAACAGAAGCCCTCCGGCAATACCGGCTACAACACGTACCAACAACTTCGGCATACTTACAAGCAAGAAAGCTACTTAGCCAACGAATAAACTGGCTAAGCCGTATAGCGGTTTTTCTTCGGTAGTAAATTTAAAAGAATACGCAGCCAAAAAAAACCTGGCCGCTACCGAGCCAGGTTTAGTAATGTAATATTGATACCGGATTTATTTCTGTTCGGTAGGCATAACCAGCACTTCGCCAATATTAACCCGGCCGGGTTGTTGCACCGCGTACAGAATAGATTCCGCGATATCCTGGCTTTGCAGCCTTTCAATATTGGTATACTTACCCATTAGTTCTTTAATATCCTCGTCGGTAATGGTATCCAGCAGCTCGGTTTCTACGGCCCCCGGCTCAATAGACGTTACCTTTATATTATACTTGGGCGCTAATTCCATACGCAGGCCTTCAGAAAGGGCCCGTACGGCAAATTTAGTAGCGCAGTATACGGCACCGCCCGGCATTACCTTTTTACCCGCCACACTGGAAATATTAACAATGTGGCCGCCCTTATTCTCTTTCATTTGCGGGAAGAAGGCCGCATACCCGTACAGCACGCCCTTTATGTTTACATCTACCATTTTTTCCCACTCTTCAATGTGGAGTTTATCCATGAAGCTCAGCGGCATAAGGCCGGCATTGTTTACCAATATATGGGCGTTACCAAATTCCTGTTTGGTTTTTTCCGCCAGTCGGTTAACAGCACTTTTGTCGGTCATATCGGTTTCTACCACCAGGGCGGTGCCGCCGTTCTTTTCTATCTTTTTCTTTAGCTCATCCAGCTTTTCTTTACGGCGGGCGGCTAATACTACTTTAGCTCCTTCTTTGGCCAGAAGTTCGGCGGTGGCCTCGCCAATACCGCTGCTGGCTCCGGTTATTACTGATACTTTATTTTTGAGTTTCATATTAAATTCTGTTTAAACATTGATTTACAAAAACTAACCGGGCAGTTGGGGCAGTGTTTGTAAGGGCTCCTAAAAAATCGTATAAAATTTCTGGCTAGTTATTGGCAAGTATCATATTTGTACTTATGT
>CAZDEY010000028.1:0-22309 GCA_964504565.1 uncultured Roseivirgaceae bacterium
AAAGTCGTCTGCCGGTGAAGGGAATCCAGCGTTTACGTACCCTATTGCAGGTAAATCTAGTTCCGAAAGTTCCCCTAATTCAAATATGTCAACCTCTACCATATACTAATTTAATTAGTACTTAAATGACTAAAATAGGGAAGGATGTTTGAGGAATGCTAAAAATTTTATCAACACAGGATGTGGATTGGATCAATTGGGCACAAAAAGGAATAACAAAGAGCTGTGGGTTGCTACTTAAAGTATTTCCTATTCCTTTTGGCAGGATTCATTACCCTAAGCCATTCATCTTTCGTTAGGTGGCTTCTACCGCCAAACCCAGCTTTGTTCTTTTTGTCCTGCATCGTGCGCGGGCTGCGGTTGAACTTATTGGCCGCATCTTCGCAATCCCAAAAATCGTCTTGCTCTTGCCTAGCTTGAATCTGATCGAGCCGTGCAAGAATTTGCTCTTGGTTGCTGAGTATCTGCTTTAATAATTGATCTGATTCCATGCCAAACAAGAGCAAACACCGTGCTACGCTCTGCAAATGATGATTTTATAGAGCTAAATTTTGTGTCCTACTCTCTTATTTCTCTCTTCAGTAGCTTGCAGTATAGGATTTAGATTACAAAAAACTTGAAGGTAATCCCTATCAGGAAAACCAGGTGGCGCCGGATTTACTCTGATTAAAATAGTGAAATCACTCTTATATAATTTAACCAAGGGCATATCTATTCCCTATACTTAATTGATCTGGATAGATGAGAACAGAAACAATGAAAATCATAAGCGTTGATTTTAGTGCTTGGTTAATATCAGTTAATAATTCTAGCTACCCAGCTCTTTGTAGCCTTCCTATATAGATAGGCGGTAGAAAAATGGAATGCAGGGGTAGATGAATTGGCTGACGACCTTTGTAATAATGAAACATATTTTGTCTCATCAGCCAAGTACTTATAGATATAAACTAACGAACAATGCAATCAAAAAAATCAAAATAGTAACCAAAAATGATCTAGTAATTGTCCTTAACATAAAAACAACATTGAGTAAAAAACCTCTTTCAATGCGTAGAAACGGACTTTTCTCTGATGGTACGGGAATTATTACGGCCTTTGGTTGTCAGAATTGTGATTCGGTTGGCGAGTAGTGACGCTTAATGACCAAGCAAGTTTGTTGGATCGCCCTTCATCAACCTAAGCCATTAAAAAATTCGCTGAAAAGAAAATCTGTTTGCATCCTACTAAAGGTGTTAAATTTTATGCGAATTGTAGGAGAGCAGAGAATGACAATGATATATATACAAATAAGTAAAAGCACCATGTTTAAGTTTATTAAACAAAAAGGCGAGAATAAGGAGACGACTTACCTCCAGATTCCCGCCCTGGCTTTGCTTTTAATCATCGTAATAATAGCGGCTGCCTTTGGTTTAGGGCCGTCATTGCTACCACTGATTAAGGCACTGTTTCCAGTCGGTTTGGTTCTTTAAGAACTGCAAAACGCGCCACGTTGCTACTGCGGTAGAGGTCGAATACTCCGCAGTAGATGCCAAAAAACAGGGAGAGTTACTTTATAGCTTTCCCTGTTTTTATATACAAGTATACGAGATTATAGCTAAAAAGCTGTTAATCACTGTCAGCAGTGGTAATTTCACGCCAATACCTAGCAATACCGGTAATGCCCGCCAATTCTCAGCAAAACAGGGCTGTAAAATCGCGTAAACTACCGTCAGAACCGTCAATTCACGCTACCATCGTTAACCAGGTGCAAGAGGTATATAAGTACAAAGCTTAATTTCTCGTAAAATCCTGTCAAATGGGGTAAATACTGTACTCAGTGTTAGAAATACTTTTAATAAAATTCGGCATCCCTAGCCTATCAAACATTAGAATGGGCATTCATCACTGTATTGTAACTCTGGAACAGGTGTTGGTTTCGGGGACTTAACCGGCTTTATTTTTTCTTTTATATTATATAGCAAGTCAGTCCCCCCGGATAGTATATATTTCCTGCCATCCTTACGGCCTCCGGTTTCTTTAACGTCAAAAAACATGCGTACCCACCGCATAGCTTTTCGCTGGTTTAGTATTTTTAGCCCCGGCGTTCTACTTACTTCGTTTAGTACGTCTTTCACCTGTTCAGCAGTAACTACCTCGCCCTCTAAGGCTCCTAAAGCTTCTATTCGATTAATAGTTTCCGTACAGATCAACACCGATTCACCATCTGTTATTTTTCCAGAATAGAAGTCATTGACGGCTTGTCGGGCCTGCTTGGATTCAATTACCTGCTTAAAGACTTGATCCGATAATGCTAAATTCTCTTTGCTTGGCTCAATGTCATTATTTTTTAGTTGCAGCCACCGGCTTACTGCTTTGTCTATAGGTTTTTTCTTTCCTTTCGCCTTGAACACTCCTGGGTACTTTTCAATAAATAGTGCTGCCCCCTCGCTGATCTCTGGAGGTACTGCAATATACTTTTTAATCTCCCTGCGGAATGGGCTCCTCGAATTGGTGATATTTACATAAGCCTCTAATAAAATTGCTGGGTATTCACCAACCAGATCAAAGGCTTGCTGTTCGGCTTGCTCAAAGGCTCGCTTAGTGTTTTTCCTTTCTTCTTGTAGGCCGGGCAATTCTTTGGTTTCTATTTCCACTACTTCCCGGAAAAGCTCTACATCTTCGAAATTTTTCATTCTCCAGATATACGCCTCACTGTCGTAACTGGTAGCTTCCCGTTTAGCCATCTCAGAAGCTATGTACAAGTAATTTATCTCATACGGTCGGGATGGATTGCTACCAGTATTTACCACGAGGTTATTGCTGCCTAAAGCTTTCATATTTGCAGTACTATTGCCTGTAGGAAAAACAAGCCCATGCATTTCCGTAGCTTCGGCGGGGTTGGTGTGGAATAGGTTACACTTCGCTGCTTCTATTTTTGCTAACTCGATTTGATTTAACCATTTGCCCCGTGCCGGTGGCTGAAAATAGGTAGCTTGATTGCCACTATTTCGGTAATGAATAACGTGTAACTCCGGCATCTTACGAACCCGGCCAGCGAATTGTTTTACATCTTCGTGCGTGGCAATATCCTTTTGCTTATCAGCTACGATTACAGCCGTTATATCTAAGTTATCAATGTTAATTCCAGCGTCAATTAGTTTAGTAACCAGTAGAACGTTTAGTGAATCCGGAAGCTTTGCATTATGCTTAATGCCTAGCCATGCGGGTGAGTTGTCCTGGTTACCAGCGTGTAAAGACTCAGATTGAAGCCCGGCCGGTAATCGGTTGATTATCTCCTGGTGTTTAGTAGAATCATTTAACCGAACAATAAGCTTTAATTTGGTGCCGTGCTTTTCATACAATCCGGTAATCTTCTCCACCAATTCAGACACAACACACCCGCTAAAA
The DNA here is from genome assembly GCA_964504565.1 of uncultured Roseivirgaceae bacterium. Taxonomy (GTDB): domain Bacteria; phylum Bacteroidota; class Bacteroidia; order Cytophagales; family Cyclobacteriaceae; genus Cesiribacter. The sequence goes on from CAZDEY010000028.1 coordinate 3,388, forward strand.
TTGATAGGTTGATAGAGTAGCTTAGTGTATTCTTTCCGGTCAAAGTGCAGGCAGTTGAACTTCAAATAATTTAGAATGTCAAACGGCATCGTACCACTAATGGCTACTATGTTTTTTTCCTTCAGTATATAGCCAAAACCTTCCGAATACAGCTTACCGCTTCCGTTTTCTTTCCAGTGTCGATTAGAAATAGGATAATGCATTTCATCACAAACAACAATCCTATTATTCCTTAATACCTGGCTCTCTACTAGCTTCCGAAAGCTATCGTAAGTGGTTAGAATAATGTCCGATTCTTTTAGAACCTCCCAGTTTTTTACGCCGCCTGTAAAGGTAGCCACCTTAGCGCCGGCAGCTGACAATTCTTGGAGGCTTTGCTCGATTAAGGTTAACTGAGGGCAGACATACACCATTTGCACGCCAGGCAACCTCTTAGGCAATTCCTGAAGGAAGCAGTATGTTTTACCGCCTCCCGTACCTAAGCTTATAGCCAACCTGAAACCGGCTTCAGGGTTAATATATACCATCAACTCTTCCAGCTGATCAGAGAGATACTTGCCTTTGAGCTTCCGGTATTTTACAAATGGTTTTCTATAGTCCCCTAAGAACTCCTTAACCCGGCAAAGGTCACCGTAGCCGCCTAAACTAAAGTGCTGGAAGTACTGGCTCTTAGCCCCCCTCCTTAGCGAATCTAATATACTAGAGCGTTCTTCTTTGGTACTGGCTTGCAGTAGGTCATCAATGCCTTTATACTCACCACGTACTACGGAGTAATTAATCTTAAGACCTTCAAAACCGGCGTTCTTTATAGCCTTGTAAAAATAGTATACTGCACTAGCAAAGCTTCTGGCCCGGTGCGGCTTGCCCTGGTTGCGGTCTGCATCGGCATCGTGGAGTAAACGGATATTTTTTACCTCGCAATCCTGTACAAACCTGGTCAATGCCGGTTTAACTTCAATGTTAATTACCCTACGAAATTCGTCCCGGCTCAGGTTAGCAAAATTGTGTATACCTCCTACCCCAATAGCTGGTATTCCAGCTGCACATAGGGCAATAGCTTTTAATTCGCCTTCTACAAATACAACGCTTGGAACGGGTATACCTTTGCTAATGAAGAACGCGTATAGAGCGGAGAAATAAAGCTGAACCTCCGAACCTTTTTTGCCGTGATACTTGGCAATAGAGCCGTTCTGGTATGTGTACTCGTGCTTAGGTAAGAAACGATAGCGTAAATAATTATCTCCGGTATGGTCTTGCGTTACAACGCCTAGATGATCAGTGTATACAATGCCAAAGCCATATTTATAAACCGGGTTGCTGTGCTGATCTGTCCAACCCATCGGGATAGAACCCTCTTTAATCAGCGGTAGGTCTATCGGCTTACCTCCTGAAAGTAACGCTTTAAATCGGTAATTTTCCTCAATACCTATAGCCTGTAGCCTACTATTCGTATAGAGACGGGCTTCTTCCAAGTCGGAAAGTAATTCTTGCTTAGGTTCAGATTGTTCTTTGTAGTATTTCCAGCCCTTGCTTTTACCTCGGTTCTTTTTTCGCCGGTAGGCACGAAGGGTTTTAGGAGATATGAAACTACGCTCTGGTAGTATAGGTTTGGGTACGCTGGTATAACGCCCATTACTGGCTAGGTCTGCCATTTTACAGTTAAGTCTGTGCTCTCAGGTTCGGCTTCCACACCGAATTGCTCCTCAAAGCGGATAAAAAAGGATTGTCCGTTTAGGGTTAATAGTATTAGGAAAGTACTATAACACTATTCGTTGACGCTAATATAGTTAGTATTTCGGAATGTCCCTGCATTTGGACGAAAAAAATTTAGGCACAAAAAAAACGCCTAATGTGGAAGTGGCGTTTTTTTGTAGACTTAACAAAAGTGTCTTAGTTTGATAATGCGAGTTTCCTAGGCTCACATTGTACTAACTGCTAAAGCTCATTGTTAGTTGCTTAGCTTGTTACAAATGTAAACTAATTTACCTTAATAAGGTAATAAAAGTTTACCTAAATTGTAGTTATTTTTAAAGTAAATGCAAGTTAACGTATAGTTATTTTTGCCGTAATGTAATCATAACCATCTAAAAATCAAACCCTTACCATAACCGGCGTATCCTAGCCCCATAGTAAGCTAATTGGCTGGATGGCGGTAAATGTTAAGGGCCTGAGTTTATATACTAGATGCAGCTCATGAATCCCTCTAATATACAATAAAAGCAACAATGTTGCAAATATAAACAGGTATTTAATTAGCCCCTTCAATTGCTATCCGGGGCTATATTTTATGCTGATTTAGCTAGTTTTTTAATACTAAGTTTGGTGTGAAGGCCTAGCATATAGGTTTCTTCTTCCTCTGCGGCTTCTGCATGCCGATTTTTGATCTCCTCCAGCATAGGCGCTAATACTTCCAGGTTAACAACGATATGGCTACCACCTTGCCTCATTACCACTGTATCTGAGCAGACCTGTACATTAACAGCCTTTGCTGGCCCTTCTGATTGATCGTCTGACAAGATTGTGAAGTTAGAGCCTTTCACTTGGGGGAAGACCATGACCATAGATTTACCTGCATCGTAAACCCCTAGGTTTTCCTTATCCTGTTTTGCTTCAAAAACTGTTTTTACTGGTTCCATACCTATTATGTGTTTAAGTTAATGAATGTATAAGTGTATACACTTATAATAAGTTCAATGTATGCATTAATGCAGTTAATTGCAAGCCTTTGTTCAGTGTTCTTCCCTGATTATATAAGATGGGCAAATGATGCAGGGTTATCCCCACTGTATGATTCTACTATCTTTTTCCAGTGTTCAAGCTTGCACTTGCTCTGGCCTTTATACCTACTCTTCTGTTTTCCTCTCCTGAGTGTTCCGGTTGAATAACCTACTATCTTAGAGGCTTTCGAAGCATTCAGGTAGCTTATGATTCCAGCCATTCAAGCTTCTTGATTATATAGTCTAGCTTCTGCTCAACACCGTTTTTGAACTCATTAAAAGATATTTCATCATAAAAAAGTATTGATAGTGAACTTATAGTAAATATATTACGTATATTTACATAAGGTAAACGTAAAATTACTCATTTGGGATTATCTAATGAAAATAGAAATCACAATGAATTACTAAAATGAGCCAAGAAGAAGCTATATAAGACGTCAAACGTCAGAGCATTTATAAAGCAGGCAAGATTAAAAGATAAATTAAAATAGATATAATAAATAAAACCCCTCAGAGTATGTCTACCGCCCAATTACTTAAAAGCCCACCAATGGATGATATATCCTTGGTGGCAACTGCGCAAGATGGGGTTGACTCAACAGTCATCACTGCCTTTCGTGAACACGCCAAATTTAGTAAGGAAGTAATGGCTGGATTACTGCATATTACACCTAAGACGATTGACAACCTCAAGTCTAAGGATAGAAAAATGGATGCAGTTCAAGGTGAAATTCTTCTAAGTTTAATAAGGCTGTTCTCCCGGGGAGAAAATCTCTTCGGCAGCATCGAAGAATTTAAAGACTGGCTTGGTTATCCTCAACCAGCACTTGAAATGCATCCACCTAATAAATACTTATTCAGTATTACGGGTATAAAGCTAGTTGATGAGTGCCTGACGAGGATAGAGCACGGTTATGCTTTTTAACTCTAAATGAAAATTTATAGGATTTCTTTCACAAAACATTCAAGTACACTATACGCAACAGGAGTGCGTGGTAGGTTTAATGCCCAAGGAGAATTAGTAGTTTACGCTTCTTCTTCTCCTGAAGGGGCTTTATTAGAGAATATAGCCCATCGTATGGGGCAAGGTGGTTTTATGAGGCAAGAGTTTTCTTATATGGAAATAGAAGTGCCTGATAGCTCCATTCATGTTGTAAGTAGGTCAGATTTACCTGATGGGTGGAACAGCGCGTCTTCGTACTCCCAAACCATCCCAATAGGCTCTGCTTGGTACGCTGAAAAAAAACATCTGATATTGCAAGTACCAGCAGCGACATCAGCTACTGGGATAAATTACCTTATTAATACTACTCACGAATTATTTAGAGAAGTTAGGCTAATCAAAAGTGCTCCATATCCAATAGACCATAGGCTTACCCAATTTGATACGGACTTAAAGCAGTATCTTAAAAAGAAGGAATGACATTGGTAAACCAAAAGCCAGGGCGTTTAACCCCTGGCTTTTTTATTTTGAAAGATCATCTGCTCAACGTTAAAGTATACTTCCGCAAAGAAAACTTTACGGACGGAAGTAATTTGTTATCTATCTTGGAGCTATTCTATTTATAAAGGTCTATCCCTACGACGACTCCATTCCACCACTTACCTTTGTATATCCAGTCTTCCTTGTTTGGGCCAGTAATCTTATCTTTCCCTATAGCCCAACCAATATTTACCATATCCCAGCCGAATACCAAGCTAAACCCATATGGAATAATTGCATTTTTACTCTTATCTTCTTCTAGAACCCTGTTATTAGTTGTGTTTTTATCAATAGATGTAGCTCCTACTCCTATAAACAGTCCTGCTGCTATTGAAAACTGTGATGTATTTTTTCCAAATGCATTTTTATCCCCTTTAAAATTGACCCAAGAATGTTTTACTCCTGGAGCGAATGCAACACTGACACCGGTTTCTACCTGAGGCTGCACTCCAGCGGTGGCATTCCTAAATTTGATTGGAATAGATAATGCTTGAAAATAGGGAGACCATTGCTTGTATTTAAAAGAGTTTGAATTCTGAAAGGTAGAAGTATAAAATTCATTTTTCATCTTTTTATCTTCCGCCTCTTCCTCTTTGGTTAGGTGCTTAGTCGCTTTATTAAAGCTCATTATTAAAGCAGAGTCAATTGCAGAAGTAGAACCACTCCAATAAAAAACCTTTCCTCCTTGCTTGGCTTTCGATAACTTGTCTGTATAAGAAAGCCCGCTACTGAACGCGGATCCTTTTATTACAAAATTTGTATTAACTATAGCAGTCGAATCAAAAGAATCCTTTTTATTCTCATTTTTCACTTTCTCAGACTTATCATTTTTGGTCGTATCTACATCAAATGATGCATCACTATCTCCTAAGGAAAAATTACCTTTAGTAGGTTTGCTCACTTGAAAAACCTGAACCACATTAGATAAAGTAGTGGTATCACTTCCGTCATAGACTCGATATAACAGCTGTCCCTTGCGTACAGTTACTTTTTTAGGAGGGAAAATCTTATCTAAAGTGCCGCAGCTTGATAAAAGTATACATCCGATTATCAAACAGTAAAATGATGAAAACTTAATCATAACATCTCTATTAAACAGCTGGGTGGCCACTAATTGCTGCGGTGTTGACAATTGCTCCTGTGCTGAATAGGTGGCCACTGGGATTGTAAGATGGCAGATACCCCTTAAGTATTTCTAAGATGGCAAGAAATTCGCCAATGTTTTCTAGTTTATCGTTGAGATGGAAGGAAACTCCAGTTACAGTTACTCCCCTAATATCCCACCCGTTCCTACCTACTGTAGCCCTGTATTCTTTTACATAAGAGTAATTCATAAAAAAGTTATTTAATGATGGCCTAATCTAACAATATGTTTTTAAATTACATTATAAGGGGAATTAATTTTATTTATAGGGGTTGAGGGTTTTAATCGTTTTAAGGTTTTATATAAAAAAACCGCTGTGGTGGCGGTTTTGAAGGTATGCATTAAATAATATCTTTTGACTTGGGTATTGGCCGAGGTGGGCCATTCTTCTCAACGTAAGCATCAAGGAACATTTCAAACGCTTTAATTGCAATATCCTTTGTTTTAACATTGTGGTGATATGCTATGCGCTTAACCTGCTCTAACTGGTCTTCTTTCAAAGTGAAAGTATGCCGGGTTTCTCCTATTTTGGTTCCCCTTGTCTTGCTATCTTTATTACGTTTGGCTCGGATAGCTGTTTTCTTGACCTCGGCCTGAATATCTGTTATTTCAATCTCTTCCTCCTTTGGAGCTGGAGTACTCACTTCTTTCGTTGGTTCAGGATCGGTACGCAGAAGCCCGCTTAAGCCTTTATTACGCTCTTCTTTATTTCCAAGTGGTATTTTCTTTTTAGCCATTGTTCTTGCGGGTAAAGGTTAAAATCTCATCTATAAGGGAACTATAATCGGTCGCGCCGTGCGATTCCGGGGCATGTTGAAATACATCTAGCCCAAACGCTGGTGCTTCAGCTAGCGCAACGTTTGTCCGGATAATGGTATTAAATACCTTATTCCCCCAGTCATTTTGAATGCTTTCCAAAACGCTTTTAGACAGGGCTTTGCGGGCATCATAATTCGTAATAAAAATGCGGTCGATTTCTAGGCCTATACTATCTAAAGTCTGGCTAAGTATATCCAATCCCTTCAGGCTTAAATACTCCGCTCCTACTGGAGAGAAAATAAGATCAGAGGCAGCATAAGCATTGATGGTAAGTAAGCCTAATGACGGCGGGCAATCCATCAATATATAATCGTAGCGGGGTGCTATATCCCTAAGTACATTATTGAGTTTTTCTTCCCTTTTGTACATAGCGGCCATCTCCAGTTCGGCACGGATCAGCTGCAAGCTGGCTGGCACTAAATGAAAGTAAGAAGTATCTTTTTTGGCAATTTCAACTACTGGCAAAGGTTCTGACTTAACCAAAGAATGGTATACTGATTCTTTTGGCTCCGGCTCTCCCAAGGATTGCGTTAGGTTATGCTGTGGATCAAGGTCTATCAACAGCACTTTATAGCCTCTATCAAATAGACCGCGTCCTATATTTGCAGTACTAGTTGTTTTCGCTACTCCTCCTTTGAAGCTTGATATGGATATAGTAATTGCCATTTACTGCGAATGTAAACAAAAAATGTTCCTCACCCGGTAAATATATACTATAATATGTTTAAAGGTGTATAAACTAAACGCTTTATGCAGGTTTAAGCTTATCTAGCATATCCAAGGTTTCCGGTGTTAGCCGGTATGAGAAGTTCTTCCGTCCACTTTTGGGGTTTTTTACAATATCAGCTTTGTAAACTTTTCCTTCATCCTCCATTGGGCGTAGTATTCCGGATAGAGTAGAGCGTTCAATGTTATGAGCTTTAGATATTTCATAGCAAGTGGCTTGCCCGTGAGAATAAATGTAGCTAATAATAATTTTTTCGCACCTGGTATAATGGCCGTAGTTCATGAACCATTCAGCGGCTTCAATAGATGTTGGTTGTATTCGGTGAGGCATCGGTTAAGGAGTTATTAAGGGTTAAAAGATATTATCAAGTGCCGACTCCGGCGCATTATTTAGATGTTGCATTTCTTCGATATGATGGGAGTAAATTTGAGTAGTGGATAAAGCAGCATGACCTAGGACATTGCGCACACTATTCAAATCCTGACCCGCTAAGAGCAATTGTATTGCAGTTGTATGGCGTAAGCTGTGCGTAGTAATATCGCGGCTGTTGACTCCAATACTGATTAAATTCTCTTTTACTATCCTGCGAACCGAACGAGTAGTTAACCTACCGCCCTTATTCTGCTTTGAGTTAGAGGTAAACAATGGTTCATTGGCTTTTGGCTTGCCCTTCTCTTTTAAATACTCCTGAATGGGCGTATGTGCCTTAGGTGAGAGGATAACAAATCGGTCTTTACTATCAGCTCCTTTGCCTTGGATCATTAAAACATTGTGCCTGGCTTGCTCTGTTTTCTTTTGGACAATATCGCCAACGTTTGCCCTTACCAATTCTATTGTCCGAATGCCAGTTCGCAACAAAAGGGAAGTAATAGCATAATCCCTTTTGCTAGCCGCCGCTTCAAGTAGTTCGGCACACTCTTCCTTGCTAATGGGCTGGCGTTGGAACTTACTCGATTTCTTAGGGCTTTTGATACCAGTAGCAATGTTGGTAGTATACCCCTTGTCAGAGGCCCATGTATAAAATTTACGGACAGTACTTAGATATAGGCCAATAGTGTAAGGGCTCATACCAGCATTCGCTAACATCTGTTTGTACCTTATGATTATAGCTCTATCTACATCAGGCAATGAGATTTGCTCACGCTTAAGGAAATAGAAAAACTGCTTAAGCGAGTTAGTGTATGTATTCCGGCTTGATGGTTTCACATCTAGTTCGGCAATGAAATTACTCACAATCTCCTGCTTTGAGGGTAATGAGGTATGGTTATAAAGGGAAACATTCATCATTTTATTAATTTATACGTCCGTAAATTAATAAATATAACGTTACATAAATAGTTAAGTTTATCACTTTATACACTTATACTATATAGCCGCCCTTCTAAGCTGTTCAGAGAAGATAATTTCTGTGCCATAATCTTTTTCTAAAGACTTAGTCCTATCCTTAGCTTCCAAACTTGAGGTATACACCATTAACCGCCCGGCTAGGCAATAAAGATTTACGAACTCTTCATAATAAGGCGATTTATCACCGCGCTTGCCATATATCCAGCTGTTGAAAGTGTTTCGTGAAATAGGTTTTTGTAAGCGTTGGTTTATTACTTCCAAGTACTCATCAATTGAAGTATAGTACTCATAAAATGTAACTACTCGCATAGCACCTACGACTTCCAAGGTCAATAAGGTTCGGTCGTGGGCGGGTGTAAAGGGTGCGTTATATATTCCCATAATTCTTTGTTTATCTTCTGTATTTATCAGCCCAATAGCCTGTGCTGCTGGACAAGGTTTTAGCTGGTTTAGTGTTCTCGGCTATGCGCTGGGTAGAACGTTTCATTGAAAGCAGTGTACTAGCCATAAGGGTTAAATCCTGGTTGTTTTTTGCGCTGAGGTGGCTACTAGTAGTATTTACAATACTGACTGCTTGGGTGCGTTCGGAAAGCTCTTCTTGAGGTGCTTTAAAGGCCTGAATGCTATCGTTAGCACTCCGATTGTAGGCCATTTCCGCTAGTATCTGCCGGGTCTTGTCGGCGGTATATACTTTATCTCCCTTTTCCAGATACGTAAGCCTGGAGCCTTTATTCGTTCCTAGTATCATTTCGCCGGTGCGCTTTTTATGTACGATCTCCGCGCCTCGCTCATCAACGGTGGCCAGTGTGGCTGGGCCATCTTCCCGGCCTTTAAAGAATTGAGGGATAGGGGTAGAAGCTATTCTAGCGGCCTGCCTCAACCCTAAGCCTAATACTAATGCTGAAACCACGATATTAAAGGGAAAAGGAACAGAACTAAAGGCGTTGGCCGCGCCGGTTATGGCTGAAGTAGTAGCCTGGAATACTTTCTGCTTCTTCTCGGCCTCGGCCTGCTTGCGCCTGATCTGCTTCTCTTTCTCGGCATACTTCTCGGAAATGAGCATTTTAGCCTGCTCGTTATTTCCAGTCAGCTCAATCTCTCTATTCTTAGCTGCCTCCAGCGCGGTGAGCTGCTGGCTGTACTTATCAATTGATTCCTGGTATAAACTATTGGTTAACCCTATGGTAGTTTGAATTGCCGCCCCATAGTCGGCAAGGAACTTCCCTAGATCTTCTTGTAAACCCTGAACCCCTTTGCTGAATTTGGTAGCATCCTGGGCCTCCTTCTTAATGCGATTTAGTTCAGCTTCGCCCTGGTTAACTATCTTTTCCCTTTTGTTGTAATGCTCACGCTCTAGGGCTTCGATTTCCTTGAAATGTTGCTCCTGGTTGGCTTTGGCCTGTTCATCAGCCTGGGCTACAATATCATTATACTGCTGCTCTGAGACTTGGCCTAACTGCAATAACTTTTCCTGCTGGGCTTTGAACTCGTTAAATGCCTGCTGCTTGTCAGCATAACGTTGGTTTATTGATTCTCTTTCGGCCTGGGTAATCTCGTTCAGCGCATCAAGTTCGATTTCTTTTAATAACTCCACCTGCTGGATGCGCTGATCTGTTAGATACTCCAGTGCGCGCAACGCTTCCTGCTTACTACCTTCTTGGCTGGCAGTTTGATAATTACTTTCAGCATTAGAAACGTTGTTGCCTACCTGGCTTTGCCTTAGTTCAAACTCGGCCTGTTTGGCTGCTTGTAACCTCTGCAAGTACTCGTCTTGGGTAACCCTGGCATCTTGCAAGAACTTATCCCGGCTAGCAGATTGCAAGGCTTCAAATTTACGCTCAGAACCAATAAGTATAGCCTCCCTTTTAGCGGCAAATTCCTTTTCTAATTCAACTAAATAACCTTTATGGTCAGCAGTGGCCCGGCCTAATTCTTCCTGGTTATCCTTAGTAATTTCGCTGTACTTGGCCTCAGTAATTTCCAACGCTTTGCGCCGCTCCTCTACCCGCTGTTTATTGGCGTTGTAGATGTTTTCAGCCGCCTTGATCTGCTCAATAGCACTTTGCTTAGCTGCCTTTACTTTCTCGCGCTCGGCTTCAATAGCGGCCTGCTTTTCAAATTCAATTTGCTCTACCTGAAGGGCGGTTAACCTGGTTAGGCTCTCTACCTTTTCAAACTCTGCGGAATTGTCATACGTGCGCTGCTCAGCCTCAATCCTAGCCTCTAATCGAACTCTATTTAGGTCGGTTTGGGCTTGTTTAAGCTGGCTAATACGCTGGGTTTGCTGCGAGTAGGTAGCCCCTAAACTAAGTTCTAAGTCCTGGTAATTGCCTCCTGCTTTTTCTATCTCTTTGTACTTGCCGGTAACGTCAGAAAGGTTGGTTTTAAGGGCTGCCAGTTGCTCTTTTGAAGTCGTGCCTAGTGCTTGGAAAGAGAATACATCATTCAGGAGGTTAAAGAACCCTTTGTCAGTGAAAAGCTGGCCGAATCCCTCGCCTGTTTCTTCGGTAAAGTTCTTAATATCTTCTTTCAGGCGGTTTACCTCAAATCTGGCAGCACTAAGGTTCTCTAATTTCTCAAGTCCTTTTCGGTATTCCCCAACCGCTACGCTACTATCCTGAAAAGCTGAAATAGCATCGTTGAGCGTGCCAATAAGCCTAGTTTTAATGGAGTTGGTTACAATCTCAATAGAAGTGCCCACGCCCTGAAAGGTATTGCTGAAGCGGACGGTTTCCAGTTCTAACGCCTCGGTACTCCTAAGTAAGTCTTGTTGCTTTTGCTGGTAAACTGACAGCTCATTACCTCCCTCTTTAATTTCATCAGATAGGTTAGCTAGTACCTTAACTATACCGCGCCCGGCATCTTCGCCTGCTGAAGCTCCTAGTACATCAGATATTACCCTTTGGTATTCCTGGGCAGTATACTTGCCGGTTTCCAATTCTTCAGCTACCAGTTCAATAGCCTTTATAGTCTGATTAGAAGCTACTGCGGCCTCTATCTGAGAGCGTTTAAGCTCAGAGAACGGTTTTAAGGCATCTTGTACCGCTTTGGTATTCTCGCGTAACCTAATAGCCGATTCTTTTAGTGTATCAATTCCTTTATCCGAATAGATATTAAGCTTCTCGCTCTTCTCTAAAATCTCAAATAACTCTTCCGCTGTACCCCCAGCCTGGGCTAACTGGCTGGAGTATTCGTATACATCGTCAGTTAGCTGCCTTTGAAGGTTAGCTGAATTGATTAACCCCTCCTGGAGCTTATCTAATGCCTCATCATACCCTAGATCAAATTGAACAGCAATCGCATTAACTGACTTTTCAATGTCCTCAAAACTCTCGTCAAAAGTTTTTGCCGTAGCCCTTAACCTGGCTGTGAATCTCTCTAACCCCTCCCCAGTCAAGCCGGTAAGCTTGTTAGTAGTAGTCAGCTGGCCGTTTATAATCGCTATCTCTTGGGCGGCTCCGTCCAGTCCTTCAGCTAATAACCCCACGGTAGCTACAGCTCCGGCAATGGGGCCTAAAGCTACGCCTGCACCGGCCGCTAACCCTTGGACACCCTGAAAAGCGCCGGCTAATGAGGGCTGGCCTTGCAAGGCTGAGAACGCACCTTGTAAGCCTTCCAAAGCTTCAGAATATGAGCCGACCCTTCTAAAATTGTCGCCAACCTGAGAATCTAGTTTTTTTAGTACGTCTGTTTTCTCCCGGATAGTCCTAGCTAACCGCTCACCTTCAATCCGATTTGCCCCTTCAATATCCGTCAGGGATTTCATTCTAACCTTAAGCTCGCTTACTTCCTGCTGAATTTCGTAGTAAGAACCGGCCAGCACCTTAACCCCGCGTTTGGCATCATTTAGGGCTTTATTCCCCTTTTGTACAACCGGCGAAAGTTCCTCAAATTCCTTAAGTAAGCCCTCCCTCAATGGGTTGTCCTCCTTCATGCCTTTGAGCTGGGCGCGCAGGGATTTGACGCGGTCTTCTACCTGCTTTAGCGATCCGATTTCTGCACTTGTAGGAGTAGGAATGCTGTTTTTTGACCTTTTGAGCTTGCCTAGCTCAGATTGCAGGCTCTTAATTGTTTTCTCATAGCCTAGCACCTGCTTTTGCACTTCCTTATATTCGGCTGTTAATGCTTGAAGGTGCTGTTTTTGCTGCTGGTTGGGCTTAGTTACCTTCTCCAGGGCATCGCCGGTATTCTTGACCGAATCAAGGGCTTTTTTAAGCTCTACAGTTTCGGATTTAATTACCTTAACAGCTCCCTTAAACGTCTTTTCTACGTTCTCCAGATAATTAATTATCTCCTTGACACTGGAAGCATCGGAGGCATCAAAAAAGGAACTAAGTTTAATTTGAGATTCCTGCATACAGTTGGTTAAAATTCGCTTTGTTGGTTTTTATCCTGCTTACTCAGTAGCAGCTCAAGGGTAGTGTAGAATTGGTATTCGGTTAAACTATGTACATCCTGTACCCCTGCTAGCTTCATATTGGCGCATGTCTTTTCAAACTCTCGCTGTATTTCATGGAACGCGCTATTTGGGTCGCCAGGATGGAAATACTCTGGGGCAGTACTGTCTAAAAATTTATTCCAGAGCCGATTTACTACATCTTCAGTAGTTCGACCTTGCAGTTGCCGCCACTCTGCTCGAATGTAGTCGGCCTGCGGGTCGATAAATTGTTCATAGCGTTTGGGAAATGATAGCCTACGCTCTTCGCTTAACTCGTTGGTAACCTGGTTTAGCAAAGCTGTAATTTCAGCTTTTTTAAGCCCTGACTCCTGAATGGTGAAGGTAAGCCCGGCCTCGCTGAGATCGTTGCATACGCGCCCGTTTACGTTATAGATTAAGCTTGCAAACGCCATGTTTGTAAAGTCCGCTTTCTGAGTAATGAAGTGTTCGCAGGCTTGGAGGTGCGCCTGGCAAATTTCAGCATAAGCTTCTTTACCAGAATTTCGATAAGCTACCACGCGTTCTTTCTGCCTGATAGCATCTTCATAATCACATCCTATATTTTCTTTTAATGCTAAATACTTCCTATTTTCAATTGTGCGCCGAATTGGTAGTTCATAAACGCTTGAATAGTAGTATATTTCCCCTCGTTCTGTTTTAGCTACTAACATACTTGTATATAATGTTACAAATATAGTCGCGTACCATACTAGGCACAACTTTTTTTCGGTATATTTTTTGTTATATTTATCTGCTATGAGAAAATTCCTTACCTACGTCCTTATATTTTTCGCTTTTAGTGCATCAGCGCAGAGTAAGAAAGTACAACAGGCTGTAGATGACCTTAGAAGTCAATATGAAATCAATGAGTATGGGCAGGCTACTATTACTGAGATCGTAGAAGTGCTTGGGGCTACTAAAGAAGAGTTGTTTGACAGGGCTATCAATCAACTCTCCCAACTTTATGAAAACCCAGAGCGGGTAATTAAGCAAAAGGACAAAGAACAAGGAAAAATCTTGGTCAGGGGAGGCTTTGAAGTTTCGGCTGGAATGTATGGCTATGTGAACGCTATGCACCAGCTTGATATTGATTTTAAAGAAGGTAAAGCCCGGATCATTTACACCTTTACTGATTTTACTTCTTACAATAATAGCCGCGCGATGGAAAGCTCATTTAATAAGGTTTGGCCGCTAGGCAAAGGAGGTAACTCTATTACCTACTCAAAAGGAGCATCCGGTGAAGTATTCTTAGGAACGTTTGATAAAGCAAAAACCTTAATTGCCTCAATGCGAACTGCAATAAGCAAGAATACAGCTGATAATTGGTAAAATACACAATGTTGCATTTAGTCAATTCTAAGCCCTTAAATTTAATTAAATTAGGTATCCACTAGCTATAAAAGATCTTTCATTCTAGGGACGTTTCTGCGTTAAATAAAGGGTGTTTGCTGGTTCCAATGTACCTGTCATGCTTGAAAGCCTTTCTATATCATACAATTTTCACCTGAAAAGCAAGATTGCTGTTCTGCATCCGGAAAGCTTTGAGGTATTGAACCTAGATAGGGGATTGATAGCAAAAATAGGAGGTAACCTTTGCGCTGTTCACCAAGTCGAGCCATTACGGTTAAATATGGTCTTAAGCAACTACACCGACACCTGGTATTTAGTCAGTTTTACTGAATACTACAATCAGCAAACTAGGGTGCATTCGCTTGAGCCTGTACCCCTGGTCGATGTGGAATCATTGCTAAGAGGCAAAACCTGCACTATCTCTATTTAAGCCTTTTTATAAGGGAAGAAAACTCAATTCCTCGCACGCGCAATTTCACTGGGATAAAATTTTTGTATCGCATGCGTATTGACCTCCATAAAACCTTGATTCATTCTTTTTATTCGTAAGAAAAACTTCTCAACTACGCACACGTGTTATGACTTCGGAAAAATCTTGAATGTGTGTGTAAGGATTCCTAGAAACTCTTCGCGCCTGCAATTGACCGTAGAAAAATCTTGTTAGGATAGTGTTTCTCTCCTGCTATAAACCAAAATGATTGACCCTAGATTTAATTGTCCTTAGGCTTCTTGATTTTATTTCGTAGCAGGTTATCAATTATTATACTATCCTCTTTTGACACATTTTTGGAAAGTATCCGAAGTATCTCGTAGTTATTTTCTATCTCATCATCTAAAGACTCATTCACTTGATTAAGTTCTGTCGGTTTTTCATTGGATATAGGAACGAACTTTAAGCCTAACCCTATTGCTGACATTACCATGGCTATAATACCAAAAACTACGCCGGTTAAGTTGTATAGCCTGTTCGCTACTTGGTTAGGTGAATTATCAAAATACTCTTTATTGTGGGCTGAAACCCCTGTCTTACTAATCATTAAACAGTCCTTTCCTGTACCCCACTGAGCAGTAATTATTAGTCCATAATGATCTAATTCCTCGATAGCCCTGCCGATAGCTTTTTGATTAAAATCTTTGCTCAAATCATTACAAACATTCTCTTTATACTTGAATGGTAACCCATCTCTTGAGCTAAATCTATCCTTCTGCTTGTAAAGCATTCCAAGCACCTTGGATTCTACACTTGTAGACTTAAACACTCTTCTTATCAAGTCGGCATTGTTCATTGATATTGAATTTTATTCTATAGCAAGCATACATCTATCTTTGCATTCCGAAAATTAACTCGAAAATCTTTTGAACTTTGTCCGGATCAAATTCATAAGAGTTGTTTGAGTTAATTTCTTTTTTAAGCTGCTTAGTACTGAGCAAATACTTTCTAGATAGAGGAAATTGAATTTTTCTATTTATTCGGAAGATCATCCTCTCTACATCCTGTATGAACTCTGATAGAACTTCCTTCTCAATTCCCTGAAACCCATCGGCAAATTTCTCAACATTACCGTGCTTCACGTATTCAGGAAGGTTTTTAATATACTCATCTAAGTATTCTCCAGAGCTTGAAACCCTGATAATTTGATGTAACAACTCGTGAAGTTTGTATGCTATGTAAGCATCTATTTCGGCTAGCTGTTCTATAGTTCCGGACATTCTTTCTCTAGCAGACTCTAATCTATTGGATTTGATTAGCAAGAGGTACAAGGCAGTACTTGCCGCCTTTTTAACTCCTTTTATAGTTTCGGTTTCATTTAATATATCTGCTCTATTGACTTTTCCCCGTTCAATGGCCTTCTCTAGCAAAAGATCATATAATTCGCTGTTTTGCTTCTCTAATGTTTTATACTGAGATAAAAACCAATGCACATCCATCAGATTGAATAGTATTTTGCTGTATCGCCGCCGCTTTTCATGGCTCAAAGCAAGCCTTACGTCTACCAACCTTCCTATAACGGTAGCTACAACACCTAGTCCAAATGCTATTAACTCACTATTCATTTGTAATAGCTAATTTAATTACCTGGTAAGCCTGATCGGATACAACAGTTATGGCATATACACCGGATGATAAATCTTGAATTTGGTTATTAAGATGCTTTTCTAAATGCTGGCTATTAGTAGCTACTTGTTGCCCCTGACCCTTTAAGTCTAAGATTATAATTTGGTATTCCCCGGGCTGAATGTTTTCTACTCTTAGCCTTTGACCGGCTGACAATGGGTTAGGATAAAGCTTCACTAGAACGGTTTGTGGCAAATCGAATATACCGGTAGGTTCTGGCTCTTCACCGCCCCAGATAAAGCCTATAAATTCAGGGTGATCTATAAAGGGATTGCGGTTGTTTTGATAGCTATAAATTATATTGTTTCTCCTACGTTCAAAGTTGTCTACGGGATCCGCTTTGTGCCATGCTAGCAGTCTTGTCAGGCAGCAATGCTTCGGGCGGTTATCGGTATTGGAAAGCAGCTCGTCGGTTAGCTCCAAGTCAGGCTCACCGTTTTCCCCTTCGTACCTGGTTGCCATATAAAACATCATTCGGGCTACATCTCCCTTTACTTCATCGCGAGGCTCCCAAACCCACTCAGTAGTAGAAGTATAAGAACCCGTAGCTCCATTATATTGGCCGGATTGGTCTACATATTGAATTGAGCCGGTACTAAAGTTACGGTTGTTTCTAGCTGTATTCGTACTATTATCCTCAGCTCGTAAGTGGTGTAAGTCCGTACCAGCACCTTTATCCGTTCCAAAATCGCCCCGGCTCTTAGCCCAAACGTGTTCCCTTGTCCATCCCTGACCGGAGTTATACTCAGCCTGAGCATCCATCCGGAAATCAGAATAGATTCCTATAACGAGCGTAGCATCCGTGCTGTCTACATCAGTTTCTTTGATTATGTCCCAGGTATCAGTTGAGCTGGCTGTATAAGGGTATTCGGTGTGTCCTTTGATGATATTGTAAAGGGCTGCTTTCAGCTCTTCGCCTGACAGGGTTTCTGTGCCTTGATAATAGTTCTCCGGAGCCTGGCATACTGCGATACTGGAGAGGAAAATTAGAGAAAGGAAAGCTAGCAGTCGGTTCATGCTAACAAGATATAATTTCTTGCCAAACTTTGGGAGTTGCGACCTATAATCCTGACGGGTTACCAAGGCAGGCTAAGAGTTTTTTGGTCCACAAAACACATCTTGCACTCCCTTCCGCGCTTATACTTTAATACGAATGATATCAGCTAGGTTAGTGGTATAACAAGGGGAAAGCATTTCACGCTTCATCTTCCAGCTCCGGCCATAACCAGCCGATCCAATACGCACCTTTTCCCGCCCGTAGCGGCTGTTTAGCTTATCCAGTATCCCCATTAACTTTGGGTTGGCCTGGTCAGCCTGAAATAACCCCTGTTGCACCTGGTTAGCAGGGCGTATATCGCTCACAATTACCCCGCATTTCTTATAGTCGTAGCCAGGCCGGTAAATCATTTTAAGCCCCCGTATGGCCGCGTTTACTATGTGGAAGGTATCAGCACTAGGAACCTCCAAAATTACGCACTGGCTGGCACTGTATTGCCGCCCCTGGCCGTACTTATTGGTTTGGATAAAGGTATTGACCTGGGCGCATACCGAACCCTCTTTGCGGAGCTTATACGCGCACCGGCTGGCATGGGTGCTTACTGCCTCTAATAGCGTGTTAAATTCTTTTTCAGTGCCAGGAAAGCTCCGGCTGGTGCAGATGTTCTTTTTAGCCTCGCTGACTAGCTCCAGGCTTAGGCAGGGCTTACCTAGTAGCTCCTTCTGCAGGCGCAAGCCCACCACGGCCATTTCTTTCTTTACCCATTCATGCGGCAGTTGGGTAAACTGATAGGCGGTCTCTATCCCTTTGGACCAAAGCCGGCGGGCGTGTTGCCGGCCAACTCCCCAAACTTCGTGTATCTCAAAGCTCCTGAGTATATCCTCCCGGTTAGCTTCATCTATTAGGAATACGCCCCGCTGTTTGTGCTCAGGGTACTTCTTGGCTACGTGGTTGGCAATCTTGGCAAGTACCTTGGTGGGCCCAATGCCAACGCCTACAGGTATACCTACATTGCGCCGTACCGTGGCCCTTAGCTTATCACCCCAAGCCAGTAGGTCAGGTGCTACGTGTTGAAAGTTACCAAAGTCCAGAAAAGCCTCATCGATGCTGTATACCTCAACGTTAGGGGTGAAAGTGCGGAGCGTATCCATTACCCGTGCGCTCATGTCGCCATATAGGGTGTAATTAGAGCTAAACACCTTCATGTTATGCCGGTCTATGAGTTCACGAAGTTTAAAAGCCGGTTCGCCCATTTTCACGCCTAAACTTTTCGCTTCTTGCGATCTGGCAATAGCGCAGCCGTCATTGTTGGATAAGACCACCACCGGCACCCCTTCCAGGCTAGGATTGAATACCCGCTCACAAGAAGCGTAGAAGTTATTACAATCTACCAGAGCAATCATAGCTCTTTAGCTTTCTTAATCACATAAGTAACTACGCCCCATACAATCAGCTCCTGCCCATCTTGCATTTCAACGACTGGAAACTTTGCGTTGGTGGGAAGCAAGTATACTTTGCTGGCTTCCTTCTTGATTCGCTTAACGGTAAAACCTCCATCCAGAAAGCAAAGGGCTATATCGCCGTTTTTAGGGGTCAGTGATTTATCTACTACCAGTAAATCGCCTTCCTCCATATCGCCGGTCATGCTTACGCCTGATACCCTAGCAAAGAACGTGCTGGTAGGGTTAGTAATCAGCTCCCGGTTTAGGTCAATTCGATCGCTTAAAAAGTCGTCTGCCGGTGAAGGGAATCCAGCGTTTACGTACCCTATTGCAGGTAAA
>CAZDEY010000029.1:0-12337 GCA_964504565.1 uncultured Roseivirgaceae bacterium
AACCCGCCTGCCAACTGCTTCCATCCAGGCTGTACTGGTAATTGGTTCCGGTGCCGCCCTCGACCAACTCAACCTTGATCTCGCCAGTAGCCTCACCGTAGCACCTTAACTCTTGGGTGGTTACCGTAAACTCTATGGGCAAAGGCTCGGTAAGGACAATATCTTCGAAAGCAGGATTTTCACATCCATTGCTATCAGTAGAAGTTATGCGGTAAGTACCTGCCCTTACATTGGTAAAGGAAGCGGACTCTGGCCAGATGGCACTGCTTAACACTTGCTCAACTTCACCTTGGCCATTGTATAGGGTATAAGAATATCCACTATTATTCTGATTGGGAAAACTTATCTCAATACTCCCATCATTGCCCCCGGAGCAACTCACATCGGTAATTGTCGATAAATTGAATAAGAGTACGGTCGGATTGGTTATAGTGAAAATAGTTTTGTATTGACACAGGCTTGTATCAGCCCCATCTTGGCGCATAGCCAGTTCATACCGGCCAGCATAGAAATTAGGAGTATTGCCCCGAATATCTTCTGAGGTGCTATCAAAAACTACAGTTTCTCCCGCCTGAAAGGTGTACTCGTAATTATGGGTATTGGTAGGATCATCGTTCTCCCCCAATGGAGAAAGTGCCATGATATACCTCCCCTCTATTCCCGACACACGAACTCCCCCGCTACCACCGGTACATAGGGGATTAATTGGAAATACTGTAGGTGTTGGGCGTGAGTACACTGAATAGACTATACTCTGAGCAATACTATTGGAATACCATTGATCGCAATAGCGATATCTAGAACGAGCTTTAAGTTGTACATTTAATATCCTTGTGCCGTCAGATTTGTGAGAAGGTATTGTAATATTTCCCGGAGAAAATAAGGTATTACTGTAACGTCCGTTGTAATAGACTTCTACTACCTCAACAACAGAATCACTATCGTAATTATTATTCTGACCATAATTGAAAAGTATAGGATATGTATCTGGAGCACATACCTGATCATTGGCACCCAAAAGAATTAAGCCTTTTATTGACTCTGGAGGGGTGTCATGTAATAATCTACCTACCCATTTGTTTGAAGCAAAGGTACCGTTACATCCAAACTCCCCCCCTGCACCAGTTGTAATTAAGGCTTGCAAACTTTTAATATTCGATTGTTCATTCCACTGAACGACAACGCTTTCTCCATAAGACTGCATTATTTCCCCACCACTAATTATCCATCTGACTGAAATTACATTACAATTATTTCCATAATCTGCAGTTACTCCAAATTCATCAATGGTATTAGGACACAATGGCCTCTCAAACTCACTTACCAGGCGATTAATAGTCCAGCTCTGTGCTTCTAAATTAAATGATATTAATAAACAAAATGAGGATAGCAAAAAAGTAATGAGGTAAAATGATTTATTCCTTCGCTGACAAAGTGAATTTAGAAATTCAGACCAAATCCTACCAATGCTGGTACTAAGTTGTCCTCTAAAGCTCCCATGTTTTATTTCCACTAAATATTTCGGTATCATCAAAAAGCTAAATTTTATTTAAACCATTCTCTAATGCGTCAATCTAGCTATAGATTTGGATAACACTATCCCATCCTCAAACACCGATTGAAAATGCACCCTGAAAGAAACTTCCTGAGAGCAGCGCATAGCAAAACCAAATAAAACCGATTTTCCTTGCGCAGCTGTTAAGGCTAGAAAGCACGTTAGATTGGAAAAAGAATAGAGCAATCTTATAGTATACACAGCAGTTATTTACAATTAGCTAAGAATAAAAAACCCATTAGTTATCAGTACAAAAAAGCGAAATGGCTATTACTATTTCCGAACAATTTTAGAGCTAATCTGTCATGGATCGTTATTTGTAACGTATTACAGAAATCCTGCTACCGTATTTAGCCTAAACACTTAGTTGGATAATTAATTCAGGGTAGGAAATAAAAGATTAAGGACTAATCAACTACCGCGACTAATTTTGTTAATATAGACCAAGTAGGGTAAAACCTTTAACTGATTTTTAGGGGGAACTCCCTACGGTTTATACTTTACAAAAAACAGGTTCGATCCAACCATTGGTTTATTTAAACCTCAAGAAACCTGCAACTACGAGGAGAATGAAAAAAAGCCAAGGCTCTTAACTACGCCCAGGGCTTAAGTATTGGGTTACTTTAATATGGACTCTAAAGATTTATTAAACGCACTATAGATCACGCACTGTAGATGTAATGGTGAAGGAGTAAGGTAATAAAATATGGTTGTACCCATTATGGCAACCAACGCTATTATTGTAAGATATGCTGCAAGCAGTTTGTAACTGGCTCTACCCATTATATTCCAGAGGAGAAACGCCAGGCCATAGCACGCTGCCTAAGGGAGCGCCTGAGTTTGCGTGGTATATCCAGAGTATTTCAAGTAAGCCTTACTTGCTTCTAGGCTTTGCCCGGCAATGCTACCAGCAGGTTCCCCGGGATTTAGGCACTGGCCAGGCTTTAGATTAAGAAAAGCTGCGTTGGAACCTGGCTAGTATCCAACTTGATGAGATGTATAGCTTCGTTGGCAGTAAGGGAAACCAACAATGGGTATTTTTGGCTTACCAAGACCAGACAAGTAGTTGCAGTTTAGATAGGCAAGCGTAACTTAACCACTCTGAACAAACTCTGGCGGCAAATACCTCGATACCTGCGCCAACATATAGATTTTGACACTGACGGCTACAAAGCCTACGCTACTCGTCCCAGAAAACCAGCACTTTGCTGATAAAAGCTATACCCAAGCTATTGAAGCGTTCAACGGACGAATTAGAAGCCGTGTGAGCCGACTGGTACGCAGAACCCGCTCGTTTTCTAAAAGCTTACTTATGCACAAGCTAGCCATCCGATACTTCCTTTACCATTCAAACCTTGAATATCAAACACCTTTACTTTTGTAGCACTACCTCGAAAAAAAGCCAATTTTAGATTTTTAAATGGTAATTTTGTTTCATACGAACACATTTACGTTGTAAATTTTAAAGCGTATATAGCCACTCACACATTTTGTAAAAAAATAATCTTAATAAAAACATTCTTCGCAATGGCTCATAATATAAATGCTAAAAATCAATAATTATGAACTTAATACAAGAACAACAAAAACATTTTATGCTTGAGAAACTTCAAACGAATTTAAAAATATCAAAAATGGAATTACAGGAAATCATTGACTCTCTACAAATACCTACTGGAAGTGCAACAGGAGTTGGAAAAGTGAAGGGAATTCTTGAATGCATTAAAATATCTCCTGTAAATATTATGGGCGAACAGATCAGTGATAAGTATCAACTTTCCGAACTGATCCATTCTATAGATAATAATATCAATATAGCATCGGATGGAGATTTTAAGGATTATTTTTAGTCAAGATTAATCAATGTCTATCATCCTTTATCAACTACTTTGGTTATTATAATTTTCGTTTATTTTGTTCAAAAAATTTATCCAGTCATTTATTAACAAGTAAATCTCTTTTGTCGAAAGCATATGCTCAACCTTCCAGCCTTCGAATGTATTGAGGACTTTACATTCATCTTTGGTACAGTCAATATTGTATACCTCAAAACCAAAATTATAATTTGATATCCTCCCTTCCAATAATTCAGATAACTGATCAACGATAATCTTTAAATAAGAAAGTTCGCATGAAGCAAGTTCCCATAACTGATAATATTTTTCTTCCACACCAAAATGCGGCCGACCAAAACTATTTAGTTCAAACTTATAATTAATCATAAGGGTGCGAGACTCGGAAAGAAGGAGTTAATATTTCCATTAGGGTTTAAATAAAAGTGAATTTTCACTTTTCCATTTTTTGAATAACCATAGTATTCATTAGGTGCCCCATTAGGAAATTGACCTTGGTTGTTAATTATAGAATACTCAACTTCATCCAATATTTTGGTTTCATCCCAACTATCAGGGAAGAAAGTAGATTTACCATTATTATTTAACTTTATATATTCTTCACCATTTGGCATCTTTATTACAGGTTGAGCTTCGTAAACACCTGAAGCCGCATCAAGATTTTTGTTCATATATTCGATTATGGCACCAGAATTCTTTACCGCAAAACCATCTAATGCTATTTTACTATGGCAACCTGTAAATCCTTTTTGTCCATTAGCTTTTGTCGTTATATTTTCAATTTCCAATACATGGGGTTTACGAGCAAGCAACTTTGTTCGAATATCAATAACTTCTACCCAGTCTGGATGTTTAAAGCCTAACCATCTCCTTATATCTATCCAATCCTTTTCAGTGATATTTTTAGGCTTATAATTTCTGGAAGCCAAATGATTTAACTCTTGGGCGTAAGCTCCTTTCAGATTACCTGTAGCATCAAGAATATCATCTGAGCTTTTTGGTATAGTCGCTAAATAAATATCATCACCTCTATCAATAGCATTATTTAACCATGGTTTATTATACGCATCCCACCAACTTGAGGCATCGTAATAATGGTCTGGTTTGTTGAGTATATTAATTCCACCTAATGTTTCTCCTAATCCTACATTCTTAAATGATCCTAATTCCTCAAATAAATTACTGATATCTGGCCTATACCTACCTAGTAAAGTATTTACCTTATTAGCTGATAAACTTATTGATTCGCCGGCTATGGTGAGAGGTCTAGAAATAGCTCCTGAAAGTAACTTCAGCTTTCTAGAGCTATCGTTAATTAGATTTATTATTTGGGTATTAAAAACATTATCCGAAACATCTAAAACACTGCTCTTAAAATTACCTAAATCCGCATCATTGAGAATTGCAAATGCTTGATAGGCTCCCTCAGTATTACCGAGAAGTATTCTACCATCATTAATATCAATTTTTACATAGGAACCATCATCTAAAATAGCATCATATAAATTTGTGTTAGTTTCATCAGCAAAAGACTTTGCGGTTGAAAGCTTATTGTTATTTGGTGATGCCCATATAAGATTTTTATCATCTATATTCTTCCATGAAATATTTATAGATGATGATGCAGTAAGTTTATTTACCTTATTATCAAACTCTAGTGATTTCCAAGTTTTGTATCCCCCAACTGATGCTATTTCATTTAAATTCTTAGAAACAAGATTCAGTTCGTCAAGGTCTGTAGCTAAATTTGCAAGATTATTATCACCGTTGTTCTTGATAATCTTCCATGCTTGTACTAGCTCAAGATTATCTGATACTTCTCTAGCTAAGTTTAAATCATTTTTAATATCAGTGATATACTTTTTGACAATATCAGGATCAGCATTACCTCCTATCCTCGCTATTTGATTTTCGATATCGCGGATGCCATCGTTGTCTAGTATTTCCCAAAAATCAATGAGTTCAGCATCTTTATCTATAGCGTCTGATAAAGCTCGTCCAGCTTCTGTCTCAGGATTTGTTGCAGCCTTAAACCTTTCCCATTGGCATTGGGCCATACCCACCACGCCAATCAGGTTAATTACTATAAATACAAATAGAAATTTGATATATGCTCTCATCGGATTATCTAATTACAATTAATGCTTTTGGCTCGCTGTAAAACATTAGGATTGTTCAAAAGTCTGAAATCCATATTTGAGTCTTTCATGATTTTCCAAACTTCAAATAATTCTAGATCTTGAGCCATTACATCTTTTAGTGCTGAGTTGCTAAGGGCTGCATCTAATTCATATAAATAATCAATATTCCAATCATTAATTTTAGATACGGTATTACCAGGAAGATTATATTTTTGCACTAGTATTTCCGCAGAAATAGCTTCACCAGCCCGTAATCCAGTTGTTTGTTCTAAATTAGTTACTAATGCTCTAAGCTGATTTTTATCTTGTACTGTTAAGTTTTTGATAACATTTCCATTCTCATCAAGAATATTGCCTTCAACTACTGCCTTATTCACTCTATAACTCAATTTATTAAGGGCGCTTTGAAGTACAGCATCGGTTATTGTAACTAAGCCGTAGTAAAGAGTAATTTCACTCCATACATTTAATATTTCCTTACCAGCTGGCGATTTTTGCAGATCATCTTCCAGTACATTGGATATACCAAAGTCTGTAACTGCAACTCCTATGTCAATTAGTGCTTTATACAATCTGATTTTACTGCCTAACTGTAAAGCTGCGTTAATTTCACCAACGCCAACAAATAACATTGCAACATCAAATGTTATCTTACCCGCTTTTATTAATTTTTTTGTGTTTTCGTTGTTAAAAAGCATGTAGGCAAATAATGCTGGCACCTTAAGTTCACCCTTAACCTTTCTATCCCCTAATTCTATTTCCTCTTTTATATCTAATATAATATATTGATAAGGATCAACATTAAGTTCTATTAATCCACTTGAGAATTGTTTTCTTGACTTCAATACAACTTTACCATCATCTGTAAAATATTCGGTTAGAGCATATCCAGTCCAGAATCCCTCTTTATAAGGTATTAGCTTTTTATTTTTCTCCAAAGCAATATTACCTTCAATGGCAGCTTTTAAAATATTGTCGCTCGGCACTGGGTAATGGTTAAAAACCCATCCAACAAGTGTATTGACTATTGTATTAAATTCGTTTCCATCCACGCCAGTAATATCCGTAGTCAGCGTATGCAAAAGCATGTGATTTCCCTTACTGTCTTTAATAGTTACAAGCTTATTAAGTAATTCCTTTTGTTGGTTTTCAGGTGTGGTAACAATTAAGTTACGAACTCTAGCTTCAGCATCTCCATAAAGCGTTTTAGCTGACATTTGCTTAAGATAAGCAACCCTTGTATCTAAACTTAGACCTTGATATTCTTCGTAGGTGAGCATTTTTAAATGATCCACCCAAAAATCGTATCCCTCATCAGTGTTCACATTGTATTTAGAAATGTAATCTCTAAAGATTTCTACATAGCGGTGAGAGTATTCTGTGTAATCGGAATCTTTTAGATTTCTAAGCTCTACAGCCTCCGGCAATTGACCGCCTATGTAGTTATTATCAAAGAATTCAATATACCCTGAATAAACAGCCCTTAAAATTGCAGCTTTGTACGCTGAAAGTATTGCCGGAGTATTTAGTGCCGGTTCAATTAAAGATGTAGTACTTATATCAGTTATACTTCTTGTATCACCATATCTAGCCTCGGTTTGATTGTCCAAAGTATATTGTTTGGATATCAATAATTTATCTTCAGCATATAATGCTAATGGAAAGTCTCGCTCGGATACAAATTCTCCATTAGACCAATCTTCAAGAGGCACATTACCCACACTAAACCTCAATAGACTTATACCTTCCGTATTAGGCATAACCATAACAACATTTGATAAGATACTATTTTTAAGAGTATCAACTAGTTGAGGTATTTGATATTTCTCTTCCCCAGATAGGTATCCATCAAATATTCCTTCGCTAGATAATTTTGGGGCATAGGTTTTTTCTCCTATTATGAAGCTATGTAAAGTTCCTATAACTGGGTATGAAGTTTCCAGACTAGAAAATCCTAAATAAAAAGCAACTCTTCTAGCTTCTTTAGGTAATACAACAAGCTTTCCTGCAGGACTAATAAATGTCATAGTTCCATCTGCATTTCTAAAATCCTCAGGAATTTCATGTATTCCTGGCAAACCGCCCTCATCCATATCCTCCACCAGTCCAATCACAATTGGCGGGTTATGGATTTGGTCCCACTGGTGCTTGGCCAGGTGGCCGCCGCTGTAGATGGAGTCCATCAGGTTGCCGGTGATGGCCGGCAGGGTGGGGTACTCTTCCTTAGTATGTTGCAGGCGGAAGGCGCCGTGACCTAACTCGTGGGCTATGGTTATATTTTTATTGCCCCCACTCTGGGTAAATATAAAGCCGTAGCGGTGCTTGCGTGGCATATAGCCGGCCCGGCCCTGCTGGGAGTTCGGCACTAAAAACAGGTAAAACTCTTCTTTGCTGTAGTCGCGGCTGGCCTGAAAAACTTTAATAATGTCGCGCATGCCTTCGCTGTAAGTAGAAAGCAGGGCCTGCTCATCATCTTGCAGGGTTCCGCTAAAGCCTTCCACCGTCAGGCTTTCCGCCGTATTGACCGTCCAAGTGGCCGCAGCGCTTCCATACACCTCGTTGAGGTAGCGTTGAACTTCATCCTTGGTAATACTTAGGGATGCGCCGTTTACGGCCACTAAATTCACTGTGCGCGGTAGGAGCTGGTAGCCTACTACGCTTAGGCGGCCTACTATATCGCCGGTACTGTTATCGATGGCCAGCACGTCTATTTCTTTCTTGTCTTCTACGGCCGGCAGGCTTACCTCCCACTGGTTGCCGTTGCGGCCGGCACTGAGCTGACTTTCCCCGTAGTGGAAAATAATGTTGTCGGCATTCAGGCCGCTATTTTCTACCAGTCTGGCTACGGCCGTAGTAGTTTTTCCAACTTCCGAGCTTATCCAAGGCACTGCGTGGGCTTGGTTGTCCGGCGTTACCAGTATGTTATAGTGCAAGCGGTGGGCCGGGTCAAACCGCTCATCAAAACCTCCGTTTTGGGCAGCAATAAACTCTACACCAATCACCTTTACGGTGTCGGAGTTATTGTGGATTTGCTTGAGCTTTTTGGCCCGGTTGACCAGCGTTACCGCTTTGGCCGCATCGCGGGCGGCATCGGCGCGCTGTTCTTCGGTGCCGGCTGCCGCCATATTAGTGGCCGCCTGGGCAGCGTAGGCCACCGCCGCCTGCTGGTACTCGGCAACGCTAAAGTTTACGTATTCTTCTTCCTCTGCATCAGTGAGCGGGCCATTGTCCATTAAGTCGTTCACCAAATCGCCGTACTGGGTAATAATATTGTCCAGCATATCCAGGGCTTCTGCTCCCTGAGCCAGTACATTATCTACATTATCCAGCGTTTCATCCAACTGGTCCACGGCATCCAGCACGCCCTCGGGGATAACTTGGAGCTTGCCGCCGGTCAGGTTCATTTTACCGGTTACCAGGCGGTATTCGTTGTTAACTTTAATGTTACTGAAGCTAACGCCTACCTTGGCTTTGTTCAGGAAAGGTACTTCCACTACGCCCGTGCCGCTAAAGCTGCTGGTACCGCTTACCTCGGTCAGGTATACCCTAAAGTCGCCGGCATCCACTACATCGCCTACCTGCAGGCTTTCCAGCAACTGCTGGTTGCTCAGGTCTACCTCGCCTACCGGCAGGCCGCACATATAGGCAATTTCTTCTTCTTGGCGGGTGCTTAGGGTATCGGCGGCGGTAAAGCCCCCGCTTTGCTGCCCGCAGTTGCCGCTCACCATAAACTCGTAGCGGGTGGCTATAGTCAGGTCACTTAAGGTAACTTCCGGCAGAATATTGGTTTTCTCGTACCATTCGCCCTCTTCCTCCTCATTATACGGGCGGTAGCGGACGGTAAATTCGTTATGGTTGGCTGCCGCATCCCACTTAATTTTAATGCGCGCTCCGGCCAGCGCTTCGGCCGTTACATTGTTCACGGCAGTACAAGCCTCGCCGTACTGGAAGTGGTAGGTTTCGCTAAAGCCTTCGTTCTTAAATAAGCCGGGCAGGATAACGCCACCGGCCTGGGCGCGGGCCTGCACCCGCCAGGCGTATACCCGGCCGGCTTCCAAAAATGGCTCGGCCGGGCCGTAGACCAATTGGGTGGCCGTAGTGGTGGCCTGGTATAGGGGTTGTACCGTCCGCATGGCTTCCTGCGGGTTACGCCCTTCCGGCCACACCTCGGTTAGCGTTACTTCATACTCGGTGGTAAAAGCCCCGTTGGGAGAGCCCAGGTGACGAGGTGTCCACTGTAATACCACTTGCTGAGGCTGCTGGTAGCGAACTATTTCCGATCTCGCCGGCAGGTTAACCAGTGGTGGGTCGTTCAGTAAGAGCCAACCAATAGCCTCCCCGGTATTGGATATTTTTACGCCCCGGTTATACTCTAGTACTTCAATTTTAAATCGGTACATGCCCTGCGGCAAAGCCTGGCCCCTACGTACAAATTCCGCCGCATTAATACCCTGAAAGCTTAGGTTTTCGGGCTGAAAATATTCGGCCATTTCGGCCCCGCTCAGGCGCAGGGGAACACCGCCCTGCAAATAAATAGGGGCCGGCTGAAAGGTAGGCTTGGTCTGAATAATCACCCCTGGGCCTTCTAAACGCAGGCGTAGCTTTACAGCCAGTTCCGGGCGGGCAATATCTCGTAGTAAGAAGGTAGCCGCCAGGCGTTCGGCTTCGGGGCGGGTATAATCGGTTAAGAAGGTTGAGTAAGGCGGGGTTAGGCTCACGCTACTCTGCACCGGGTAGGTTTGAGCCTGCGCTTTACCTACCAACCCAATTAACAGAATCAGGCCGGCAATTATCTGATATATATGGCGTAGGGCGTTCACGGCTGGCAAATCTTAATTGGGTTGGTTTCTCTTGGTTCCGAAACGATAGCTATAGCCCAGTGTAGCGGTAAACTCGGTGAAGCTAGCCGGAGCGGTACTACTTTCGGAAACTTGGGTATTTCCTCGATTCAAACCAACTAAGCTTAAATTGAGGCTATGTTTTTTCTGGATGCTGTAATTTCCGCTGAGGCGCATAGTCCAGAGGCGGTTCTGCAATTCTCCTTGCTGCCGCACTTGGTTATGGCTCAGGGCTACACTGGTTTTTAGTTGCTTATTGAACAGGGCCTTGCTCAGGCTAACGGTCGGGCCAAGGGTTGAGGATCGGAGGGTATCAATGGTATTAAGGCTGTAGTTTATGCCGGCAGTTAAACTGGCCTGAATTGGATTCAGGGCCAAGCTGTAGCTACCATTACTATTGTAGAAGCGAGTAGCGGCAAAAGCCGTTTCGTTACCCTGCTCATCGGCAGCGGTTTGCATGCTTAAATTTAAATTCAATGCCTGGCGGTAGGCTTTACTGGTACTCAGTTGATAGCTGGTATTAATATTGGCACTGCGGCTTATTTGGGTAAAATTTAATGTGTCCAGATTATCGTAAGGGGTAACCTGCGTTAGCTGATCTAGTTGAGGCCTAATGTTGGTTATGGTCTGGAAGGTATTGTAGCCCGCATTGATGTTTAAGCGTTCACTGGCTATCCAGTTTACACTTATAGCGGTAGCCAAACGGCGCATATTGCTTAGTTTGGTATCGTCCAGGTCATCTCGCTGTGTACCCAGGTTCAGCCCTAAGTTTACTTTTCCCTGAAATAAAGCCGTGGTGGTGTTAAGGCTAATGCTTTCTATATCATTGTTAAAGAAGTACGCACCCAGGGTTTGGTAACCCGGATCAATCCGCTCGTAAGCCACGCCTACTGTGTAAAAGCTTCCGCTGTAACTTAGGCTACCTTTATAAGCCTGGTAGTACTCGGTAGCATCGGTTGGTTTAAATAAGAAAGGAGTCCCTACAAAAATTCCGCGGGCGTCAGATTCTGTTAAGCGGCGGTCGCGACTCAGGGCGGATGCTGCAATTTCCCCAGCAAAACTTACCCGCTTAAAAAGTTGCTTCTGTCCGCTTAAACTCATCACCAGGTTTTCTTCCGGCAGAATTTCCAGGCTATCGCCTACCCAAGCTGGTAAACTTTCTACCTGATCCTGCGCTTTAAAAAGGCTAAATGAAATTTCGTCGGAATCTTTTCGGTAGCCAGTTTTAAATCCCCATCCATTACGTTCATAAGTTGACTGCAACCCTGCCGCCAAGGCTAAGGTATCTTGCACCGGCGACACAGCATCTTGTAGCCGTCCCCACATAGCACTAAAGTGAAAGCCGCCTTCCGGGCTTAATTCTACCCCGGCACCTCTAAATAAGTGTCCGCTTAAGGTATAAGGGGAGAAATTCATGCTAGCCCAACCTAAGTGCCCGCTTACCCATTTATAGGTAGGATGTAGGCCATATTGATTAAATGGCTGTTGGTAGGCAAATTCCTGATTAGAATAACTAACTGACAACGGAACACTCCAGCCCCACAGGTTAAAATTCAGATTTCCCGATAGGTACATGGTATACGGATCGCGCCGGCTTTGCAACCCGCTGGCTGCATAAGCAATCTGATTTACCGACAACCCTCCCGTAACCTGAACCGGATCGGATTTTCCTATAGATCCTAAGTCCTGCGCATTAGCTATTAGGCTAGATGCTGATAGTAGCAAGGGTAATAATATCCTGACAAGTTTATACACTCCGGTAACTTTTACAATTGGTTATTAGCTAATGCGCTTAAGACTGTAAAAAAGCGCATTAGCTTTTATTATTTCTGTTTAATTTAGGCTCATTTCTTTCATAAGAAGCAGAGCGCCTAAAAAAGCACTTCAAATGCCTATACCACATCCTGGTTGCTGTTAATTTTTCATCAGTTTAAGTTGTTTACTTTGGTT
>CAZDEY010000030.1:0-3193 GCA_964504565.1 uncultured Roseivirgaceae bacterium
TAACTGTAAATACCGTAACCCGGCTGAGCTGACTGCCCCGCCTATTCAGAAATACGAACTTTTCCTGGCCTTTTTTTATAGCTAAATGAACCCTGACTTCCTCTATATATAATTTCAGATGCTTTAGCGCATCGCGACCTATAGGGACTAGTCGTTCCTTGCTACCTTTTCCTATAATTCTTAAAAACCCTAAATCAAAGTAGATATTGGCCAGGGTCAGGTCAATAAGTTCGGTTACGCGCAGGCCGCTACTGTATAGCACCTCCAGCATGGCCCGGTTGCGCTGACCTTCCGGACTACTCATATCAATTGCGACCAAAAGGCTTTCAATCTCTTGGTAGCTAAGGGTATCGGGTAATTTGCGGCCTAGTTTTGGGGCTTCCAATATAGCCGCCGGGTCATCCTGAATCACATTCTCGCTTACCAGATAAGAATAAAATGATTTAACCGAACTTAACACCCGGGCTTGCGTGGCCGGACTGATCCCAGTCTGGTTAAGCCAGCTTAAAAAAGCCTGAAGCTGGTTAGTGGTAATAGTTAGCAGCGGGGTGCCCTGAAAATATTCGCTTAGCTTTCGCACATCGTTACTATAGGCTTGTACGGTATTTTCCGATAGGGAGCGTTCCAGTTTCAGGTAGTTGCGGAAGGCATCTAAGTGGGCTTGCCAGTCATTCATATGCCCTAAAATTACATAATAAATCCCGAGCTTGCGTATATTTCCGCCTAACGCACCACCCCCCTTTTGGCTACTGCTTATGAAAATTGCTATTATAAATGGACCCAACCTGAATTTACTGGGCAAGCGCCAACCCGAAATCTACGGAAGTACCAGCTTTGAAGAGTATTTAAAAGGCCTAAGGCAACTTTACCCTAAAACTCAACTTATATACGAACAAAGCAATCACGAGGGGGCAATAATTGACCTTATTCAAATGTGGGGCTACGAGGCCGACGGGCTAATTTTAAACGCCGGAGCCTTTACCCATACCAGCCTGGCCATAGCCGATGCTATTGCGGCTATACCTAAACCAGTGGTAGAGGTACATATTTCTAATGTGCATCGGCGCGAAGCAGTAAGACACCACAGCTATATAAGCCCTAATGCTGCGGGGGTAATTGTAGGATTTGGCCTGGCAGGTTACGAGCTGGCCTTGCGCTACTTAGCCGAGCACTACCATGTATAGCTTCTACCCCGGCCCCAGCCAGGTTTGGGCCGATGTACCGCGCTGGGTAGAGGATGCTTATAAAACTGGAATACTAGGGCAGAACCATCGCAGCCCGGCCTTTCGGGAGTTGTACCAAGCGGTTGATGCTGAATTTCGCCGCGTGCATAAATTGCCTCGAAATTACCACTTGTTTTTTACCTCTAGCGCTACCGAATGCTGGGAAATTATAGCTCAATCGGTTATTGAGAACGGTGTTAGCCTACACCTAAGCCAAGGGGCATTTGCCGATAAATGGCAAGTTTATACCCACCGGCTTACGCAAAATACCCTTAAAATTGAGTTTGGAATACATGACGAAATTAGACTTGAGCAATCGGATGTAAATTTGGCCCCTAAGGTAATTGCCCTAACCCATACCGAAACTTCCACCGGAGGCCAAATTCCTGATTATACGTTAGCCAAAATTAGACAGAACTTTCCGGAGGCTTTTATAGCAGTTGATTCCACCAGCAGTATGGGCGGGGTAGAATTGCCCTGGTCGGAAGCGGATATCTGGTTTGCCTCGGCTCAAAAATGTCTGGGTTTGCCCGCCGGTTTGGGAGTATTAATTTGTTCGGATAAGGTGCTGGATCAATCAACCGAAACCAAATATTATAATAGCCTGAACTTTCTTGCCGAAAATGGCCAGAAGTGGCAAACTACGCATACCCCTAATGTCTTAGGAATTTACCTATTACTTAGAAGCCTAAAGCAAAGTAAGGAAATAACTATCGTTCAGTCCGAGCTAGCGAATGAAGCTCTAAAATTCTACGATCTACTGGAAAGAATAGGCCATACTGAACCAATAGTTCAGAACAAACACCTGCGGGCAACGACGGTTATTGCCGCCCGGCTGTACGAGCCCTACCTTAGTAAACTTAAAGCTGACGCTACCAAGGCCGGGGTTTTACTCGGGAACGGTTACGGTGAGCTTAAAAATTCCTCTTTCCGTATAGCTAACTTCCCGGCTATGCCTGCCATGGTAAAACTGCAACTCAGAGAATTTTTAACCCACTGGAAACCGGCGTAAAAAATGCCGCCTGGCAATTGCCCGACTAATTATAAACCGTAATTTTGCCCTCATGCTTATCTTAAAAGAAATTGTTTCCGTAAGCTTAATCTTATTCGCCGTTATCGATATTTTAGGATCGGTGCCTATAATTATCGATCTGCGTAAAAAAGCCGGCAAAGTAGAGTCCGAAAAAGCTACGCTGGTGGCCGGGCTGATTATGATAATTTTCCTGTTCCTAGGAGAATCTATCCTTAAACTGTTGGGTCTGGATGTTCAATCATTCGCTATTGCCGGGGCTATAATCATATTTTTTATTGGCATGGAAATGGTTTTGGGAATCGAATTTTTCAAATCTGAGCCCGACGGCAACCCAGCCAGCAGTATTGTACCACTGGCTTTTCCGCTGATTGCCGGAGCCGGCACTATGACTACCCTGGTTTCGCTTCGCGCTGAATATAGCGTTCCCAACATTTTAGTTGGCATAGTTCTAAATTTGGTGTTCGTCTATATAGTGCTGAAATCCAGCGGTTGGCTGGAGCGCAAGCTGGGCCAGGCCGGCTTCAACATTCTTCGTAAGGTATTCGGTATAATTTTGCTGGCTATAGCCATTAAACTAATTCGGAACAGCTTAATTAGTTGGGAAATATTTGGCTAATATGCGGGTACTAATTTATACTGATGGTGCTAGTAGCGGTAACCCGGGCCCGGGCGGCTACGGGGCAGTGTTGCTGGCCGGTAAGCACCGGAAGGAACTTAGCGAAGGCTTTAGAAAAACTACTAACAACCGCATGGAACTTCTGGCGGTTATACGGGCTTTGGAAGCGCTTAAACGCCCTAACCTGGAGATTTTAATTGTATCGGACAGCAAGTATGTAGTGGATACGGTTACTAAAGGCTGGCTCTGGAATTGGCTAAAAAAAGGATTCACCGGCAAGAAAAACGAGGACCTATGGCGTCGCTACGCCGAACTTCATAC
>CAZDEY010000031.1:0-2013 GCA_964504565.1 uncultured Roseivirgaceae bacterium
TTTAAGCCTTTTGTCTACGCCACCGCTATTGAAAACGGCTACAGCCCCTGCTTTCAGGTATACGATGTACCGCAGAGCTACCCCACCGGCGGCGATCCGCCAACTTGGTCGCCAAATAATTCCGATGGCAAATTTACCGGCGAAGCCCTTACACTACGCGAGGCTATGGCCCAGTCCATAAATTCGGTTACGGCCAACATGATGTACCGCATGAAGCCGGAGAACATTATAAGCCTGGCCCGCCGCATGGGTGTGGAAAGCCCACTGGATCCGGTGCTGGCCCTGGCTTTAGGCATTAGCGACGTAAAGGTGTACGAAATGGTAGGCGCCTACAGCACCTTTGTGAAGATAAGAATGGCAATATTCTTTACCAGCCCCAGCCTAAAACCACCGAAGCCCTGAACGAAGAAACCGCCTACGCCATGATTTATATGCTACAGGGTGCTACCCAGGAACGCGGCGGCACCGCTTTAGGGCTAAGCCCGGAACTACGGCATAATATTGAAATTGGGGCAAAAACCGGTACTACCCAAAACGGCTCGGACGGTTGGTTTATGGGTATAACCCCGGAACTGGTGGCCGGCGCCTGGGTAGGCGGCGACAACCGTAGCATTAGGTTCCGGAATTGGTACAGCGGCCAGGGTGCGCGTACGGCTATGCCCATTTGGCAAAACTTTATGCTAAAGGTATACAACGATCCTGAATTGGAAATTGACGAAACTACCTTTGAGCGCCCTAAAGAGCTATCCAGTATTGAGCTGGACTGCCGTAAGTACAATTATGAGAACTACCTTAGAAATACCAATGAGGTAGACTCCTCGGCCAACCGCCCTAACGATGTGCCGGTACTTATGGACGCAGATGATATTGAGTTTTAGTTTTTATTGAGTTTCTTTATAGAGGCAGCTACTTACGGTGGCTGCTTTTTTATTGGTTAGTTTTTGGCTACAAATATCAGAAATAACAATATTAGGCTAAATTAAACCGTAAATAGTATTTCAGGCTTCTTAATCTTACCCTCTTAAAAGTGAAGCAGTTATTGCGACCAAAATCTATAATCGTAGCTTTATGGGTATGCTTTCTTCTTATCATAGTAGGTTTACCACTTTACGTTCTGGCAGTTAGTAAAAATACCTTTGGCCTGTTTGGGGAAATGCCTGGCTACCAAATGCTGGAAAACCCCGAAAGCGATTTGAGTAGCCAATTATATAGCGCCGATGGCGAGCTGTTAGGCCGCTATTACTTTCAAGATAGGGTTAATGCAACCTTCGATGAACTTTCGCCTAATTTGGTTAATGCCCTAATTGCCGTAGAAGATATTCGGTATATGGAGCATGCTGGTATTGATGGAGAAAGTTTACTTAGGGTAGTGGTAAAATCTGTTTTGTTAGGGCAAAATAAAGGGGGCGGAAGTACCCTTTCGCAACAATTAGCCAAAAACTTGTTTAACCTCCGCACCGATACTACTTACGAAGGAAAACTGTTCGGCATACACCCTAAGGTAGATTTACTATTTGAAAAAACTAAGGAATGGATTTTAGCCGTGAGGTTAGAAAGGTACTATACCAAAAAGGAAATTCTGGCTATGTACTTCAATACCATTGAGTTTGGCAACAATACCTTTGGAATTAGAGGAGCCAGCAAGACTTACTTTAATAAGGCCCCTTCGGTACTTACTATCTCAGAAGCTGCTTTACTAGCCGGTCTGCCGCAGAATAGCAGTCGGCTGAATCCGGTGTATTATCCTGAGCGGGCAATTGCTAGAAGAAATACAGTATTAGGCCAAATGCAAAAGTATGGGTTCATACCCAAATCGAAGGCTGACTCGATAAGTAAACTTTCTCTTGGTCTAAATTTTTAAAATACAGAATCAAAACCAAGGTTTGGCTACCTATTTCCGCTCGGTCATCAGAGGATTTCTTAAGCAATGGGCTCAAGAAAATAACAAGAACCTCTATGAAGACGGTCTGAAGATTTATACCACCTTGGACTCGCGCATGCAGAAGTACGCCG